>NZ_JACAXB010000001.1 GCF_013391415.1 Aquitalea sp. LB_tupeE
TATTAGGAATCAGGCCACTTTTCATGGCCTGGATTTCAGCCTCAACCTTGACTGACCAAGCCACTGCTTCTGCCTTGGTGCGAAATGTTGCGGAACGTGATACACCTGACTTGCGCACCTTCACGCGCCAGGTACCTTCCCTACGCTCGAATGTAGCCATTTTCCGGGACACTCCATGGGACAAGTGTGGGACAGAGAGAACGCGGAAATGGTCGTGCAAAAGGGAATAACAGCGTAGTGTCTTTTAGGACAGGTAGCTGGAAAGCTATAACTGGCGGGATATAAAGAAAAACGAGGGACTACAGGGATAAACTAAAAACAACTGATGGTGCGAGCGGAGAGACTCGAACTCTCACGCCTTGCGGCGCTGGAACCTAAATCCAGTGCGTCTACCAATTCCGCCACGCTCGCACAATTGGGCAACGAAAGTATCGCCACCCGAAAGGAGGCCGAACTATACCGCAGGACGACCTATCTTTCAAGACATTCAGGATGAACCAAACGCATGGTTTCGTGTCAGAATGCTGGCACATCGCCTTACGAGCACACACTGACGCTGTATAAACACACAAAGGGAGCGCAGCATGCAACCAGATCTGCACAACACCTACCAGGCCAACACCGCCAGCCTGGCGCGAAACAAAATTCTACGCAACACCTACGGCCTGTTGGGTCTTTCGATGATCCCAACTGTCATGGGCGCATTGATTGGCACCCACTTGAATTTTGCCTTCATGGCAGCCAGCCCTATCATGGGCATGATAGCCATCATGGCAGTACTTTACGGCCTGGTTTTTGCGATTGAAAAAAATCGCAATAATTCACTTGGTGTTTTCCTGATGCTGGGCTTCACCTTCATGATGGGCTTGCTGCTGGGACCTTTGCTGCAATTTGCCCTGCGCTTCAGCAACGGCGGCCAACTCATTATGACCGCCGGCGCGGCAACTGCTCTGGTTTTCATTGTCATGGCAGGCATTGCCAGCACCACCAAGCGTGACTTGTCTGCGCTGGGCAACTTCCTGACCGCCGGAGCTATCGTGTTGATGGTGGCTGTTGTTGCCAACATTTTCTTGCAAATGCCTGGTGTTCAACTGGCGATTGCTGCAGCCTTTGCCCTGTTCAGTTCGCTGATGATCCTGTGGCAAGTCAAAGTCGTCGTGGATGGTGGCGAGTCCAGCTATGTCTCTGCCGCACTGTCCATCTACATCAGCATTTACAATCTATTCACCAGCCTGCTGCAGCTGCTGCTGGCTTTCAGCGGTGACCGGGATTAATCATTACTGACTAACAAAAAGCGCCTTGTTCAAGGCGCTTTTTTCATTTCTGGCAACCAGTCCGGCCAAAAGCCGCTGGCATCTGAACAATCACTCGCCACCGCTACACCAGGCACTGCCAATAACTTGCCTTCTGCTGAACAAAGCAGCGGCCACTGCTTACGTAAAAGTGGCGGCATCCCAGCCTCTTGCAACAGCTTGCGCACTTCTTTGCGGCCATATGGTTGCATCAGCAATTCTCCACCCACACGGGGACGCAAGGTCAAACCACCGGCAATGACATCCATTGATAACCCACCACCTGCTCTCCAGCGCAAACCCCCAGCCCATTCCGGCGAGTAGGTGGTGTCTTGTGGTGAGACCGCATCCAGCTTGATTGGGGTATTCGGCACATTTACCAGCAGGGTGACCACATGCAAGGACTGTCGATAGCGCAACACCACCCTCCCATCCAGCTGCAAAGTAGGCTGACTTTCATTACCCGACTCGCGCAATTGACGCAAGAATTCTTGCAACCGATTCGGGGCAATACCTTGCACACCCCACTGCTGCAACCACGCCAGCATGACAAAGCCCTGCCTCACTTCGGACAAGGCCAGTAGCGGTATCACACCCAATCCATCTTCCGCGAGACAAACTGATAAATCGCTTGCGATTACTTCATCCAGCAGTTGCGAAGCCTGCGCCATGTGCCAGGCAGAGCGGGCGATATGCCGTCGATAAGCAGGGATATGCTGCTGCAGCAAGGGCATGACACGATGGCGAATCATGTTACGGCGATAAGCCAGATCGTCATTACTGTCATCCTCGACCCAGCTTAATGCATGCTCACCGGCATAGTGCTCCAATTGCAGGCGGGTAAATTGCAATAAAGGACGCCACAACGGCCTGCCAGCCAGCTGCCGCAGTACCGGCATGCCCGCCAAGGCTCTTACTCCACCACCACGCAACAGCTGCAGCAGTACGGTTTCTGCCTGATCATCAAGATGCTGCGCCAGCACCACCACATCGGCCTTTGTTTGCTGATAGGCCTCATAGCGTAACTGTCTGGCGCAAGCCTCAACTCCCTGCGGGGCGTTGCGGTCAACCTGCACACGAACAACGCGTAGTGGAATGTCCCACGTGGTGCAAACCTGCTGACAATGCTGCACCCAGGCTTCTGCAGCCGGATTGAGTCCGTGGTGAACATGCACGGCAGACACCTGCAGACCTGGCCGGTGTGCTCGGGCGCGCGCAAGCAGCGAGAGCAGCACCACGGAGTCCAACCCACCGCTGAGGCCAAGCTCAAAAGCACAAAGGCCGGACAATTCGTCCGGCCAGTTGGCTAATACATGTTCAAGCAGATCAGGCTGCATCTTCCTTGAAGCGTCCATAGCTCATCAAACGATCAAAGCGCTCCTTCAACAGCGCATCAATCGGTCGATTGGCAAAGTCCTTCAATTGCTCCTGAATGACGCGCTTCATGGCATTCATCATTTGCGCATGATCGCGATGCGCACCGCCCGTGGGTTCATTGATAACGCGATCAATCAGCCCCAGCGTTTTAAGACGGCTGGCCGTAATGCCCAGCGCTTCAGCGGCTTCCGATGCACGCTCGGCAGTTTTCCACAGAATGGAAGCACAGCCTTCCGGCGAAATCACCGAGTAGGTCGAGTACTGCAACATATTGACCTGATCGCCCACAGCGATGGCCAATGCACCACCAGAACCACCCTCACCGATAACGGTACAGATGATGGGCACACGCAGGCGCGTCATCTCGTAGAGGTTGCGACCAATCGCTTCGGACTGGCCACGCTCTTCCGCACCAATCCCCGGATACGCACCCGGCGTATCAATGAAAGTGATGATGGGAATGCCAAACTTTTCGGCCAGCTTCATCAGGCGCAATGCCTTGCGATACCCTTCCGGGCGCGGCATACCGAAATTGCGATAAATCTTTTCCTTGGTATCGCGGCCCTTCTGATGACCGATTACCATGACTGGCTGGCCATTGAAACGGGCCAGGCCACCCACGATTGCCGGATCATCTGCAAACGCGCGATCACCATGCAACTCTTCAAAGTCCGTGAAGATGCTGCGCAGGTAATCCAGCGTGTACGGGCGCTGCGGGTGACGCGCCACTTGCGAGATCTGCGAGGGGGACAGTTTGGCATATAGAGTCTTGGTCAGTTCCAGACTCTTCTTTTGCAGGCGTGCGATTTCTTCGGAGATATCCAGTACGGAATCATCCTGTACGAATCGCAGCTCTTCTATCTTGTTCTCGAGCTCGGCGATAGGCTGCTCAAAATCGAGAAAGGTCGGCTTCATTATGCACATCATCCGATTAAGCGAATCGGGCAATCATACATGACAGCAAAAGAATCCGTCACGCCCCTGTCTGACAAAATTCAGTCTGCATATAATGCAAATCCGCTTATTCCGCCATTTACGCAAAAAAGTGAAACCAACCCCTTGCGCGGACTTTTAGCCTGTGCTTTAATTCGCCTCCTCGCTGAGACGCAAACGCAGACAGCGAAAAGATTTCAGGGCGTTTAGCTCAGTTGGTAGAGCGTCTGCCTTACAAGCAGAATGTCGGCGGTTCGACTCCGTCAACGCCCACCAGGTTTGGAGTGGTAGTTCAGTTGGTTAGAATACCGGCCTGTCACGCCGGGGGTCGCGGGTTCGAGTC
>NZ_JACAXB010000002.1 GCF_013391415.1 Aquitalea sp. LB_tupeE
CCGTCCACTCCGCCAATAGTCAAAAAGCAGCCTCGGGCTGCTTTTTTGCATTTAATACCCCTCCCCCATAAAAAAACCGGCATTTCGCGCCATGCGAAATACCGGCTTGATCAATCAATTGGCCGAATCAGGATTTACGAAACGCCAACCACAGTTGCAGCACAATCACACCAACAAAGAATACCGCTACCCAGAACGGCATGGCCTGCCCCAGAAAGGTCCAGTCGACCTTGGCACACTCACCACTTCCCTTGAATACCTTGGACAGTACATCCCACATCGGGGAGGTTTCCATCAGGTAATCCAGGCCGGGACCACAAGCAGGAACCATATCCTCGGGCAGGCTTTGCAGCCATAGCTGACGCAATGACACCGCACCGCCAGCCATTGCCGCCAGCACACCCAATACGCCCCATACCTTGTAACCGGTACGTCCAGGGTTATGCAGGGCAGCCAGCAAGGCAATAATGCCAACTGAAATCACCCCGACGCGCTGGAAAATGCACAAGGGGCAAGGCTCAAGATGCAATACATATTGCGAATAAAGCGCAAACGCCATTGCCGCGGCGCAGCCGACTGCCACCAGAAAAAAACCCTGTCTGCGTGATAAACGAATACTCACAACTTCCCCTTGTCTTTAGTATTGGGCTTGAAAACGGAACATCTAGGATTTTAGTCCTGATTCAAAGTTCCAGAAATTGTCTGATGGCATCTTTCTGTGCCAGCGCATCTTTATAACCGAGTGCAATCAGCGCGCGACAATAACCTGGCTCAAACAGCAAATATGTGGCCAATGTCATGCCGCGCTGCTTGGTTCCACCAGCACCTTTCATCAGGAAGCGCAGCACAGGTGGAAATTCATGGGCGTACTGGTAGGCAATGCTCTCCAGCGACTGACTGGGACTGAGCATGAAAATATCCACCTGTTTGAGGCTGGTCTGGGCACACAAATCCTCATGCCCCTGCAGCAGGGATACGGTGTGATTCACTCTTAGCAGACGCTCCATGTCCATGGACATGCTGTCGACAAACACGCTATTGAGCAGATGGCCAAAAATCTGCGCCGGGGATGGTGCCACACTGACAGAGCGGCGCTCTACTGCCAGCGGCCGCTGACTGGTGAGGCCGACAATGAACAATTTGTCAGCGCCCAGATGCAAGGCCGGAGACAATGGTGTCATTTGCCGGATGGCACCATCGCAATAATGCAGCTTGCCAATCTGGGTGGAAGGAAAAATCAGTGGAATAGCCGAGGTCGCCATCAGATGATCCAGACCGATTTTTTCCCTCAGGCCCATACGCTGGTGACGGCTCCACTCATCTATCTGCGGCTGCCCCTGAAAAAAAGTCACCGACATCCCGGTGCTGAAACAGGATGCCGTCAGCGCCAAAGCCTGCAATGCTCCCTGCTGCAACGAGTGTTCTATGCCATCAAATGGCATGGCCTTGCCCAGAAATGCGCGCAGGGGCGAGTTATCCAGAAAGCTTTTCGGGTTATGCCAGCCATGACCACCCGTGGCAATGGAAATACCGAAGTGGAAAAAGGTTTTGATGAAATAGGAAAGACTGGCGTCGTAAACATCATGGATGTGCAAGTTCTTCCACATTCGCGCCAGGTAGTGCACTGATTGCCGGTAATTGTCCGCACCAGAGGCCACCGCCACCGCATTTATGGCCCCCGCAGAGGTACCACAGATGATGGGGAAAGGATTGGCCTCCGGGTCCGGCAACATGCGCGCAATGGCCAGCAGCACACCGGCCTGATAGGCCGCTCTGGCACCACCACCCGACAACACCAAGCCGGTATTACACTTCCCCGCCATCTTGCACCTCGCTACGGATGCTTTCTTATCCATTCAGGAATAGCTGCGTACTGAGCACTTTGGCAAGAATGGAAATGCCTGTCAGAACCATGAAAGGGGCTGAGGGTGCTGCCTTGCCCACGTTAAGGCAAGACAGCCGGCACAGGAGAATAGATTAATCCTCTCCCGCCACCATCATGGATTCGATCAGCACCGAACCCATTACCTTGCCACCACGAGCCAGGGTATCCGTACCCACGGCCACCATCCGGCGGAACATATCGCGCAAATTGCCGGCAATGGTGATTTCTTCTACCGGATAAGCGATCACGCCGTTTTCCACCCAGAAACCGGCCGCGCCCCGCGAGTAGTCGCCGGTGACGGTATTGATGCCATGCCCCAGCAATTCGGTAACCAACAGCCCGGTACCCACTTGCTGCAATAGTTCGGCGAAGCTTTCGCCAGTGGTATGCACCAGCAGATTGTGCGGGCCACCTGCATTACCAGTCGATTGCATACCCAGCTTGCGTGCGGAGTAGCTGGCCAGCATATAGCCCTGCAACACCCCCTGATCAATCAAACGTCGTGCCGAGGTTTCCACCCCTTCGCTGTCAAAGGCGCCACTGGACATGCCGCGCAGCACGAATGGGTCTTCATCGATGATGATGTTAGGGTGAAACACCGGTTGACCCAGTGCATCCAGCAGGAAAGACGATTTACGATACAGATTGCCGCCACTGATGGCGGAAACCAGATGACCAATCAATGACGCCGCAACCGGCGCTTCAAACAGTACCGGGTACTGACCGGTCTTGACCCGCCGTGCCGACAAGCGGCGTACGGCGCGTTCGCCCGCCGTCCGGCCTACCTTGATCGGGTCATCCAGATCATCCGGGTGACGTGCGGCCGAATACCAGTAATCCCGTTGCATGGAGCCGGCCTCTTCCGCCACCACCGCAGCGGAAATGCTGTGACGACTGCCCGGGTAGCCCGCCAGAAAACCATTGCTGTTGGCGTAAATGAAATGACTGGCCTGCGCCGAAACCGAGGCACCTTCGGAATTGCTGATCCGCGCATCCACCCCGCGCGCGGCATCTTCGCAGTTTCGTGCCAAATCAATAGCCTGTTCCACGGACAGTTTCCACGGATGGAACAGGTCCAGATCCGGAAAATCCGTTGCCAGCAATTGGCGATCCGCCAGACCGGCACAGGCATCTTCCGCAGTAAACCTGGCAATATCCAGTGCAGCCTTCACCGTATCCTGCAGGGCTTGATCTGAAAAATCAGAGGTACTGGCGTGGCCCTTTTTCTGCCCCAGATAAACAGTGACCGAAACACCCTTGTCCTGATTGTATTCAATGGTTTCCACTTCACCCAGGCGCACGCTTACCGTCTGGCCCAAGCCTTCCGACACATCGGTCTCGGCAGCCGTCGCCCCTTGCTGACGCGCCAGGTCCAGCACCCGACTGGCGATGTCTTGCAATACGTCCTTACTGAAACTGAAAGTGTTGTCTGCCAATGTTTTATCTACCATGATGAATGTTGCTTTGCCGCTGACGCATGTTTGCCGTGACAGCCACACGCCATGCGAGTTTGCGCGGGAATCTGCCCGCCTTTTCCGGTATCATACCAGCCTTGAAAACCGTAGAGACTGTTGAACGATGACTGATTACCAGAACGACAACCTGCCCGATGGCATGGTCAGCAAATCCCAGCGCAAACGCGATATGGATGCGCTGCAAGACCTGGGCAAGGAGCTGGTCGAACTCTCCAAGGATACGCTGAAGAAAATGCAGCTGCCGGAGGATTTGCTCACTGCCATTCTGGACTACAAACGCTTTACCGCCCACGGCGCACTGCGTCGTCAGCTGCAATACATTGGCAAGCTGATGCGCGATATCGACCCGGAACCCATTCGCCAGTACCTGCTGGTGATCAAGGGCGAGTCGGCCGAGCATATTGCCTGGCAACATCTGCTGGAACGCTGGCGCGAACGCCTGATGAGCGACGATAAAATGTCTGCCACTTTCATCAACGAATTTCCCGGCGTGGATGCACAGCAACTGCGCACCCTGATTCGCAATGCACGCAAGGAACAGGCAGAAAGCAAGCCGCCCAAATCCTTCCGCCTGCTGTTCCAGCTGATCAAGCAAGCCATTCCGGAACCAGGCAAGCCGCGCCAACAATCTGGCGATGCTACCGCCGACGATGTCGAAGGAGAAGAGGAATAATGCTGAAGATCGGACTGGTATCGGTTTCGGATCGCGCCAGCAGCGGCGTATATCAGGATCAGGGCATTCCCGCCTTGCAAGAGTGGCTGGCCAGCGCCTTGAGCAGCCCTTTTGCCACAGAAACCCGCCTGATTGCCGATGAGCAGGCGGTGATCGAAACCACCTTGCGCCAACTGGTGGATGAAGACGGCTGCCAACTGGTGCTAACCACCGGCGGTACTGGTCCGGCCCCGCGTGATGTCACACCGGACGCCACACTGGCGGTAGCAGATCGCGAAATGCCGGGCTTTGGCGAACAAATGCGCCAGATCAGCCTGCGCTTTGTACCCACCGCCATTCTGTCACGTCAGCTTGGTGTCATCCGCAAGAGTTCGCTGATTCTCAACCTGCCCGGCCAACCAAAAGCCATCAAGGAAACGCTGGAGGGCCTGAAGAATGAACAGGGCGAGTCCGTCGTTCCTGGCATCTTTGCCGCCGTTCCCTACTGCATCGACCTGCTGGGCGGACCGTACATCGAAACCCGTCCAGAGGTTATCAAGGCATTCCGGCCCAAATCGGCCCAGAAGCCGCCAAGCGCCTGATGCGCTACATTGCACCACCCTGGCTGCCGGAAGGACACAGCCAAACCATCTGGCCTGCCCTGATGATTCGCACGCCACGCCCCCACTACCGGCGTGAACAATGGCCCACCCCGGATGGCGGCAGCATTGTGCTGGATTTTGTTGACGGCAAACCCGGCAGCCCACTGGTAGTGCTGTTTCACGGGCTGGAAGGCAGTAGCGACAGTCACTATGCCCGCGCCCTGATGCACGCACTGACTGCGCTTGGCTGGCATGGCGTGGTTCCGCACTTTCGCGGCTGCGGCGGCATTGACAACCCTTTGCCGCGGGCCTATCACGCCGGCGATGCAGATGAAATCCGCTGGATTCTGCAACAGCTGGCCAGCCGTCACCCGGTCATGGCGGTTGCCGCCGTTTCTCTGGGTGGCAGCATGCTGCTGAACTATCTGGCCAAGGAGGGCAAGCAGGCCATTCCCCGGGCGGCGGCAGCCATTTCCGCGCCGCTGGACCTGGTAGCCGCCAGCACCCGGCTGGATCGTGGCCTGGGTCGATTGCTGTATACCCGCATGTTCATGAACACGCTCAAACCCAAGGCCCTGGCCACTTTGCAACGTCATCCCGGCCTGTTTGATGGAAAGAAACTGCGCAAGGTGCGTACCTTCATCGAGTTTGATGACCTGGTCACCGCGCCGCTGCACGGCTACGGTACGGCGCTGAACTACTGGACCAGCGCCAGCAGCAAGTCACGCTTGCAACTGATCAGCTGCCCCACCCTGATTCTCAATGCCCGGAATGACCCCTTCCTGCCGGCAAGCGCCCTGCCCGCCCGGCATGAAGCCAGCCCAACCGTGCAACTGGAGTTCCCCGAAGATGGCGGCCATGTCGGCTTTGTCAGCGGTCGTTTTCCCGGCCACATCAACTGGCTGCCACAGCGCATTCTGGACTTCTTCAAACCCCATCTGCAGGCTTGAATCAAGAAGCCCTGGCTGTTCACTAGCCGAGCGCACATTGCCAAAGCCCGCACAGTTCTGCATGATGTCCGTTTTGGCTGAACGCATCATTACAGGCTTACAGAATGTCCGACATCCTCAACACCATTGTTGCCACCAAACATCAGGAAGTCTCCGCTGCCCTGCAGCAGCGCCCGCTAAGTGCGGTACGCGAGGCGGCCGAAGCACGCAGCACCGACAAGCGCGACTTTGTTGCCGCCATTCGTGCCAAGCATGTATTGGGCCAGCCGGCAGTCATTGCTGAAATCAAGAAAGCCAGCCCTAGCAAGGGCATCATCCGCGCCGACTTCGACCCGCCAGCCATTGCCAAAAGTTATGCAGCAGCAGGTGCCGCATGTTTGTCGGTTCTAACCGACAAACAGTACTTCCAGGGAGATGCCAGCTATCTGGAGGCAGCCCGTGCTGCCTGCCACTTACCGGTGCTGCGCAAAGACTTCATCGTGGATGAATACCAGCTGTATGAAGCACGCGCCATGGGCGCGGACTGCATCTTGCTGATTGCCGCTGCCCTGCCATTGGCGCAGATGCGCGACTTTGAAGCCTTGTCGCGCGAACTGGGCATGGCCGTACTGGTGGAAGTTCATAACGAGGAAGAACTGGAACAGGCCTTGCAACTGGACACCGAGCTGATCGGAGTGAATAACCGCAATCTGCGCACCTTCGAAGTCAGCCTGACCACCACTCTAAAGCTGCTGCCCAATATCAGCAACGGACGGATTGCGGTAACGGAGAGCGGCATTCTGACCGCAGACGATGTCCGACTGATGCGCAGCCATCAGGTACACAGTTTTCTGGTTGGCGAAGCCTTCATGCGCCAGGACGATCCGGGCGCAGCCCTGGCCGAGTTGTTTTTTCTAGCATAAGCCCCCCAAGACTGTCGCAGTAAAAACGGCCCTGAAGGGCCGTTTTCTTTTAACTGCTCAAGCTCAATAATCGGCACCCAGGTAGAGATAACCACTGAGCTTGCCATTACGGGCATTGCCTACCCCCAGAAAGAAGGGGCCCAGAATGGTATCCGCCGCGAGGAACACAGAACCGGCAGGTATCCACGGGGTATTGCTGCCATTAAACGGATTACCCCACACCCGGCCAACCTCGGCAGACATCCCCGCATACAAGCCGCTTCCCAATACCGATGGCAAAGATGAAGCGCGCCAGTAAACCATCAGCCTGGACAAGGATACCTTCTCACCCAGCAGTTCTCCAGCCTGATAGCCGGTCAGGTTCAGAAAACCACCCAAGGACTCCAATCGGTAATCATCCTGCTTGCGGTTGACAATGCCACGCGCTTTGCCAGTCAGACGGAAAGTAATATCACCAAAGGTTTTGACGCCCTCCACCACTGCATCGTAGTCACGACTGGCCGTGTAACTACCAAGTGCAGGCAAGGAGGAAGTCAAGACGGTACTCATGAAGTAGCCGGCGCGGGGCCAGCGCGGGTTATCAAACTGGTCAATGACGAAACGGCTGCGGATACCCGCATAGCTGTGGTAAACGGTGGATGGCAACAAGGGAAACTGCCCCTGCGACAGATAACTCTCCACGCGGGAATCAAACAAGCCCACTCGCAGCTCGCCAAAGCGGCCTAGCACCGAACCGATATCGGCATTAACCGATGCGACATCATTGCTGATTTCAGCATATTTTATGTGATTGTCATCATAAAACGACAGCGGCTGCACGTGATAGCTCAAGGATGCGGCAGCAAACAAGGGACTGTCATACGACCAGGGCTGATACAACTCGGTCTTGAACAGCTTGTCCTTGCCAATGGCCATTTCATTACGCCACGAACCACCCGCAGCATTCAGCCAGTTTCGTTGATGTGCTGCCAGGAAAGTAAAACTGGAATCACCTGGCGTCGAGCTGTTGAGACTAAGCCCAAAGTGCACGGCGCTAGGCCCGATACTCTTTTCCAACGGCATCACCGTCATCACATGGCGACCATTCCTGTCCTCGATGGCATAGCTGAGCTGATCGTAGTCGCCAGTGGCAAACACATTGCGCAATTTCTGGCGGATATCATCAACAGCCTCCCCGTCCTTGAAGTTGGCAATACTGCTGGCCAGGCCTTCCGTATTGACAAAGTGGCTGTCGGATTTGACCTGAACCACATCCACGCGCGGGTACTCCGGCAACTGCAAACGCTGACGCCAGGCCGCATACCGCTCGGCGCTGATGGCAAACCGGCTCAGTTGGGCGGCCTGGGCGCTGGCCGCCGCACTACCACGCTTGATGATGGCCTGGTTATCGACAAATGACGCGGCACTGAAACCATCCAGGTCCGGACGAATCAGCACATCACCAGGCTTGAGCAAAGCCATTTGTTCCTTAACGTTTCGGCTCACCATCAGATTACTGGTTTGCGCCACCACATCGAACAGGCTGTTGATCTGGTCCTTGGTGAGCGGCGGCGTGCCAACATCCACCACAATCAGATTACTGGCACATTGCCGGGCATCCTGAATGGGCAGATTACGCGCCAGGCCGCCATCCACCAGCAGACGACCATTGGTTTCCACCAGGTCAAACAGCCCGGGAACCGCCATGCTGGCCCGCAAGGCTTCCGCCAGCGGGCCTTTGTCAAAAACCACGGCCTCCCCATTGGCAAGGTCAGTGGCAACCGCCCGGAAGGGAATGGGTAACTGATCGAAAGAATCCAGCTGGCGATCACGCGTCAGCTTGCGGATGAACATCTCGATCTCCTGCGAATTGATGGCACTGCGCGGTACGCGCAACTGCCCGTCTTGCAAGCCGAATGTGATATCGAGATAGTTTTTGTAATCGTCACGTTTTTTGTCGTAAGGAATTTCAGTGCGCGGCAGCCGACCGGAGAGCATCTGATCCCAGTTGGCATCGTTGAAATCCGCTGCCATCTGCTCCAAATCCAGACCATTGGCATACATTCCGCCGATCAGCGCTCCGGCACTTGTGCCAGCAATGCAGCGAATGGGGACGTGCAGACGCTGTAACTCGCGCAGTACGCCAAGATGAGCAAATCCCCGTGCGCCGCCACCGCCCAGCACCACGCCCACCCCTTCATCTGGCGCCAATTCAAAGGCCAAGGCGGGTGGAGCATGTAGCAAGCAGATCGCGGCAAGTATGATTCGGCTCAGAAAGTGGACAATTCTTTTCAGACAAACATGCATATTCGGTAAAAAAGGAAAATTTACTATTTCACCCACGCATCCGGTGACGTAAGATATAGTGACATACATTCGATAAAACATAGAGCCCAACAAAGCTAAGGCACAATGTTCGATTTTAAATCTCTGGTCAGTTCCCTGCTCACAAAAAACTCTCTAGCAACAGGTATTGCGCAATCCGCGACCATGCTGGTGAGGG
Source organism: Aquitalea sp. LB_tupeE (assembly GCF_013391415.1). Classification (GTDB taxonomy): domain Bacteria; phylum Pseudomonadota; class Gammaproteobacteria; order Burkholderiales; family Chromobacteriaceae; genus Aquitalea. The sequence continues at coordinate 8,949 of NZ_JACAXB010000002.1, forward strand.
ATCTGCCGCAGACAGAATACTTTACCGCCTTGGTTGAAATCATCAAGGCCATCTCCAAAATCAACGCGGATACCGATACCCCGTTGAAGGAGCGTATCAAGACACTGGTTTATGTGGACGATAAAGCCCACAACATTCATCACCAGCTCTGTCAGGACTTCCTTGCTGCCACCCCAGGCAGCAAGAACTACCTACCCACCATTCTTGCCTTCTGGCACGAACTAGCCAATGCCTACCAGATTTGCCTGCGGCTGTATCAGACAGCCCCGAATAACGCACTGGAGGCAGACATCCGTCTGATCACGGCACGTGGCCTGCACCACCAGATGCGTCTGATCGCCTGGAATTCACTGCGCTACCTGAAACCGGAAGGGTCGGTCTGGCAACAAGGCTTCCGCTTTTACATGCAGGCTGAAGAAGCTGGCGTCGCCCGTACACCCTTGATGCTGTATCCGGACTCAAAGGTTGAAGTCAGCTGTGAACAGCTGCTACTGCAAGGCTGCATGCTGTATCTGGCGCAGACTGACAATATGTTGCACCGCGAAATCATTGCGGTAGACCAACTGATGATGCCGCTTAGCCAGGGCATTCATCTGGAAAAGCAAGCGCCCATCCAGGAGCCGGTTTTTGTCGTCAATCTGAGCATGCCGGAGCATCCGCAACCCATTTTGCGCGGCATGGCCGGCAAGTGGCTGCGTTATTGGTCCACCAACGATCTGACCAGCCGGCTCGCAGACCTGATGTTTGATCTGGACCGCTCGGTACCTCCTGTCTTGCGTGCACTGGATGCCAAGCTGGAACAGGAAGAGTGGTTGGCACTGTGCGAGAAGCTGGCCATCCGCTGGTCGGACGATGGTGGAAAATCATTGCGCAAATCTGAACGTTCGCTGCATAGCTCCGCCGCTCAAGTCACGATTGGTTTCGAACGTGCCGCATTTGCCGTCAAGATTCAGGACATTGAAAACAATAGTGCCAACTCTATTCAGGAGTGGAAGGTCAACGACATCAGCAGTAGTGGTATGGGCCTGACCTTTGTCGGCAAGAGTGTTGAACAGTTAGCGATCGGCCGTATCGTGCTGGTGAAGACCGAAAGTCACCCCCTGCTGCTGGGTGCCATCCGCCGTATTTTGCGGCAACAAAATGGCACACGGGTCGGCATTGAAATACTGGGACAAAATCCGGTGGGCGTTTCCCTGAGCGAACCTGGTGGTAACCGGGATCAGCCAACCACCGCCATCTACATTACCCAGCCCAACTCACGCAAGGGTCAACGCTGGTTCCTGATGCCCAAGCCACTGGCCGAACCGGGCAGAGAGCAGATTCTCACAGCACAAGGCAAGTCTTACCTGATTCGCCTGAAAACGCCGCAACAAGAATTCGAAGACTGCAGCAACAGTGACTTCGATACCTTGTCAAAAGTGGACTGAGCAGCGTAATCGAAAGCAGAAACAAAAAACGCCCGTTAAACGGGCGTTTTTCATGGCGGCAATACTTGCTTACAGCACTTCGATGATGCCTGCGGCACCCATGCCGGTACCGATACACATGGTCACCATGCCATAGCCTTGCTGGCCGGCATTACGCATGCCATGCACCAGCGTAGCCGTGCGGATGGCACCCGTAGCGCCCAAAGGGTGACCCAGAGCAATGGCACCGCCATGCGGGTTCATCTTGCTGGTATCCAGCTCCAGATCACGGGTCACGGCCAAGGCTTGCGCAGCAAAAGCCTCATTCAGTTCGATCCACTTCAGATCATCCTGCGTGATACCGGCCTGCTGGCAAGCAGCCGGGATGGCTTCTTTCGGACCGATACCCATGATTTCCGGCGGCACACCCTTCACGGCAAAAGTGACATAGCGTGCGAGCGGCACCAGGTTGAATTCCTTGAGCACACGCTCGGATACCAGAATCACCGCACCGGCACCGTCAGACATTTGCGAAGAGTTACCGGCAGTCACCGAGCCCTTTGCGTCGAATACGGTTTTCAGCTTGGCCAGGCCTTCCAGCGTGGTTTCACGACGCGGACCTTCATCGGTGTCCAGCAGCCTGGTCTTGCTGATGACTTCGCCGGTTTCCAGATTCGGCGTGCGGTAGGTCACTTCCAGCGGGGTGATTTCGCTCTTGAAGGCACCGGAATCAATGGCGGCAATGGCACGGCGATGCGACTCGACAGCAAAAGCATCCTGGTCTTCACGCGATACGCCCCACTGCTGGGCCACCTTCTCTGCCGTCAAACCCATGCCATAAGCAATGGCAAAGTTTTCATCCTTGGCAAAGATCTCCGGGTTCAGCGATACCTTGTTACCCATCATCGGCACCAGCGACATGGACTCGGCACCAGCAGCAATCACCACGTCGGCCTCACCCAGACGAATACGGTCAGCCGCCATTTGCACGGCATTGATGCCGGATGAGCAGTAACGGTTAATGGTGATACCACCAACGGTATTGGGCAGCCCTGCCAGCAGCACGCCAATACGCGCCATATTCAGGCCCTGCTCCGCTTCCGGGAAGGCGCAGCCGACCACGCAGTCGGAAATCAGCTTCGGATCCAGCGTCGGCACCTGGGCCAGCGCGCCGGTAATCACATGTGCCAGCATGTCGTCCGGTCGCACATGACGCATCATGCCACGCGGTGCCTTGCCAACCGGGGTACGGGTGGCAGCGACGATATAAGCTTCCTGTACTTGCTTGACCATTTTTCAATCTCCTTGCAGCCGACGGCTCCGCCCCTCGCGGCCGTCGGTCTGATGCATTGTTCGTATTAGTTGCGCAGCGGTTTGCCAGTGGTGAGCATGTTGGCAATGCGATCCTGGGTCTTGGAGTTTTGCAGCAAGGTCATGAAGGCCTTGCGTTCCAGATCCAGAATCCACTGCTCGTTCACCAGCGTACCGGCCTCAACATCACCACCGGTCATGACATCGGCGATTTGCGAAGCAATGAAGAAGTCATGCTGGGAGATGAAATTACCTTCCAGCATATTGATCAGCGAGCCCTTGATGGAAGCAGCGCCGGAACGGCCTGCCACCGGGAAGCCCTTTACTTTCAGCGGAGGACGATAGCCGGATTCAGCCATGGCCAGCGCCTGTTGCTTGGCGACATACAGCAGTTCGTAAGCATTGAACACCACCGGATCACCCTTGCGGAAGAAGCCGATTTCCTGTGCTTCCTGACCGCTGGTGGCTACCTTGGCAGTGGCGATGGCCATGAAGTAGTCCTTCAACGCAGCCAGTACATCACCCTTGGCTTCCTGTGCGGCACGCAACGCAAACTCCTTGCAACCGCCACCGCCGGGCAGCAGGCCCACACCCACTTCTACCAGACCAACATAGGATTCCAGTGCTGCGACGGATTTGTCGCAGTGCATGGCAAATTCGCAACCACCACCGAACACATAACCTTGCGTCGCAGCTACGGTAGGCACCTGGCTGTAACGCAGGCGCATGGAGGTTTCCTGGAAGCGGCGCACAGTGGCGTCAATGGCAGCCCAGTCGCCAGTCATGAAGGCAGGCAGCATGGATTGCAGGTCGGCACCAACCGAGAACGGCTCTTCGGTCTGCCAGATCACCAGACCCTTGAAGCGCTGCTCTGCAATATCCAGCGCGGTATTCAATCCGGTGATGACATCCGGACCAATGGCATGAGCCTTGGACTTGAACGATACCACCAGGATGTCATCACCCGTGGTGAAGGCACGTACACCGTCGTTTTCGAAAACGGTTTCACCCAGCGGCGCAGCCACTTCACCCAGCACGCGGGCCGGAGCCAACTGGCGCTGGTATACGTCCAGCGTGGAGCGCCCTACCAGGTTCTGACCTGCCGCATTGTAAGAGCCATCAGCAAAATGCACGCCGGCGCGGTCGGCCTGCAACGCCCATCCAGGCAATGCGGCACCGGACAGGGCCTTGCCAGCCTTGACGTCTTCGTCAATCCACTGTGCAACCTGTTGCCAGCCGGCAGCTTGCCAGGTTTCAAACGGACCGACTGACCAGCCAAAGCCCCAGCGAATGGCAAAATCCACATCGCGTGCGCAGTTGGCAATATCTGCCAGATGATAGGAGATATAGTGGAACACATCGCGGAAGCAGGCCCACAGGAACTGCGCCTGCGGGTGCTCGCTGGCACGCAGCTGACGGAATTTCTCAGCCGGGTCGGCAATTTTCAGGATGTCCTTGACGGCATCATCACCCTTCTGACCGCCCCCCACGTATTCACCACTGGCCGCGTCGAAAACGAACATTTTCTTGCCGTCTTTCTTGTAGATGCCGACCTTGGTCTTGGCACCCAATGCACCAGCGGCAATCAGCTTTTGCAGCCATTCCGGCGATTTGAACAAGCCATGCCACGGATCGCCCGGCAGGGTGTCGTCCATGGTTTTCACTACGTGGGCAAAGGTGTCCAGACCTACCACATCAGCCGTGCGGAAAGTGGCGGACTTCGGTCGGCCCAGGCGCGGACCGGTCAGATCGTCAACGATATCAAAGCGGATGCCGAATTTTTCGGCATTGGCAATGGTTGCCAGCATGGAGAACACACCGATGCGGTTGGCAACAAAGTTGGGGGTATCCTTGGCGCGTACCACACCCTTGCCCAGGGTGGAAACCAGAAAACGCTCCAGATTGTCCAGCATGCCCGCATCCGACGTTACGCACGGGATGATCTCGACCAGATGCATGTAACGCGGCGGGTTGAAGAAGTGCACACCGCAAAAGCGCGGGCGTACGGAATCGGGACAGCTCTCGGCCAGCTTGTTGATGGACAGGCCAGAGGTGTTGGTGGCGAAAATGGTGTGCTCACCCAAATGCGGTGCCACCTTGTGGTACAGATCACCCTTCCAGTCCATGCGCTCGGCAATGGCCTCGATCACCAGGTCACAATCCTTGAGCAGGTGCAGGTGGTCTTCGTAGTTGGCAGGCTCTATGTAACCAACTGCGTCTTTATTGGCCAGCGGAGACGGCTTGAGTTTTTTCAGGCCATCCAGTGCCTTGAGCACGATGCCATTCTTGTTGCCTTCTTTGGCGGGCAAATCAAACAGGATGGTCGGTACTTTGGCATTGACCAGATGAGCGGCAATCTGCGCACCCATCACGCCAGCACCCAGCACTGCCACCTTGCGTACATTGAACTTGGTTTGAGACATGGTTTCCTCGTTATGTTGAAACTCATCAATCATGGGGCAGGCCCCTCATGCCTGCCTTGCTGTCGGGCGGTGGCGACTTGCGCCGCCACCGCCCTGCCACGCCCCTAAACCTTGACTGTCTGTTTAGAAGCTGTAGTTGTACTGCAGACCAATCAACTGCAGATTGGTTTTGTAATCACCCGTCGTGGTTTCGCCGTTGCCGGTGTAGCTGCAGCTAGCCTGTCCCGAGCAAACGTCCGAATAATTAATATGGACATTCTTCACTTGGACGTAGCTGTAGGACACATCAACCGAATTGTGTTTGTCAAACTTGTAATTGGCACCAAAAGATATCCAGTAGCGATCACCATCGGGCAGTGCAGGATGTGTCAGTTGTTCGCTGGAAACCGGAGATTGGTCATAAGCGAGACCGGTGCGGAACAACAACTTGTCGCTATACTTGTAATTGGCACCAAGGGCAAACATCCAGGAATTCTTCCATTTCTGATTAATGATCAAGTCCCCCTCGCTGGTGCCGGGAAACTTGATATCAATATTTTGCATGGACGAATGACCAGTCCAGGTAGCCGTACCCATAATGGCCACCCGTTCGTTCAGATCATGATAAAAACTGGCAGATGCAGATTGTGGCGTCACCACTTTAACTTGTGCACTGGAATTGGGGTGCTGAGCTGCTGCCTGTGCTGCAATAGTGGAATTGCCAACTTGGCTGAAATCCCAAGTGGCAGAGCCATCCAGCGTTTGATGAATTTCCGAGCGGTAAGCCAGACCAAAACGGGTATGTTCATCAAGCTGATACATATAACCCAAATTGAACCCATAACCCCAACCGTCTGCACTCATACCGGCCTGACCATCCCCCAAACCGGCGGCAACGGCTCCACCAATAGAAGCACCATACAAACCAACCAGCGTTGAGTAAGCACCACTACCTACATCAACCGCCTTGGTTAAATGGGCTTTCATGTACTGAGCAGACAAACCAAAACCTAAGGATTGTTTGTCATCCAGCTTGAAGGAAATAGAGGGATTAATATTCAGGGTTTCCAGCTTGATACTTTCAATAGCATAACGACCAATCCAGCTATTGCCATAATCCAGCTGTGCACCGTACGGCACAAACATACCCAGGCCAACCGTCACCTTGTCATTCAGCTTGCTGCTCATATAAAAGGTAGGTGCAATAACAGCAGATGGCGCATAGCTACCACCATTATTACCCTTTAACGGCAAGGTAGAAACCGCGCGCTTGGAGCCAGTATCGGTATAACTGGAATCCGGTAAGACCGTTGTGGCGCCAACAGAAATCTGAGTTCCTTCGAGCAAGGAAAGACCTGCCGGATTGTAGTAAATGATTGAAGCATCGGCAGCTTCTGCTGCATTGGCATGCGCAGTGCCCTGCGCAGAAACGCTTTGCGAACCGAAGTTGTAACCGGAAGCCAGTGCTGTGGAAGAGAACGCCCCGACGGCAACTCCCATCAGCATCACGGATTGGCTGAGGTGCTTGAGTTTCATGTGTCATCCCTCTCTTGCGAATATATCTGTATGTAGTCCTAGTCGCTTTTTATGTCCGTATTACTACGGATCAATTTGGATACTACCAGAGAATCTAAGCATGTCCACCAAAATAAGAGCGTTTGTTCCAAACGATCGTTTTACACGACAAACAAGCAACAAAAACCCTTAAATTCAACCAACTTCAGCCAAGTTACGTGATTTACCATCAACATCAATTGCCACAAAAGTGGCGATCACCTCCGTAACGAACACCAGCTCGCCATCTAGCCGTTCGGCCTCCACCGATATTTTCAAGGTGACCGACTTTTGCCCTACCCGCAGCCTTTCCACATAGAGATTGACGACATCGCCCAACAAGATGGGGTGAGTAAACTGGAAGGCATTCACCGCCACCGTGGCTACCGGCCCCCGCGCCAGGCGCTCCGCATCCAGACTGCCAGCCATGTCGATCTGCCCCATCAACCAGCCCGCCTGTACGCGCCCATAGGCATTGGTGGCGGTTGGCAGAGCACGTACCCGCAAGGTAGGCAGGCGAGGTGTAGTGGAATCCATATGGCGCTCCTGGTGATCGCTCAGTCAAATTGCCGCAGCACGGCAACTTGACTGAACGGCCGGGTGAACTCGCACCCGGCAATCCATTCAGTGTAGAAAACAGACTTAGAAAATGTGGCGTTTCAGCAGCCCTGCATCATGCTGCTCCAGTGCCATGTCAAAATCATCCACCATGATGACATCGCGCTTGAGCTTGCGCGCACGGATGACCGCATCAAAATCAGCCTGGGTGATCAAGCCGCCTTGCAAGGCCTCTTCCAGCCGCTCACGTGCAGTAATGCGCGAGAACTTGCCATCACGTGCCAGCTTGCGCAGCTTCTGTTCGACAGGCTCTGTTGTCAGGATGGCATCCAGCGCATGGCGCAGCACACCGACGGCATCTTCTTCCGAAGGCGATACGTACATGCCGCGAGTCAAGCGGTCGCGCATTCCACCCGGCTCCATCATGGCGCGGGCCACCTTGGTGCCAATGCGGTCAGAAGCCGGCTTGAGGGTGAGGCCCCACGGGAAGATGATCTTGCGCAGCACCCAGGCCAGACCACGACTGGGCAGGTTGGCCAGGAAACCGTCCATAGCCTGCTGCAGATCAAATAGCGCGTTTTCTACCGCCCAGCGCAGCACTGCCAAGTCTTCCTTCTGCGCGCCTTCGCGTTCGAAACGCTTGAGGCAGGCCGTGGCGATGTAGAGATTGGACAGCATATCCCCCAGACGAGCGGACAGCTTCTCGCGGAACTTCAGCGTGCCGCCCAGGCTGAACATGGCCATATCGGATAGCAAGGCAAAGGCACTGGAAAAACGAGTGATCTGCTTGTAGTAAAGCGCAGTTTCGCCACCGCGCGGTGCACCGGCAAAGCGCGCGCCGGTCAGCCCCAGCCACAGCGACCGAAACACATTGCTGATGACGAAGTTGATGTGACCGGTAATAGCACGATCAAACTCGGCAGCATCATTGGCCATGGCGGCTTTCATCTCGCGCAACACAAAGGGATGGCAGCGGATGGCACCCTGACCGTAGATGATCATCGAACGGGTGAGGATGTTGGCACCTTCCACCGTAATGCCGATCGGGATGGATTGATAGGCACGCGCCAGATAGTTGCGCGGCCCCAGCACCACTGCCTTGCCGCCGTGAATGTCCATCGCGTCGTTGATGGTCTTACGCATGCGCTCGGTGTTGTGGTACTTGAGCACGGCAGACAGCACGGATGGCTTTTCACCCATGTCCAGACCGGTGAGTGCCAGGTCCTGCGCGGCTTCCATCTGGTAGGTGTAACCAGCGATGCGCGCCATGGCTTCGTCCACGCCTTCGAACTTGCCGATAGGCAAGCCGAACTGGTCGCGAATGCGAGCATACGCACCGGTGGTGAATGTAGTCACCTTGCCGCAGGCCACCGACATGGCGGGCAGGGAAATGCAACGACCAACCGACAGGCACTCCACCAGCATGCGCCAGCCCTGACCGGCAAACTCACGCCCGCCAATGATCCATTCCAACGGAATGAACACATCCTTACCCCAGGTAGGGCCGTTCATGAACACTGCACCACCGGGAAAATGACGACGGCCAATGCAAACGCCCTCATGCTCGGTCGGCACCAGTGCGCAGGTGATACCGATTTCTTCCTTATCGCCCAGCAGGTGGTCCGGATCGTACATCTTGAACGCCAGACCCAGAATGGTTGCGACCGGGGCCAGGGTAATCCAGCGTTTTTCCCAGCTGACACGCAAGCCGAGCACATCTTCGTGACGCTGGCCAGTGCGCGGGTCGGTATAGCTGCCACGGCAGACAATGCCGTAGTCAGGAATGCTGCCAGCATCCGAACCAGCATAAGGACTGGTCAGCGCAAAGCACGGCACCTCCACGCCCTTGGCCAGACGCGGCAGGTAATAATCTTTCTGTGCTTCAGTGCCATAGTGCTGCAGCAATTCGCCCGGGCCGAGCGAGTTGGGCACCATGACCGACACCGCAGCGGAACCGCCACGCGTGGCGATCTTGGTGACGACCTTGGCGTGGGCATAGTTGGAGAACTCCAGACCGCCATACTTCTTCTTGACGATCATGCCCAGGAAGCCGTTGTCCTTGATGAACCGCCATACTTCCGGCGGCAAATCTTTCAGCTCGTGCGTGATCTTCCAGTCATCGATCATCGCGCACAGCTGCTCAGTCGGGCCATCCAGGAAAGCTTGCTCTTCTGCGCTCAGCTTGGCATCCGGAAAGGCCAGCAGGCGCTGGTAATCCGGCTTGCCGGAGAACAGATCCCTATCCCACCACACCGTACCAGCATTGATCGCTTCCTGTTCGGTCTGCGACATGGCCGGGGTGATTTTCTTGAAGATACCGAATACCGGGCCGGTGAAAACGGCACGACGCAGCGGAACGATATTCAGCACGACAGCCAGGAGTGCAAACACACCCCAGGCAATGGTGGAAACCGGGCAGCCAAACGCAAATTGCAGGCTGGCAAGCCAGGCAGCCAGCCCCACAGTCCACGCCAGCACCGGCGCGCGATAATACGCCATCACACCAAGCAGTGCGATGAGAAGAACAGCAGCAAACATTGTGATTTACCCTCGTGTTGACCCTGCTAACCCTTGACAGGCGAGACCAACCCGGCAACCACAAATGGCACAAGATACTTCACGATCATGTCTGGATCCCTGGCGGAAACAATCTGGCTGCGGGTGAAAATCTTCAGCACATCATTTCCGGCAAAAGCGTTGAACATGACGCTGAATGCAAAATGCATTCTCCAGGCCAACTCCTCCACCCCAAGCTCTGGCAGCGCATGATGAAATGCGCGTGAGTAGCGTTGCACGAACACACTGTATTGCTGTGAGATGGTTTCACGCAGCAGTCGGTGGTTTTCCACCAATGTACGTGACAGAAGTCTGACAAACAGGGCCCCGCCCCTCGCAGGGTCCTTGGACAGCGCCAGACACGGCCGGATAAAGGTCGTGACCAGGCTTTCCACTGACAGCTTCTCTTCTCTTGCCTCCAGCTCGTCGAGCTCAGCCAGACAGGACGCAATCAAGGGCGCCAGCCTGCGCATGAACACGGCTTCAAACAGTGCATCCTTCGAGCCGAAGTGATAGTTCACTGCGGCCAGGTTGACTTCGGCCTGCTGAGTAATCATGCGAAGCGAGGTAGCCTCAAAACCGTGCTCCACGAACAGCCTCTCGGAAACGTCAAGAATGCGTGTTGCCGTATCCGGGCGGCTGGCTTCCATGTTCTCTTGTGCCTTTTTTGTACTTGCAGGGTATTTAGTCTTGTCCATCTCAACTTTCGAACAAGCGTTTCAAACTTACGTTTTAATTTGATCAGTGTCAAGAGCACCCTCCTTGCAATATGGATGGATTTCCAGTACACCATCGCGAAAACGGCAGTCTAAAGTCTAGACTGCCGTTCGTTTGAATGAAACGCAGGTATCAATATTTAGTCAAGTCCACGTGCCAGGTCCCTTTTCAGGTCCTCGACATTTTCCAGGCCCACTGCTACTCGAATCAGGCCTTCCTCAATGCCGGCTCTCTGACGCACCTCAGGTGCCACCCGCGCATGCGTGGTTGATGCCGGGTGGGTAATTGTACTCTTTACATCGCCAAGATTGGCAGTGCGTGAAATCAGTTGCACACCATCAACCAATCGCCATGCCCCGGCACGCCCACCCCTCACCACAAACGACACCACCGCACCACCGGCTTTCTGCTGGCGCTGCGCCAGCTCATACTGCGGATGGCTGGCCAAACCCGGGTAGTAGACACGTTCGATGGCGGGATGCGCCTCCAGCCAGCGCGCCAGTTCCAGTGCATTGGCACTGTGCTTTTCCATACGCAACGACAAGGTTTCCAGACCAGACAGCAGCACCCAGGCATTGAATGGTGCCAAAGTCGGGCCAGCGGTACGCACATGCAGATACACCTGCTCTACCAGTGCATGACTCCCCACCACCGCACCACCCATCACCCGGCCATGGCCATCGAGATATTTGGTGGCCGAATGCATGACCAGATCAGCCCCCAGTTTCAGCGGCTGCTGCAAGGCCGGCGAACAGAAACTGTTATCCACAACCAGCAAGGCATCATGACGATGAGCAATGTCCGCAACAGCTGCAATATCAGCAATCTCGGTCAGCGGATTGGAAGGTGTCTCCAGGAAAAACAGCTTGCTATTAGGCTTGGCCGCCGCCTCCCAGGCTGTCAGATCACGCGCATCGACGAAGGTGGTTTCCACGCCGAATTTGGCCAGCAAGCCGGCAAACAGATTGGTGGTGGAACCGAACAGGCTTTGTGAGGAGACAATGTGATCGCCCGCCTTGAGCAGGCTCATCATGATGGCCTGAATGGCAGCCATGCCGGTAGCGGTGGCAATGGCACGCTCGCCGCCTTCCATCAAGGCCAGTCGCTGCTGGAAGGTCGTGACAGTGGGATTGGTAAAGCGGGAATAGGTGTAACCTTCGATTTCACCCATGAACATGGCAGCAGCCTGCTCTGCCGACTCGTAACAGAAGCTGGAAGTCAAATGCAGGGCCTGGCTGTGCTCGCGATATTCACTGCTTTCACGGCCACCACGGATGGCCAAGGTTTCTGGATGATAGTGCTGTGCTGTATTTTCGACTGACATGATGATTCTCGAATCTTGTTGCCGGCAGCAAGCCACCATGGCTTGTCACCTTCTTGTGCAGGCTATCTTGCCTGATCAGGGGCATTTATCTAAATGAAATTGCGGCATAACGATGCCAGCCCTTGGCAGCAAGTGCGCGCCACCATAAAAAAAACCGGCCGCAGCCGGTTTTTCTGCACCTGACTTACATCAGGTTTTGCTCTGCCACATTCAGGTTCAAATCAATCATCTGGGTGCTGACCGGATTTTCCTCTTTCTTGTCGGCACCACGTGCGCACTCGATGGCATCCAGATAAGCAGCAGTGATATCGCCAGTAATGTATTTGCCGTCAAAGCAGGAAGTTTCGAATTCATGCAGCTTCGGATTCACCGAATGCACAGCTTCCTGCAAAGCGGACAGATCCTGGTAAATCACCGCATCTGCGCCAATTTCTGCCGCAATTTCCAGTTCGGTGCGACCGGTGGCCAGCAGTTCGGCACGGGTCGGCATGTCGATGCCGTAAACATTGGGGAAGCGAACTGCCGGTGCCGCAGAGGCAAAGTACACTTTCCGGGCCCCTGCATCGCGCGCCATCTGCACGATTTCCTTGGACGTGGTACCGCGCACGATGGAATCGTCCACCAGCAGGACATTGCGGTCCTTGAATTCGCAGGCAACCGGGTTGAGCTTCTGGCGAACCGACTTTTTACGCACGGCCTGACCAGGCATGATGAAAGTGCGGCCGATGTAGCGGTTCTTGATGAAGCCTTCGCGGTACGGCAGGCCCAGGCTGTTGGCCAGCGCCAGGGCACTGGGGCGGCTGGTATCCGGAATCGGCATCACCACGTCGATGTCCAGTTCCGGCAATACGCGACGGATTTTCTCACCCAGTTTCTCGCCCATCACGATACGTGCCTGGTAAACCGACGCACCGTCGATCACCGAATCCGGACGGGCGAAGTAGACATATTCGAACAGGCAGGGCGCGTGGCGCACTTCCTTGGCACATTGACGGGCGTGGAAATCACCATCAAAGCTGACAAACACACCCTCACCCGGCTCGACATCACGCAGGGTGCTGAAGCCGGAGCAGTCCAGCGCAACCGATTCGGAAGCAAACATGTACTCGGCCTTGCCACTGGTTTGCGTGCTGCCGATCACCAGCGGACGAATGCCGTTGGGGTCGCGGAAAGCAACCAGGCCATAACCAGCGATCAGCGCCACCACGGCATAAGCACCTCGCACCCGGCGATGCACAGCCTCGATGGCACCAAAGATGGCATCCACGCTCAATTCAAAGCCCACCACACGCTCGGCCAATTCATGGGCGAATACGTTGAGCAGGACTTCCGAGTCGGAATTGGTATTGATATGACGCAGATCGTGACGGAACATGTCCGCCTTCAACTCGTCAGTATTGGTCAGGTTACCGTTATGCGCCAACACAATGCCAAAGGGCGAGTTGACATAAAACGGCTGAGCCTCGGCCAGACTGGAGGCAGAACCGGCAGTCGGGTAACGCACATGTGCGATACCGGCATTGCCCATCAGGGAGCGCATATTGCGGGTGCGGAATACATCGCGCACCATGCCGCTGCCCTTGTGCATGTGAAAGGTCTTGCCACTGGAGGTGACAATACCCGCCGCATCCTGCCCACGGTGCTGCAGCACTTGCAGTCCGTCATACAACAACTGATTGACGGGGGACTGCCCTACCACGCCTAGAATTCCACACATTGCTCTACTCTCTCTTCCCAACTACCAGGATTTTCAGACAAAACCTACAGCCAAAGAAAAAGGCGGAAATCTTGAGGTGAAGATATCAAGATAATCCGCCTGTTCCATCACACTAACCGGTGTAATGCAGATTGTCTGCCAGCATGGCTGGCAGCCAGGGCCTTAATGACAAGGCCAGTGATTCGAATGGAGCGGCCAATACCGCATTCCTCCACATAGGCTGGCGCGGCATGTCACTCAAGCCGCCCACCAGCACCAGCACCGTGACCAACACCAGCCCGCGAGCCAGGCCAAACACGGCACCCATCAATCGGTTCAAACCACCCAGACCAGCCGAATCCAGCAGACTGGTCAGAGTAATACGCAATAATGCCGTGGCCAGCCACGACAGGAAAAACAGCAGCACAAAAGAAGCCAGCAGACGCAAACCCTGGCTTGGCAACTCGTTGGGCATGAAGCTTGCCACCATTGGCGACAACTCCTTGGCACACCAGAAAGCCAGCAGCCAGGAGCTCAGCGACAGCACCTCGGCCACCAGACCGCGCACCATGGCTACCAGCACAGAGCCAAGCAGGATGGCTATCACAATGTAGTCAAAGACAGTCATCGTTGCTTACTTGCTCACGACAATGCCGGAAACCCCAGCCTGGGAAAGCTTGCGCAATGCAGCTTCAGCCTCTGCCCGGCTGGCAAACGGACCAACCCGCACCCGAGTGACTTCACCCTTGCTGGTTTGCACCTTGCTGAAGTGGGCAGATACACCCAATGCAGACAGTTTGTTCTTCAGTGCATCGGCCTTGGCCGGGTCCGACAATGCTGCCAGCTGGATTACGGATTTGCCATTGCCGACATTATCCACTTTTTCCAGCTTGGACTCACTTTTCTTTACAGCAGATGGCTTGCTCGCCGGCTCGTCATCGAAATGACCTGCCAGAATGGCAGCCGGGTCAGGCTGTTTGTGCTTGGCCGGAGCTGGTTTCTCCACCTTGGCCGGCTTGCTTTCTGCCGCAACGGGCGGGTGAGTGTCCAAAGGCTTGCTGGCCACTTTCTTTTTTGGCGGCTCATGCACCAGCGGCTGGCTCGCCCCTTCCGCGGCCTTGGCTTTGGCCTGCCCGGTGGCGATGGCACCTGCCGTTGCCACGGCGGCAACTGCGGCCGGAGCGACAACATTGGCAGCAGGCTTGTCCGGAACAACCGAGTTCAGGTCTGCGGGCAGCTGGGTTCCTGCACTCTTGACTGCAGGTGCCGATGCGGCAAGCAGGGCCGGAGCCGATGCCACCGACTTGCCAACAGCAGGCGCAGACGCAGTGGCGACATGCACCGCAGGCGGCAGCGCAGCCTCAGCCGGTGTGCCTGAGGCTTCACTGGCAATTTCCACCGATTCCGGGCGCATTTGCTGATCCGGCAGATGGCCGACCACATTCCACAGCACACCAGTAGATACCGTCACCAGCACAACCGCGCCCACCAGGCGACGCCTGGCACGCTTGCGCAACAAAATCAGTTCATCGTGGGCAGACAGGGCCATGCCATCCTCAAGTGCGTTGCCGACGGGCTTCCAGCACCTCGGCAACAGTGTGGAAAGAGCCAAAAACGGTAATTCTATCATTCTCGCCCGCTGCCGATAAGGCAGCTTGCCAGGCGGAAGCGACATCTTCGAAAGCCTGCACCTTGCCAATGCCAAGCGTCTTCAGCTGCGCGGCAATCGAGGTGCCGCTCTGCCCGCGTGGCATATCCAGGCCAGCCACGTACCATCCATCGAATTCATCTTTGGCCAGTTCGGCCACGGCAGCCAGGTCCTTGTCCGCCAGCATGGAAAACACTGCGTAACGGTTTTCGGCAAACGGCAACTGGCGCAGGCTGGCCACCATGGCCTTGACCGCATGCGGATTGTGTCCGACATCCAGCACCACCACCGGCCGCCCCGGCAATACCTGGAAACGGCCGGGCCATTCCACTTCAACCAGGCCTTGCTTGAGCGCACCAATGCCAACGGGCAGGCGCTCATGCAGACAGTCGAGCACCGCCAATGCCGCTGCAGCATTACCCAGCTGGTAGCCACCACGCAGCGCAGGCATTGGCAAGGCATGGCGTCGTGCACTGCCCATCTGGAAGGACCATTGATTGTCCATGCGGGAATAGCTGTAATCGCGGCCCAGCAGTTTGAGGTCGGCACCGATGGACGCAGCATGATCCAGCAGGCGCTGCGGCGGCTGCGGGTCTGCGCAGATGGCAGGCTTACCTGGTCGGTAGATACCGGCTTTCTCGAAGCCGATATCCTCGCGGTTATCACCCAGAATGGCAGCGTGGTCGATATCCACACTCACCACCACCGACACATCCGGTTCAAAGATGTTCACCGCATCCAGACGTCCACCCAGACCGACTTCCATGATGGCCACATCGACTTTTTCTTCGATAAAGCTGTGCATGGCCCCCAGGGTGCCGAACTCGAAATAGGTCAGCGAGGTATCACCACGCGCGGCATCGATGGCGGCAAAACTGTTGATGATGCGTTCATCACTCACCGGTTTGAGATCAATCGCCACCCGCTCGTTATAGTGCTGGATATGCGGCGAGGTATAACAACCCACTTTGAAACCGGCGCGCTGATACATGGTGGACAGCATGGCACAGACCGAACCCTTGCCATTGGTGCCAGCCACCATGATGACCGGGAAGTTGGGCTGCAGCTGCATGGCACTCCACACTTTGCGTACCCGTTCCAGACCCATGTCTATGGTGGTGACATGCAGGCCCTCCAGCCATTGCAACCATTCGTTCAGCGTAGTTCTTTGCATCATGGTTTTTCCAAAACAGCAGGTGTATCCCGCTCTGCTTCCGGATGGAACCACAGCAGATATACCCGCAATTGCCGCAGTGCTTCCTGATCGGCACTGTCCGGCAACAGCAGACAACGGTGATGACGGCCTGCGGCCGTCACATTGACGATGACAAACAAGGGTGACACAAAACAGTGGTCGCGCAGCTGCACTTGCATGACCTGGTCAGTTTGCAACCACCACATACGACCATGCGCATCCACTTCGATACGCAGCACCCGGTGCGAATTTCCCCAGCCATTGGTGCGCAAGGCAAACCACCCAAGCAGGCACTGCAACGGAATAAGCGCCCACATGCGCGGCTGATAAAGCATCAACAAGACAGCAGACAAGGCCAGCACACACAGCACCAGAATCAGGAAGATGCGGGACGGGCGTAACTGCAGCGCAAAGGGCGGCAGCAAGCGGGCCTTGTGCATGAGGTGGCTTACAGCTCGCCTGCCGGACTGTTGCTGATATCGCCTTCTACCGTGTCCAGTACGGTTGAGTGGATTTCCACATCAAACCATTCCCAGAAGGCCTTGAGCGACATGTCCTGAGGCCACAGGTCTTCGTCGTCATACCAGGACGCCACTTCAATCTTGAACAATTGCTCGTACTGCTCGTCGATATGGGCAACGGCTTCTTCCGGCTCGTTGAACTCCGGCAGCAGAATCACCGTGCAGTCACTGCGCAGGCTGTCCAGGGTCAAATCCACCATATCGTTGCCGGGCACGGCATTGAGCCAATCCAAAAATGGCTGTTTGGGCTTGATGACGGCAACCGAGCGGTCAACAAAATACATGGCATTCCTTTCCATTCCGAGTTGGCGCGCATTGTAACCCAAGTCCGCAAGGGCCAGCACGCCGCATGTTACAATTGCGGCCATTGAACACTGATTACAAGATGCTGCAATGTCATTGATTTCTGTTGAAAAGGCCTGCCTGGCTTTTGGCCATCACGCTTTGCTGGATAATGTCGATTTCGCGCTGGAACCGGGCGAAGTGGTTGGCCTGATTGGCCGCAATGGTGCCGGCAAGTCGTCCTTGCTCAAGGGCATTGCGGGTGCCATCACGCTGGACGACGGGCGCATCAACATCAAGGGCGATGTGCGCGTGGCCTACGTGGCACAGGAGCCGGAACTCAACCCGGACGACACCGTTTTTGACGCGGTTGCCAGCGGACTGGGCGAATTGAAAGCCTTGCTGAGCGAATACCATCAGGTAACCCAGCAACTGACCCAGCCCGATGCCGATCATGAAACCGCCCTGGCACGCATGGAGACGCTGCAGCACACACTGGAAGCACGGGATGGCTGGCAGTTTGATGCGCTGATTTCCACCACCCTCTCCCATCTGGACCTGCAACCGGACACCTTGATCCGCGAACTGTCAGGCGGCTGGAAAAAACGCGTGGCACTGGCCCGCGCCCTGGCCGCCAAGCCGGACGTGCTGCTGCTGGACGAACCGACCAACCACCTGGACGTCGCCGCCATTGAATGGCTGGAAGGCCTGCTGAAAAATTTCAGTGGCAGCGTGCTGCTGATTACCCACGACCGGCGCTTTCTGGACAATGTCGCCACCCGCATTGTGGAATTGGACCGTGGCATCCTGCGCAGCTATCCGGGCAGCTTCACCGCCTATCAGGTACGCAAGGCCGAAGAAATCGCCATTGAAGAAGAGCAGAACCGCATCTTTGACAAATTCCACGCCCAGGAAGAAGTGTGGATTCGCAAAGGCATCGAAGCGCGCCGTACCCGTAATGAAGGCCGTGTGCGCCGACTGGAAGCCATCCGCCGTGAACGCAGCGCCCGGCGCGAGCGCGTGGGGCAGGTCAATTTCCAGCTGGATGCCGGTGAGCGCTCTGGCAAGCTGGTAGCCGAGCTGGAACATGTCAGCAAGGGCTTTGAGGGCCGCACCCTGATCAAGGACTTCACCACCCGCATCCTGCGCGGTGACAAGATCGGCCTGATCGGCCCCAATGGCGCAGGCAAGACCACCCTGCTCAAGCTGATCCTGGGTCAGCTGGAAGCCGACAGCGGCAACATCAAGCAAGGTAGCAAGCTGGAAATTGCCTATTTCGACCAGTTCCGCGAACAGCTGGACGAGGACACCAGCGTGGCCGACATCATCAGCCAGGGTAATGACTTCGTTGAAATCGGCGGGGTCAAGAAGCATGTGATGAGCTATCTGGAAGACTTTCTGTTCTCGCCGCAGCGGGCACGCAGCCCGGTGCGCTCGCTGTCCGGCGGCGAGCGTAACCGCCTGTTGCTGGCGCGCCTGTTCACCCGTCCGGCCAACGTGCTGGTGCTGGACGAACCCACCAATGACCTGGATATCGATACGCTGGAACTTCTGGAAGACGTGATTGCTCAATACAGCGGCACTGTCTTTCTGGTCAGCCACGACCGGGCCTTCCTCGACAATGTGGTCACCCAGGTGATTGCTTTTGAAGGCAACGGTCAGCTGGAAGAATATCCGGGCGGCTATCAGGACTGGATAGACACCAAGGCGCGCATGGCGGCCATGCAGGGAACGGTGGTCAGCAAGGCCACCACGACAGCCAACAAGCCGGCTGCTACGGCCAAGCCGGAGAAGCAGCGGAGCAATCGCAAGCTTTCTTATAATGAAACCCGCGAGCTGTCCGCCCTCCCGGACGAAATTGCCGCACTGGAACAGGAACAAGCCACGCTGAACCAGCAACTGCTTGACCCGAACTGCTATCGCGACACCCCCAAGGAAGCCATTGCCTGGCAACAGCGCATTGAAGCCATTGACGAATTGCTGCTGGAAAAACTGGCCCGCTGGGAAGAACTAGAGGCAAAACAATCATGAGCAAAACCCGGCCCACCCTGCCCTGCCCGCAACGCCGCCGCCTGTTGGGCGGCGCCATGCTGGGCACGCTGGCTTTGTGGCTGAGCGGCTGCGGCACACCGCCGAAGAAGACCAGCCACGTGCGGCCCTATCCATCACAGGACAAAACGCTGTCTGCCCTGAAGGCCGATGGCGCGGGCCGGGAAATTCTCATGTACACCCTGGGCCTGCTGGATCTGGACTACAAGTTCGGCGGTGCCAATCCGGAGGCCGGGCTGGATTGCAGCGGCATGGTCAGCTACATCTATCTGAATGCCGTGGGCGTGAAGTTACCGCACAACGCCGCCCAGATTGCCAACCTGGCGCGCCCCATCAGTAACAGCCAGATGCAGGTGGGCGACCTGGTGTTTTTCAACACCATGAACCGCTCCTTCTCCCACATGGGCATTTATATTGGTGACAACAAATTCGTGCATGCCCCGCGCACCAATAGCGCCATCCGGGTGGACAGGCTGGACAACAGCTACTTCTCCGCCCGCTTCGAAGGGGCGCGCACCCTGTTTGCCTGAACATGAATCATCACTGGCAAAGCCGTCTGATCAGAGGCTGGCAACAAAGACCCACCCTGCACCGGGATGGCGTTTCCCTACAGGAAGCCTGGCTGCTGCGTAAACTGCAGCAAGCATTGAATGGCGATGCCCTGCAGATTGACAGCCTGTCACTGCTCAGCCGCGACAGCACCCTGCATCTGACTGCCCACCAGCCCCTTGCCGCCCGGCTGACCCTGCACTTCGACTTCCTGCCCATAGTCTGGCACAGCAGGCAGATCCGCTTGCACTATCACGTTCAGGGCGAGGCCATCTCCCCCTCCACGACCCGTCGCCTCCTGGGTGGACTGCTGCTGGGAGTGATGGAAGGTGCATTCGGCCACAAGACCCTGCAACAACTGGCAAAACCACTGGACTGGCTGACGCTGGAACAGGATATCGCCACCATTCACCTGGATGCACTGGACCGTGTGCGCCAATACCTGGACTATCCGCTGCTGGGCAAACCGCTGGCTGCGCGCCTGACCATCAAGGCCATCGAGACCAGCCCCGGCCTGCTGCGCATCCGCCTTAGCCGTTCGCCATCTCAAACAGACTGAAGAGCACAGCTACACAAGACACAATAAAAAACCCCGCCGTAGCGGGGTTTTTCCTGTCAGGGGCAGACAAATCAGCCCTTGACGACCTTGGCAATGGCTTCAGCCACGTAAGGCAGGTTCTTGCTGTTCAGCGCGGCCAGGCAGATACGGCCGGTGGATACGGCGTAAATGCCGAACTCGCTCTTCAGCACTTCGACTTGGGCTGCAGTCAGGCCGGTGTAGGAGAACATGCCACGTTGCTGGGCAACGAAGGAGAAGTCCTGTTCCACGCCCTGTGCCTTGATGGCATCAACCAGACCGGTACGCATGGCGCGGATGCGGTCACGCATGCCAGCCAGTTCGTCTTCCCACTGCTGACGCAGCTCGGGGCTGGACAGCACGGCAGCGACAATGGCAGCACCATGGATCGGCGGGTTGGAGTAGTTGGTACGGATCACACGCTTCAGTTGCGACAGCACGCGGCCGGTTTCTTCCTTGCTGGCGGTCACGATGGACAGGGCACCAACACGCTCACCGTACAGCGAGAAGCTCTTGGAGAAGGAGCTGGATACGAAGAATTGCAGGCCGGAAGCCGAGAACAGACGCACAGCAACAGCGTCAGCGTCGATACCGTCAGCAAAGCCTTGGTATGCCATATCCAGGAAAGGAACCAGACCCTGGGCACGGCACACTTCGACTACTTCAGCCCACTGGGCGTCGGACAGGTCGGCACCGGTCGGGTTGTGGCAGCAGGCATGCAGCACGATGACGGAACCAGCGGCCAGGCCTTGCAGGAAGGACTTCATGCCAGCAAAGTCAACGCCACGGGTGGCCGCGTCGTAGTAAGGATAGTTTTCTACTTCGAAACCGGCGGATTCAAACAGCGCGCGGTGGTTTTCCCACGACGGGTTGCTGATGTAAACCTTGGATTCCGGGTTCAGGCGTTTCAGGAAGTCGGCACCGATCTTCAGTGCACCGGTACCGCCCAGAGCCTGGGCAGTCACTACCTGACCATTGCTGATCAGCGCGCTGTCGGCACCGAACAGCAGGTTTTGCACGGCGCTGTCATAAGCAGCCGGGCCTTCGATCGGCTGATAGCCGCGCGGCAGCAGCGCATCAACACGGGCCTTTTCCGCGGCTTTAACAGCAGCCAGCAGCGGGATCTTGCCATTGTCGTCGCTGTAAACACCCACACCCAGGTTTACCTTGAAGGAACGGGTATCGGCGTTGAAAGCTTCGTTCAGGCCAAGAATCGGGTCGCGCGGGGCCAGTTCCACCGCGGCGAAGATCGAAGAGGTCATGCAGGGGCTCCATTTGCTTTGCAGAACAGCCGCAACCGGGCGCTGACCATGCAGCAGGCCACGGCTGATTGATGAAAATCTTTGTCCGGGGCAAAGTTTACCACCTTCTGGAGGCTTGCTGCGCTGCAAAGCCGACAAAACAACATGCTGCCAATGCAACTGCACCTGACGGGACATTGCATACAATCCACTGTACCGGCCGGGCATCTGTGCCTCTGACTTGAACCTTGCGCGGGACAGTCTAGTCTCAATGCAATTACAAACGCATGATGAGGAGCACTGACCATGAAAAAAGGCATCCTGCTGTTCTGGCCGTCTTTTCTGATCGCCGCACTGGCTACCAGTGTGTTTTTCTCGATTTTCGACCCTGCAGAGTTAACATTGCACGGCAATGCGCTGTTTGCCGACAAGCTGTCGGCTTATTCGGTATTTTTCCTGATCAGTTGGGCATTTGGCGCACTGAATACTGCCATTGTGCTGGTACTGGAAAAGTCTTCCCGCGACATCAATGGCTTCACACCACCGCCGGTACAGCCTATGGATGAGATGGAAGACCCACTGCGCAGTTGACACCGCATACCGGATGGACCAATAGAAAAGGGCGACACGTGTCGCCCTTTAGCGTGACTGTTTTCCGTCAGACAAATCAGCCATCTGAGGGCTGAGCCGGAGTCTGTCCCACCACAAAGTATTTGCGCACCGGCTCCACCACCTCGAACACGCCGATAAAACCAGCCGGTATCACCGCAGC
Organism: Aquitalea sp. LB_tupeE; assembly: GCF_013391415.1. Lineage (GTDB taxonomy): Bacteria > Pseudomonadota > Gammaproteobacteria > Burkholderiales > Chromobacteriaceae > Aquitalea. The sequence goes on from NZ_JACAXB010000002.1 coordinate 31,307, forward strand.
TTCACCTGGCTTGACTTCCACCACACTCCCGGCTTCATCATGCAGGCGCACCAGCCCCTCGATCACGCAGAAGAATTCATGCTTGTTATCGGCAAATTGAATGCGCCAGGCACCGGTTTCGCAGGCCCAGATGCCACAACTGAGCGCCTCGTCAGCGGTTTCGTAGTGGGTCCAGGTATGGCGTCGCGGATTCCCGGCAAGCAGTCGATCCACACGCGGCTGGTCGGCCACCGGCGTCACGGTTTGGGAAAAGTGGGTGATGGCGGGCATGCGGCTTGTTTCCTGCAAACGAAAAGCGTCATTATCACCGTAGTTTCCCGGTGGAGCCAGATTCGCCCAGCCGCTGCGCCATGCGGCGCAACATCAGCTTGCTCAACAGCCAGTGCACCGGCAGCACCAAGGCCAGATACAACCAGCCACCCCAGTGATGCGGCCGTACCCAGGTTTCAACTTGCAGCCGACTGCCGTCAGCCTCGGGGCGGACTGACAGCAGAATGCGGAAATCCAGATGGCTGTCATCCTCCCCCAGTACCGCCAGTTGCGGGCCAAGGTGCATGATGCGGAACATGCCGATATGCCCCCCCTCCGGCACGGACAGCGCGCCCGCCTGCTGCATGGGGCCGGTTTTGAGACCAAAACGTGCCACCAGCCGGTTACGCCATGCCATGAGCGTGTCAGCCCAGCCGGGTGCTGTGCTGGAAAAGGCTGTCAGCAACTGCGCTGCGCCCACATGAGCATTGGGGCAATATTGCTGATGCATGTCGCGAAACGGATAATCCGCAGCTTGCAGTAAGAAGTCCGGCATGGCGGGCGGTCCAGAAAGAAAGCCTGATTATCCAGTAGCAGGCGTCAGCAACTCCATTCCTGAAACTACCTAGCACCAAAAGAAAAACCGGCCACGCGGGCCGGTCTTCTATACCGTTACAGGCTTAGTCAAAGTGCAGCTGACCGTCGCGTGCTTCCACCATGATGGTGGCCTTGGGCGGATACTTGCCGGCCAGAATCGCCTTGGCCAGCGGGTTTTCCAGCTCGTTCTGGATGGCGCGCTTGAGCGGACGCGCACCATACACCGGGTCAAAACCTTCTTCCGACAACAGCGACAAGGCGTCTTCGCTGATTTGCAGGTTCAACTCCAGCTTGGCCAGACGGCTTTCCAGACCCTTGAGCTGGATGCGGGCAATGGCCTTGATGTTTTTCTCGTCCAGACCGTGGAACACCACCACTTCGTCGATACGGTTGATGAACTCGGGGCGGAAGTGGGTTTTCACCTCGGCCATCACTGCCAGCTTGATCACCTGATAGTCATCCGTCGCCATGGCCTGGATTTGCTGACTACCCATATTCGAGGTCATCACCACCACCGTGTTCTTGAAGTCCACGGTGCGGCCCTGGCCATCGGTCAGGCGGCCGTCATCCAGCACTTGCAGCAGGATGTTGAACACATCTGGATGCGCTTTTTCCACCTCGTCCAGCAGAATCACGCTATACGGTTTGCGGCGTACTTGCTCGGTCAGATAACCGCCTTCTTCATAACCGACATAGCCCGGAGGTGCGCCAATCAACCGCGCCACCGAATGCTTCTCCATGTATTCGGACATGTCGATGCGGATCAGGTGTTCTTCGCTGTCGAACATGAAGCCGGCCAGCGTCTTGCACAGCTCGGTCTTGCCCACGCCGGTCGGCCCGAGGAACAGGAAAGAACCATAGGGCTTGTTCGGGTCGGCCAGGCCGGAACGTGAACGACGGATGGCATCGGCCACGGCACGTACCGCTTCGTCCTGACCCACCACACGCTGGTGCAGCACCTCCTCCATGCGCAACAGTTTTTCCCGCTCGCCGGTCAGCATTTTCGATACCGGAATCCCGGTGGCACGGCTGATGACTTCGGCAATTTCCTCAGCCCCTACCTGGGTACGCAGCAAGCGGTTGGGCTTGTTGTCCGCGCCGGCATCGGCCGCCTCGGCTTCACGTAGCCGGGCTTCCAGCTGCGGCAACTTGCCGTATTGCAGTTCGGCCAGTTTCTGCCAGTCGCCCTTGCGCTTGAGGTCCTCCATGTCCACCTTGAGGCGGTCGATTTCCTCCTTGATGGTCTGGCTGCCCTGCGCGGCGGCTTTTTCTGCCTTCCAGATTTCCTCCATGTCAGCGTACTCACGCTGCAAGCGCTGGATTTCGTCTTCAATCAACTGCAAACGCTTCTGGCTGGCTTCGTCGGTTTCCTTGTTGACCGCTTCGCGCTCGATTTTCAGCTGAATCAGGCGACGGTCCAGCTTGTCCATGGCTTCCGGCTTGGAGTCCAGCTCCATCTTGATACGGCTGGCGGCTTCGTCGATCAGGTCGATGGCCTTGTCCGGCAGGAAGCGATCGGTGATATAGCGGTTGGATAGCTCGGCAGCCGCCACGATGGCCGGGTCGGTAATGTCCACACCATGGTGGATTTCATACTTCTCCTGCAAGCCACGCAGAATGGCGATGGTGTCCTCCACCGTCGGCTCATTCACCAGTACCTTCTGGAAGCGGCGCTCCAGCGCAGCATCCTTTTCGATGTACTTGCGGTATTCGTCCAGCGTGGTGGCACCGATGCAGTGCAGCTCGCCACGCGCCAGTGCCGGTTTGAGCATATTACCGGCGTCCATTGCGCCATCGGCCTTGCCCGCGCCCACCAGGGTGTGGATTTCGTCGATGAAGATCAGTGTCTGGCCGTCGTCCTTGGACAGGTCATTCAGTACGGCTTTCAGACGCTCTTCGAATTCGCCACGGAACTTAGCACCGGCAATCAGCGCGGCCAGGTCCAGCACCAGCAGGCGTTTGTTTTTCAGGCTGTCCGGCACTTCTCCGTTGACGATGCGCTGTGCCAGGCCTTCGACAATGGCGGTCTTGCCCACGCCCGGCTCACCAATCAGCACCGGATTGTTCTTGGTACGGCGCAGCAGTACCTGAATGGCGCGGCGGATTTCGTCGTCACGGCCAATCACCGGGTCCAGCTTGCCGTTGCGGGCGCGTTCGGTTAGGTCGGTGGTGTATTTTTTCAGGGCCTCGCGCTGGCTTTCAGCGTCCTGACTGCCCACGGTCTGGCCGCCACGCACTGCCTGAATGGCAGCCTGGATGGCATTGTGGTTGCCGCCATGTTCTTTCAGCAGACGGCCGGTTTCGCCTTTGTCCTGCGACAGGGCGGACAGGAAAGACTCGCTGGAGATGTATTCATCCCCCTGCTTGGTGGCAATCTTGTCGGTGACATTCAGCAGGTTGCCCAGCTCGCGCGATACGGTGATTTCACCATTGGTGCCCTGCACTTTCGGCAAGCGCTGAATAGCACTTTTGAGTGCCAGTTTCAGGCCGGGCACATTGACACCGGCACGGGCCAGCAGGCCGCCGATACCGCTGTCATTGTCATCCATCATGGTCAGCAGCAGGTGTTGCGCCTCGATATAGGCATTGTCTTCGGCCAGCGCCATGCTTTGTGCGTCGCCCAGGGCCTGCTGGAATTTTGTCGTCAGTTTTTCGAATCTCATCAAAAGCTCCCTTCAAACAAGATAACGCTCTGTTTGCAATATTCACGCATGCCACACACCCTGCCCGACCAGAAGGTGCAGCCATCTGACACTGCATATGCGGGCAGATTTCAGCGCCACAAGGCATGGTATGTTTTTTTCTCATGGCTAAAGACCATCATGGCAACAATAGAAAAAGCCGGATGGTCTATCCGGCTTTTTCTATTCCACTTCGGGCAAAGATCAGGTACGGAAGGCCCGTACCTCCTCTTTCAGGGCATCGGCCAGACCCGCCATATGCCGCGCGGTTTCTGCCGAGCGTTCGGCTGCATCATTGCTGGCTTCAGCCTGCCTGGCCACCGAGCTGACCCGTTCAGCCATCTGCTCCACGATGTCACGCTGTTGTGACAGTTCACGGTTGATGTTTTCCACCACTTCCATGGCACGGCGCGAATCCTCCACGATGGAGCCGATCGCCTGCCGGGCGGCCGAAGTGATGGCAGCCCCTTCGGACGCCTGTACTACCGATTGGCGCATGGATTTGACTGCCCCTTCAGTCGCATCCTGAATCTTGCTGATCATCCCGCTGATTTCCTGGGTGGAAACACTGGTGCGCTCGGCCAGCTTGCGTACTTCGTCGGCCACCACGGCAAAACCGCGCCCCATCTCCCCGGCACGTGCCGCTTCGATGGCGGCATTCAGTGCCAGCAAATTGGTCTGGTCTGCAATGTCATGAATGACGTTGACGATGGCAGTAATCTGCTGCGCGCTGCTCTCCAGCATTTTCAGACTGTCGGCAGCACCGGCCAGGGTGGCGGAAATCTGGCTGACACCATCCACCGCGGCTACCAGACTCTGGCTGCCTTCCATGGCTGCGGCACTGGATGCGCGGGCGGCATCGCTGGCTTCACCAGCCACTCTTTCGATTTGCGCCACACCGGCAATCAACATGCCGGTTTGCTCGGACATGGCCTGGGCACTTTGACGTTGCTCACCGGAGCTGGCGGCAGCCGCACCAGCCTTGTCAGACAAGTCCTGCGCCGCGTGGTCCAGATCGATGGCATGCGAGCTGGTGCGATTGAGTGCCTGCTGGAAACTGTCCAGCAGGCTGTTCATGGCATCGGCCACCTGGCCTACTTCATCCTTGCGATTGATGGCCAGACGGCGGGTCAAGTCGCGGCTATCGCGGATATTTCCCACGTCTGCCACCAATTGCTGCACAGGCCTGGCGACCAGCCTACGGGTAAACAACAGCAGCGCCAGCGCCAGGATGGTGAGCAGCAAGGCCGCGCCACCGGCCAGCCACAGCAAGAGCTGGCGGTTTTCCTTTTCCAGTTCGCTGCGGGTTTCATTGCTGACTATCATCCAGCCCCAGGGCTTGTAAGTGGCATAGGACAGCATGTGCTCTGCCACACCGGCATCGCTGGGCAGCTTGACGTTGAGATTGCCCTGACCTGCTGCCATCAGCGCGTTGGCATAGGGCTGGCCGCTGGCATCGAGGTCTTTGCTGACGGCCCGACCGGACAGTTTGGGATGCTGCACATATTGTCCGTAGCTTCTGGAATTCTTGTTGACATCAATAATGTCAACGTGGCCGCTTTCGCCCAGCTTCACCTTGGACAGGCGTACCAGCAAACCGGCAATACCTTCCGTGGCACCTACGCCAACAAAGGTGGCACCAATGACATTCTGTGCCGCGTCCTTGATGGGGCTGTAACTGGTGATATAGTCACGGCCGTACAGGTCTACCCGGCCGGAATAATTCTCACCATTCATCAGCTGGGCATAAGCTGGGCTGGCATGATCCAGCTTCGTCCCCAGTGCACGCCCGCCGTCTTCTTTCAGCACCGAGGTGGCTACACGGACGAAGTCGTTGCCATCCTTGACGAACAGGGTGGCAACATTGCCTGTTTTGGAAGAGAAGCGGTCGACAATATCGTTATTGCCATTGACCGGCGTATTTCCCAGTACCAGCGCTGGGGTAGCGGTGCCCGCCACGTCGATGCGGCTGGCCGGATTAAGGGAGAATGCGCCACCGATCTCACCCAGCAGGACTTTCTCGAATTGCCGGGTGGTGATCTTGAGCGACTCATTAAATGCGTCAATCATATTCAGCGACTGCATCAGCAGTTGCGCCTGGACTTTTTCAGTCCGTTCTTGCATTACCCGTCCGGTGAACAAATACAGTGGCACCATCAGGGCCATTGCCACCACCACCATCAGGACTACCTGGGTCGCGACCAGCCGCGACCCAATGCTCATGCCTCGCTTCATCCGCTTCACCCTCTACACTGCCGCACCTGTTTTACAGGATTGTTTATTTATAATTCAGTATCTTTTTGAAATACCGGCTTTATATCAGCGAATCAGAAAAATGCGCGCGAAACATGCAATTGTCAATGCAGACACACGCATTTGCCATTGGTTAAACAAGCAAGAACAACGCCAGAAAGAGCAGTACATTAGGCCGGTTTAAAGCCTCATACAGCAGCATAGCCTGCTTTTCGCCATGGGTGCAGCAACATCACCTCAAGCTTAATGGCAATAAAAAACCCGACGTCGCATCGGGTTCTGCACAGCCAGGACAGCATCAGTCAGCTCAATCGATAAGAATACGGGCGGCACCCACTTCCAGCTTGCCAATCACGCGTGCATAGCCGTAACCCTGGGCATGAAACGCCGCAAGGACGGTATCTGCCTGCTCGGGAGCCACCGACACCAGCAAACCGCCACTGGTTTGCGGATCGGCCAGCACGCGGCGCTGCCAGTCAGGCACGCTGTCGGCAAAATGAACAGCTTGATCGAAACTGGCCTGGTTGCGCTCGATGGCGCCCGGCCCATAACCCTGCTCGGCAAAAGCCTGCGCCTCCCGGATCACCGGAATCCGTGCCATATCCAGCTGCGCTTGCAGGCCGGAGCCCTTGCAGATTTCCAGTAAATGCCCCAGCAGGCCAAAACCGGTGACGTCGGTCAGCGCATGCACACCGGCCATACCGGCCAGCGTGGATCCCACCTTGTTCAGCTGGGTAGTGGAGGCAATCAGCGCCTGATAGCCCGGCTCATCCAGCACACCTTTTTTCATGGCCTGCGCCAGAATGCCGACGCCAAGGCCCTTGCCCAGAATCAGCACATCTCCCGCGCGGGCATCACAATTGCGCTTGAGCTTATCCGGGTGCACCAGCCCCAAGGCCACCAGACCGTAAATGGGTTCCGGTGAGTCGATGGAATGGCCACCGGCAATGGGAATGCCCGCATCCGCACAGACAGCCTGGCCGCCATCCAGAATGGCGCGAATGGTTTCTACCGGCAGCACATTCACCGGCATGCCGACAATGGCCAGGGCCATAATGGGACTGCCCCCCATGGCATAGATGTCCGACAAGGCATTGGTGGCGGCGATGCGGCCAAAGTCGAAAGCATCATCTACGATGGGCATGAAGAAGTCGGTGGTGGCGACAATGGCCTGCGCGTCATTCAGGCGATAGACTGCTGCATCGTCACTTGTTTCCGTCCCCACCAAAAGCTGCGGAAACACCATTTTTTCCCGTGCGGTAGACAGGATGGACTCCAGTACGGCAGGTGCGATTTTGCAGCCGCAGCCACCACCATGAGACAATTGCGTGAGTTTGATTTCAGCCATTTCCAGGACCACTTTCCCAATGCACTTCAAGGTCGCGACGCTAGCACAGCTGGCGCAGTTTGACGAGATCATCGACGTGCGCTCGCCCGCCGAGTATGCCGAAGATCATCTGCCAGGTGCCATCAATTGTCCGGTGCTGGATGACACTGAGCGGATTCAGGTAGGCACCTTGTACAAGCAGGTCAGCCCGTTTGAAGCACGCAAGCTGGGGGCGGCATTGGTCGCGCAGAATATCGCCCGTCACTTGCAGCAACAGTTTCTCGACCGGCCCAAGCACTGGAAACCGCTGATTTATTGTTGGCGTGGCGGCCAGCGTTCGGCATCGATGGCCATCATTTTCAGCCAGATCGGCTGGGCGGCCCATCAACTGAATGGCGGTTACAAACAATACCGCCAGCAGGTACTGGCCGACCTGGCCAGCCTGCCCGTGCAGTTAACACTGCAAGTAATCTGCGGCCCGACGGGTTCTGGCAAAAGCAGACTGCTGGCTGCACTGCACCGTGCCGGCAAACAAGTGCTGGACCTGGAAGGGCTGGCCTGCCACCGAGGTTCGGTACTAGGCAAACTGCCGGCACAAACCCAGCCGACGCAGAAATGGTTCGACACCCAGCTGCACCAGGCGATATTGCAGCTGGACCCAGACCGGCCGGTGTATATCGAGGCGGAAAGCCGCAAGATCGGCCAGATCACCCTGCCTGACAGCCTGTTCGCCCGCATGCATGATAGCGACTGCCTGCAATTGCAGGTGGCACTGCCCGAACGGGTGCGTTTTTTGCTGGAGGACTATCCCTTTTATGTCACAGAGCCGGATCGACTGGTGACGCAGCTGGGATTTCTCAAGGCAGTGCACTCGCGGGAGCAACTGCAACAATGGCAAGCCATGATCAGCCACGGCCACTATGCAGCCCTGGTGGAGCAATTGCTGCAACAGCATTACGACCCGCTCTACGCCCGCTCCATGCATCGGCATTACAGCCGACTGCAACAAGCGCCACTTGTCTGCCTGGACAGCCTGCGGGCCGATGCGCTGGATGAACTGGCCGCCAACCTGCCCGGTTAAGCAAGTTGCTTATTGCCCCGGATAACAGCATTTGCTCCGACACATTGCGGCTACCGGTTTATCACACGGGTGCATTGCCGGTGAAAGGGGTAGAATAGGCCCCTTCCCGCCCTCCTTCCCCTTTGTTTGGCATGAGTTCACACGCACAACTTAACTGGCTGGATGGTCAGCCTGTTTCGGTCGCCTTTGGTGATGTCTACTTTTCCCGCAGCAGTGGCCTGGACGAAACCCGTCACGTTTTCATCCGCCACAACCAGCTGAGCGAGCGCTTTGGTGCCATGCCGGCCCATGGGCAGTTTTGCATCGGGGAAACCGGTTTTGGTACCGGGCTGAATTTCCTCTGTGCCTGGCAGCACTTTTTGCAACACGCGCCGGACAGCGCACGGCTGCACTTCATCAGCACGGAAAAATACCCGCTAAGCCGGGACGACTTGCAACAGGCCCTGGCCTTGTGGCCCGAGCTTGCCCCCCAGGCAGAACAGTTGTTGCAGCAATACGATGTGCTGGCCGACGGCTGGCACCGCTTTGTGCTGGAACAGGGACGCATTGTCCTGACCCTGCTGATTGGCGATGTGCTGGAAACATTACCCTTGCTGGATGCCCGCATCGACGCCTGGTTTCTGGACGGTTTTTCCCCGTCCAAAAACCCGGACATGTGGCAGCCTGCCCTGTTTGCCCAGTTGGCACGCCTGGCTGCCCCAGGTGCCAGCTTTGCCACCTTTACCAGTGCCGGCTTCGTACGCCGCGGCCTGAAGGAAGCCGGATTTTCCGTTCGCAAGGTAGCAGGACATGGCCAGAAACGCGAAATGAGCTGCGGAGAACTGCTGACACCGCCAGCCCAAGCCTGGTCAGCACCCTGGTATGCCCGCCCCGCAACCACCTCGCAACAAGAGCGCAGCGCGATTGTGGTGGGTGGCGGCATTGCCGGAGCGGCAACTGCCCATAGCCTGGCCATACGCGGCTGGCAGGTGACGCTGATTGAACGCCTGCCCGCACTGGCACAGGCGGCATCCGGCAACCCGCAAGGTGTGCTCTACACCAAGCTGTCGCCGCATTTCACCCCGCTTACCCGTCTGGTGTTGGCCGGCTATGCCTATTCCTTGCGCTGCCTGCACCAGCATCTGCCGCAGGGCGAAGACAGCTGGCAAGCCTGTGGCGTACTGCAACTGGCGCATGACAGCAAGGAAGCCGAACGCCAATCCAGGCTGGCAGAAGTCGGCTTGCCAACAACCCTATTGCATGCTGTGGATGGTGAAGAAGCCAGCCGTATTGCCGGAATAACGTTGCCATCCGGCGGGCTGTTTTTTCCGCAAGGTGGCTGGCTGAACCCACCCAGCCTGGTGCAAGCCCTGTGTGCTCACCCCAATATCCAGCTGCGCACCAGCCACACTGTTATCGAACTGGATTACAACCCGGTCGAGCAAAGCTGGCTGGCCGGTAGCGAACAAGGCCCGCTGGCCATGGGCAGTGCGGTGATACTGTGTACCGCGGCCGATACCACGGCATTCGACAGCACCAGCCATCTGCCGCTCAAGGCCATTCGTGGCCAGGTGAGCACCCTGCCAGTGACTGCAAAGAGTGCCGCCTTGCAAACCGTAATATGTGGTGAAGGTTATGTTTCTCCTGCACGCCACCAGCAGCATTGCGTGGGAGCCACCTTCAAGTTTGACGCAGACAATCTTGCCGTCACGGCAGACGAACATGCGGAAAACCTGGCGATGCTGGCTGGTCTGGCGCCTGCCCTGCACCAGGCCCTGCAAGCGGAAAACCTGAGCATGGAGCAACTGGGCGGCCGGGCCGCCTACCGCTGCACCAGCCCGGACTACTTGCCCATCGTTGGCCCTGTGGTAAACCGGCAGGAATTTGCCAGCTGCTACAGTGCACTGGCCAACGATGCCACGCTGCCACTGACACAAGCAGCACCGTATATTCCCGGCCTGTATGTCAATGCTGCCCATGGCTCACGCGGCATGATCACCGCCCCTCTATCCGGCGAAATCATTGCTGCCTATCTGGAAGGCGAAGCCGCCCCGCTACCGGTAGACCTGATGCAGGCCGTGCACCCAAGCCGCTTTTTATTGCGCCGACTGATTCGCAAGCAGGGCTGAGTCTGCTGACTCTGCAGTGTGGCGTGCCACTGCCTGTTCAATCACCTGACGAATATCCTGCGGGATGGCCACCGGCACTCCGGCCTGATAGTCCACCCACACCAGGGTGACATCCCCATAGGCATACACGGTGTGCGGGTCGCCTTGCAGGTAGAAATGATGACGCAGTTGCAAGCTGCTGCGCCCCAGCTTTTCCAGCTCGATAGTGATTTCCACGGTGGCCGGATAAGTCAGTTGCTTGCGGAAGGTGCAGGAGGTGCTGGCCAGTACCGGCCCCTGGCCCTGGGGATTGATGCTGTGCCCCATGGACTCCAGCCAGTTCAGGCGGATTTGCTCCAGATAGCGGAAGTAATACGTATTGTTGAGATGACCAACCGCATCCATGTCGCCCCAGCGCATGGTGATGGTCTGGCGGTCAATCACCGGGTAGGTTTTTTCCAATATGTTCTCCTTACCTTTACGTCATGCTGTGCTGCATCATAACGCCAGCAGTCAAACTCCGTCACAAAAAAACCATGCAATGATGCTACTGACTATCGGTACGGCTTGCACATAATCAGCTTGTTCCTGCTCTACAGCTTGTGTAGTGCAGGGACATGGCTGTCAGTCGGGTGTTCGGATACCCCCGGCCCATCTGACTGGCAGCTCCTGAGCGAAGGTGCAAGCTGGAGCCCCGTCCCCCAAGGTCGGGGCTCGTTTTTTTCCTGCGGCCACAAGCCGGCGGAGCACCAGTCAGCCACAAAAAAACAAAAAGGGCTGCGCTAGCAGCCCTGTTTCATGCACCAACCAAACATCCCAGGCATTACATCACCAGCTTGGCACCCACCACAGCCAGCATGATGGCCAGCGCAGGGCGCAACCAGGTATCGGTCAGGCTGCGTGTCAGCTTGCTGCCCAGCCAGATACCCGGCAAGGACCCCATCAGCAAGTTCAGCAACAGCATGTAATTGAGGTTACCCATGCTGGCATGGCCCAAACCGGCCACCAGTGTCAGCGGAACCGCGTGTGCAATCTCGGTCCCGACCAGGCGGCGGGTAGGCAAAGCCGGATACAGTGCAAACAAGGCCAGGGTACCCAGCGCCCCGGCTCCAATCGAGCTCAGCGTAACCAGCACACCCAGGCCAACACCGATCAGCACGGTAGGCAGCGGCTTTAGCACCAACTCGGCTTGCGCATTGCCAGCCGGATTGATCAGCTTCATCAGCTTGGTCTTGAGCAGGATGGACGCGGCAGTCAGCAACAGGGCGATACCCAGCACCAGTTTGAATACCGAATCCAGCACATGAGTAGACAAGTGCAGCCAGGACAGCAGGCCCAGCGTCAACAGCGAAGCCGGCACGCTGCCCATGGACAGCCAGCCGGTCAGCTTCCAGTCCACGTGTTTTTGCTTGTGATGGACAAACACACCACCGGCCTTGGTGATTGCGGCATACAGCAAATCGGTGCCGACGGCAGTGGACGGTGAAATGCCGAACCACAGCAGAATGGGGGTCATCAGAGAGCCCCCACCCACACCGGTCAATCCGACGATGAAGCCCACCACCAGACCCGCAATTGCATATCCTAACTCCATGACCGCTCCAGACTAAGTTCTGGCGCTATGCTACTGCACACAACATATAACCAACTAGACTGTTTGATTTATTCGATATTCAATAAAAATCTATACCGCATCGCAACAGGTCTGATCGGGAAAGATGAAGGGCAATCTGCTACAAATAACCATACGTGGGGAGATGTAGCGCGGCAAACACACAACATTTTGGGAATTGCTTGACTGATCAGGCTTTACAAATGTTTGAAATACAGTCAAGTTTTAATGGTTGGCACAACCAACCGCACGTTGTAGTACCCACATCAGGAGGTGCAAGGATGATTTCCCGTATTCCTCTCAGCGTCCGCCGCAAGCAGGCGCGTGATCAGCATGAAAGTTTTCTGTACGCGGTAGCCAAGCCGCAATTGAGTGATACCGAACGCTGCCGGCAACAAAAGGTTCGTCAGCGTGCCCATGACCGTGATGATGCCCGCTTCATGGCCGAACGTAGCGAAGACGATTTGTTCTAGACACGCCTCAATACCGCAAGACACCGTGGCGCCACACGCTGGCGCCCTGTCTTTTTGCATTCCGCCATCTCCCCCTCCCCACACCACGCACACCACACAGGCATGCCGCCAGCCATGCCTGCTAATTTTTATCTTTTCTTTATTCCTCCTCCGCGCTTTTTAGCAGGTTTTTGACACCGCTTTGCGTACCTTGAACAGGCACCTAACGTCCACCAAAGGAAACGCAAAATGGATTTGGTCTACCTGGGTCTGACCCTGGGCTTTGTCGCGCTGACATTGGCTTTTGTCGCAGCCTGCCAGCAGCTGGAGGGCAAATAAACCATGAACCTGTTTTATCTGATCAGCACCGTGATCGCACTGGGGCTGCTGGGCTATCTGGTCTACGCCCTGGTCAAGCCGGAGAACTTCTGACATGAGCACACCTGCCTTGCTCCAACTGGGGCTGTTCCTGCTTGTCCTGCTCGCGCTGGCCTGGCCTTTGAGCAGCTATATCACCCGTGTCATGCAGGGGGAAAACCCCGGCGTGCTGCGATTTTTAGCGCCACTTGAGCGCAGCTTGTACCGTATAGCCGGTATCCGGCCCGACGAAGACATGGGCTGGCGCAGCTATGCAGTGGCCTTGCTGCTGTTCAACCTGCTGGGTGCCCTGGCCATTTATGGCCTGCAACGTTTGCAGGGCATCCTGCCCTTGAACCCGCAGGCACTGGCTGCCGTTACGCCGGACTCTTCCTTCAATACCGCCATTTCCTTTATCACCAATACCAACTGGCAGGGCTATGCTGGCGAAACCACCATGAGCTATCTGACCCAGATGCTGGGACTGACGGTTCAGAACTTCCTGTCCGCCGCAACCGGTGCCGCCGTGGTCATTGCGCTGATTCGCGGTTTTGCCCGTCACAATGCGGCCAGGATCGGTAATTTCTGGGTCGATGTCAGCCGCTTTACCCTGTATATCCTGCTGCCGCTGTCTCTGGTGCTGGCGCTGGTATTTACCCAGCAAGGTGTGATCCAAAACCTGCTGCCTTACCAAACAGCACACACTGTTGAAGTGACACAGTTCCAGCAGCCCAAGCTGGATGCCAAGGGCAGCCCGCTCATCGGCAAGGATGGCAAGCCTGTCATGGTAGACAGCCAGACCCGGCAGCAAACCCTGCCGATGGGTCCGGTCGCCTCGCAGGAAGCCATCAAGATGCTGGGCACCAATGGCGGTGGTTTCTTCAATGCCAACTCGGCCCATCCGTTTGAAAACCCGACCCCGCTGTCCAATCTGCTGCAAGAGCTGGCCATCTTCCTGATTCCGGCGGCCTTGTGCCTGGTATTTGGCCGCATGGTGGGCGACAGGCGTCAGGGCTGGGCCATTCTGGCCGCCATGTTGCTGATGTTTGTCACGGCGGTTGTAGTGGAAACCAGTGCCGAGCAGGCCGGTGTGCCGCAATTAAGCGCCATGGGTGTGGACCAGCAAGCCAGCAGCATGCAGGCCGGCGGCAATATGGAGGGCAAGGAAAGCCGCTTCGGCATTATCGACACCTCGCTGTTTACCGTCATCACCACTGCGGCGTCCTGCGGGGGCGTGGTGGCCATGCATGATTCGCTCACCCCTGTCGGCGGCCTGGTGCCCACCTTCCTGATGCAACTGGGCGAAGTGGTATTCGGCGGTGTGGGTTCCGGCCTGTACGGCATGCTGGTCTTTGCCATTCTGGCGGTATTCATTGCCGGCCTGATGGTGGGACGCACGCCGGAATACCTGGGCAAGAAGATAGAAACCTACGAAATGAAGATGACCGCCATCACCATTCTGGTGACGCCCATCCTGGTGCTGGTACTGACCGCCATTGCTGTCAGCCTGGATGCGGGCAAGGCCGGTATCGCCAACCCCGGCGCGCATGGTTTCAGCGAAATCCTCTATGCCTTCACCTCGGCCGCCAACAATAACGGCAGCGCCTTTGCCGGGCTGTCGGCCAACACGCCGTTCTACAACATCATGACCGCCATCGCCATGTTCTTTGGCCGCTTTTTGATGATTGTGCCCATTCTGGCCATCGCCGGTTCGCTGGCCGCCAAGAAACGCCTGGCGGTCACCAGCGGCACCCTGCCCACCCACGGCCCGCTGTTCGTGGTGTTGCTGATTGGCACCGTATTGCTGGTAGGTGCGCTCAACTATGTTCCGGCGCTGGCGCTGGGCCCGGTGGTGGAGCATCTGCAAATGGTGAGCGGACATTAATCCTGCAAGCGGATACGCGACAGGATCAAGGAAATCAATATGAACGATCGCAATCATTCTTCCATTTCTGCTTCGGCAGAACAGTCTGCCAGCGCGCAGATCAAGACTGGCAAGGGCATGTTTGACCCGGCGCTGATCAAGCCGGCCATCATCGACTCTTTCAAGAAGCTGTCGCCGCGCACCCAATGGCGCAATCCGGTGATGTTCGTCGTCTATGTCGGCAGCATCCTGACCACCGCGCTGTGGCTGCAGGCCCTGCTGGGCAAGGGCGAAGCTGCCCCTGGCTTCATCCTGGCCATTACCTTGTGGCTGTGGTTCACCGTGCTGTTTGCCAACTTTGCCGAAGCCCTGGCCGAAGGCCGCAGCAAGGCTCAAGCGGCCAGCCTGCGCTCGGCCAAGAAAAACGTGGTGGCCAAAAAACTGTCAGGCCCGGTTCGCGGCGCAGGAGTGATGGTGGTCGATGGCCACAGCCTGAAAAAAGGCGACATCGTGCTGGTGGAAGCAGGCGATGTGATTCCGGTGGATGGCGAAGTGCTGGAAGGTGTGGCTTCGGTGGATGAATCGGCCATTACCGGCGAATCAGCCCCGGTCATCCGCGAATCCGGCGGGGACTTTTCCTCGGTCACCGGGGGCACGCGCGTGCTGTCGGACTGGATTGTGGTGAAGATTACCGCCAATCCCGGTGAAACCTTCCTCGATCGCATGATTGCCATGGTGGAAGGTGCCAAGCGCCAGAAGACACCGAATGAAATCGCCCTCACCATCCTGCTGGTGGCGCTGACCATTGTGTTCCTGATTGTCACCGTCACCCTGTTGCCCTACTCCTTGTTCAGTGTGGAAGCGGCCAAAGCGGGCTTGCCCATCAGCATCACCACACTGGTGGCGCTGCTGGTGTGCCTGATTCCCACCACCATCGGTGGCTTGCTGTCCGCCATTGGTGTTGCAGGCATGAGCCGCATGATGGGGGCCAATGTGATTGCGACCTCCGGCCGTGCGGTGGAAGCTGCAGGCGATGTGGACGTGCTGCTGCTGGACAAGACCGGCACCATCACCCTGGGCAACCGTCAGGCATCGGCCTTCATCCCGGCTCCAGGCGTGAGCGAACAGCAACTGGCCGATGCCGCCCAGCTGGCGTCCCTGGCCGATGAAACCCCGGAAGGCCGCAGCATCGTGGTACTGGCCAAGCAACAGTTCAATCTGCGCGAGCGTGAACTGGCCAGCCATGAAGCCAGCTTCATTCCGTTTACCGCGCAAACCCGGATGAGCGGCATCGACTACGACGGCCGCGAAATCCGCAAGGGTGCCATCGACGCCATCCGCCGCCATATTGCCGAGCAAGGCGGCGTCTTTCCCGACGCACTGGGCAAGAGTGCCGATGAAGTGGCCCGCCGCGGTTCTACCCCGCTGCTGGTGGCCGAAGGCAAGCGTGCACTGGGGGTGATCGAACTCAAGGACATCGTCAAGGGCGGTATCAAGGAACGCTTTGCCGAACTGCGCCAGATGGGTATCAAGACCATCATGATCACCGGCGACAACCCGCTGACCGCTGCCGCCATTGCGGCAGAAGCCGGGGTGGACGACTTCCTGGCCGAGGCCACGCCGGAAGCCAAGCTCAGCCTGATCCGCAGCCATCAGGCCGAAGGCAAGCTGGTGGCCATGACCGGTGACGGCACCAACGACGCGCCAGCACTGGCCCAGGCCGATGTGGCGGTGGCGATGAATACCGGCACCCAGGCGGCAAAAGAGGCTGGCAATATGGTGGATCTGGATTCCAACCCCACCAAGCTGATCGAGATTGTTGAAATCGGCAAACAGATGCTGATGACACGCGGCTCGCTCACCACCTTCTCCATTGCCAATGATGTGGCCAAGTACTTCGCCATCATTCCGGCGGCCTTTGCCAGCACCTATCCGCAGCTGGGCGCACTGAACGTGATGGGCCTGAACAGCCCGGCCTCGGCCATCATGTCGGCGGTGGTATTCAATGCGCTGATCATCGTGTTCCTGATTCCGCTCGCACTCAAAGGGGTGAAATACCACGCCAGAAGCGCGGCCGAGCTGCTGCGCGGCAACCTGCTGGTTTACGGCCTGGGCGGCCTGCTGCTGCCTTTTGCCGGCATCAAGCTGATCGACATGCTGCTGGGTGCGGCGGGTCTGGTCTGAACCCTGCCCCATACAAGAAGGAAATCATCATGCTCAAAACCCTGCGCCCGGCACTGGTGCTGTTTGTCATCCTGTCGGCCATCACCGGTCTGGCTTATCCCTTGCTGACCACCGGCCTCGCCCAGTTGCTGTTTCCGTATCAGGCCAATGGCAGCCTGATAGAGAAAAACGGCCAGATCATCGGCTCGCAGCTGATTGGCCAGAACTTCACCGGCACGCAGTATTTCTGGGGCCGCCCCTCCGCCACCAGTCCGCAAGCCTATCATGCCGGCAGTTCCAGCGGCTCCAACTTGGGCCCCACCAACCCGGCCCAACTGGATGCGGTCAAAGGCAATCTGGAACGCCTGCGCAAGGCACACCCCACCCAGACAGCCACTGTGCCGGTTGATCTGGTCACCGCATCGGCCAGTGGGCTGGACCCGGACATTTCCGTCGCCGCCGCCTACTACCAGATGGACCGTGTCGCTGCAGCACGCCAGATGCAGATGGCCCGATTGCACAAGCTGGTGGATGACCACATCATTGGCGAAACCTTCGGCCTCTCGGGCGAACCGCGCGTCAATGTACTGGCGCTGAACCTGGCACTGGATGGCCTGACCGCCAGATAAACCGCGCGCAGCAGTCTGTGCCATGCAATACGACACGACTGTTGCGCTTCGGCTTTGCCTCCCGGCCCTGCCAGCATGTGCAGGGCCTGCTGCTGTGTGGCTGCTGTTGGCCAGAAAATGAAACCCGATGACTGATACCCGACCCGATCCCGATGCCCTGCTCGATGCCATCAAGCAGGATGAGCTGGCTGCCCGGCGTGGCCGGCTGAAAATTTTCTTTGGTGCCTGCGCTGGCGTGGGCAAGACCTACGCCATGCTCAGCGCCGCCCGTGTACGCCAGCAAGAAGGCTGCAAAGTGCTGGTGGGCGTGGTGGAAACCCATGGCCGCAAAGAAACCGAAGCGCAATTGCATGGGCTTGAAGTGCTGCCCCCCACCCGGGTCGAATACAAGGGTCGCAGTCTGGCCGAGTTTGATCTGGACTGCGCACTGGCTCGCCAACCACAGCTGATCCTGATGGATGAATTCGCCCACTCAAATGTGCCAGGCTCCCGCCACAGCAAACGCTGGCAGGACGTGGAGGAGCTACTGGCGGCCGGCATCGACGTTTACACCACGCTGAATGTGCAGCATCTGGAAAGCCTGAACGATGTGGTGGGCCAGATCACCGGCATTGTGGTGCGCGAAACCCTGCCCGATCATGTATTCGACCAGGCTGAGGAAGTCGCGCTGGTCGACCTGCCGCCGGATGAACTACTGGCCCGGCTGGCTGCGGGAAAAGTGTATCTGGCCCAACAGGCCGAGCGGGCGGTGAAGAACTTCTTCCGCAAGGGCAATCTGCTGGCGCTGCGCGAGCTGGCACTGCGTCGCACCGCCGACCGGGTAGATGCGCAAATGCGCGCCTATCGGGCCGATCAGTCGATCAAACCGGTGTGGCATGCCCGTGAACGCTTGCTGGTTTGCATCGGCCACGGCCCTGGTACCGAGAAGCTGGTACGCAGCGGCAAGCGGCTGGCCGCCAGCCTGGATGCCGACTGGATTGCGGTTTTTGTGGAAACTCCGCAATTGCAACGCCTGCCCGACGCCCAGCGCGCCCGCATCATGAAGGGCCTGAAGCTGGCACAGGAGCTGGGGGCAGAAACCACCATTCTGGGCGGCAGCGAACTGGCCGCCACCCTGCTGGCCTATGCGCGCACCCGTAATGTTTCCAAGCTGGTGGTGGGCAAGACATCGGCTGGCCCCTTGCGCCGCCTGCTGCGGCGCCCCTTGCTGGAGCAGCTCACCCGGCAGGCACATGATGTCGATGTCTATGTGGTGTCCCACGAGCCGGACCAGGACAACGCAGCCGCGCAGGAAGGCTTCAACAGCCTGCTGTTTGGCGAAGCCACTCGGCAGAAGCAAGGCCACGGCTATGTGGCGGCCTTGCTGGCCTGCCTGTTGACCACCGGCCTTGTCAGCCTGCTGACACCGTTTTTTGACCTGTCCAATGTGGTGATGCTCTACCTGTTGGCCGTGGTGCTGATTGCCGTGCGCTTTGGCCGTGGCCCCGGCGTGCTGGCGTCCGTGGTATCGGTCGCCACTTTCGACTTTTTCTTTGTGCCGCCACGACTGTCCTTGTCTGTATCCGACACCCAGTATCTGCTGACCTTTGCCGTGATGTTTGCCGTGGCGCTGATCATCAGCCAGCTGACCGCTCGCTTGCGCTTTGAAGCCAATATTGCCACCTACCGCGAGCGCCGCACCCGCGCGCTGTACGACCTGGGACGCGAGCTGTCTGCCGCCCTGACCGCCAACCAGATCATCGACATCGCCGTCAGCCGCCTGCAACCGCTGTTCAATGCCAGCATCGTGCTGCTCACCCCCAATAGCCAGGAACAGCTGCGCGCCGAAAACGACAGCGCGGCACAGGCGGACCTGGGCGTTGCCCAATGGGTGTACGACAAACAGCAGGCAGCAGGCCTGGGCACCCAGACCTTGCCGTCCAATGCCATGCTCTATTTGCCACTCAAGGCACCGATGCGCAATCGCGGCGTGCTGGCGGTGCTGCCCGAACAACTGGATCAGGTCTTCCTGCCGGAACAACAACGCCTGCTGGAAACCTGCGCGGCACAAATTGCCCTGGCGCTGGAACGGGTGCATTACGTTGAAGTGGCACAAGACGCCATTGTCGCCATGGAGTCCGAACGCTTGCGCAACAGCGTACTGTCGGTTATCTCGCACGACCTGCGCACCCCGCTCACCACCCTGGTCGGCCTCTCCAGCCTGCTGGCGGAAGGCCAGGTCGATACGGCCAAACAAGCAGACATCGCCCAGTCGATTCAGGAAGAATCGCTGCGCATGAACCATCTGGTGACCAATCTGCTGGACATGGCCAGACTGCAATCCGGCGTCAAGCCCAACAAAACCTGGCAACTGCTGGATGACGTGGTGGGCAGTGCGCTACGCGCTTGCCAGCGCAATCTGCAAGGGCATCAGCTGGAAGTGGCACTGGCCAGCGATTTGCCGGTACTGGAATACGATGCCGTGCTGATTGAGCGCGTATTGGTGAACCTGCTGGAAAACGCGGCCAAATATACCCCGCCCGGCAGCGATATCACACTACAGGCACAGGCTGAGGGCGCTACAATACGCGTTTGCGTGCAAGATGACGGCCCCGGACTGCCCGCTGGACTGGAACAAAAACTGTTCGATAAATTCAGCCGTGGCAACAACGAATCCACCACGCCGGGTGTAGGGCTGGGTCTGGCTATCTGCCGCAGCATAGTCGAAGCACATGGCGGCCAGATTACCGCCAGCAACCGCCAGCCGCATGGTGCCGCCTTCTGCTTTACCCTGCCGGTCAGCCAGATGCCCGCCCTGCCCGGCGACGAGGAAATCCAGCCATGAGCGAAACACCTGTCAACCTGGTGGTGATCGAGGACGAAAAACCCATCCGCCGTTTTCTGGCCTCGGCGCTGGATGGCGACAACTGGGTGGTGCACGAAGCCGAAACCGGCAAACAGGGCCTGATTGAAGTGGCCACCCGCAAACCGGACCTGGTCATACTCGACCTGGGCTTGCCGGACATGAACGGCATTGAAGTCATCCGTCAGCTGCGCGAGTGGACCGACCTGCCCATTCTGGTGCTGTCCGCCCGCACCCAGGAAACAGAAAAAGTCCTGGCGCTGGATGCCGGTGCCGACGACTACCTGACCAAACCGTTTGGCGTGGCCGAGTGCATGGCACGCATCCGTGTCCTGCTGCGTCGTCGCAACCAGGGCAGTGCTGCTCCGGCGCAAACCTTTTGCTTTGGTCCCATTGAAGTGGATCTGGTCAACCGCACCGTCAGCAAGCATGGCAGTCCCATCCACCTCACTCCCATCGAATACCGTTTGCTGACGACCTTGATCCGCAACAGTGGCAAGGTGATTACTCATCGCGAATTGTTACTGGCGGTGTGGGGCCCTTCCTTTTCCGAGCACAACCAGTACTTGCGCGTTTATATGGGTCACCTGCGGCAGAAACTGGAAGACAACCCGGCCATGCCGCAGCACATCCTCACCGAAACCGGCGTGGGCTATCGCCTGCTCGAACGCTAGCGACAGCGGCTTGCCCGGCAAGCCGCCCCACCTTCCGCCCAGCTGCCGTCCCGGCCTGCATGGCATTCTCCGGACGCACGCCATTTTCACCTGACATGGCAAGTAAAAATCCCTGGCAATCGACCAGCCATTTCCTGCCAGCATAATCAGAAATCGGCTATTTCTGGCCCACTTCCCGCATTTGTAGACTGCTCTCCCAGCCACCACTGAAACGCCTGCCGCCGGGCAAGGCGCAGCAGTCATCAATCGGGAGAGACCTTGAAACGCTTCGCCATTGCCGGCATCCAGATGCCGGTTTCCGCCTTCGAAGAAAACATCACGCGCATGGGCCACTACGTGGCCCATGTCAAACACCGTTTTCCCTGGGTAGACATGGTGCTGTTTTCCGAACTGGCAGCCTACGGCCCCAATCCACTGCGCGCCGAAACCATGCCGGGCCAGGCCGAAGAGCGATTGTGCGCGATTGCCGCCCGCCATGGGGTGTGGCTGATTCCCGGCTCGCTGTTCGAACAGCGCGACGGCTGCATTTTCAACACCAGCCCGGTGATCAACCCGCAAGGCGAAGTCATCGCTCGCTTCAGCAAGCTGTTTCCCTTCCTGCCCTACGAAAAAGGCATCAGCGCCGGCAACCAGTTTGTGGTGTTTGACGTACCGGAAGCAGGCCGCATCGGAATTTCCATTTGCTACGACATGTGGTTTCCGGAAACCACCCGCACGCTGGCCGCCATGGGGGCGGAAGTCATTCTGCACCCCACCATGACCGACACCATAGACCGGGAAGTGGAGCTGGCCATTGCCCGGGCCTCTGCAGTCACCAACCAGCTGTATTTCTTCGACATCAATGGCGTAGGCGACGGTGGCAGCGGCCGTTCCATCGTGGTGGACCCTGCCGGTTATGTATTGCACCAGGCCGGATCGGGCGCGGAAATCATTCCGGTGGAAGTGGACTTCGACAAGGTAAGGCGCGAACGGGAACGCGGCCTGCGTGGCCTGGGCCAGCCGCTGAAAAGCTTTCGCGATCGCCGTTGCGAGTTCCCCGTCTATCAGCGCGACAGCGGCGCTGACGGCTTCCTGCATACGCTGGGGCCGCTGGTCAAGCCGGACGATCACGAGCAGAGCGGGCTGTCCGGGCCGGGCGGCCCCATACCGCAAAGTGTTGCCCCGGCAACCCTCTCACCCGGTGAGCTAGACCCGCAATGAAAGCCAGTGCACTAGCCATGTGCTGGCTAAGTCATTGCTGGCACTGGCTGCAAGTCATGACACAAACCGGCCAGCCGCCACAGCCAGCAAAAGCATCACCGCGAGCCGCTCAGGGAGAACCACCCATGCAAAAAGTCAGCAATATTTCCGATCTGCGCCTGCTGTTTCATCGTAATGAACGGCCGATCTACTTCATCAGCGCCACCAATTTCAACCTGCTGGGCATAGACCAGTGGGTGAATCGCTTCAAATACATCAACTACATCGACTGTTTTGATGGTCGCCACCCCAATGTCTTTGTGCCGCCGCAATTGCCGCACGAGGAATTCCAGTCCATCGAGGACATCAATAACTACCTGCTGCAACACAAGGACGTGGTGGATTATGTCGAGCGCGCCGGCGGTCGACCGGTGGCGGTATTCCTGATGTTCGATGCAGAAACCGAACGGCTGTGCCAGGAGCTGGGCATCGAAGTCTGGTTTCCCAGCGCCGCCTTGCGCGAGCGCTGCGACAACAAGATGGAAACCGTGCGTATCGGCAACAAGGCTGGCGTGCCCTCCGTCCCCAATGCCCTGTGCAAGGTGGATAGCTACGCCCACCTGCGCGAGATTGCCGACGCGCATGGCCTGGGCGAACAACTGGTGGTGCAAACCGCCTTTGGCGACTCCGGCCACACCACCTTCTTCATTTCCAGTGCAGCCGATTTCGACCGTCGCGCCCAGGACATCATCCAGGATCCTGAAGTCAAGATCATGCAGCGCATCAACTGTCGGGGGGCCACGCTGGAGGCCTGTGCCACCCGTTGTGGAACCCTGGTGGGACCCCTGCTTACCGAAGTGGTGGGCGAGCCGGAGCTGACACCCTATCGCGGTGGCTGGTGCGGTAATGAAATCTTCCCCGGCGCGTTCAGCGAAGAAGTCCGCGCCAAGGCACGCGAGATGGCTTACCGCTTTGGCAACCAGCTGATGGCGGAAGGCTATCGCGGCTATTTCGACCTGGATTTCCTGATCGACAAGGACACGGACGAAGTTTATCTGGGTGAACTGAACCCGCGTATCTGCGGTGCCAGCCCGATGACCAACCACGCAGCCTTCGCCTATGCGGATGTACCGCTATTCCTGTTCCATCTGCTGGAGTTTTCCGGCATCGAGTTTGAACTGGACGTGGAAGAACTGAACGCCCGCTGGGCCAACCCGGCGTTCATCGACAGCTGGAGCCAGCTGGTGATCAAACATACTGCCAACAATGTGGACATCATTACCCATGCCCCGGCCACCGGCATCTATCGTATGGCAGAGGACGGTTCGGTGTCCTACCATCGCTTCGATTACAAGCGCCAGGATATCGAATCGGAAAACGAAGCATTTTTCCTGCGCATCAGCGGGCCGGGCGACTATCGTTACGAAGGGGCTGATCTGGGCATCCTGATTACCCGTGGCCGCTCGATGAGCGACGACTTCGCACTCAATGCGCGTGCACGCCACTGGATAGCCGGCATCAAGAAATACTATGCAGCCAAACCCATCATGGCGGTGCACACTGAAAGCCCGCCTGACCCTGGCGCCTTCAAGATTCTGTAGTCCACGCCATCAACCTGGCAGTCGCCTGCTGCACGGCGGTGGCCGCAGCTCCAGTGAGACACATGCGCTGTACATTTGAAGCGATACGAGAAGACACGCCAGGTGCACGCTGGCAAGCACTGTTCCAGATGCGCTGGCCAGCCTATCAACAGTGGCTCCTGCGCGATGGCTATCGGGCACGGCCCTCATACCTGGCCGGGCGACGCGCACTGCGCCAGCACATGCCGGAACTATCCGGGCTGTATCAGCAACTCTGTGAACTGGCTGGCGGTGGCGATCTGGAAGCCCGCTTTCTGTCACAGTGGTGCCCTCCCTCGTATATCACCGGTTGTTCGCAGGCCGTCTGGCTGGACCCGACTGGCCAGGAAGGACCCGTGCTGGCACGCAATTACGACTACGCCCCCAGCCTGCTGGAAGGCAGCTGGCTGGCTACCCGCTGGCTGGGACGCCAGGTACTGGTGATGAGCGATTGCCTGTGGGGCGCGCTGGATGGCATCAACGAAGACGGGCTCGCGGTTTCCCTGTCGTTTGGCGGACGCACGGCAGTGGGCGAAGGCTTCGGCATACCGCTGGTGCTACGCTACCTGCTGGAAGCAGCAGGCAATACCGCTCAGGCCATTGCCATCCTGCAGCGGCTACCGGTACACATGACCTACAACATCAGCCTGCTGGACAAACACAGTCACTGGGCCACGGTATTTGTCGCACCGGACCGGCCAGCGGAAGTAGTGCATCGCCCGGCGGTGGCCAACCACCAGCATGGACTGGAATGGCAAGCCCATGCCAGGGCTACCCTCTCGGAAGAGCGTGAATGGATGCTGAGCCAGGGTGTGCGCAAGGCTGTGCAAGCAGATGATGTACTACGTACCCTGTTGCGTCCGCCCTTGTTCCAGACCGCCTATGGGCGCGGCTATGGCACGCTCTACACCGCGGCCTATCACCCGCACACCCTGATGGCCGAGCTGTTGTGGCCTGACATGCGCTGGCCACAATACTGCCTGGATGTGCAGGAAGGTGTGCTGAACGTGCGTTTTGATGCCAATCACAACCCGTAAAACAGCTTGTTGTCAGTACCACCACCACGCATGGGCAAGCCGCCCATGGTCGCGTTTGATCAAAACCAATAAAATCATTTGACATTAAAAACCAGGTTAAATAATGACAGAATGACTGTTTGTCATGAAAAGGTAATAATTTGTTCGCATTGACTGTGGCAGACTGTGCGCTTGCTCTTACAACATTCAAGTACGGTTGTTATGACTGCTTCGCCCAGTCATACCGCGTACCAGCAAGGATCATCACCATGAATGCCGCCAAGAAAATCCGTCGATTCATTGAAGAAAACCAGGACCCGGAACAAGTCCAGGTACTCAAGGATCTGGCTGCGGCGCTGGAAATGGGACGATCTTTTGACCTGGGCAGTCTGTACCAGATTGATATGCGCTATTTCGAAGTGGCCCTCGACCTGCTGAAAGACTGGCGATTTGATCACCACATCGCCGCTCGTAGCAAACTGCTGGAGCAACTGCTGACCGAGATTGCCCCGGACCTGCGTGCCGACACCAGCAGCACAACACCAGCAGCTGTGGTTGAAACCAGTGCGGAAGCTGCTGAAGCAAGCAGCCCGGAACAAGCAAGCAAGGGCGACAACGATGCCCCGCAAGCCGAGCCGGCAGCCAACAGCAAGCCGGCCACCAGCCGCCGTCGCAAAACCGCCGCCGAATAAGTCTGGCGTCAGCCGTTCTGACTTAACGCGGCTAACAAAATAGCGCAGCGTCCGTGGGGCAAGGCCTGCCGGTACCGACAGTACAAGGGTGCTGTGGCAAGAAAGCGCAACGCAACAGCAGGTTTTTGCTAGCACTTCTTACCGGCATAGTTCAGCCAGCTGCTCCGGCTGGCTGACCAGATAATTGCCTTCCCCTTGCAGGCTGACAATGCGCGCATTACGGCGTGTCTCCCAGCTATCCACCGGATATTGCCTTGCCCAGGCACACATCAGTTGCCGGTCTTGCCGACTCATGTTCAAGCCATAGCGCTGATGCATGTACAAGGTGATACGGGCAGCAGCCCCACGCACTTCTTCGCGCGGTTGCACCCGCTTGCCGGTAAAGTCCACCACCGTGCCACATTGACCGTAAATGCGCGCAGGCTGCCGTGCCCAGGCGCCATAGGACAAATTGCTGCGGTCGGCATTCACCTCGCCCACCGCCGGAACCAGATTGTTCAGATCCCCTTCCGCCTGCCGGAATACCGCATCGTTAGTGGCGCAGTTCTTGCGCCCGCCTGCTTGCCAGCACTGGCGCTGATGCCCCAATACCCAGGCCGGGACAACATGCTCCCATTCGATACGCTTGGCCCGCTCCGGATTCTTGCGTGGCACATAGCCACAGGACAGCCAGTCCACCTGTTTGCCCTCATAGGCGCAGCCACAGTAGAAATCCTGCTGCATGCCGGCAAATACCTTGGGTAATACGCGTTTGGCAGCAGTGAAATCGCGGTGTCCCACCCCCTTTTCACCATGCACCAGGGGGGAGAGCACTACTTTGTCTGCCGGTCTGTCTGCACCACCAGACTGCCCGGCCCCGGTGACTTGCAGCTGATGTACCACCGACTCACCCAGCTGGGCGAGCGTTTTCACCTCGCGCGGCAGTTTGACTGCCGTGTCCTTGTCACACGCGCCCAGCAGCAGTAGCAAGGCGACAAAAACCAGTTTTTTCATTGTTGGCAAGGCCAGCACCATGCCATTTCGTACTGGCCACCTCCTGTACTTTAGGGAGGGGCACTATAACCGCAGCCAGTGCATTTTCAAACCATCTGCGGTGCAGATCTGCCTGCAACTGGTGCTGAGCCTGCGTTACAATCCGCCCATCAGGCCAACTGGCCTGGCAACTCACCGCAGATCAGGTTCAGTATGTCCAGAAAACCCCGCTTGCGTTCCGGCACTGGTGTCACCATGCACGATGTCGGCCAGGCCGCTGGTGTCAGCGCCATTACCGTCTCCCGCGCCTTGCACTCGCCGGACCGGGTGTCCCCTGCCCTGCGCGAGAAAATCCTGCAGGTGGTGGAACAGCTGGGCTATGTACCCAATCGCTCTGCGCGCCAACTGGCATCGGCCCGTTCACACACGGTCCTGGTGCTGATTCCCTCACTGAGCAATACCGTTTTCATTGATGCACTGGCTGGCATCGAATCAGTCTTGCAGCCGGCCGGCTACCAGATGCTGATCGGCAATACCCATTACAGCGACAGCGAAGAGCTGGCCCTGTTGCGTGCCTATTTGCAGCACAGCCCGGACGGCCTGCTGGTTACCGGGCTGAACCAGTTGCCCGCCTTCCGCCAGATCGTCGCGCAGCAGGCACTGCCTGCGGTGTACATGATGGACCTGAGTCAGGATGACAGGCCCTGTGTCGGTTTTTCTCAGGAAGCCGCCGGTGCCAGCATGACCGGCCATCTGCTTGCGCGCGGCAAGCGCCGCATCGCCTTTCTGGGTGCACAGCTGGATGAGCGGGTGATCAAGCGGCTGCATGGCTACCGTTCGGCATTGCAACAGGCCGGCTGTCACGACCCGGCACTCGAATGGCTGAATCCTTCCCCTTCCAGCATGCAAATGGGGGCCGACATGCTGGATGCCCTGCTGGCTGCCCACCCGGACTGTGACGGTATTTTCTGCTGCAATGACGACCTGGCCATCGGCGCGATTGCCCGTTGCCAGCAACGCGGCATCGCTCTGCCCGAGCAACTGGCCATCGGCGGTTTCAACGACCTGCAAGCCGCCGCCTGGACCACCCCCGCCCTCAGCAGCATTGCCACGCCGCGCTTTGAGATTGGCGCGGCTGCCGCGCGCATGTTGCTGCAACAGCTGCGCGGTGAAACCACTGCGGTACAAAAGCTGGATCTGGGCTTCCAGCTACAGGTACGCGCCAGTACCTGACACATTCGAGGCAGAGATGCCAACAGGCCTGACAAACCAGCCTCCTATCCGCCGTACTGGCATTGCTGCCATGCAGCACATGATTTGATTGATTGCGCGCTTCTGTTAGCGCTAACATCGCGCCAGATTGCTCAGGCAAATTTTTTTATCCCAATTTGTTAGCGCTAACATGAAAAATCGAAACATTGTCGTGATGGGAGTGGCCGGCTGCGGCAAAAGCAGTCTGGGACAGGCACTGGCTAACGCCCTGTCCTCTGCCTACATCGAAGGCGACCGCTTTCATCCACCGGAAAACATTGCCCGCATGCAGGCCGGCATTGCCCTCACCGATGCCGACCGCGCTGGCTGGCTGACACAGCTGGCCGCACAACTGGCAAGGGCCAGAACAGAGCAAAAAGCCGTGGTGCTGGCCTGCTCGGCCCTGAAGCGCCGCTACCGCGACACCCTGCGCAGCGGCGACCCGGACTTGCTGCTGGTGCATCTGGCGGGCGACAAGGCTGTCATTGCCGAGCGCATGGCGGCCAGGGACGCCCATTTCATGCCCACCTCGCTGTTGGACAGCCAGTTTGCCGACCTGGAAATACCTGATCCAGCCAGTGAAAACGTCATCACGCTGGATGTCAGCCAGCCCTTGGCCACCTTGCTGCAGCACGGCTTGCAGCAAATAGCACAACGTCAGTCCCAAGCATAAAAACCGAGACAACAGAGGAGACTTCAGGTGACACAACATTCCACATCACGCCGCAGCACACCACGTCGCTGGCGCATTGGCGGGCTACTGGGCATTGGCGTACTGGTCAATTACTTCGACCGTATCAGCCTGTCCGTCGCTGCGCCGCAATTGCAGCAGGAGTTCCATCTTTCCAGCAGTGACCTGGGGATTTTGTTCAGTGCTTTTTTCTGGACCTATGCGCTGTTACAGATTCCGACCGGCCTGATCCTGGACCGCTTCGGCGTAACCCGCGTCGGGCGCTGGGGTGCCTTGTTGTGGGGAGTCGCCTCCACCCTGACCGCCTGTGCCGGGGGATTTGGCGGCGTGTTTGTCGCCCGGGCCTTGCTGGGCGTGGCCGAAGCACCGGGCTTCCCGGTCAGTGCCAAGGCCACCGGCTACTGGTTTCCCCGCCGCGAACGCGCCATGGCCACGGCCCTGTTCGATGCGGCTGCCAAGTTTTCCAATGTGATAGGCGTGCCGCTGGTGGCCCTCACCGTGGTGCATCTGGGCTGGCGCTGGGGCTTTGGCCTCACCGCCCTGCTCAGCCTGGCTTACTTTGCAGCCTTTACCCTGATCTATCGCGACCCCAGCCAGGACAGCAAGCTGTCGGCAGAAGAATACCGCTATATCACCGAAGGCGGGGCTACCGCCGAGGGCGTTAGCCAGGCCGGATCGCTGGCCATGCTGGGCTATCTGTTACGGCAACGTAAAGTATGGGGTTTGTCTATTGGCTTTGCCGCCTATGGCTATGTGTTTTACCTTTTTCTCACCTGGTTGCCCGGCTATCTGGTGCAAACCATGCACATGAGCATTCTGAAGTCGGCAAGCTATGCGGCCATTCCGTGGATATGCGCCACGCTGGCCGATCTCCTGGTGGGCGGCTGGCTGATTGACCACCTGATTGCGCGTGGCCATGACGAAACCCGGGTGCGCAAGGGCGTATTGCTGGGTGGCATGTTGCTGGGGCTGGCGGTATTCGGCACCACCACCACCAGCGACCCGGTCATCGCCATTGTGTGGATCAGCATTGCCCTGAGCGGGCTGGCCGCCGCTGCACCGGTAGGCTGGTCGCTGCCTTCACTGATTGCCCCGCGTGGCGGTACCGGCACGGTGGGCGGCATCATGAACTTTGCCAACAACATGATGGGCGCGGTGGCACCGATTGTCACCGGCATCATCGTGGGTCAAACCCACTCCTTTACCAACGCTTTCCTGATTGCCGGCTTCATGCTCTTGATTGGCGTGCTGTCCTTCCTCTTCCTGCTGGGCCGTATTGAACCGATTGCCGAGCCGGTAACCCGTTCGGCGAGATGAGCACACAAGGGGCCGGGCAACAGCTTAAGCCCGCCCCCTTGGTCATCAATCCAGCGCCTGCAGCAGTTTCACTTCCACGGGTGCCGCCAGCTTGTCTGCCACCCAGGCCCGGTAAGCCTGGTAATGGGCAGAAGCACGATGGGCTTCCACCGCAGCCATGTCGCGGTAACGCTCAAACACATGCAGTACGTTTGCGTCGCCCTCTTCCTGCAACAGCTGGTACACCTCACAGCCTGCTTCCGCCAGACTGTCACGCTGCATGCCGCGCATGGCATCACGTAACGCCTGACTGTGTTCGGGCAGACAACGCAAACTGGCAAAGATAAATACGCTCATGTTTTTTCCTTATGAGTAAACCGCTGGGCAACGGTCCATCATACTGCAAAGCAGCTGTACCAGACTCCAGCAGCAACCGTGTCTACTGCTGGCGGTACTGTCCGGCAGGCAAACCAAGCAATTGCTTGCTTGCATACATTTCCGGCTGGTAAGGTGGTGGCTTGAAACAACACGACACGGGAGAAACAACAAATGAAACAACGCGATATCGTGGTATTGAGTGCCGTGCGTTCGGCGATCGGTACGTTTGGTGGCGGCCTGAGCCATCTGGAACCGGCCGAACTGGGCGGCATGGTGATGAAGGAAGCCGTGCTGCGCTCTGGCGCAGCCGCCAGCCGCATCCACCATGTCACGGTGGGTAATTGCATTCCAACCGAAAGCCGTTATGCCTATGTGGCACGACTGGCTTCCATTGCTGCCGGTTTACCGATGGAGTCGGTCGCCATGGCCGTCAACCGCCTGTGCGGTTCCGGCTTGCAAGCCGTGGTGTCCAGTGCACAGGCCATCATGCTGGGAGACTGTGACTATGCCATCGGTGGCGGGGTGGAAGTCATGTCCCGTGCCGGTTATCTGTTGCCGCAATTGCGTAGCGGTGCGCGCATGGGCGACGTCAAGGCGCTGGACATGATGACCGCCGCGCTGACCGACCCCTTCGGTGTGGGCCATATGGGCATTACCGCCGAAAACCTGGTGGACAAATGGCAGCTCAGCCGCGAAGAACAAGACCAGTTCGCGCTGGTTTCGCAACAGCGCGCGGCCACCGCCATTGCCGAGGGTCGCTTTGCCAGCCAGATCGTCCCCATCGTCAGCCAGACCCGCAAGGGCGAAGTGGTATTCGATACCGATGAACATCCGCGCGCCACCACGCTGGAAGCACTGGCCAAGATGAAACCCGCATTCAAGAAAGACGGCTCGGTTACTGCTGGTAATGCCTCGGGCATCAATGATGGTGCGGCCTTCCTGGTGCTGGCCGGCGCGGATGCCGCAGCGGCAGCCGGGCAACAGCCGATGGCACGGCTGGTTTCTTACGCGGTGTGCGGCGTACCCAATCACATCATGGGTGAAGGCCCGATTCCGGCCACGCAAGCAGCGTTGAAACGTGCAGGGCTGACGCTGGATCAGATGGATGTGATCGAATCCAACGAAGCCTTTGCCGCACAGTCCCTGGCGGTATGCAAGGCGCTGGGGCTGGACCCGGCCCGCGCCAATCCCAATGGCGGTGCCATTGCCCTGGGTCACCCCATCGGAGCCAGCGGTGCGGTGATCGCCACCAAGGCCTTGTACGAACTGCAGCGCGTCAATGGCCGCTATGCACTGGTTACCATGTGCATTGGCGGTGGTCAGGGCATAGCCGTTATTTTCGAACGACTCTGATCCTGTGCCATTGCACTTCAACCGCCCGCCTGCCGGGCGGTTTTTGTTTGGCGGTATCTGCGTCAGGACAAGTAAAATGCATATTCAATACACATATCCGACCTGAACTTATAGAATGGCAGTAGCCTAGCGCGAGCTGTTTTGCTTGCCCGCTTAGTCTTTTCTCCACCCCTCATGGGCCAGCACGCCGAAAGGTTGTCATGGCAATGAAACGCACACTGCTGATAGTGCTGATGCTGGCCAGTCAGGGCCTGGCGGCGGCATTGGCAGAGCAGCGCTGGGACGGCCCACGCAGTGGCCCACCCCGACAGCCGGGCCATTATCAGGTGCTGTATCTGGCGCAGGATCTGCGTAATGGTGGCATTGCAGGCAGTTATCGTGCCTTTGCCACTGCTGCCGGGCTGTTGGGATGGCAGTTACAGATCATCGACGGCAAAGGCAGCAGTGCGCTGCTACGCCAGGCACTGGCCAGCGCCGTTAGCGAACGCCGGGTGCAAGGCGTGGTTCTGGGGGGCATTGCCACCAGCGACCTGAGGGTGGAAATCGGTGCGGCAAGGCAGGCCGGCATTCCGCTGGTGGGCTGGCATGCCACCGCCACGCCCGGAGCACAGGACGGCTTGTTTTTCAATGTCACCACCGACCCGCAGGAAGTGGCACGGCTGGCCGCTAGCTATGTCATCCAGCAAAGTCAGGGCAAGGCCGGGGTAGTAATCTTCAATGATGAGCGCTTTGACATTGCCAATGCCAAAACCCGCTTCATGCAGCAGACGCTGGCACAGTGCAAGACCTGCAAATTGCTGAGCGTGGAAAACATCCCCATCAACCATGCGGCAGAACGGATGGATGCGGTGGTCAGGCAGTTGAACCAGCGCTATGGCAAGCAATGGACGCACACACTGGCCATCAACGATGTCTATTTCGATGAAATGAACTATCCGCTGCTGCATGTGCGGCGCACGGATATCCGCAATGTTTCGGCCGGAGACGGTTCCAGCAAGGCCATCAGCCGCATCCGGGCCGGACTGTCACAGCAAAGTGCAACCGTGGCCGAACCACTTGCGGCGCAAGGCTGGCAGATGGCAGACGAACTCAACCGCGCCTTTGCCCATGCCAGCCCCAGCGGCTATGCCAGCAAACCCATTCTGCTTACCCGAGAAGTGCTGCAACAGCTGGGCGAGCAGGAGGTGGATGCCGCCCTGCCCTACCAGCAAGCCTATCGCGCCATCTGGCGTTTGCATTAAGCCTGGATTACAGCCCGCTCAGGCCAGCAGCTTGCGCTCGGTTTTTCCATATTTGAGCGACTTTTCATCCGGCACCATCAAGCCGGTTGCCTCCTCCCGTCCTTGCAGAATGAAGCGCGCCTGCGGTTGACCCAGTTGCTGGGCGGCCAGCTGGCTGTCTGCGCCGATTTCGCCCTTTTTCATGCGATTGACGATCAGCCCTACCGAGGTATCGGCAAAGTCGCGCAGCATCCAGGCATCGCCATCGCTGTCGCCCGCCACCAGCACCGGGCCATAGCCCTTCTTGGCCTGCAACTGCTGGCGGATGCCCACCGTCTTGCCGGGGCCCCAGTTGAAATGCCAGCCGCTGAGGTAGCGATCGGTATAACGGCCATTGACCATTTCCAGCCGCAAGCCGATGACATTCTCCGGCGGTACGCCATAGCCAAAATCGGCATGGCCGGCGAATACCCGCACCACGTCGTCGATGGACGCGGTGCTGACATACACATCAATGCCGTTGGCGCGCAGGGTATGCATCAGCCCACGGATTTCCTCATGCACGCGGATGCCATGGAAATGGGTATCCGCCACCACCCCCGCCTTGCCTGGCAGGGTATCCGGGCTTTGATAGCGCATCTTGCGCAGGCCATCGCCCAGCGCGGCCTTGTTGGAGGCCAGGGCCATGGCCTGCAGTTCGGCCGTGCTCATGTTCTTGTAGAAATAGATGATCCACTTGTAGCCGATTTCCAGCGGGAAACTGTCGCAGATGGCGTCGTACATGAAGTACAGCTTGGCGCGGAAATCCTTGAACTGGTCGCTGGCCTGCACGTCCTCCAGGCTGCGGCTGCCAGCCAACCCCTGATAGTTGGCATACAGCCAGCGATAGTCCGCCACCACATCGGCTGCGATGTCGGCCATGCGTACCGGCTTGCCATCCACCGTCTTGTAGTCGGCCATGAAGGTTTCATCCGGCACGTCACGCCACACGACCTGGTGGAACTCCTCGGGCGTCAGCTTGTACTGCAGATGGTTGATCTGGTACATCAGCAACGCTTCTTCACAGTCATTCATGATGCAGGTGTTATCCCAGTCAAACACGGCATAAGGCTTGCGATCGGCGCGGTAAGTGGGGCTGTGACGGCCGTACTGGTCCAGCAGCAATTGCAGGCGCGCGGCATTAAGTGGCGACCAGCGTGCGGTATCCAGCGGTACGCTGGCCGTGTTGCTCTGGGCACGGGCTGATGAAGAGGCCAGCAACAAGGGGCTGCTGGCGGACACGGCGGCAAGGGCATGAATGAACTGGCGGCGTTGCATGGTATCTCCCGATCCGGATGACAAAGGAAGACGGGAGGCCATGCCAGCCCGTCAGCATGGCCAGCATAATAAACACCCAATATTACAACTTTGCCACAAAAGTACACAAAGCGTGCAAATCCGACCTGCAAAATCCAGCAGCCGACCGGCTTGACAGGGCAGCAAAGCCAGGGAGAATGAGCAGGCAAATTTCAGGGGGAAACGCCCATGTGGCAAGAAGAGCGCTACCAGCGCATCCGTGCCTTGCTGGCATTGGAGCAGCGCATCAGCACTGACCGGCTAGTCAGGGAGCTACAGGTATCGCGCGAAACAGTCAGGCGCGACGTTGCCGCGCTGGAAGCGCTGGGTCAGTTACGCCGCACCCATGGCGGCATCGTGCGTCCCAGCGCAACGGAAGCCCCGATTGCCGAACGGGCGCAGCTCAACGTCCGTTTCAAGGAGGACATTGCCCGTGCGGTGTGCAGCAGGCTCAGTGCCGGGCAAACCGTGTTCATTGATGCCGGCACCACCACCGCCCTGCTGGCCCGGCAACTGGCCGGCCTCTCCGGCCTGACCATCATCACCAATGCTTTTGATGTGGCACTGGCACTGCGCCAGCCAGAAGGGGGCAAGCGCCATCAGCTCATCATGCTGGGTGGGGAAATGGGCGAACGTGCCGCAGCCACGGTGGGTGGCAGCACGGTGAATGCCATCCGCCATTACCGGGCAGACATCGCCCTACTGTCCCCGGTGGGCGTCAGCTGCGATATGGGGGCCAGTAATTACGATCTTGCCGAGGCTGAAGTGGCCCTTGCCATGAGCGAGCAGGCAGATCAAACCTTTATCCTGGCCGATGCCAGCAAGCTGGGCGTCAGCAGCCGCTTCAGCCTGTGCCGGGCGGAAGCCATCGACTTGCTGGTCAGCAATCAGTCAGCAGCCGAATCGCCCGCCTGCCAGGCACTGGCAACACAGGTGGGTGAGCTGTGGCTGGTGTGATACGCCGCAAGCTGATACCAAGATGGCATATGCAAACAAGCAAATGTTATTTTTGTTATATTAAAAACAGAAATATCCTGCTTTGAGTTATATAAATTCAAGGCAT
Organism: Aquitalea sp. LB_tupeE; assembly: GCF_013391415.1. Lineage (GTDB taxonomy): Bacteria > Pseudomonadota > Gammaproteobacteria > Burkholderiales > Chromobacteriaceae > Aquitalea. The sequence continues at coordinate 66,240 of NZ_JACAXB010000002.1, forward strand.
GGTCATGAACTTCCAGCAACTGCGCATCATCCGCGAAACCGTGCGCCAGAACTTCAACCTCACCGAAGTCGCCAACGCGCTGTACACCTCGCAATCCGGCGTCAGCAAACACATCAAGGACCTGGAAGACGAACTGGGCGTCGAGTTGTTCGTGCGCAAGGGCAAGCGTTTCCTGGGGCTGACCGACCCTGGCAAGGAATTGCTGATCATCGTGGAGCGCATGCTGCTGGACGCAGGCAACATCAAGCGCCTGGCCGAGCAGTTCAGCCTGCGCGATGAAGGCCAGCTGACCATTGCCACCACCCACACCCAGGCGCGCTATGCGCTGCCCAAGGTGGTGACCGCCTTCAAGAAAGCCTTTCCCAAAGTACACCTGGTGCTGCATCAGGCCAGCCCGGAAGAGCTGGTACGCCTGTTGCAGTCCGGCGATGCCGATATCGGCATTGCTACCGAAGCGGTGGCCGAAGTGCCCGAGCTGGTTTCCTTTCCCTACTATGGCTGGTACCACAGCGTGATTGCCCCGCCGGAACATCCGCTGCATCAGCAAACCCTGTCGCTGGAAACACTGGCCGAGTACCCGATTGTCACCTATCACCAGGGCTTTACCGGTCGTGCACAGATTGACCGTGCCTTTGCCCGCGCCGGGCTGGTGCCGGACATCGTGATGTCGGCACTGGATGCCGACGTGATCAAGACCTATGTGGAGCTGGAGCTGGCAGTCGGCATTGTCGCCTCCATGGCGGTGGACCCGCAGCGCGACCAGGCGGTGAAAGTGGTGCCGGGCGAGCCGCTGTTCGGCCAGCAAACCACCCGCATTGCCATTCGTCGCGGTCATTATCTGCGCAGCTACGCCTACCGTTTCATCGAGCTGTGCTCGTCCGCGCTGGATGAAAGCACGGTGCGCAGCGCCCTGAACCCGGCCTTGCAGGACTGAAACGGCAGGCAAGGTCCGGCCTTACAACTATTGATGTTTCTTGCCGCAAGTTGACGTACGGACAGGGTATGGTGCAGGTTTTATCACCATGCCCTGCTCCAGGCAGGCCAGGACTGCCCTGTCATGTTAAAGGCGCTCTCCCGACTGGTATCCCGACGCCCGCCACTGCCTGCGCTGACGCATGGCAGCATCAATACCCTGTGCCATGATTTTCTGCCACGCGTCCAGGCGCTGAACCGCGAGCGGCTGGACACCATCCAGCAACAACCAGCACAGCATCCCGCCCTGTACCGGGAAGACAGCATGAACCTGTACCAACGCGCGAGCCTGTATCTGGAATACGGCGAATGGCACAAGGCGCGCCAGTTGCTGGACGCGGCGGCCCGGCGTCTGCAAGCGCATGCCCCGGATGCCGCCGCCACCCTGCTGCATTTGTGCCGCGACATGCAAGCAGCCGAGCTGGAACAGCGGGAACTTCTGCGTGATTAAACCGGTCTAGCCGAGCTGACTTGACCTGCTGGCCAGTACAGGTAACATCCCCAGCCCTGCCCTATTTTTGCAATCGTGCTGCCATTCTGGCTGGCAGCACACCGCCAGTTGAGATTCATGTCCGCTTATACCCGTTTTACCACTACCCTTGTCCTTGGCAGCGCCTTGTCCTGTCTGCTCTCCAGCCCGGCGCGTGCCGACTCCTGGCTGGAGACCGCCAGCAACGAAGTCCAGCATGTCTGGAACGATGGCACGCTGGATGCCTATTTGCCCTTGAACACCTATCACATGCGCTGGGCCTATACCAAAGAGAAGATCGCCGAGTTCAATGAAAACCCCTGGGGCTTTGGCCTGGGCCGCAGCCTGCGTGACGACAATGACAACTGGCATGCGCTGTACGCCATGGCTTTTCTTGACTCGCACAAAAAAGTAGAGCCGATTGCCGGCTATGCCTATACCCACCCCTTTGTCCGCCTGGGCGAATGGCGGGCGGAAATCGGCTATACCGCTTTCATCACCTCGCGCACCGACACCCTGCACTCCTTCCCCTTCCCCGGGGTGCTGCCGCTGGTGGGCATCAGCTATGGCAATCTGACCATCAACAGCACCTATATTCCCGGCGGCAAGGGCAATGGCAATGTGCTGTTTACCTTTGCCCATTACCACTTCTAAGTGCGGCTGACAAAAACCCTGCTGCTGCGTTGCGCCTCCTTGCCCCAGGGACGCTACGCTATGTTGTTAGCCGCGCCAAGCCCGGAACTTGCCCCGGCTGTGCATGTAAAGCATGTTAAACGGGGCTAATTGGCTTCACTTCGCTCAAAGCGGTGTAAAGCTGGCAGAGGCCTGATTGTGCCGCTGCCAGCGCCTGACTATGGTGAGCATATTGTTCACCATGTAAGCAGGACTCTCATGCGCCCCTCTCACTTTTTCCTTGTCAGCGCCGCTTTGGGCCTGCTGTTATGCAACACCAGCCAAGCTGCGGACAGCAGCATGCCGCCAGATTCACCTGTACATCGTTGCCAGCCCGAAGCGCATGACGCCTCCATGCCGGAGCACCCGCCCTGCGAGGCAGGTGGCCACCATCCGGCCGATGAGCATGCGCACATGCCACCGCCGCCGCATGAGCCGCCCCTGGCTGCCGTCAAAGCCTGCGTAGGCAAGAAGATAGGCAGCAAGACCACCATATACCTGCACGGCGACAGCATTCCCGCCATATGCCAGCCCTACGACGGCATGGTACTGGCCAGGCCGCTGCGACCGCAGGCCCCGCAGGAAGACGGCCCGCACGCTCCGCAGTAAGAGCAGCTAACAAAATAGCGTAGCCTCCCTGGGGCAAGGCGCGCCGACGCAAACAGTACATTGAGTACGGCAAGGAGGCGCAACGCGGCAGCAGGTTTTTTGTTAGCGGCTCCAAGAGCACTGCTGCCATGACAAGGCCGGGCATGGCCCGGCCTTGTCACATCAACTCACCATCTGTTTGCCCAGAACAACTGGCTTACAGCTTGAGCATGCCCTTCTCCTCGATGATGGCGATGATGTCCGAGAGGCCCTGCCCGCTTTTCAGATTACTGAACACAAACGGCCGCTCGCCGCGCATCTTGCGTGCATCGCGCTCCATCACCTCCAGCGAGGCCCCCACCAGCGGTGCCAGGTCGATCTTGTTGATCACCAAGAGGTCCGACTTGCAAATGCCCGGCCCGCCCTTGCGCGGAATCTTGTCACCGGCAGACACATCGATCACGTAAATGGTGAGGTCGGACAACTCCGGGCTGAAGGTGGCAGCCAGATTGTCGCCACCACTTTCGATGAAAATCACGTCCAGCCCCGGATGGCGGGCATTGAGCCGTGCCACGGCTTCCAGATTGATCGAAGCATCTTCGCGAATGGCGGTATGCGGGCAGCCGCCGGTTTCCACCCCGATGATGCGGTCCGGCGACAGGGCTTCGTTCTTCACCAGAAACTGGGCATCTTCCTGGGTGTAAATGTCATTGGTGACCACGGCCACGTTGTAGATGTCGCGCAGGGCGCTGCACAAGGCCCAGGTGAGGTGGGTCTTGCCCGAGCCGACCGGCCCGCCAATACCCACGCGAAGTGCGCTCTTTTTCATGCCGGATGTCCTTTTTGTTGGGTTAGTTCGGTAGCAGCTAAGGGATGAGCCTGGATTTCCAGGCTCATGAAGATGCTGAAGGGATCTTCACGGTAATGGGCAAACGGCCCGCAGCGGTTAAAGCCAAAGCCTTCATATAGCGCCAGGGCGGGCAGGAATGCCGCGGTGCTGCCGGTTTCCAGGCTGAGCCGCTGATAGCCACGCTGCTGCGCTGTGTGCAGGATTTGCGCCAGAATGCGCTGTGCCACACCCTTGCGCAGATGGGCGGCAGCGGTTCGCATGGATTTGATTTCGCCATGCGCGGGGTCAAGCTGCTTGAGTGCGCCGCAACCCAGCACCTGCTCGCCCTCCCACGCGGTCCAGAAAGTGAGCTCGGCGGCCTTCAGGCCAGAAAGGTCCAGCGCGTGTACGCTTTCCGCTGGCGAATTGGCATACATGCCGGCCAGATGCTCTTGCAATAGCGCGTGCACGCGCGGGTCAGTCAGGTCATCGATGATGATTTGCATGGTATTAGGCTTTTTCAGAATGCTGAAACACAGGACCAAGGCCTTGCCATCGCTCCGTGACAGACAAACAGTCAGGATGCTGGCTCATGATCGGAACAGGCGACTGTATTGGGTTTCGTGTTTCATCGCCGCCCACATCAGGCCGGGGGCGAAATTACTGTGTTGTACGGCAGGCAGGCTGACGGCCAGCTCCGCCGCCTCGGCCAGTGTGGGCAGCAAGGCTGATAACAATTGCTGGCCAGCACTCTGCCCCATGGGCATGGCCTTGAGCAGCACCATCACCTGGTTTTCCAGCCAGCTCCACAGCAATGCTGTCACCGCTTCTTGCCGGGCAATGCCCAGTGCACTGGCTGCCAACGCCCATGCCGTGGGCAGGCAGATTTCGCCATGGCCCAAGCCATCCGGCCAGGACATGGACTGCCCCTCCGGCAAACCCGCCAGCAACTGGCGCAGCGAGTAGCCCATTTGTATGGTTTCCTGCCTTTGCTCGCGGCAATCGCGGCTGGCCAGATAGCGCTGGTTGAGCTGGGCCAAAGCGGCCTCATCGCCATCGGCCACGGCCTGTAGCATCTGCGCCAGCATGGCGGCGTCAAAACGGCAGAGCGGGCCTTGCAAGACATCATGCAACCATTGCTGCGCACTGGCGGCGTCGTGGACCAGGCCCAGCTCCAGCGCGCTTTCCAGTCCCTGCGAATAGCTGAAGCCGCCAATCGGCAAACCGGGGCTGGCCAGGCGCAGCAATTGCAGCAAGGGCAAGATGGCGCTCATGCAGGCTGGCCAAACAGATGCAGTTTGGGTGCGTACTGGAAGGCGGCTTCCTTGCCGTGCGAGTGATGATGGCCACTGCCATAGGCACCGCTTTCCGGGTTGAACGGCGCAAACAGGCGACTTACTTCGGCACCCATTTGTTGCAGCATCTGCTCCAGCACATAGTCGTCCAGCAAGCGCAACCAGCCATCGCCCACTTGCAAATGAACGTGACGATTACCCAGGTGGTAGGCCGCCCGGCACAGTGCTTCCGGGCTGGCGCAACGTACATGCAGCAAGGCTTCATCGGCAGCCAGTATGCGCACCACGCGGCCGTCTTCGGCACGCAGGCACTGGCCATGCGCCAGCGGTGCGCCGGCAGTCAAAAACAATCCGGCTTCCTCGCCATCCACGGTGCGGGTACGCAGCCGGGTTTTGCTGCGCAACTCAAAGCTGAGCAGCAAGTCGGTATCGCTGCGGCAGGGCTGGGGCAGTCGCTCGGTAATCACCAGCATATTCTTTCCTCGTTTGTCTGTTTTCCTGACCAGGACGACATCGTTTCCAGGCCATGTTTTTTCTTGTCCCCGCGCAGCCTGTTCAGAACAGGAAGTAGCGCTGGGCCATGGGTAGTACGGCGGCCGGCTCGCACCACAACAGCTGACCATCGGCTTTGACCTGATAGTTCTGCGGGTCCACCTCGATCTGCGGCAGGTAGTCGTTGTGGATCAGGTCGGTCTTTTGCACGCTGCGGCAGTTCTGTACTGCCACCAGCCGCTTGCTCAGACCCAACGCCTGACCTACTCCTGCGTCCAGCGCCGCCTGCGACACAAAGGTGACGCTGCCATCGGCAATGGCCTTGCCGAAGCTGCCGAACATCGGCCGACTGTGCACCGGCTGCGGGGTGGGAATGCTGGCATTGGCATCGCCCATGGCAGCCATGGCGATGATGCCACCCTTGAGGATGAGCGAAGGTTTGACGCCAAAGAACATCGGCTTCCACAGCACCAGGTCGGCCAGCTTGCCCACCTCGATACTGCCCACCTCGTGGCTGATGCCATGGGTGATGGCCGGGTTGATGGTGTATTTGGCGATATAGCGCTTGATGCGGGTGTTGTCGCAGCCCTCGCCATCGCCTACCAGCGGGCCGCGCTGCTGCTTCATCTTGTCCGCTGTCTGCCAGCAACGCAGGATGGTTTCCCCCACCCGACCCATGGCCTGGCTGTCGGAAGACATCATGGCAAACGCACCCAGATCATGCAGGATGTCCTCAGCGGCAATGGTTTCGCGGCGGATGCGGCTTTCGGCAAAAGCCACGTCCTCGGCAATGGCCGGGTCCAGGTGGTGGCACACCATCAGCATGTCCAGATGCTCGTCGATGGTGTTGACGGTAAACGGCCGTGTCGGATTGGTGGAGCTGGGCAGCACATTGGCAAAGCCGCAGGCCTTGATGATGTCCGGCGCGTGGCCGCCACCGGCCCCCTCGGTGTGATAGGTGTGAATGGTGCGGCCCTTGAGCGCCGCCAGTGTGGCTTCGACAAAGCCGGATTCGTTCAGCGTGTCGGTGTGTATGGCCACCTGCACGTCCATCTCGTCGGCCACGCTCAGACAGTTGTCGATGGCGGCCGGGGTACTGCCCCAGTCTTCGTGCAGCTTCAGGCCGATGGCCCCGGCGCGTACCTGTTCGCGCAGTGCTTCCGGCAGGCTGGCATTGCCCTTGCCGGTAAAGCCCAGGTTCATGGCAAAGCCTTCGGCGGCCTTGAGCATGCTGGCCATATGCCAGGGGCCGGGTGTGCAGGTGGTGGCGTTGGTGCCGGTGGCCGGGCCGGTGCCGCCGCCTATCATGCTGGTGATGCCGGATGCCAGCGCTTCTTCAATTTGCTGCGGGCAAATGAAGTGAATATGCGTGTCGATACCGCCTGCGGTCACAATCATGCCTTCACCAGCAATGATTTCCGTCGCCGCACCAATCACAATGTCCACGCCGGGCTGTATGTCCGGGTTGCCCGCCTTGCCAATGGCGGCAATGCGCCCGGCTTTCAGGCCGATATCCGCCTTGATGATGCCCCAGTGGTCGATGATCAGCGCATTGGTAATCACGGTATCGGCCACCTCGGCGGCCAGCGCCTGGCCCTGCCCCATGCCGTCGCGAATCACCTTGCCGCCACCAAACTTCACTTCTTCGCCATACACGGTGAAGTCACGCTCTACCTCTGCCCACAAGCCGGTATCGGCCAAGCGCACCGCATCGCCCGTGGTGGGGCCGAACATTTCGGCATAGGCCTGTCTGCTGATTTTCATAAGTCCCCCATCACCCGGCCCTGAAAGCCGAACACCCGGCGCGCACCGGCCAGCGCCACCAGTTCTACCGTCCGGGTCTGGCCCGGCTCAAAACGCACGGCGGTGCCGGCGGCAATATTCAGCCGGAAGCCGCGCGCTGCGGCACGGTCAAACAGCAGTGCATCATTGGTTTCGGCAAAGTGATAATGCGAACCCACCTGTATCGGCCGGTCGCCACGATTGGCCACCACCAGGCTGATGGTGTCGCGGCCGGCGTTAAGGTCGATCTCGCCATCCTGCACGCGGATTTCTCCTGGAATCATCTGCATCTCCTGTGGGCAGACTGTGGTTCAGACAATGGGCTGGTGCACGGTGACCAGCTTGGTGCCGTCCGGGAAAGTGGCTTCCACCTGGATGTCCGGAATCATCTCCGGCACACCGTCCATCACTTGTTCGCGCTTGAGCAAGGTGGTGCCGTAGTGCATCAGCGCGGACACGCTCTGTCCGTCACGCGCGCCTTCCAGAATGGCGGCACTGATATAAGCCACGGCTTCGGGATAATTCAGCCGCAGGCCACGCGCCAGGCGGCGTTCGGCTACCAGACCGGCGGTGAAGATCAGCAGCTTGTCTTTTTCGCGGGGGGTCAGTTCCATGGAATGCTTTCGTGTCAGCTTGCCCAGATGCGCGGCTGGCTGGCCGCACGTCCGTGGCTGAAGGGGTAGATCAGGTCGCGACAGCTGCGCAGCCAGTGATGGGCGGCTTCGGCACTGTCGCCAATAAAGCGGGCCAGCCACACGCCGGGTAACTGGCTGGCCGCAGCACACCCGGCACAGGGCAGCTCCAGGCAGGCTTGGTGCAGCTCGGGCGGCAAGTCCGGCCCGGCCCACAGCAGGGTGGCCAGCACGCTGTGGCCGCCCATGCCCACCGGCGAGGCCAGCAAGGGGCTGTCACCGGGCACATGGCTGTGTTCACACCACAGCAGCTTGTCATCACGCCACACTTCGCCGCTTTGCTGCCAGCAGCCGCGATCAAAGCGCTCGGCACTGGCCGGCCGCCCCAGGCACATCACCTCGCCGGCCAACAGGCGGGCATCGCCCTGCAGCAAAAAGCGGTTGTCGAGTACCACCACGCTGCCGGCATACAGAATGGTTTCCTGCGGCAGCCACTCCAGCAGGCTGCCGGACTGCTGCCGCACTTGCAGCTGCTGACCTGCCTGTCGCCCGAAGCTGTCATACCATTTGGCAGCGCCGGGGCTGGTCAGCAGAACCTGGCTGCCTGCGGCCAGGTCGATGTCCAGCGTCAGCCTGTCGCCACCCGCCATGCCACCTGGCGGATGCACCACAATGTGCTGGCACTGGCCATGCGCGTCGATGAAGTGTTTTTGCACCCGCAACGGCCCCTGGTGACGGCGATGCACCGGCACGGTGCGACCATGCACCACGGCATAGCCCAATTCCAGTGCAGCAGGCCAGCCGGCTTGCAAACCGGCAGGCAAGCCGCCGACCATGCTCAGCTCATTCAGATTCATCAGCAGTCAATCAGCAAGGTGGATGAGATACGAATCAGCAATTAGCGTGCCGGGTGGCAGCCTGCCTTGTCAGATGGCCAGCAGTTCGCGTACACCGTCCTGCGCCATGTCGGAACCAGCTCCGCAACGTATCACTTCACCGCGCGACATCACCATATAGCGGTCGGCCAGTGCTTCGGCAAAATCGTAGTACTGCTCCACCAGCAGGATGGCCATGTCGCGCCGCGCGGCCAGATTGCGGATGACTTCGCCAATCTGCTTGATGATGGAGGGCTGGATGCCCTCGGTGGGTTCATCCAGCACCAGCAGCGAAGGCTGGCTGACCAGCGCCCGGCCGATGGCCAGTTGCTGCTGCTGGCCACCGGACAGGTCGCCGCCACGGCGCTGACGCATGTCGTATAGCACCGGGAACATCTCGTACACCGAGGCCGGAATATCACGCCCGGCCTTGCCGCCAAAACGTGCCAGCCCCATGCGCAGGTTTTCTTCCACCGTCAGCCGGGCAAAAATTTCCCGCCCTTGCGGCACATAGGCAATGCCACGTGCCACGCGTTGATGCGGTGCGCAGCGGCTGATGTCCTCGCCCTGCCAGCGAATGCTGCCGCTTTTGGCTGGCAGCTGGCCCATCAGGCAGCGCAGCAAGGTGGATTTGCCCACGCCGTTACGGCCAAGCAGGCAGGTTACCTGGCCGATTTCGGCCTGCAGGCTGACGCGGCGCAGAATGTGGCTGCCGCCGTAGTATTGTTCCAGTTCCTGTATGTCCAGCATGTCAGCGCCCCAGATAAACTTCGATCACCCGTTCGTCGGCCTGTACCTGTGCCAACGTCCCTTCGGCCAGAACTGCGCCCTCGGCCAGCACCGTCACCTTGCCGGCAATGCTAGCGATGAAATCCATATCGTGCTCCACCACCATCAGCGAATGCTGCCCTTGCAGGGTCAGCAGCAACTCGGCGGTTTTTTCGGTTTCAGCATCGGTCATGCCGGCCACCGGCTCGTCCAGCAACAATAGCTGCGGCTCCTGCGCCAGCAGCATGCCGATTTCCAGCCACTGCTTCTGCCCGTGTGACAACAGCCCGGCCAGCCGTGCCCGCTGCTCGCCCAGGCGAATCAGCGTCAGTAATTCTTCAATGCGATCGCGCTGCTGACCGGTCAGGCGAGCACGCAGACTGGCCCACACCGAGCGCGGCCCGGCCAGCGCCAGCTCCAGGTTTTCCTGCACCGTCATCGCCTCGAATACTGTCGGTTTCTGGAATTTGCGGCCTATGCCCAGCTGGGCGATTTCGGCCTCGGAATGCTGGGCCAGATTGATGGTCTGCCCGAAAAAGGCCGAGCCGCTGTCGGCGCGGGTCTTGCCGGTAATCACGTCCATCATGGTGGTTTTGCCTGCGCCATTGGGGCCGATGATGCAGCGCAGCTCACCCACTGCAATGGACAGCGACAGGCGGTTAAGCGCCCGGAAACCGTCAAAGCTGACGCTGATGTCGTCCAGATACAGAATCTGGCCATGGGTGACATCCAGGCCTGGCTGTAACAGGCGGCCGCTGGCCGGGACATCTCCATCCCAGCTTTCACGCTGCACCGGTTGCGAAGTAGTGGCGGACATCATGCATTCTCCTTGTGGCTACGCAGCAAGCCCAACAGGCCGCGTGGCAAGAACAGCGTGGTGGCAATGAACAGCGCACCCAAAAAGAACAGCCAGTACTCGGGAAAAGCCACGGTAAACCAGCTTTTGGCGGCATTGATGAAGCCTGCGCCCAGCACCGGGCCGATCAGGCTGCCACGCCCGCCCACCGCCACCCAGATGGCAATTTCAATCGAGTTGGCCGGTGACATTTCACCCGGATTGATAATGCCCACCTGCGGCACATACAGCGCCCCGGCCAGGCCGCACAACATGGCGGAAGCCACCCAGATGAACAGCTTGTAATACAGCGGGTTGTAACCGCAGAACATCAGCCGCGACTCGGCATCGCGAATGGCGGTGAGGATGCGGCCGAACTTGCTGTGCACCAGCCAGAAACCGGCAGCCAGCGCTGCCACCAGCAGCAGCACGGTCAGCAAAAACAACGTGGCGCGGGTGCCCGGTGCGGCAATGCCATAGCCAAGAATGCGTTTGAAGTCGGTAAAGCCGTTATTACCGCCAAAGCCGGTTTCATTGCGGAAAAACAGCAGCATGGCAGCATAAGTGAGCGCCTGGGTCATGATGGAAAAGTACACACCCTTGATGCGCGAGCGAAACGCCAGCCAGCCAAACACCAGCGCCAACAGGCCGGGCACGCCCACGGCCAGACACAGCGCCCAGGCCAGATGTTCGCTTCCCTGCCAGAACCAGGGCAGCGACTTCCAGTCCAGAAACACCATGAAGTCCGGCAGATCGCTCTGGTAATTGCCGTCATGGCCGATGGCGCGCATCAGATACATGCCCATGCCGTAACCGCCCAGGGCAAAGAACAGGCCGTGCCCCAGGCTGAGCAGACCGGTGTAACCCCATACCAGGTCCATGGCCAGCGCCACGATGGCATAGCACAAAATCTTGCCCACCAGCGTCAGGGTATAGGCCGACACATGCAGGCTGCTGGCCGGGTCCGTCCATAAATGCAGGGCTGGCATGGCCAGCAACACAGCCAGTGCCGCAGCACCGGCCAGTTTCAGCGGCTGCGGCCCCAGACGGGTGGCCAGCCGCAGGGAAAGTGACGTTTGCATGATGGTCTCTCCTAGTCCAGTACCCGGCCCTTGAGGGCAAACAGGCCTTGTGGACGCTTCTGGATGAACAGTATGATGAAGCCGAGAATGAGGATCTTGCCCAGCACCGCTCCCAGCGACGGTTCCAGAATCTTGTTGACGATGCCCAGGCCCATGGCCCCGGTCACGGTACCGGCCAGTTGGCCCACCCCGCCCAGCACCACCACCATGAAACTGTCGACGATATAGCCCTGCCCCAGCTCCGGGCCCACGTTGCCGATCTGGCTCAAAGCCACTCCGCCCAGCCCGGCAATGCCCGAACCCAGGCCAAAGGCCAGCATGTCCACCTTGCCGGTGGGCACGCCCACGCTGTCGGCCATGCGGCGGTTTTGCGTGACCGCACGCACGAACAGGCCCAGCCGGGTCTTGTTGAGTACCAGCCAGGTGAGGACCAGCACAGCAGCGACAAAGGCAATGATGGCCAGCCGGTTGTACGGCAGGGTAAGTGCCGGGGTGATCTCCCAGCCGCCGGACAGCCAGGACGGGTTGGCCACTTCCACGTTTTGCGCACCAAACAGTATGCGCACCGCCTGAATCAGCATCAGGCTGATGCCCCAGGTAGCCAGCAGGGTTTCCAGCGGGCGGCCATACAGATGGCGGATGATCAACCGCTCCAGCGCCATGCCGATAACAAAGGTGACGGCAAAGGCTACCGGCAGCGCGGCCAGCAAATAGGCATCAAATGCCCCCGGCCACCACGTGCGGAACAGGTTTTGCACCACATAACTGGCATAGGCACCAATCATCAGCATTTCACCGTGCGCCATATTGATGACGCCCAGCAAGCCGTAGGTAATGGCCAGGCCCAGGGCGGCCAGCAGCAATACCGAGCCCAGGCTGATGCCGCTGAAGGCATAGCCCAGCATGTTGTAACGCCATTGGCTGGTCTTGATGGCGCTGATGGCCTGGCTGGCTGCCGCCCGTACGCTGGCATCCTGCTCGCCAGCTTCACTGGCCAACGGAGCCAGCAGGCTGACGGTGGCCGGATCGGCACTATCGGCCAGAACCCCAATGGCCTGCAGCCGCTGGGCGACAAGCGGGCTGGCCAGTTGCAGGCGGGCGCTGGCCATGTGCAAGGCCTGCTTCACCTGGCTGTCCTGTTCCTGTCGTTGACGGCTCAGCAGCAAGGGCAGCAGGCCGGGGTTGGCACTGTCCTGCAAGGCCTGGATGGCACTCAGGCGCTTGTTGCGGTCCGGGTCGGCCAGATCACCGGCAGCATGAAACGCCTCCAGCGCGCTGCGCACGCTGTTGTTGACCGGCAAGGTATCCAGACTGGCGGCATCGCCAGCCACCAGCTGGCCGCTATCCACGTCGCTGAGCTTGCCGTCAGTCCCTTGCAACAACACATGGCTGCCATCGGCACTGGAGAACAGCCTGCCCTCCTCCAGTGCGGCAACCGCCTGACGGCGCGGGCCGTCGGCCTGCACTGTCCATTGCGTGATCAGACCGGCACGGTCAGCCGGGTCGGCATGTGCCAGCTCGGTCAAGGGGCTGGCCGCCACCAGACTGCTGCACAGCGACAACAGCAGGATCAAAGGCTTGAACAATTGCATGGTATTTTTCCTTACAGGCCTTACAGAATGTGCCCGCCACAGCCCGGTCAGGGCAGCAGCGGGCAATGGCGCGCGTCGTCCCGTACTACGCTTGGAACAAACAATATGAGCGGCTGAGAAAGTAGCGCAGCGTCCTGCTGCAAGGCGCGCCGACGCAGACAGTACAAGCAGTACGGCAAGGAGGCGCAACGCTGCTGCAGGGATTTTGTCAGCCGCTATTACTTGCTCTTCACCGGGGTATCGGGCTTCTTGTCATTCCCCGGGATAAAGGGGCTCCACGGCTGGGCGCGAATCGGGGCTTTGGTCTTCCATACCACCGAGAACTGGCCGTTGGACTGGATTTCACCAATCATCACCGGCTTGTGCAGGTGATGGTTTTTCGGGTCCATTTCCAGGGTAAAGCCGGACGGGGCGGCAAACTTGATGCCGGCCATGGCCTTGGTCACCGCAGCCACATCGGTGGTGCCGGCTTTTTTCACCGCTTCGGCCCACATATTGATGCCCACATAAGTGGCTTCCATCGGATCGTTGGTCACCAGCTTGTCGGCATTGGCCAGGCCCTTTTTCTTGGCCCAGGCTCGGTAGTCGGCAATCCACTTGCTGTTGACCGGGTTCTTCACGCTCATGAAGTAGTTCCAGGCAGCCAGATGGCCCACCAGCGGCTTGGCATCAATGCCCTTGAGTTCTTCCTCACCTACAGAGAAGGCCACCACCGGCACGTCGGTCGCCTTCAGGCCCTGGTTGCCCAGTTCCTTGTAAAAGGGCACGTTGGAGTCGCCATTGATGGTGGAAATGACCGCCGTCTTGCCACCGGCGGCGAACTTCTTGATGTTGCCGACGATGGTCTGGTAATCGCTATGCCCGAACGGGGTGTACATCTCCTGAATGTCCTCGTCCTTCACGCCCTTGCTGTGCAGGAAGGCACGCAGAATCTTGTTGGTGGTACGCGGGTAGACATAGTCGGTCCCCAGCAGGAAGAAGCGCTTGGCTGCGCCGCCTTCCTTGCTCATCAGGTATTCCACCGCCGGAATGGCTTGCTGGTTGGGAGCGGCACCGGTGTAGAACACATTGGGCGACATTTCTTCACCCTCGTACTGCACCGGATAGAACAGCAGGCCGTTGAGTTCTTCGTACACCGGCAGTACCGATTTGCGCGATACCGAGGTCCAACAGCCAAAGGTGACGGCTACCTTGTCCTTGCTCAGCAGCTGGCGGGCCTTTTCGGCAAACAGCGGCCAGTTGGAGGCCGGGTCCACCACCACCGGTTCCAGCTTTTTGCCCAGCACCCCGCCCTTGGCGTTGATCTGGTCGATGGCAAACAGCGCCATGTCCTTGAGCGAAGTTTCCGAAATGGCCATGGTGCCGGACAGGGAGTGCAGAACCCCTACCTTGATGGTGTCGGCGGCAAAGGCCGGCATGGACAACAGACCGGCGGCGGCCAGAACCAGCGGAGCGGACTTCAGAAAAGTGCGACGAGTGCTTGCCATGAGATTCCCCTGATGATTGGTGTGGATGTTGCGCTGCGTCATCAGAGTACGATCCGGACCGGATCAGCAAAATACGTTACATGACGTAGATGGCTGCGCAGGGGTATCCAGGATGGCTTGGCGCAGCGCCATGCCCTTGTGCTAGGCTGTCTCTCCCATTTCCCACGGAGCTGTTCATGCTGCCACGCAGCGCCTGGCGTGATTTCGCCGCGGTGATCTTCAGTGTTGCCCTGCTAGGCCTGGGCCTGGGCAGTACCATGCCGCTGACTGCGCTTGCCCTCACCGCTCGTGGTTTCAGCCCGGAAGTCATTGGCTGGACCGTAGCCGCCAGTGCGCTGGGCGGTGTGCTGGCCACCATGGCGGCGCCCGCGCTGGCACTGCGGCTGGGACGGCGCAATGTGATGCTGGGCTGCCTGCTGCTGGCCACACTGTCGGTGATGCCGCTGCAATTCCTGCAATCGATTCCCGGCTGGCTGCTGGCGCGCTTCCTGTTTGGTGCGGCCATGGCCCCGCTGTTTGTGCTGGGCGAGAGCTGGATCAACACCCTGGCGGGAGACCATGCGCGTGGCCGCATCGTCGCGCTTTACTCCACCTGTTTTACCGCCTGCCAGGTGCTTGGCCCTTTGTTGACCGACCTGCTGGCACGCTGGCCGGATCGGGCTTTCCTGCTGTGTGGCGCGCTGTTTTTGCTGGGGATACCGGGCATCATGCTGGCCAGACCGGAAGCACGTGACGGCAGTCATACGCAACACACAGCGTCCACTGCGGATGACAAGGCCAGCAATACCGGCTGGCTGGGCATCGTGCGCAGTGCACCTTCCATCTTGCTGGGCACAGCGTTTTTTGCCTCTTTCGATACCGTGATGCTGAGCTTTCTGCCGCTGGTGGCCATGGAGGGTGGCATGGGCCAGAGCCACGCGCTGGCCTCGGCCTCCATTTTGCTGGCAGGCGATGCCACCTTGCAGTTTGGCATTGGCTGGCTGGCCGACCACCTTGGCCGCCGCCGGATACATCTGCTGTGCGGGGTGCTGGTCTGCCTGCTGCTACCCTTGCTGCCGTGGATGATGCAGCTGCCGCTGCTGTGGGAGGCCTATCTGTTTGTGCTGGGCGGTTGTGCCGGTGCCATCTACACCCTGGCGATGGTGGCGAGTGGCGAATTATTCAGCGGTGCCGCGCTATTGCGTATTTCCGGGCTGATTTCGCTCAGCTGGAATGCGTCCAGCAGCCTGAGCCCGGCTGCCACCGGCCTCTTGATGCAGCATGCCGGTTCGGGCTGGATGGTGGCCGTGTTGTGGGGCATGGCCCTGCTGTTTGTCTTCAGCAGCCGACAACAACGCACGCGGCAGGCCACAGGCTGAGCCCTTGCCCGCATCAAGCCCCCTCACCGGGCCACCCAGGGCCGCGAACCGGGTTCAGTCGGCTGGGTCCGGCGGTACTGGCAGATCGGCACTGGCGGCATCCGCCTGCAAGCGGCTGCGCACAAAGTCGATATGGCCGCGCAGCTCGTACAGCAAATCACCAAAGGCCGCCGGCACCACAATCTTGCTGACAGTGGCATCCACATGGGCCAAGCGGTGCAGCAACTCTTGCTGCTTGCCCGGCACGGTACGCTGCGCCACTGCCTCGCGCTCGATGTCGAACAGCACCCGATACCAGCGATTGATGCCGGACTGGATGCGCCAACGGTAAATGGCCGGTGCCACCTTGAGGGCGGGAATCAGCAACAGCACCAGCGGCAGGATGACTGCCAGCGCGCGGGCCACCAGCCCTGCCAGCCAGAAGGGAAAGGTGCGGTACAGCCAGCTTTTGCCGGAGGCGTAATAACGATGGGCATCCGGGCTGAGGCGGATTTCATGCTCGGCCAGCACCGGAAACTCCCCCGCTTTCTTGAACAGCCCCGGCTTGCCATGTACTTCCCGCGCGGCTTCCAGCAGCAGGTCGGACAAGGCCGGATGCAGGCCCTCACGGGCGATCAGCTCCACGGTGGGGCCAATCAGCTGGGTATCGGTTTCGGGTATGTCCTTGCCCAGATCCAGCCCGCCGCGCGGCAAAGTCAGTTTGTTCAGGTAACTGACCCGGCGCGCATAGGCATCCGCCTGGGCAAAGTTGAACAGATGAATGTCCGGCGTGTGCAGCAGCTGGCGCAACAGGTCGGTAGAGGTGGAATCGCCCATCACGAACAGCGCGTCCACCTGATTGTCCAGCAAGGCCTTCACCGCATTGCCTGCCACCGTGTCCAGCAGCACGGTGCCGTCACCGGGGGTGATGCCATTGAGTTTGAGCAAGGCCAGCGCCAGATTGTGCGTGCCGCTGCCCGCCTCGCCGATTTCCAGCCGCTGCCCCTTGAAATCGGACAATAGCGGCCGTACTGCACCACGGTAGAACACCATCAAGGGTTGATAGGAAATGCTGCCCAGCGACATCAGGCTTTTGGTATCGGCATTGGCGACCTCCCCGCCCAGCACAAAACCCACATCCACGGTCTGACGCCGGTCGAGCAGACGATGCAGATTATCCAGCGAGCCATCGGAAGGAAGAATCTTCACCTTCACCCCCTCGCGCGCCAGGATTTGCTGGTAACGCACTGCAGTTTTCTGGAATACGCTGCCCGGTGGCCCGCTGGTAATGGTCAGGGTGGTGGGGGCGGCCGCATTGGTGAGCCACAGCCCCAGCAGCATCAGCAACACCCCGCCCAGCAAGATGGACGACATGGACAGCACCAGGCCGCGGCCAAACAGGGCGGTAAGCCTGCCGGACAGGCGCTTGAACAACTGGCGGGGAGAAAGCACGACACGGCTCCTGGGCAAAATCAGGCGTATAGGACAAGCGGGCCAATCTAGCACAGCCATCTGGCATGCGCGAATCTGCGCAGCGCGCAATCAGGCTATCATCAGGCTTGACTTAAAGTGCACTCGAAGCTTCAGGCTGAACACCATGACCACACTGACCATCCGCCAAATGGCACAGCGCTGCGGGCTGTCCGCCCATACCTTGCGCTACTACGAGGAAATCGGGCTGATCGACCCTATCCATCGTACCCACAGCGGTCACCGCTGCTATGGCGAAGCCGACCAGCGCTGGATTGCCTTCTTGCTGCGTTTGCGTGGCACCGGCATGTCGATACAGGACATGCTGGCCTACGCCACGCTGCGCCGCGACGGACAGCAACTGGACAGTGTGGTCCGGCGTCAGCAGATGCTGCAACAGCATGTGCTGACATTGGAAAACCGGCTGGCGACATTGCAAGACAATCTCAGCGTCATGCGCGACAAGGTGGCCTTCTACGCCGAACTTGCCTGCGCCTTGCAAGCGGATGTCCAGCCGGACAGCACAGGAGCAGCACATGACCCACTCTCTTTACCAACAAGGCTGGAACCGCCTGCGTGAAGTCGACGCCGCAGCGGGCGAACGCGTGATTGCCAGCTTGCAGGACATCAGCCCGGATTTGGGGCGTTACATCATAGAATTCGGTTTTGGTGAGGTGTACAACCGCCCAGGCCTCAGCCTGCAACAGCGCGAGCTGGCCACCATTGCCGCGCTGACGGCACTGGGCAATGCCACACCGCAGCTGAAAGTGCATATTGCCGCCGGGCTCAATGTCGGCCTCAGCCAGCAGGAAATCCACGAAACCATCCTGCAGATGGCGGTGTATGCCGGTTTTCCCGCCGCGCTCAACGGCATGTTTGCGGCAAAAGAGGTGTTTGCCGAACATGACAGCTTGTGAAGTAACCGTTTCGGGCCAAGTGCGGCTAACAAAAACCCTGCTGCGTTGCGCCTCCTTGCCGTACTCAGTGTACTGTCTGCGTCGGCACGCCTTGCCCCAGGGACGCTACGCTATTTTGTTAGCCGCATTAACAAACGCTGAGCAAACCGCGTAGAGAAACCGGGTGCGTTTTTTTGTTACCGGGCCTCAAGCATGTCCGCGCCCCAGCGCCATGGCGGCGGCGGAGGTGCGGGTTTCCACCCCCAGCTTGGCAAACACATGCTCCAGGTGCTTGTTGACCGTGCGCGGGCTCATGCCCAGGATGTCGGCAATGTCACGGTTGGTCTTGCCCAGGCTCAGCCAGTGCAGCACTTCGGCTTCGCGCTGGGTCAGCCGGAAGGCCGCAATCAGTGCTGCCAGCGTGGCTTGCAGCCCTTCTTCGCGCAACACCACCAGCCATTCCGGCTCGCCGGGCGTCAGATGGAAGCTGGCCAGCAGCTTCTGCCCGGCTTCGCCCGGCCATTGCCCCGGCAAATCCTCCCCTTGCAGCCTGGCCTGCTGCGCCAGCGCTGCCCAGCGCCACAGCGCCTCCGGGGCTTGTTGGTCTTCCACCCCGAAATAGCGCTGCAACAACTGGCGTGCCAGCGCGGTTTGCCACACCAGTCGCCCGTTGTCGGGGTTCAGTGCCAGGGTGGCCTGACCAAAAGCATCCAGCGCGCTGCTGGCCTGCTGCATCTGACGGGCATTGGCGGTATGGGCGGCAATGCGCGCCAGCACTTCCGGCGGACGCAGGGGTTTGGTGACATAGTCCGCACCACCGGCGGCAAAGGCTGCCACCACGTGTTCGCTGTCGGTGAGACCGGTCATGAACACAATGGGAATGGGCCGGGTGACATAATCCTGCTTCAGGCGTCGCGCTACCTCAAAGCCATCCATGCCCGGCATTACCGCATCCAGCAGGATCACATCCGGCAGGCTGAGCCTGGCCCGTTGCAAGGCGGCTTCGCCATGGGTGGCCACCAGCACGGTATGACCGGCGGCATCCAGTGCATCGTGCAGCAATTGCAGGTTGTCCGGCACATCATCCACGATCAGCACCAGCGCGCTGCGGTTGGCCGCCTGTTCCATCAGTCTTGCTCCATCAATCTGTTTCTTCCTGGTACTGCAACAAGCTGCGCAGTGCATCAAAGCGGAAGGCGTCCACCAGACTCTGGGCACGGCGCAGGAATTCGCCATGTTCGGCCGCCTGTTCGGACAAGGTCTGCAATGCCGCTTTCACCCCCTTGGGGTAGCCCAGCTCCAGCGCCTCGCGCAGCGGGTGCAGCAAGGCGGCATCTGGCAGGGTAAGCGTGGCAGCACTGGTGTGCAGGCCTTGCAAGGCAGGGGCGGAAACCGGCTGGCTGGCCGTTTGCCATTCCAGCTGCAAGCGTCTTCCCAGCCAGTCCAGAATGTCGTCGATACGGATAGGCTTGACGAAGAAGTCGGCCGGGAGGATGCCGACATCGTTGTCCTGCCCCTTTTCAAAGGCATTGGCCGAGATGATGGCCAGTGCAGCGCCATCCGCCATGCCTGCCTGCGCCTGACGAATAGCACGCAAGGTCTGCCAGCCATCCATGCCTGGCATGGCCAGGTCCATGAACACCGCATGCGGGCGGAAGACCGGCAACTGTGCCAGACAGTCCTCCCCGTTACTGGCCTCGGCCAGCTCAAACCCCAGTGCGTGCAGCATGTGGCGCAACATGGTGCGGTCCACTGCCTCGTTGTCCACCAGCAGCACCCGGCGGCGCAGCCCCAGATAGCCGGTACGCTGCTGGCGCGGGATGGCCTGTTCGGCTTGCTGGCCGTACAGCGCGGGCAGGAACAGCCGCACGGTGAACAGCGCCCCCTGCCCCGGCGCACTGTCCAGGCGGATTTCCCCGCCCATCAGGTCGGTCAGCATCTTGCTGATGGTCAGGCCCAAGCCGCTACCGCCCTGCTGCGACTGTTTACCGCGTTCAAACGGCTCAAACAGCCGTGGCTGGTCGGCCGGGGCAATGCCGGGGCCGGTATCGCGAATGGTAAAGGTGGCCATCTCGCGCTGATAGCGCAGACCCAGACTGACCTCGCCACGTTCGGTGAACTTGACCGCATTGCCCAGCAGATTGATCAGGATTTGCCGCAGCCGCTTTTCATCGGCCCGCACCACGGTCGGCAGTTCGCCTTGCGGGACAAAGCTGAAATCCAGCCCCTTTTGCTGCGCTTGCAGGCTAAACATGGCCACCAGCTGCTGCATGAAAGCGGTGAAATCCAGTGGGCGCATGTCCAGCGTCAGCTTGCCGCTTTCGATACGGGCAATGTCCATGGTGCCTTCAATCACCGACAGCAGATGGTCGCCACTGCGGCGCACCACCTCCACAGACTGGCGCGCTGCCGCTGGCAGGCTGGCATCGGCATGCAGGATTTGCGCATAGCCCAGAATGCTGTTGAGCGGAGTGCGCAGCTCGTGGCTGATGGTGGTGACATAGCGGCTCTTGGCCTGATTGGCTTGCTCGGCCGCTTCCCGCGCTTGTTGCAGCAGCTGGTCGGTCTGGCGATGCAGGTCGATTTCGCGCTGCAACAAACCGGTCTGACGGCGCGACTCCTCCTGCGCTACCTGTCGGCTGTTATGGGTCAGCACCATCCACCAGGCCAGCACGCTACTGGCTAGCAGCAGCACGGCAAACAGGCGGAACAGCAGCCCGGCCAGCCCGGCCACCGCACCTTCCTGCAAGGCGATGAAGTACAACAGGCCCAAAAGCAACAGCCAGAAGGTGCTGATACCGGCCATCAGCAATAAATAATGCCCCAGCCCGCGTTGCAGATATGGCTGCAAACCGCGTGGCAACAGCCGTTGCAACAAGCCCTGCCATTGCGCCGCTAGCGTAGCCTGCGGCTTGCACAAATCGCCGCAACGTACGTCCAGCGTGCAGCACAGCGAGCAGATATGCCCTTGATAGGCCGGGCAAACCACGATGTCCTCGGCTTCGTACTCGCGCTGGCACAGCACACAGCGGTGATGGGCATGACGAGTGGCCGAAGGAAGGCGCGCCAGGTAGTAACGCCCACCGCTCAGCCAGGCAAACAAGGGCGTGAGCAGCAAGGCCGCACACATGGCCACCAGCGGCGACAAGGCCTGCGCCACCTCGCCCAGCGCCCCCAGATGGGCCGCCACCGCCAGCAAGGACGCCAGCGTCATCGCCCCCAGCCCTACCGGGTTGATGTCGTACAGATAGGCACGGCGAAACTCGATGCCGCGCGGGCTCAGGCCCAGCGGCTTGTTGATCAGCAAATCCGCCACCACGGTCATGATCCAGGAAATGGCGATATTGCTGTACAGCGCCAGTACCTGGCCCAGCGCCTGGAACACTTCCAGCTCCATCAACAGCAGGGCAATCACGGTGTTGAACACCACCCATACCACCCGGCCCGGATGGCTATGAGTAAGCCGGGAAAAGAAATTGGACCACGCCAGACTACCGGCATAGGCATTGGTGACGTTGATTTTCAGCTGGGAAACAATGACAAACAGCGTGGTGGCGGCAATGGCCAGATGCCCGTCGCTGAACACATGCGAGTAGGCAATCAGATACATCTGGTTCGGGTCCACCGCCTTGGCCAGCGGCACCGCATTACGCAAGGCCAGCCAGGCCAGCAGCGCGCCACCCAGCATCTTGGCCACCCCTGGCAATACCCAGCCCGGCCCGCCCAGCAGGCAGGCCAGCCACCAGCTGCGGGCATTGTCAGCCGTGCGCGGCGGCATGAAGCGCAGGTAGTCGGCCTGTTCGCCCATCTGGGTGATCAGCGCAATGCCCACGGCAAAAGCCGCACCAAAACGGCGCAAATCAAACTGCATGCCCGTCCCCTGCGCACCAGGGTAATGCCACAGCCCTTGCAGGGCTTCAGGCTCCTGCCACAGCAAAAACGCATAAGGCAGCACCAGTAACAGCAGCCACAGGGGCTGGGTCCAGCTTTGCAGGCGGCTGATGGCGGTGACGCCGTGGGTGACCAGCGGCAGCACCAGCAAGGCGCACAGCAGATAGCCGGCTACTGGTGGAATACCGAAACCCAGCTCCAGCGCATAGGCCATGATGGCCGCTTCCAGCGCAAAGAAAATGAAGGTGAAAGACGCATACACCAGCGAAGTGACAGTGGAGCCGATGTAACCGAAACCGGCACCACGGGTGAGCAAATCCATGTCCACCCCGTAGCGGGCGGCATAGACCGAAATGGGCAGCCCTGCCAGCAGAATCACCAGCCCGGTCAGCAAAATGGCCAGCAAGGCATTGAAAAAACCGGCTTGCACCAGCATGGTGGCACCCACGGCTTCCAGCACCAGAAAAGACGCAGCGCCACCCAGCGCGGTATTGGCCACCCGCCACAGCGACCACTGGCGGAAACGGCGCGGGGTAAAACGCAGGGCGTAGTCTTCCAGCGATTCACGCGCCACCCAGCTGTTGTAATCACGACGCAGCTGGATGACTTGCTGGGGGGGCGAAGGTGGAGAGTGAGACACAATATGGTCCTGCCGGAAGGAACAGCCAGACCAACGCAAGAAGCCTGCCAGCCGTTCAGGCCAGCCGCAGCAAGCAGGCTCCCAGCACCATCACCGCAGCCGCCAGCAGCCGCAAACGGCCAGCCCGCTCGCCCAGTAATAGCCAGGCCAGCAGCAAGCCGAACAGGATGGAGGTTTCGCGCAACGCGGCCACCACCGCAAGCGGTGCCCGGGTCATGGACCACAGGGCAATGCCATAGGAACTGATGGTGCCCAGCCCGCCCAGCAGGCCGCGCCACCAGTCCTGCTGCCAGGCACGCTGCAGCGCGGCTGCTTGCCGCAACACCGCCCACAGCGGCAAGGGCAGACCGCACAGCAGGAATATCCACAAGGTATAACTGAGCGGTGCCGCGGACAGCCGCACCCCCACCCCGTCCACCAGGGTATAGCCGGCAATCACCAGCGCATTGAGCAAGGCCAGCCACAGCCCCTTGCGGCGTTCTTTCAGTACGGATGCCGCCATGCCCAGCAAACCGGCGCACAACACACCGATACCGGCCAGCGCCATGCCGCTGAGCCTTTCACCCAGTACCACGACATTGCACAGCGCCACCAGCAAGGGGGCCGTACCGCGCATCACCGGGTATACCAGGCCCAGATCCGCCTGGCCGTAGCTGCGGGCAATCAGCCACAGATACAGCAGCTGCAACACCACCGACGTACCGATAAAAGGCCAGCTGGCCTCGGCCGGAGCAGGCAGCCAGGGCAAGGCACACAGGGCCAGAAGGCTGGCACACCCCGCCACCAGCACGGTGCCGAACCAGGCGGAGGCCGCCGCCTTGATCATGATATTCCAGCTGGCATGCAGCGCCGCAGCCAGCATCAGCAGGGCAAATACGCTACCGCTCATGCCGGCCTCCGTCTGCGGGCTGCATTTCTCATGTGTTTGCGCCGTCCGGGTCAGGTGGCAAATGATGGTTTAGCAGGCTAAGGAAAGCGGCTGTCGCCGGCGTCGGGCTCTCGTGACTGGCCAGGTATACCCGGCGGCGCGGGCCATCCCGTACGGGCAGCGCCACCAGTCCGGCATGCTGGTCGGCTCTCATGGCGGGGACCATCCCCACCGCAGCGGCGGTTTGCACCAGGCTGACCAGCATGTCGGCATGGTTCACCTCGAAACAGACCCTGCGCTTGATACCCTGGGCCGCAAATGCCATGTCGGTTTGTTGCCGTGGCCCGCTGCCGGCAGGCCAGTCCACCAGCGTGCAGCCCGCCAGCTGTTGCAAATCCAGCTGCGGCAAGGCGGCCAGCGGGTGGTCCGGACGCAGCAAGGCCAGCAAGGGCTCCTCCCACAGCAAACGGGCATCCAGCCCCAGCACCGGCTCTCCCGGCCACACACCAAGAAAGGCCACGTCGATCTGCTGCACACGCAGCTCGTCCATCATCACATCGCTCATGCCCATGGACAGTTTGATGTCCACCTGCGGATGACGGCGATGGTATTGCGCCAGCAGGGCCGGCAAATCCAGCCGGCCAAGCGTGGAAATACAGCCTATGCGCAAGCTACCGCGGATTTCCCCGGTAGCAGCCGCCATTTCATCCTCCAGCCTTTGCGCGGCTTCCCGCACCTGACGGGCATGCTTGACGAAGGTTTGCCCGGCGGGGGTGAGCGTGACCTGCCGCGAAGTCCGTTCGAACAAGCGGGCGGCAAACTCTTGCTCCAGCCGGGCAATCTGATGGCTAAGGGCGGACTGCACGGTATGACAGCGCTCGGCCGCACGGGTGAAGCTTTCTTCTTCGGCCACCGCCAGCACGTAATCAATCTGGCGCAAGTTCATTCAATCCATCTCGTTTCACGATCAAAAACATGAAAACAATACATTGGAGTCATTCTTTAGGCCAGTAGATACTGCTACCGCATGCATTAAGAGCAGCTAACAAACCAGCCTAGCGTCCTTGGGGCAAGGCCGGCCGACGCCGACAGTACATAAAAGTACGGCAAGGAGGCGCAACGCAGCAGCAGGTTTTTTGTTAGCGGCTCAAACAACCCTTGTGCAGCCCACAACCGAAAGCCAACACATGTCCACCACCCACACCCTACCCCACCCCGGCCATGCACATGGCGGCCTCAGTCCACTGCTGATGTGGCTGATGACAGGCGCCACCGGCCTGGCCGTAGCCGGTAATTATTACGCCCAGCCCTTGTTGCCGGAAATCAGTCGCGAACTGGGCATCCGCGCCGCTAGTGCCGGCAGCATCATCACCACGGCGCAACTAGGCTATGCCCTGGGCTTGCTGCTGATTGTGCCCTTGGGCGACATGCTGGAACGACGGCGGCTGATTCTCTTGATGATGTCGCTGGCCAGTGGCGGCCTGTTGATCAGCGCTACGGCCACCAGCATCAGCCAGTTATTGCTGGGTACCGCCATCGCCGGTGTGTGCTCGGTAGTGGCGCAAATCCTGCTGCCACTGGGTGCCAGCCTGGCCAGTGAAGCCGAGCGCGGCCGGGTGGTGGGCACCATCATGAGCGGCCTGCTCACCGGCATTTTGCTGGCCCGCACTGTGGCTGGCAGCCTGGCCGACCTGGGCGGCTGGCACACCGTGTACTGGTGCGGCACCGGCGGCATGCTGCTGATGACGCTGGTACTGGCCCGTCAGCTGCCGCACACGCCTGCCACACCGGGCTTGCGCTATGGTGCGCTGCTGCAGTCCGTGTTGCGCCTGTTTGCGGAAGAACCCACCCTGCGCCTGCGCGGCCTGCTGGGTGCCATGTCCTTTGCCACGTTCAGCGTGATGTGGACTTCCGTCGCGTTCTTGCTGTCTGCACCGCCATTCGGTTTTTCCAACAGCACCATCGGCCTGTTTGGCCTGGCCGGTGCAGCCGGAGCCTTGTCCGCCAATATCGTGGGACGGCTGAGTGACAAGGGCCACGGGGCGCTGGCCTCCCGGCTCAGCCTGGGGCTGATGTTGCTGGCCTGGTTGCCGCTGGCGCTGGCACCGCACTCGATTACCGCCTTGCTGCTGGGCATCTTGCTGCTGGACCTGGGGGTGGCGGGCTGCCATGTCAGCAATCAGGGGGCGATTTACCGCATCCGGCCGGAAGCCCGTAACCGGCTGACCTCAGCCTATATGACCAGCTATTTCATCGGCGGGGCCGCCGGTTCGCTGGCTTCAGCCTGGGCCTATGGCCACTGGGGCTGGACGGGGGTGGTGCTGACCGGGGCGGCATGCAGCCTGACCGGCGTGTGTGCCTGGGCGCTGTCCGGCCCCCGGCATCATGGCCTAGCTGGCTGAGGTGACAACACCTGACAGTCATGGTCCTGCACATCGCCCTCGGAGGAGGCAAAGTTGCCGGCCAGCACATCCGCCTTGCTGGCCAGTAACCAGAACCCCGGCCCGTCATCCAGGCGGGTGGCAATCACTGCCAGGGTGTAGCTGGCCATCTGCGTACTGGCACCTGCCACTTCATCGGCCAGCAAGCGAAATGGTTGTACGCCATCCAGCGCCCCCCCCGACACCGCCCGCGCCAGATAGGCATGGCCGTTGATGCCACCTGGCAGCGGCTGCCAGTGCGGCCCGATGCCAGCCTGTTGCAGGCGGGCGGGCAGTTCCGGCCGGACGCAGGAAACATGAATGTGCAGCTGGTTCTGGCTGCGGCCCCATTGCGAGTTTACCGTCAGGGCCACCGCCTCACGCGGTAGCACACTGCCGTGCAGCCGCTCCATCCACTGCCGCGCCCGCCAGGCGGCGGCCCAGTAATCCGGCGCGTCAGTTTGCAACAGCAAGGGGCTTTCGATGCCGCTGACCCGCGCGGTGGGAATCAACAGATATTGCAGTACACCGTGAATATCCTTGAGCACGGCATGTCCTTGCGCCTCACCCTGCGCCATCTCCAGCTGGGCGCAAGGGGCCGGGTCTTGTGTCTGTTGCCAGTGCGGCACACATTGCTGATGCACGATATTCCACAAGGCATCGGCATTGGCGGCATGCACCGCCCACGACACCAGCAAGCCCAGCAGCGCCAGTACGGCACTGCCACGGAAGATTTTTACCGTCATGGAATGATGCTTTCGCCAGAGGAAAAACCGCATGATGAATCAGCCGGGTGACAAAACGTCGCTCAGCGCGGCGGTAACAGGCTGGGCAAGGGCCAGCGCTTGACCGTCCACTGCGCGTACACGCCCAGCAAGGCGGCCAGGCCCAGCGACACCACGAAATAACCAGACGGTCCGACAGCAGCCATCACGGTAGAACACAGCACAGGCCCCAGCGTGCCGCCCAGTGCATACACCATCAGCAAGGACGCGCTGATTTCAACCCGATGGCGCGGCGGCATGGCATCGTTGGCAATGCCGCTAAGCGTGCCGTAAAAGGTAAAGGCAATCGCCACATACACCATCACCAGCGGCAGCATCCAGCCCGAGCCGGTCAGCAGTATCAGCAACAGCGACAACACTGCCACCACCAGTGCCGAGTAGGCCAGTAGCTGGGCACGGTCGCTACTGTCCGCCCATTTGCCCATTGGCCATTGCAGCAAGGGTGCAGCCAGCAAGGCCATGCCCATGAAACCGGCGATATCCGCCGCTGACTTGCCCAGCTGACTGAGCATGGCGGGCAACATGGTGTAAAAAGCACTGTTGAAACAGCCTGCCAGCAGTGCGCCCACCAGGCTGAGCGGCGCTCGCCGCCCCAGCAGACGCAAGGTGCGCAAGGCACGCGCCAGCACATTGCCGGATGACGGCGCAGGCAAAACCTGGGGCTGTTGCTGGGTCAGGGTCACCGGCATGATGGCCAGGGCAAACAGCATGGCCACGATGATGAACGCCCAGCCGGGCTGGGAAAATGGCAGCTTGAGCAGCCATTGCCCGGCACTGGCACCCAGATAACTGATGATCAGGTAGAGCGAAAACAGCTGGCCGCGCTGGCTATTGCTCACACAGCCGTTGAGCCAGCTTTCCACCACCATATAGATGCCCACCATGGCCAGGCCATTGCCCAGGCGGGCCAGCAGCCACAGCCAGGGGGAAGTAAACAGGGCCTGACACAGGGTCAGCACACAGATGATGGCGGTAAGCGCGGCAAAGGCGCGGTGATGGCCATACTGGCGGATCATGCCGCTGCAAAAAAAGCCGCCGATGAAAAACCCGGCATAGTAGGCCGACTGCACCATGCCCGCCACGGCCACCGGCACGCCGTTGGCCAGCAGGCTGAGCGAGGTTTCGGTATTGCCCAGCGCATTGCCCACCACCAGCAAGGCATAAGCCAGCAACAGGCTGGCCACGGCCCGCAACATGCTGCGCCAACTACGCTGTACCACCAGTTCGCCTTCCATGCGCGCCTCACCCCTTGCCATTGCGCTTCAAAACATTGTCATTATCCTGCCACAACACCGTCCGGACTGGCCGCAAAACGACTACCAAAGTGCTGTGTCACCACCGGCGCCCGCCGGTGGCTGCAAACAGAAAACCGCCCACCGGTATGGTGGGCGGTCTGCCATGTACCACGCTGCCACAGGCAATCAACCGGCTAGCGGCTGTACTGCCCGTTTTTCGACAAAACGCTGCACGTAATCATCTGCAGGCCGGGTGAGAATATCACTTGGGGTGCCAAGCTGCACCAGCTGGCCATCACGCAGGATGGCAATGCGGTTGCCAATGCGCAATGCCTCGTCCAGATCATGGGTGATGAACACGATGGTCTTGTGCAAGCCAGACTGCAAGGCCAGTAGCTGCTCTTGCATTTCGCTACGGATCAGCGGGTCCAGCGCGCTGAATGCTTCATCCATCAGGATGATGTCGGTATCAGCCGCCAGAGCACGGGCCAGACCAACCCGCTGGCGCATGCCGCCGGACAGTTCATCGGGATATTTGTCCTCGTAAGCAGCCAAGCCCACCCTGTCCAGCCACTGCCTGGCTTGGTCCAGCGCATCGTTGCGTGCCACGCCCTTGGTCAGCAATGCGTAGGCGGCATTTTCCAGCACAGTCTGGTGTGGCAGCAGGCCAAAGCCCTGAAACACCATGCTGATCTTGTTGCGTCGCAAGGCCAGCAACTGTGCTTCGTCATAGCGCAGGATGTCTTCGCCATCCACCAGAATCTGACCGCTGCTCGGCTCGATCAGACGGTTGAAGTGCCTGACCAGGGTGGACTTGCCTGATCCGGACAGGCCCATGATCACGAAAATTTCGCCGGCCTCGATATTGAGACTGACATCAATCAGCCCGACATTGACCCCGGTGCGGGCCAGCACCTCGGCCTTGCTGCACTGCTGCTGCAACAGGGCCATCACCGGCTGACTCTCCCGGCCGAACACCTTGTACACATGGCGTACCTCGATCTTGCTCATGCGCTCACCCCTGCCTTTCTTTTCTGCCGCACTGTCCGTTTCAGCCGGCCATCCTGTCCGTAGGCCTGGCTGATACGGTCGATGACGATAGCCAGGATGACAATGGCCAGCCCGGCCTGCATGCCCTTGCCCATATCCATATTGTTGATACCGGCCAGCACATCCTCGCCCAAGCCGCGCGAACCGATCATCGACGCAATCACCACCATGGCCAGCGCCATCATGATGGACTGGTTGATGCCCGCCATGATGCTGGGGCGCGCCAGCGGCAGTTGTACGCCAAACAGTAATTGCCAGCGGGTGGTGCCAAAGGAACGGGCCGCTTCCAGCAAGTCGCCATCCACCTGGCGGATGCCCAGATCGGTCAGTCGTACCAGCGGCGGCAAGGCATAGATGATGGTGGCAAAGATGGCCGGCACCTTGCCCAGGCCAAACAGCATCAGCACCGGAATCAGGTAGACAAAGGTAGGCAGGGTCTGCATCACGTCCAGTACCGGCACCAGCAGCCAGCGCAGACGCTGACTGCGCGACATCATGATGCCCAGCGGTACGCCGATGAGCATGGTCAGCAGGGTGGCAACCACCATCAGCGCCAGGGTTTGCATCAGCTTGTCCCACAAGCCCAGGCAGCCGATCAGGTACAAACCGCCCACCATCAGCGCCGTCACACTCTTGCGGCGCGTGCCGTGGTAACACAGCCCGGCCACAATCAACAGCACCAGCAGTGGTGGCAAGGCCAGGAGGGCACGCTCCAGCGGCACCAGCAGCGTGCTCAGCAATACCGCTGTCAGTTGATGGAACAGGTCGCCGTACTCACGCACCAGCCAGCTGACAAACTGATTGATGCTGTCGGCAAAGGAAAACTGCAGAAAAATGTCTGGCATGGAATTATCCTTTTCTCACGTGACCGGCCAATACCGGCTGACTTGCTACGGTCAGCCGGTGTTGCCTTATCACTTCACTGCCTGCTGTACCTTGAGGGCGATGTCGGCAGGCACCCAGGACTTCCAGATGGCGGGCTGCTGTTTGAGGAATTCACGCGCCGTCGCTTCCGGGCTCTGCTTTTGCTCGCTCATTCTGGCAATGGTGCGGTTAAGCAGATCCGGGCTGAGTTTCACCTTGTTGATGAAGGCGACAATGGCCGGTTCGGCTGCCATGAACTGGCTGCCGATACCCACCTGCAAACTGGTTGCCGGGGTGGCGGAAGGACATGGTGGCTCGCCCTTGTTGGCCTGCAGGGTGGGCCAGCATTTGGCGTTGTAAGCCGCCTCCTTGAGCTGGATGAACTTGTAACGGCCCATCAGCGTGGCCGGTGCCCAGTAGTAGAACAACACCGGTTTGCCGCGTGCGTAGGCCGAGGAAATGGCTGCATCCATGGCCGAACCGGTACCGGCGCGGAAATTGGTATAGCTGCTCTCCAGCTTGTAGGCCTTCAGCTTCTGGGTATTGATGCGTTCGCAATCCCAGCCGCTGGGGCAGTTGAGAAAACGGCCTTTGCCCGGTTCTTCTTCGTCGCGGAACAAATCCTTGTAGCGGGGCAAGTCCGCCACCGACTGCAAGCCCGGTGCCATGGGTTTGATGCCACGCCGGGCATCGCCCTTGATGACATAATCCGGCACGAAGAATCCTTCATAGGCGCCGCCTTGCAGCAAGTCGCCAATCAGCTTGATCTTGCCGGACTCGACCCCCTTCTTGATGATGTCGGTGCGATTCCATTGCTCGGTCCACAGCTGCAAGTCGCCATTGACCAGTGCGGTCTCGGTGGCCGCCGTGCTGCCCGGAACGGTTTCTACCTGGCAGCCATAGCCGCTGCGGATGATTTCGCCGATCACGGCAGCATAAAACTGCCCCGACTCCCAGGTGATGCCAGCCATCTTCACCGGTTTGCCAGCGGCACACCAGCTGCCCGCCTGGCTAAGGTTGCTGCTACCCAGCCATAGCATGGCCAGGCTGACTCCAATCAAATGTTTGCCTTGCATGTTGTCTCTCCTGTTGTTCTCTTTGGCATGAAGGTACTAAGCGGGGCTTCAGGTGCGGTTCATGAGATTCCCCCTTCCTGAGCGCAAGCTTGCAGATCGTGGCAATGGCATCACAGGCCGCCAAAGCACAGGTATTTGCTTTCCAGATATTCATCCATGCCGTAGCGCGAGCCTTCACGCCCCAGGCCGGACTGCTTGATGCCGCCAAAGGGGCCGACCTCGTTGGAAATAAGCCCGGTATTGATTCCCACCATGCCGCATTCCAGTTGTTCTGCCACATGCCACACCCGGCTCAGGTCGCGGCTGTAAAAGTAGGAAGCCAGGCCGAACTCGCTGTCATTGGCCGCCCGGATCACGTCCTCTACGTCGTCAAAACAGAACAGCGGAGCCAGCGGCCCGAAGGTTTCTTCGCGGGCAAACAGCATGTCCGGACGGGCATCGGCAATCACCGTCGGCTCAAAAAAACTGCCACCCAGCGCATGACGCCCACCACCACACAGCAGGCGGCCGCCCTTGGCCAGGGCATCGGCGATATGCTCCTCCACCTTGGCCACGGCCTTGTCGTCAATCAACGGCCCTTGTGTGCTGCCCGGCTCCATGCCATCGCCCACCTTCAAGGCCTGCACCGCTGTTACCAGCTTGGCGGCAAAGCTGTCGTACACCGCACGCTGTACATAAATACGGTTGGCACAGACGCAGGTCTGACCGGCGTTGCGGAACTTGGACACCATGGCACCTTCTACTGCGGCATCCAGATCGGCATCGTCAAACACGATGAACGGGGCATTGCCGCCCAGCTCCAGCGACAACTTCTTGATGGTGGGTGCGGACTGCGCCATCAGGCGGCGGCCGACTTCGGTGGAACCGGTAAAGCTGAGTTTGCGCACCACGGCACTGGCGGTCAGTTCTTCCCCGATCAGCGACGCCGAACCGGTGAGCACATTGAACAAGCCGGCGGGCAGCCCGGCCTGCATGGCCAGTTCGGCCAGCGCCAATGCGCTCAACGGCGTCTGGCTGGCCGGTTTGAGCACCATGGCACAACCGGCGGCAAACGCCGGGGCCGCCTTGCGGGTGATCATGGCCGCCGGGAAATTCCACGGGGTGATGGCCGCCGCCACACCGATTGGCTGCTTGATCACCACGATGCGCTTGTCGGCCTGCGGTGTGGGGGCCACATCGCCATAGCCACGCTTGGCTTCGTCGGCAAACCAGTCGACAAAGCTGGTGGCGTAGGCAATTTCACCGCGCGCCTCGGCCAGTGGCTTGCCTTGTTCGCTGGTGAGAATGACGGCCAGATCTTCCTGATTGGCCATGATCAGTTCATACCAGCGGCGCAGCAGCACCGACCTGGCCTTGCCGGTCTGCAACTGCCACTGCGCCTGGGCCTGGGCTGCCGCTGCAATGGCACGCCGGGTTTCCGCCGCGCCCATGGCCGGGACGTGTGCAATCAGGTTGCCATTGGCGGGATTATGGACAGCCAGGCGCTGGCCCTTGTCGGCGTCCTGCCATTGGCCGTCAATCAGCGCCTGCTGGCGCAGCAATGCCGGATTGTTCAATGCAAGCATGGGTCGTCCTTAGCGGGGCGTGCGCGGAATGCGCTGCGCATTGTGGTGGTCGTTGATCACATCACACGGGGTGTAATGGCGGTCGATTTCAAAACATTCGGCATCGCTCAGCTGCAAATCCAGCGCGGCAACTGCCAGCTCCAGCTGGGAGACGGCATCCGCGCCCACCAGCATGGAGGTGACACCCGGCCGACGCAGCACCCAGGCCTGCGCCACCTGGGCCGGAGCCACGCCACGCACCGCCGCCACCCGTTCCACCGCCTTGCCGATTTGCCAGGACACTTCGTCGCCGTAGAATTCCTGGGTAAAATTGTCGGTCTGGTTGCGCAGCGAATCGGCCGCACCGGACAACAGGCCGCGGGCCAGCGGGCTGAATGGCGTCACCGCAATGCCCTGGTCCTGACAGAATGGAATCATTTCGCGCTCTTCTTCGCGGTAGGCGGCATTAAGCTGGCATTGCATGGATACGAAGCGGGTCCAGCCATGGCGTTCTGCCACATGCTGCATGCGGGCAAACTGCCAGGCATACATGGTGGAAGCACCGATGTAGCGCGCCTTGCCGCTTTTGACGATGTCGTGCAAGGCCTCCATGGTTTCTTCGATCGGGGTGTCCGGGTCGAAACCATGCACGATGTACAAGTCCAGATAGTCGGTGCCGATGCGCCGCAGCGAGCCGTCAATGGCATCCATCAGGTGCTTGCGTGACAGGCCGCCATCGTTGGGCCCGTTGCCCATGGCGTAAAAGGCCTTGCTGGCCAGCACCAGTTGCTCGCGCCGGGTCTGTTGCAGCAGGGTGCGGCCCACCACTTCCTCGCCCACACCCAGCGAGTAGAAGTCCGCCATGTCAAAAAAGTTGATGCCCAGTGCCAGCGCCCGCTGCAGGATGGGACGGCTGTC
Source organism: Aquitalea sp. LB_tupeE (assembly GCF_013391415.1). Lineage (GTDB taxonomy): Bacteria > Pseudomonadota > Gammaproteobacteria > Burkholderiales > Chromobacteriaceae > Aquitalea. The sequence goes on from NZ_JACAXB010000002.1 coordinate 99,604, forward strand.
GGCCTCATCCAGCACCCAGGGCCGCCATTGCGAACTGCCAAACGACATGGTGCCCATGCACAGCCGCGATACCTTGAGGCCGCTACGGCCCAGATTGACGTATTCCATTCCGGCCACCTCAGGCTGCACTGTCGAAGAAGGGATTGGACGGCTGGGCGCAGGCCTGCGTCACTTGCTGCAAGGTGGGCAGATTAGCCATGGCACGCTGAATGGCTTCACGCGTGGCTTGCAGATTGTTGGCAAAAACCTGACGGGCATTGTCCGCTCCCCAGCTCACCCACACCGCCGCCACTACGGCCCAGTCGTTTTCCGCTTCCGGCGGCAAGGTTCCATCCAGCAGGCATTCCTGCACCCCTTTGGCCACACCGGCCTGGGCGGGGCCCCAGGTCATGGTTTCGTGCGTTTCGCCGCGCAGATCGGCCTTGGCCACAAACAGGGTGGCGGGCTTCACCGGCACATTGGGTTGCAGGCAGGTCATGAAGGGGATGTAACCCAGCCGTGGTGCAGCCAGGCTATTGGCCAGAGACAAACCGACCGGTCCGTTGCGCGGGCCGATCAGGACATTGATGTGTGCTGCATTGGGACCGCTGCCGACAAAGGATTCTCCGATGTGCATGATGCTGACTCTCCTCAGGGAGTGGGAATTACAGGGTTAGGAAGCAGGCAGGCAAGGCCGCGTACCCTGCGGCTGTCAGGGGAGACATTGCCTTGGCTTGCCGCAGAGTAATCGCTCTAATTGCCACACCACAATGCAGTCAATTCGAGTAAATGACTGCATACAATGCAGCGGCAGCCGCTGTTACCATGGCCACTCGCCCATCACGGCGCATCGCGCCATCACGAGGAAATCATGGACCTGGTACTGCGCATCAAAAGCTGGCTTCCTGACCTGGAAACCTGCGCGCAGCCTCGCTATCAGGCGATAGCAGATGCCATCGGCGCGGTGATGGATGGCGGCCAGGTGGTGGTGGGGGAAAAGCTGCCGGCACACCGCACGCTGGCCAGTGCCTTGCGCGTGACCGTGGGGACCATCAGCCGGGCTTATGCCAGGCTGGAAGAACAGGGACGGGTGATGTCGCGTATTGGCGACGGTACCTATGTGCTGGCACGCCAGGTCAGCAATGAACTGCCCCAGGCCCTGGCCCAAGAGCCAGACAGCACACTGATAGACCTGGGGCAAAACGTGATTGTGCCGGTAGGACAAGACCAGGCCCTGGCCCAAACCCTGCTGGAAATCAGCCAGGATCAGGCGGCCCAACGACGGGTGCTGGACTACCAGCCGGAATGCGGCCACCCCTGGCAGCGGCTTGCCATTGCCGGCTGGCTGCGCCGTTTCGGCCTCTCTGGCGAGGCGGACCGGGTCGCCATCACCAATGGTGCGCAGCACGCCCTGGCTTGCCTGTTCCGGATTCTCACCATGCCGGGTGATGCCGTGTTATGCGAAGCACTGAGCTACCCGGGCATCGTGGCACTGGCACAGCAAATGCGGCTGCAACTGATTTGCGTGGACGTGGATGACGAAGGCCTGGTACCCGAGTCACTGGAACAGATGTGTCGTGCCTTCAATGCACGGCTGTTGTTCTGCGTGCCCACCCTGCACAACCCCACTACCGCCACCATGAGCGAAAGCAGACGGCAGCAGATTGTCGAGATTGCACGCCGCCAGCATTTGCACATCATCGAAGACGCGACACCGGCAGCCATCCTGGCGGAGCCGCCTCCCGCCCTGGCAGCCTTGCTGCCCGAACAGGTGTTTTTTGTCTGCAGCCTGTCCAAGTCGGTCTCCCCCGGCCTGCGGGTTGGCATGGTGCAGGCACCACGCGCATGGTCGGGCAAGCTGGCTGCCATCATTCGTGCCAATTGCTGGATGGCAACACCGTTGACCGTGGAAATTGCCTGTCGCTGGATGGAAAACGGGGTATTGCAGCAATTGCTGCACGCCCAGCGGCTGGATATCGCCCATCGCCGTCAGCTGGCCGAGCCGCTGTTGCAGGGCTACCCCATGCTCAGCCATCCGGGCAGCCCGCATGTGTGGCTGTATCTGCCGGCACCGTGGCGCGGCACCGAATTCGGCACCATGCTGCGGCGACGCAAGGTGGCCATCAAGCTGGGCGATGCCTTTACCGTGGGCCGCACCGCTCCGCCGCATGCGGTGCGCATCTGCCTGAGTGGCACGGTCGACCCCTTGCAGATGGAACAGGGGCTGCGCATCATCTCCAGCACCCTGGCCGATGGGCCGGAGGGCTATTTCACCTCGGCCTGACAGCCAGGCTTCAGCCTATGCGCGCCGCCAGTTGCCTGGCTGCCTGTATCAGCGGGCTGGAATAACTGCGACTGGCCTGTTCGCTCAATTCTTCGCTGCCCACACAGATGCTGATGGCGGCAATCGGCTCATGGCTCAGGTTCACCACCGGCGCGGCCAGACAGCTGACCCCTTTTTCGATCTCGCCATGGGTGAGGGCATAGCCCAGACGCCGTGCCCGCTCCAGCTGGCTGTCCAGCTCCGGTGTCGCGGCCAGATGCTCGCCCGCCAGATAATGCTGCAGGTATTCCTTGCTGCGCAGGCTCAAAATGGCCTTGCCCGCCGCCGCCCGGTGCAAGGGCAGCGTCTGGCCGATATAAGAATGAAAATGGTTGCTGAGTGTAGCCTCCAGCCTGGCCACCACCACCACGGTATTGCCCACCGGAATGCTGAGCAACACGGTTTTGTGAACTTCATTCTTGAGAATTTCCGCAATCGGATGGAAATACGGAATGATGCTTTGCCGACCATAAATGGTAGAGGCCATCTGGAAGATCTTCGAGCCGATGCCGTAAGCCTTCTTGCGCCCCGGGTCCATCACAATCAGCTGAGCCTGCAACAGGCTGCCCAGAATGCGATAACAGCTGGCCGCCGGAATGCCGGTCTGGCTGCTGATTTCGGCCTGAGTCAGCGGGTAGGAGGCATTCACCAGCAACTGCAAAATGGCGATGGCGCTGTCAACAGCAGGCGTGGTTGGTCGTTCAGACAAGATACGAGTCCTGTGACAAAGCCCGAGTGGCCCGCAGCAGCGAGCCAACCCGGGCGGGAGTGTTAAGCATGGCCAGCCAGGGCCTTGCTGTGGCTGACAAAACCACCCAGCGCCGTCGCAGACAGCACAAGCTGTACACACTGCAACAGGCTGTGTGTGCGCAGCTGTTAGCTGCGGTCAGCGCCAGTCTTGCAGAATCATGTCCGCCGCCTTCTCCGCCACCATCATCACCGGCGCATTGGTATTGCCCGAGGTGATGTTGGGAAAGACCGAAGCATCCACCACCCGCAGGCCAGCCACACCATGCACTTGCAAGCGGTGGGAAACCACCGCAGTGGCCGGGTCCGGCCCCATGGCGCAACTGCCGCACAGATGATAAATGGAGCCGGACTCCTCGCGGAAGAAACGCAACATGCTGTCATCGTCATCCACCCGGCCAGCTGGAGTAACCTCCTCCACCGTAATCCGGCGCAAGGCCTCGGCCTGCATCAGACGCCGGATGAAGCGACTGCCCTGCACCGCCTCGCGTCTGTCCTTGTCGGTGGACAGGTAGTTAGGCCGTATGCTGGCCGGCACAGCCGGGTCTTTGCTGCTGATGCTCACTGTGCCACGACTGCTGGGACGGCAGGGATTGAAGCACACCAGAAAGCCGGAATAAGGTTCTGGCTTGAGTGCCGCCTTGGCATCCTTGGGAATGCTGTAGGACAGCGGGTTGAAATACAGCTGCAAGTTGGCCTGTTGTTCTTCACGACTGCCCCGAAAGAAGCCGCCAGCCTGATTCACGCTCAGCGCGAGCGGCCCCTTGCGGGTGAAGGCATAGCGCAGCGCCGCCATGCCCTGCCCCCACAGGCTGCCCAGCTCATCGTTCAGCGTCTTGCAATTGGCGCGGTAGTAAAACGACACACACAGATGGTCTTGCAGATTCTGCCCCACCGCCGGCAAGTGCTGACGCAAGGGAATGCCCAGCTCTTGCAGCAAGGCGGCGTCGCCTATGCCGGACAATTGCAACAGCTTGGGGGAATCCACCGCCCCGGCGGCCACAATGACTTCCTTGCTGGCCGAAAACCGGCGTGCCACGCCGTTCTGCCTGACTTCAACCCCATTGGCCCGCCCTGCCTCGTCAAACAGGATGGCTTGTGCCTGACAATGGGTTTCCACGGTCAGATTGGCGCGTTCCATGGCCGGGTGCAAATAGGCAGTACCACTGGATGAACGTTCGCCATGCCGGATATTGGCTTCATAAATGCCCGCCCCTTCAAAGCTGGCGGCATTGAAATCCTCGTTCAGCGGCAAACCAAGCTGCTGGCAGGCCTCCAGAAAATTCTGGCAAATGGGGTGAGCCTGATCCCGCATTGGCGTAATGCCGATCAATCCCTTGTCACCCCGCCAGGGATTGGCTCCCCCCGCATGGTTTTCCAGCTTCTTGAAGTAGGGCAACACATCGCGATAGCCCCAGCCCGGATTGCCCGCGGCTTCCCAGTCATTAAAATCTGCCGGCTGGCCGCGCACGTAAATCATGGCATTGATGGCACCGGAGCCACCCAGTACCTTACCGCGCGGCGCATACAGCTTGCGCCCGGCCAGATTGGCCTCCGGCTGGGTGTAATACATCCAGTTGGTTTGCGGGTTGTAATAGTTCTTCACATACCCCACCGGCAGGCGGAACCAGAAGGAATCGTCCTTGCCGCCCGCCTCCAGCAACAGCACCCGGTACTGGCCGGACTCACTCAGGCGGCTGGCCAGGATGCAGCCGGCAGAGCCCGCCCCGATAATGATGAAATCATACTGGTTCATAGGGCCTCGTCATTATTCCAGCGGTTCTTCCAGGCATCGGATGACTGCGTCCGCACATCAAACGGCTTGGGGTCCATCAACAGGTGCAGACGTTCGCCTGCATAAGGCGAATGCGCGTTGACCACCTCCATGTTCAACTCCACCCCCAGTCCCGGCGCGGTGGGCGGAATGATGAAGCCCTCCTCCCAGCGGATAGGCTGCTTGAGCACCTGGGAATGGAAGCCGCCCCAGGTCATGATGCTTTCCTGAATCAGGAAGTTGGGCGTGGCTGCCGCCAGCTGTATGCTGGCCGCCGCACCAACAGGCCCGTTGTACAGATGCGGGGCAATCTGGACGTAATGGCACTCGGCCATACCGGCAATTTTCTTGGCTTCCAGAATGCCGCCCACCCGGCCCAGATTCATCTGCAAAATGGCGGCGGCTCCTTTTTGCAGCAGTTCGTGGAATTCATACTTGGTGGTCAGCCGCTCACCCGTGGCAATAGGAATGCTGGTGGCACGTGCCACTTGCGCCATGGCATCGGCCTGGCCGGGCGGCACCGGTTCCTCAAACCAGAGCGGGTCGTATTTTTCCAGCCTTTTTGCCAGACGGATGGCAGACGCAGGCGTCATCTGGCCATGAGTGCCGAATAACAAATCACACTGGCTACCCACCGCCTCGCGAATCTTGCGGCAGAAGGTTTCGCATTGATCCATCACCTCCAGTGACAGGTGGTGGCCGGAATACGCGGTATAAGGCCCGGCCGGGTCAAACTTCAGCGCGGTAAAACCTTGCTGCATGTACTGTGCGGCACATTCAGCGGCCAGATCCGGATCATCATAGTCGTACTGTCCCTGGGCATTTTGGGGGTAGAGATAGGTATAGGAGCGCAGGCGCTCATTCACCTTGCCGCCAATCAACTGGTAAACCGGCTGATTGGCCGCCTTGCCGATGATGTCCCAGCAGGCCATTTCCAGACCACTGACAATGCCCATCATGGAAAGATCAGGCCGTTGGGTGAAACCGCTGGAATAGCACTCACGGTAAAAGCGCTCCACCTGGTGCGGCTCGTGGTCCAGCAAATAGCGTTCGAACACATCCTGAATGGCCGGCACCATCACCCGTGGATGAAAAGTCGCCGCATACACCTCCCCCACGCCCTGAATACCGCAGTCGGTTTTCAGGGTGACAAAAATCCAGTACATGCCACCAACATGAGGCGGCGGCACCGCGACAACATGCGTTTCCATGGAGACGATTTTCATCACGCAGACTCCCGTTGTTTATTCAGATAGTTGAAGGTAAACACTGCAACAGTGCCCATCAGGCCGCAGCAGGCGATATATGCAAAATAGAATCGGTAGCTATCGATACCGGGATAATGCGTGGCAAATGCCGCGTTGATCATGGGCAGGAAAATGTCCGGCAAATAGCCGATGACCGAAATCAGACCAATGGCGAGGCCGGTAACGGAAAGCGGCACCCGGCAGGCATCCAGCAAGGACCAGTACAAACCGCGAATGGCGTAGGTGAGCACCCCTAGCAGCAACACCAGCGCCAGCAAGAAATAAATACCTGCGCTGGCGGGGAAAAAGATCAGGCCGAACAGGCTGAGCGAGGCAAGCAACATGGTCAGGCCCAATACCCCTTCCTTGGAAAAACGGTCACCCAGAAAACCACCACCCACACCGCCAATCGGGCGCATCCACAATTTGGTGACGGTGATGAAACCGGCAGCCACGGCACTCATGCCATAGCCCTGCTGCAAATAGGCTGAAAAGGAATACGTTGCCCAGTACAGCTGGTAACCGCAAAAGATGATCAGCGCCAGCAGCCAGACTTGCGGTATGGCCAGCAATAGCCGCAAATCAGTGAATACACTGCTTTGGCGCTCAGCCCCGTTATCACGCTCTGCCACGCCCTTGTCCAGAAACAGCAGAATCAGTACGGCAATAGCCAGACAGGTAAAGGAATACAGGTAAATCACCTGCTGCAAGGCCAGCCGGCTATCCTCGCCCCGCTCCACATGAAAGGCAAAAATGGCCAGTGCAATGGATGCCAGAATGGCCTCCACCAGACCGCGTCCACCATCCAGAATGCCGAAGAAGCGGCCTTGCTCGTTGGCACTGGCCAGCATCTTCACCCCTTTGAGCAAGGCCGCCCAGAAGGTTAGTCCGGCGGCCAGTCCCCAGCCGATGAAGATGATTTCCAGTGCCTGGTATGCCGGGAAAGTGGCAAACCACAACCCCAGCCCGCCCACTACCGACAAGGAAAAGGCAATCAGCAAGCGCGGGGGAAAGCGGTCGGCCAGCCAGCCACTGGGCAAATAGCTGACGGCATACACCACGCCCAGCATGGAATAAAACACCCCCAGATCGCCGCTGGTGATATGGAAGCTTTGCAAAATGGTGGTTTCAAAATTCTGCCGCAAATACAGCAAGGGATAGATCGCACCCGCCGCCAGCAATAACAGGCCAAACTGGAAATAGCGCAAACGCTTGTGGGCAGGCAGCGGCAATGCTGCCGCCATCGAGTCAGCATGATTCATCTTGATGGTGTCTCCTGCTGCACCGCAGGGCTTGAATGCGGCCTTATCGCTGGCCATCCTGTCGTGTGCAGACTTGTTGTTTAGCGTCGCTAACAAAACCTGGTAGAGAACCCCGAGCCAAGGCGCGCCGACGCAGACAGTACAAGAAGTACGGCAAGGAGGGGTAAGGCAGGCACGGGGGTTTTGTCAGCGGGTCTTAATCCGGGTCAGGCAACCGCACTGCTCAGTATTTCAATACCACCAGGCGGGTTTGTGTGAACTCCAGCATGCCGTGCTTGCCATCGTCTCCCCCCAGGCCCGAGCGTTTCCAGCCGGAGTGATAGCCCTGATAGGGGTCGGCCGGGGTGCGGTTGACATACAGTTCACCAGCTTCGATATGATTGGCAAAGCGCATGGCCGTCCGATAGTTTTCGCTGTACAGCACCGAGGCCAGGCCAAACTGGTGATCGTTGGCCATCTGCAGCGCTTCGTCCACTGTGCGGTATTGCAGCACGCACAGCACCGGGCCAAAAATTTCTTCCTGCACGATTTCCATGTCCTGGCGGCAAGCGGTCAGCAAGGTGGGGGGATAAAAATAACCAGGGCCTTCAGGAATGAAACCACCGGTTTCCAGTACCGCACCATCGTCCACTGCACGCGCCACCATCTGGTGGATATTCAAGCGGGTAGTGGCATTGACCAGCGGCCCCATGTAGTTGGGATGACTGGCACGGTTGCCGTACTGGCGGGCGGCAAAGCGCTCCTTGAGCAAGCGGACAAAGTCTTCGTACACGCTTTCCTGCACATACACCCGCTCCACCGAGGTACACAACTGCCCGCAATGGCTGAGGGCTGACGCCACGATATCGTTGGCAGCCTGTACCAGGTTGGCATCGGCCTCGATGATGGCCGGGGTTTTCCCGCCCAGCTCCAGCGATGACTTGGCGATATTCACCCGCGAGTACTCCAGCACCTTGCGCCCTGCGCCCACGCTGCCGGTGAGGGTGATCATGCCCACACGGGGATGGGTGCACACGGTTTCGGCCACCACATGGCTCATGGTCAGGATATTCACCACCCCGGCGGGCAAACCGGCATCCAGTACAGCCTGAGCGATTTCAAAAGCTGAGCAAGGGGTGTTATTGCTGGGGCGCACCACCACGGTATTGCCGGTGATCAATGCCGGGGCAATCTTGCGCAGCAAGGTGTAGACAGGAAAGTTGAACGGAATGAGGCAGGCCACTACGCCGATGGCCTCACGCATCAGCAGCAGGTTTTCCTGCGGGTTGTCACTGGGAATGACCTCCCCTTCGATACGCCTGGCCCATTCGGCATGGTAGCGCGTGATTTCTGCGGCATAGATTGCCTCACTGGTGGCATCACTCAGGCTTTTGCCAGATTCGCGCGCCAGAACGGCACCGATCTGACCGGCTCTGGCCTGCAAGGCAGCAGCCAGCTGGTGCAGATACCGGCCACGCTCGCAGGCGGGCAGTGCCGCCCAGGGCTTTTGTGCAGTGGTAGCGGCCTCGACGGCACGCAAGGCCTCGGCAGTGGTAGCGGCAGGCACCTGTGCGTAGGGCTGGCCGGTGGCAGGGTCCAGCACGGTGAACACGGCATCGCCCTCGGAAGCGACAAAGCCGTTATTGATGAAATTCTGATAGCACTGCATGGGGCCAAACTCCTCGACTAGAGTATTGGCACTATCAGACCAGCCGGCTGTCCGCAGGTCAAAGCAATTTCATGGATGAATATTTAATTTCACCAGTGAAATTTTCTACCCAATCGGACAGCCAGACTGGCGTGAAAAACAGGACAAACCACCCTGCCAGACTCAGAGCGGCTAACAAAAAAGCGTAGCGTCCCTGGGGCAAGACGCGTCGAGACCGACAGTACAAGGATACGGCCGGAAGGCACAATGCAAGCGCAGGTTTTTTGTCAGCGGCGCTTACTCTTGCCGACGCCGCCATGCCGCCAGTTCACTCAGTTTCAGCCCGCGCGGAAACGGGCGGTGCTTGCCATGGGCGATGCGTTGCGAACGATAAATGCCGGTATGGCCGGAGAACATGTAACTGGCCACGCAGGCCAGTGCAGCGTAGATGCCCACCTCACTGCCAAACAGCTCCATCGCCATGATGGTGGAAGCCAGCGGCGTATTGGCCGCACCGGCAAACACTGCGACAAAGCCCAGTCCGGCCAGCAAGGAAAACGGCAGGTGCAACAAGGGGGACAAGGCATTCCCCAGCGTGGCCCCGATAAAAAACAGCGGCGTGACTTCGCCCCCCTTGAAACCGCTGGCCAGTGACAGCACGGTGAGGCCCAGTTTGGCGGCAAAGTCATAAGCAGGTAGTGGCTGCGTGAATGCGCCCACAATGGTGGGGATACCCAGCCCGATAAAGCGCTCGGCCCCCGTGGGCCAGACGATGGCCACCAGCAACACACCACCCAGCAAGGGCCGCAGCGGCGCATAGGGCACATGGCGCTTGATCTGCGCCGACAAGGCATGGGTGCTGTTGGCAAACAACTTGCCCACCAGGCCGAACAGCGCCCCGGCCACCAGCGTGGCCAGCAAGGTCCAGGCACTGAGCACGGGAAACTGGCTGATGGCGTAATGGGTATGCTGCACGCCCCAGCCCAGACCCACCTGATCGGCCACAATGGCCGCCAGCAGACAAGGAAACAGCGCGTCATAACGCATGCGGCCGATGGCCAGTACTTCCAGCGCAAACACCGCACCGGCCAGCGGGGTGCCAAACACCGAGGCAAAACCGGCGGCAATGCCGCAGATCAGCAGGATGCGCCGGTCCGCATTACCCAAGCCCAGCACGCGGGTGACCTGATCGGCCAGTGCGCCGCCCATTTGCACGGCAGTACCTTCACGTCCGACCGATGCGCCAAACAGGTGGGACATCACGGTGCCCCACAACACCAGCGGCACCATGCGCAAGGGCACGATGCGGGTGGGGTCGTGGATTTCGTCTATCAGCAAGTTGTTACCGGCCTCCACTTGGCGGCCATAACGCAGGTATACCCAGCCAACGGCAAAACCGGCCAGCGGCAGCAGAAACAACAAGTAGGGCTGGCTGAGGCGCATTGCCGTTGCCCACACCAGGCTGTGCAAAAAGAAGGCAGAAGCGGACCCGGCCAGCAAGGCAACCAGGCAGGAGAGCAATAGTAACTTGCTCATGCGCGGCAGCATGGCAAGTGTTTCGGAACGGGAAATGGCAGACATAAGATTCTTCTGAATGACAAAACTCAATCACCTCCCCAGCCGGAAATTACTGACGCACCTGCAGCTCCCAGCCAGGGATACCTGCAGGCATCATCAGCCCGGATGGGCGGTTCGCTGCTGCCACCTCCGGACTGGAAGCCGCAAACAGGCGGGAGGAATGCCATCTCCCAAAGAATAACCATGCTAAAGGCAAAGCCGACTGGCGACAAGAAAAAAGCCGGGCTGCTGCTGGCAGACCAGGCCTGGCTCATGACCAAACACGGTTGGCGCGCTCAGAACGTCTTTATGACAGGCTGTCACCCGGGGCGTTGCGCGTCTTGTACAGCGAATACAGCACGCCACCGGCCAGCAGCCCCAGCGTCACCACCAGCGATATGCCGGTGGGGATGTGGAAGTTCACCAGCTGAATGTCGTTCAGGTAGACCAGCCCCACTTTTACGCCAATGAACACCAGGACGATGGCCAGTGAATACTTGAGATATTCAAAGCGGTGCACCATGGCCGACAGGGCAAAATACAGCGCCCGCAGGCCCAGGATGGCAAAAATATTGGAGGTATACACCAGGAAGGGGTCCTGGGTAATGGCAAAGATGGCCGGGATGCTGTCCACCGCAAACACCAGGTCAGCGCTTTCCACCAGCAATAGCGTCAGCAGCAAGGGGGTGGCCCACCAGCCGCGACTCAGCCCATGCTGTTCGCCCCGCACCACAAAATGATGGCCATGCAAAGTGGGCGTCAGGCGCAGATGACGGCGCAGCCATTGGTACAGCTTGTTGTCATCCAGCGACGGGTGGCTTTCTTCCTGGCTGAACAGCATCTTGACCCCGGTCAGCAACAGGAACAGGCCGAACAGCACCAGTACCCACTTGAATTCGGCTACCAGCACTGCCCCCAGGCCTATCATGGCGGCCCGCAGCACGATGACGCCGAGAATCCCCCAGAACAACACCCGGTGCTGGTACAGGCGCGGCACTGCCATGCCGCTGAAAATCAGCGACATCACAAAGATGTTGTCCATCGACAGCGATTTTTCCACCAGATAGCCGGTGAGGTACTGCATGCCGGCATCCCCGCCGCGATACCACCACACCCAGCCGCCAAACACCAGACCCATGGCAATGTAAAAGGCCGACAGTTTCAGGCTTTCACGCACCCCGATTTCGTGGTCGTCTTTGTTGAGCACCCCCAGGTCAAACACCAGCAAGGCCATCACAATGCCCATGAACATCAGCCACATCCACAAGGGCGTACCGGCAAACAGCAGATTCAGCCATTCCATCGTCTTCATCTTTCCCCATGGTGCACTGCCATGACGGCATGCGACCGGATAAAACGCAGATGAGCAGGACAGGCCTGCTCATCGTTCACTCCCGCAACCGTCCGGGTGAATCAGCGCGCAGCCTGCAAGGCGGCAATACGCGACTCCAGCGACGGGTGGCTGGACATCAGCCCCATCAGGCCGGCCCCACCGGAAATACCGGACGCGGCCATGTTCTGCGGCAATTCCCCAGCGTGCACGCCACCCAGGCGGTGCAGCGCGGCAATCATGGGCTGCGGGCTGCCCAGCAGCTTGGCTGCGCCGGCATCGGCACGGTATTCACGCTGACGCGAGAAGTACATCACGATGAAAGACGCCAGAATGCCAAACACGATTTCACACACAATCACGGTAATGAAATAGCCGATACCGGTGCCACTGGACGATTCTTCATCATTACGGCGCAGGAAGTTGTCCACTACATAGCCCACCACACGGGCCAGGAAGAAGACAAAAGTATTCACCACGCCCTGGATCAGGGTCAGCGTCACCATGTCGCCATTCTGGATGTGGGCAATTTCATGGGCCAATACCGCTTCCACTTCCTGCTCGGTCATGGAGGCCAGCAAGCCGGTGGATACCGCTACCAGTGAATTGGACTTGCTGGCACCGGTGGCAAAGGCATTCGGCTCGCCGTCGTACACAGCAACTTCCGGCATGGGCAAACCGGCACGGTCGGCCAGCTTGCGCACGGTAAACAGCAGCCAGCGCTCGGTTTCGTTGGCAGGTTGCTCAATCACCCGTGCACCGGTGCTCCACTTGGCCATGGTCTTGGACATCCACAGCGAAATGAAGGCACCGCCAAAGCCCATCAGGGCGGCAAAGGCCAGCAGGCTGCCCATATTCAGGCCGCCAGCGGTGATGAAGCGGTTGATGCCCAGTAACTGGGCGGCGATGCTCAGCACCAGCATCACCGCAATATTGGTGGCGATCAGCAGAATCACGCGTTTCATGATCTATCCCCTCGGTGGTGGTTGGTTGATGGCCCGTATCCCTTACGTAGCCACGACATTCAGATGCTGCATGATAGATGTTTCTGAACCACGAAAAAATCAAATAAAATAGTAAAATCCTTACGATTTTTTCGAATCATCATGCTCAGCCATCTCAACTACAAGCATTTGCATTACTTCTGGGCTGTGGCGCGCGCCGGCAGCGTGACTGCCGCCGCCCAACAGCTGGGCATGAGCGCCCAGACAGTAAGCGGTCAGATTTCACGGCTGGAGCAGCAGATCGGCCGCGCCCTGTTCAAGCAGCAAGGCCGTGGCCTGGTGCTGACCGAGGCCGGACGCATGGCACAGACCTATGCCGACCGGATTTTTCAGCTGGGCGAGGAATTGCAGGAGCTGCTGGCCGACGAACAACTGGACAACACCCTGCGCCTGAGCAGCGGCGTCAGCGATGTACTCCCCAAAAGCATTGCCTACCGTCTGCTCAAACCGGCACTGGCCTTGCCGCAACGACTGCGACTGCACTGCACTGAAGGAGCTTTCGACCAGTTACTGAACGAACTGGCCAGCCACAGCCTGGATCTGGTACTGGCCGACCGCCCGGCCCCGGCCGCCGGACAACAAGCCATGCAATCGCATTTGCTGGCGCGCTGCCCGGTAATGATCTACGCCACACCAGCACTGGCAGCCCGTTATCAGGCGGATTTTCCTCACAGCCTGCATCGTGCGCCCTTGTTGCTCCCCAGCCGGGACAATGTGCTGCGGGCGCAACTGGAACATTGGCTGAACGAACTGGGCATACGGCCGGAAGTCGTCGGGGAATTCAAGGATGGCGCGCTGTTGCAAACCTTTGGCGAGGAAGGTGCCGGCCTGTTTCCCGCACCGGCATTTTCTGCAGATGACATTACCGGGAATGGCAAACTGGGTTTGCTGGGCCAGGTCAGCGGGGTGGAGGAACACTATTACGTCATTACCAACCGCCGTAAATTGCAGCACAAGGCAGTTCAGGCCATTATTCAGCAAAGTCTTGCTGCAGCACCCTGAACAAAGAAATTCCATTCTCAATCCGGATTAGTAGCTCAGGAATTGAACTGAACAAGAATAAGAATTGTCTGATATTGCTTTTATCTCTTAACTCCATCTGCCAGACCAAGCCAGCAGGCAACTGCCCATAAGCGCGCCCTGCACGACAACACATGAGGCGGGCAGCTGCCTGCATAAGGGCTGATGCTGCACGACCCCCTGCTGGCTGGCACCAACCACGGAGCGCTGTTCACCTTGCCACATTCCACGCTAGACACCTTGTTTTTCGATCTGCAGCAGGGAAACATCACCCCGGGCGCAGCCCTGGCCGAGCTGGTGCGTCATTTGCGCCCAAGCCATGCCGACCAATATGAACAGGCAGTGATGAACATGCGTGCGCTCAGCTGGCTGCTGGAGCACCACGCCGACTACCGCCAGGCCCTGCGTAGCGCCTTGCTGGATTTACTGACCCAAACCCGGCAGATTCCGCTGTATACCGAGTCTGGCATCCTGACCAATACCGGCTTTTTCACTACGCTCTCCAAGCGGGTGGGAGAGCGGCTATTGCCCATGCCGCTGCGCGAGGATTCACTGCAAGACCGCTTTGGCCGCCTGTTTCGCTGGAAAAAAGACCATGTCTGGCTGGCCAGCATTCCGGACGATACCTGGCAGCAGCTATGGCAGGCCATGGCCTGGCATGAAGAACAAGACCGCACCGGCTGGACCCAAACCCGCCTGCAAATGGTGGAAGCGGTGCAAATCCTCAGCGCACGGGTTACCGCCATTGGCCTGGAACCGGAGCTGGTGCGGGTGTATCCGGACATCGAGCGCTTTGAATCGCCCTTCCTGCATCTGAATGCCGCGGTGCTGCATTATGCCGACAGCTATCGCCAGGCACTGGCCAGCAACACGGCTCCGGCAGAAGACGACAAGCATATTCTGGTGTTGCTGGAACAATGCGAACTGATTCTGGGCAAGATCCGCAAGAACGCCTCACGCAATGGCATTTCCGTCAACCTCACTTACCAGGCCTTGCGCCTGCTGCAAAGCCTGAACCGGCTGCGTGCCCTGCTGTGCCTGCTGGAGCCGGATCACGACCCATCGCGCAATCCAGCGCTATTCCACCTGCTGCTGCACTTTGCCCGGGCAGAAAACCGCAAATACAGCGTCAGCGACGTGTTCAAATCCAATACCGAACTGCTGGCCTTGCAGGTAACCGAACATGCCGGGCGCCATGGCGAGCACTATATTGCCGAAACACGCCGGGAATGGGGCAGCATGGCGCGCGCCGCCATGGGCGCGGGGCTGATTGTCGGCGTGATGGCACTGATCAAGCTGCTGCTGGCCCAGGCTCACCTGCCCTTGCTGTGGGAAGGGCTGGCTTATGGCATGAACTACGCCATTGGCTTCATCATCGTGCAGCTGTTGCACTTCACCATTGCCACCAAGCAACCAGCCATGACGGCGGCGCGCATTGCCGCCGCCCTGCATCAGCAGGAGAAGTGCGGCAGCCGTGTTGCACTGGACGATCTGGCCAAGCTGGTCACCAAGGTCATGCGCACCCAGTTTGTCGCCATTCTGGGCAATGTGCTGCTGGCCATCCCCACCGCCGGACTGATTGCCTATGGCTGGCAGGCCTTGTTTGGCGTAGCTGTGGTTTCCACTGACAAAGCAGCGCACCTGCTGCATGACCTCGACCCATGGCACAGCCTGGCCCTGCTGCATGCCGGCATTGCCGGGGTCTACCTCTTCTTGTCCGGGCTGATTGCCGGTTATTACGACAACAAGGCCATTTACCGGCGCATTCCTGAACGTCTGGCCAACCATCCGCTTTTGAACAAATTGCTGGGCAAGCACCGCGCCTGGAAACTGGGTCATTATGTGGAACACAATCTGGGCGCGCTGGCTGGCAACTTCTATTTCGGCCTGTTTCTGGGGCTCACCGGCACCATCGGCATCATGCTGGGCTTGTCGCTGGATATCCGGCACATTACTTTCTCGGCCGCCAATCTGGCTTTTGGCCTGGTCACGCTGGATTTCCAGCTGCCGCTGGGGCAAATGGCCTTCTATGCCTGCGGGGTGGCGCTGATCGGCCTGACCAACCTGGCGGTCAGCTTCATTCTGGCTTTATGGGTGGCGCTACGCTCACGCAAGCTCTCTGGCCGTCAGGTCTTGCCCTTGCTGCCCTTGCTGCTCAAACGCTTTGTCCGGCACCCCTTACAGTTTTTCATTCCACCTGCCAGCAGCCCGGCAGAGCCGGATACGGAAGGCAGCAAGGAGAGCTGACATCTTGCGGCGACGGTCATGACAATTCCATAACAAGAAAAGGGGATTGGCGATATACGGAAGGAATGACGTCGGTTAAACTGGCCGGCCGTTTCCTTTACCTTCTGTGTCCTGATGAGCCTGCGCCGTATCTTTGACAGCATCATCACCCGACTGGTGATCATGGTGGTTTGCCTGGTCAGCCTGGGTACGGTCGTGCGCTACTTTGCACTGGGCAGCTTTTTGCGCCAGGACCTCAGCACCGTGGTGCAGGAACAGCAGCAAACGCTGGCCAGCTATGTCGCGCGTGATATAGATGACAAGATCACCCAACGCGAGGCCCTGCTCGATCAACTGGCAACAGACCTGCCGCAGCAATTGCTGCAACAGCCAGCCGCCTTGCAAGACTGGTTGCGCCAGCACTACCGCTACCAGAGCCTGTTTCCCGGCGGCCTGTTTGTCACCACCGCCCAAGGCAAGGTAATTGCAGACTACCCGACCGCACCCGGACGCCAGAACCACAGTTACGCAGACCGCGACTATATCCAGGCGGCCCAGCAAGGAAAACGCTATATCGGCAAGCCGGTGACCGGCTATGCCTTGCGCATTCCCATCCTGCCGATGGCCACCCCGCTGTTTGACCACAATATGCAGGTGTCGGGCATTCTGGTCGGCATCACCCCGTTATCCGCCCCCGGCTTTCTGGATGTGATGCAAAAATCCCGCATCGGCAATGGCAAGGGCGGTTTCCTGTTGGTGTCGCCGCGCGACAAGCTGTTTATTGCCGATACCCAAAAGCAGCTGGCAATGGCCCCCCTGTCGCCTGTCGGCGTCAATCCCATGCAAGATACAGCCCTGAGCGGCTATCACGGCACCGAGATCACCACCAACACGCGGGGAGAAGAGCAAGTATCCACCACGGTAAGCGTCCCCAGTGCCGGCTGGCTGGTAGTGGCGTATACACCGGCCAGCGAAGCTTTTGCCACGGTAAGGCATGCGCAAGGCTTTGCCGTGCGCGGTTCCATCATCGCAACCGTGTTGTTTGCCATGCTGGCCACCCTGTGCATGTATATCGTGCTGCGCCCGCTGTTTCTGGCGGCGGAAGATGCCGAGCGGATGACACGCGGCGAAACGCCGCTGGTTCCCTTGTCGATCCGGCGCAATGATGAAGTCGGCCATCTGATTGCTGCCTTCAATCGCCTGCTGGGCAAATTGCACGAGCAACAAGGCCAGCTGGAGCGGATTGCCCACCACGACCCGCTAACCGGCCTGCCCAACCGCCGCCTGCTGGCAGACCGCCTGAAACTGGCCCTGGCACAGTCGCGCCGCCACGGCAGCCATCTGGCCTTGTTGTTCATGGATCTGGACGGTTTCAAGCAGATCAACGACAGCAGCGGGCATGAGGCAGGAGACGAAGCGCTGAGGATGGTGACGGCCCGCTTGCAGGCCATCGTGCGCGAAACCGATACCCTGGCGCGTATTGGTGGCGACGAATTTGTCCTGCTGATGTGCAATCTTGATGAACACGCTGGCGAAGCGGTACGTACCGTGGCCGACAAATGCATTCAGGCCATGCAGGAGCCATTGCAAATTGGCACCTGCGCTTACAAGGTTGGCATTTCCATCGGGCTGAGCCTGGCCGGGCCGAACAGCACGGCAGATTCACTGATGCAAGAAGCCGATCAGGCCATGTATCTGGCCAAGCATGCCGGCGGTGACTGCTACCGTTTCAATTAGCACAAGCAGGCTGCCATCCGGGCGGCACCGCATATCACCAGCGCTGTTCCACCCGGCAGGGCCGCTGCCGCGGCAGAGCTGTCCGGCCCCCGCTTATTCATGCTGCATTGCACTCTAAGCGCCAGTAAAAATACCGGGGTAGAACACTTGATTTGACCGGAATCCAGCCCACTTCGGCCGGGTCAAAATACAGCATAGCATCACTGGTTTTTGCATAATATGCAGTAAATTTCACTGCCCATTTTTTCAACAACAGTGAATAAGACCAAGCCGCGCTCCATATACTACAAATCAATCAATGCTGGGAATCCGCCTTTGGCACAGGCTCCGTCGGAGAGTCTGGATGCCATCAACCCGGCTTGTCGTGCAGGCAGCCCGGACCGGCTGCTCACCCCCTGCCCGTGACGTTTGCTGTTGCTTCCATCCAATAACAGAAGGAGACGGTAATGTTGATCGGTGTACCCAAGGAAATCAAAAACCACGAGTACCGCGTGGGTCTCACCCCTGCTGGCGTGCGCGAACTGGTTGCCCATGGCCACAAGGTACTGGTGCAGACCCAGGCAGGCCTGGCCATCGGTTTTACTGACGAACAATACATTCAGTCCGGCGCGTCCATTGCATCTTCTGCCGAAGACGTCTTTGCCCGTGCGGAAATGGTGGTGAAGGTGAAAGAGCCTCAGCCAGTGGAATGCCGCCTGCTGCGCCCGGGACAAATCCTGTTCACTTACCTGCACTTGGCGCCGGACCCGGAGCAGACCAAGCTGCTGACCGAATCGGGCGCAGTGGCCATTGCCTATGAAACCGTCACCGACGAACGTGGCGGCCTGCCGCTGCTGGCACCGATGTCGGAAGTAGCTGGCCGCATGGCCATTCAGGCGGGTGCCCATGCACTGGAGAAAGCCCAGGGCGGCCGTGGTGTATTGCTGGGCGGGGTACCCGGTGTGGCCCCGGCTCGCGTAGTGGTGATTGGTGGTGGCGTGGTAGGCCTGAATGCGGCCCGCATGGCCGCCGGGCTGGGGGCTGACGTCACCATTCTGGACAAGTCTCTGCCGCGCCTGAAAGAAATCGACATGGTGTTTGGCGGACGCATCAAGACTCTGGTGTCCAATACCGCCAATATTGATGAATCCATCCGCGAAGCGGACATGGTGGTGGGTGCGGTGCTGATTCCGGGTGCGGCTGCGCCAAAACTGGTAACGCGTGCCATGCTGGGCAATATGAAGCCCGGCGCAGTGCTAGTGGATGTGGCCATCGACCAGGGCGGCTGTTTTGAAACCAGTCGCGCAACCACGCATCAGGACCCGATCTACGTGGTGGACGGCATCGTGCACTACTGCGTTGCCAATATGCCGGGCGGCGTGGCGCGCACCTCCACCCAGGCACTGAACAATGCCACCCTGCCCTTCACGCTGGAACTGGCCGACAAGGGCTGGCGTCAGGCCCTGCTGGATAATGCCCACCTGCGTAACGGGCTGAATGTCTGTCACGGCAAGATCACCTACAAGGCCGTGGCACATGACCTGGGTTATTCCTATGTCGACCCGGTGGAAGCCATCAAGGCTGCATCCTGAGCAGTGAGGGAAGTAAAAAACCGCTGTCCATGCCGGGCAGCGGTTTTTTTGTCCATCAGCCGGGGCCATGGCCCGGCAGCTCCCGGCGGATTACTCGGCCAGCAGCTTTTGCACCACGTCGATATAGCCTTGCTTGGCTTCGTCGCTGGCCATGCCCTTGAGCTTGTCCCAGGCATCGTATTTGGCGCGATTGATGAAATCCATCATGCCCGGGCGCTCACCGGCTACATCCCCTTCCGTTGCTTGCTTGTACAGCGCATACAGTTGCAGCAAGGTCTGGTTGTCCGGACGTTCGGACAGCGAGGTAACGTCGGCCTGGGCCTGGGTGAACAGTGTATTCAGATCAGACATGTTTCTTCCTTCGTGGTCGGATAAAAAGCGGTATGTTCCGCTGTACTGTAAGCGGCCCTTGCCACTGGGGCCGGACCTGCCCGGCAAGGCCGGGATGGCTGAATTTAGCATGAAACCGGCCCGCGTGCTTGCCATGGCCTGCCTTGCCGTCACTGTGCTGCAGAGGCATCGCTGTCACCATGCGGACCGATGCGGACCAGCTTGAAGCTTTTTACCGCACGGCCCTCACGCACGGCCGGATAGAACCTGGCTTGACGGAACACTTCAATCAATGGCTGCTCCACGCCGGCAGGCTGCGCTGACAGCAGTTGGACGGCATCCACCGTACCCTGTTCGTTGATATAAACCCGCAAAGTGACATCCACATCGTCCATTCCAAGACCATAAGGTGCCACCAGCACAATGGGCATTTGCTCCAGCGCCACCACATCCACCTGCCGAGCCGCATAGTAGACATCCACACCCCATTCCTGGGCATCTGCATCGGTATCGATCGTTGCTGGTGTGGCGGTCTGTACTGGCAGTGACTGGTTCGCCGCAACCGCCGGCTGACTGGCCTGCGGTGCGCTTGCCGGAGCTTGCTGCGCAAGCGTTGCAGCTGGCAAGGCCTGGGCGACACTGGCCTGTTTGGGCATGCGGTGCTGGCCATGCCCGGTGAGGACTGCCGGGCTGACGACCTGCTTTTTCTCCACCGGCAAGACGGGTGGTACAGGCTGTGCAGGCTTGGCCAAGGGCGAGGGCTCACCTTGCAAGCGCACATGCATGGGCTGTGGTTTGCCTTGCGGGCTGCCATCCGGCAGCAGCCGCAACAGCAAGGGCCCGTGCAACAGCAAGGACAGGCTGAGTGCCAGCATCAGCCTGTCTGCATCACCCAGCGCAGACCAGTGCCAGGACCCCGGCAGCCAGCGCAGCCCGAAAGGCAGATTCATGATGCCAGACAAAGACTGGCAAGACGTTTACTTGGCATCCAGCAGCTTTTCGATGTCTTCCTGGGCAATGGCTCCCGGTACCAGGCGGCCATTGGCAAACAGCAGGCCCGGTGTACCGGTGATGCCCAATTCGTCACCCAGCGCTTCCACCTTGTCCAGTGCGCTGGTATCACACTTGTCGGTGCCAGTCAGCGGCTGGCCATCACGCATGAAGGCAGTCCAGGTTTTCAGTCTGTCCTTGGAGCACCAGATCTGACGGGCCTTGCGCGGTGCATCGGGATGCAGCTGGGCCAGCGGGTACAGGAAGGTGTAAATGGTGACATTGTTGATGCCCGGCAGGCTTTCACGTTCCAGCTGCTTGCAGTACGGGCAGTCCGGGTCGGTGAATACGGCCAGTTTACGTGCGCCGTTGCCACGGACTTCCTTGATGGCGTACTGCAGTGGCAGTTTGTTGAAATCCACGTGATTGAGCTCGGCCATTTTCTTTTCAGTCAGGCTGGCCTTGGCTTCGGCGTCAATCAGGTCACCAACGAACAGGTATTTGGCCGAGGCATCGGTGTAGACAATCTGCTTGCCCTTCACCACCACTTCAAAAATGCCCTTGACCGGGGTTTCACTGACGCTCAGTACCTGACGATTGGGGAAGCGGGTGGTGAAGGCTTTCTGTACCTGTTCGGTGCCGGTAGAGGTGGCATTGGCATTGCAGGCCGTCATGGTGAGCAACAGGGTGCCAGCCAGCGCCAGCGCTTTTACAGTGGTGTTCATTCAATATCCTCGGGTTCAGAAGCCAATGGCATGACGGACGAACTGACGCTTGAGCGGTGTCAGCCGGTTGGTCAGGCTCAGGCCGGTATTGCGCAGCCAGGACAGGCCGGGCACATGTTGGGTATGGAACAGCCGGTACAGGCCGTCACAGGTGAACTGCATGGTTTTTACCGCTTCGCGGCGCTCGCGCTCGTAGCGGCGCAACAGCATCCAGTCGCCGGCATCGCCCTCTTTCTGTAACAGGGCAGCCAGTTGTGCTGCATCCTGGAAACCCAGGTTGACGCCCTGTCCGGCCAGCGGGTGTACGGTATGGGCGGCATCGCCTACCAGCGCCAAGCGCTGGCTGACCACCGCCTCGGGCTGGATCAGCCGCAGCGGAAAGGCTGCCGCCGGGCCAAGCAGGGCCAGATGGCCCAGCTGGTGATTGCCGGCTGCAGCCACGCGGGCGCACAATTGCTCGGCAGACAATGCCATCAGCGCATCCGGGTCTGAAGTGGACCACACCATGGAAATGCGATTCCCCGCCATGGGCAGCCAGGCTAGAATGCTGTCTCCGGTGAACCACTGGCGGGCAATATTGCCATGCGGCTTTTCGCAGCTGAAATTGGCCACCACACCGCTTTGGCCATAAGGCTTGATGCTGGCGGCCAGGTCAGTCTGGCTGCGTACCCAGGAGTTGGCCCCGTCGGCGCCCACCACCAGGCTGGCTTGCAGCACCCGGCCATCGTCCAGGGTCAGGCTGGCCATGCTGGCGGTGGTGGAGAGTGAGGCTGGGCGTACACCGGTCAGACAGCTGACCGGGCTGGCAGCCAGCCGCTGCCACAGGCTGGCCAGCAGCCAGCGGTTTTCCACAATCCAGGCCAGGGCGCTGGCACCGGCATCGCTGGCGGCAAACTGAATACGGCCACCGGCATCGCCAGAGACATCCATGCTGGCGATGGTGCCGACGCGGGACATGTCCGGCCAGGCTTGCAGTTGTTCCAGAAAACGGCGGTTGAGCGGGCTGACAGCGTAAATGCGGGCATCCCAGCCTTGCTCCAGATCTTCAAAACGTGCGGCAGAGCCTTCCAGCAAGGCGATCTTGCGCCCGCTTTCGGCCAGCGCCAGTGCCAGGCTGGCACCCACCAGGCCACCACCGACAATGATGACGTCGTACTGTGTCATGGATTGCTTTCCTATAGCCCGAATACCAGATGACGGGCAAATGCACGACGCAAGGGCGGCACGCTGTCCAGCGTACTCATGCCCACGCCGCGCAAGGCACTGACCAGGGCGGAGTCGCCGTCAAACAGCTTGATCAGGCCGTGGGTGAAACCCACCACGGCATGGCTGTCCAGTTTACGGCTAGCGGCATACACCGCCAAGGCAGCTGCATCGCCCGGATCGCTAACCTCGTTCAGGGCATCGGTCAGGCCGATGGCATCGCGCAGGCCCAGGTTCAAGCCCTGCGCCGCTACCGGATGCATGGTTTGAGCCGCGTTGCCAATCAGCACCACCCGACCACTGCTGACACGGTTGACCTGACGCAGTGCCAGCGGAAAGCTGGCACGCGGGCCGATGGACAGTACCTTGCCCTGCCGCTCGCCAAAGGCTTGCTGCAATTCGGCCATCACCTGCTCATCCGGCGCTTGTTGCAAGGCCTTGGCATCATCGTGGCTTCGGGTCCACACCAGCATGTAATTGTCACCATGCGGCAGCAGGGCAAACGGCCCCTGCTTCGAGAAGCGTTCGTAAGCCACGCCGGCCGGGGGGAGTTCGGTGCTGACTTCGGCCAGAACCGCACATTGCTGGTAGTCATGTACCAGACGCTTGATACCCGGCAGGCTGTCCGCCAGCGCGCCGCCTTCAGCCAGCACCACCAGACGTGCTGTCAGGCTGATATCACCATGCACACCGCTGGTTTTCACTGTGGCATAGCAGGCCATGCTGTTGACGGATTCCACGCGGGTTTCCCACCATACTTGCACACCGGCCTGCTCCAGGCAGGCATTGATGGCCAGGGTCAGCGCCGGATAATCCACCACCACGCCCAGATGCGGCAGCTTGAGATCAGCCGCTTCCAGCCGGGTACGACCAAACGCACCCTGCTGAGAGACATGCACGCTGTCGATCTGGCTGGCGGGCAAGTTGTCCGGCCATGCGCCGGATGCTGCCAACGCCTCGCGGCTATACCAGGACAGTGCCAGTGCACGCGCATCGGTCAGCGGCGCATCTTTGGCGCGCGCTTCCACCAGCAGCACCCGCCGTCCGGCAGCGGCAAAGCGCAGCGCGGCCAATGCGCCTACCGGACCGCCGCCGACAATGATGATGTCGGCGTGTTCGCCGCCATCATGGCCGCAGTCGCGGCTGTGTTGTCTGTCTGTGTTCTTCATGTTCAGACACCCTGCATCAGGATTTCAATTGCATCAATTTCTTTGGGCACGTCGGCGGTATACACCTCGTGCCCGGTTTCAGTCACCAGCACATCGTCTTCGATACGGATGCCGATATTGTGCAGCGCAGCCGGAACATTCGGAGCCGGGCGGATATACAAACCAGGCTCGATGGTGGTGCACATGCCGGGCTGGTAGGTACGCCACTGGCCGCCTTGCTTGCGCTGGCCGGCGTCATGGACATCCAGGCCGATCATGTGGCCGATGCCATGCATGTAGAACTGGCGGAAGGCGCCGGATTCGATCACCCCGTCCACGCTGCCGGTGAGCAGCTTCAGGTCCAGCATGCCTTGCACCAGTACTTTCAGCGCAGCATCACCGGGCTCATTCCACACTGCCCCAGGCTTGACCGCAGCAATGCCTGCCAGTTCCGCCGCCAGCACGATTTCGTAAACATCGCGCTGGGCCGGGCTGAATTTGCCATTCACCGGGAAGGTGCGCGTGATATCACCGGCATAACCATTCAATTCGCAACCGGCATCAATCAGCAGCAAATCACCATCGTTCAGCCGCGCATTATTGGCTGCGTAATGCAGGGTGCAGGCATTGGCTCCGCCGGCCACGATGCTTTCGTAGGACGGGTAGCGTGCGCCATTGCGAATGAAGGTGTGCAGGATTTCCGCCTCCACCTGGTATTCCATCATGCCCGGCCGGGTGGCACGCATGGCCTGGATATGGCCCTGGGCGGAAATCTGTCCGGCCCGGCGCAAGGTAGCACGCTCGCCAGCGTCCTTGATCATGCGCATCTCGTCCAGCAATACCAGCAGGTCGTGGTACAGCGCGGGTGGCTGTTCACCACTGCGGTAACGCTGGCGCACGGCCTCCAGCCAGCCATTCACTCGCACATCGAAACCAGGCTGACGACCAATTTTCCACCACAGCGACTTCTGGCCGCTCAGCAGGTCGGGCAGGCGGGCATCCAACTCACCGAGCGGATAGGCCTCGTCAAAGCCGAAAGCTTCTCGCGCCCCGTCCGGACCATAGCGAAAACCTTCCCACACCTCACGTTCCAGATTCTTTTCCCGACAGAACAGAATGGATTTGCCGGCTCCGGCGTCCAGCACCAGTACGGCCTCCGGCTCGGCAAAACCAGTCAGATACAGAAAATGGCTGTCAGCCCGGTAGGGGTAGTGGTTGTCAGCATTGCGCACCACTTCAGGCGCGGTAGGCAGGATGGCAATGCCCTCCCCCATCTGCTGCATCAGACGCGTACGGCGATCGACATGACTCTGGTACATGATGACTCTTTCGCATGACTTGAACCGGCCAATATCCCGGCATGGCTGAAGTTTACACTGCTGCGACAGCGCTGCCGATGCTGACAATCAGTAAATGGCAGGCATGAAAAAGGCTTGCCCGTGGGCAAGCCTTGCATCCGGCTTTACGTTATCAATCCAGCAGGGTGGCCGAGGTGTACACGTCCTGCACGTCGTCCAGGTCTTCCAGCGCATCCAGCAGCTTTTGCATGCGCATGGCGTCTTCGCCGGCCAGTTCGGTTTCGTTCTGCGGCTTCATGGTGACTTCGCCCATTTCCGCCTTGAAGCCCTTGTCTTCCAGCGCCTGCTTCACGTCGCTGAATTCGTAAGGGCCGGTGATGACTTCGATGGAACCGTCATCATTGGTGATCACGTCTTCGGCGCCGCATTCCAGCGCGGCTTCCATCAGCGCGTCTTCGTCCACGCCCGGGGCAAATACCAGGAAACCGCAATGGTTGAACTGGAAGGCCACACAGCCGTCGGTGCCCATATTGCCACCGTACTTGGAGAAGGCATGACGCACATCGGCCACAGTACGGGTCTTGTTGTCGGTCAGGCAGTCCACCATCACGGCAGCACCGCCAATGCCATAACCTTCGTATCGGCACTCGACATAATCCACACCTTCGAGCTGACCGGTACCACGCTTGATGGCGTTATCGATATTGTCCTTGGGCATGGATTCGGCCTTGGCCTTGTCCACTGCCAGACGCAGACGCGGGTTCATGTTGACATCGCCGCCGCCCATCTTGGCAGCAACGGTGATTTCCTTGATCAGACGGGTGAAGATCTTGCCACGCTTGGCATCCTGACGACCCTTGCGGTGCTGGATGTTCGCCCATTTGCTATGACCTGCCATAATTGCCTCAATCTGGTTTGGCCCGTCACCGGGCCGGTTTAATGCCGAAAATTTGGCCGCTATTCTAGCAGAAAGCTATTTCGCCTTCAGCATGGCCAACATGAAAGTGAAGGCCTGACCGTATATCTGTTCGATGGCCGGCACCATCAGCGGCAAGGTCAGATAGATGGTGATGAAACCGATCATCAAGGTCAGCGGAAAACCAAAGGTAAAAATATTGAACTGCGGTGCGGCACGGGTCATCACGCCGATGGCGAGGTTGGTCACCAGCAAGGCGGCAATGACCGGCATGGACAGCCAGATGCCCCAGGAAATGATGTGGCTGCCCCATAACACCAGCGCCTTAAGCCCCTGGGCTGGCATGCTCATGCCGATGGGCAGCACCTGGAAGCTTTCCACCAGGGTGGAAATAACGACTTGATGGCCGTCAAAGGTAAGGAACAGCAGGAAAACAAACATGGACAGCAGCTGGGACACCACCGGCACCTGCGCTGCGTGCATGGGGTCGAAGAACATGGCAAAACCCAGACCGGTTTGCGCACCCATGATGAAACCGGCCATTTCCACCGCAGTCATGGTCAGCCGCATGACAAAGCCCATGGCCAGGCCAATGAGCAATTGCTGGAACAAAATGGCAATCCCTGCTGCGGAAAATACCGGCACGGCTGGCACCGGTGGCAGCAATGGCACCACCAGCACGGTCAGCATCAGCGCGAAACCGGCCTTGAAGCGGCGCGGCACACCGCGATAGGCATACAAGGGTTCCACCAGGAACAGGCCGATGATGCGGGCAAAAGGCCAGGCACACATCGTAACCAGTGCACTGATCTGTGCATCAGAAATACTGAACATGGAGTACGACGTCAGCCAATCACGCTGGGAATGCTCTGGAACAGCCGGGTGGTGTATTCCACCAGGGTATTGAGCATCCACGGCCCGGCCAGCACCAGCACCAGAAACATGGCCAGCAGCTTGGGAATGAAAGTGAGCGTCATTTCGTTGATCTGCGTGGCGGCCTGCAATACGCTGACCAACAGGCCCACCACCAGCGACACCAGCAGCACCGGTGCCGAGACGATGATCAGGATATACAGTGCGTTCTGCACCAGATTGATGACCAGTTCCGGACTCATGATTCTCTCCTTGCGTCGGCAGGCTCCTGCCAGCCGCCTTTGGCCATCAGCCAGTTTTCCAGCGTCTCGCCATCCCGCGTCACGGTATTGGCGCGCAACACCGCATATCCCGCCTGTTCGAATACCGGCCGGGCTGCATGACTGGCCCAGGTATGCAGGGCCACAAGCCCGGCCTGTGCCGCCATGTCTTCCAGCTGACGGATCATCTGCAATGCCAGGCCGCGTCGCTGCGCGGCAGGCGCCACGTACAACATGTCGAACTCTCCGGCATGGGTCAGCCAGGCAAAACCCAGCAACTCACCAGCCGCGCTGACAGCAACGCTCCAGCTGGCGGACAGGCGCGCAGCCCAGGCTGTGGCGGTTTCATCATCCCAGATACCGGCCCAGGCCAGGCGGGCCGCCAAGGGGTAAGCCTCATCCGGCAAGGCGGCTATGCAATCGGCACACAGGGCATGGCACAGCGGCAGCATGTCCGGCGTAAGGGGGTGGAACTCCATGTTCAGCCCGTATAAAAGCTTTGTACCAGCGAACCCATCAGCAGGGTCCAGCCGTCCACCAGCACAAACAGCATCAACTTGAAGGGCAAGGAGATGGTGACTGGTGACACCATCATCATCCCCATGGCCATCAGGATGCTGGCCACCACCAGGTCGATGATCATGAAGGGGATGAACACCATGAAGCCGATCTGGAACGCGGTTTTCAGTTCGCTGATGACATAGGCCGGAATCAGCGTTTTCATGGAAACATCAGCCTTGGTGGCTGGTTTTTCCGAGCGGGAAATCTCGATGAAAAAGGCCAGATCCTTCTCACGGGTCTGGCTGAGCATGAAAGCCTTCATCGGCTTGCTGGCCTCTTCCACCGCCTGGTTGAAGCTGATCTTGTCGTCCGAGAACGGTGCCCAGGCCTTGTTGTACACCTGATCAAACGTTGGCCCCATCACAAACAGGGTGAGGAACAACGACAAGCCCAGAATCACCTGATTGGGTGGCGACTGGGTCACACCCATGGCCTGGCGCAGCAGGGACAGCACAATCACGATGCGGGTGAATGCGGTGGTCATCAACAGCATGGCCGGGATGAAACCCAGCGCTGTCATGAACAACAGCATTTGCAAGGACAGCGAATAATTCTGACCGCCACCGGCACCCGGGGTACTGGTCATCAAGGGCAGGCCGGCAGCCTGTGCCAGCATGGGCAGCCCCAGCAACAGCCAGGGCAACACGCGAGAAGTGAATTTCATTATCTGTTTACAGCTTCGGATTTCTGACGGCCCTTTTCCATGGCTGCCTTCAGCCAGCGGGCAAAGGGTTCGCCAGGCTGCACGACTTCGGTTCCGGCATCGGGCGGGCGGTCCATCTTGGTCAGCAGATTGACACTATGGCTGGTGACACCCAATACCAGCCATTCGCCTTCCAGCTCGACAATCACCACTTTTTCACGCTGCCCTACCAGCACGCCACTGACCACGCGCAAGCGGTTGCTGCCGCCCAGCATGCCACCGGACATGCGGCGAAACAGCCAGGCCAGGCCCACAATGGCGGCCAGCACCACAGCCAAACCAAGAATAACCTGCAACAGGCTGCTGACCGGCGTGGGGCTGCTGGCAGCCACCAGCGGCTGGGAAGCAAGCGTCCCGGCCTGGGCAATGGCCGAGCAGGCGGCCAGCATCACCGCAGCAGGTCTGATGGTTGTGCGCATTATTTTTGCAGGCGACGGATGCGTTCCGCCGGGGTAATGATGTCGGTCAGACGAATACCGAACTTGTCGTTCACCACCACCACTTCGCCCTGGGCGATCAGGCAGCCATTGACCAGCACGTCCATCGGCTCGCCTGCCAGTCCGTCCAGTTCCACCACAGAACCCTGTGCCAGTTGCAACAGGTTGCGAATGGCAATCTTGGTGCGGCCCAACTCCACCGTCAGCTGGACCGGAATATCCAGAATCATGTCCAGGTTGCTGGGCACATTCAGCGACGCTTCGCCACTGCCCAGCTCTTGGAACAAATTGGTGGCCGGCTGCACATTGTCGGCCTGCGCGGCATCGGTGGTTTCCTGTTCTGCCATGGCGGCAGCCCAGTCATCCATTGATACCTCTTCCTCACCCGCCCCCGGGTTCTGACCTTCTTCTAGCTGCTCAGTCATTGCTTGCTTTCTCCTGCGGGCTCGGCGAACTCGCCAGCCCCGGCCAATACCTTGTCTACCTTCAGGGCGTAACGGCCCTGCACGGTACCATAGTGACACTCCAGAACCGGAATGCCGGACACGTCCACCACCACGGCTTCGGGCACTTCCAGCATCACTACATCACCGTTTTTCAAATTGAGAATCTGCCCCAGCGTGACCTTGGTTTCCGCCAGGGTGGCCACCAGTTCCACCTCTGCCGCCTGTACCTGATGGGTCATCAGGCTGACCCAACGATTGTCCACTTCCGTCCGGTCGGCCTGCATGGTGCTGGACAGCACGTCGCGAATGGGTTCCACCATGGAATAAGGCAGGCAGATGTGGAAATCGCCGCCACCGGCCCCCAGTTCGATATGGAAGGTCATGGCCACCACCACTTCGGTTGGCGTGGCGATGTTGGCGAACTGGGTATTCATTTCCGAACGCAAATAGACGAACTCGATGGGGTGCACCGGCTCCCAGGCCTTCTGGCATTCGGTAAACACCACTTCCAGCAAGCGACGGATGATGCGCTGCTCGGTAGGGGTGAAGTCGCGGCCTTCCACCCGTACGTGGTATCGACCATCGCTACCAAACAGGTTATCCACGATCAGGAAGACCAGATCCGGATCGAAGATCAGCAGCCCGGTACCGCGTAGCGGCTTGACATGTACCAGGTTCAGGTTGGTGGGTACCACCAGGTTGCGAATGAATTCGCTGTATTTCTGCACGCGCACCGGCCCGACGGAAATTTCCGCGTTGCGCCGGATAAAGTTAAACAAGCCTATACGCAGGTTACGGGCGAAACGTTCGTTGATGATTTCCAGCGTTGGCATACGGCCGCGCACAATGCGCTCCTGCCGGCCAATATCGTAGCCGCGGACTCCCTGTGAGTCCTGCGCGCCATCATCATCTTCGTCCTCGCCGGTGACGCCCCTGAGCAGGGCGTCCACCTCTTCCTGGGACAGGATATCGTCGCCCATCGCTTTACTGCTTCTGAATGATGAAGGAAGTGAACAGTACGCTCTGAACCAACTCTTCTTCGCCGGAATCCATCGATTCGTTGATGATCTGCTTGACCTGGGCCTTCAGCTTGACCTTGCCGTCCGGGCTGGACAATTCGGCTGCGGTCTTGGAAGACAGCAACAGGATCAGCGCACTGCGGATCTTGGGCATGTAATCGGTAAACTTCTTCTTGGCTTCCTCATCGCCAAGTTCGGCCTGCATGTCTACTTGCAGCAGACTGCCGTCACCACCGGACAGGTTCACCACGAAGGTATCGATTTTTTCAAAGATCGGCGGACCTTCCTTCTTTTTCTTCGGTTTTTCCTTGGTCTGCTCGGTCTGGGCAGCGTCGTGCGGCTTGTTCATATTGGTGAACATCACATAGGCAAGACCACCCATACCAGCAAGAACCAATACCAGCAGGATGACCACCACCAGCATCAGCTTGTTGCCACCCCCCGCTTTTTTCTCGCCCTTGTCCGCCTTGTCCGCTTTTTTGTCTTCTGCCATGGGTATTCAGTCCGTCGGTTAGGTTTATAAGGAAAGCTTAAGCCATTTCCTTATTTTATTTTCCAGATTTCCGCACGAACTGAACAGAGCCCCCTTGTGAGCCATATCAAGCAAAGATACTGAGTATCCCGCGTGCGGACGTGATGGCAGCCAGAGTATCGTCCTCATCGTTGCCAGCGGCATTCTGGCGGCGGCCATTCTGGTTTTGATTGAATTGCTGTTGCCGATTCCCGGATTGTCCGCTGGAAACCTGTGCATCGGCAAGAGCTATACCACTGGAAGCCATCATGGAAACCAGTTTGGGCATGTTGTTTTCGAGAATTTCACGTGTAGCAGGCACGGCAGAGGTGAACAGTACCTGCGCCTGATCATTGCCATTCATCTTGAGCGTCACTTCCACCGGCCCCAATTGCGGCGGATTGACCTGGATGGTGGCCTTGTCCATTTTCATGCTGACCATGGACATCACCTGATCACCCAGCGCCTTGGACCAGTTGGGGTCGGTCATCGGTTGGGAAATGGTCAAGGTCTTGGTCTGGCTGACTTGCTGCACCTGCTGATTATTCTGATTGGCAGCCTGGTTGGCGGCCAGTTGATCGGCAGAGGGCGGCAAGAATTGCAGTGCGGCGGCATCCTTGCCCGGCAATTCTTGCGCTTGCAGGCCATTGGCATGCTTGCTCGCGGTCGTGGTTGGCAGGGCGGCTTCCAGCGCAATATCCTTCACCATGCTGTTGCTGAGGTCGCTTGCCGTGGTATTGACCTGCGGCTTGTCTTGTACCGGGGTAGTGGGCAAGGCGGCCTGCAACATGGGCATGGCCGCCAGCAGCATATTGGCGGAATTATCAGTGGCAGCCGTGTCATCCTTGGCGGTGGAATCCTTGTCCTGACTGGATTTCCCGTTACCGGCACTGCCATCCCCCTGGTCTGGAAGTACAGGATTGAGACTGACCAATTGCGCGCCAAGCAAGCTGGCAAACAAGCCGCCTGCGTCTTGCGTGGCAGCGTCGGCATTGCCGCTAGGCATGATGACCTTGGCATTGCTCGCCGGAACTACAGTAATTGTCATGGCCTAAACCCCCTGAAGAGATGGATGGTAATCAGCAATTTACATGCCAGGAAGCGCATCAGACCCAGCAGGCAAGCAGCCGGGCGGATATATAACGAAGTAGATAATTAATGCGAATCATTATCCTTTGCATTACAATCCGGTCTTCACCCAGTCGCGGTCTCCCCTTTCCGCACTGCTTTGCCTGTTGAACAATGCAAGGAGTACAAGCCTGATGTCCCGTCCATTTGCACGCATCACCACCACCCTGCTGGTTTCCGCCCTGTTTGCCACTACCGCGCATGCAGCACCCAGTGCAGATGGCATCGTGGTGTACAACGCCCAGCATGAGAGTCTGACCAAATCCTGGGTGGAAGGCTTTACCAAGGAAACCGGCATCAAGGTTACCGTGCGCAATGGCAGTGACAGCGAAATGGGCAACCAGATCGTGCAGGAAGGCGCAGCATCGCCGGCAGATGTATTCCTGACCGAAAACTCTCCGGCCATGGTGCTGGTGGATAATGCCAAGCTGCTGGCACCGCTGTCCCCGGCCACCACCGCACAGGTTGACCCGGCCTTTCGCCCTGCTCATGGCCGTTGGGTAGGCATTGCTGCCCGCTCTACCGTTTTTGTTTATAACAAGAACCGCCTGACCCCGAAAGAGCTGCCCAAGTCCATGCTGGACCTGGCCAAACCGGAATGGAAAGGCCGCTGGGGCGCAGCACCGGCCGGTGCCGACTTCCAGGCGATTGTGAGTGCCTTGCTGGAACAAAAGGGTGAAGCCGCCACGCTGGCCTGGCTGAAAGCCATGAAAACCAACGCCCAACCCTACAAGGGCAACAGCGTGGTGATGAAAGCGGTAAATGCCAGCCAGATCGACGGCGGGGTGATTTATCACTATTACTACTTCGGCGATCAGAACAAGACCGGCGAAAACAGCAAGAACACCGCCCTGCACTACTTCAAGCAGCAAGATCCGGGTGCGTTTGTCAGCATTTCCGGCGGTGGCGTGCTGGCCTCCAGCAAGCACAAGGAAGAAGCCCAGGCCTTCCTGAAGTGGATTACCGGCAAGGGCGGCCAGAACATCCTGCGCACCGAAAATTCGTTTGAATATGCAGTCGGCCAGGGCGCGCAGTCCAATCCCAAGCTGGTTCCGCTGAAGGATCTGGACGCACCCAAGATTGACGCCTCCCGCCTGAACAGCCGCAAGACGGTAGAACTGATGACACAGGCAGGTTTGCTGTAAACACATGACGACATCGTCTTCCCGTACTGCTCAGGGCGCATTGGCCGCCCATGACAGCCCGACCAGCACGGCAGGACTGCGACGGCCAGGGCGGCAAGTGCCGCTCTGGCTGCAAGGCAGCTCGCTGCTGGTATCACTGCTGGCCTTGCTGCCGGTGGTGTTCATCGTGGCCATTTCCATCCAGACCGGCTGGAACACCGTAGTACAACTGGTGTTCCGGCCACGGGTGGCTGAACTGCTGCTCAATACCAGTTTGCTGGTGATCCTGACCGTGCCCTTGTGCACGCTGCTGGGCGTCACCCTGGCTTGGCTGACCGAGCGAAGCACACTGCCGGCGCGAGGTTGCTGGCGCATGCTGGCCGTGGCACCACTGGCCGTGCCCGCCTTTGTCCACAGCTATGCCTGGATCAGCCTGCTGCCCGCTTTCAATGGCGTGAGTGCGGCCGTGTTGCTGTCGGTAATTGCCTACACACCATTCATATACCTCCCTGTTTCCGCTGCCTTGCGCCGCATGGACCCGGCACTGGAAGACAGTGCCGCCTCGCTGGGCCTGACACCGCTGGCCGTGTTCCGGCGTGTCACCTTGCCGCAACTGAAATTGGCCATCTGGGGCGGCGGCCTGCTGGTCAGCCTGCACCTGCTGGCTGAATACGGCCTGTACGCCATGCTGCGCTTTGACACCTTCACCACCGCCATTTTTGATCAGTTCCAGTCCAGCTTTAACGGCCCGGCAGCGAATATGCTGGCTGGCGTACTGGCACTGTGCTGTCTGGGTCTGCTATGGCTGGAAGCGGGAACGCGCGGCAATGCACGCTATGCCCGGCTGGGTTCGGGCTCGGCACGTCAGATGACGCCCGCTCGCCTTGGCGCCTGGACAGTGCCTGCCTTGCTGCTGTGCTTGCTGTCCGGCGTACTGAGCCTGGGGGTGCCACTGATCACACTGGGACACTGGCTGTGGAAAGGCGGCATTGAAGCCTGGCAAAACGACAGCCTGTGGCCCGCACTGCAACAGACCGTACTGCTGGGCCTGCTGGGCGCGGTTCTGACCGTGCTGGCCGCCGTGCCACTGGCCTGGCTCTCGGTGCGTGCGGTAAGCCGCTTGCAAAGGCTGCAAGAAAGTTGCAACTACATCACCAGCGCCTTGCCCGGCATTGTCACCGCACTGGCACTGGTTACCATCACCATCCATTACGCCCGGCCGCTATACCAGACTATTGTCACCATCTTGCTGGCCTATCTGCTGATGTTCCTGCCCCGCGCCCTGGTCAGCCTGCGAGCTGGCATTGCCCAGGCACCGGCCGAACTGGAACAGGCTGCGGGCAGCCTGGGTAGCACACCGGGGCAAGCCTTGCGCCGGGTCACCTTGCCCCTGGCTGCACCCGGCGCAGCGGCTGGTCTTGCCATGGTGTTCCTCGCCATCAGCAACGAGCTGACCGCCACCTTGCTGCTGGCTCCCAACGGCACCCGCACACTGGCAACCGGATTCTGGGCGATGACCAGTGAAATCGACTACATGATGGCCGCACCCTATGCCTTGCTGATGGTGCTGCTATCGCTGCCACTCACCTGGCTTTTGCATGACCATTCCAAACGGAGTGCCGGACGATGACTTCCCTGCACCTGCAGCATCTGAGCAAACACTATGGCGCCACCCAGGCGGTACAGGACGTTTCCCTGGCCTGTACCAGCGCCAGCCGCGTGGCCATTGTCGGCCCGTCCGGCTCGGGCAAGACTACCCTGCTGCGCATGATTGCCGGTTTCGAACACCCGGACCAGGGCAGCATCACCCTGAATGGCCAAACACTGGCTGCCGATGGCAAGGCGCTGCCCGCCCATTTGCGCGGCATTGGTTATGTGGCACAGGATGGCGCATTGTTTCCCCACCTGACGGTGGCGGACAATATCGGTTTTGGCCTGCAACTGAAAGGTGCGGAACGGCAGCGGCGCATTGCCGAGCTGCTGGACATGGTGGCGCTAGATCAGGCCATGCTGCAACGCTGGCCGCATCAGCTATCCGGTGGCCAACAGCAGCGTATTGCGCTGGCGCGGGCACTGGCGCAGCAACCACGGCTGATGCTGCTGGATGAACCATTCTCGGCCCTGGACACCGGCTTGCGCGCCGCCATGCGCAAAATGGTGGCCCAGCTACTGGGTGATGCCGGCATCACTGCCATTCTGGTGACGCACGATCAGGCCGAGGCCTTGTCCTTTGCCGACCAACTGGCGGTGATGCGTCAGGGGCGGCTGATACAGTCCGGCAGCCCGCAGCAGTTGTACAGCCAGCCGGCAGATGAAGCCACGGCGCTGTTTCTGGGTGAAGCGGTCATCCTGCCGGCGCGGATTCATCAGGGCAAGGCAGAGTGTGGCTTGGGGACGATTGCGGTGAACAACAGCCAGTTCAGCGGCGAGGCCCGCATCATGCTGCGGCCGGAACAACTGGGCTTGGAGTTGACTGACAGCGCGCAATGCCAGGCGCAGGCGCGCGTGCTGGAGTGTGATTTTGGCGGCCATGACAGCCTGATCGATCTGCAATTGCCACACGACAACACCGTGCTGCAATTGCGCACCAGCAGCTGGAACCTGCCTTCACCGGGCAGCATGGTGGGCATTGCCGTGCAAGGCCGGGCGCATTTGCTACCCGCCTGATTCAGCAGACTGACACGGCCCGGCTCAGTCGTCGCCGTGGGTCTGATCCCAGAAACGACGGGTGGCAAATTCATCTGTCGTTTTTTGTTCCCGACGCGCCTGTACCAGTTGCTCGCGCTCCAGCTCCCGCTCCAGCAGCTTTTCGTAGGCCTTGAGCTTTTTGTGCTCGTTGCGCCAGGCCTGGCGCTCCATGATGAAGCGCTGTTTGGCGAATTCGGTATCGCCCTGCTGAATGCGCACGGCCTCGTCCAGCCGCCCGAGAAATTTCTGGAAGTCCTGCCATTGGGCGATACTCATGCCCTTCATACCGCCGCTCGTCAGCCGCTCGCGGTATTCCGCACGAAAGTTTTCCAGCTGCTCCTGCCGGTTCATCGCATCCAGCACCTTGGCTTGCGCCTGGCGCATGCGCTCGGCGGCTGCGGCCTGTTTGTCCTCAGCCAGCTTGATCAGAAGGGTGTATTTGCTCTGCGCCATGGCCTATGGGGCTTACGCCAGCACGCTTTCCAGTTGCAACTGGCTGCTGGTGTAGTCCTGCGATTCGTGCATGGGCTGGGTGAGGAAGCTGGTCATCTGTAACTGGCGACGCATGGCCTCGTCCAGTACCGGGTCGGAACCCGGCACGTAAGCACCCACGCTGATCAGGTCGCGATTGCGCTGATAGCGTGAGTACAGCTGCTTGAAGTAGCGTGCCTGATCCATTTGCTTGGGCGGCACCACATCCACCATCACCCGGCTGATGGACTGTTCAATATCGATAGCCGGATAGTGCCCTGCTTCAGCCAGCTCGCGCGACAGTACAAAGTGACCATCCAGAATGGCCCGTGCCGAGTCGGCAATCGGGTCTTGCTGGTCGTCGCCTTCGGACAGCACGGTATAAAAACCGGTAATCGAGCCACCGCCATTGGCTGCATTACCGGCCCGTTCAATCAACTGTGGCAGACGGGCAAACACCGAGGGCGGATAACCCTTGGTCACGGGTGGTTCGCCAATGGCCAGCGCAATTTCCCGCTGCGCCATGGCATAACGGGTGACCGAATCCATCAGCAACAGCACGTCCTTGCCCTGGGCACGGAAATACTCGGCCAAGGCCGTGGCATAAGCCGCGCCGTGCAGACGCATCAGCGGCGGCATGTCGGCAGGGGCGGCCACCACCACGGCGCGGGCGATGCCCTCCTCGCCCAGAATGTTCTCGATGAAGTCCTTGACCTCGCGCCCCCGCTCGCCAATCAGCCCCACCACCACCACATCGGCGCGGGTGAAGCGGGCCATCATGCCCAGCAGGACCGACTTGCCGACACCGGAGCCGGCAAACAGGCCCAGCCGCTGGCCACGACCGACAGTCAGCAGGCCGTTGATGGCACGCACACCCACATCCAGCACCTGCTTGACCGGCGAGCGGTCCAGCGGGTTCATCGGCTGGCTGTGCAGCGGGAAATAGGCTTCGGGATGAATGGGCCCCTTGCCATCCAGCGGACGGCCCAGGGAATCGAGAATGCGGCCCAGCAGGCTTGCACCGACCGGTACCTGACGCCCGGCCGGGCCGTTGACCCGGGCGGAAACCACGCGTTGCCCGTAGCTGGGCGGGTGGCATGGCGTCATCGGCCGCACCGGCGTGCCCGGCAGCAAACCGTGCACATTGGCCAGCGGCATCAGGAACACCCGATCACCGGAAAAACCGACTACTTCGGCTTCCACCACATGGTTGTCGGCCAGCTCAACCTGACAGGCGCTACCAACGGGCAGCTTGATGCCAGCGGCCTCCATCACCATGCCGGTGACGCGCAGCAAGCGCCCGCACGGCTGCCATAGCGGAGCCTCCTGTGCTGCCTGCATGCAATCGTTCAGAAAAGAACGCTGGCGGTCAATCAGGGTAGTCATTGTGCTCGGCATCCAGACCCATGGCGCTGCGCAGTGCAGCCAGACGCGAAGCCAGACGCAAATCCAGCTGCAAGGCTGCGGTATCGATGATGCAGCCGCCGCGCTGGATATGCGGGTCTTCAATCCACTGCCACTGGGTTTCCGGTGTTTCCTGTTGCAGGAACTGCCGCACGGCTTCCAGGTCGGCCGGGTTCACCCGCAGCCGGGCCTGACTCATGGTGGCCGGCAGCTCGCCCAGCACCTGACGCAGCTGAGCGATGATGGCGGTGTCGCTTTGTGCCAGATGCTCACCGGCAAGACGCTCGGCCAGTTGCATGGCCAGTGACAGCAAGGTGCCGGAGAGTTCCTCCTCTACCCGGCTGACTTCACGGGCGAAACTGGCAGCCAGATCCTGCATCGGGGTCCACAATTGGGCAAACTGCGCGGCGGCCTGATCATGCCCCTGCTGCAGGCCCATGGACAAACCTTCGGCGTGGCCCGCTTGCGCACCCTCGTCGTAGCCTGTTTGCCAGGCTTCCTGATGAATGGCTTCCAGTTCGGAGGCGGTGGGATAGCCGGAAGCCGCAGGGGCTTCCGGCTCTGGCGCGTTGTCGCCCGGAGGCGATGGTAAGTCTTCCCCTTCTGCCCGCTGGGCATCGGCTACCGTGGGTGCCTGCTCCAGATGGCGGCGCAGGGCTTCCAGCCCGGCCAGCTGGGTCGGGCTGAAACCGTCGTCGCCCTGGGTCAGCTCGGTTGGCGTCCAGCTTTGCCAGCCTTGCAGTTGCTCACCCGGAATGATGGGATTATTCGACAAGGCCTTCGTCACCACCCTTGCTGCCTAGCACGATCTGGCCATCGTCGGCCAGCTTGCGGACAACCTTGAGGATTTCCTTCTGTTCGGCTTCCACCTCGGACAATTTGACCGGCCCCTTGGATTCCAGATCATCGCGCAGCATTTCAGCCGCACGCTGCGACATATTGCGGAAGATCTTGTCCTTGAGTTCGGCACTGGTGCCCTTGAGCGCCACCACCAGCGAGTCGGACTGCACTTCGCGCAGGATGGTCTGGATGGAACGGTCGTCGATGTCGAGAATGTTCTCGAACACGAACATCTTGTCCTGGATACGCTGCGCCAGTTCCGGGTCGTACTCGCGGATATAGTTGAGGGCGGAACCTTCGACGTTCGACCCCATGAAGTTGAGGATTTCGGCCGTGAGGCTGATGCCGCCGGATGCGCTCTTCTTGATACGGTCGGAACCTGACAACAGCTGGGTCAGCACGTCGTTCAGTTCGCGCAGTGCCTGTGGTTGTACGCCTTCCAGCGTGGCGGTACGGATCAGCACCTCATTGCGCAAGCGCTCCGGGAAGAAGGACAGAATGGAGCTGGACAGGTCCGGCTCCAGATGCACCAGGATGGTGGCAATGATCTGCGGGTGCTCGTGGCGGATCAGGTCGGCCGCCGAGGACGGGTCCATCCACTTCAGGCTTTCGATACCGCTGTGATCGTTGCCCTGCATGATCTTGTCCAGCAGGTTGGCCGCCTTGTCCGGGCCCAGCGCTTCGATCAGCACATTGCGCAGGTATTCGTCCGACGCGCCGATGCTGGCTCGTGCCGCACACTCTTCGCGGAATTTGCCGACGATGTCGTCGATCTGGTCGTAGCTCAGATTATTGATGGCCGCCATGGCCAGCGAAATCTTCTGCACTTCCTTGGGGCCCAGATACTTGAATACTTCAACCGCCTCGGCCTGCCCCAGGCTGAACAGCAGAACCGCACTGCGGTGCACACCGTTATCACTCATCGGAGCTTATCCATTCCTTGATGATCTGGGCAGCCATGCGCGGGTCAGATTTCACCAGCTCGCGTGCGGCTTCCAGATTCTGGTTGTACTGACGCATCTGGGCATCCTTCGGATTTTCCGGCGTGCCATCCGGGTTGCTTGCCACGGCACCCTTGCCGCCAGCCGCCGCACCCTCGGCACCGCCCTCATCGTCACCGGCAACGGCCAGCAAGCGTCCACCGGCATCCACCAGCGGCTTGCCATCCGGGCCTTTCTTGACGGCATCCTGCGGCTTGACCAGATCCTTGACGATAGGCCGTACCACACCAAACAGCAAATACAGCACAGCAATGGTGAGCAAGGCGTACTTGATCAGGCTGGAGGCATTGTTGGTAAGGTAATCAGTCACCTTCTCCTGCATGGTCACCGGTACTGCGGCGTCGGCAAAGGCCGCATTCACCACGTTCAGCGTGTCACCGCGCTGACTGTTGTAGCCCATGGTTTCCTTGACCAGATTGTTGATCTGCTGGATTTCCTGGGCGGTCAGCGGCGTGGGCTTCATTTCGCCGTTCTTGTCCGGCATCTTGCGGTAGTTCACCACCACGGCTGCAGACAGACGCTTCACCACGCCTTGCGGCATCTTGGTGTGCTGAATGGTCTTGTCCACCTCGTAATTGGTGGTGATGTCACGCTCCAGTGCACCAGACTGGCCCATGGCCTGACCGGACAAAGTGGCCGTACCTGGTGCGGCACCCGGCGGCAGCGTAATCGGAGCGGAAGCGGATGACGGCGGCTGATTGGACAGCGCACCGGGCACCCCGCCGGCATTGGCAGCACCACTACCCAGCCGTTCCACGATTTGCTGGCTGCGGGTGGCGGACGGGTTGGGAGACGAGTTGGGACGATAGCTTTCCGAAGTCTGCTCCACTTCGGAGAAATCCACATTGGCTGTCACCTGGGCATGGATGTTGCCCTGGCCAAAAATGGGCTCAAGAATGCTTTCGATACGCTTGACGTAGCCATCCTCCACTTGGCGCACATAGCCCAGCTGGGTCTGGTCCATGCCGGCGGTGTCCTTATCGGACAGCTTGGACAGCATGTTGCCGTCCTGATCCACCACCGTCACATTCTTCACCGGCAGATTGGGCACGGCGCTGGACACCAGATGCACGATACCCGCTACCTGGCCCTGGTCCAGGGTGCGGCCACGGAACAGGTTCAGCATCACCGATGCCGTTGGCTGTTGCTGGTCACGCACAAACACGCTTTGTTTGGGAATGGCAATGTGAATGCGGGCCGACTCCACCGAACCGATGGCTTCGATGGTGCGGGCCAGCTCGCCTTCAATGGCACGCTGGTAATTCACTTGCTCGGCAAACTGGCTGATGCCGAACTTCTGGTTATCCATCAGTTCGAAGCCGACGCCGCCAGCCTTGGGCAGACCCTGGGCAGCCAGGCGCAGACGGGCGTCATACACCTTGTCAGCCGGTACCGACACGGTACCGCCATCGCCCAGCTGATAAGGAATGTTCATTTGCTGCAAGGCAGCCGTGACCTGACCGCCATCGCGGTCGGCGATATTGGAAAACAGGATTTTATAGCTGGGCTGCCGGTTCAGGACAACTGCACCGACAATGACAGAGAAAATGGCGGCCAGGGCCACCAGGAAGAGGATCTTTTTATTGTTGGGAAGCGACTTGAAGCGGTCGGTTGCTTCATTGAGCCGGGTTCGCCAAACAGGAGTCGGGTTTTGTTCTGCCAGATCAGCCATACAGTGGTTTTAGTTTCAGGCACAGCCACTGCCGGCAACCACAGCATGGGGTGACGGCCAGGCTATACCTGGGTATTCATGATTTCCTGATAGGCGGACACCAGCTTGTTGCGCGCCTGGACCATGGTCTGGAACGACAGGCTGGCTTTCTGCAAGGAGACCATCACGTCCTGCAGGTTAACCCCCTCATCTCCCAACTCGAACTGCTTCTGCATTTCCTGCGAAGTTTGCTGAGCAGAATTCACCTGCTCAATGGTGGATTTGAGAACATCGGCAAAGTCAACTTGCGACGTTTCCTGCGTCTGCGCGGCCGGCTTGCCACCGGCCAGGGCCGATGCGGCCCGCAGTTCGCTCAACATCTGGTCTACATTATTGATCGACATGGCTACTCCGTACTGCGTACGTCCAGGTCATCCGGATCCTCATCCTGGCCATCTTCTTCGCGGTAGCGCTGCAGTTTGTAGCGCAAAGTGCGTTCACTGATGCCCAGTTTTTCAGCAGCGAGCTTTTTGATGCCTCCCACTGCTGCCAGTGTATCCAGAATATGACGTTTTTCCAGCGTTTTCATGTCGGACTCTGCCGTCACGATAGGCTGGACTGTGGTTTCTGTCCGGGTAAGCGGTGTCGAACCGGAAATATCATCCAGCAACAGGTCGGCGGCAATAATTGCCGGCCCGGCGGCAAGAATCACCGCCCGCTGCATGACATTTTCCAATTCGCGGATGTTACCTTCCCAACTATAGGCCGTCAATTGACGTTCCGCCTCTTCCGAGAGGCTCAATCCGGAACGTCCGGCCGCTTCAGCGTATTTGTTAAGCACAAGCCGTGCCAGCGGCAGGATGTCCTCGCGCCGCTCGGCGAGCGCCGGGATGCGCAGCGGGAAAACATTCAGCCGGAAATACAAGTCTTCACGGAAGCGACCAGCCTCCACCTCTCCGGCAACATCACGGTTGGACGTCGCCAGCACGCGGATATCCAGCTTGATGGTACGGGTGCTGCCCACCCGCTCCACTTCGCGCTCCTGCAGCACCCGCAGTAGCTTGGCTTGCAGCGACAGCGGCATTTCGGTGACTTCATCCAGCAGGATGGTACCGCCCTGCGCCTGTTCGAACTTGCCCGGCAAAGCTTGCGCTGCGCCAGTAAATGCGCCTTTTTCATGGCCGAACAGCGTGGATTCCAGCAAATTGTCCGGAATGGCGGCACAGTTCACCGCCACGAAAGGGCCATCGTGCCGCTTGGAATGCCGATGGATATAACGCGCCAGCACTTCCTTGCCCGCTCCGCTGGGGCCGGTGATCATCACGCTGGCATCGCTGCCGGCCACCCGGCTGGCCAGTGCCAGCAGTTGGCGCATTTGCGGCGATTCGGCCACGGCTTCGTCGCGCTCGCCCTCCGGCAGCTTGAGGATGTGCTTTTCCACTTCGGCAATCAGGCTGGCCGGCTCGAACGGCTTAAGCAGGTAGTGGGTGGCTCCGGCACGCAACAAGGCAATGGCGCGTTCGATGATGCCGTAGGCTGTCATCAGGATGAAAGGCACGCCGGGATAACGAATTTTTACTTCTTCAAACAGGGCATAGCCGTCCATTGGCGCCATCTGGGCGTCAGAAATGATCAGGCCGACCGGTGCTTTTTTCAGTTGCTGCAAGGCAGCGCTGCCATCCCCGGCTTCCAGCGTGGGATAACCAGCCAGACTGAGGGTATCGACAATCGCTTCACGCAGATCGGCATCGTCTTCGACAACTAGAATGGGCAACTTCATCATGTTTGCTTGTGTTTGCTTACGCGGTTGGCTGACGTTGCGCCACCAGGGCCACCAGGCGGCTGGCAATGGCGGTCAGAGGCTGGATTTCGTGCTGGCCTTTCAGGGCAATGGCTTCCTTGGGCATGCCAAACACCACGCAGCTGGCTTCGTCCTGGGCAATGTTGTAAGCCCCGGCTTCTTTTAGCTCCAGCATGCCTTGCGCGCCATCCCGCCCCATGCCGGTGAGGATGACGCCGATACAGTTCTTGCCCACCAGATTGGCCGCAGAACGGAACAGCACATCAACTGAGGGGCGATGCCGGTTGACCGGTGGCCCGTGATGCAGCGAGGTGGAGTAGCCGATGGTGGGGGCAGACTTGACCAACAGGTGGGAGTGGCCCGGAGCAATGTAGACCGTACCTGCCTGCAGGCGCTCGCCATCTTCGGCTTCTTTTACATGCAGCTGGCACAGCGAGTCCAGCCGGGCGGCAAAGGACTTAGTGAATAGTTCCGGCATGTGCTGGGTGACGAGGATAGGAGGCATATTGGCCGGCAGGGCGGTGAGCAGGACGCGCAATGCTTCGGTGCCGCCGGTGGAAGAGCCCACGACGATGACGGTCTGGCGCGCCAACGGCGTTCGCCCCGGCTGACGCGGCAAGATGACGTCCGCGCTGTGACTGGGCACCACTTCCATTGGTGCGATTGGTTCCCGAGAAAACTG
This sequence comes from Aquitalea sp. LB_tupeE, assembly GCF_013391415.1. Classification (GTDB taxonomy): domain Bacteria; phylum Pseudomonadota; class Gammaproteobacteria; order Burkholderiales; family Chromobacteriaceae; genus Aquitalea. Next base: position 143,218 of record NZ_JACAXB010000002.1, read on the forward strand.
TCCCATTTATTTCCTTGCAATGATTCCAGCCGTGTCGGCCTTGCTGTGGGAGCCTAGCTTAAGCCCAGCCCGGTATTATGCCAATACAATCACCTGGCGGGCGGAAGGATTCCGTCTTGTTGCAGTTGGCGAATCCAGCCATCGCTGGCGGCTTCAATCAGATCCAGCACCCGGTCAAAGCCCTGCTCCCCACCATAATAGGGATCGGGCACTTCCTGCACGGTTTTCCCGCCCAGCGGGGCCAGGATGTAATCCAGCCGCGCACGGGTGTCGGCCGGGCAGATGGCGCGCAATGCGCTCATGTTCTGGCGGTCGGCGGCCAGAATCAGGTCAAAGCGGCTGAAATCGGCTACGTTGACTTGCCGGGCACGCTGGCGGCTCAGGTCGTAGCCGCGCCGCCGTGCGGCCTGACAGCTGCGCGGATCGGGCGCTTCGCCCACGTGGTAGGCATGGGTACCGGCAGAATCCACTTGCACCCGCTCGGCTAGTCCGGCTTGCTGCAATCTGGCGCGCAACACGCCTTCTGCCGTGGGCGAGCGGCAGATATTGCCCATGCAGACCATCAGAATCGCGTATGACTTGTCCATGACTCCCCGTTCTTGCTGATCGGCCTCCGCTGCGGAGGCGCTATTGTTTCACCATAAACCAATCAGCAGGCGCTGACACCCCGACTATTCCGACTAGTCGCGGCGCGCGGCCCAGGCTTGCCGGGCGGGCTGATCCAGAAAGCTCCATGCCAGCACACGGCTGCGTTTTTGTCCTTGCGCCATGGCAATAAGCTGGCTTTGTTTCACCCCGGCATGGCGCAAGACGGCTTGTAATGCAGGCAGGCTGTCGGCACTGGACACCAGGCTGGTAAACCACAGGCATTGCCGGGCAAAACGGCGGCTATCCTCAATCATCCGGCTGATAAAAGCAACTTCACCACCGGGATAGCACAGTTCACGATCCCTCCCGCCAAAATTCAGCGCTGGTGCGCGCGCACTGGCCAGCTGCTTGCCCTTGCCCAGATTGCGCCATTTGCGCTCGCTGCCCTCGGCCGCGGCGGCGCGGCTGGTATGAAAAGGCGGATTGCACAGGGTAAGGTCAAACCGCTCGCCCTTTTCCCAGATACCGCTGAACATGGCGTCGTCACGCGTCTGGTGGCGCAAGGCAATATGGGCGGCAAAAACCGGATTGGCCTGCAAGATGGCCTGGGCATTGGCCAGTGCCGGGCGGTCGATATCGCTGCCAACGCAGTCCCAGCCATATTCGGCATGGGCCAGCAAGGGATAAACCAGGTTGGCACCGGTGCCGATATCCAGCAGGCGGATCTGGCTGCCATGCGGTATGGTGCCGCCAGGCCCGGCCAGCAGGTCGGCCAATGCATGAATGTAGTCGGCACGTCCCGGAATGGGCGGGCACAGATAGCCGGACGGAATATCCCACTGCTGCACGCCATACTGCTGGGCCAGCAAGGCCCGATTGAGCAGCTTTACGGCCTGGGCATTGGCAAAATCTATGCTGGGCAGGCCGTGGGGATTGGGTTTTACATAAGGCTTGAGCGCCGGGCAGGCTGCAACCAGCGCCGCAAAGTCATACTGTCCCTGATGGCGATTGCGGAGATGCAGGCTGGCAGGGGCGGGTTTATGCCTGGCAGGCGGCTTGGCGGTCATGCAGCTTCCTTGACAACGGGAGATCGGCGAAAAGGCGGCATTGTGCCAGCATTCCATCCTGCTGTCCGGTACGGTCACTAAGGCACATGGTCGTAACGCGCCTCAATCTCGCGGTAAGCGCCGGATTTGCGCAGCATTTCCAAGCCACGATCAAAATTGTCACGTTGCCATTGAGAGCGAAAGGCCATCTGGTAGGGTGTGGCCGGAAACAGCGGATAGACGGTCAAGGCTTGCCTGGCTACCAGTTCGGGCGGTAACTGGCGGTTGAAATACTGGATGATACGCCAATCGCCGACAATGACATCCACCCGGCCAGCGTACAGCAGCAGGTTGCGTACTTGCTGGTCGCCCTCTTCGCGATAACGCGGATTGCCATTGGCCATGGCTTCGAACTGCGGCCCCAGCAACTGGCGGGAGCGCTGGAAGGAGCTGACGGAATAGCGTGACAGGTCGGCGATGTCGTTCAACACCAGTTTGCGCTGCGCCAGCGCGACCGCCACATTGTGATACTCCATATAGGGCTGTGAGAAATAAGCCTTGAGCTTGCTATAGGGATTGGTGGTGGCAATCCCATCCAGACGGCCTTGCTGCAGCATGCCCTGCAAGCGCTCCATCGGGGCAAAGAAAGGCTGCACTTCCATGCCGGCGCGCCGCGCCGCCGCCACCACAATGTCAAACTCCAGCCCGCGCTGTTCTGCCTCGAACACATAAGGTGGCTTGTTACTGCCAAAGCCGATCTGCAACACCACGGCGCGCCGGCTCCCCGCACCCACGCCTGGTGCCAACACGCTGCACAGCAATGTACACAAGCCCAACACGGTATTTCGTCTTGTTATCATTCTTGCCCTTGCTCAATGCTTCAGATGGCTGGGTCTTGATCCATTTGCTGCCAGGCGGCCTGCCGCTGCCACTGCCGTATCCAGTCCGGCAGCGCTTGTGCCAGCATCGGCCGGGCAATGCCATAACCTTGCACCAGGCTGCAGCCCAATTGGCGCAGGGCCATGCCATGTGCCATGGTTTCCACACCTTCGGCAATGACCTGGAGCTTGAAGACGGCGGCCAGTTGTATCACCCCGGCCACAATGCCCAGGTCGTCGGCATCATCCAGCATGCCCATGACAAAGCTCTGGTCGATTTTCAGGGTATCCAGCGGCAGCTTGCGCAGGTAAGTCAGCGAGGAATAGCCGGTGCCAAAGTCGTCCAGCGCAAAATGCACACCCAGGGTGCGGCATTGCTGCATTACCTTTAAGGCCTGGTCCATGTCATCCAGCGCAGCCGACTCCAGCACCTCCAACTCCAACAGCGATGGATCCAGCGCCGGATGGTTGCGCAATACCTGCTGCAAGTCCGGACAAAAATCCGGGTGCAGCAGATAGTTGGCGCTGACATTCAGGCTGACCGCCAGCGCCATGCCCTGTTGTTGCCAACTGGCCGCCTGGGCCGCGCCCTGCTCCAGCACCCAGCGGCCAAAGGTGAGTTCCAGCGCGCTGCCTTGCAATACTGGCAGAAAGTCTGCCGGGGCCAGCAGGCCGCGCTCGGAATGCTGCCAGCGGATCAGCGCCTCAACACCAATCAGCCGCCCGTCTTCCAGATCCACCTTGGGCTGGTAGTAAAGCAGGAATTGCTTTTGCTGCAAAGCCTGCCCCAAAGCCTCCAGCGTACGGCGATGCAGCTGTGCCTTGCGGTCGCCTTCCGGGTCAAACAGCTGGTAGCGGTTCTTGCCCGCTTCTTTGGCCTGGTACATGGCTTGGTCGGCATGCCGCAACAGGGTATCGGCATCGGCATCGTCTTGCGGAAACAAGGTGACACCCACGCTGGCACTGGTGCTGATGATGGCACTGGGTAGCGGCACCTCCTGCGCAACGGCCGCCAGAATGCGATCCAGAATGGGCATGCATTCTTCGTTGCCGGCCAGGTCGGAAAGCAAGAGCACAAATTCGTCGCCGCCCAGCCGTGCCAGGGTGTCGCCGGCGCGCAGTACCGATTTGAGCCGCTCGGTCACCGCAATGAGCAATTGGTCGCCCGCTTCGTGGCCGTGCTGGTCGTTGACGGTCTTGAAGCCGTCCAGATCCAGAAAGCACACGGCACAGCACTGCTCCGTGCGACGGCTGCGGGTGAGGGCTTGCTCCATGCGGTCGGACAGCAGCCTGCGGTTGGGGACGCCGGTAAGCGGGTCGAAATTGGCAATGCGGTCCAGTTCGGCCTCATGCGCCTTGAGCTGCGTGATATCGGAAAAAATGCCGATATAGTGCTGGATCTGGCCAGCCTGGTCGCGCACCACGGAAATGGACAACAACTCGGCATACAGTTCGCCATTCTTGCGCCGGTTCCATATTTCGCCACGCCAGAAATCATGCTGGCGCACCATGGCCCACATTTCCTGATAGAAACCAGGCCCATGCTGACCCGAGGACAGCAAGGCGGGAGAGCTGCCGATGGCTTCGTGCTCGGTATAGCCGGTGATGCGGGTAAACGCGGTATTGACCTTGGTAATGCGCCCTGCCGGGGACACCACCATAATGCCTTCGTAACTGCTGTCAAACACCACGGCGGCTTCTTTTTGCGCCTGGGCATGTATCTTGTGTTCGGTAATGTCGGTGTGGGTGCCGGACATCATCAATGGCCGACCTTCGGCATCACGTTCCACCACCCGCCCACGCGACAGAATCCAGCGCCAGCCACCACTCAGGCTTTGGCAGCGCATTTCCATTTCATAAGTCGGGCTAAGTCCGTCCAGATGGCGCTGCATGCTGCTTTCCACCTGCGGCAAATCTTCGGGGTGGATGTGGGTTAACCACTGTTGCCTGCTGACCGGTCCGCTGTCTACCGCATAACCGAGCATGGCTTTCCAGCGGTGGCTGACCTGAAAATCGTCGGTTTGCACGTTCCAGTCCCAATAGCCCTGGTCGGAACCTTCAATCACCCGTGCCAGTTGCTGCTCGCGGAACAACAGTCTTTGTTCGGCCGCTTTCTTTTCCGTCAGGTCACGGCCAAACGCCATGTAACGGCCATCCTGCATGCGCACAGTGGTCAGCTCGGTCACCACCACCCCGCCATCGGCACGATTCAGCTCCCATTCCGAGCGAATGAAACGCTGGTCCTGCAAGGCCAGTAAATGCGCGGGCAGCGTGGCCTGGCTGGAGGGTGCCAGCAAATCGACAATGTGCATTTGCAGTATCTGCGACTGGCTGTGCCCGGTCATGCGGCAGGCGGAGGGATTGGCAAACAGGTAATGGCCGTTTTCATCGGCAATCCAGATAGCATCTCCCGCTTCATTAAGTACCAGATGCAAATCGTCATCCAGCCGCCGCCGCTCGGTAATGTCGGATAGCGTGCCCACCAGCCGCCAGACCTCACCGGTGGGGCTGCGTTCCACCGCCCGGCCACGCACGCGCACCCAAAGCAACTCGCCGCTGCGGGTCATCAGACGGATGTCAAACTCCATCTGGCTGGTTTCACCGCGCAGGTGGGCGGTCAGCGCTTGTTGCCAGACTTCCAGGTCATCGCTGAACAACAGCTTGCGAAAGAAATCCACGTCGTGGGTATCGTCTTCCGGCGCATAGCCGGTGAGCGAGAAATAGCGGGCCGAACGGTAGACGTAGCCCGTGCGCAGATCCCAGTCCCAGAAACCGTCACTGGTGGCTTCCACTACTTGTTGCAGGCGGCGTTCGCTGCTGCGTATCTGCATGGTGAGGCGCATGCGCTCGCTGATGTCCTGCACCGTGCCTTGCAAACGCAGGACACGGCCTTCCTCATCGCACACGGCCTCGCCACGGGCGGTGATCCAGCGGTGCTCGCCATCCGGGCGTATCACCTCGGCATCACACTGGTAAGCATGGCCATCACGCAGACATTGTTCGACCAGGGCCGACAGATTGGCCCAGCTCTCCGCTGTAAAGTAGCTGGCCACTTCCGGATACACCGCCGGGGGCAAGTCGGTGGCACGGCCATAGATGTGGTAGATCTCGCTGGACCAGTTGTGCTTGTCCTGCAGCACATCCCAGCTCCAGTTGCCGATGCCGGCCAGTCGTTGTGCCGCCAGCAGTTCCGCCTTGCTATCCCGCAGCCACTGCTCCGCCTGTTTGTGGCGGGAAATGTCGCGCGATATGCCAAACAAGCCCACCACCTGGCCATCCTGGCCAAATACCGGCCCCTTGCTGACCTGAAACACCATGTCCGGCCCATGCGGTAATCGCACGCATTCTTCATGGGTATGCAAGGTAGCTGCCTGCATGATTTCGGCATCAAGCGCGATCAGGCTGGCCGCGGAATCCGTGTCGAACAAGGTACGGTCGTCCTGACCGATGATCTCTGCCGCCGTGCGGCCAACAAAGTGGCATGCCGCTTCATTCACCAGCAGGTAGCGGCCCTGCCTGTCCTTGACGAAAACCGCATCGGAAGTGCCGCTGACCACGGCATCCAGCAGGTTGCGATGGGTTTCGTTGCGCTGTGCCAGCCGCCGCAGCATGCCGCTGAACAGGCTGACCGTGATACCGCACAGGCCCAGAAAACCCCATTGCAAGGTGTAAACCGGCGTACTTTCCGGGCTGTGGAAGTGTGGCGTGACCATCAGGTCGGTACCCAGCATGGCCAGCAGGGTGGCCAGTAGGCCCGGTCCCATGCCTCCCAGCAAGGCAGCCATCAGCACCGGGAACATCAGCATGATGAACATGGGACGTTGATCAATGCTGATGGGCACGATCTGGCGCAGCCCCAGTGCTGCCAGCACGGCCGCAATGGCAAACACATAACCTAGCCAGGCAGGGATGCGTTCTTTGCTCATGCGTTCCGACCAGCTTTCCAGCAGGCCGGCGGCGGCATTGTGTTCGGCTGGCGGCACGGCACGCAAAGAGAAATACAGCAGCGCTGCCGTCATCAGCACGAAGACGGCACCTTTCCAGGTTGAGAGTTCCAACATGGTGGCAGGGTTTGCCAGCAAAGACAGCAGACTGTCGGACAGCAATATCCACAGCATGGCCAGTACGCAATAGGCACAGACCACCAGGCGGATGAAACGGGTTCTTGCGGAAGCAACCATGCTGCGATCAACCTAATTCATGCTGAGACAGCAGCAAATGACTGTTTTGTTTGTATGCTTTAGTAACTAATCGTGACATACATCCCGGATCAATTGAACATAAATGGCGTCGCACCGCATTGCCATACACCATCAGTAGTAGGCCTGTGCAGACGCCCGGCCACCCAGCAAGTCAGCGCATGTGCAGTGGCATCAGCCTCACTACGGGTCTCCGAGGCACCACCGGCAATACCGCTCACATCGTCTGCCAGGTCGGCGCAGCTTTGTTGTTGCTCGGCCACATTCTGGCTGACCCCACCCACCAGTTGCACCACTTCGGTTGCCTGCTGGCTGATGGTTTGCACCGACTCCCCGGCCCGATTGATGTTGTGCACACTGGTGGCCACGCTGTCCTCCACTTGCTGCATGTCCGCTACGGCAACCCGTACCTGACTGCTGATGGATTTGACGATGGTTTCGATTTCGCCAGTAGAACGACTGGTGGAATCTGCCAGCTTGCGGACCTCGTCCGCCACCACGGCAAAACCGCGACCAGCCTCTCCGGCACGGGCGGCCTCGATGGCAGCATTCAGTGCCAGTAAATTGGTTTGCTCGGCCAGCGATTCGATAACGCCGACAATCTTGGTAATGGCGGCGCTGGAATCCTGCAGCTGATGCAGGCAGCTGGCGGTTTGTCCCACGGTGGCAGACACCGAACGGATGTCATTCAGCGCAGTATGAATGATGGATTTATTCTGGTGTGCAAGCTCGGCCGAATCGCTACACAGCGTGGCGGCCTTGTCCACCTTGTGCAGGATGTCCAGCATGCCGCCGTTCAATTGCTGCAAGGCCTGATCGATATGCTGCGATGCCCGCTCGCCCGTCTCGGCCACCGTGCTCAAATGCTGTGAGGTAACACCCATATTACGGTTGGCTTCCACCACGGCCTGCAGGCAGCGTTCAACTTGCAACATGCCGTCCTGCAGGGCTTGCAACAGGCGATTGAGGGCCTCGCCTGCCCTGGCCGCCTGCTTGCTGCACAAGTCTTCCACTCGCTGGGTCAGGTCGAAGTTCTCTGCCACGGCAATCATGGTGGATTCGATGCGACGCAGATCGTAAATCTGCTTGAAAGTTTGATACTGGCGGTACACCACGAACAGCCCGAACAGAAACAGCAGGCTCAGCACCAGTCGCACCACCAACATGGTATTGCGCTGACTGGCATACAAGGGAGCCAGCTGTTTTTCCAGCTGTGCCGGTGTCAGGTAGTAATACAGAGTCCATGGCTTGTCGCTATGGATGTTCAAGGGCAGGCTGAGCCAGGCGCCGCCCAGCGCAGCTGCCTGTTGCTTGCCACTGAGCAGGTCTGGCAGCACAGTATTGCGGCGGTCGAAAATGCGGATACCGCGCTCGGCGTTCACCAGCGCAAAATTACCGGCTTCCTCCGGCATTTTCAGCCCGGTTTTCGCGGCCTCTTCCTTGTCTTTGGGCGTAAGAACCAGAAAAGGCATGTTGAGCAATGCCGCCTCAAACACGTTGGCGCGCACGATGGACGACACCACACCGATGAACTGGTGCTGCAAGTCGTAGACCGGCACGGAATAAAGAAAGCCGGAAGCATCGTACACATTACACAGTGATTTGGAGTAGTACTGCCTGTTGTCGCAGGTGCGCATCAGCGGCGAAGTGGCCGCCGGTATGTCATCCAGTACCTTGAAATCGAAACGCGGGTGGGCCGCCTTCAATTCTGCCATCTGGATAGGGAAATAGCCGTATTCCTCGTCTTCCAGCTCTTCGGGTTTATCCGGGTCCTTGCTTTTGGCTTCGTCTTCTTCTTTCTTGGCGGCTTCCGGCTCCAGCCGCACGGTATCAAACATGAAAAAAGGTACCTGACCCTTTTTGAAGTCCAGCCCCTCCACCACCGCATAAACTTCTGACACCCGGGTACGGCTGACCAGATTGTTGAACACTTGCTGCACGGTGAGAAAGGCATCGGCGGTAAAACGGTGGTTGGCCACCACGTCTTCTTTTTCATCCGCCCGGTTGCCACCACGAATTTGTCGCACGCTGGGCATCAGGCTGATGGTGCGGGTGTTTTCATACATGGTGTTGAACATGTCCTGCACCAGCTTTTGCTTGCGCTCCAGCTGCGGCATGGCCTCTTGCTGGATCAGTTGCGCGCGCGCTGGCCAGACGCCCGGCAGACCAGCGCTGCATGGCCAACTCACTGATAATCAGCACCATGGCAAAGCCAAGCAGCAGGTAGCACAAGCGGGCAAACAGGAAAACTTTCCACGGCGACCGGCTTCTGTTCGTCATTTTTGCTCAACTTTAAATTAATGGATGAAAATTAACTGCCTCCAGTACCAGGGTTATAGAAAGAAAATGTGCATTTCGGTAGCTGTTTTGAGCAAGCTGATATGCCAGAAGCAGCACGCAGCCGGTGCTGCGCAGCAAACGGACAGCAGGATTCATTCGACATGAAACTGGCAAATACCCAGGCCAGGCTGGCACTTACCGGTTAAAGCCTTGTTTTGTAGAGATTCAATTGAATAGCAAGCTGCTTGCCGGGCAGGGCAAGTACAGAACCATCCTGTCCCAGAGCCTGTAGCCCGCGTCAGCCTTCACTGTGTGCAAGAATGCGCAACGCCGGCAGGCCATGCTTGTGCCTGGCTTTGCAACATTGCGCATCACCAGCCTGTACCTCCCGACAGGGCGAGGGACGCTGGTCATACAGGCTGCAGGACACGGACTTCCCTACTTCGCCCTGCAAGGCCAGGCAGCGTGGCGCAGGCTGATTGGTACCACGCAAGCAAGCATGCCAGGGGCTGGCTTGTTCCAGCGCGGTATCGGGCAGATCAAGGCTGACCGCCTCGGTCCAGTAGAAGGAAACACGAAAACTGGCGCAACAGGCGCCACAATCCAGACATGGATTGAAAGTGACAGTGGCAGGAGCGTTCATCATTGAGCGTGTCAGACAAAGTGATGGACCAGGTGCCGGCCGCTAGCGGCCATGGCTTTGTGGCTGCACCACGGCCAGGGTGCTAGCTGGCGCTACCGATACAGCCGGGCAGCACTATACCTGTCTGTCATCACTCGGAAAAGTCTGACTTATATTGCATCGCAGCAAGGCGTCAACGCACTGATATGCACATGCTCAAGCTGTCGCCGATAGCATCAAGTCGGCATGGGCAGGGCCATGTTCTGCCGAATCACTTTTCACCAGGGCAGGTCTGCGCCTGATTGTTCAAACCCTGCTTTTCCACTCGGAAGCGGGCGATGGTGCGTCCATCTTGCTGCTGCAAGGTGACGACATACAGGCTGTCGAAATCGCTGTAATGCCAATCCGGCACCTGGGCCGGGTCTGCGCCGTAACGTGCCAGCAATTGCGCCGCCATTTTGGCCACCAGCCGGTGCTCCCAAGCTACGAACACGGTGGCGTCCCGGTTGGCCGGGCTGGTGATGGCTGCCTCCAGCGCATCCAGTTCATCCAGGCCAAAGTCGGTGTTCACCGGCAAGCCCAGACGGATGGCGGTGGGCTCGATGGTGGTCAGCGGGCGGATGTAATTGTACGGCACGCCACCGTCTTTCTTGCGGATGCCGGGGTTGGGCGCGAACAAGGCTGCCGGACGGTCAAAACGGGCGGCAAGCACCGCGGGTAATGCCAGCGCCCGGTTCAATCCCTGGCAACTGAGCTGTCCCAGGCCCGCCGCCGGTTTTTCCGCATGGCGAAACAGCACGATGGTTTCATCCGCCAGACTGGCACCGGTCAGCAACAGGCCAACACAAAACATCAGGGAGTACAGTGGTTTTTTCATCAGGATGATCCGGAAAAGTCTGCTGGCAGAAAATGCTGGCAGGCTAGCAGAAAACCCGCCGGGCTGACCAATCTGCTCGGCGCAGGCTCAAGCCACCACACCGCCCACATGCTGACTGGCCAAGGCCTGCAATTGCGGCCCCAATTGCAGGGCCAGTTGCCACAGGCGCTCAGCCACCGGGGAGAGCGAACGCTGCCGCCGCCGGATCAGCATGATGCTACGGCGCTGTTCCGGCAGCAGTGGCCGCACCGTCAGACTGGCACCGGCGGGCAGCGGGAGTGCCAGGCCCGGCGACACGCTGATGCCGATACCCGCCTGCACCATCTGGAAGACCGAGCTGGAATGCCCCAGCTGCTGTGCCACCGGGCAGTGCACGCCCTGGCTGGCCAGAATGCGGTCAATCACCGGGCGGCTGCCGGAACTGTAATCCAGCAACACCAGCGGCAGTCCGTCCAGCGCCTGCCACGGTACGGCGGTGAGGGCAGCCAACGGGTGGTCGTCGCGGCAGATCAGCCAGAAACCGTCATCCAGCAAAGGCTGGCATTCCAGATCGTCTACCACGCCGGGTTCCACCACGATGCCGAAATCCACCTCGCCGCTGCGCACGCTTTCCACATTCAGCCGCTGCACCTGGTCGTGCAACACCGGCCGAATATGCGGAAACTGACGGGCGCACTGCGCCAGCAAGCTAGGCAGCAAGCTGGCCGACAAAGTGGGGCTGCTGGCGATATGCACGGTGCCATGGGCTTGTTCGCCCTCCTTGCGCGCTTCTTCCAGCAGCAATTGCAGTTCGTCCAGCAAACGGGCCAGTTGACCGGCAAAACGCAGACCGGCGGCAGTCAGCTCCACTTCGCGTGTGGTGCGGTCCAGCAGGCGCATGCCCAGCTCCGCCTCCAGCTCGCGGATACAGCGACTGACCGCTGGCTGGGTCAGGCCGATTTCATCGCCAGCCCGGCTGAAACTGCGCAGACGTGCCACCGCACGGAACACCTGTAACTGGCGCAAACTGATATTCATGACTTTTTCTTATCTATTGATCTGATAAATCAATTTGTAGTCTGAATGGTTTCACGGTTCAATAGCAAGCTGATTTCCCGCTGCAATAGGGCATGCTCATGCTGAAAATGATTGATTCCTTTACCCTGGCGCTGATTGCCACCGTGACCCTGGCCAGCCTGCTGCCCTGTCAGGGCGAGGTAGCCCAGGCCATGAACCTGATCACCATCCTGGCCATCGGCCTGCTGTTTTTCCTACATGGTGCCAAACTGTCACGCGAAGCGGTGATTGCCGGTGCCACCCACTGGAAGCTGCACCTGACCGTGATGGCCTGCACCTTTGTGTTGTTTCCGGTGCTGGGGCTGGCGCTCAAACCGCTGCTGGGACCGCTGGTGACGCCGGAGCTGTATCTGGGTGTACTCTACCTGTGCATGCTGCCCTCCACAGTGCAATCGTCGATTGCCTTTACCTCGATGGCGCAAGGCAATATCCCGGCGGCCATTTGCAGCGCCACCGCGTCCAATATCTTCGGTATTTTCATCACGCCCTTGCTGGTGGGCATGCTGGTGATCAGCCATCACGGCAGCGACCAGGGCATGGGTTCCATCACCGACATCGTATTGCAGCTGTTGCTGCCCTTTATTGCCGGCCAGATTGCCCGCCGCTGGATAGGCGGCTGGGTGGACAAGCACAAGCCGCTGCTGCGCTATGTGGATCAAGGCTCCATCCTGCTGGTGGTGTACACCGCTTTCAGTGCAGCCGTGATAACCGGCCTGTGGCAGCAAACCCCGCCGCTATCCTTGCTGGGCCTGCTGGTGGTATGTGGCCTGCTGCTAGCCATCTTGCTGGGACTGACTGCTTACTCCAGCCGCAAGCTGGGTTTTGACAAGGCCGACCAGATCACTATCGTGTTTTGCGGCTCGAAAAAGAGCCTGGCCAGTGGCGTGCCCATGGCCAAGGTGCTGTTTGCCGGCCACCCCATCGGCTCCATCGTGCTGCCGCTGATGCTGTTTCACCAGATCCAGCTGATGACCTGCGCCGTGCTGGCGCAACGCTATCGCAAGCAGCAGCTTGCAGCACAGGCGGCCAGCCAGCTGGCCTGACACGCACCGTCACCCGATAACAAAGCCCCGCCGGCATAACTCCGACGGGGCTTTTTGTTGGCACGACAACAGTGCTTACAGATCGCTGATGAACATCTTTTCCTTCAGTGCTTTCAACTCGTCGCGCAGACGGGCGGCTTTTTCGAACTCCAGATTGCGTGCCGCTTCCATCATTTCCTTCTCCAGACGCTTGATTTCCTTGGCCAGCGTCTTTTCGTCCATCATCGCCACCTGTGCTTCGTCCACCAGCTTCTTGCGCTGGTCTTCCACGCTATACACGCCGTCGATGATGTCCTTGATCTTCTTGTTGATGCCCTGCGGCACAATGCCATGCTCAGCATTGAATGCCAGTTGCTTGGCACGACGACGCTCGGTTTCGTCCATCGCGCGGCGCATGGAGTCGGTAATGCGGTCGGCGTACAGCAAGGCCTTGCCGTTGAGGTTACGCGCGGCGCGGCCTATGGTCTGAATCAACGAGCGGTCCGAGCGCAGGAAGCCTTCCTTGTCCGCGTCCAGAATGGCCACCAGGCTGACCTCGGGGATATCCAGCCCCTCGCGCAGCAGGTTGATGCCGATCAGCACGTCGAACATGCCCAGGCGCAGGTCGCGGATGATTTCCACCCGCTCCACGGTGTCGATGTCGCTATGCAGATAGCGCACCTTCACCCCGTGCTCGGTGTAGTAATCGGCCAGTTGCTCGGCCATGCGCTTGGTCAGCGTGGTTACCAATACCCGTTCGCCCAGATCCATGCGCAGGCGGATTTCCGACAGCAAATCGTCCACCTGAGTGGCTACCGGGCGGATTTCAATCACCGGGTCGACCAGACCGGTAGGGCGCACCACCTGCTCGACCACCTGTCCGGCGTGTTCTTTTTCAAAAGTAGCCGGGGTGGCAGACACAAACACAGTCTGCGGCATCAGCTTTTCGAATTCGTGGAATTTCAGTGGCCGGTTGTCCACGGCGGAAGGCAGGCGGAAACCGTAATCCACCAGATTGCTCTTGCGCGCGGCATCGCCCTTGTACATCGCCCCCACCTGCGGCACGGTGACATGGGATTCGTCGATGAACATCAGCGCGTTCTTGGGCAGGTAGTCAATCAACGTGGGTGGAGCATCGCCCGGCGCGCGGCCGGAGAAATGACGCGAGTAGTTTTCGATGCCCTTGCAAAAGCCCATCTCGTACAGCATTTCCAGATCGAAACGGGTGCGCTGCTCGATGCGTTGCGCCTCCACCAGCTTGCCTTCCTTCTGGTACCACTCGATGCGCTCGGCCAGCTCCAGCTTGATCTTTTCGCAGGCCTTGAGCACGGTGTCGCGCGGCGTCACATAGTGGCTGGACGGAAACACGGTATAGCGGCCCACCCGCTGTTTGGTGACGCCTGTCAACGGATCGAACAGGGTAAGCGTTTCCACTTCATCGTCAAACAGGCTGACGCGCAAGGCGGTGTCGCTGCTTTCCGCCGGGAAAATGTCGATTACATCGCCACGCACCCGGAAGGTACCACGGCCGAAATCCACATCGTTGCGGTCGTACTGCATGGTGGTCAGGCGGCTGATGATGCTGCGCTGCGGAGTGGTTTCCCCTTCCTTCAGATGCAAAATCATCTGGTGGTAGTCGGACGGATCGCCAATACCGTAAATGGCCGACACGGTGGCCACGATGATGCAATCCGGCCGCTCCAGAATGGATTTGGTGGCGGACAGACGCATCTGCTCGATGTGTTCATTGATGCTGGAGTCTTTTTCAATGAACAGGTCGCGGCTGGGAACGTAAGCCTCCGGCTGGTAGTAGTCGTAGTAGGAAACAAAATACTCGACTGCATTTTCCGGGAAAAACTCGCGCATTTCGCTGTACAGCTGCGCTGCCAGCGTCTTGTTGTGCGCCATGATGATGGCCGGCCTGCCGGTGCGGGCAATGACATTGGCCATGGTGAAGGTTTTGCCCGAACCGGTTACCCCCAGCAGGGTTTGATAGGACAAGCCGTCCTCCAGGCCTTCCACCAGTTGGGCAATGGCGGTGGGCTGGTCGCCGGCAGGCGGGAAGGGCTGGTGCAAACGGAAGGGACTATCCGGAAAGGTAAGCAGCATGGTGTTTTCGCGCGGTTCAAGTGAGACGATTTTACGCCGATAACAGGATGAACTCACTCCCGGCGCATCATTGATTTTTATCTGTGAAATTGCCTGCCACAGAGGCAAAACATTGTTTAAAATGTAGGCAACCCGATCACGAGCCGAGATGAAGAATCCTTGCCCATCAACATGGTGGTGACAGGCGTTTCTGCAAGGCTGTATCTCCAACGACAAGACACGGGAGTGTATCTCTTATGCTGAGAAAATTTGCCGCCCTGCTGGTTTCCGCCGCCCTGGCGATGCCGGCAGTGGCCGCGCCACCTGCTGGCGTCATGGTTGCCAGCCAGATGGCCAACCATGCCGTTCCACGCCTGAATTCGCATTCGGTGCTGGTTTTGAATGGCAACTCGGGTGAACCGCTGTACGAAAAGAACATCCATCAACGCATGCCCATTGCCTCCATCACCAAGCTGATGACAGCCATGGTGCTGCTGGATTCCGGGGTGTCGCTGGATCAGGAGGTATCGGTTTCCGATGCGGAAATCGACCGCCTGAAGAACACCACTTCGCGTCTGGCGGTGGGCACCACCCTGTCGCGCAAGGAAATGTTGCTGCTGGCGCTGATGTCATCGGAAAACCGTGCTGCTGCCACGCTGGCGCGCACCGCTCTGCCGGGTGGTACTGCGGCTTTTGTCGAGCGCATGAACAAGAAGGCACGCAGCCTGGGCATGAACGAAACAGTGTTCTACGACCCGACCGGCCTGGACCTGCGCAACACGTCCACCGCGAATGACCTGGCGCGCATGGTAAAGGCTGCGCATAACTATCCGCTGATCCGCGCGTTTACCACCACGCCGGAGCACCAAATTGTATCGGTACGCAACCGCGTACTGCAGTACCGCAACAGCAATGCACTGGTGCGCGAAGGCAACTGGGACATCAGCATCCAGAAAACCGGTTACATTCAGGAAGCCGGCCGCTGCATGGTGATGCAGACAACCGTGGGCTCACAGCCGCTGATCATCGTGCTGCTGGCCGCCGGCGGCAACTCTGCCCGCGTCAATGACGCACGCAGCATCAAGACCTGGCTGGAATCTCACCCGGGTAACTGGCTGGCAGGTTGAACCTTGCAGGCATAAACACAGGGCCGGGCAACCGGCCTTTTTCATTGCAGTTGCCATCTTGCAGCGGCTTGTTCCGCTCGAACCAGGAGTTGCTTGTGACCATAGAAATTCGCCCTGCCACCCGCGCCGATGCCGCGCTGATTCTGGGCTATATCCGCGAACTGGCCATTTATGAAAAGGCCGAGCAGGAAGTGGTAGCCAGTGTGGCCGATATCGAACAGTCGCTGTTCGGCCCGGACAGCACCGCCCATGGCCTGATCTGCCTTCAGGACGAGCAGCCGGTGGGCTATGCGGTGTATTTCTTCAATTACTCCACCTGGCAGGGCAAGTCCGGCCTGTATCTGGAAGACCTGTATATCACCCCGGCGTCACGCGGCAGCGGTGCCGGCAAAAAGCTGTTGCGTCACCTGGCGCAGCTGGCGGTGGCCCGCGGCTGTGGCCGTTTCGAATGGAGCGTGCTGGACTGGAACCAGCCAGCCATTGATTTTTACGAGTCGTTTGGTGCTGCCGCCCAGGCCGAATGGGTGAAATACCGTCTGGCGGGTGATGCACTGCTGAAGTTTGCCGAGCAGGCCTGAGGACGCCCTGACCAGTAAAAAGCCCCGCAAAGTGCGGGGCTTTTTTGTCAGCTCAGCGCCGGGTCATGAAGCGGACGTAATCGCCCTCCTCCACCTTGAGCCGGGCACTTTGCACCTGGGCAATGGAAAAATTGGGCTGCACCTGAGTCAGGGTGATGGTGCCGGACAGGTCTTCCGGCACACCCAGTTCCCGCACGCCGCCGCCACTGCGCACAATCTGTGCCGAGCGCGGTTTATACAGCAGCATCTGGTCGCCCACCTTCATGCCATCCAGCCCACCGGCATTGATGAACACCTGACGGCCATCCTCCACCTTCACCACCTTGGCGGATAGTGGAATGCAACTGAGCACCTCACCCAGTTGACGGGTGGTCTGATCCAGCAGCGCATCCACTACCCGGCCATAATCCCCTTCCCAGAACGCGGCCGTGGCAAAATCCACCGGCAGCTGTGGCACCACCTTGCCGCGGGCAACCTGACTGACGCGCTGGTCGGCCAGCACGGCACCGGTCAGGGCATCGTAAACCCACACTTCCAGATCGAACTGCCGTGCGGTCGGCGCATATTTGAAGGCCTGCCCGAACATCCCCGCCAGCGGGCCGGTGTAGTACGCGCCTTGCTGGCTGGTTTTGTTGGATTCAAACATGGAGTGCTGCACACCTTTGGCCACCACACCGGTGGACAGCACCCTACCGGCCACCACGAACTGCACATCCTCACGCCGCCCCAGTTCACGCACGGTGTCCCAGCCGGCCATCGGTTCGTCCGCCGCCATATTGCTCAGCACAGTCAGATGCCCGGCATTGCGTACCTCAAACTGGCTTTGCTGGCGCAAGCGGCGCGCCAGGTCGGTTGGCAACGCGGTGGCCAGATTGCGCAAATCATTGGCTTCGGACGGGTTTACCACATAAAAGTAGGTAGTCAGCAATTTGCGGCGCAGGGTACGGCCTGCCGGCATGCCACAGCTGGCGTTCTGCGCCGGGGTGGGCGCACTACCTACCGGACCGGCGGCACTGGCTTGCGGGTCTATGCTCAACCGCACGTGATACATGCCGTCACGGCTGTATTCCTGCAGGACCTTCACCTTGCCTTGCAGCGCGGGGGCAGACAGCACACTGCTTTCGCTGAGATTGCCGGATTGCACCAGTTGCAGCGATTGCAGTTCGGCGCCATTGCTGATGGCGGCCTGCTGCAGGGCATCGCGGATGGCCATTTCGCGGGCTGCCGGGCTGCCGGCTTCCATGTCGGCCACGCCTTCGGCCACGATGGGCGCTGCCAGCAGCGGGGCAGAGAATGCAAAAGCCGCCACAAGGGCGGCTATCAAGCGGTAAACACGCCGTGTCATCATCAGTGGGCTACGTAGTAATTGCTTTCGTAACGGGTGGCACCGCAGTTGCCTTCGGCACACTCCAGACCGGCCACGCCATTTTGTTGCGCGGCCTTCATCACACTACCAGTTTTTTCCAGCGCGTTCTTGTATTGCTTGTAGAAATCCTGATCCAGGGTGATTTCCGCCACGGCTTCACTGGTGCCGTCCGGCTGCATGGTGGTGGACACCAGATGCACGCCGCGCAAATAAGCATCCACATAGGTGCGGAAGCCGTCGCTGGTGGCCACCATATTGGCCACCGAGCTGTTACCCACCAGCTTCAGGCCCTGCACTTGTTCGGCAATGGAACGAAAGGCATCCAGCCGGGCGGCACGCATGGACAGCAGCTTGCGCTGGGAAGGCGTCAGGGAAGAGGAATACGGTGCCGCCCCGCTACCCGTGGCACGGATCACGATGGGCGCATTGGGGTTGACCTCTTTCACCACCACCCGGGTGGCTTCCGGCTCGATACCGGCACCGGCATAGCCCACGCCGGTAAACGCGGTATTGCTGGCAGCAGGTTCGGGCGCAACGCGCGGTGCTTCGGCGACGGGCTGGCTGGCCGAGGCACAGGCAGTCAGACCCAGCAACAGGGATACGGCGGCCAAATGACGAGTGCAGGTGTTCATGACGGTGACCATTTCTACTTGTTCTTGGGACAAAGGCAGGCGCACGCGGGCGTAGCGTCAGCATTATATCGACAGCATCAAGGTTAACTTTAGTTAATTTTCGTCAAGACGCCGACGCTGCCTGCTGTACCCGCTGCCACTGCCGTGCCGAGGAAAAACCGGCGGCCAGCGCGGCCTTTTCCTTGGACAGGCCGCTGGCCCGCCATTGTCCGGCCAGCGCGGCACGCAGGCCCAAATGGTAATCGTGCACCGACACACCGGCATGTTCGCGGAACAAACGGGACAAATGCCGCACGCTGACATGCACCTGATCGGCCAGTGTCGACAGGCTCCAGTCCTGCTCTGGCCGGGCAGCTATCAGGTCCTGCACCTTGTGTACTGCTGGATGCAGATGATTGCGATGGGCCAGCCACGGAGAGAGCTGGGCATCCTGACCGGCACGGCGGAAATACACCACCATCTCGCGCGCCACGTCCCGCGCCGTAGCGGCACCGGCCAGCTGGCTGATCAGTTGCAAGGCAAGGTCGATACCGGCGGTGATGCCCGCACTGGTCCACACACTGCCATCCTGCACGAACACGCGGTTTTCCAGCACCTGAGCGCTGTTGTCGGTCTGGCGCAGCCGTTCGATCAGGCTGTGATGGGTGGTGCATTGACGCTGTGCCAGCAAACCGGCCATGCCGGCCAGCAAGGCAGCCGAACAAATGGTGGCCAGTTGATGGTGCTGCGGCTGAAAGCCGGTGGACAGCCAGCTGACAATCTGCTGCGCTTCCGGCATGGCGTAAGCTTCGGCTGAGCAGTCGGCACCGGGAATCAGAATCAGGCTGCCCTCTGGCAGCTGCCGGGGCAAAGGCTGTAGCCCGCCCACAGGCAGGCCAAGCGAACACTGCGTTGCGGTGTCACAGGCTGCATAGTGCAGCCGGAACGGCGCACCGAATTCGGTGGCAATGCGAAACGCTTCAGCCGGGCCGGCAAAGTCCAGCAGCATGAAGCGCGGCGGCAGCACAAACCAGACATCAAGTGCCATGGGCCACCACCCCGCGCCGCCAGCGCGCCAGCAGCATGCCGCCGAACACATTCACCACCAGTCCGGCCAGCAACAGCACGCTGCCTGCAGCCTGTAACAGGCTCAGCCTCTCGCCCAGCAACAGCGCGGAGGTGAGCACGCCCACCACCGGCACCAGCAGCGAGAAAGGCGCGACTTTATTGGCCGGATGACGGCTGAGCAGGCGGCTCCACATGCCATAACCCAGCAAGGTGGCCATGAAGGCCAGATACGCCACCGCCAGGAAAGAGCCGATGGAAAAATGCCGCAGGGCAATTTCCATGCGTTGCGGCCCTTCCAGCCACCAGGACAGCGCCAGATACGGCAGCGGCGGCACCAGGCTGGACCACACCACCAGATTGAGCGGCTCCACCTTGTGCCCGGCCTTGCCCATCAAGCGCACGATGATGTTGGACGAGGCCCAGCAGAACGCCGCCGCCAGCGTCAGGCCAAAACCGATGGCCGTCATGCTGCCACCCTTGGCCAGACCGATCAGCGCCAGCCCGGCACAGGCACACAGCAGGCCCAGGATTTGCGCCGCCTGCCAGCGCTCATGCAGCATCAGCCCGGCCAGAATCAGGGTAAAGAAGGCTTGCGACTGCAATACCACCGAGGCGAGCCCGGCTGGCATGCCCAGCTTGATGGCGGAGAACAAAAAGGCAAACTGCCCCACGCCCACGCTCAAGCCATACGCCGCCACCCAGCCCCAGGGGAGCTTGGGCCGGCGCACCAGCAGCACCGCCGGAAAAGCCGCCAGCATGAAGCGCAGCGCTCCCAGCAACAAGGGCGGCACGTCGGCCACCCCGTACTTGATCACCACGAAATTGACGCCCCAGATCAGCACGATGGCCAGCGCCTGCAAAACATCCTTCAAGGGCATGAAGCTTGCTCCAAAACAGCAGCAGGCCGCCATGGCCTGCCGGATAAATGAATCGTCTACAGCCGCGCCAGCGCCTGTTCCACCGTGACGATGTCGGCAAAACGCCCGGCCAGCACCAGCTCGGTTTTTTCCCGGATTTCATCCGCGCTGTACAGCTTGCCGTTGAGCGGGTGGCGCATGGCAAAGGTGAGCGTGGCTTCGCTGACAAACTCCACCGCAAAACCGAGATCGGACGCCACCCGGGTGGTGGTTTCGCAGCACTGTTCGGTGCGGATGCCCGACACCAGCAACTTGCCGATGCCACGCTCGGCCAGCCAGGGCTGCAAGCCGGAATCCAGCATGGCATTGTGCACGTGTTTGATGAAGATGGCATCCGGATTGGCCGGTAGCCAGGCCATGGGCCGCACCAGGCCGGACGCCGCAGCAAATGGGCCGTCGCCATCCTCGTGCAGTACATACAGCACCGGCACACCCGCCGCCCGCGCCCCGGCAATCAGTGCCAGCACATGCTGGCGAAACATCGGCAAGGCTGTTTCGTCCCAGTAGTCGCGCTGCAAGAAGGAATCCTGCACATCAATCACCAATAGTGCTGCCTTGTTTGCGTCCATGTCATTCACTCCCTGTTGCAGTTGATGGACACAGTCTAGGCACACTCAACACCATGCAGAATGCAGCGGCCAGACAAGATACTGTCAAATCAGGACATCAGGCATCACAGCATGCCCGGCCAGGCGTGTTGCACTTCGTCCAGCAACAAATACAGTGCGGTTCCCGCCATCAACAGTCCCATCAGCAGATTGAACAGCATCAGGCCGCGCGGCCCGCTGAGCAGATGGCGCAGCCGCTCGCCCATCCAGGCCCACAAGCTGATACAGGGCAGGTTGACCACGGCAAACACCAGCGCCATCAGGAGGGCGGCGCTCAGCCGGGTTTCCGCCGCTGCCGGCATGAACAGGATGGAGGCATTAAGCACCATCACCCAGGCTTTGGGATTGACCCACTGGAACAAGGCCGCCGCCAGAAAGCTCATCGGTTTGCCGTTTTGTCCCCCCTCCGGCGCAGCGGAACGGCTAATTTTCCACGACAGGTACAGCAGATAAATACAGCCGGCCACCGCCAGTGGCAAACGAGCCGCCTGTATCCATTGTAAGGCCCAGGCCAGCAAACAGGCGGTAATGAACACCTGCGCCGAACAGCCGATGCTGATGCCCAGCATGTGCGGCAGGGTGCGGCGAAAGCCATAGTTGACGCCGGAGGTGGCCAGCATCAGGTTGTTGGGACCGGGCGTGATGGACATCACCCCCACATAAGACATCAGGGCAAACTCCAGCATGTCAGGGCTCCTCATGGCAATGCATCGACCGGGTTGGTGATGCGTCTTCATCATGCTAAGGCGAGTGAGCCAGATGGTGACAGATTCAACAATTCACTATTGTGATGGTGACAGTGAGCGGTTTACCCCAACTGTCACCACACACTATGATGAGCACTGTCACTGTCGCCAGCCACGCTGCTGCGGCATTGTTGATCCATGCCTCAGTCTTGCCCGGAACATGCACCATGCCACCCGAAAACCTGCCCCACAGCCCAAGCGCCAATGCCACCTTGTACCAACAGCTGGCGGAAGACCTGTCGCTGGCCATTGCCCGTGGCACCTTGCCGCCCGGCTCGCGCCTGCCCTCGGTACGGCGCACCTCGCAAAGCAGGCAACTGAGCCTGAACACGGTGGTGGCGGCTTACCGGGTGCTGGAAGACCGCGGGTTGATCGAGGCGCGGCCCCAGTCCGGTTATTACGTGCGGGCCAGGCTGCCCTCCCCCGCCCGCCCGGCCATGACGCAAAGCAGTGTGGCCAAGCCGACCGAAAGCAAGGTGCTGGATTTGATCGGCGCGGTGCTGGATGCGCAGCAAACCCCCGGCTTCATCGACTTGGCGCTGGCCTGCCCGCGTGGCAGCGACTTCTACCCCGGCAACAAACTGGCCAGGCTGATGGGGCAGATCCTGCGGCGTCAGCCCGGCATGGTCAGCACTTACGCCCTGCCTCCCGGTTCCGAGCGGCTGCGGGTGCAGATTGCCCGCCGCAGCCTGGAGCTGGGCATGGCCTTGCAGGCGGAAAACATCATCCTGACCAATGGCTGCATGGAGGCATTGCAACTGGCATTGCGCGCCGTCACCAAACCGGGCGACGCGGTAGGGCTGGAATCGCCCACCTATTTCAACTTGCTGCCACTGTTTGCCAGCCTGGGTCTGAAAGCCGTGGAGATTCCCACCGACCCGCAGCACGGCATTTCGGTGGATGCAGTGGAGCTGCTGCTGTCCGAAGGGCGTATCAGCGCACTGGTGGCCATGCCCAATGTGCACAATCCGCTGGGTTGCAGCATGCCGCTGGAGGCCAAAAAGCGGCTGGCGCGGCTGGTGAATCACTATCAGGTGCCGTTGATCGAGGACGGGCTGTATGCCGAGTTGCAATTCAGCGACACCCAGGCCCCGGCGGCCAAGGCCTTTGATGAAGACGGCTGGATCATCTTCTGTACCAGCTATACCAAGACGCTGGCACCGGATTTCCGCATCGGCTGGATGGAAGGCGGGCGCTTTGGCGCAGCGCTACGCAAGCTGAAATTTGCGTCTTCCGTCGCCCAGCCCATGGTGCTGTCGGAAACGCTGGGGGCGTTTCTGGAATCCGGCGGCTACGACCACCATCTGCGCGCGCTCAAGCGCCATTACGCCCAGCATGTGGAAAAAGTGCGCGGTTTGATTGCCCGTCACTTCCCGCCCGGCACGCGCGCCACCGACCCGGCCGGCGGTTTTCTGATCTGGCTGGAACTACCCGACGGCTGCGACAGCGTGGCGCTGTTCCATGCCGCCATTGCCGAGAACATCAGCATCATGCCCGGGCCCTTGTATTCACCCGGCGGGCGCTACCGCAATGCCATGCGCCTGTCCTGCTGCTACCCGCTGGACGAGCGCTATGTCGCCGCCCTCACCCGGGTGGGCATGCTGGCCCAGCAACAGCTCAAGCCGCGTCCAGCCTGAAAGTATTCAGGCGCAGCGGTTGCTGACGGGTCTGGCTGGGGGTTTCGCCAAACAGGCGGCGGTAGTCGTAGGTGAAATGGCTGGGGCTGGCAAAGCCCCAATCTTCCGCCAGCTGCTGAATGCTGTCGGCACTGCCCTGTGGCGAGCGCAGCAGACGGCGCACCTGATTCAGCCGCAATGCACGCAAGAATGGCAGCGGGCTCATGGCCGTGACTTCCTGAAACCCGTTTTGCAGAGTGCGGCGGGTCACATGTAATTCCCGACACAAGCCTTCCACCGTCAGCCACTGGCTGGCTGGTTGCAGCGCCCGCTGCCGCGCTTGCTCCACCCATTGCCAATGGCGCTGACTGCTGCCCTCACGCCTTGGTGAAGCCTCCGCCTGTCCTTCGCTCAAGGCCAGCAGCAAGGCATCCACCGAACAATCCAGCAGCAATTGGCGGCCAATGCTGTCCGGCGTTTGCCGCGCCAGCGCCAGCAGCTCGTAAATCTGGCCGCACAGCAGCCGGTGGCTGGCTTCGGGCAGGCGTACCGCAGCGCTTTGCAGCCAGTGCGCAGGCAAGTCACGGCCAAACAGTTGCTGATGACGTGAGGCCAACACTTCCTGCTCCAGCACGATGCCGTAAATGGTGAAGTCGTCCGGCGTGCGCAAGGTGAAGTCACTGCCGCCCATGGCCACCAGCACGGCGGAAGGCGGCACGCTGCGGCCATGAAAGCGCAAGCGCTCACCACTGCCCGGTGCCGGTATGCCAAACCAGATGGCTCCACGCCAGGGCTGGCATTGCTGGTAGGTTTCGCGGGCCGAATATTCACGGAACACCTGCAAGCGTCCCAGGCACAGCTCATCCAGCCGCCCGGAAAAACGGCCACAGGAAATCTGCGCGTAATCCTGCTCCCAGCCGCTGATGAAGGCGGCCTGATCCGCCGCGTCATCCGCCAGACGGGTAACAAACTGCAGGGACAATCCTTGGCTTAGCGGGTCCATGTGCGGCTCCCAATACATTGATCTGCAAGGATATAGCAAGAAACACACCAGCTTTGCCTGCGTATTTGCGACTTCTTGCTGTCATAAATCGGAAATTTCACCGTCACGGTGCAAACACGGGGCTTGCATGCCTCATCACGGTGCTGATTCACAGCAAAAATTGCCACACTCTGCACTATCAGGCAGCCCACAGCTGGCATGCCGCTTGCAAAACTGTCGCTCTCAGACACGCGCGGCGGCAGTTGGCTGTCACGGACGGCTTTGCTGTTTTCCGATTTTCGATAACGGCCACCGCCACACCCTGCCTAGCATGCTTGTCAGGCCCCGGAGCCAATGCACCGGGCAGGGAGAAGTGAGTCAAAAAAGAGGAAATGTCATGAGCAACAGCAATCACGGCCTGGCGCGCAAGCTGGGCGGCTGGCAACTATGGGGGATCGCCGTCGGGCTGGTGATCTCGGGAGAATACTTCGGCTGGAGCTATGGCTGGGCCCAGGCCGGTACGCTGGGCTTTCTGCTCAGCTCGGTGTTTGTCGCCATCATGTATACCGCCTTCATTTTCAGCTTTACCGAGCTGACCACCGCCATTCCGCATGCGGGCGGCCCGTTTGCCTATGCCCGCCGCGCCTTTGGCCCTGTTGGCGGCTTTCTGGCCGGTTATGCCACCTTGTGCGAATTCGTGTTTGCTCCGCCGGCCATTGCGCTGGCCATTGGCGCCTACCTGAACGTGCAGTTTCCCGAGCTGAGCGCCAAGTGGATTGCCTGTGGCGCCTACATCGTGTTCATGGCGCTGAATATCGTGGGTGTCAGCGTGGCCGCAGCTTTCGAGCTGGTAGTCACCCTGCTGGCCATCTTTGAACTGCTGCTGTTCATGGGCGTGGTATCGCCGGGCTTCAGCTGGGACAACTTCACCCACCATGGCTGGGCTGGTAGCGACAGCTTCAGTCTGAGCGCCATCGGTGGCATGTTTGCTGCCATTCCGTTTGCCATCTGGTTCTTCCTGGCCATCGAAGGCGCTGCCATGGCCGCCGAGGAAGCCAAGGACCCCAGCCGCACCATTCCGCGCGCCTATGTAGCCGGCATCCTCACCCTGGTGGCGCTGGCCATGGGCGTGATGATCATGGCAGGCGGTGCCGGTGACTGGAGCAAGCTGGCCAACATCAACGACCCGCTGCCGCAGGCAATGAAGCTGATCGTGGGCAGCAACAGCGGCTGGCTGCACATGCTGGTATGGCTGGGCCTCCTGGGCCTGATTGCCAGCTTCCACGGCATCATCATGGGCTATTCGCGCCAGATCTTCGCGCTGGCCCGTGCCGGTTATCTGCCGCCGATGCTGGCTGTCATCCACCCGCGTTTCAAGACGCCGCATCGCGCCATCATCGTGGGCGGGATTGTCGGCATTGCCGCCATTTTCAGTGACGACCTGATCCAGATTGCCGGTCAGCCGCTGACCGCCAACATCGTCACCCTGTCGGTGTTCGGTGCCATCGTGATGTACATCGTGTCCATGCTGGCCCTGTTCAAACTGCGCCGCAGCGAGCCCACCCTGGCCCGCCCGTTCAGCGCACCGGCCTACCCGCTGCTGCCTGGCCTGGCACTGGCCTGCGCGGTGGTATGCCTGGTGGCCATGATCTGGTACAACCAGTTGCTGGCGCTGATTTTTGCCGGCAGCCTGGCCGTGGCCTATGCCTACTACCTGCTGACGCATCGCCAGCGTGCTTCTGCCGCCAGCGATCATCTGCTGGAAGGTGGCGATGCCACCACTCTGAAACCGGCTGTTGCCCGCAGCAAATAAGCAGAGGCGGGGTGTGCCCGGCACACCCCGGTAAACCATGTCCTACGCCATCACCATCGGCCCGCGCCGTTACCAGTTTGACGACCTGAAAACCCTGCTGGCTCGCGCCACGCCCCTGCGTTCGGGCGACCAGCTGGCCGGGATTGCCGCCAGCAGCGCCGAAGAGCGTGTGGCGGCACAAATGTGTCTGGCCGACGTGCCACTCACCACCTTCTTGCAAGAGCTGCTGATTCCTTACGAACAGGACGAAGTCAGCCGCCTGATCATCGACAGCCACGACGCCCACGCCTTCGCCCCCATCCGCCACCTGACCGTGGGCGGCCTGCGCGACTGGCTGCTGTCCGATGCCGCCAACAGCAGCACCCTGGCCGCCGTAGCACCCGGCCTGACACCGGAAATGGTGTCCGCCGTCAGCAAGCTGATGCGCAACCAGGACCTGATCTGGGTGGCCAGCAAATGCCGGGTGATCACCCGCTTTCGCAATACCCAGGGCCTGCCCGGCCACATGGGCGTGCGCCTGCAGCCCAACCACCCCACCGACGACGCGCGCGGCATCGCCGCCGCCATGCTGGACGGCTTGCTGTACGGCGCTGGCGATGCAGTGATCGGCATCAACCCGGCCAGCGACAGCCCGGAAGCCATCCACACCATGCTGGCGATGATGGATGAAGTACGCCAGCGCTATGCCATCCCCACCCAAAGCTGTGTGCTGACCCACGTCACCAGCACGCTGGAATTGATCCAGCGCGGCGCACCGGTGGATCTGGTGTTCCAGTCGATTGCCGGTACCGAAAAAGCCAATAGCGGTTTCGGCATCAATCTGGCAGTGCTGGGCGAAGCACAACAGGCCGCGCTGGAACTGCGCCGTGGCACGGTAGGCGACAATGTGATGTATTTCGAAACCGGCCAGGGCAGTGCGCTGTCCGCCAACGCCCACTGGGGAGTAGACCAGCAAACCTGCGAAGTGCGCGCCTATGCGGTGGCACGGCATTTTTCACCCTTGCTGGTGAACACCGTGGTGGGTTTCATCGGTCCGGAATACCTGTACAACGGCAAGCAGATCATCCGCGCCGGGCTGGAAGACCACTTCTGCGGCAAGCTGCTGGGCCTGCCCATGGGTTGCGACATCTGCTATACCAACCATGCCGAAGCCGACCAGGACGATATGGACAGCCTGCTCACCCTCTTGGGCACGGCGGGTATCCACTTCATCATTGGCGTGCCCGGTGCCGACGACATCATGCTGGGCTATCAGAGCACCTCGTTTCACGATGCACTCTACCTGCGCCAGTTGCTGGGCCTGAAACGGGCGCCGGAATTTGAAGACTGGCTGGAGAGCATGGCCATTACCCGTGCCGGCAAACTGCAAGCCCAAGACCGCCAGCAAGCCTTGCTGCAATTGATGGAGACCTTCCGATGAATGCCCCGTTCAGCCCGGCCACCACCGGCAACAGCGCCATCACCGAAGACAGCTGGCAGGAGCTGGCCAGCCATACCGTGGCACGCATTGCACTGGGACGGGTGGGTTCCAGCCTGCCCACACGCGAAACCCTGCGCTTTGCCCTGGCCCATGCCCAGGCCCGCGATGCCGTACACACGCCACTGGAGCTGTCCGCACTGAGTGCAGCCCTGCAAGACCTGCAACTGCCCAGCCTGCATGTGCGCAGTGCCGCACCCAGCCGCGCAGCCTATCTGCAACGGCCGGACCAGGGCCGTCGCCTGCACCCGGACAGCCGCGCCAGCCTGCTGGCTGCCGGTGTGGAACCCTGTGATGTGCTGTTCGTGGTGGGGGATGGCTTGTCGGCCCGCGCCGTGGCCAGCCATGCCGTACCGCTGATTGCCGCCACCCTGCCACTGTTGCAGGAGCAAGGCTTGCGCGTGGGACCAGTCGTACTGGCCACCGAAGCACGGGTGGCATTGGCCGATGAAGTGGCTGAATGCCTGCAGGCGGCGATGGTGGTGATGCTGATTGGCGAGCGCCCCGGTCTGAGCTCGCCAGACAGTCTGGGGGTGTATCTCACCAGTGCGCCACGGGTGGGCTGCATGGATTCAGCGCGTAATTGCATTTCCAATGTGCGTCCGCAAGGCCTGCCCTACCCCTTGGCCGCCTACAAGCTGGCCTGGCTGATTCGTGCCGGTCGCGGCAGTGGCACCGGCGTGGCACTCAAGGACGGCAGCGCGGCCGAACCGGGCTGGCTGCAGCTACAACAACAACTGGCGCTGGCAGCGCAACAGGACTGAGGTCCGGCCTGCCGGCCTCAGCCACCACAGCCGATACCTTTTTCTTCCTGCTGCAGGCGGCCGTGCAAGGCCGCCTCGCTCAGCGGCACCGACAGGCCAAAGCCCTGGTACTGACAACATTCCATGTCACGCAGCAGCTGCAATTGCTCTGCCGTTTCCACGCCTTCGGCCACCACCGTCTTGCCCAGATTGCGCCCCAGCGTCACCACGGCACTCACCACCATGCGTTGCTGCTCATTGCTTTCGATACCTGCCACCAGGCTGCGGTCTATCTTGATGATGCCCAGCGGAAAGCGCAGCAGATAAGCCAGCGATGAATAACCAGTGCCAAAGTCGTCCATCGCCAGCTCGGCACCCCAGGCTTGTAATTCCTGCATCTGGCTGATGATGTGTTCGGTATCGCCCAGCAACAGGGATTCGGTAATTTCCAGTTCCAGCAAACCGGGTGACAAGCCACTGTCCGCCAGTGCCGCCGCCAGTTCGCGACACAGGTGATCGCGCTCGAACAAGCGTGGCGACAAATTGACCGCAAGGCGGATGCTGCGCCCCGCCATCCGGTTACAGCTGGCAATAGCCATGCTGGCCTTGCGCAAGATCGCCATGGTCAACGGCACGATCAAGCCGCACTCCTCCGCCACCGGAATGAAACGGTCCGGCCCGATCGCCCCCAGCTGGGCATGCTGCCAGCGCGCCAGCGCCTCCACGCCGACCATCCTGCCGTGCCGGTCGAACTTGGGCTGGTAGGCCACGCTGAAATCATCCTGCTCCAGCGCCAGCCGCATTTCGCGCTCCAGGGTGAAGCGCTCGTCGGACTGCTGGTCCAGCTTGCCGGTAAAGAAATGCAGATTATCCTTGCCCGCCGCCTTGGCGGCATACATGGCCACATCGGCATGGCGCAGCAAAGTCTGCTCATCCACGCCATCACGCGGGTAGAGTGCCACCCCCATGCTGGCGCTGACATTACAGCGGTGTTCTTGCAGCGGCACCGGCTGGCTGGTCTTGAGCCGGATGCGTTCGAGCAAGGTCCACAAGCCCTCCTCGCTATCCAGATCATTCAGAATCAGCACAAACTCGTCCCCGCCCAGCCTGGCCACGGTATCGAGTTTGCGGATGCTGCCGGCAATACGCCCGGCCACGGTCTTGAGCAACTGGTCGCCCGCGTCATGCCCCAGGTTGTCGTTGATGAACTTGAAGTTATCCAGATCGATGAACACCACCGCCAGCCGGCTTTGCGCCCGCGCAGCCCTGGCCACACTCTGCTTTAGCCTGTCGTACAGCAAGGCGCGGTTGGGCAGGCCGGTAAGTGCGTCAAAATTGGCCTGCATTTCCAGCTGTTGCTGGTAATGCTTGCGTTCGGAAATATCCTGCACCGTGCCCTCGTAATACAGAAAACGGCCATGCTCGGACGACACCACATGCGCATTCTCCGATATCCAAATGCGCTGGCCATCCTTGCGATACACCTCGGACTCGAAGTTCACCACCTCACCCACGGTTTCCATCAGCCGCAGGAATTCCTCGCGCCGGCCCGCTTCCACATACAGCTGACAGCTGATGTCAGACAGATTCAGGATCAGCTCCTCCGGCGTGGCATAGCCATACAGCCGCGCCAGGGCCGGATTGGCTGCCAGGTAGCGCCCGGTCTTGCTGCTCTGGAATATCCCCTCCTGCGCATGCTCGAAAATGGTGCGATAACGCATCTCGGCCTGCGCCAATGCACGAATAGTGCGCTGCTGGCTGGTGACATCCATCACGAAGCCTTCCAGTAGCATGCCATCGCCGTCCGGCGACGCTACCCCGCTTTCCCGCACATGACGCAGTTGGCCGCTTGCAGTCCGGATCCGGTACTGCAAGGCAAAACGGCCATTGCCACGCAGGCTGCTGGCCAGTGCCTCGGCCACGGCCTGGCGGTCATCCTTGTGGATCACCCCCATCCAGCCACCGCTACTGGCGGTCAGCTGGGCCGCGCTGTAACCGCACAAAGCCAGGCAACCACGGCTGACAAACTGCATGTGACGCTCCGGGCCATGCCGACCACGGTAGGCCATACCATCAAGATGATGAATCAGGTTTTCCAGTGCCGCCGGTTGAAAACCGTGCGCAGCAGCTTGGGCATGCAGGGAAACAGGACGCAAGGATGGGTTGCTGGGCATCGGATCTGTACATGCGTGGTCAGTGACAGGATGGAATAAAGCGCAGCAATAAACATGCCCGCACCCGAAAATAAGCCATCCCCCGGCATGCAGGATTTACACGAGCAGGCATTCCGCAGACCAGCACATTTACGGTAGCATGCGCCAACCATGACGTGGCACACGGCAATGCCATCCGTGTTGCCATGCACCCTTCCGACACCGCTGGCTAGCGGCATTGCTCATTATCCGGAGTCCCATGCGGGCCATACTCATTCTCGGCACCCTGCTGCTGGCTGGCTGCAGTAGCTGGTTGCAAAGCAGCAAGGACTTGCTGCAATCCTGGTCGGCCACTGCCAGACCGCATACGCCAAACGAGGTGTCCGGACTTTGCCAGGTACGCTACTTCCTGATTGGCGGTGGACGGGAATATCCAGAAGCCAAAGGCAGCGTATTTGTCAGCAGTTACAGCATTAGCACTGATCAGGGGCAGCTGCATGTCGATGACGCCACGGTTTATCGTGACATCATGCAAGCGAAGGGGCAGCGTGTGGCCCTGCTGATGTCCAATGCCGCCGGCGGCTGGATTGTCGACCTGGCAGCAGACAGCCAGCGCAAGCTGATGCGCAGCAGCGTGATGTGTCGCTTGCCATCGCAAAATGAAGCGGCCGGCACCGCACCATGAACCCGACGCTACGGTAAACGCGGCGGCAAATCATGTCATCTGGAAATGTTTTACTGCCCTGCTACATCCATTCATTTGACCTGCCGCATAAATAATCTGGCAGTGCTTGGCTGTTTTCAATGACAGTGGCTATAGTGTGGTTTATTGGAGCAATACTGAACAATCAATAAAAACCAGAATAAATTTAAATGAATCCTAAAAAATCCAGTTTAACCACCGGTATGCATGCAGCCAGTGCGCAGCTGGAACCGTTTCCGCTTTATCATGAATACCTGAATGCAGCACAGTGCCAGCCCGGTCCGCAAGGCAAACCGGCTTGTTTGTGTGCCGTATTTCTTCCACTTATTGCCTAAGGTGCTTTCGTGTCAGATCTGCTA
>NZ_JACAXB010000003.1 GCF_013391415.1 Aquitalea sp. LB_tupeE
CCTGCTGCCTTACCTTCAAAGATAACGCTGTCCCCGCTTTGGCCTGTGCCGGGCGGGTGGACGCCACTAACGAATCAACTCTTTGGAGCCTTATTTATGGTGGACAAGAACATGAAGTTTCTGGTCGTGGATGACTTCTCGACCATGAGACGCATTGTGCGCAACCTGCTCAAAGAGCTGGGCTTTACCAATGTGGACGAGGCCGAAGACGGCCAGGTCGCCTTGCACAAGCTGAAAAACCAGCATTTCGATTTTATTGTTTCAGACTGGAACATGCCCAATATGACCGGC
>NZ_JACAXB010000004.1 GCF_013391415.1 Aquitalea sp. LB_tupeE
CCCTGAACAAGTAAACGCATATACATGGCAAGCCGACTTGCCAAGTCAGCCAATGAGGAGAAGCTATCGTGCCGGACCACATTCTTGATAGCGGAGATTCCCCGGATCTCGAAGCACTGTTCGACAGCATTGCCAGCCAGCAAAAAGAGTCGGCCAGTGACGATGCCCCCGCTGCCCAAGCAACGGGTAATGCACACAACGAAGAGATGTACGAACAGATTGGCCAGATCACGCGCAAGATGCACAACACCCTGCGTGACATGGGCTATGACAAATCACTGGAACGGGTGGCGGATGCCATCCCCGATGCGCGCGACCGCCTGAGCTATATCGCCTCGCTGACCAAGAGCGCGGCCGACAGAGTGCTCAATGCCATCGACGTGGCCCAGCCCTTGCAAGACCAGCTTGGCAGCAATTCCAAGAGCCTATCCGAGCGCTGGAACCTGTTGTATGCCAATCAATTGTCAGTGGAAGAATTCAAGCAGCTGGCCAATGACACGCGTCAGTACCTGAACCAGGTGCCGGATCAGACCCACGAAACCAATACCCAGCTGCTGGAAATCGTGATGGCACAGGACTTCCAGGACCTTACCGGTCAGGTCATCAAGAAGATGATGGACATGTTCAAGACCATCGAGGCCGAAATGCTGAACCTGCTGGTGGAATTCTCGCCGGAACACAAGAAAGGCGCGCTGGACAGCAGCTTGCTCAATGGCCCGGCCATCAACCAGGAAGGCAACCCGGACGTGATGTCCAGCCAGCAGCAAGTGGACGACTTGCTGGACAGCCTGGGTTTCTGATTTTTGCACCGCCCAGCCAAGGCCCTGCACATGCAGGGCCTTTTTTCTGCACCGCCCCCCGCCGGACTACAGCGACTGCAGGCTTGGACTGTGCCGCATCAAGGCCAGCGTCTGCAACTGCATGGGGTCCTGTATTTCGATGCGCTTGTATTTGAGACTGATCAGCCGCTCGTCCTCCAGCTCGCGCAGCGCCCGGTTGACATGGGGTCTGGACGACTGGATCAGCACCGCCAGCTCCTCTTGTGACAAGCTGATTTCCAGAGGCAGCGTACCGGTCATCGGATGTCGGCGTGACACACCAAACTGGTACAGGGCTGAAATCAACCTTTCCTTGGTACTGCCACCGTAAAGCAACAGGGCCAACTTGATGCAGTGACGCTGATAGAGGATGGATGCCTGGGCAAGACTGCGCCACAGCAGTGGTTTGCCGTTCAGTATGGCCTGGATGGCTACCGTCGGAATGGCCAGGGCCATGGTGGGCTCCGCTGCGTGGAAAACATAGCAAGGTGCATCATCCAGTGTCGGCCGCATCAACTGGCCCAAACCAATCAAATGGCAGGGGTAGATCATGCCAAACCGGGCGGTGCCGCTTTCATTCTGCATGCTGCACCATACCGAGCCGGTCACCAAAAACAGTAGCTCTTCCCGCTGGTAATCCTGGTAGACCATTTCCGACTTGGCATACTCACGCAATTGGCTCTGGCTGAACAAACTGTCCAGATCCGACGCTTCCCAGTTATTGAACCACACCGCTGTGCCCAGCAGCTTGCGCGCGGTCACGCGACCATTGGATGGTGTTCTCATGACTGACCTCCCCGTCTGCCATTTTTTTGTTTTTTCGTACTGCAATAAAAAATACTTCGATTCTTACCAGCCTGTTTGGCCTGGTACAGCGCCTGGTCGGCCTGCAACATCAGCTGTTCCGGGGTCATGCCAGGTTCGCTTGCCGCCAGGCCGATACTGACACTCACCGACAAACCGGAAATAGGCTGACTGGCAATCGCCTGATTGATGACTGTGGCCAACTGCAATGCCTGACCCGGTGTCGCGTGCAGGAAAATGCCAAATTCCTCTCCCCCCAGACGACCACAACAAGCAGCACCAGCAATGGCCCG
Source organism: Aquitalea sp. LB_tupeE (assembly GCF_013391415.1). Lineage (GTDB taxonomy): Bacteria > Pseudomonadota > Gammaproteobacteria > Burkholderiales > Chromobacteriaceae > Aquitalea. The sequence goes on from NZ_JACAXB010000004.1 coordinate 1,916, forward strand.
GATGCGCTGGGCAATGCCGTGCAGTGTGCAATCACCCATTGCATGGCCATGCTGGTCGTTGATGGCCTTGAAGTTGTCCACATCCAGCAGCATGAAACACAGGGGAAGGTTGCTGCTGGTGGTAGAGGCCTGATGCAGTTCTGACAGGAAGGCCGAGCGGTTATTGATGCGGGTCAGACTGTCCACATAGGCCAGGTCCACCAGCCGCAGATTAGCCATGTAGCCCCTGGCCCTTTCCACCAGATACAAATAATTCAGCATGGCGCCAAAAACCAGCGGAAATACCAGCAAACACAGCATCCACACCGCTTCGGAAGAAGACAGAATGACATTCAGATAACGCAGCATCAGCTGACCACTGATCACCACCCCGCACAACATGAAAGACAGGGGGTCGCTATGCAGGGGGGACATGGCAATGACGATGACGGCACCGACAGCCAGGGACCAGATCACCTGATTGGGCGAGCTTTGCAACAGAAACATCAAGGCTTCACTGAGCACCATCACATACGCGATACGACCACAGGTACGGCTGATGATGTTCGTGCCTTTGGCTGTCAACCATGTGGTAAGAACCAGGCCGGCAAGGTAGACCAAGGACAGGGCGTAATAGCCGTTGTACTGCGGGGCACCCAGCAATGCGCCGCACCAGCTCACCGTCCCCATCAACTGGATGCACAAGGAAGAACCCAGGGTGTGCTGCTCTGCATAGGTGAAATACCGCAACCAGTCAGCAGGGCTCAGCAATATCGCCTGCTGTTCTTGTTCCAGGATTTTTTGGTTTTTCATCATGGGGCTGGCGTATGGAGTAAGCAGTTGGCGTGGCAGGTGTGCACGACATCCCGCTAGAATCTTGATTTTTTTATTCTGTTACAAGCGTACCAACACAATCTTACAGATACTACCGCCAGTCACAATCCGTCTTTGTCTGATTACAGACAATCCAATTCGAATATATTTGTCTTTCTCAGGCTGGAAGGTAAATTCCCGAATCAAAAAATGGCTGGCCTCAAACAGCAAGGCCAGCCCAGGCATGAGACTGATGAGAACGCGGGGAAATGCCGTTTGTGATAGCTCGCCTAGTGCATCACGGTTTGCACTTGCCAGGCGTTGTTCTTGACCATGGACAGCGTCACCGGTGCCTTCAGCAGATTGCCATTGGGAGCAAAGGCAAAGTCGGCAGTGACACCGCTGTAACGGATGGCGGCCAGCTTGGGCAGATACCTGGCCGGTTCCACCGAACCAGCTTGCTTCATGGCTTCTGCCACCAGCATCACCCCGTCGTAAAATTGCGGCCCCAGCAGTACCACATCCTGGTGGAAGCGTGCCTTGTAACGGGCTTCAAAGTCCTTGCCAGCCGGACGGGCAGCCAACACCCCGCCAGCCACTGCGGAATAGTGACCCGCCGCATCTGCTCCGGCCAGCTGGATGAAAGTGGGCGTATTCATCATGTCGCCCCCCATCAGTTTGGCTTTCAGGCCCAGGCGCTTGAGCTGCTTGGCCATTGGCGCGGCCTGGGCGTCCGCCCCGCCATAGAAAATCACCTCCGGATTGACCGCTTTCACCGCGGTCAGGATGGAGGTGAAATCCGTCGCCTTGTCGGTGGTGAATTCGCGGCGGGCCACCTTGCCGCCATTGGCGGTGACGGCCTTGACGAATTCGTCGGCAATGCCCTGACCATAGGCGGTGCGGTCGTCAATCGCCACAATGCGCGTGGCCTTGAGGGTTTTTACTGCAAACTGGCCCAGCGAGCCGCCAATCTGGCTGTCGCTGCCCACCAGGCGGAAGGTGGTCTTGTAGCCTTGCTGGGTATACGCCGGGTTGGTGGATACCGACAGTTGCGGAATACCGGCTTCCGAATAAATGCGTGAAGCGGGAATGGACACCCCGGAGTTGAAGTGGCCAATCACCGCCTTCACCCCGGCGTCCACCAGGCGCTGCGCAGCCTGGGTGCCAATGCGCGGGTCGGCCTGGTCATCTTCCGATACCAGCTCGAACTTGATTTTCTGCCCGCCCACCACCAGGCCCTTGGCATTGATGTCGTCAATGGCCATCCTGGTAGCGTTTTCATTGTCCTTGCCGTAGTGAGCCTGCGGGCCGGACAAGGGCGAGGAAAAGCCGATTTTCACCACGGTGTCGGCATGGGCGGCGGCAATGGCAAACGGTGCCATCATGCCGCCCAGTGCCGCCACCCAGCCAAGCTCTGCAAACAGTTTCTTTTGTGCCATGTCATTTCTCCTTTGACGCTGCATTCATTCAAGAGAAACCAGCTGGTCTCCCCTGTTACTGCTCTCCTGACATCACCGGTCTACGCCGCTGTCTGACAGGATCAAAACCGTTGCAGCCGGTAGGGCTGCATATCCAGTGCCGGTGCGCGGCCCTGTAACAAATCACCTAACAGAACCGCCGTAGTGGCGGCCAGGGTGAGGCCCAGGTGGCCATGCCCGGTGGCAAACCACAGGCCGGGCTGCTGTGGTGCCGGACCGATGATGGGCAGGGTATCCGGCAGCGAGGGACGGTTGCCCATCCATACCGTCATCTCTTCGGTAGAAAAATCGCCAACAATGCGCCGCGCCTTGTCCAGCAGAATGTGGGCGCGCCGCCAGTTGGGCGCGGCATCACGGTGCGCCAGCTCCACTGTACCGGCCAGGCGCAGGCCGCCATCGGCCATGGGCAGGATGACAAAGCTTTCACTGGCGCACTGGATGAAGTGGTGCAGCTTCACCCCGGCCCGGGGCAGGTTGACGTGGTAGCCGCGCTCGCTTTCCAGCGGCACGCGGTAGCGGTGCTGACGGGTAAAGCGGTCGCTCCACACGCCGCAGGCAATCACCGTGGCAGCAGCCGACAAGCGGCCATGGCTGGCTGTTTCCACCCCGCTCACATGCCCATCCCCTGCAACGGTAGCCAGTACCTCGTCCTGCACAAAACGGCCACCGGCACGGATGAAGGCATCGAACAGGCCACGGCTAAAGGTGTAGGGGTCGTCCACATGCGACCAGTCCGGCACCCGCACCGCGTATTGCCACTCCTCGGCCAGCAAGGGTTCTTGCGCCAGCAACTGGCTGCGCGACAAGGCCTGCCACTGCACACCATGGCAACGCTTCTCCTCCCAGGCGGGCAAGGCGGCGTCAAATTCCTGTTGATTACGGTACAGGGTGAGGTTGCCGTGGCGGCGCCACATGGCCCCCAGCCCGGCCTTGTCTATCAGCGCGGCGTAATCGGTATTCACCCGACCAAGCAAGGCGGACAGATCGCGGGTGAGTGCGGCCACCTTGCTCGGGCGGCTGGCAGCCAGAAAGCGCAGCAGCCATGGCATAAGGCTGGGCAGGTAGCGCCATCGCAGGGCCAGCGGCCCCAGCGGGTCCAGCATCCAGCCCGGCACCTTGCGCAGCACGCCCGGTTCGGCCAGCGGTATCACATCGCTGATGGCAAAGGCACCGGCATTGCCATAACTGGTTTCCATGGCCGGTTCGCCACGGTCCAGCAGGGTGACGGCAAACCCTTCCAGCCGCAGTTGCAGCGCAATGGCAATGCCGACCACCCCTGCCCCCACCACAATGACTTCATCTCCCGCAACAAGGGTGTCAGCCATGGTTCAGGCCTCCCGCACACCATTCACCAGCCGGCGCAATGCCAGCGGATTGCCATGCTGCAGGGCTGGCGGCAGCAGTGCATCCGGCAGGTCCTGATAGCACACCGGGCGCAAGAAGCGCTGGATGGCTGCCGTCCCCACCGAGGTAGAACGCACATCCGACGTCGCCGGAAACGGCCCGCCATGCACCATGGCGTCACATACTTCCACCCCGGTAGGCCAGCCGTTGACCAGGATGCGGCCGGCCTTGCGCTCCAGCACCGGCAACAGGCTGCGTGCCAGCGCGATATCGTCATCCTCCAGTTGCAGCGTGGCAGTCAGCTGGCCTTCCAGTGTCTCGGCCAGTTGCAGGCGTTCTGCTTCATCGCGGCATTGCACAATCAATGCAGCCGCACCGAACACCTCGGCCTGCAAGGCTGGATTGGCCAGATATTCCGCTGCACTCACCCGCAGCAGCTGCGCCTGGCACTGGTTGGGGCCGGTGGGCAGCACGCCCTTGGCCACGGTGCTGGCATGGCGGGACAGGCTGTCCAGCCCGTCCTGATAGGCCGCCCAGATGCCGGGTGTGAGCATGGTTTGCGCGGCACTGTGTTGCAGCAGTTCGGCAGCAGTGGCGACAAATTGCTCCAGTGCCGGCCCTTGCACCGCCACCAAGAGGCCGGGGTTGGTACAGAACTGCCCTGCGCCCAGCGTCAGCGAGCCGACAAAGCCCTGTGCCAGCGCATCCCCACGGACCTGCAAGGCAGCGGGCAGCAGGAACACCGGGTTGGTGGAGCTCATCTCCGCATACACCGGAATCGGCTCCGCACGCTGCTGTGCGGTCTGACACAAGGCCAGCCCGCCAGCGCGCGAACCGGTAAACCCCACCGCCCTGATGTGCGGATTGCCCACCAGTGCCTGCCCTACTTCGCGGCCACTGCCAAACAGCAGGGCAAACAGCCCGACAGGCAGGTCACACTGATGCACGGCACGCGCGATGGCCTGGCCCACCAGTTCGCTGGTGCCAGGGTGGGCGCTGTGCGCCTTGACGATGACCGGGCAACCGGCGGCCAGTGCCGAGGCGGTATCGCCCCCGGCCACCGAGAAGGCCAGCGGAAAATTGCTGGCACCGAATACCGCCACCGGTCCCAGCGGGATCTGGCGCTGGCGCAAATCAGCACGTGGCAGCGGCTGGCGCTCAGGTTGAGCCTGGTCGACCCGCACATCCAGCCATTCGCCAGCCAGTACGGTACGGGCAAACATGCGCAGCTGGCCGCAAGTGCGGGCCCGTTCGCCCTGCAAGCGAGCCTGCGGCAAGCCGGTTTCCAGCATGGCGCGTTCGATCAGCGCATCACCCAGTGCTTCCAGTTCTTCGGCAATGGTTTGCAGCAACTGCGCCCGCTGGGCAGGCGTGGTTTCGCGGTAGGTATCGAACGCGGCCCAGGCCCGCGCGCACGCCTGTTCAACCTGAGCCTGATCGCCTCCGGCATAGCCCGGTTGCAGTGTCTGTCCGCTGGACGGGTTAATGGCATGCAGCACTTCACGCGTGCCGCTGATGGTTTGACCGCCAATCAGCATCTTGCCTGTCAGATTCATGAGATTTCCTGCTTGAAGTGAAAGCCCAGCCACGCAGCTGGCGTGGCACGGCTGCTCAGGGTCTGGCTCAGGCCACATTCAGCCCGGCCGACCAGTCGCGATACCAGTTGCGGAACAAGGTGTACTGGGTTTCGGCATAGCGGCGCTGGGCTTCTGTCAGCACGTCGCTTTCGTTGAAATGCAGGCTGTATTCGGTATCTCCGTTCAGCACCATCAGGTACTTGTAATACAGCACCAGATCGCAGCCTTCATCGAAGGAGGAGAGCACCGCCAGCGCGGACTCCAGCTCGCGCGCCTGACGGCGAGCAGTGGCATCGCCACGGGCGGCGGCCTTGCTCAGGGCAACCAGATGCAGCACCTCGCGCGGCAGCGCATTGCCGATGCCGGTAATGGCACCAGTGGCATTGCAGTTGACGAAGCCATGCACCACCTGGGTGTCCACCCCCACCATCAGCGTGACCTGATCATCCTGCGAGGTGATGTGCTCGGCGGCATAGCGCATGTCGGCGGCACCGCCGAACTCCTTGAAGCCGATCAGGTTGGGATAGCTGCGGCGCAGTTCGAAGAACAGGTCGGCACGGGTGGCAAAGCCGTAATACGGGCTGTTGTAGATGACTGCAGGCAAATCGGGCGCAGCAGCCAGAATGGCGGAAAAGTGGGCCTTCTGCGCAGTCGGGGAAGCACCGCGTGACAGCACGCGCGGAATCACCATCAGGCCATGCGCGCCAACGCGGGCTGCGTGGGCGGCATGGGACACAGCCTCGCGGGTGTTCACCGCACCGGTGCCGACAATGGTGGGCACGCCGGCCGCCACCAGCCGGGATACGCCTTCCTGACGCTCGGCTTCGGTCAAGAGCGGCCAGTCGCCCATCGAGCCGCAATACACCACCGCGCTCATGCCAGCGGCAATCAGTTCTCGGCCTTTGGCCACCAGCGCGTCAAAGTCCGGCTTGCGCTCGGCGGTACACGGGGTCATCAGGGCCGGGATGCAGCCGGTGAAAATGTTGTCGCTCATTGTCTTGCTCCTTGCAGCTTGTCTGTATGTGTGTGGGGTAGGTCGTTATAAGACGGGGTTCAGATGCCCCAGGCGAAAGGGTCTTGCGGGTCGATCAGCAGCGTGCTGCTGGCAGTGACCCAGGCGCGGCCGGTAATGAAGGGGCGGATGAAATCGCCCTCACGCTGGTAGTGACCGATGAACTGGCTGCCGGTGATACCGGCCTGCACCCAGCTTTCGCCTTCGGCCAGTTTGCCGTCAGCGGCCAGGCAGGCCAGCTTGGCACTGGTGCCGGTGCCACAGGGCGAGCGGTCGTAGGCCTTGCCGGGGCACATCACGAAATTGCGGCTGTCGGCGCTGGCATCGTCGGCAAACAGCTCCACGTGGTCGATCAGCGCACCATCTGCCCCGGTAATGCCCTGCGCTTCCAGCGCTTGCAACATGGCCCAGGTGAAGGCTGTCAGCGCTTCCACATTGGCCATTTCCAGCCTCATGCCATGTTCGGACACCAGAAAGAACCAGTTGCCGCCCCAGGCAATGTCACCATGAAACACACCGTAGCCGGGCACATCCACCGCCACCTGTTGGCGATAGCGATAGGCCGGCACATTGCCCAGTGTCACCGCGCCATCCTCGTGCAAGGTGGCGCTGACCGGCCCCACCGGGGTGTCGATCTTGTGCTCGCCCGGTGCAATCAGGCCCTGGTAATGCAGCGAGGCAATCAGGCCGATGGTGCCGTGGCCGCACATGCCCAGATACCCGGTGTTGTTGAAGAAAATCACCCCGCACGTGGCGTCTGGCGATACCGGCGGGCAATACAACGCGCCCACCAGCACCTCGCTGCCACGCGGCTCCAGCAAACAGGCCCGACGCCACTGGTCGTGCTGCTGGCGCAATACTTCGCGCTGCGCGGCCATGCTGCCGCCGCCAATATCGGGAAAACCGCGCATCACCAGTCGGGTGGGTTCGCCGCCGGTGTGGGAATCGATGATGTGTATCTCTTGCATAACCCTGTCCATTCGGTAAGACCTAGCAAGACGGTCGGCATGCATGCCCATGGCTTCTCCCAAGGCATGAATCAAGAAAGCAACACCATGCAGGGTATTGATTTCATTGTATCTTGACGCCGAATCCGTCTTCGTCAGCATTTGCATAGAATGGCCTTATTGCTGCCGGGAATCTTGATGCTTATCATCAGTGACAATGACGAAATCGGCACAATTGCTGTTTTTGCAGCACAATGGGAAAGACAGGACTGTGCCGCCATGCCCGGTGACAGACCGGACAAACGCACAAGACAAGGAGGGGAAAACCATGACAGGGGAACTGCTGGACAGCATTGCCAGCTGGCAGCAACAAACGCGTCCGGCCAGCCTGGACAGTCTGCTGGGCGCACTGGGACCGCTGCTGCCGGTACTGAACCTGATCCCCAATGCCGCCATCTTCATCAAGGACGCACAGGCCCGCTATCGGCTGGCCAACCAGACGCTGGTGGAACGCTGTGGGCTGAAAAGCCTGCAACCCTTGCTGGGCAAGACCAGTGCCGAGGTGTTTCCCTCGCAGCTGGGACCGGGCTATACCGCGCAGGACATCAAGGTGTTGAAGGACGGGCTGGTGCTGGAAAGCCAGCTGGAACTACACCTGTTCAACAGCCGCGAACCGGGCTGGTGCCTGACTTACAAATGGCCGCTATACAGTGCGGCGGGCGACATCATCGGCCTGATCGGCATTTCGCTGGATTTGCAAGCCGCCAGCAAGACCCACCCCGCCTACACCCGGCTGGTGGCAGTAGACGAATTTATTCGCAGCCACTTCAGCCGTTCCATCAGCATGGCCGAGCTGACCGCCATTGCCGGCGTCTCCCCCGCCCAGCTGGAACGCTACTGCAAGAAGGTATTTCACCTCACCCCGCGTCAGATGATTCACAAGGCCAGGCTGGAGCACGCCCACCGCCTGCTGCACAGTGACATGGCCATCACCGAGGTAGCACTGCACTGCGGCTATACCGACCACAGCGCCTTCAGCCGCCAGTTCAAGGCGCTCACCGGATTTGCCCCGCGCCAGTACCGCCAGCAATTGGCCAGCAAGAGCTGAGCGGTACGGTTTCACCTGCGGTGCGGCAAAAACACCAACCGCCAGAGGATTGGGCAAGAAGTGCCGAGGATCCATGTACCGGCCTGCGCCACGCTTCCTGAACAATACGCAGCAACACGTGGCAGGAAAACCTGCCCTCTTGCACGCCTTGTCTTCACTCAGGAGCCACACCATGCAACTCACGCGCAAAGCCTTCATGCAATCCGCCCTGCTCGCCTGCACGGCCTTGTTCATCAGCGCCCTGCCTGCACAGGCAGCAAGCAGCAGCACATCCTCTGGAGAAACCATGCTTCAACTGACCCAGGAATGGGACAAAACCTTCCCGCAAAGCAGCAAGGTCGATCACCGCAAGGTGAGTTTCCGTAATCGCTACGGCATTCTGCTGGCCGCCGACCTCTATCTGCCGAAAAATCGTGGCCAGCAGCAACTGGCCGCACTGGCCGTCAGCGGCCCGTTTGGTGCGGTGAAAGAGCAATCATCCGGCCTGTATGCACAAGCCATGGCAGAGCGCGGTTTTGTGACCCTGGCGTTTGACCCGTCCTATACCGGCGAGAGCGGTGGTGAACCGCGCAATGTGTCGTCCCCGGAAATCAATACCGAAGACTTCAGCGCGGCGGTGGACTACCTGGGACTGCTACCCGAGGTAAACCGCGAAAAGATAGGCCTGATCGGCATTTGCGGCTTTGGCGGCATGAGCCTGAATGCCGCCGCCGTGGACAAACGCATCAAGGCCGTGGTCACGACCTCCATGTACGACATGTCGCGGGTGATGGCCAAGGGACTGGGCGATAGCTTGTCGGCACAGGACCGCAGCAAGATTCTCGACCTGCTCAGCCAGCAACGCTGGCAGGACGCCGAGCATGGCCACCCGACAGCGGGCAGCCACGGCATCTATATCGCCGCAGACGGCAAGGCAGTGATGCCCGCACGTGTACTACCGGAAACCCTGCCTGCCAATCCGAACCCGGTGATGCAGGAATTCTTTGACTACTACCGCACCCCGCGCGGCTTTCACAAGAACTCGGTCAACTCCAGCGGGGCCTTTACCGCGACCAGTGCGCTTTCCTTCATGAACATGCCGCTGCTCAGCTATATCAAGGAAATTGCCCCGCGCCCAATCTTGCTGATTGCCGGTGAGAACGCCCACTCCCGCTATTTCAGCGAGGACATTTACCAGGCCGCCGCCGAGCCCAAGGAGCTGCTGATCCTGAAAAATACCAGCCACGTGGATTTGTATGACCGCATGGACAAGATTCCTTTTGACCGGATAACCCGCTTCTTCCAGCAGAACCTGCACTAGCCGGAAAGTCATGTGCCAACCCGGCAAGACCATGGACTGAGCGCAAGACGGACAAAACCAAACCCTCCACACCATGGAGGGTTTGTCATTGATGCACAGCCAGAATACAAAATCGCTATATCTTATTGGTTTCTATAGCTTTCAACAAAAACCATTTTAATAACATGGCTTGACCATACCAAAACAGGTAGGTATGAAGACCTCCCCATGCAGGCATGGGACCTGGTTGATTTCACCGAATTCGAAATGGACCTCAGCGGCTATTCCAACTTCAAAGGTCACGACATCAAGAATGTCGTTCCTGTCATCTCGGAGCGGGGCTGCCCGTTCAAATGCACATTCTGCGACATGAATATCGTGCAAGGCAGAAAACTGAGACGGCGCACGCCACAACGTTTTGTTGATGAACTGGAGTATCTGGTCAACGAAAAGAATCAGCGCTTCTTCACCTTCATGGATGACAACCTGACGGTCGACAACAAGCATATTCTGGGCATCTGCAATCAGATATTGCGACGTGGCCTGGATATCCAGTTCACCACTGCCGGTGGCCTGGGCATGAACAGCCTGAAAACCGAGGTGATTGATGCCATGGTGGCAGCCGGCATGACCTCAGCCCTGCTGGCCCCCGAGCACGGCTCGGAATACATCCGCAATACCGTTATCAAAAAAGGCTTGAAACGGGACACGATTTATAAAGTCGTTGAAGACCTGAAAAAACATCGCGTCAGTCTGGCGGGTAACTGGATCATGGGTTTTCCTGAGGACAGCAATGAAACGTTGCAGGAAACCATGGACATGATTGATGAGCTGCAACTGGATCGCAACTGGGTTGGTACGCTGATTCCCTTCCCCGGCACACCGGTGTTTGACCAGTGTGTGCGGGACAAGCTGTTTATTGAAGACATCGACATGGACAATTTGTGGCGCGTCCCGGTTCGGGCCCACCAGGAAGGCTGTGTCATCAAGCCCTACAATATGTCGCTGACAGAACTGTTTGACTGGCGGCGCAAATTCATTGATATCCGCTTCAAATACATGCGTGCGCTGTGAGGCCCGGTCTCGGTGCAGCCCCCGGTTGAATACCGGCAAACGGACAAGAAAAAGCCCTGAACATTCAGGGCTTTTTTGCTTGATTTCCAGCCTCAGGCGGGCTGGAAGACACAGTCAATCAATGCTGATGGCCGTGCTCGCCATGTACATGCTGGTGGGCGATTTCTTCGGCCGTTGCCTCACGCACACTCAGCACGCTGATGGCAAAGCGCAATGCCTTGCCGCACAGCGGATGGTTGCCATCCAGCAGCACGGTAGGGCCTTTGATCTTGGTGACAAAGTAGTAGCGCGGCTGACCGTCCGGGCCAATGCGCTGGATCTGGCCACCCACCTTGATGCCGGGCGGGAATTCAGCCTTGGGCATGGTGGTGACCAGCGCTTCGTCACGCTCGCCAAAAGCGTCTTCACATGCCAGTTCCAGTGTGGTCTGGAAACCGGCTTCCTGGCCTTCCAGTGCTTCTTCCAGCTTGGCAAACAGGTTGTCGTAATCGCCATGCAGATAGGAAACCGGATGCTTGCCATCGTCGTAAACCTGGCCCTGGGCATCGGTCACTTTCATGCGCAGCGTAACGGCGGAATTTTTGGTGATTTTCATGGCAGAAAAATATGCGTGGAAACAAAGGCGGCAGGTTCGCAGGTCGGCCGTTCAGTGTCAACTGCCGCGCCGCCCTGCTTTGCGTGGCTGGCATGAGGACAAACGCATCAATGCGCCTGCGGCTGGGTGACAAAGGCAATGCGGTTGACACCGGCATGCTGGGCCAGCGCCATCACCGCAGCGACTGCCTGATACGGCGTGGCCTGATCGGCCTGCAGTTGCAGTCCCGGATTCCCCGCACTGGCTGCTTGCAATTGCACACCAAGGGCAGCCTGGCTGATGGCCTGCCCGTCCAGTGTCACACTGCCGTCACGCGCCAGGGTGAGGTGCAGCACCTTGTCCTGTGGCTTGTCTGGCGTGGCAACCGTTCTGGGCAGCTCAATACCCACCGCCTGATGAAACAGGGGCGCGGTCATCATGAACACCACCAGCAACACCAGCATCACATCCACCAGCGGAGTGGTGTTGATTTCGGCCATGGGCTGGCCATGCTGGCCTGAAGACGAAAAGCCGTGGAATGCCATGGTTCACGCCCCCTTGGCGACTGACTGTGGCTGCAATACGCCGCCGGTCATGGGCGATGACGGGTGCTGACGCACCCCGGCCACCAGATAAGCATGCAGGCCATGGGCAAAGCCTTCCAGCGCGGCCAGCAGCAGGCGGTTGCTGCGGGTACAGGTGTTGTAGGCCAGTACCGCCGGAATGGCGACAAACAGGCCGATGGCGGTCATGATCAGCGCTTCGCCCACCGGCCCGGCCACCTGGTCGATATTCATCTGGCCATGGCCGGACAGGCTGATCAGGGCGTGATAAATCCCCCATACCGTGCCAAACAGGCCAATGAAAGGCGCGGTGGCACCGATGGACGCCAGCACGGTGAGGCCCTGCTCCAGCCGCGCCTGCGCTTGCAGCAAGGCCTGTTGCAGGGTGCGGCCCAGATACTCACCCGCATCCAGCTCGCCACTCAGGCCCAGGCCGGACTTGGCCGCGTAGGCCTGTACGGCCTGGTCGGCCTGCTGCGCGATGCCACAAAGCAACTGGCTGCCGTCCCCTGCCGCCAATGCCTGCCGGGCCGCCTGCTTGCTGCTTGCCTGCCAGAAGGCTGGCAGCGCATGACGCAGGGCCTGGCGCAAGCGCCATTGTTCCAGCAGCTTGATCAGCAGCAAGCTCCAGCTGGCAATCGACATCAGTACCAGCAGGATGGCCAGCCCATGGGATACCGCATCCCCCTGCTGCCAGAAATGCGCCAGACCCAGTTGTTTATCCATGGTGTTTCCTTGCGATGGCTCAGCCCCGGTGCTCAATGACCAAGGCGAAAAGTAATGGGAACAATGACGGTGGAGGCAATGGCCTGCACACCACGCCGTGCCGGGGTAAAGCGCCAGTTGGCCACGGTTTCCCTGGCTGCTTCGTCCAGCCGGGAAAAACCGCTGCCATGCTGGATGTCCACTGCCTCGGCTTGTCCGTCTGCCGAAACACGTACCCGCAGCAGCACCCTGCCCTCTTCGCCATTACGCCGCGAAGCCGGCGGGTAGGCTGGTGCCGGGTTATGCAGGTAGTCGGCAGTAAAACCGGCCTCGGTCATGGCAGGTACATGCGCTTCAGCCGGTTCCGCCGCAACTGCCGCTGCCTGCGAACCCGGGGTGGTACTGGCATTGGCTGCCGTGCCGGACAACAGGGCTGGTGTGGCCGCGTGGGCAGAAGCAAGCGGCTTAGCTGGCAGCGCCCGTTGCACCACCGGTTTAGCCATTGCCACATGCCGGGGTGGCTGGGCAGGCGGCTGCGCGCTGGCAGGCAATGGCCTGGCTACGGTCGGTGACGGGGCGGGTTGCAGGGTGCGCATCTGCACCACCATCCGGGACGGCACCGGCAGGGCTGGCCGGGTTTGCTGCACGGCCAGCAGCCAGTTGGCAAAAGCGGCATGCAGCAGCAATACCGCCAGCACACAAACCATGCGGCTGTACTGCGTTTTCTGCCTGCTACCAAGTCCCCTTACCTGCCACATCACCTGCACTTGCTCTCCCCCTTGCTGCCAGGCAAGCCGATGCGCCTGCCAGTGCGGGAGCAACCTTAGCAGGATTCCGCCCCGCCCCCGTGCGACCAATTGCCGCAGCCGGCAAAGTTCCCCGCTGCGACAAAATGCCACATTCCCGGCCCTGGCCTGGCGGGGCATCATCCACGCCGCTTAACAAAATCTAACGTCATCAAAACAAGAGCGAGCTTTCCTGATGAAACACCGCGCAGCGTTTCCCCGACATCAACTGGTTCTGGCCGTCACCCTGGCATTGGGGCAAATCAGCCAGGCCCAGGCTGGCGATACCGACAAGCAACTTGCCGAAATCACCGTGCAATCGCAGGCTGACAGCAGCGTGCCGGACAATCTGCCCGCCACCACCAGCAGCATGGCTGCCGACAAGATTGCCCAGACCACCAATGTCACCAGCACCGAAGACACGGTGAAATACCTGCCTGATGTGCAGGTTCGCCGCCGCTACATTGGCGACCAGAACAGCATCATCGCCACCCGCACCTCAGGCCAGACCAGCAGCGCCCGTGCCCTGCTGTATGCCGACGATATCCTGCTGTCCAATCTGCTGGGCAACAGCTATGCCTACCCGCCGCGCTGGAACCTGGTCAGCCCCGAAGAAATCAGCCAGGTCAATGCCATTTATGGCCCGTTCTCGGCTGAATATCCGGGCAATGCCATCGGCAGCGTCATCGTGCTGAGCACCCGCATGCCGGACAAATTCGAAGCCCATGCCAGCAGCACGCTGTTTGACGAAAGCTTCAGCCAGTACAAGACCAGCCAGCATTTCACCGGCAGCAAGAATGCCGCCATGCTAGGCAGCCGCGCGGACCGGCTGGCCTGGATGATGGAAGCCGGGCATCTGGACAGCCTGGGGCACCCGGCCAGTTTTGCCGCCAACCCCAACAAGTACAGCGGTGCCAGCGCAGCCACCACGGTGAGCGGTGCGGTGAGCGACGTGGACACCACCGGCACCAAGCGGCTGATTGTCGGTGCCACCAGCGCCGAGCATTCGATTCAGGACAATGCCAACTTCAAGCTGTCCTACGACCTCACCCCGACGCTGAAGCTCAACTACACCCTGGGTTACTGGCAAAACAATTCCACGGTGTCGGTCAACAGCTATCTGCGCGATGCCGCCGGTAATCCGGTTTACACCGGCATCGTCAACATCGACGGTCAGAAATACAATCTGGCCAATGCCTTCCAGCCCAGCAAAAAGCAGCAGGAACACCTGCTCAACGCCTTGTCCTTCAAGACCAGCACTGACGGCAGCTGGGACTGGCAGGGCAATATCAGCATTTATGATTTCAGCAAGGACAGACAGCGCAGCGCGACTGCCGGGCTGACCGGCGCCGGCACCATTACCGACCTGGCCGGCACCGGCTGGCAAACGGTGGACCTGAAAGGCGACTGGCGTCCCGGCGGCAGCCTGGCCAGCGCACACCAGCTGCGCTTTGGCTACCACTACGACCATTACGCGCTGAACAGTCACAGCTATGCCACCAGCGACTGGCAGTCCGGCACACAAGGCAGCCAGACCGCCGCCTTTGTCGGCAATACCCAGATCCATGCCCTGTTTGCCCAGGACAGCTGGCGCATGCTGCCCGGTGTGCAGCTGATTGCCGGTGGCCGTTACGAGTGGTGGTCGGCCTTTGGTGGTGCCACCACCAGCGGCCAGAACACCTACAACGACCCGGCGCGCAGCCAGCAGTTCTTCTCGCCCAAGGCCGCCGTGGTGTTCGACCTGAACGACAAATGGTCGCTGCGCACCGCCTATGGCCGTGGCTACCGCACCCCGACCGTGGCCGAGCTGTTCCAGGGTTCGGTGCCCAGCAGCAATACCATCGTCAACAACAACCCCAACCTGAAAGCCGAGCGGGCCGATACCGGCGAAGTCACCGCCACGCGCCAGCTGCAAAACGGCACCCTGCGCCTGACCGCCTTCCGCGAGCAAGTGAGCGATGCCCTGCTGTCACAGACCAACACCACCGTTACCCCCAATGTCACCAATATTCAGAACATTGACCGGGTCGTCACCAATGGTCTGGAAGTGGCCTACGAGCAAACTGACATCGGCCTGCGCGGGCTGGATTTCAGCGGCAACATCACTTATGCCAAGTCGCAAATCCGCGCCAACAGCAATAACCCGGCCTCGGTGGGCAACCCCTTCCCCGGCATTCCGCGCTGGCGTGCTACTGCCGTGCTGAGCTACCGCCAGAACGACAAGCTGTCCTATTCGCTGGCCGGGCGCTACAGCAGTTTCCAGAGCTCGGATGTGGGCAACACGGTAATCAATGGCGGCGTATACGGTGCCAACAGTGCCTACCTCATCATGGACACGCGCATCAGCTACAAGCTGGACCGCCAGTTCACCGTGGCACTGGGTGTGGACAATCTCAACAACTACAAGAGCTTTGCCTACCACCCCATGCCGCAGCGCACCACCTATGCGCAGCTGAAATTCGACTACTAAGCCCTGCCTGTCTTGAGCCATCCGGCGTGACATGTCCGCATCTCACGCTGTTTTCATGAAAGAGCGTGCATGAAGCGCCTGCTGTTTCTCGCCCATCGCTGGCTGGGCATCGTCCTGTGCCTGTTGCTGCTGCTATGGTCTGTTTCCGGTTTGATGATGATGTATGCCGGGCCTTCCGGCATCAGCCCCGATGTGCGCCTGGCACACAGCCAGCCATTGCCGTCTGCCGAAGCCGGTCGCTGGCTCAGCCTGAGCGAGGCTTGGCAGCGTAGCGGCCTCGCCACCACGCGCCAGCCAGCCACAGCCCGGCTGAACATGCAGGCGGGCGAGGCCATCTGGCTGGTGATCGACACCGCGGGGCAGCGCCAGCGCTTGTCCGCGCAGGATGGACAGCCACATCCGCTTACCCCGGCGCAGGCGGTGCAGATTGCCCGTGACTGGTGGCCCGACAGCCAGCAGGCGCGCTTGCAAGCCGCATTCGAGCGCGATGCCAGCACTGCCATGATGAACTACGACTCCTACCGGCCGTTTTATCGCGTGGCGCTGGATGATGCCGAGCAGCACGAAGTCACCATCTCGCAACGCAGCGGTGAAGTGGTCAAATCCACCACGCGTCTGCAACGCCTTTTGTTCTGGACGGGTAGCTATCTGCATTTTCTGCGCCCGCTGGATGCCATTGGCCTGGCTGAAGCCAGAAAGCCCATCCTCACCTGGGGCGCGCTGGCCGCCTTGCTGTCGGTCTGTAGCGGGCTGTGGCTGGGTGTGGGACGCTGGCGTCCGGCCTGGCTCGGCAAACGCCCTTATCCCAATGGCAGCAGCAACCCTTACCGCGCCTTGTGGCAGCGCTGGCATCTGTGGCTGGGCTTGTCTGCCGGCCTGCTGGCTTTTACCTGGTGCCTGAGCGGCTTTCTGTCCGGCAACCCCTGGCAGCTGTTTGGCCCGCAAGGCAGTCATGGCAAGGTGCATCCGCATGCCCAGCCATCCTTGCCCACCACCATCAGCGGGCTGCCCATGACGCAGATTGCCGGACAACTACAGGGGCAAGGGACTGCACCGGCAGTGGAGCTGAACTGGGTGCAATTGGGCGGGCAACAGCAATTACAAGCACAGGACCGGCAAGGCCGTGTCTGGCGGCTGACCGCAGCCGGGTCAGCCAGCCTGCAAGCAGCAGGCTTCAGCAAGGACACCGTGCTGGCTGACGTGCGTGGCCGCCAGCCGCATACATCTATCCGCGCAGCGGAACTGCTGCAACAGGACGACGCCTATTACTACAGCAGCCCGCGCATCAGTCGCGCCGAGTGCCCGCTGCCGGTATGGCGCATCCAACTGGATGACGCAGCCGCCAGCTGGCTGTATGTGAATCCGCAAAACGGCGCAACCGTGCTGCAGCTCAAGCAAGGCCAGCGCAGCTTGCGCTGGCTGTTCAGCGCCCTGCACAACTGGGACCTGCCCATCCTGCGGCTCCGGCCGCTGTGGGATATCTGGATGCTGCCAGGCAGCATCGCTTGCGTGGCACTGGCACTCACGGCCGCGGTATTGGGCTGGCGCCGCCTGACTCATCGCAAAACGGCACGGCCTCGCTGAAAACAGGGTAATCACAGGGCAGGGAGGCGCGCGGTGCGGCCGCGGCGTAGCGATGACCAGGTGGGAAACCGTGCAGGACAACGGCGCGATGCCATGCTATTGTCTGCAAAAAATCCCGATGCCTTTGCCATGAATACGCGCCTTAACCGCCCTGCTGGAACCCCGCTCTGGTTACAAATCGATGCCACGCTGAGTCAGGAAATCCTGTCACGCACCCTGACTGGCAGGCTTCCCAACGAGCAGGCACTGGCAGAGCGCTTCGGGGTTAACCGGCATACCGTGCGGCAGGCCATCCAGAATCTGCAAAACAAGGGCCTGGTGCGTATCGAGCGCGGGCGCGGCACCTTTGTGCAGGAAGAAATCATCGCCTACCGGCTGGGCAAGAGCAGCCGCTTCTCCCACAGCCTGTCCGCCCAGCATCTGGTCAGCGATGTCGATATCCAGTCCTGCCATTTCGAACCGGCTACCGCCACGGTGGCCGAGTTGCTGCAAGTGGATACCGGCAGCCAGGTACTGCGGGTGGAGTCGCTGGACCTGGCCGATGGCAAGGTGGTGAGCGTGTGTACCCAGTATTTCCCCCTGCCGCGTTTTGACGGCTTCATTGATATTTACCGCAACAGCAAAAGCACCAGCGAAGCCTTTGCCAGCAAGGGCATCACCAGCTTCCAGCGCGTCCTCAGCCGTATCAGCGCCCGCTTGCCCCGGCCGGAAGTGGCCGCTGCCCTGCAGCAGGGCAAGCAGCAACCCATCCTGTACGTGGAAAGTGTCTATGCCGACCCGGCCGGCCAGCCCATCGAATACGGCATCACCCGCTTTGGTGGTGACACGGTTCAGGTCGAAGTAACACCGGACAGTCTGTAAACCTTGCCAGCGCCCCTGCTGCAGGGCCTGTGGTTTTTTTGCCCCCAAAGACATCTAGACGTCTAGATGTAAACAGGCTGTAATGTTGCCTGCGTAAAGTACGCTGCATCCACCAACCCGATGCAAGGCTATCAACATGCAGGCTTATCGCTCCCTTATTGCCGCCGCTCTCTCGCTGGCCAGCTGTACCGTGTTTGCCGAAACCACACTGACCGTTTACACCGCACTGGAGGCCGACCAGTTGCAGGCCTACCAGCAAAAGTTCGAGCAGGAAAACCCGGACGTGAAACTGCGCTGGGTGCGTGACTCCACCGGCATCATCACCGCCAAGCTGCTGGCCGAAAAAGCCCGCCCGCAGGCAGATGTGGTGATGGGCGTGGCTGCATCCTCGCTGCTGTTGCTGCAAAAAGAAGGCATGTTGCAGCCTTATGCACCGAAAAACGTACAAAAACTGTCGCGCCAGTATGTTGATACTGCTGCCACCCCGTCCTGGGTGGGCATGGATGTGTGGGGTGCAGCCATTTGCTTCAACACCGTGGAAGCTGCCAAGCAAGGCCTGGCCAAACCGGAAAGCTGGAAAGACCTGCTTAAGCCGCAGTACAAGGGCAAGATCGTGATGCCCAACCCCGCCTCCAGCGGCACCGGCTATTTCGATGTCACCGCCTGGCTGACCCTGTTTGGCGAAAAACAGGGCTGGTCCTTTATGGACAAGCTGCACCAGAACATTGCCCAGTACACCCACTCCGGCTCCAAGCCGTGCAAGCAGGCAGCGGCTGGCGAATTCCCCATCGGCATTTCCTTTGAATACCGTGCGGCCAAGCTGAAAGAAGGCGGCGCACCGATTGACGTGATTTTCCCCAAGGAAGGCCTGGGCTGGGACCTGGAAGCCACCGCCATCATGAAGGGCAGCAAGAACCTGGCAGCGGCGTGCAAGCTGGCGGACTGGTCGGCCTCGCAATCCGCCAACGAGCTGTATGAAAAGAACTTTGCCATCGTGGCCATGCCGGGCATTGCCAAACCCAGCCCGCTGATTCCTGCCGATTATGAAAAACGGCTGGTGAAGCAGGACCTGCACTGGTCTGCCCAGAACCGCGAACGCATTCTGGCCGAGTGGACCAAGCGCTACGACGCCAAATCCGAAGCGAAATAAGCCCATCGGTCCCGCGCGCAGCCGTGCCGGGACCTGCCAGCCCTGCCCTTGCGGTGCGGGGCTGGCCTGTTAACGGAGTCTGTCTGTGATGTATTCCGCTTTCCAGACACTGGATGAAGTGTTCGAGCTGCTCTCCCGCCGCGGTCATGCCCTGTATGGCGGCGAGGCCGTCAGCCAGCTGGAGCATGCCTTGCAAAGCGCACTGGCCGCCGAGCAGTCCGGTGCCGATGCCAGCCTGATCACCGCGGCCTTGTTGCATGACATCGGCCATATCGTGTGCGAACAGGGCGATGACGATGTAGCCAATGGCGTGGACGACCACCATGAGGCAGTTGCCGTGCAGCTGCTGTCCACCTTGTTTGGTGATGAAGTCTGCCTGCCCATTGCCCTGCACGTTGCCGCCAAACGTTACCTGTGCCACAGCGAAACGGGCTATCTGGACAGCCTGTCCACGGCTTCGCGGCTGTCGCTGGCCTTGCAAGGCGGGCCGATGTCTGCGACCGAAGCCGAACGTTTCATCCGCCGCCCGCACGCTACGGCTGCCCTGGACCTGCGGCGGCACGACGACGTGGCCAAGACTCCGGCACTGCCCACCCCGCCCCTGCAGCATTACCGGCTGATTGCCGCCCAAGCCCTGAAAGCACAGCCATGAAGCCTGACCCTGCCTTCCTGCTACAACAAAGCGGTACCGCAGACGCCACCGCGCAGCCCTATCTGCAACTGCGCGGCATCAGCAAACGCTTTGGCAGTCACACCGTGCTGAACCAGCTGGACCTGAACGTCAACAAGGGCGAGTTCGTCTGCCTGCTGGGCCCCTCCGGCTGTGGCAAGACCACCTTGCTGCGCCAGATTGCCGGGCTGGACCTGCCCGAGACCGGCCACATCATCATGGCCGAACGCGATATCACCCTGCTGCCACCGGCCAGACGCGACTACGGCATCGTGTTTCAGTCCTATGCGCTGTTTCCCAATCTGGATGTCGCCGCCAATATCGCCTACGGCCTGTCCGGCCGGCGCGCGGACAAACAGCGGCGGGTGAGCGAGTTGCTGGCCCTGATCGGCCTGGACGGCATTGCCGCCAAGTACCCGTCTCAACTGTCCGGCGGGCAGCAGCAACGGGTGGCGCTGGCGCGCGCGCTGGCTACCTCGCCCTCGCTGCTGTTGCTGGATGAACCGCTTTCCGCGCTGGATGCCCGGGTACGCGAGCATCTGCGCCGGGAAATCCGCAGCCTGCAACAAAAGCTGGGCATCACCACCATCATGGTGACGCATGACCAGGAAGAAGCACTGACCATGGCTGACCGTGTGGTAGTGATGAATGCCGGCTGCATCGAACAATGCGGCAGCCCGCTGGAGGTGTACCGCAATCCCGCCACCCGTTTTGTCGCCAGCTTTGTCGGCCAGGGCAATTTCCTGCCCGCGCGTGCGCTGGGTACAGACCGGATTTGCTTGGGCGAACAGCAGCTGCAGCTGCCGCATCCCCACTTGCGCGGGGACGGCCAGGTGCTGGAGGTGTTCATCCGCCCGGAAGACATTGTGCTGCATGCGCAATGGCCGGCCACCGCCGATGCCGTGCTGGCGGATGTCGGCAAAACCGAATTGCTTGGTGCAATCTACCGCCTGCATCTGCAGGTACCTGCCTGGGGCGGGGCCAACATTCAGGCCGACCTCAGCCACAGCCAGCTGGAACAGCTGGATGCCAGCCCGCAACGCAGGCTGGGCGTATCGCTAAACCTGGCACGCTGCCAGCTGTTTGATGGCAACGGGGGGCACGCATGCCTATCCTGAGACGCTCCCGCCGCCTGGCCGCCAGCGTGGATGAAACCCTGGCCGGAGTGCTGCAGTGGCTGTTGCTGGCCGTGCTGGTGGTGGCGGTATTGCTGCCGCTCTCAGCCATCCTGGGCAAGGCCCTGACCGATGGCGACGGACAATTTGCCGGCTTCATGCAAATCAGCAAGACGCTGTCACAGCCCGGACTGCTGCGTGCCATCAGCGGCAGCCTACAGGTGGCGGTGCTGAGTACCCTGCTGGTGGTTCCGCTGGCCTATGGCTATGCCGCCGCACTGTGCCGGGTGCAACTGCCCATGCGCGGGCTGTTCCGTCTGCTCGCCCTGCTGCCCTTGCTGGCACCATCCTTGCTGCCCGGCATTTCACTGGTTTATCTGTTTGGCAATCAGGGCTTGCTGAAAGAATGGCTGCCCGGCGGCAGCATCTACGGGCTGACCGGCATTGTGCTGGGCGAGGCCTTTTACACCTTCCCGCATGCGCTGATGATCCTGCTCACCGCGCTCGCGGTGGGTGATGCCCGGCTGTATGAAGCAGCAGGCACGCTGGGCGCGGGCCGGGTGCGACAGTTCCTCACCATTACCCTGCCGGGCAGCCGTTACGGCGTGGTATCAGCTGCGCTGCTGGTATTCACCCTCACCGTGACAGATTTCGGTGTGCCCAAAATCATCGGCGGCGCCTTCCCGGTGCTGGCCGTGGAAGCGTACAAGCAGGTGATCGGCCAGCAGAACTTTGCCCAGGGCGCGGTCATCGGCTTGCTGCTGCTATTGCCGGCTGTTCTCTCTTTTATGCTGGACCAAAGACTGCAGCGGCGGCAGCAAGCGCAACTGTCAGCCAAGTCCCAACCTCTGCAGGCCTTGCGCGGCTGGCCTGCGCGCCTGCTGGCACTGGCCTTTTGCAGCCTGATTGGTGCTGGCCTGCTACTGATGATGGGCACGGCCATTGCCGCTGCCTTTATCCGGCAGTGGCCCTACCAGATGACATTCACCCTGGCGCACTTCAATTTCGACCAGGTGGATGGTGGCGGCTGGCTGGCATTCGGCAACAGCCTGCGCATGGCACTGGCCACTGCGGTAGTGGGCAGTAGTCTGGCTTTCCTGGGGGCATGGAGCAGCTGCAAGTTGCCTGCTGCCAGACTGGGCAGCAACCTGCTGCATGCAATTGCCATGCTGCCGATGGCAGTGCCGGGTCTGGTGCTGGGGCTGGGTTATATCTTCTTCTTCAATAGCAATGCCAACCCCTTGCATGGCTTGTACGGCAGCATGGCCATGCTGGTACTGTGTACGGTGGCGCATTACACCACCACGGCGCACATGACGGCACGCACCGCGCTGACACAGCTGGACCCGGATTTCGAACCGGTGGCCGCCTCGCTCAAGGTGCCGCTGTGGCTGACGCTGTGGCGTGTCACCTTGCCAGCCTGCCTGCCCGCCATTCTGGAGATTTCCCGCTACTTCTTTGTCTCGGCCATGACCACGGTGTCGGCTGTCATCTTCCTGTACACCCCGGATACCGTGCTGGCCGCAGTGGCAGTACTGAACATGGATGATGCTGGCGACACCGCTGCCGCCGCCGCCATGGCCACGCTGATCGTGGCCAGTGCCGCCGTGGTCTGCCTGCTGTTTGCCCTGCTGTCCCATGCCTTGCTGCGGCAGCACCAGCGCTGGCACCAACCGGCAGCACACTAACTCTCTTGCACCGGGCCTTGCCCGGTTTATCTGACCTCCGAAAGACATCTAGATCACTGGAACAACCATGCGTGAACCCATCTTGCTGACCCCCGGCCCGCTCACCACCAGCCTGGCCACCAAAACCGCCATGCTCAAGGACTGGGGCTCCTGGGACCATGACTTCAACACTCTCACCGCCAGCGTATGCAGCGACCTGCTGGCCATCGCCCACGGCACGGCAGAACATGTTTGCGTCCCGCTGCAAGGCTCCGGCACTTATGCGGTGGAAGCGGCCATTGCCAATCTGCTGCCGCGTGAGGGCAAGCTGCTGGTGCTCATCAACGGTGCCTACGGCAAGCGCATGGCGCTGATTACCCACACCCTGGGCCGTGCATTCAGCGTGTATGAAACCGCAGATGATCAAGTACCGGAACCCGCCGTGATCGCCCGGCTGCTGCAAGAAGACCCGGCCATCAGCCATGTCGGCCTGATTCACTGCGAAACCAGTACTGGCATCCTCAACCCGCTGGCCGAGATAGCTGCCGTGGTGCACGCAGCGGGACGCAAGTTGATTGTGGATGCCATGTCCAGCTTTGGCGCACTGGATATCGATGTTGGCCAGCTGCATGCCGAAGCGGTGATTGCCAGCAGCAACAAATGCCTGGAAGGCGTGCCCGGCATGGGCTTTGTCATCATGCGGCGTGACAGCCTGCTGGCCAGCCGCGGCAACAGCCACTCGCTGGCGCTGGACCTGCTGGCGCAATACGAATACATGCAATCCACCGGCCAATGGCGCTTCACTCCGCCCACCCATGTGGTGGCCGCCCTGCGCCTGGCACTGGACCAATACCTGGCCGAAGGCGGCCAGCCGGCTCGCCTGGCCCGTTACCAGCGCAATGCAGCCGTCCTGCAACACCAGCTGCAACAGGCCGGCTTGCAACTGTTTCTGCCCGCCGCCCTGCAAGCGCCCATCATCCTGACCGTCCGCGCGCCCGCGCATCCGGACTATCGCTTTGACCAGCTGTACGCAGCCGTGCGTGACAAGGGCTTTGTGCTCTACCCCGGCAAGCTCACCAGCCAGGAGACCTTCCGTGTCGGTTGCATCGGCGCCATCGACGAGGCCGAACTGGAACAAGCCTGCCACGCCATCATCACCACCATCCGCGAACTCGGCTGGACCACACAAGGAAACTGAACATGCAAGGCTATCAACATCTGGAAGCAGTGATTTTCGACTGGGCAGGCACCGTGGTGGACTTCGGCTCCTTTGCCCCCACCCAGGTACTGATCGACGTATTCGCTGCCCAGGGCATCGCAGTGAGCATGGCCGAAGCCCGCATCCCCATGGGCCTGGCCAAGTGGGACCACATCAAGGCGCTCGGTCAGCT
The DNA here is from genome assembly GCF_013391415.1 of Aquitalea sp. LB_tupeE. Taxonomy (GTDB): domain Bacteria; phylum Pseudomonadota; class Gammaproteobacteria; order Burkholderiales; family Chromobacteriaceae; genus Aquitalea. The sequence continues at coordinate 26,062 of NZ_JACAXB010000004.1, forward strand.
ACCGGAGGTAGCCGCCCGCTGGCAGGCGCGCTTTGGCAGCCCCATGCAGGATACGGATGTCGACCGGCTGTATCAGCAGTTCATGCCTTTGCAGGTGGAACGGGTGGGTGAATATTCGGCACCGATTCCGGGCGCCATCGACACCATCAATCAGCTGCGGGCCCGTGGTTTGAAGATTGGCAGCTGCTCCGGCTATCCGCGTGTGGTGATGGACCGCCTGCTGCCGCTGGCCGCCGCCGCCGGTTATGCGCCGGACCACACCGTGGCCACCGATGACCTGCCGGCAGGCGGCCGCCCCGGCCCGTGGATGGCGCTGGCCAATGTACTGGCGCTGGCGCTGAAGGATGTGCGTCATTGCGTCAAGGTGGATGACACCGTCCCCGGCATTGCCGAAGGCCTCTGCGCCGGCATGTGGACTGTCGGCCTGTCTGCCAGCGGCAATGCAGTTGGCCTGACAGCGGAAGAATGGCTGGCGCTCACCCCGGAACAGCAGGACAGCCACCGCCAGCCGGCAGCCAGCCAGCTGATGGCGGCAGGCGCGCATTATGTGGTGGATACCATTGCCCAGCTACCGGCGGTGCTGGCGCTGATTGACACCAGAATGGCCCAGGGTGAGCGCCCATGAGCCAGCTTCCCTACTGGCTGGCCGAAGCGCTGGCCGCCGAGCGCAGCCCGCCACGGCCCGCGCTGCAGGGCAGGCAGCGTGCCGATGTCTGTATTGTCGGCGGCGGATTCACCGGCCTGTGGACCGCCATCATGTGCAAGCAGGCCAGGCCGGACTGGCAGGTGGTGCTGCTGGAGAAGGCCCGCTGCGGCAGCGGTGCCTCCGGCCGCAACGGTGGCTGCATGCTGACCTGGTCTACCAAGTACCCCTCGCTGCGCCGCTGGTTTGGTGACAGCGAAGCCAGCCGACTGGTACAGGCATCCGAACAGGCGGTGGCCGACATCGCCCGCTTTTGCCAGCAACACGCCATTGACGCCGACATCCGGCTGGGCGGGGCCGTGTATGCAGCCAGCAACCCGGCCCAAGTTGGCCGGCTGGCCCCGGTCCTGTCCATGTTGCAGCAACACGGCTTGAGCAGCTGGAGCGCCCTGCCCGCAGCACAAACCCAGGCACTCAGCGGCGCTGCCCTGCTACAGGACGGTCACTACAGCCCGCACGCGGGCAGCCTGCAACCGGGCAAACTGGTACGGGGACTGTTGCGCGTGGCCAGCGAAATGGGGGTACAGGTTTATGAACACAGCGCCATGACCCAGCTGCAAGAGGACGGACAGGTCAGGCTGCATACTGCGCAGGGTCAGGTGGAAGCCAGCCAGGCCGTGCTGGCACTGAATGCCGACATGCCCGGACAGTTTCCGGCCTTTGCCAACAGCATTCTGCTGGTTTCGTCCGACATGATCATCACCGACGCCCGCCCCGGGGAAATCAGCGCGCTGGGGCTGGACCGTGGCCAGGCAGTATGCGACCTGCGTACCTTCGTCCACTACTGGCGCAGCACACCGGACGGACGGCTGATGCTGGGCAAGGGTGGCAACCACATTGCCTTTGGCAACCGCATGCAAGCCTGTTTCGACCAGCCCAGCCGTCATGCGGCAGCCTTGCGGCACACCATGGGGCAACTGTTTCCCAGTCTTGCCACCGCACCGGTCGTGCAAAGCTGGACCGGCGCGTCGGATCGCTCTGCCAGCGGTTTTCCCTTTTTTGGCCGCCTGCCCGGCCACCAACGGGTACTGTACGGGCTGGGTTATTCCGGCAACGGCGTGGTGCAGTCCCATCTGGGCGGACGCATCCTGTCCTCGCTGCTGCTGGGCCAGCGCAACGCCTGGACCGAGAGCGGGCTGGTGCGCGGCCCGCTGGCACACTTTCCGCCCGAACCGCTGCGCTGGTGCGGCGCCATGCTGGTACGCAATGCCATACGCCGCATGGAACTGGCCGAAGACCAACAGCGCAAACCACGCTGGCTGGATGCACGACTGGCCGCCCTTGCAGGCATGGCCGGCAAGGCAGACCCGGCCCGGCCGTTGCCATCTGGACGTTAACGCATCGCGCATCAACATCACGGCTGATTGATCCCTTGATCAGCGCAGGCCCGGTGCAATGCAAGCACCTGTGCCGGGCCATTGATTTATCAATAAAATATATAAACTTATATAATATAAATAAAAATATAGAGAGCGAGATTACTTATCATGGCTTGAGCACATAACAACACGTCATGGGATAAGTGATGACACAACGAGGAATCTGGATAGCAGTAACGCTGCTGGGGCTGGCACCAGCCAGCTGGGCCACCAATGGGTATTTTGCCAATGGGTATGGCGTCAAATCAGAAGGCATTGCCGGCATCGGCATTGCCCTGCCACAGGATACGCTGGCCATAGCGTCCAATCCGGCGGGCCTGACCAGCGTCGGCAACCGGCTGGATGTAGGAGTCAATCTGTTTACCCCAAAACGCTCCGCCACCATCAGCGGCAATGGGGCCGGGCTGAACGGCCAGTACGATGGCAATGCCACCCGCGATTTTGTCATTCCAGAGCTGGGATACAGCCAGCAACTGACTCCTGAGCTGGTGGCCGGTATTGCCCTCTATGGCAATGGCGGCATGAATACCGATTATCAGCGCAACCCCTTTGCAGCCGTGGGCGGCAAAGGCAGTGCCGGGGTTGAGCTGTCCCAGCTGTTTGTCTCTCCGGCCATTGCCTGGAAGCTGAACGAAACGCAAAGCCTGGGCGTGGCCTTGAATCTGGCTTACCAGACATTCACCGCCAAAGGGCTGGATGGCTTTGCCAGTTTCTCATCCTCATCGGCCAATCTGGATAGCAATCAGCGCGACAGCTCAACCGGTGTAGGGCTGAGGCTGGGCTGGACTGGCAAGCTGGCCGAGCAATGGACGCTGGGTGCCACCTAGTCCTCCCGTATCCGCATGAGCAAGTTCAACGATTACCGCGGCCTGTTTGCCGATCAGGGCGACTTTGACATCCCGGAAAACTACGGTGTCGGTTTGAGCTACCAGCTGACGCCAAACGTATTGCTGGCGGGGGAATACCAGCGCATCCGCTTCAGTGAGGTCGGCTCGATCGCCAACAGCGTGGACAGCCTGTTTAGCAGGCTGTTGAATTACCCGTCAGCCGAGCGCAGTCCTGTCTTTGCTTGCGCATGACGCATGCTTTGATCTGTCT
>NZ_JACAXB010000005.1 GCF_013391415.1 Aquitalea sp. LB_tupeE
TTAAGAAAGCTGCACGACCTGCAGCTGATTCAGGCCTTGCCAGCAAGCACTTCTCCAGAACACTGCAATGCATATAAAGTAGCAATTTGAGCATGCGCCTCCTGCTGCAATGGACACACCAGCTTGTCATGCAATGCTTGTGCAACTTCACTCATGTGATGGGCCCCTATCTGACTTGAGGCAGTGGCTATTCGGGACAGCAAAGCCCTGGCCTCGGGCAGGCGGCAATTTGACAGTGCCGGCCACAACAGTTTGAGGTCGTCCGCATTGTCTTCCAGAAACATGGTCAGTATTTCTTGCTCACACACCACGTCTGCGCCTGACAAGGCGACGAGTGCATGATGGTCCACAGTAAAATGGTGATGCTCAGAAGGCCACTCCCGACAAACGGCGCGCATCAGGTCCAATTCATCGGTAAAGGAAAGAATTCCGGACTGTGGCGGAACGGCTTGCTTGCCTGCCAGAACCCATAATGATGACTGCTCCGTCTCTGACAACAAGCGCGACAGCCTGCTACCAGCAAAAGTCATGCTGTCATCCGCTTGAGCGCAGTAAATGATTCGCCTCGGCTGAAGACTACTGATCATCAGGGCGGCATCTTCGAGTGTCGTTGCCAGCATCAGCTGCATTCCTCTTTCCTGCAACAAATGACCGACTACATCTGCCAGCATGGCAGACGGTGCAATCATCAATACCGGGTGGTCCTTCCCTCCCGGCTGAATTGATATTTTTTCTCCCTGACGCAGGGGAATTTGCACTGTGGCACTGATCCCGCCTCCGCTATTGGATTCCAGTTGCAGTGTTCCGCCCAGCAAGCCAATCAGCGACCGTGCCAATGCCAGTCTCAAGCCAAGGCCATCATGCGAGCGGGCAGTACTACCGTCAGTTTGCGTAAACAGTTCACCTACTCTGGCAAGCTCGCTTTTGCTCATGCCGATGCCACTGTCTTCAATCCTTATCACCAGCTCATCCCGAGCCGTAGCGGTAAGGCAATCCAGGCTGACTGATACCTGGCCCACCTTGGTGAACTTGACTGCATTGTCGAGCAGCTCGGCAATGCTTTTACCCAGGTAGCGCCGGTCACTCTTGATCAGTACATCAGCTGGAAGCTTGTTGCTGTAGCGCACATCCAGTTGCTTTGCCGCCGCAGCAGATCGACAGCTCAGCAACAGTTCATCCATCAATCCATTGATGGAAAATGTTTGCGCATCAGCGCGGATGGACGCGGTTTCCAGGCGGGTCCAGGCCAGCACATCGTCAATCATGCCCAATAGCTTGTTGGCTGCAGTTTCAATTTCCTGGGCATAATCGCGCTGCTCGTCATCCAGTTCACCCATGCACAGCAGCTCCAGCATGCCCAGGATGGCATGCATCGGTGTGCGAAACTCGTGGCTCATCACGGCAAGGAATGAAGACTTGGCCTGACTGGCCAGATCTGCCTGCTTCCTGGCTACATCCAGACTGACATTTATCTGGTGATAATGGCTCATGTCAGTCACTGCCAGAATCATGCCGCCAAACGCTGCACCTGCGCGTACCAGTTGCCCGTCAATAATCAGACTGCGCTCAGTACCGTCCATGCAGCGCATGGTTCTTTCAAACCGGAATGCCTCGCCACCGGCAAATCCTTGCCGGACGATCTCCTGCAAAGCACGGTATGTTTCCGGCTCCGGGAAGCACTCGGACAGCTGGTTGACGACTTCAATATCTGCACACAGCAAGTGTCTGCCAGAGGGGTTGATGCGCAAAATCGTTTCTGATGCATCAATATGCAATAACGGTATGGGTACGGCGATGAACAGTGCCTCACTGAGCTGCAGCAAATTGCGTTGCAACTGCTCTGCATGTTGCTGACGCTGTCTGTCCGAAGCCAGCTGTTCACACAAGGCCAGCCAGCCAAGCCATATGGAATCCGGCTGGATGGTTTCCTCACCATCATGCAGCAAGATGCCGCACCGTCCGCCGGTCAGCACCACCGGACAGGACTGGATGCCCGTTTCAGGCCACGCAGCATCACCATGGGTATAGATGCATGCATCCCCGACCGGACCGGGAACCTGCAAAGACCAATGCCGCGCGTGACACACTACGGCCAGTTCATCCCCAAGTACGGCAAAGAAATCCGCCGGGTTGCAATCCCGTCCAATCATTCCCGCCAGACGCAAGGGAATATTGCTCTGCTGCGAGCCATCCTGACTAGCCTGTCGGTGTTGATGTCTTACCCTGGATAGTCTGGACGTTTCCATGTGGCACCATTAGAAAAGTTCGACCTTTGGGGCCTCATTTTCGACTTTCCCGCCCATCCTTCTGGAAAAGTCCTCCCGCTGGACATGCATCACATGCCCCTCCCCCAGTTGCCCGACAATGGTGCTGATATCAGGCACTGCCATACCCCCCCCCTGCTTTATGCTCGCTGCCATTTGCTGCTGATGCTCAGCCGAGCTGGAGGCAACACGCACCAAGTGCTCCAGTTGCTGCCGCACGATATCCTGAAACTGCATTTTCTCCAGTGCCAGCCCCACGCCACCCGCAATGGCCTGTACTGCCGCATGCACGTGAGAGGTGAAACCCTGCTGTTCCTGCACCACTGCGGTCAGGTGGTCATTCATTTGCAGGAACTGACTGGAAATAAGGGAAAGTTTTTCACCTTCGCGTTCATGCAGATCCATACGCATGATCTGTTCCAGTTCTGCCGCAATGGCAGCGGTGACAGCAGCAATGCCATCGGTAATCTGCGCAGCGGCACTGTCGGTCTGGACTGAGAGGTTGCGGACTTCATCTGCCACCACCGCAAATGCGCGCCCATGCTCACCGGCACGTGCGGCTTCGATTGCTGCATTCAGTGCCAGCAAATTGGTCTGGTTGGCTATTTTACGGATCAATTCGGCATAAGGTTGCAGCCGCTCCACCTCGACAGAAACCTTGGCAATACGCGACTGTTCCTCCTGTTGCCGCGTGGCTCTTTCTCGTTGCATATTGCCCAGCTCGGTGATGGATTCACGATTCATGCTGGCTTCCTGACGGGAGGACTCCACCAGCCCGGATGCATGCTCCAGGAAGTTGCCGGTTTCCGAGACAATCTGTCGACTTGTCTGCTCGATACCCTGTAACCCCTCCATAACGCCGATGGCTGCGACTTCCGTCGTGCGCTCTATGCCTTTGAGCTGGTCTTGCAGGAAACCATTGAGGTCTGCATATGCATGCAGCTGGGTGGCTATCTTTTCAGTCTGCTGATCATTTGCTGGCTGTTGTACCGGTACGGACGATACGGAGACACGCGGTTCGGTCAGCAGGCAGACCGCCAGCACTACCCCTTCAGCAAGCACCATGTACCAGCTGACACTGCCCGACCAGCACAACAGGACTGTGGCCAGCAGGACCACCACCAGACATGCCCAACGCACGAGAGCCAGTTTCGCGCGCGGGCCAGGGGCAGGTTCTGTTTCGCGCATCATGTTCAGGCTCCTGGCAGCACCTGGCGAATCACCTTGAGCAGATCCGCGCCGGTAATCGGCTTGACCAGCCAACCGGTGGCTCCATGTTGTTTTGCCACATCCCGACTGGCCTGCTGGGTTTCGGTAGTCAGCGCCAGAATGGGCGTGAAGCGCAGCAACTTTCTGGCTTCCTTGATGAGCTCCAGTCCATTCATGTTCGGCATGTTGATATCGGTAATCATCAGGTCAGGGCGCAACCCGGTCTTCAGTTTGTCCAGCCCCTGCACACCATCTGCGGCCGTAACCACGGTAAAGCCACTCATTTCAAGGGTCTGGCGCAAGCTCATGATCATGGTTGCGGAATCATCGACCAGCAGAATGGTTTTCATGCCTCACTCCTTTCACGCTGCAACAAGGGAAATACATAACCGGCCATGAATCCATCACGCGGTGGCTTGAAATGTACGATGCGACTGACCAGCAATGCCTGGAACACAGCGGCATGAATGTGCTCGCAATCCTCCAGATCGACTGTTGCGGCTTCCTGGTCTGCCAGCCAGACCAACAGTGTCTCGGCATCTTCGACACCGACCTGTCCGACCAAACGGGCAGAGTGCCCTTCAAACATCAGAGGCATAGCAGCAACTCCTTGGGATTGATCACCATCAGGACGGTACCGTCTCCCAGCAGGGCCGTACCCGAATACACGGACAGTTGTGCCAGGATGCCCTCCATGGGCTTGAGAATGATGTCCACGGTTTCGCGGAACTCATCCACGACAATGCCTACGTTTTCCGCCCCCATGCGCAGCACCAGAACCGCCAGCTCGTCCTGCTCGTTGGCCATCTGCTCTTCATCCAGCGCCAGCAAGGCATTCAGGCCGTACAGGGGAACAATACGGCCTCGCAACACGGTGGAGCGATTGTGCTTGAAATGACGGATCTGGCTGCGCGCAACCCTGACGGTTTCCACCACCATTTCCATCGGCACACCGAAAATCTGCCCGGAAGACTCGATAATCATCACATTGGTGACGGCCATGGACAGCGGCAGAGCAAGTTGCAACAAGGTACCCTCCCCAACCTTGCTTTCCAGCTGGAAACTGCCATGCACCGCTTCAATGGCGGAGCGCACCACATCCATGCCCACGCCTCGCCCGGACAGGTCGGAAACTTGTTCGGCTGTGGAAAATCCGGGATGGAAAATCAGCTGGATTGCATCCGCATCGCTCAGGCTTTCAGCCTTGGCTGCGTCTATCAATGACTTTTCCATGGCCTTGCGCCGTACCTGGACCGGATCTATCCCCTTGCCATCATCACGAATCTGGATGATGACCCGGTCTGCCTCCTGATGGGCGCTGATGCGGATGCAACCCTGGGCGGGTTTGCCGGCGGCAAGACGGGCCTCGGGTGATTCGATGCCATGGTCCAGGCTATTGCGCAGGATATGGATCATCGGCTCGGCCAGCCGCTCAATGACATTCTTGTCCGCTTCGGTGTCTTCCCCTTCAAGAACCAGCTCCACCTGCTTGTGCAGTTTTTTCGACAAGTCACGTACCAGACGGGGGAAGCGCTGGAAGATGGTGCCCACCGGCATCATGCGTACCTGCATGATGGCATCCTGCATTTCTTCGGCAATGCGGTTGATCACCAGATACTGGGATTTGATTTCGCGAGCCAATTCGCGGTTGCCGAACTGGTTTTCCGCCTTTCCAGCCAGGTATGGCAGCGCATTCTTGGCCACCACCATTTCGCCAATCAGGTCCATCAGACGGTCTACCTTTTCCTGGCTGACCTTGAGTACCCGGCTGGCCTTTTCTGCAGATTCATCCGTACGCCGGCCAGCATCCTCCTGTACCGGGCCGGCAACGGGAGCACTGCCTGCCAGGGCACTGCTGGCGCCATCGACGAAACCTGCCGGATTACCATCTCCGCCACGCAGCAAACGCAGGACAGGTTCGGCGCTCTTGAGCTCGATGCACCGGTCATAGGCCTGGGACAGCGCTTCCAGCATGGGTTGCGACTGCTGATAGCGATAAAGATTGGCCAGGGTCTGCACCACGGACTGCAAACGCCCTTCCCAGATACCGGCATCCGCCGGCAGTTCAAGAATCTTGCGCTGCGTTTCAACAATCTTGAACCAGGCCGTGTGCTCTTCTTCTGACAGGGGACGCGGATCAGACTCGGCTTCATCCAGATAGAAGACCGGCCGGAATGTCGAGCCCTGCAATTGCCGTACCTTTGTATAGGGAGCCATGTAACGGAACAGCTCTTTGAGTGCCTGACCATCCATGCGGCACAGAAAGCGGATTTCCAGATTACAACGATAGATGTCCAGTTCCGCCATGTCGGGCCAGGGGCTGACGGGTTGAATGTCCAGCCAGCGCAAACCCTCTACCTGGCGCAACTGCAACAGCGGGTCTTCCCCACTGAAAAAGCATTCACTGTCAGGCTGATAATGCACGGCACTCAGGGGATGACTCTCACGGGCAGCATCATGCTTTTCCTGTTCGAGCACGTTGGCAGGAAAGGATTGCAACCAGTCGGCAACCACGGCCGGGCTCTCTGACTCAACCGGGCGCACCGCTGTTCCAGGCGCCCCCAGACAGCCTTTCAGGGCAGTGGCAATCTGCGCGGCCCTGTCATCCCGCAATGCTTGCAACTCACCAACGGTGTCCAGGTCGTCCAGGCAATCGGACACGAAGTCGGCCCACTCCAGCAAGATATCTGCATAGTCGGCCACAAAAGGCAGCACGCCGTTGCGAACCTGGTCCAGCAGGTCTTCGGCATGGTGGGTAGCCCCGGCCAGTGGCGTCAGTCCCAACAGCCCGCTGTTGCCTTTCAACGTATGGATGCTGCGGAACAACGCATTGATGACTTCCTTGTCATCCGGAGCATGCTCCAGTTGCAGCAAGGCACGGCCGATGGTTTCCAGCCCTTCGCGTGCCTCCTGCACAAACTGTTCAAGTAAAGGGTTGTTCATCAGTCAGGCTCCCCCAGTAACAGTCGTGTCAGCAAGGTCAGCTCCACCGGTTTGGCCGGCTTGATGATGTAACCATTGGCGCCTGCCATATAGGCCACGACTACATCACCTTCCTTGGATTCGGTGGACACCATGATGGCCGGGCTTTGCATCAGGCTCAGGTCGGCACGCAAGGTCCGTACGAAGGTATATCCGTCCATCTTGGGCATGTTGATGTCGACGATATAAAGGTCGTAGGGCGACTGCATGGCCTTTTCCAGCGCCTCGATACCATTCACGGCCTCGTCCACGCTCAAACCGGCATCGGTGAGTATCTTGCGGTGATAAAGTCGCACGGTGGCGGCATCATCAACAATCAGTACGCGTTTCATACCTGAGCCTTTCAACCGAAACGAGGTTTCTGGTAAACGATGGCATCCGGAAACTTGCGCACCGTGAAGAGTGGAGAAATACGGCTCATCGACTCGGAGTGCCCCAGACAAATGAAGCCGCCATGATTGAGAGAGTCGTAAAAGGTATCCGCCGCATCCTTGCGTGAGATGTCATCAAAATAAATCAGCAGATTGCGACAAAAAATGATGTCGATATTGCTGAAGCGCCGCGTGTCATTACGGTCATTCAGATTGACCCGGCTAAACTCGATGGACTGGCGCAGATCTTCGATAATTTGGTAACGCTGATTGCTGTGCGGTTCGAAATAACGGTCCAGATAGGTTTTCGGCAGATATTGCAGCGAACGCATGCTGTATATGCCTTGTTTGGCCGAGTCCAGAATCGAGGTATCGATATCCGAGGCCAGGATCTCCACATCAAACTGTTCTATCTTTGGCCACAGCTCCAGCAGGAAAATGGCAATGGAGTATGGTTCCTCCCCCGACGAAGACGGGATGGACCAGATACGAATGGTGTCTCCTGGCTTCTTGTGTGCGGCCACCTCTTCCAGCATCGAGTTCACCAGGCAGTCAAACTGGTAGGACTCGCGAAAAAAGTAGGTCTCGTTCACCGTCATGTCATTGACCAGTTGCTGCAACTCCTCGCCACTGGCCTGAAAACGCAACATGGTGAAATAGGTACGAAAGTTTTCCGAACCGGATTCCCTTACCCGTTCCGCCAGGCGCTTGTCGACAAAGTAACGCTTGGACTCGTCGAAATAGATTCCTGTCTTGCGATAGAAGAATTCGCGGAACTTCATGAAATCTTCTGTCGTGATCAGCGGCTGTGCCATGGTGCTATTCCTGACGGATGCGGGCTTTGGCCATGTCGACAGCAAAGCGGATGAAAGGGTCGTCGGCAAACCGGTTTGCTGCCGACTCCAGGGAGGCCAGGGCGTGTGGACTGCCTACCTCACCCAACAGGTCAATTGCAGTGGCCACGACATTGCAATGCATGTCCTGTTCAACCACGCTGATCAGCCAGCCCTCAACGCCAGGGTGCTTTAGCGACTCCAGAATGTTGACCGTGAAAATGCGTACATCCGGGTCGACATCACGCAGCAGGGTTTCCACCAGACTGGCGGTGGCATCCGGCATTTCCTGCAATACCTCGATGACGCCGTTACGCAGCATCGGATCATCGGAACGGAGAAAATCAGCCAGGTGTTGCGCCACTTCGACACCACCCAGGCGACGCAGGCTGCCCAGCGCTGCATCACGCACCGCACGATCCGACTCTGCCGGCAAAATACGGCACAAGGGCAGTACGGCTTCCGGAAACTGGCCCAGCGCCAGTGCAGCTTGCCGACGCTCGTCGACTGAAACACTGGACAACCGGGTAATCAGATCGGCAAATGACAGCGACTCTGCCGCATCCTCAATAGCCGGCGTGACACTTTTCTTGAGCGCCATGACGCTTCTCCCCTTGTTGGCACCAGGCAATAAGCTGGCTGGCAATGGCATGTGCAGGCAGAACAACGCTGGCACCGCCGCGGCGCGCCAGTTCCATTGGCATGCCGAATACGATGGCGGTTTCCTCCGACTCGGCAATGGTCCGGCCACCAAGCTGATGCAATTGGGTCATTTCATCGGCACCGTCATAGCCCATGCCGGTGAGCATGACCCCAGTCAAATGTGATGCGGGCAGACAGTCCATGGCCGAACGAACCATCACGCTGACCGAGGGATGCCATAACACTGCCGGGTCTGCCGGACGTGGCGTTGCCATCACCAGCGACTTGCGACGGGACAATTGCAGGTCTGCACCGCCGCGTGCGATGTAGATATTTCCACCGCGCAAGGGCATGGCGGCGTGCACCTCCTGTACCGGGAGTACACAGTAGCGATCCATTCGCTCGGCAAAACTCTGGGTGAAGCCGGCAGGCATGTGCTGCACCACTACCACCGGGTGGGGAAAGTCGGCCGGCAGCTGGGGGAGAATCAGCTCCAGCGTTTTGGGGCCACCGGTTGATACCCCAATCAGTACCATGCCACTGATTTCACCATCGTCAACGGGTGCAGCGGCGGTGGGCTGGCTGAGTCTGCGTGGTCTTTGCGGCACGGTATCCATGGCCGGCTGTTGTGCGATTTTGCCCAGCCGTGCGGAGGCGGCAGCCCGTGTTTTGACGATCAGCTCGTCACGGATGCTGCCAATATTCAGGGAAATCGTTCCTTCGGGCTTGGTGACTACATCGACAGCGCCAAGTGCCAGGGCTTCCAGGGTTGCTATTGCCCCAACGCGGGTAATCGATGACACCATTACCACCGGGGTCGGACGGGCTGCCATGATCAGCGCCAGTGCCTGCAAACCATCCATCTGCGGCATGTTGACATCCAGCGTGATGACGTCGGGCTGCCACTCCATCAGCTTGGCAATGGCTTCTTTGCCGTTATGTGCCGTTTCGGTCAGCATGTCTTCTTGCTCGCCAAACAATGTGGTCAGATGCCTGCGCATCAGTGCCGAATCATCGACGACGAGTACCTTGATCTTTTTGCTTCCCATCCTCACCTCCTCCCCGCCGTCAGGCGGGCTGCTCCAGTGACATTTGCAGCGAGCCGACCTCCCCGTCGTCCAGCAGCATTCCCGGGTCTATCATCATGATCAGACGGCCCTGCTTTTGCAGATTGGCCACCCGGCAGATCAGCCGGCTGCTTCCTTCACCCATGTCAGGCGCAGGCTCGAAGGCATGGCGGGGTACTTTCAACACTTCGGCAACGGAATCCACAATGAAACCAGTGCGCAAGCCTCGCAGCAGATACACCATGATGCGCTGCCGTTCACTTCTTTCGATGGAGCCCAGCCCCAGACGCCGGCGCTGGTCAATCACAGGCAACACCGTGCCTCGCAGATTGATGACGCCTTCCATGTAATCGGGTGCGGTGGGCAGAAATGTCAGCTGCTCCGGCACGCGGACGATTTCCTGTACCGACATGATGGGCACACCGAACTCCTCCTTGCCCAGCCGGAACACCACCACCTGCTCGTCCTCGTCATGACCATCCGCATCAGCCACAAGACCGTCATCACTTGCCATATCACTCTCTCCCTCTTCTGCAGCATCGGTCCGTGCCAGCTCTACTTCATCGAACATCTGTCCGACATCCAGAATGGAAACCAGCCGCCCCCCATCCTCCAGCCGGCAAATGGCATTGATTTCGCGGGTCTCGCGGCGATTCCACATGCCCGGCACTTCATCAATCAGGTTGAAAGGCACACGCAATACTTCGCTGACACTATCGGTCACCAGACCAACCATCTGCTCACCGCCAAGGTGAATCACCACCACGCGGTCCTGCTCTCTGTCCTGGTCGTAAGGCATGCCAAACAATCTGCGCAGCGAAATGAGCGGCAAGAGTCGGGAGCGCAAAGTAACCACGCCCAGCTGTGCTGCCTCGGACTGCGGCACCCGCACCAACTGGCCATCCATCTGGACGATTTCCTGCACATCCTGGATATCAATGGCGTATTCCTGACCATCCACACTGAACGAAACAAGCTGACGTTCATCGTCGCTTTCATCGCACAACATTTCCTGCTGCGATACGCTCAGGGCAACTTCAGACCCACCATGCTCCTGTCGCAACTGAATGCCGGAAAAATGACGGTCAATCAGAACCTGGAAATCAAGCAGCAGGATGAGGCGTCCGTTCCCATCCTTGATCACGCCTTGCAGAAACTCACTGCGTGCACTGTCAGGCAAGGTGTCGGTAGACTGGATATCTTCGTCACGGGCGCTGACCACGCTGGCCACGTGATCCACCAGGAAACCAAGCGGCATACCCAAATTGATGACCAGCGCACGGGTTGCTTCATCCGCCGCACGGTCCGGCAGGCCGAACAATCTACGCAGAGAGAGAATGGGTAACACCTTGCCACGCAAATTGGCCAAGCCGTCCAGGGCTGTCGGTGCCAGTGGCAAGTGGACAATACCGGGAACCCGGATGATTTCCTGTACCGGCGCCATCGGGACGGCAAACAGCTCCCCCTCCACGCAGAAGGTCACATAATGGCTGCCATCCGCACCGCTGACTTCATCATCCTGCGGTGGCTCCAGCTGCAGCTCGGCAGCCTGTTCATCACTTGTAGACATGGTGTCTTTCTCCAGCCGATGGCTTAGCCGTTGCTCTGCAGCTCATCCGCCAGAGAGGCGATCTCTTCGATTGCAGCAGACAGCTCTTCAGCGCCTTGTGCTTGCTGTTTGGCTGCTACGCTCGCCTGCTCCGCCGCCTTCTCAGCTTCGGCGGACGCGCCGGCAATCTGCTCGACACCGCCTTTTACTTCACTCACCATGGCAACAATCAGCTGCGACTTATCCAGCGCCGACCTGTTGCTGGCCAGGATATCGGCAACATCGATTTCTATTTGCTGCATGTCCTGCACCACAACTTTGGCTTTGTCGGCCTCCGAGATGGCACCTTGCATGATTTCTTCGATATCCCGCTGCACAAAGCCGACCTGGTCCTGGATGTCCTTCACCATGTCCTTGATGCGGTCGGCATTCTCGGCCGAGTCATGTGCCAGATTCCGGATATCTGTCGCCACCACTACAAAGCCCTTGCCGAACTCGCCTGCGCGCGCCGCTTCAATCGCACCATTCACCGCCAGCATGTTTGTCTGGATCGACACCGTGGTAATGGCATCCACAATCTTGTCGATACGGCGTGAAATCAGTGCCAGGTCCTTGATTTGCTTGAGACTGCCCTGACTATCGGACACAGAATCCCCGATAACCTTGATAAGGCTGTCAATCAGCTTCTTGTTCTCATCCAGCAATTCCTGGATGTTGTTGGCTTTTTCCAGCGAGGATTGGCAGCGAGCCTCGGTCAGCTTCAATCCGGACTCGATCTGGTTGATGGCGGAAGATGATTGTGCAGTGGCTGCGGCCTGTTGCTGGGCACCTTTGCGAATCTGGTCCAGCGCCAACATGACCTGGGAACTGGAACGATTGATTTCCTGGATACTGGCAGACAACTCTTCGGCGGCAGCCGCCACGTCTTCCGCGCTCTTGTTGATATCGGTGGAGTTCTTCAGCTCATCCGACAGTTCAGACAGACTTTGCGCGGCCTGCTCGCACTCGGACAGCGCCAGGCTTTGCTCGCCAACGGTTTTGTTGCTCTCTTCGCAGGCTGCAGATTGCTCCTCAGCCGCGGCAGCAATCGCCTCTGCGCCCTGCATGGCTTGCTCACCAGCCTTTTCCGACTCGCTTGCCGCATTCAGCAGGGTTACCGCATCGGCAGAAATGTCCTGACATGCCAGGCGAATCACCTCCAGCTGGTTGGTAATCACACTGCTTCTGTCTACTTCCTGCTCGATGGTGGTGGCAGCCTGATTGATGCGGGTAGAGATCACATTGACCTCTTGCTGGATTTGCGAGACCAGCTCCTGGATTTCCTTGGCACTTTTTTCCGAAGTTTCAGCCAGCGTACGTACTTCGTCGGCCACCACGGCAAACCCTTTGCCATGCTTGCCTGCGCGTGCAGCTTCGATGGCGGCATTGAGGGCCAACAGATTGGTCTGGTCTGCAATGCGGGCAACTGCCTTGACGATATCGCCAATATTCGAAGCCTGGCGCTCCAGTTCTCCCACCATCTGGGTCGATGTCTTTTGCCGTTCGGCAGCCAGCCTGATATTGCCAATGGTCAGCGATACCGAACCATTAATCTGGCGGGCAATCTGCTGCATGGCCTCGGCCTTGCCCTTGGCGGTATTGGCTGCGACTTTCTGCTCGGCAATATCCCGGCTCATATGGTCAATCGCACGCAAGGACTGCTGGGCAGCACCGGATGCCTGCTCCGCACCGCTTGCAATCTGGTCACTGGCCCGGCGCAGTTCTTCTGCAGCTGACGCAGCCTGATTGATGCCGGAAGCCAGTTGTGAACAGGCAGCAGCAATGCGTTCTGCCGCCTGTTGCTGCTTGGCCAGTGTTCTGGCCTTGCGACGCTGTGCTTCCGCCTCACGCAAACTGTTCTGACCGACCAGCTTCTTCACCTCCAGATCGGCTTCAACCTTGACCGGTGTCTTTTTAACCAAAGCCATCTTGACCTCCCTAGCTCCCGCTAGCCGCTGATTTGAATAAAAATGGATGTTTTTAAATCGTTTGATTAAAAAGCATCGGCACCACGCATTGAATAACTTACTTTTATCCTTGTTAGCAGAGCCAATTTACTTTTCAAGAAAAATATCTTCGTCATAGATGTGATGCTTCTCCGTACCTGAGCAACTTGGAGATCAAGCAATTGGATGACTGTGACTTGTCATCGCGCCAAGCCAGAATGGCCAAGGGGTGTCCACCTTCCAGATTGATCGAAACGGTCAGCACAGCAGCTACTTCATCTGCGACCACATTTTCGAGAGGCATGAAGTCTGACCCGCTACGGTTAAGGGCGGCATTACCAGGTGATGTCGGCACTGCGCTGTGAATGCAGAAGGAGAGGTGTGGGTTGGGCGTTGGCTGACGAGATGTCATGCAAGAGCTGCCGTTTTCTACAGGCACACAGGGATGATCACTGACTTGTAGAGGGGCTGAGTTGGCTGCAAGTGGAGGAAGCGGTCATGCATGCCATCACTCATGCACTGAGAATGTGCAATCATGCAGCTTGATGGTTTATGTTTAAAGTATAGTCAATTTATTGCCATTTCTGACAAATGAATTGAAAAGTTGCACCGGACGATCCTCCTGTCTATAGAAAATCACAGGAGGTGAGCCACATGATCAATGAAGCCACAGCCCGCATCAGCGAGGCACTACGCGTTTGCGGAGGAGAAGCCTCCAGTGAATTGCGGGACATATCCGAATTCTTCAAAGCCATCAACCGCAATCAAGCCATTGTCGAATTTGATTTGCACGGCATCATTGTTGAAGCCAATGACAACTTCTTGCGCTTGTTTGGTTTCAAGCGGGATATGCTGATTGGCAAACACCACCATGCAATCTGGATTGAATCGCAGGTCAACAGCGGTGAATACGATGCGCTATGGAAGGCCTTGTGCAATGGGGAAGCCGTCAGTGGCGAATTCCACCGCAAGAAAGCCAGCGGCGAAGATATCTACATCCAGGCGTATTACAACCCCCTGCTCAATGAAGATGGTGCCCCTTACAGGATCATCAAATTCACAGCGGACATCACCGCGAGAAAAAAGGCCCAGCACGAAGAGCAAGGCAAAGTATATGCAGCCGAGCAGTCGCAATGCGTTATCGAATTTGACCTCGATGGACGCATCGTCGCGGTCAACGATATTTTCCTGAGGCTGATGGGTTATACGCACGAGGGCGTAATCGGCCAACATCACAGCATGTTCTGCCCGGTAGAAGTTTCCCAGAGTGATGCCTACGAAAACTTCTGGAATGCGTTACGTGAGGGACGGGCACAAAGTGGTGAGTTCCTGCGCCTGAATCACCGCCACCAGCCCGTATGGCTGCAGGCAACCTACACACCCATCCTGGGACTTGATGGCAAGCCATTCAAAGTGGTGAAGTACGCCACGGACATTACCGCCGCCAAAGAAAAAGCCCTGGAAGATGAAGGCAAGGTGAATGCGATTTCCCGCTCGCAGGGCGTCATCGAATTCGATATGGCAGGTATTGTCCAGCAGGCAAACCAGAACTTCCTGAAACTGATGGGTTATGAGCTGGATGAAATCAAGGGCCAGCATCATCGTTTGTTTGTGACCGAAGAAGAGGCAGAGAGCCCTGCCTATCGGGCATTCTGGCAGAAAATGAACAAGGGCGAGTTTGATGCTGGCGAGTATCTGCGTATTGGCAAAAACGGCAAGCGCATCTGGATACAAGCCACTTACAACCCTATCTTTGACCTGGAGGGAAAGCCGGTCAAGGTGGTGAAATATTGTAGTGACATCACTTCGGAAAAACAGGATGCACAGGAGAACCGCAGTCGTTTGAAGGCCGTCAGCGAAAGCCTGTGCTACGCCGAACTTGATCGTGAAAGCAATTTCATTCAGTGCAACGAACAGCTGTGCCAGGTTCTGGGCTATACCCATTCCGAAATGCTTGGCAAGGGGCTGCAAAAATTGCTTTTCGAAGAAGACCAGGGTAGTGCTGCCAATCAGGACATCTGGCGCGAATTACACCGCGGCCATGTCCATACTGGCGAAATGCGCTTTCAGGCTGCTGGACGGCAAGAGGTATGGATCAACCTTACCTTGACTCCCGTCACCGGCCTGGCAGGGGAATTGTCCAAAGTGATTCTTCTGGCGCGTGATATCACCAAAGAGAAACTGGAACGGCTGGAAACCGAGGGAAAACTGTCGGCCATTAATCGTGCCCAGGCGGTGATTGAGTTTGACCTCAGCGGTAAGGTGCTTGGCGCCAATGATAATTTCCTGGCCTTGATGGGCTACCGTCTGGAACAAATCCAAGGCATGCATCACCGGATGTTTGTTGATCCACAAGAAATATCCAAAGCAGATTACCAGAACTTCTGGGAGCGTTTGGCACGCGGGGAATTCTTCTCGGGGGAATACAAGCGGATTGCCAACGGCGGAAAAGAAGTATGGATTCAGGCAACCTACAATCCGGTTCTCAATCCCAGCGGCCAGCCAATCAAGGTGGTGAAGATTGCCAGTGATATCACCCAGGCCAAACTGCATAATGCCGAGTACCGGGCCAAGGTAGATGCCATCAACGCGGGCCAAGCCATGGTGGAGTTCGACCTGCAAGGTAATATCCTGACGGCAAACCGTAATTTCCTCGCTGCCATGGGCTATACGCTGCGAGAAATCCAGGGGCATCACCACAGCATCTTCTGCACCGCTGAATATACTCATAGCGCGGAATATCGCGACTTCTGGTTAAGTCTGAGTGAAGGAAAGTTCGTCAGTGGACGCTTTCACCGGGTGGGTAAATTCAGCCGCGATGTATGGATTCAGGCTACTTACAATCCCATTTTCGACCTGAATGGTACCGTCTGCAAAATCATCAAATACGCTTATGACGTAACCAAAGAAGTACAGATGGAGCGTGAAATCTCGCAGAAATCCCGCGAAATGGCAGACAGCGTCAGCATTCTGGTGGAAAGCATCAATATGGTGGCAACCCTCTCCGGACAAGCTTCAGTTCTTTCCGGGCAAGCTGCATCCGTGGCCAGTGAGGGAAGTCAGGCACTGGAACAATCCTTGCAGCTGATTGCGAAAATACGCCGTAGTGCTGATCGCATCGCAGAGATTGTCGGTGTAATCAGTGAAATTGCCAACCAGACAAACCTGCTGGCATTCAATGCAGCCATCGAAGCGGCGCGGGCCGGTCAGCACGGTGTAGGTTTTTCTGTCGTGGCAGCCGAAGTCCGCAAGCTGGCAGAACGCTGCTCCAAAGCCGCGCAGGAAATCACCGAGCAGGTTCAGCTGGCAGACGGCCAGGTGGATCAGGGCATAGAGGCCAGTCAGCGTGCTGCCAGCAACTTCAAGGGAATCCACCATGGTGTAGAGCAGACAGCAAGCAGCATCCAGGAAATTGTCGATGTTACCCGGCGCCAGGCAGAGCTGACCACGGAGGTCAAACTGTTGATTACCTCACTTGCCCGCAACGGCGGCAATACCGGGAGCAATTAAGTGACTTCCCGTCGTTACGGAATTTTCGCCGTCAACGATAGCTTGCTGGCACTGGATATCGAATGCCTGAGAGAAGTGGTGCCCTGCCCGGTACTCAATAGCATGCCGGGCAGGCACCCTGCTTTGAAAGGGTGTTTCAGCCTGCGTGGTGTACTGATTCCTGTCATCGACCTTCGGGTTTTGATGTCAGATGGCAGCGAACCAGCAACACTACATAACGTGGTTGTGGTCACGTCACATCATCGCGTGCTTGGTCTGCTGGCATCGGATGTTCAGCAGGTCGTGGATTGTGAAGCGCAACTGGTTGTGGATAGTGACAAGGAGCACATCATTACCGGTGGCTTCACCCTTCCGGGAGAGCAACGGCCCGTCAGTGTGATTGATGCAGACAGATTGTGTGCCTTGTCTGGCATCCCTGTTACCGAGCAAGGGCAGGCCGAAACCGACATGACCGGGAACAACACGATAGACAGTACAATTCATCACCTGATGCTGATGAGTAGTGGAGGGGTGCCGCTTGCCATTGACGCCACCGTTGTTCACACCATCATCCTCAACCCGGTCATTGAAAGCTCACCGATAAAGTCCGGTTTTTGTCTGGGCATCATCCGTTATCAGAATTTGCGTATTCCCGTACTCAGTTTGCTGGGAACATTGGGGATAGATCAGCCGAGCGTGCCTCCCAGGCAGGCCTTTGTCATCCGCTATGAGGATGGCTATCTTGCATTTACCGTTGAAAACATTTTCGACGTCGTCAAACTGGGGCATTTTCATCCCATGCCACTGCCAGCACGCTCCTTCAAGGACGCGGCCAACTTTATTGGCGTGGTGTCTGTCCATGATTTACCGGTCGACACGCTTGGCATCAACGGCGACGGCCAGCAACACTTTCTGTTGATTGCCGATACCCAGCTGCGCAACCGGCAAACACTTCGTGATATCGCTCACATCACCATGCCGGATAACGCTCCCCAAGCGGATAGCCTGCAAGCCGGAGACGGCCCCGGAGGAAAACAAACCCTGCATGTTCTGACTGTGGACGTGAATGGTGAGATTGCCTGCCGGGTGGATCAAGTCTTGCAAATCCTGCCGTGGTCTGAAGGTAAATTACTGACTTGCTCCGAAGGGAAGCAGGCAGGCCTTGTTGTCAGTCGTGAACAAGCCATCCCGACTTTTTGTCTCAGTTCGGTGTTAGGGGTGCCGCAGTCACCCGTCAGCAATACCGCCAGTATTCTGGTGGTGCAAACAGAGTACGGCCTTGTCGGTTTTTCAGTACCCAGGCTGATTACCATCGACAATGGCCGCCCTATTGCTCAGTCAGCATCATCATCCACTACGGACGAAAATGCATGGGTAGCGGATGCTGCATCAGGCCATGTCTCGCTGCAAACAGCTCATGGACCTCGTTTACTCACCTTGCTTGATTTGCAAAAGCTGGGGCAATACTGCCTGAGCCAATAAAAATCAGGTCTGCATGGCGGGTACTAGCGCGATACTCCGGTGCCACTGCAATGTGCTGACAGTCCTTGGGGCCATTCAAGCAGGTACTCTCAAGCTGTAGTAAAAATCAACGGCTTTGAGCTGTTTTTTCCATACAACGCAACGCTTCCTCAGCCAACTCCCATTTGTCAGCCAGCAAGAATAACTCTATCGCACTGATTTTTCCTTGCCGGAAAGCCAGATGCCCACTTTCCATGGCTGCAAATGCTTTGCGTTCCAGAATGGCCGCTTCCTTGATATTCAAGTCATCAGGTATCGACACCAAGTATCTCCTTCATTCATCAGGAAAAAGGCAGACCAACCTTTGCTTATTCAACTTGAGAAGTCAGACAAGCATATCGATACCATTGAAAATCAAAATACGTAAAATGGATTATTTGCACAAAAAATCAATCCAAATGATCTTTATGGACAAAATTCTCTGCATCTGACTGAGTCGCCCCTGATTTCATGGAAGCCATTCTGTCAGTTTTGAGTAGTACTGCAGCCGTTCTGCCCCCTCGCTTGAACGGCGGTATTGCCGAGCTTGAGACCTTGGCCCCGTATCTCGGCAATGGCTGCTCCTAGCCGAATGCGGACACCTGCAGCCGAGCCTGCTAGCGTCTGCTTCGGCCGATACTCAGCCCTTACGCCAAACCCACATAAAACAAGAGCCGCTAGCCTTTTCAGGCAGCGGCTCTTGTTTTATGACCATATCTTAAAATTTGGCTCAAACACCAGCAAACTCATTAGCCAATGCACACGCATCGATGCCAGCACTGATCATCCGTTGCATCATTGCAACTGGGTGAACTACTTACACAGAATCCAAGATCGTCCAAAATCGTATCAAGACAGCGAGGACCAAGTGGCATACTGGATGGCATACTGAAAATTACAGGCAACAAAAAAGCCCTGAATAATCAGGGCTTTTTTGTATGTATTTGGCGGAGAGGGGGGGATTCGAACCCCCGTTAGGGTATTACCCTAAACACGCTTTCCAGGCGTGCGACTTAAACCACTCATCCACCTCTCCAGATGGCTGCTGTTGCAACGCTGTGCAACAGAGAAGCGCATAATACAGCCTCAACCCGTTCCTGACAATACCCTGCCCTGCATTTTCGCGCCCGGCCCTGCTGTTTGTGAATGCTACCGGCCGCAGGCTAGACTGCCAGCTTCCACCTTGCCTGACAGGCAATCCATGCTGCTCATCATTACACCGCGCCTGCAGTTGCGTGAATTGACCCCGGCCGATGCATCTTTGGTGCTGACGCTGCTGAACGACCCGGATTTCATCCATTACGTGGCGGATCGTGGTATTCGCACCCTGGATGCCGCCAGCGATTACCTGCTGCGCGGCCCCTTGCTCAGTTACGCCGAGCACGGCATCGGCTTGTGGTGTGTGGAACGGCGCGAGGATGGCCAGCCGGTTGGTATGTGCGGCCTGATACGTCGTGCGGGTCTTGCCGATGTGGACGTTGGTTATGTCATATTGCCCGCCAGGCGGGGGCTGTCTTATGCCAGTGAGGCGGCAACAGCCTGCGTGCAATATGGCCTCCACAGCCTGCACCTGCCGCGGGTGGTGGCTTATATCAACCCGGACAATGCCGCATCCGCCCGGGTGTTGTGCAAAGCCGGCTTGCATGCCTGCGGCCACATCACCCTGCCCGAAACCACGACACCGGTACTGCTGTTCACTAGCGAAACGCCGACCTCTACCATTGCGTCATCATAATTAATAACAAATTGTCATTGCCTTGCCCCACGCATATCACATGCTTTGGGCTAATATCGCAAAGGACATAGCGGTTGACCTGCTTTAGCGGCGGCGCGATGGCACAACAATAAAATACGACTGAGCCCGCTGCAGCCTGTTGCGTTGCGATCGGCACAGTCGCCAGCAACAACAAGCCGGTTAGACGTTCCGGCCACAGGCAGGAAGGCAGTCTCCCCCAATGTGGATTGTTGAAACGGCACTGCGCCGACCTTACACCTTTATTGTCATGGCCATTGTCATCGTGCTGGCCAGCGTGTTGGCGCTGTTGCGCACCCCGGTGGATGTACTGCCTGAAATCGACATTCCGGTCATCAGCGTGATCTGGGGTTACAACGGCCTGGCACCGCAGCAAATGGCCGACCGCATCACCCAGTCCAACGAGCGCATTCTCACCACCACCGTCAACGACATCGAGCATATCGAGTCGCAATCGCTCAACGGCATTGCGGTGATCAAGATTTTCTTCCAGCCCAATGTCAACATCCAGACCGCCATCGCCCAGGTGGTATCGGTATCGCAGGCAGTGGTAAGGCAAATGCCCACCGGCACCACCGCGCCGCTGGTGATCAAATACACCGCCTCCAGCGTGCCGGTAGTGCAACTGGGCATGTCCAGCAAGACCCTGTCCGAACAGGATGTGTTCGATGCCGCAGTGAATACGCTACGGCCGCAGCTGGTCACCATTCCCGGCGTGGCCATTCCCTACCCCTATGGCGGCAAGGTACGTTTGTTGTCGGTAGACCTGGACCTGGCCGCCATCACCGCCAAGGGCATGACACCAGCCAGCGTGGTAAACGCCATCAGCAGCCAGAACCTGATCCTGCCAGCAGGCACTGCCAAGCTGGGTGATACCGAATTCAATATCGGCCTGAACGGCTCGCCCACCACCATTGCCGGGCTGAACAATATCCCGCTACGCAGCAGCAATGGCGCGACAACGTATCTGGGCGAGGTGGCGCATGTACGGGACGGCTATTCGCCGCAAACCAATATCGTGCGGCAAAACGGCCAACGCGGCCTGTTGCTGTCGGTATACAAGAACGGCGGCGCGTCCACCCTCAGTGTGGTGGACAATCTGAAAAGCCTGCTGCCCACGGTGACGCCCTTGCTGCCCAAGGGCATTGAGGTGTCGCTGCTGGCGGATCAGTCGGTATTCGTGAAAACCGCCGTGGAAGGCGTGGTACACGAGGCGCTGATTGCCGCCGTACTCACCGCCATCATGTTGCTGCTGTTTCTGGGCAACTGGCGCACCACGTCCATCATTGCCATCTCCATTCCCTTGTCGATTTTTTCTTCGGTGATTTTGCTGCATGTCGTGGGTGAAACCATCAATGTGATGACGCTGGGGGGGCTCGCGCTGGCGGTGGGCATTCTGGTGGACGATGCCACGGTCACCATCGAGAACATCGAGCGTCATCTGCACATGGGTTCGGACTTGCACACCGCCATTCTGGAAGGTGCCGGGGAAATTGCCATTCCGGCCTTTGTGGCCACGCTGTGCATCTGCATCGTGTTTGTGCCGATGTTCTTTCTGGAGGGCGTGGCGCGCTATCTGTTTGTGCCGCTGGCCGAGGCAGTGGTATTTGCCATGCTGGCCTCCTACCTGCTGTCGCGTACGCTGGTGCCCACGCTGGCACTGTTGCTGATGGGCCATCAGGGCCGCAGCGGCCGCGTGACGGCCTGGATTCACCATGTACATGCGCGCTTCAACCATCAGTTTGAAAAGCTGCGCAGCGTGTATGTGCTGTTGCTCAGCCACCTGCTGACCCACCGTCGCCGTTTTCTGGCCGGGTTTCTCGGCTTCTGCCTGTTGTCCTGCGGCCTGTACCTGCTGCTGGGGCGCGACCTGTTCCCTACCGTGGATACCGGCCAGATCAAGCTGCACATGCGCGCCCCCACCGGCACGCGCATCGAAAACACCGCCAGGCTGGCCGATGGCGTGGACAATGCCTTGCGGGAAATCATTCCGGCGGGCGAGCTGGACACCATCATCGACAATATCGGCCTGCCCTATTCCGGCATCAATCTGTCCTACAGCAACTCCGGCACTATCGGCACGCTGGATGCCGATATCCTGATTTCGCTGAAACCGGGCCATCGGCCGAGTGCCGATTACATCGAAAAAATTCCGCCACTGCTGGCCAAGCGTTTTCCGGGCGTGGAGTTTTTCTTCCAGCCTGCCGACATCGTCACCCAGATTCTCAACTTCGGCACCCCGTCAGCCATCGACGTGCAGATTTACGGCAAAAACATGGCACAGAACCATGCTTTTGCGGTGAAGCTGGCCGACCGCATCAAACAGATCAACGGCGCGGCTGATGTGCATGTCCATCAACGCATGGATGCCCCGGCGCTCAAGCTGGACATGGACCGCACCCGCCTGCAAGGCATGGGGCTGAATGCGGTAGATGTGGCACAAAACCTGTTGTTGCCGCTCTCTGGCAGCCAGCAGACCCAGCCCACCTTCTGGCTGAACCCGGCCAATAGCGTGGTGTACAACATGCAGGCACAAACCCCGCAATACCGCATCAACGGGCTGGATGAGCTGCTGCAACTGCCGGTGAACCCGGCTGGCGTCAACGGCAGTACGCCACAGCAGCTGGGTAATCTGGTACGCGTCAGCCCGGCGCGCGAGGCCGCCATTGTCAGCCGCTACAATATCCAGCCGGCGGTAGACATTTACGCCAATGTGCGCGGGCGCGACCTGGGCGCGGTGGCCAGCGAAATCCAGCAGCTGATCCGCCAGAGCGAGGCCGAACTGCCCAAGGGCAGCAAGATCAGCCTGCGTGGCCAGGTGGAAACCATGCAGTCCTCCTATACCGGGCTGGATCTGGGCATTCTGGGTGCCATCGTGCTGGTTTACCTGCTGATCGTGGTGAATTTCCAGTCCTGGCTGGACCCCTTCATCATCATTAGCGCGCTGCCCGCAGCACTGGCAGGCATTGCCTGGATGCTGATACTGACCGGCACCAACCTCAGCGTACCTGCGCTGACCGGGGCCATCATGACCATGGGCGTGGCCACTGCCAACAGCATTCTGGTGGTGTCTTTTGCCCGTCAGCGCCTGCAAGAAGGCCTGCCACCGCTATCTGCCGCCCTGGAAGCCGGAGCCACCCGGCTGCGCCCGGTGCTGATGACGGCGCTGGCCATGATCATCGGCATGATTCCCATGGCCATCGGCATTGGCGACGGCTCGGAACAAAACGCACCGCTGGGCCGTGCCGTCATTGGCGGCCTGCTGTTTGCCACCGTCTCCACCTTGTTCTTTGTTCCGGTGGTGTTTGCCAGCTTTCACAGCTATCTGGCCAGACGCCGCGCAGCCGCCAACGCCCCGGATGACGCAAACCCCACTACGCCTGAAGCAGCATAGGACAACACCATGACCGATCAGCGCCATGCCAATCAGGGCGTGCCAGCCTTCCACCACGACACCCTCCCTGGCCTGGACGGCCGCGACAAGGTGGCGCGCCGCGCCCGCACCGTCAGCCTCATCATCGTGCTGCTGTTACTGGCCGGGCTGGGCCGTACCTTGCTGGCCAGACAGGCCAATGCCGATACGCTGGCCAAACAAGCCAGCCAGAGTGCCATCCAGCAAGTACGGGTGGTGCAGGCGCAGAACAATCGCCACGACAACCGGCTGACCTTGCCAGGCACACTGCAGGGCATGCGCGAGGCGCTGGTGTATGCGCGCGGCAGCGGCTATGTAAAACAATGGCTGAAGGACATCGGCCAGCCGGTGAAAAAGGGCGAGCTGCTGGCAGTGCTGGACACACCGGACATCGCCAAGCAAGTGGACGAAGCCGCCGCCAGCCATGAACTGGCCCGCACCGCCTATCAGCGCTGGAGCCGCTTGCGCGCGCAGGATGCGGTTTCGCAGCAGGAGCTGGACGAAAAAACCGCCGCCTTCCAGCAAACCCAGGCCACACTGCAACGGCTGCGCGACCAGCAGGACTTCGCCCGCATCGTGGCCCCGTTTGACGGCATCGTCACCAAGCGCAATATCGACAATGGCAGCCTGGTCAATGCCGGTAATGGTGGCAGCGGCCAGGCGCTGTTCAGCGTGGCACAGGTGGACCAGCTGCACCTGTACGTCTACCTGCCGCAAGACCGTGCCAACCAGGTCAAGGTGGGCGACCCGGTGGACATCGCGCTGACCGAGGGTGGCAAGCCGCTGGCAGGCAAGGTGGCCCGCACCGCCGGTGCCATCGACCCGGCCAGCCGCACCCTGCAGGTCGAGGTAGTCCTGCCCAATGCCCAGCACCAGTTGCTGCCCGGCCAGTATGTGGAAGCCAGTTTCAAGATGAGCAGCCCAGCCGGGCTGACCCTGCCTACCAATACCTTGATCTTCGGTTCCGAGGGCAGCCAGGTGGCGGTGGTGGACGAACACAACAAGGTAAGGCTGCAAAAAGTGGCACTGGGAACCGACTATGGCAAGGACATTGCCATCAAGGCCGGACTGAGCGGCAAGGAGCGCATCATCCTGAATCCGTCCGATGCCATCCACAACGGTCAGAGCGTGGCCATTGTCGCCAGCGACAAGGGTGAGTGAGCCATGCGCGCCTTCTTCACCCCGCTAGCTGGTGCCAGCTTGCTGCTGACGCTGGCGGGCTGCGCGGCCATCGGGCCGGACTACCGCACCCCGGCCATCAGCGACATGCCCGCCAATTGGCAGGGTACAGGTCAGTGGCAAGCAGCCCAGCCAGCCGACCAGCAGGCCAAACAGCCCTGGTGGCAACAGTTTGGCGATGCCACGCTCAACCGGCTGGAAGCCGACTGCATGGCCGGCAATGCCAGCCTGAAACTGGCACTGGCCCGCCTGCAACAGGCCCAGGCCCAGGCTGGCATCCACGCCGCAGCCACCCTGCCCGCTGTCAGCACGGGTGCCAGCGTCAGCCGCACGCGTATTTCCGCCGAGCGTCCACTCACCAATTACCAATCCACCAATAGCAGCACCATCCAGAACGATTACAAGCCCACGCTGAATGTCAGCTACGAATTCGACTGGCTGGGCCGCGTGCGCCGTGATGTGGAAAGCGCCCGCGCCAGCGCCGCGCAAAGCCAGGCTGACAGCGAAAACGTACGCTTGCTGCTGGCTACGCAACTGGCCACGGCCTACTTCCAGCTGCGCCAGCTGGATGAAGAAAGCGCCCTGCTGCGCCAATCCATCAGCCTGCAGCAAAAAGTGCTGCAACTAACTCAAATCCGCCATCGCGAGGGGCTGGACGCCGCCGGTGCACTAGCCACTCAGCAAGCCAGCCTGCAAGCAGCACAGGCCCAACTGAGCCTGCTGGGCAACCAGCGCCAACAACAGCAGGATTTATTGGCCACCCTCAGCGGTCATCCGGCCAGCAGTTTCCAGCTGGGTGCCGACAGCCTGCCCGCCCGCCTGCCCGTCATTCCTGCGGGCGTTCCGGCCGATTTGCTGCAGCGCCGCCCGGACATTGCCGCCACCGAACGTGCGGTGGCCGCCGCCAATGCGCAAATCGGCGTGGCCAAAGCCGCCTGGTTCCCGCAACTCACCCTGTCGCCCACCTATATCGGCTATGAATCCGCCCAGCTGGCCCGGCTGGTTTCCGCACCGGCCCTTGTGTGGTCGCTGGGCCTGCAAGCGGGCCAGACCCTGTTTGACAATGGCAAGACCCGCTCCGGGGTTGACTACGCCGAAGCCGGTTATCAGGCCGCTGCCAACAGTTATCGCCAGACAGTCTTGCAGGCCATCCAGGAAACACAGGACGCGCTGTCAACCTTGCAGGGGCTGAATCAGGCCAGCGCCCAGCAGGCTGCCGCGGTGAGCAGCCAGCAGCACGCCTACGACATTTCCCTGCTGCGCTATCGCGCAGGACTGGATAACGCCCTCACACTGGCCATCAACCAGCAAAGCCTGCTTGGCGCACAGCGCCTGCAAACCCAGTTGCATGGCAGCCAGTTTGTCTGGAGTGTGAATCTGATCAAGGCACTGGGTGGCGACTGGCAGACTGGCACCATGCACTAAGGCCGCCATGGCCGTGACCATGAAAAAACCCCGCTCATCCAGGCGGGGTTTTTCTTGTGTCAGCGCGGGCATAGCTTCAGGCGGTCACGCGCAAGTCCTGCAGGCCGTCCTCGGCCGGAATATCCACATAGCGGACCAGACCCGGCAAATCGTCCGGCAAGGCTGTCGCCGCCGCAGCACCTTCCAGCAGCGCGAGCACCGGTTGCAACACCACGCGGCGCAGCAAGCCTTCGTCCGTACTCAAGGCATCCAGCCGCAGGCTGTAGGTCCATTCATCACCAAATGGCGATTCGTCATCTTCCCAGCGCAACAGGCGGCCTGCCTGGTTCAGCCAGGGCTGCCAGCCGGTGGCGGGGAAGCCGACATAGGCGTCGTAATCGAAGCTGAATTCACAGGTCCAGTGTGCAATGTGCAGCACCGGGCCCAAGGGCTCACCCTGCCCGTCCGGGCCAATTCGCGGCACGCCGTCGCCCGCCAGGCTGATCTGGAAGTTCAGAAAGGCCACAATGGTGTCCTTGCGCTTTTTCTTTTGCAGCAGCGGCAGGCTGCAGCACAGCGCCTGACGTGATTCGCCGCGCTTTTGCTGTTCGGTCAGCGGCTTGCCCACGGTGCACAGCCCGCTGGCGGGCAAGGCTTGCTGTAGTAGTTCGATCAGCGCCTGTTCCAGTTGCTTGGCGTGGCGCCAGGCTTGCTCTGCTTCCCGGGCGGAGGCGTCGGCCTGTGTGTTCTGCATCTTGTCATTCCAGTCTGTTCGGCACGATGGATGCCGGATTCAAGTGCGGATGATAGCCGGATTTGCCTGCTGCCGTCCGCCGCTTCTCATCAAACCAAGCGCATTTTCCGCTGATCACCATAAAAAAACCGGCCCCTCAGGGCCGGTTTGATAAATTATTGCTACCCAATCTCGCCTTCCCCAAAGAAGGCGAGGCTCCTTTCTTCAACTATCAAGGCAAGGCGGAAGGATTGGGATGAAATAAAAAGGCTGCGGACTAAATGACAGATCCGGAGAGGCCCGGCTACGCCGGGCCCTGCAGAACCGAAGCAAATTACCTAGTCAGCAGCCTGAAAACCGGCCCCTGAGGGCCGGTTTGTTCACATTGCCTTGGCTGATCAGGCCAGCAGGTGGTTGTTCAGCTCGCGCATGCCGGCAGACAGCATGGCCAGATCCAGCACACTGAAGGACTGTAACTCGGCAAACATCTGGTAGCACAGTTCCAGCTCGCCACGACGCTTGCTCAGCCAGACATCGGCAAAAGCCTTGTCGCCGATGGCTTCGCTGAGCGCCAGCTTGGCCAGCTTGCGATGCAGGCGGTACAGGTCGTCACGCAGCGCAGAGCGGGCCAGCGACTGCCAGCGGTTGTCGCGCGGCAGGCCGGTAATGGCGTCACGCAGCCAGTCCAGTTGCAGATTACGACCCAGCTGGAAGTAGTTCTGTGCCACTTCGTCTTGCGACAGTTCGCCACCTTCGCTGATTTCGATGATGTCCATCAGCGGTACGGCAAACTCCAGACGTGCCAGCACGCGGGCCAGTTCCTGCGGCATGTTCGGCAGGCTCAGGCGGGCTTCCAGCTCGGCCACGGCCGGGTACTGTTTGGCATCCACCAGGGCCGGCAGACGTGCCAGCAGTTCCTGTACCTTGCCGGCGTACTGTTCGATCACGGCATTCACCGAGGTGAACGGACGCTTGTTGCGCAGCACCCAGCGGGTGACGCGTTCGATCAGGGTACGCACCAGCACCATCATCTGCATTTGCTGGTCGGCCGGAATCAGGTTGTCCAGCGCTTCGATCTGGCCCCACAGGTTTTCCGCATCAAACACGCGGCTGGCAATCCACCAGGCGCGGGCGATGTCGGCCGCCGAGAACGGCGACTCTTCCTGCAAGCGGAACACGAAGGTGGTGCCCATGCGGTTGATGATCTGGTTGGCCAGCTGGTTGGCGATGATTTCGCGACGCAGCTGATGCTGTTCCATCTGCTTGCCAAAACGCTGTTGCAGCGGTTTTGGGAAGTAGTTCACCAGCACCGGCAGGAAGTCGGCATCGTCAGGCACATCGGTAGCCAGAATAGCCTGATCCAGCGAAATCTTGCTGTAGGCCAGCAATACGGCGATTTCCGGCACGGTGAGACCCTGACGCGCCAGACGGCGTTCGTTGATCTGGGTATCGGACGGCAGGTATTCGATTTCGCGGTTCAGTTCGCCCGTCTTTTCCATGTGCGCAATCATGCGGGCATGGGTGGACAGCATGGAAGCGGCTTCCAGACGCTTGATGGCCAGCACCTGGGTTTGCAGCACGTTGTTGCGCAACACCAGATGGCCTACTTCTTCGGTCATCTCGGCCAGCAGTTCATTACGCTGTTTCAGCGTCATGTCACCGGCTTGCATCACTGCGCCCAGCAAAATCTTGATGTTGACTTCGTGGTCGGAGCAATCCACACCAGCGGAGTTGTCGATGGCGTCGGTGGCGATACGGCCGCCGCACAGCGCAAATTCGACACGACCCAGCTGGGTGCAAGTCAGGTTACCGCCTTCGGCCACCACACGGGCTTGCAGCTCGTTGCCATTGACACGGACCGGGTCGCAGGCGCGGTCGCGAGCGTCGGCATGGCTCTGCGTGGAAGCCTTGATGTAAGTACCGATACCGCCGTTGTACAAGAGGTCGATCTTGGCCTTGAGGATTTCATGGATCAGCTCGTTCGGCGCCATGTGGTCCTTGTCGGTTTCCAGCCATGCCTTGACTTCAGGCGACAGCGGAATGGACTTGGCCGAGCGCTCGAAAATGCCACCACCCTTGGAAATCAGCTCGCGGTTGTAATCTGCCCAGCTGGAACGCGGCAGATTGAACAGGCGCGCGCGTTCGGCAAAGCTGGTCTTGGCGTCCGGAGTCGGGTCCAGGAAGATGTGCAGGTGGTTGAACGCGGCCTTCAGGCAGATGTGCTCGGACAGCAGCATGCCGTTGCCGAATACGTCGCCCGCCATGTCGCCAATGCCGATCACGCTGAAATCCTGCTCCTGGGTGTTGATGCCCAGGTGGCGGAAGTGGCGCTTGACCGATTCCCAGGCACCGCGGGCGGTAATGCCCATGCCCTTGTGGTCGTAACCGGCGGAACCACCGGAAGCAAAGGCGTCACCCAGCCAGAAACCGTAGGATTCGGAAATGCCGTTGGCGATGTCGGAGAAGGTAGCCGTGCCCTTGTCGGCAGCCACCACCAGGTAGGGATCATCCGGGTCCAGACGGCGCACGTCCTTGGGCGGAATGATCTGACCGGTCACCAGGTTGTCAGTCACATCCAGCAGCGCGGAAATGAAGATCTTGTAGCAGGCGATACCTTCGGCCAGGAAGGCTTCACGGTCGCTCGCTGCCGGCAGTTGCTTGCCGACAAAGCCACCTTTGGAACCCATCGGCACGATGACGGAGTTCTTCACCATCTGTGCTTTCACCAGCCCCAGCACTTCGGTACGGAAGTCTTCCATGCGGTCGGACCAGCGCAGGCCGCCACGGGCCACCTTGGAGCCGCGCAGGTGTACGCCTTCCACACGCGGGCTGTATACCCAGATTTCAAACATCGGGCGCGGCTGCGGCAGGAAGGGAATCAGGTTGGATTCCAGCTTGAAGGACATATAGGACTTGAACTGGCCGTCCGTATCCTTCTGCCAGAAGTTGGTACGGCGGGTAGCCAGAATCACCGCCAGGAAGCCGTTCAGGATGCGGTCTTCATCCAGGTTGGCCACATTGTCCAGCAGCTCTTTCACTTCGGCCAGCAGCGCGTCGGCACGGGCGTCGTCGGCATTCACCGGGTCCAGACGGGCCACGAACAGCGCCACCAGACGACGGGTGATTTCCGGGTAGTTGGCCACGCACTGTTCCAGATAGTTCTGGCTGAAGGTGAGGCCGCCCTGACGCAGATACTTGGCCAGCGCACGCACCAGCGAGATTTCACGCCAATCCAGGCCGGCAATCAGCGCCAGACGGTTGAAACCGTCGTTTTCGCAACGCTTGGCAAAAACCTGGGACAGCAGTTCCTGGAAGTCTTTCTGTACCGCTTCGCTGGACATCTGTTCGAAGAAGGCACCCACGTCCAAGCCAAAGTCGCTGATCCACACTGCGGAGCCGTCTTCACGCTCGACACGGTACGGATGCTCGTCGCGTACCTTGACGCCCATGTTTTCCAGAATCGGCAGGCTGGCGGACAGGCTCATCGGCTCGCCTTCGCGGAACAGCTTCAGGTTGAATGCCTGGTTGCCGCGATGGAAAGGACGGTACAGCTTCATGGCCAGCGGATTGCTGGCAGATACGGATTCCAACAATTGCACGTCCAGTACCGCATTACGTACGGCAAACTCTTCGCGGTAAGCCACCGGGAAGGCCGAACGGTAACGCTTGAACAGCAGGTTGCCGGCTTCTTCGCCATGCACTTCCACCAGCTGCTGATGCATTTCTTCCACCCAGCCACGCACCAGACGGGCGATTTCCGCCTCGATGTCGGATTCGCGGAAGGCCGGCAGCTTGGACGCGTTGGTGCGGATGATGTAATGCACGCGTGCCAGCGAGCTGTCGCTGATCTGTACGCTGAATTCGGCCGAGCTGCCATTGAAGGCCGTCATCAGCACTTTTTCGATTTTCAGGCGCACTTCGGTATTGAAGCTGTCACGCGGCACGTAGACCAGGCTGCTGACATAACGGTGGTAGCGGTCCTTGCGCACGAACAGGCGCACACGCGGGCGCTCTTGCAGGCTGACAATGCCTTCTGCGATCGGGCCCAGCACATCGGCCGGAATTTCAAACAGTTCGTCTCGCGGATAGCTTTCCAGCACGAAACCCAGGGTCTTGGCTTTGTAGCTGTCGTCCACGTAGTCGCAGTTGGCCACCACGCTGGCCACTTTCTGACGTACCAGCGGAATGTCTTTCGGCGATGCCTGATAGGCACCGGCGGTATACAGGCCGAGGAAACGACGCTCGCCTATCACTTCGCCTTTGTCGTTGAAGCGCTTGATGCCGACAAAGTCGACATAGGCCGGGCGGTGGATGATGGAGCGGGTTTGCGATTTGTTCAGGATGATCAGCTGCGGCAGGTGCGCCAGTTCGCGCAGTTCTTGCGGCAGAGTTTCAAAGCTGGCGGAGTATTCCTTGTCGCCCTGGTCGCGCAGAATGCCCAGGCCGGAATCCTTGACGATCTTCAGGCTGTCCTTGCCGTCGCGCTTCACCAAGTCGTAATCGCAATAGCCCATGAACAGGAAGTGATTGGCCGCCATCCAGCCCAGGAAATCCACGGCTTCCTTGGCTTCCACCGCGCGTTCGCCCTTGACCTTGGCCAGGTCCTTGCCGATGTCGCCTACCACGGCGCGCATTTTCGGCTCGTCGCTCACCACCAGACGGATGTCGGCAATGATGCGGTTGAGTTCAGCTTCCAGCTTTTGCAGGGTGGCGGCATCGCTGACGCGGTCGATCTGCACGTGAATGAAGGATTCCAGCGGCAGGCTGCGGTCTTGCGTGCGTTTGACTTCCAGCAGATTGCCGTTCTTGTCGCGACCTACCGACAACACCGGGTGCACCAGCAGGTGCAGATTGATGTTGTAGCGCGACAGCAGCATGGAGATGGAGTCGATCAGGAAAGGCATATCGTCGTTGACGACTTCAATCACCGAATGGGTGCTTTGCCAGCCATCACGCTCGAAATCGGGAGTATAGATACGCACCTTGTGCTGGCCGGGGCTGCGCTTGCGCGCGAACTCGAAATGGGCCAGTGCAGCACCGAACAGGTCCAGCGAGGAAAACTGGCGCAGGTCGGCATGCTCGGTTTCTTCGAAGTAGATCGGGAAGAATCCGGCGAGTTGTGGTGTCTCCTTGGATGAAAGCTTGCTCTCGGCAACGGCCTGAATATCAGCAATCAGGCTCGCCAGTTCGGTCTTGTTGGTAAGCGACATGGGGCTTCTCTTGTTGTATGCACGGTTTGTGTCGGGGCATTGTAGTAAGCCCGCTACCCGCGGGATTTCCTTAATGCGACATCGACTTACAGAAAGATGGGATGCAGTGCAGCATGAAAAACCGGCAGCCGGTGCGGTACTGGTTTTTCTCCCACTACTTGCCTTATAGCAATGCGACAGCCAATTACAAAAAGGCCGTGACAGCCTACATTGTATACAATCCGACAATCAAGTTATAAGTGACTGATTTTGATGACGTTTCACAAGAGTTACAAACTGGCGTAGAATGCGCCCCTTCGCAATTTGTTGCTATCCGCACCAAATGCGACTGATTGTTGGGCAGGGAGTTTCCGTGCCACCATTGCCTGGCGTCTTCACAGGAGGCGCATGCAGGCATAACAACAACAGGTTCCGGCCGTGCTGCCCAGGCAGCCACCCCATCCCCGCCGGGTTTACAAAGTAAGACCACGGGAACAAGCAGCACGCTTGCTCCCTGCATGCGAGAAGCAGAGACACATATGAAGAAGGTTATTTTTGCGGCTGCAGTTGCAGTCAGCCTGTCCGGTTTTGCCAGTCACGCAGAAACCATCCGCTTTGGTGTAGACCTCAACTACCCGCCGTTCTCCAAGCAAGGTGCCGATGGCAAGCCGGAAGGTTTCGATATCGACATGGCCCAGGCCCTGTGTACCGCCATGAAGGTGAGCTGCCAGATTGTCCCGCAAGACTGGGACGGCCTGATTCCCGCGCTGAATGCCAACAAGTTCGATGCCATCCTGTCTTCGATGCAAATCACCGAAGAGCGCAAGAAGGCTGTCGACTTCAGCAACAAGTACTACAACATCGCCAGCCGCATTGTGGCCAAGAGCAACACCCAGGTGTCGCAAACTTCCTTCAAGGGCAAGAAGATCGGCGTGCTGCGCGCCTCCACCCAGGAAAAGTTTGCCCGTGACTTCTGGGGCAAGAACGGTGCCACCATCGTGGCTTACACCAAATCCCCTGAATCCTTCCTCGACCTGAAAGCCGGCCGCGTGGATGCGGTATTTGTTGACGGTGCCGTGGGCGAGCAGGAATTCCTCAAGACCGACGGTGGCAAGGGTTACGCCTTTGTCGGCCCCAACTACGCCGACGTGAAGTACTTCGGTCTTGGTGCCGGCATTGCCGTGAAAAAGGGCAATCAGGCCCTGGCCACGCGGATCAACAAGGCCATCGAGCAGATCCGCAAGGATGGCAGCTACAAGAAAGTACAGGACAAGTACTTCCGCTTTGACGTCTACGGCGGCTAAGCCCGGCGCGTCTGCTGCATAGTCCAGCTTGCGCCGACAGCCAGCCTGTCGGCGCACAGGACCACACATCCAACAAAAAAGACCCACCGGAGAAACCATGTTCAAGTCCCTCATGGTGCTGGGCGCGTGCGCGCTCGGCATGGCCGCTGCTGCCCAAGGCGAAACCCTGCGCTTTGCCACTGATGCCAGTTACCCGCCGTTTTCCCAACAAGGCTCGGACGGCAAGATGAAGGGCTTCGACCCTGATATCGCCCAGGCCCTGTGTTCTGCCATGAAAGTGAGCTGCGAAGTGGTGCCGCAGGATTTCGACGGCATCATCCCTGCCCTGCAAGCACGCAAGTTCGACGCCATCATCGCCTCGATGAACATCACCGAAGAGCGCAAGAAGGTGGTGAGCTTCTCCAACAAGTACTACAACATGCCCAGCCGTCTGGTGGCCAAGCAAGGCAGCCAGATCAACGATGCCTGGTTCAAGGGCAAGAAGATTGGCGTACTGCGTTCTTCCATCCAGGAAAAATACGCCCGCGACAACTGGGTGAAGCTGGGCGCAAAACTGGTGGCCTATGCCAAGGCACCGGAATCCTTCCTCGACCTGAAAGCCGGGCGGATTGACGCCAGTTTTGTCGATGCCGCCGTGGGTGAATCCGACTTCATCAAGACCCCGGCCGGCAAGGGTTACGCCTTTGCCGGGCCGGAGTACAACGAGGTGAAGTACTTCGGCGAAGGCGCCGCCGTGGCAGTACGCAAGAGTGATGCAGCCTTGCTGGCCCGCATCAACAAGGCCTTGCAGCAGATTCGTGCCGACGGCAGCTACGACAAGATCCAGAAGAAGTATTTCAGCTTCGACATCTACGGCAAATAAACCGTCATGGTGGCGCGGGCGGGCAGTCGTCCGTGCCGTCCCTTCCCGGGAAACACAGGGGTAGTACATGTTTTTACACGGATATCTTCCCAGCATCCTCGATGGAGCGGTGCTGACACTGAAACTGGCGGCGGCATCGCTGGCGGTTTCTGTCGTACTGGGCCTGGTTGGCGCCATGTTCAAGATGGCTCCGTCCAAACCCTTGCGCACGCTGGCCGAGCTTTACTCCACCGTGGTGCGTGGCGTACCGGACCTGGTATGGATGTTCTTGCTGTTCTTCGGCGTACAGATGCTGCTGAACGACCTGGCCGCAGCCATGGGCTGGGCCGCCCCGGACATCGACCCTTTCATTGCCGGGGTGCTGACACTGGGCTTCATCTTCGGTGCCTACATGACCGAAACCTTCCGTGGCGCCATCATGGCCGTACCCAAAGGGCAGATGGAGGCCGGTGCCGCCTACGGCATGGGTCCGCTGCGCATTTTCTGGCGCATCACCTTCCCGCAGATGGTGCGTTTTGCCCTGCCCAGTTTTACCAATAACTGGCTGGTACTGGTCAAATCCACGGCACTGGTGTCGGTGATCGGCCTGAATGACGTGATGTACCGTGCCGATGCGGCAAAATCCAACACCCAGGAGCCGTTTACCGTCTACATGCTGGTAGCGGTGATCTTCCTGGTGATCACCAGCGTGTCCAACATCCTGCTGGGCATGCTGGAGCGTCGCTATTCCACCGGTCTGAAGGAGAACGGCCTGTGATCGACTTTCACCTTATCCTCGACAAACTGCCGGCCTTTCTGGGCGGGGCCGACGGGCAGCCACTGCTGAGCACCAGCGACGGCATCGTGATGACTCTGGAGCTACTGGGCGCATCGCTGCTGTTGGGCATGCTGCTGGCCGTGCCGCTGGCGCTGGGCCGGGTATCGAAAAACCGCCTGCTCGCCGGCAGCGTCTGGTTCTACACCTATGTATTCCGTGGTACGCCCTTGCTGGTGCAGCTGTTCATCATCTACTACGGTCTGTCGCAGTTTGACGCCGTACGGGAAAGCTGGATGTGGCAATACCTGCAGGATGCCTGGTTCTGCGCCATTCTGGCCTTCACGCTGAATACCGCGGCCTACACCACGGAAATCATTGCCGGGCAAATCCGCACCACCCACTGGGGCGAGATTGAAGCCGCCCGCGCCATGGGCATGAGCAAATGGCTGATGATGCGCCGCATCGTGATTCCTTCCGCCCTGCGCCGTGCCCTGCCGGCCTACAGCAACGAAGTGATCATGATGATGCAAAGCACCGCAGTGGCTGGCTTGGTCACGTTGGCAGACATCACCGGGGTGGCACGCCGTATCTACAGCGATACCTATATGGCCTTCGAACCCTTCCTGATTGCCGGTGCCATTTACCTGGTACTCACTTTTGTCTTTGTCTGGCTGTTCAAGCAGGCAGAGCAACGCTGGCTGGCCTATCTGGCCCCGCGCAAGCATTGACAGCGTGGGCAGCCACCCGGCTGCCTTCTTTCAGCAATGGCCGGCTGTTTGCATGACAGCGGCGCGATGAAACCTTATACAAGGGTTGCAAGCATGAAACACAACGACGCGGCACAAGCCACCGACATCAAACTGCGCGTGAGCGACCTGCACAAAAGCTATGGCAGCCACGAAGTGCTCAAAGGCGTGTCCCTCACTGCCCATGCCGGGGATGTAATCAGCATCATCGGCTCCTCCGGCTCGGGCAAAAGTACCTTCCTGCGCTGCATCAACATGCTGGAGCACCCCAATAGCGGGCAGATCCAACTGGGCGGCGAAGAGCTGCAACTGGTACCGGACAAAAAAACCGGCGCGCTGCGTGCCGCCAACCACAAGCAGTTGGAGCGCATCCGTACCAAACTGGCCATGGTATTCCAGCACTTCAATCTGTGGGCACACATGACCGTGCTGGAAAACATCATCGAAGCCCCCATCCATGTGCTGGGCCTGTCACGTGACGAAGCCGTTGCCCGTGCGCGCAAGTATCTGGACAAGGTGGGCCTGAAAGACGTGGAAGGCAAATACCCGTCCCATATGTCTGGCGGGCAGCAGCAGCGTGTGGCCATTGCCCGCGCGCTGGCCATGGAACCGGAAGTCATGCTGTTTGACGAACCGACTTCAGCACTGGACCCGGAGCTGGTGGGGGAAGTGTTGCGTGTGATGCAGGACCTGGCGCGCGAAGGGCGCACCATGGTGGTGGTGACCCACGAAATGGGATTTGCCCGCGAAGTGTCCAACCACGTGATTTTCTTGCACAAAGGCAAGATCGAAGAGCAAGGCAATCCGCGTGAAGTGCTGGCCAATCCGCAAAGCGAGCGGCTTGCACAATTCCTCTCCGGCAGCCTTAAATAAATCGTACAATGCCACACTGAAATAGCAGCGCCACGCCATCCACGGCATGGCCTGCTTTTTTGGTATAGTGCTCAACTTTTTTGCAAACATGGGTCAATCAATGCACGCTGCCAAACCGTTACGCTACGGTTTTCTCCTGCTTCCGCACGCTTCCATGGCCGACTTTGCCATCGCCAGCGAAGTGCTGACCCGGGCCAATCAACTGGCCGAAAAAAAGCTGTACGAATTTTTGCCGCTGTCGCTCAATGGCCTGCCGGTAGCCATGTCCAATGGCTTGAAACTGCCGGTCGACCTGCCGTTGGCTTATGCCCCCAAGCTGGATGGCCTGTTCATTCTGGCGGACGACATCACCATCGATGTCAATCTGGACGAACTACTCAAAAGCATCAGCGGCCTGCACACCGACAAGCTGCCCATTGCCGGCATAGGCTGCGGCAGTTACTGGATGGCACGCGCCGGTTTGCTTAACGGCTTTCGCGCCACCATTCACTGGCAGGAAATCAGCCGTTTTACCGAGGAATTCCACGAGGTCATCGTTTCGTCCAACCTGTACGAAACCGACCGCTGCCGCATGAGCTGTGCCGGTGGTGCGGCCACACTGGATTTCATGCTGTCACTGGTTGGCAATCAGCATGGCCATGAGTTCACCGCCCGCCTGTCGGAAATGTTCAGCATCGAACGCCTGCGCCCCGGCAACGAGCGCCAGCGCATTCCGCTGGCCACCCGCATTGGCGGCAGCCAGCCCAAGCTGACCGAAGCCGTCAGCCTGATGGAAGCCAATATTGAAGAGCCGCTGACCACCGACGACATTGCCTATTATGTCGGGGTGTCACGCCGCCAGTTGGAACGTCTGTTCAAGCAGTACCTGAGCACGGTGCCGTCCAAATACTATCTGGAACTGCGCCTGAGCCGAGCACGGCAGCTGCTGCAGCAAACCAGCAAGTCCATCGTGCAAATCGGCCTGGCTTGCGGCTTCTCCAGCGGGCCACACTTCTCCAGCACCTACCGCAATCACTTTGGCATCACCCCGCGCGAGGAACGCGCGCAACGCACCCAGGTAGTGGTTGAGCCACGCTGATCCGCCAACGCCATATCCACCAACCAAAAGAGCCGCAATGCGGCTCTTTTGCTTATTGCCCTTCTCGCTTTCTGAAAAGATAGCGAGGCCCCCTTACAAGGTAAGGGCGGGGGGATAGGGAATAAATGAGAAGGCTGCGTAAACAAGCAGTAAGTCGAAAGGACCGGCTTTGCCGGGTCCGGCCAAATCTCACCGAATCACTTTGTCAGCAGCCTGAAGAGCCGCAATGCGGCTCTTTTTGATATTGAACCCGGCTCAGCCGGCAGCTGGCTCTTGCTCTGTCGCAGCCACCGTTTGCGACAAGGGTAGCTCGATACGGAAGCAGGCACCGCTGGCTGGAATGTTTTCTGCACAAATCAGGCCGCCATACTGCTCGACAATGGTCTGGCAGATCGACAAACCCAGGCCCATGCCATTCTGCTTGGTGGAAAAGAAAGGATGGAACAGCACCTCCAGTGATTCCGGAGAAATACCACGGCCGGTATCACGCACCTCCAGAATGGCCTTCTTGCCCTCACGCCGGGTGTGAATGATGATATGGCGCTTCATCACCGGCTCATCGCGCAGCGCATCCATGGCATTGGACAAGAGATTCAGCACCACCTGCTCCATCTGAATGCTGTCTGCCATCACCGTCATCGGATACACCGACAACAGCTGCACCATTTCAATCCCGCGTTCTTTCAGGTCGTACTCTGCCAGGAACATGCAGTTGCCCACCACCTGGTTCAGGTCGATCAGGCGGATTTCCATTGCCCGCTTGCTCACCAGGGCACGCAAGCGCTTGATGATTTCACCGGCTCGGTCAGCTTGTGCCACCGCCAGTCGCAAGGCGGATTCAATCTGCGGCCGACTGTCTTCACCAAACTCCAGCAACTGCAAGGACGCCTGGCAGTAATTGGAAATAGCGGTCAGCGGCTGATTCACTTCATGCGCAATGCCGGAGGCCATTTCGCCCATGGTATGCAAACGCGCCACATGGGACAGCTTTTCCAAATGCTCCTTCACCCGCAGCTCACTCGCTTCCAGTGCCTCGGCAGCACGCTGCCGTACCGGGCCCATATCACGCAAGGCGCACACCACACCGGTCAGGCTGCCTGCGCGGGAAAACAGCGGCGCAATTGCCCCTTCCACCAGGCGCACATGCCCACGAGCCGTTGCCAGCTGCATCCGTTCGGGCAATTCAACCGTATGCGCCTGACGATAACATTCGCTGATCGGATTCTCGGCAAACTCGGCCGATAGCTCACCAATCAAACGGAACACATTCTGGTAGGGCTGGCCAACAACTTCCTCCGGGCTCACCCCCAGCAAGGTCAAGGCCATCGGATTGGCCATCTCGATCTGCTGCTGCGTATCCAGAATAATCACGCCATCATGCACGGCATTCAAAGCCACGGCAGCGCGCTCGCTTTGCAGGAACAAGGCTTCATCCGCCTGGCTTTGTGCACGGCGCAAGGCAAGACGCTGACTGTACAGCAGCCACAACGAAAGCATCAGCGACAGGACCAGCCCCTCACGCAATAGCAGGCCGCCGAACTTGAAATCACCCGGATAAACATCCTTGCCCACCCGTAAGGTAAATGGCTGGGACTGACTCACCAGCGGCAAGCTGATATCCAGCTTGGCCACCGCGGGCCACCAGCCGCCCCCGCCGCTACGTTTGCCCGGAATGGTATAAATGGTTGAGCCTGGATTGGCGGTAGCCATGATCGACAGCTCAAGATCGGCCGGCACCCCTTCTCCTGGGGAGATGGTGAGCAATTTCTCGCAGTACACCACCAGTGCCACCACCCCGATCAACTCTTTATGTGTGCCGCTTGTTTGCCATAGCGGAGCATCCAGAAACACTGGCTGCATCAATAGATAGACACGGCCACCTTCATACAAATCGAATGGCACCGAGGCGACTTTACGTCCACTACGAATGGCTTGCTTGATCTCGGCGGCAAAACGCGGCTCATGCAAGACGTCGTAGCCATACACCGAACTTGCAGCCGCGATGTCCGGCTCTATCATGGTCACCACCAGATGCTGCTCGCGCACAGGCGCAGGTACCCAACTGCGGCGACCGGCAATATCGAAATCCCGGATAAAAAAGGTTTTGCCAAAGCGCTGCTGCATCTCGTCCAGAAATGTATTGCGGTTATCCCGGCTGACATTCTGGAAAAACTCCACGGTGTAAAGCTGGGAATAATGAGACAGCAGTTGATGAGAAAAAGACTTGAGAATCGGCATCTCGAACTTCTGCCGCGACATCAGCATGGCATCCAGCGCTGCCAGCACCGATTCATTCTGGTCCAGTTTTCTGGCAATCACGCCATGGGCCAACCTGGCAGTACGGTCAAATTCTTCCTGTATGCGTTGATACTCTGACATCGCCCATTGAATGCCCACCATCAGGGACACCGCCAGCCACAGCAGCACAAACAGATGCAGGCGCTTATGCAGATAATCAAGCAAAGGAAATCTCTCAGAGAAAGCGTGGAAACAAGTCGGCAGAATGCCAGGATCGAATCATGCCGGACATTGTAAACCGGCCACTCCAGTAACGACAGCGTAGTACTGCTTACCTTGCAGACAGGCTAATGCCTCTCCTGCACATCTGTTGTTTAGTCTGAAATTTT
>NZ_JACAXB010000006.1 GCF_013391415.1 Aquitalea sp. LB_tupeE
TGAACTATACGTCACAGCCCCACCCTCGTCAACACTTTGTGCGAAGAAATCTGCAGATTTTGCTGAGATCCCGCTCCGCCACACGCTAAGTGACTGAGGGTAAAAGACTTATGCAATGAGGGTTTTATGACTGTTTTACTGCGAGTGCGCAGCACGGAGCGTACTGGCGTTCTGGATAGAAGGTGAAAGCTGGTTCCGATATATTGAAACCACCCACTGATTGACCTTCTCAAGCCGATAGCGCGTCTGGACAACAGGGCGACGACGCATTTGCAATGCCTAGTTGGGATAGCTGCATATATATAGCCAACGCAGATGCCGCCTGACGACGGTTCTGCTACTCTTTATCCTTCTGCAAACTGCCCTACTCCGCCTGATGGCGGCATCTGCCATGCTCAAGTTTGATGTATTGATTATCGGTAGCGGTCTGGCCGGCATGACCCTGGCCTTGCATTTGGCTACCACGCGTAAAGTTGGCCTGATTACCAAACGCGATCTGCTGGAAGGCAGTTCGACTTATGCCCAGGGTGGCATTGCCGCGGTGCTGGATACAGAAGACTCTGTTGAAGAACACATTCGCGACACCCTGATTGCCGGTGCCGGCTTATGTAATGAAGAAGCCACGCGCTTTATTGTGGAGCATTCCAAAGAGGCCATTGACTGGCTGATTGCGCTGGGTGTGCCTTTTACCCGCGA
Organism: Aquitalea sp. LB_tupeE; assembly: GCF_013391415.1. Lineage (GTDB taxonomy): Bacteria > Pseudomonadota > Gammaproteobacteria > Burkholderiales > Chromobacteriaceae > Aquitalea. Next base: position 697 of record NZ_JACAXB010000006.1, read on the forward strand.
TGATACCCACAAGACGGGTTATCACCTGACCCGCGAGGGCGGCCACAGCCATCGCCGTATTATTCATGCTGCAGATGCGACTGGAGCGGCGGTGACGTCCACCCTGGGCCAGAAGATCAAGGCGCATCCGAACATTACCGTGCTGGAAGATTTCCTGGCGATTGATCTGATTACCTCACGCAAGCTGGGTCTGGAAGGCAAGCGCTGTTATGGCGTGTATGCACTGGACAAGACGCTGGATCAGGTGGTGACCATTGCGGCACAACACACCATTCTGGCATCCGGTGGTGCGGGCAAGGTTTACCTGTACACAACCAACCCGGATACAGCGACTGGCGACGGCATTGCCATGGGCTGGCGCGCCGGTTGCCGGGTGGGGAATATGGAATTCATCCAGTTCCACCCTACCTGCCTTTACCATCCGCATACCAAGTCTTTCCTGATTTCCGAAGCGGTACGCGGTGAGGGCGGCATTCTGAAGCTGCCAGACGGCACCCGCTTCATGCCAGATCACGACCCGCGTGGCGAACTGGCACCACGCGACGTGGTGGCGCGCGCGATTGACTTTGAAATGAAGAAGCATGGTCTGGATTGTGTATATCTGGATATTTCCTACAAGCCGGCCAACTTCATCAAAGAGCACTTCCCCAATATCTATGCACACTGTCTTGAGCTGGGCATCGACATTACCCAAGAACCCATTCCGGTAGTACCGGCCGTGCACTTTACCTGCGGTGGCCTGGTGACGGACCTGACCGGCCATACTGATGTCGACGCGCTGTATGCAGTGGGTGAAGTAGCTTGCACCGGCTTGCACGGCGCCAACCGGCTGGCCAGCAACTCCTTGCTGGAGTGTCTGGTGATTGGCAAGGCAGCGGCGGAAGACATTCTGGCCGAGCCGGTCATCACCTTGCCGCCTATCCCGGCATGGGATGACAGTCAGGTGACGGACACTGATGAAGAAGTAGTGATTTCGCACAACTGGGACGAGTTGCGCCGTGCCATGTGGGACTATGTGGGCATTGTGCGCACCAACAAGCGGCTGATGCGGGCACTGAGCCGGATTCGCCTGCTGTCCGAAGAAATCAACGAGTACTACAGCAACTTCCACGTCACCAACGATCTGATCGAGCTGCGCAATCTGGTGCAGACCGCCGAGCTGATCGTGCGCTCGGCCCTGCTGCGTAAGGAAAGCCGTGGCTTGCACTACAGCCGCGACTACCCGGACACACTGCCGGAGACGCAGGAAACCGTGCTGGAGCCGCCGCTGCGCTGAGCGCACAGCCCGCAAGGTACACACTGACTGCACTATCAGGAAACGGCACCCGGCGGGTGCCGTTTTTCGTGCAGCTTACACGTCGCGACGCAAAGGCAGGGTGAACCAGAACACGCAGCCTCCGCTCACCCCGGTGCTGACACTGAACTCGCCACGATGAAACTCGACGATGGAACGGCAGATATTCAAGCCAATCCCCATGCCGTCCGGCTTGGTGGAATAAAACGGCGTAAACAGCTCGTTCTTGATGTTATCGGCCAGCCCCGGTCCGTTATCGGCCACCTCCACCCGCCAGAAAGCGGCACCGACGGCAGTGCGCACGATGATGTGCGGGCGGCGGGTTTGCGCCTCCACCATGGCTTCGATGGCGTTCTTCATCAGATTGAGCAATACCTGCTCGATCAACACCGGGTCCATGTCCAGTCGGCAATCGGTGTCATCTTGCTCAATCAGCAATTGTACCCCTGCCTTGAAGGCCATCATTTCCGCCAGGCCGGCAGCCCGCGCCACCACGCGGGATGGATCCACCGTTTCCAGCTGTGGTTCGTGCTTTTTCACAAAGGCACGGATGCTCTTGATGATTTGCCCTGCACGTTGTGCTTGCTGACTGATGGCGGACACGGCATCGCGCACGCCAGTGGGCAATTCCAGCGTATCCGGCAAGCGCCTGGCCAGCCCGGCCGAATAGGTGGAAATGGCGGTCAGTGGCTGGTTCAGCTCGTGCGCCAGACTGGAGGCCATCTCACCCATGGCAATCAGGCGCGAGGTGGTCTGGAAGCGCTCTTGCTGCGCCTGCGCCCGCCCTTCCCGCTCACGCTCTTCGGTGACATCGGTGAGAATCACCAGCCAGGCCGATTCACCACTCACCCACTCCAGCCTGCGCCGCTGCATCTGGAACCATTGCTTGCCATCCTGCAGGGTGAACTCAGTGGCCATGTCGTCCTGTTCCGGATCATGACGCAATCCCGGCAACAACAGGCAGCATGGCGCATCCGGCTCTTCCGCCAGCCACAGATAAGCAAACGTCGGGTTGCCATACAACAGCTGGCCACTGGCCTGGCTGACCACACACACCCCGGCCTGCATGCCGTTAAGCACGGTGAGAAAGCGCTGATGCGAAGCATTGAGCGCCAGACGCTGACGCTTGCGTTCTGTAATGTCAAACAGCGCGGCAATCCAGCCACGGTGGCTACCATCTCGCTCTATCAGCGGGGTGGCATACAGACGGACTTCAATAAACTCGCCATTCTGGCAGGCAAAGCGCAATTCAAAACCCTGTTCTGGTTGCATACCCTGCCGCACGGCATCCATGGCAGCGCGCATTTGCTGATGATCGCTGGCGGGCCAGAACACATGCGGCGGCCGCTGCCCTACCAGCTGCTCTGGCGCATAGCCCAGCATTTCACAGAAAGCCCGGTTCACCCGCAAGATTTCGCCTTGCAGGCTGATGGCCACCAGCCCGCTCTTCATGCAGTCCTCAATGGCCTGCCGTAGCGCCACTTCGGTAGACAAGGCCTGCTCGGCGCGTGAGCGCTCGCGCATGTGCCGACGAATCCGCCAGATGGAATACAGCAAGGCCGCCGCCAGCAGGGTAATCAGGCCGGTGAGCACAGGCAGGGTCAGCCCCAGGCCGGAGCGGTAGCTGACCGCGCGCAGGTAAACGCCGAAGCCGGGCGGATCGAAGCTGGTCTGGTGCGAGATATTGCCGGGATGCTCTGACGGGTCGAACTTGCTGGCCAAGGTGCGGCCACCGACATCGACAAAACTGATGTAATTCTTGGAGGCAATCCACCACGGCACCTGACGGTGCAGCAGCTGATCGAACTGATACACCAGCCGGATGCTGCCCAACACTTTTTCGTTGGCAACGATGGGCACGGCAAGGTCAAAGCGGTATTTGCCATCCGGCCTGCGGTAAGGCTGGCCGTAGGATGAGCGGCGCAAGCGCATGGCACGCCATACCGCATCGTATTCGTCACCATGCAGCACCCGCCCCGGCGCAACCTGACCGTGCTGGTCGCGCAGCAACATGGCTTGTGCGTCGATTTGCTGCACCAGCAACACTTCCGGGCTTTCGCGCATGAAAAACGCGGCATTGGAAATAAAGCGTTCCGGACTCAGTCTGCCATTGGCGATATCCGCCGCCACCCCTTCGGCCCACTCTTGCTGACCTTCCATGTGCAGCCGCATCGACTGTTCCAGCCAGAGTACTTCCTGAATCAGATTATCCCGCTGCTCATCCACCCAATCGCGATACACCAGATAAAACAGGCCACCCAGGGCAAGTACCAGGGCAATCAGGGTGAGGGAGGTGCCCAGCCACAACAGGCGGGGGGAACGGCGGCGGGCTAGCATATCAATCACGTGCATAAATGAGTTAGGGAAAACCCCAATGATGAAGTCCCCAATGGCATGTTGTTGGCGCGCCTTCTACTTTACACGGTATTAACAGCCCGCTGATAAGGGTTGTGATGACAAAGCAAAAACATTCAACGCTAACAGAAATGCAAACGGAGAGACGTATGAAACTGAAGATTGCTGCACTTTTGATCGGAGCTTCTTTTGGTGTAGCCGGCATGGCCCAGGCTGCTGGTGAAATCGTCATCAAGTTCAGCCACGTGGTATCGCCGGACACCCCCAAGGGCAAGGCTGCGGAATATTTCAAAAAGCTGGCGGAAGAACGTACCCACGGCAAGGTCAAGGTACAGGTTTACCCCAACAGCCAGCTTTATAAAGACAAGGAAGAACTGGAAGCCCTGCAACTGGGCGCGGTTCAGATGCTTGCCCCGTCGCTGGCCAAGTTTGGCCCGCTGGGCGTGAAGGAATTCGAAGTTTTCGATCTGCCGTATGTATTCGACAACTACGACGAAGTGAACAAGGTGATGCACGGTGCCATCGGCAAGCAATTGCTGGGCAAGCTGGAAAGCAAGGGCATCAAGGGCCTAGCTTACTGGGATAACGGCTTCAAGAACTTCTCGGCCAACAAGCCGATCCGCACCCCGGCCGACCTGAAGGGCATGAAGATCCGTATCCAGTCCTCCAAGGTGCTGGAAGAAGAAATGCGTTCGGTAGGTGCACTGCCGCAGGTAATGGCCTTCTCGGAAGTGTATCAGGCACTGCAAACCGGCGTGGTGGACGGCACCGAGCTGGAAGCTTCCAACCTGTACACCAGCAAGGCCTATGAGGTACAGAAGCAACTGACCCTGACCCAGCACGGTTTCCTGGGTTACGCCGTTATCGTCAACAAGAAGTTCTGGGACGGCCTGCCGGCTGATATCCGCAGCGAACTGGACAGCGCCATGACCGATGCATCCAAGTACGCCAACGACATCGCCAAGAAAGAAAACGACCGCGCACTGGCCGCCATCAAGGCTTCTGGCAAAACGCAGGTTTACACCCCCACCGTGGCAGAGCGCAATGCCTTTAAGAAGGCCATGCTGCCGGTTCATGCCAAGATGTCCAGCCGTATCGGTCCGGACTTGCTGAAAGCCATTTACAAAGAAACCGGTTTCAACCCCAACAACTGATCAGCCCTGAATCGAGCGTGCGTGCAGCATTGCACCCACGCTCTTTTTGCGAAAAGAGAACAATCATGCTGAAATTCCTCGACCATCTGGAGGAGTGGATGATTGCCCTGTTGATGGGAAGTGCCACCCTCATCACCTTCGTGGCGGTACTCCACCGCTACGGCTCGGGCATCGAAACCCTGCAACCCTATCTGGCCCATATCAATATGGCGTGGGCCCAGGAACTCACCATCTACCTGTTTGTATGGATGGCCAAGTTTGGCGCGGCTTACGGCGTGCGCACCGGCATCCACGTGGGGGTGGACGTGTTGATCAATCGCCTGTCCGACAAGACCCGCGCCAAATTCATCGTGTTCGGCCTGCTGGCCGGTGCGCTGTTTACTGGCGTCATTGCCGTGCTGGGCGGCAATTTTGTCTGGGAAATCGCCCATACCGATCAGACATCGCCTGACCTGGAAGCGCCGATGTGGCTGGTATACCTGGCCATTCCTTGCGGCTCCACTCTGATGTGCTTCCGCTTCCTGCAAGTAGCCTGGAACTTCATCAAGACTGGCAGTCTGCCCAAGCATGACCATGGTCATGTTGAAGGCATCGAAGAAGGTGCCGAGGATCTGGACAACCTGCACCCGCACGACCTGAACCACGGAGGCAAGCACTAATGACCACGCTCATCATTTTCGGTCTGCTGCTTACCCTGATGCTAACCGGCATGCCGATCTCCATCTCGCTGGGTCTGACGGTTCTGACCTTTTTATTCACCATGACCCAGGTTCCGATCGAATCGGTGGCACTCAAGCTGTTCACCGGCATCGAGAAGTTCGAAATCATGGCGATTCCCTTCTTCATTCTGGCTGGTAACTTCCTGATGCATGGCGGTGTGGCCAAACGGATGATCCGCTTTGCCACCACCCTGGTAGGCCACTGGTATGGCGGCCTGGGTCTGGCTGGCGTGGTGTCCTGTGCACTGTTTGCCGCCATTACCGGCTCTTCCGTTGCCACCGTGGTGGCCGTGGGCTCCATCATCCTGCCGGCCATGGTCAAGCAGGGCTATCCGCAACGCTTTGGCGCGGGCGTCATCACCACCTCCGGCGCGCTGGGCATTCTGTTCCCGCCGTCCATCAACCTGGTGATGTACTCCATCGCCACTGCGGGCATGGACGTGACCGGCCCGGATGGCATGAGCGTGTCCACCGCATCGGTCGGTCAGTTGTTCATGGCGGGTGTATTGCCCGGCCTGTGCCTGTCGGTATTGCTGGGCCTGACCACCTGGTACCGTGCCAAGAAGTTTGACTACCCGCGCCTGCCGCGCGCCAGCTGGAGCGAGCGTCTGCAAGCCTTCCGCGAATGCGTGTGGGGACTGTTGCTGATCGTGCTGGTGATTGGCGGTATCTACAGCGGCATCTTCACCCCGACCGAAGCTGCAGCCATGGCAGCGGTATACGCCTTCGTGATTGCCGTGTTCGTTTACAAGGACATGGGACTGAAGGATGTGCCGCGCGTGCTGATCAACGCTGCGTCGATGAGCTCGATGCTGCTTTACATCATCACCAACGCCGTGCTGTTCTCCTTCCTGATGGCCTCCGAGCAGATTCCGCAAGCCATGGCCGCGTGGATGACGGCGCAGGGCCTGGGTGTGGTGGCCTTCCTCTTGCTCACCAACATCCTGTTGCTGGCAGCCGGTAACTTCATGGACCCATCAGCCATTGTGCTGATCATGGCACCCATCCTGTACCCGGTGGCAGTCAAACTGGGGGTGAATCCGGTACACTTCGGCATTCTGATTGCGGTAAACATGGAAGTGGGCATGTGCCATCCGCCGGTGGGGCTTAACCTGTATGTGGCCTCCGGCATCACCAAGATGGGCATTACCGAGCTGACTGTGGCCGTATGGCCGTGGCTACTCACCATGCTGGGCTTCCTGATTGCCGTGACCTACCTGCCCGGGATATCCCTGTGGCTGCCACGAATGTTAGGTATGATGCAGTAATAGCAGGACAGGACAAACAACGCGGCAGAGGTGAAAACCTCTTGCCGCGTACTTTGTCTGACAGGACCATAGCCCCGATAGAGGGTTAGCCCTTATAATATTCAGCTAAATTATTCAAAACGACCATAAGAAACCACCCAGGAGTTCACGAATGGACGAGCAACTGCGCCAAGCCGCACTCGATTTCCACCAGTTTCCTCAGCCCGGCAAGATCCAGGTGTCCCCGACCAAACCGCTGGCTACCCAGCGTGACCTCGCCCTTGCCTACTCCCCCGGTGTGGCCGCCCCGTGTGACGCCATCGTGGAAGACCCGCTCAATGCCTACAAGTACACCGCACGCGGTAATCTGGTAGCTGTCATCACCAACGGTACTGCCGTACTGGGCCTGGGCAATATCGGCCCGCTGGCCGGTAAGCCGGTGATGGAAGGCAAGGGTGTGCTGTTCAAGAAGTTTGCCGGCATCGACGTTTTCGACATTGAACTGAACGAAAACGACCCGGACAAGCTGGTGGACATGATCTGTGCGATGGAGCCGACTTTCGGCGGCATCAACCTGGAAGACATCAAGGCCCCCGAGTGCTTCTACATCGAGAAGAAGTGCCGCGAACGCATGGGCATTCCGGTCTTCCATGACGACCAGCACGGCACCGCCATCGTGGCCGCTGCCGCTGTACTGAACTCGCTGCGCCTGGTCAACAAGGACATCGCCAATGTCCGCGTGGTGGCCTCCGGTGCCGGCGCTGCCGCCATCGCCTGCCTGGACCTGCTGGTCGCGCTGGGCGTGAAGCGTGAAAACATCACCGTCTGCGATTCCAAGGGCGTGATCTACCACGGCCGTGACGAGAAGCTGGACGAATCCAAGCTGCGTTACGCCATTGCCGACAACGGCTGGCGCAAACTGGCCGACGCCATGGTTGGCGCCGACATCTTCATGGGTCTGTCCGGCCCGCGTCTGGTGTCGCAGGAAATGGTCAAGAGCATGGCTGCTCACCCGGTTATTCTGGCGATGGCCAACCCGGAACCGGAAATCCTGCCGCCGCTGGTGAAGGAAGTCCGCCCGGATGCCATCATTGGTACCGGTCGTTCCGACTACCCGAACCAGGTGAACAACGTACTGTGCTTCCCCTTCATTTTCCGTGGCGCGCTCGACGTGGGTGCCACCACCATCAATGAAGAAATGAAGCTGGCCACCGTGCGCGCCATTGCCGACCTGGCCATGGCCGAACAGTCCGACGTGGTTGCCTCCGCCTACGGCGACCAGGAACTGTCCTTTGGCCCGGAATACGTGATTCCGAAGCCCTTCGACCCGCGCCTGATCGTCAAGATCGCCCCGGCCGTCGCCAAGGCCGCCATGGATTCCGGCGTAGCCACCCGCCCGATCCAGGATTTCGACGCCTACGCCGACCAGCTCACCCAGTTCGTGTACAAGACCAACCTGTTCATGAAGCCGGTGTTCGCCCAGGCCAAGAAGGAAAGCAAGCGCGTTGTCCTGACCGAAGGTGAAGACGAGCGCGTACTGCACGCCACTCAGGAAATCGTGCTGGCAGGCCTCGCCCGCCCCATCCTGATCGGCCGTCCGAGCGTGATCGAAAAGCGTATCGAAAAACTGGGCCTGAAGCTGGAACCGGGCAAGGATTTCGAACTGGTCAACAACGAATCCGACCCGCGCTTTGCCGAATACTGGAAGGACTACTACAACCTGATGAAGCGCAAGGGCGTTTCCCAGGAGCAGGCCCGTCGCCGCGTAATCGGCAATACCACGCTGATTGGCGCGCTGATGGTTCGCCGCGGTGATGCAGATGCGATGATTTGCGGTACCTATGGTACTTACCGTCAGCATTTCGACATCGTGGAAACCGTGCTGGGCTACGACAATGCCGACAAGGTGGCCGGTGCCATGAACGCACTGATCCTGCCGACCGGCAACATCTTCATCACCGACACCTACGTGAATGCCAAGCCGGATGCAGTACAACTGGCCGGCATCACCAAGATGGCGTCCGAAGCGATGAAGCGTTTCGGTATTGCACCGAAAGCCGCCCTGCTGTCCAACTCCAGCTTCGGCACCATCAACGGTGAATCCGCCGACAAGATGCGCTCCGCACTGGAACTGATCCGCGAAGCCCAGCCTGACCTGGAAATCGATGGCGAAATGCAGGGTGATGCCGCCCTGGTGGAAGCCATCCGCACCCAGGCCATGCCGGAAACGACGCTGAAGGGTTCGGCCAACCTGCTGATCATGCCGAACGTTGAAGCTGCCAACATCAGCTACAACCTGCTGCGTGTTTCGGCATCCGACGGTGTGACCATCGGCCCCATCCTGATGGGCATGAGCAAGCCGGTACACATCCTGACCCCGATCTCCTCGGTACGCCGCATTGTCAACATGGTAGCCCTGGCTGCCGTGGATGCGCAGGTAGCAGCCAACAACAGCTAAGCTGTCGTCTTTGGTCTTATACTGAACGGGCAAGCCAGTCTTGCCCGTTTTCTATTTCCGACCAGGAGAAATGTCATGAGCGCCGACTTCAACCCGAACGACCCATTCGCCATGTTCCGCCAGTTCTGGCAAACTGCCACTCCTGCCAGCGCCCAGCCCTTTCTCCCACCAATGAGCGAGGAAGAAATCGACCGCAAACTGGCAGAGCTGCGGGTAGTGGAAGGCTGGCTGACCATGAATCTGGGCATGCTGTCCATGCAAATGAAAACGCTGGAAATGCAGCGGGCAGCGCTGTCTGCCCTCAAACCACGCGAAGAAAAAAAGTAAACCAGCGCAAAAATAAAAACGTCACAAGAAAGTTAACCGTCACAAACGGTAACGACCAAGGGACAAGCCGGCCAAAGACGCTGGCACCCGGATAAACAATAATGCACGCCGTGCATGAACGCTTTTAGAAGAACCCTGTGTGAAAACAATCGAATCAGCGTCCCGACCTCACCCGGTCCGACTGCTAGGCCAGTTGGCAAGCGGCAATTTTTCCCAGCGCGACTATCTGGATGAACGCAAGAACCGCATCAAACTGGTCTTGCGCAGTCTGCTGTCACTATCCAGCAGCTACCGCTGGCTGGGTTTTCTCAGTAGCCAGCCCTTGCTGCTGGACTACCTGAAGCTGGCACCACGCCTTTCGCAAAAACTGCACCGCCCCTATTTGCACCGCGGGCTGGGCAACGCCGCCAAGGTAGAAATGCTGCAACAGCACTATGGCCAGGTATTGCAACTGCCGGCAGCGGTGCGCAGCCAATTGTTGTCGCTGGACAATATCTGCATTGCCAGCGTCAGCGGCAAGGATGAAAGCCACTTCAACTGGGTACTGGGACATAACCATTACTTCGACAAGGAAGGCGAACTGTCGCTGCAATTTGTCGATGCCCAGCAAGTGGCGCTAGCCACCCTCACCTTTACCTTGTGCCAGTATCAGGGGCAGCCGGTGGCCCTGATTGGCGGCTTGCAAGGCCCGCGCAAGGAATTTGGCCATGAGTGCATCCGCACCGCCACCAAGGCCTGTCACGGCCTGTTTCCCAAACGGCTGGTACTGGAAGCATTGACCGTCATTGCGCGTGAGATGGGTTGCCAGCAAGTGCTGGCCGTATGCAAGGACAGCCATATCTACAGCTCCTGGCGCTACCGGAAGGAGTTCCAGGCTGATTACGACAGCTTCTGGCTGGATATCGGTGCCGAGAAAATCAATACCGAATACTTCCGCATCCCCTTCCCCATCCCACGCAAGCCGATGGAAGAAATTGCCAGCAAGAAGCGCAGCGAATACAACCGCCGCTATGCCTTGCTGGATGAAATGGCAGAAAAAATCAGCCTTGCACTGCGCTGATGACAGTTTGGCAGATACCAAAAAAGCACCGCAAGGTGCTTTTTTTCTGGGCCTGGTCAGCAACAATCAGGGGCGTGCCAAAGAAAAATCCGCATGCACCAGGGTGTAGGCATCCCCCGCCAGCTTGCCAATGGGGTGCAGTGCCTGTACATCAATCCGGCCATCCTGATACACCGTATCTGCCACATGTACATGGCGGATTTCACCCAGCACCAGCGTGCTGCCACCCGCACCATGGCCAAGGTCGAGACAGCTGTGCAGCACACACTCATAGCGTACCGGCGAACGTGCCACACCGGGGGCCTTCACCTGCTTGCTGCGCACTTTGGCGAGCCCGGCCAGGTCGAACTCATCCACTTCCGCCGGATAGGCGGCACAGGACTGGTTCATTTCCTCCACCAGTTCCTGGCTGACAATATTCACCACGAATTCCCCGGTAGCGCGGATATTGGCCAGGCTGTCCTTGTCGCTGCCATCCGGCTTTTTCAGAATGGTGACGGCCAGTACCGGAGGATTGAGACTGGCGACGGTAAAAAAGGAAAACGGTGCCAGGTTGGCCCCCCCCAGCAAATCCTGCGTGCTGAGCCAGGCAATGGGGCGCGGCAGCACGCTGCCAGTGAGTAATTTGTACAGGCTGGTGCCATCCAGCTCTCTGACATCACAATCCATCTTGCTCACCATTTTGCTGATTCCTGATGCCACCATTCTAATGCTGCGACGCAGCACAAGAAAAGAAGGAATGACAGGCTGGTGACAGACACCATAAACAATGGTGCAGGCTACCGGTACCGGCATGCGATTTATCTTGCCGCACGCATGGTGCAGATGCCGCGCTGCCGGTAAAATGCCGCCATGAACGCACCCCGCTTTATCCATCTTCGCCTCCATTCGGAGTTTTCCATTACCGACGGCATTGTCCGCCTCGACGACGCGGTAAAACGTGCGCAGAAGGACAATATGCCCGCCATGGGCATGTCGGACCTGATGAATCTGTTCGGCATGGTCAAGTTTTACAAGTCCTGCCGCAACAAGGGCATCAAGCCCATCGTCTCGGCCGATATCTGGCTGGAAAACGAAGAAGACCGCGATAAGCCCACCCGCCTGATGCTGACGGTGAAAAACCGTGAGGGTTATCGCCGGCTATGTGAACTGCTGACCCAGGCCTTCACCCACAACCAGTACCGTGGCCGCGCGGAAATCAAGCGCGCCTGGCTGGAACAGGGCGATAACAGCAATCTGCTGTGCCTGTCCGGAGCGCATCTGGGTGATGTCGGCATGGCACTGGCCATGGGCCAGCGCGAAGAAGCCATGCGCCGGGCGCAGTATTGGGAAAGCCTGTTCCCAGGCAGCTTCTATCTGGAAGTCCAGCGCGTGGACAATGCACAGGTGGAAAGCGTGGTGCAGGCTACTTTGTGGCTGGCTGGCGAAACCGGCCTGCCGGTAGTGGCGACCCATCCCATCCAGTTCATGGACCCGGACGACTTCAAGGCGCACGAAGCACGGGTGTGCATTGCCGAGGGCTATACGCTGGGCGACAAGCGCCGTCCGCGCAATTTCTCCGAATGCCAGTATTTCCTCTCCACAGAGCAGATGCTGGAGCGTTTTGCCGATATTCCGGAGGCGCTGGAAAACACGGTGGAAATTGCCAAACGCTGCAATATTTCGGTGGTGCTGGGCAAGAACTACCTGCCGCTGTTCCCCACGCCGGAAGGCATGACGCTGGATGACTTTCTGGTGTACGAAGCCAAGCGCGGGCTGGAAGTGCGGCTGGAGCAGCTGTTTCCCGACCCGGCTGAGCGTGAGGCACGTCGCCCGGAATACGATGCCCGGCTGAAGTTCGAGTGCGATACCATCATCCAGATGGGTTTCCCCGGTTACTTCCTGATTGTGGCGGACTTTATCCAGTGGGGTAAGGGCAATGGCTGCCCAGTGGGCCCGGGCCGGGGTTCCGGTGCCGGTTCGCTGGTGGCCTACAGCCTGAGCATTACCGACCTCGACCCGCTGCGCTACGCCTTGCTGTTCGAGCGTTTTCTGAACCCGGAACGGGTATCCATGCCCGACTTCGACGTGGACTTCTGCCAGGAAAACCGCTGGCGCGTGATCGAATACACCCGGCAGAAATACGGCGAAGAAGCCGTCAGCCAGATTGCCACCTTCGGCACCATGTCGTCCAAATCGGTGATTCGCGACGTGGGCCGGGTGCTGGACCTGCCCTTCGGCCTGTGCGACCGCCTGTCCAAGCTGATTCCGCTGGAGGCCAACAAGCCCCTTGGCCTGGAAAAGGCCATGGAAGTGGAACCGCAAATCGGTGAAGTCATTGAATCGGAAGGTGCCAATGAGCTGATCGAACTGGCAATGAAGCTGGAAGACCTCACCCGCGGCATCGGCATGCACGCCGGTGGCGTGCTGATTGCCCCAGGCAAGCTGACCGACTTCTGCCCGCTGTACATTGCCAGTGCCGATGGCGCTTCGCCGGTGTCGCAGTTCGACAAGGATGACGTGGAGCAGATCGGCCTGGTGAAGTTCGACTTCCTGGGCTTGCGCAACCTCACCATCATCGAACTGGCCCAGCGTTACATCAAGCAGGTCAGCAATGAGGACGTAGACGTTGCCCATCTGCCGCTGGACGATGCCGACGCCTACAAGATTTTTGCCAGCGCCAACACCACCGGCGTGTTCCAGTTTGAATCCTCCGGCATGAAAAAAATGCTGGTAGAAGCCAAACCCAGCAAGTTCGAAGAAATTATCGCCTTCGTGGCGCTGTACCGTCCGGGCCCGATGGACCTGATTCCCGACTTCATCCAGCGTATGCACGGCGCCAAGTTCGAATACCTGCATCCGCTGCTGGAGCCGGTACTGGCCCCCACCTACGGCATCATGGTGTATCAGGAACAGGTGATGCAGTCCGCCCAGGTGATTGGCGGCTACTCGCTGGGTGGTGCCGACTTGCTGCGCCGCGCCATGGGCAAGAAGAAGGTGGAGGAGATGGTGGCGCAGCGCGCCATGTTCGTGCAGGGCGCGGCCAAGCAGGACATTCCGGAATCCAAGGCCAACGAAATCTTCGACTACATGGAGAAGTTCGCCGGCTACGGTTTCAACAAATCGCACGCCGCCGCCTATGCGCTGGTGGCCTACCACACCGCCTGGCTGAAAGCACACCACTGCGCCGCCTACATGGCGGCCACCATGTCTACCGAACTGGACAATACCGACCAGCTCAAGGTGTTCTATGACGACGCCACTGATGCCAAGAACGGCCTGCGTTTCTTGCCACCGGACGTCAATCACAGCTTCTACCGCTTTGTGCCGGTCAGCCGGCAGGAAATCCGCTACGCGCTGGGTGCCATCAAGGGCAGTGGCGAATCGGCCGTAGACCATATCGTCGCGGTGCGTGAAGCCAGCGGCCCTTACACCAGCCTGTTCGACTTCTGCCAACGTACTGACAAGAAACTGGTCAACAAGCGGGTGATCGAAGCGCTGATCCGCGCCGGAGCCTTCGACAGCATAGAGCCCAACCGCGCCCTGCTGTTTGCCAATGTCGGCCTGGCGATGGAAGCGGCCGATCAGGCCCATGCCAATGCCAACCAGGGCGGTCTGTTCGACATGTTTGGCGATGACGTGGCCCCGGCAGTGGAAATGGTGGCCACCCGGCCATGGAATGACGCCGTCAAACTGGCGGAAGAAAAACTGGCCATCGGCTACTACCTGTCCGGCCACCCGTTCTCGGCCTATGCGCAGGAAGTGCGTGCCTTCATCAAGACCACACTCTCGCGCCTGACCCCGCGCAAAGAGCCACAGCTGCTTGCCGGTTTTGTCACCGGCATCCGCGTCAAGATGGGTAATCGCGGCAAGATGGCCTTTGTCGAACTGGACGATGGCAGCAGCAAGCGCGAAATCGGCCTGTTTGGCGACAGCTACGAAGTCAACCGCAACAAGCTGAAAGAAGACATCGTGCTGGTGGTGCAAGGCAAGGTGAGCGAGGACAGCTTCTCTGGCGGCCTGCGCATCATGGCTGACCGCATTTATGATCTGGGCGAAGCACGCAGCTGCTTTGCCCGCGGCCTGTCCTTGCAGATGAACGGCAATGCCGATATCAACCGCTTGAAAGCCTTGCTCACCCCCTATCGGGACGAGGAAAACGGCGGCCTGGTTCGCATCAGCTACAGCAATGCCCAAGCCCGTGGCGATGTGGCCCTGTCACAGGGCTGGGCCGTGCGGCTGGATGACAGCCTGCTGCTGGCCTTGCAGGACTGGCTGGGCGACAGTGCGGTGAAGATATTGTGGTAAGGCCAACCTGCATTCCGACATCACGCAGCGGCAGACTGGCAACAATTATTCATCATTAAGCGCCTGCTACCGTTTGGCAGCGGGCAGGCAGCATCGTAAGCTGTGCTGCTGCCCACAAGGCAGCGTCTCACCATCCACCCATGCCGTGTGCTTGCGCTGTGCCGGCACACGGCATGTCTGATTGCATCAAAGGGGAAACATGGACTGGAATCAGGAACTGGGCAGCAGCCTGGTGTGGGTAGCCAAAGCCTATGGCATTACCTGCCTGCTGTTTGTCATTGCAGTCTGGAGCCTGACCCGGCTGACCAGCTGGGGCCGGCAATTCTGGCACCTCAGTGGCGGCTATTTCAGCCTGCGGCGTAGCGCCAAGCCACTGTTGGCCATTGCGCTGATTCTGCTTCTGACTCTAGCCGGTGTGCGGCTGGACGTGGTGCTATCCAACTGGAGTAACGGTCTATACAACTCGCTGCAGCAACTGAATGAAAGCCTGTTCTGGAGTTTTGTCCGCATCTTCTGCATCCTGGCCAGCCTGCATGTGCTGCGCAGCCTGTTCAGTTTTTACGTCAACCAGAGCTTTTCCATCCACTGGCGAGCCTGGCTGAACGAACAACTGCTACAAAGGTTGTTGAATCAGCAAGCCTTTTACCGCCTGCAATACCTGCCGCAGCATAGCGACAACCCCGACCAGCGTATCCAGCAGGATGTCAGCAGCTTTGTCGACAGCTCGCTCGGCCTGTCAATGGGCGTGGTCAGATCACTGGTTTCCACCCTGGCCTACACGCTGATCCTGTGGAATTTGTCCGGTCCCTTGCAGTTGCTGGGGGTGGAAATACCACGCGCCATGGTGTTTGCCGTGTTTGTCTACGTGCTGATTGCCACGGTACTGGCGGTGAAGATAGGCCGCCCCTTGGTGCGCTTGAACTTCCTGAACGAGCAATACAACGCCAACTATCGTTACCTGCTGGTGCGCTTGCTGGAATACGCAGAGAGCATTGCATTCTATGCCGGTGAAAAAGTGGAAGGCATGCTGCTGCGCAGCCGCTTTGGCCAGATCATCCACAACAACTGGCGCATCGTGTTCCGGTCGCTGAAATTCCAGGGCTTCAACCTGATTGTCAGCCAGACCGCGGTAGTGTTTCCGCTCATCGTGCAGGCCCATCGCTTTTTCACCAAGCAGATTACCCTGGGCGACCTGATGCAAACCTCACAGGCCTTTGGCACACTGCACGACAATCTGTCCTTCTTCCGTAATGCCTACGACGACTTTGCCGGTTATCGCGCGGTGCTCAACCGTCTGTCCGGCTATTGCGACTCCATGCGGGAAGCGGCCAGCCTGCCACGTCCGGCCATCAGCCATCAGGGCAAACGGCTGGCACTGCAAGCCTTCAGCCTGCACAGCCCGGCTGGCGACTGCCTGCTGGACAATGTCTCGTTGGAGATTCCGGCAGGCAGTGCGCTGCTGATTCGCGGTCGTTCCGGCTCCGGCAAAACCACGCTGCTGCGTAGCCTGGCCGGCTTGTGGCCCTACAGCAAGGGGCAAATCACCCTGCCGGCAAGCGGTGTGATGTTCCTGTCGCAAAAGCCTTACCTGCCGGGCGGTAGCCTGCGTGATGCGCTGTACTACCCGGCCACACCACCACAAGGCAATAGTGCAGAGCTGGAACAAGCACTTCACACCATCCAGCTGGGCCATCTGCTGGGCAAGCTGGATGAAGAGCGCGACTGGAGCCACAGCTTGTCGCTGGGCGAACAGCAGCGTCTGGCCTTTGGGCGTTTGTTACTGAACAAACCGGATATTGCGTTTTTGGATGAGGCCAGTTCAGCGCTGGACGAGGGGCTGGAAGATGCCATGTACCGGCTGTTGCGCGAGCAGTTGCCTGCCACCACGCTGGTGAGCGTCGGCCATCGCAGCAGCCTGCTGCAATACCATCAGCAGCAATTGCAGATTCTGGGCCAGGGCCGCTGGGAGATACTGACAGCATAAATCCACCCGTCTTCAGCTACACGACCGCACGGTGCAAGCCGCTGCGGTCTTTTTTTGCCTGTTTTTCCGGAATTTCTACTGGTATCAAAAGCAGATATTTGGGCTTTTTAAACCATAACTACATAATCATAAAAAAATTAAAAACTTTTCTGCAAACGTCATGACGAGCTGCTATAGGTACATTTACGTAGCACGGTTACATATGCCAATGACGAATAACAACAAGATCAACACTTGCAAGGAAAACACTCATGACCATCATCCGCCGCCTTATCCTCACCCTTGCCATTGCCCTGCTCGCCCTCTTGCTGGTGGGTGGCTTTGGTGCTTATCAACAAAAACAGGCCAGCAAGCGCTTTGAAGACACTGTCTCCAATCTGGCTCCCAGCGTGCGTGATCTCAACGGCATGGTGTATGCCTTTATGGATATTCGCGGCGCGGTAACCAAACATTCTGTCTCCCACACACCAGGTGAAAAGGCAGCGGCAGAAGCGATGTCCGGTGAGGCGGACAAAAAGCTGGAGGATCTGTTCAATGACTACGAAAAGAACCTGATTTCAGATGATCAGGACCGCCAACTATTGCAGGATGACAGAGTTAAGTTGGCAGCTTACCGTGCAGAACGCAGCAAATTCTTTGAATTATCTCGAAGTGGCAAACAGGATCTGGCCGACGCCATGTTGCGTGATGGCTCACTGAACACAACCAGCACGGCTTTTCGCAAAGCCTTGAACGACCACACCGAATACAACCTTAAACTGGCTTTCGATACATTGGAAACCAACAAGGCCGCCTATAACAGCGCCTTGCTGCAAACCGCTGGCGTGATCGGCGCTGTCTTGCTACTGGTACTGTTCATGGGCTTCACCCTGTTCCGTACCATCAGCCGGGGCCTGTCTTCTATCCAGCAGACCATGCAACAGGTCAGCCAGTCGCTGGATTTCACCCAGCGCGCCCCGGTCATCAGCCAGGATGAAATCGGCCATACCGCCACGGCCTTCAATAATCTGCTGGCCGGCTTGCAGACCAATCTGAAATCCATTCTGGAAGGAGCCCGCTCGGTAGCGGCTGCCTCGGAAGACCTGTCGCAAACTGCCACACAAGTTGCCGCAGCCGCCGATGCGCAGTCTTCGTCTTCTGCCAATATGGCCGCAACCATCGAACAAATGACCGTCAGCGTGAATCACGTGGCCACCCGTGCCGAAGAATCGCGCGATCTGGCACACAGCGCAGGCACGTTGGCACACCAGGGCTCCACCACCATCAGCCAGACCATTCACGACATCCGCGACATTTCCAGTGCAGTGGACAACGCAGCTGGCAGCATCCGCGAACTGGACACCTACAGCGCCCAGGTAGACACCGTGGTGGGGGTGATCAAGGACATTGCCGACCAGACCAATCTGCTGGCACTCAATGCCGCCATTGAAGCTGCACGGGCAGGCGAAATGGGACGTGGCTTTGCTGTGGTGGCCGACGAAGTGCGCAAGCTGGCGGAACGCACCAGCAGCTCTACCCAGGAAATATCTTCCACCATCAATGCCATGCGCGACCGATCGCGCCAGGCCACCGAGCAGATGCATGCCGCCGAAGAACTGGTACGCAACGGCGTAAGCCGTGCCGACCATGCCGACCACGCCATCAAGCAGATTGGCGATGCCACCGGCAATACCGTGCACATGGTCACCGAGATCTCCGATGCCATCAAGGAACAGGGCAAGGCCACCAACAATATTGCGGTACAGGTAGAACAGATTGCCCAAATGACGGAAGAAGCCTCATCAGCAGCACAGGAAGCCGCCAGCAGTGCCCGCCATCTGGACGAACTGGCCCGTCATCAGATCAGTACCTTGCAACTGTACCGCCTATAAAACACCTTCCTTGCAGTCGTGGCCGCCAATGTTACGCTGGCGGCATTTTTTTTGCAGTTGGCCAACAGAACAAAAAAGAAACCCGCCCGGATGCCGGACGGGTGATTCACCGTAAGGGTGAAAGTCTGCCCGAGCCAGTCGCAGCCAGGGCAGTAAGGTATTTATAGCCCTAACAAGCACGAACAAAAAGCCTGTCACACCGTCGTACAGCTTGCACTGCCAGCGTCGTCGCGCCTTGCCCCAGAAACACGCCCTTGCTGTCAGCGGCACTGAGCGCGGCGGCCTGCCCTCTATACTTGACCAGAAGCTGGCCTGGCCATTAATATAAACAAATGTTTTACAAACAAACATAAGTTTAATGACCGAACGCGAACTGGAAATCCTGCAATGGCTGCGCCAGAACCCGCTGATTCCGCAGCAGGAACTGGCAGACCAGCTAGGTATCAGCCGCTCAGCCGTGGCTGGCCACATCATGAAGCTGATGCAAAAAGGCCAGATTCTGGGCAAAGGCTATATCCTGGCCGACAGCCCTTATGTGGTGGCACTGGGCGGCGCCAATATGGATATTCGTGGCTGTACCACGGCCACGCTACGCCAGGGTGACTCCAACCCGGGCAAGGTCAGCTGCTCTGCCGGTGGCGTGGCGCGCAATATCGCGGAAAACCTGGCCCGACTGGGCGCGGATTGCCGGCTGATCAGCGCCGTGGGGGATGACCTCTATGGCCGTGCGCTGCTGGAAACCACGCAACGCGCCGGGGTTGATGTCCGCCACGTCCTGCTGCTGCCGGACGCAGCTACATCCACTTACTTGTCGATACACGGCCCGGATGGCGACATGGCCATTGCCATCAATGACATGGATATCCTGAACCGGCTGGATGCCACCCGCCTGGCACCACAGCGCGAACTCCTGCGCCACGCCGGGCTGATTGTGGCCGATGCCAATCTCTCGGCCGATGCCCTGGCCTGGCTGTTTGCCGAAGCCGGCGACACCCCGGTGTTCATGGACACCGTGTCCGCCTTCAAGGCCGACCGTCTGCGCCCCTGGCTGGGCCGCATCCACACCCTCAAACCCAACCGGCTGGAAGCCGCCCGCCTGTCTGGCCTGCCACTGGATACGCCAGACCAGGCCGCTGCCGTCGCCAACTGGTTTCATCAGCAGGGCGTGCAGCAGCTGCTTATCAGCCTGGCGACAGACGGGGTGTTTTACAGCCATCTGGATGGAAGCCATGGCTGGAGCCCAGCCCCTGCCTGCGACATCGTCAACACTACCGGTGCCGGCGATGCCCTGATGGCCGGGCTGGCCTGGGGCGCGCTGCAAGGCATGCCGTTCCACCAGGCCGTCGAGTTGGCCCAGGCTTGCGCCGCCCTTACCCTGAGCTGTGCCGCCACCAACAACCCCACCCTGTCACTGACAGCCGTACTACAGCTGTGTCCCAATTTGCCTTATCCGGAGCAATCATGAGCCAACACCCTTACCTGGACATCCATCCCGAAGTCGCCGCTGCGCTGGCAGCCGGTCAGGCCGTCGTGGCACTGGAATCCACCATCATTTCCCACGGCATGCCCTACCCGCAAAACGTGGCAACGGCATTGCAAGTGGAAGCCGAAGTACGTGCCCATGGCGCGGTACCGGCCACCATCGCTATTATCGATGGCCGCCTGAAAGCAGGCCTCAGTGCCGATGAAATCGAACTCTTGGGCAAGCGTGGCCGGGAAGTGGTCAAGGTCAGCCGCCGCGACCTGCCCTTCATTGTGGCAGGCCGCCAGACCGGTGCCACCACCGTTGCCTCCACCATGATCATCGCCGCCATGGCCGGGATACACGTGTTTGCCACCGGTGGCATTGGTGGCGTGCACCGGGGCGCGGAACGCAGCTTCGACATTTCCGCCGACCTGCAAGAACTGGCCCAGACCCCGGTCACCGTGGTGTGTGCCGGGGCCAAGTCCATTCTGGACCTGGGGCTGACGCTGGAATACCTGGAAACCCACGGTGTGCCGGTCATTGGCTACCAGACTGCCACCCTGCCCGCCTTCTTTACCCGTGAAAGTGCATTCAAGGTGGACTACCGCCTGGACAGCCCGGCCAACATTGCCGCCGCCATGCACGCCAAATGGGCAATGCAGCTGAAAGGCGGCATGGTGGTGACCAACCCGATTCCGCATGAATACGCGATGCCGTCGGACAAGATCGACGCCGCTATCGAACAAGCATTGCAAGAAGCCAGCGATCAGGGCGTCAGCGGCAAGGAGTCCACCCCCTTCCTGCTGGCACGGGTATGCGAGCTGACCGGCGGCAACAGTCTGGCGTCCAACATCCAGTTGGTACTGAACAATGCGCGCCTGGCCGCCGCCATTGCCCGCGACTACTGCCAGCTCAACGCCTGACACCGGCCACGCTGCCAGCATGGTTGACGTGTGCTGGCAGCAGCGGTGTAATCCTCGCCCCACCCTCTGGAATGCCGCCATGTCACCGCTTGACCTCACCCCGCAGCTGCAACACTGGCAACAGCTACTGATCGGCTTATTGCAACAACAAGACCCGGATGCCGACGGTGCCCATGACCTGACCCACTTTCACCGGGTATGGGCAGTGGCACGGCAGATTCTGCCGCATCACCCGCAGGCCGATGCCCTGGTAGTGCTGGCTGCCTGTTATTTGCACGATCTGGTCAATCTGCCAAAAAATCACCCGGACCGGGCACAAGCCTCCAGACAAGCTGCCATCAAGGCCAGCCAGCTGCTGGCGGATGCCGGTTTCCCGGCCGACAAACTGGCTGCCGTGGTCCATGCCATCGAGGCGCACAGTTTTTCCGCCAATATCCCGCCGCAATCCGACGAAGCGCGCATCGTGCAGGACGCAGACCGCATGGACGCGCTGGGTGCCATTGGCCTGGCGCGCATGTTTTACACCTCAGGTCGCATGGGTCGGCAGCTGGCACATCCGGACAATCCATCAGGTGATGGCCGTGTGCTGGATGACCGTGAATACGCGCTCGATCACATCGAAGTGAAGCTGGAAAAACTGCCATCCATGATGCAAACCGAGGCAGGCCGCGCCATGGCGGCCGAGCGGGTGGCGCGCCTGCACGCCTTCCGCCAGCAGTTTATCGAGGAGTGGCTGGCGCGCTGAGGCCGTACTTCACCGGATGGGCAAGCCAGGTGGCTGCGGCGTATGATGGGACAAAAGCTGTCAATAACAGAGGAGATGTCCCATGCACTATCACAACACACGTCTGCTGGAACAGGTCCACGTGGTGGTGGCAGATCTGGCTGCCAGCAAACGCTTTTACCAGGCCGTACTGCATGAACTGGGCCGCACGCTGAGTGCGGAAGGGGCGGACTACTTCCGCGCGGACGAACTGCTGGTAACGGCCGGCAAGCCGGAGCAGCGCAGCCACGTTCACCTGGTATTCCGTGCCGCCGGGCCGCAGTTGCTGCCAGGCTTTGTGGCAGCGGGCCTGGCTGCCGGTGGGCGGCCTGCCCCCAACCTGGTCCTTGGTGATGACAACAATCGCTGCAGCCTGCTGGACCCGGATGGCAATCCGGTCCATGCCCTTGTTGATCAGTCCCCGGTCAGCGACAAGCCCGGCCTGCTGGATCACAAGGCACCTTTCACCGTGTGTGAATAAACCCGGCACGCCTGCAGCCCGCTATCTGACCTGACCATAAAAAAACGGAGGGCATTGCCCTCCGTACAAGTCTTGTAGCCAGGAGTGTTACAAGAAAACCTGTCTGCCCCATCACGATCCGGACGGGGCCTCATGCATGGGTTACGGCTTATTTCCAGCTTTGCGGGAATTTGTAACCGGCATATTTCTGTTTGGCCCAGTTGCTGAAGGCCTTGCTGTTGTACGCAGCAATCACATCGCGTGCCCACGGCTTGCCTGCATCGGCAGCACGCACCACACCCCAGTTGACATAGGCGTAGCTCTTTTCCTGGAACACGGCCTCGGTCAGCTTGATGCCGGAGCTGGTAGCGTAGTTGCCGTTGATGACGGCAAAGTCCACATCATTGCGCGAGCGCGGCAGCTGGGCGGCTTCCAGCTGGACAATTTTCAGCTTCTTCACGTTCTGGGCGATATCACGCTCGGAGGCGGTCAGCGGGTTGATACCCGGCTTGAGCTTGACCCAGCCCAGATCGCTCAACATCACCAGTGCACGGGCAAAATTGGACGGATCGTTCGGCGCGGAAATGGTGCTGCCTTCCTTCACGTCCTTGAGCGACTTCAGCTTGCCCGGATAAATGCCCAGCGGAGCCGTCGGCACCTGGAATACTTCCTTCAGGCTGAGCTTGTGCTCCTTGACGAAGTTGTCCAGGTAAGGCTTGTGCTGGAATACATTCACATCCAGCGCACCTTCCTGCAGCGCCATATTGGGGCGTACATAGTCGGTGAATTCCACCAGCTTCACAGCATAGCCCTGCTTTTCCAGGATGGGCTTGATCGACTGCTTCACCATGTCGCCAAAGTCACCCACAGTGGTGCCAATCACGATTTCCTTTTTGGCAGGGTCGGCCGCCAGTGCCGGACCGGCAATGGCCAGACCCAGACAAGATACGGCCAGTGCCTTGATGACGAATCTACGCATGTGAACTCCTTGCAATGATGGATAAGGGAATACAGCTGGCCTGCCCGTCAGGCAGCACACCAGCCGGTTTGCCGGGCTGACGCTGTCGCCCGGTCTGTAGGATTGATTCAGCGCTTGTCCAGTCGGGCCGCCAGCCGGTTGCCCAGCAGCTGGATGATCTGCACGATCACCACCAGCAACAGCACCATGGCCACCATCACGTCGGTCTGGAAACGGTAGTAGCCATAGCGGATGGCCAGATCGCCAATGCCGCCGCCACCCACCACCCCCGCCACGGCGGAATAACTCAGAAAGCTGATGGTGAGAATGGTCAGGCTGGAAATCAGCCCGGAACGCGCCTCGTTCAGCAGCACCTTGATGATGATTTGCAAGGGGCTGGCCCCCATGGCCTCGGCCGCCTCCACCACGCCGCGCGGAATCTCGCGCAAGGTTTGCTCCACCAGCCGGGCAAAATACGGAATGGCAGCAAAAGACAGCGGCACGGCAGCCGCCACCGGGCCGATGGTACTGCCTACCAGCAGTCGGGTCAGCGGCACCAGCGACACCATCAGGATGATGAAGGGGAAGGAGCGCACCAGGTTCACCGTCCAGCCCAGTACACCATTGACCAGACGGTTGGCAAACAGCTGGCCCGGCTGCGACAGATACAGCCAGATACCCAAGGGGCCGCCCAGCAGAATGGCGGCAGCCAGTCCCACGCCCAGCATCAGGCCGGTTTCCTGACAGGCCTGCCAGATTTCCGGGGCCATGCCGGCCAGGTCGGCCAATGCCGCAGCAAAAGTCATTTCTTCCATCACGCGGCCTCCAGCAAAGAACGGGCGAGGTCTG
Organism: Aquitalea sp. LB_tupeE; assembly: GCF_013391415.1. Lineage (GTDB taxonomy): Bacteria > Pseudomonadota > Gammaproteobacteria > Burkholderiales > Chromobacteriaceae > Aquitalea. The sequence continues at coordinate 24,871 of NZ_JACAXB010000006.1, forward strand.
AACGGGCATCCACCGTGCCATCGCTCACCTCCACCACTTCCACCACCTGGCCGGCGTCCAGCACGGCCGCGCGGTGGCAGATGGAACGCACCACATGCATTTCGTGGGTGACAATCACCACGGTCACGCCAAAGCGCTGATTGATGTCGCGCAGGCAGTCTAGAATGGACTGGGTGGTTTTCGGGTCCAGTGCCGAAGTGGGTTCATCTGCCAGAATCACCTTGGGGCGTGGAGCCAGTGCGCGGGCAATGCCTACCCGCTGCTTTTGTCCGCCAGATAGTTGCGCCGGATAGTGCTGGGCACGGTCGCTGAGGCCGACTACTTCCAGGCATTCGGCAACGCGCTGGGCAATATCCCCCCTGGACCAGCCGGCAATTTCCAGCGGAAAGGCGATGTTGTCGGCCACGGTACGGTTGGCCATCAGGTTGAATTGCTGGAACACCATGCCCAGATGCTGGCGGGCACGCCGCAAAGCAGGCGCGTTCATGGCGGTAAGGTCCTGTCCGTCCACAATCACCGCGCCGCTGTCCGGGCGCTCCAGCAGATTGATCAAGCGCAGCAGGGTGGATTTGCCGGCACCGGAAAAACCGATCAGGCCGAACACTTCTCCAGCGGTAATCGAGAGCGAGGTATCTTGCACGGCGTCGAACCAGCCGCCATCTGGGCGGCGAAAACGCTTGCGGATGTTTTGCAGATGAATCATTCAAATACTCCGGAATGCATAAAGCCCGCCGATGACGCTGGCGGGCTTTATGCATGGAATCTTTGAATGCTGAAAAGATTATATAAGCAGAAACTGAAGTAATACGGGGTCTGCTTACCCACGCTTTAGCTGTTTTACGCCCGCAAGCTGTGTCAAATCGGCGATTAATTTTGGGTATTGAACATCAATTTTCGCTTTACGTCAAGCGCAGTGCAGTATTCCTGCCCGAAAAGCGCAAGCTTTGCAGTAAAACGGAAATTTTGCTGCTGATAAATCAGGATTACGGCATGGTTTTATCAATCGCCAAATACTGATGTTTTATATCGAACATCCGTATTTTCAGGCTGGCAGCAGCGATGCCGTCAGCGGCAAGTGGTCGGACAAGCGCGACCAGGGTGGGCCGCGCAGCACATCGGCACTCAGCACCCGCAGGCCACGTACATAAATACGGTCCAGCGGCAGCACCGGCAGCCGTGCCGGAAAGCTTTGCGCATAATGACCGCGATGGGTGAGAAACACCTCCTGCAAGCCTGCCTGTTGCAGGCGCTCGCTTGCCTCGCCCTGCCAGTCGTTGAAGTCGCCGGCCAGAATGATGGGCGTTTCCGGCGCAATGGCCGCCTCGATGTAATGCAGCAGATCGGTGTATTGCTTGCGCCGGTCGCGGGCCAGCAAATTCAGGTGCGCGCACAGCGCGGCCACCGGCCTGTTCCAGCCACGTGGTAACAGCATGCAATGCAGCAAGCCACGGCTTTCAAAGCGGCTGACCGACAGGTCGCGGTTACACCATTCGATGATGGGATGACGGGTCAGTACCGCATTACCGTGGTGACCATGTTCATAGGCGGCATTCAGGCCGTATACCACCTTGTGATCCAGCCGCCTGGCCAGATAGTGATGCTGGGCCTGCACCGGCCAGCCCTCATGGCGCAGCGAACGCAGCAGGTTCTTGCCTTGTACTTCCTGCAAGAACAGCAAATCCGGCGCCTGCATTTCCAGCGCATGGGCAATTTCGTTGACCCGGACATGGCGGTTCAGCGGAGACATGCCCTTGTGGATGTTGTATGTGGTGATTTTTAGCGGCGTCATGATCTATCCATAGCGCAAGCATGCTCGCTGACGCCAGCCCCTGGCGCAAATAAATGCGTGTTTTCCATCGCGGCAGATGGCCCGCTCCATGCGTGGGCATGCCGGGCAGACTGACGGTGGTCGTACATGCCAGCTTTATTTCAGATAGGAGCGCACCAGACGCATGACCTGGTCGGCTTCCTGCTGCCGTTCCGGGTCGACGTCGGCACCAATGGCGGCGGGGGCCAGCAAATGCTCGCGCAGATGGCCTTCCAGCACCTCGGCCATCAGGCCGTTGACCGCACCGCGTATGGCAGCGATCTGCTGCAATACCGCCATGCATTCCTGCCCTTCTTCCAGTGCCCGCTCGATGGCTGCTGCCTGGCCCTGAATACGACGTACTCTGGCCAGTAGCGGTTTTTTTCCCTTTACGGTGTGTCCCATTGCGATTTTCTTTCTCAAAACATACTGGGGGGTAGTATATTGCGGGCATTCTCATTCTGACACGCATCCGCATCATGCCACCACTCGCCGAACTGATACAGCAAGGTTCCGCCAACCTCTGGCTGTTCATTCCATCCGCCATCCTGCTGGGTGCCCTGCACGGGCTGGAGCCCGGGCATTCCAAAACGCTGATGGCGTCTTTCATCATTGCCATTCGCGGCAGCATTGCCCAGGCCGTGTTACTTGGCCTGTGTGCGGCCCTGTCGCACTCGCTCGTCGTCTGGCTGCTGGCGGCAAGCGCCCTGCATTATGGCAACCAGTTGCTGGTGGAACAGGCCGAGCCCTGGCTGCTGTTGCTCTCCGGCATCATTGTGCTGGGCATTGCCAGCTGGATGGCCTGGCGCACCCGCTTGGACAATCTGGCAGCCCAGGCCTGGCAACGTGCCCCGCACGGCGGCAAGATGATCAATACCGGCCATGGGCTGGTGGAACTGGTGGTGGAGGGCAAGGACAGCGCGGCCCGCTTCCGTCTGTATTGCTATAGCGCACGGCTACGGCCACAAAAACCGGACAGTGAGGTGCAGTACCGGCTACAAGTGCGACGGGATGACGGCCGGCAAGAGGACTATCTCCTGCAAGCTCAAGGAGGCTATCTGCAAGCCGAGCGCAGCATTGCCTTGCCGCACCAGTTTTCCGTCACCTTGCACATGCTGCATGGCAACCATGGTCATCAGTTTGCCCTGCGCTTTGGCCCTCCGGCAGCGCGGCGCTATCACCAGAGCGGCCAGAGCGCCGCAGCGACCGGCAAAGGCAGCATGTTGGCCCGCCCCGCGCGCGCAGCAGTCCAGGCCGAGCCTGCACAGCCTTATCAGGATGCCCACGAAAAAGCCCATGCCGAGGAAATTGCCCGGCGCTTTGCCGGCAAAACAGTCAGCAATGGCCAGATTGCCCTGTTCGGGCTGACAGGCGGCCTGATGCCCTGCCCGGCCTCAGTCACCATCCTGCTGATTTGCCTGCAACTCAAGCGGGTGGCGCTGGGGCTGACCATGGTGGCGTCTTTCAGCATAGGCCTGGCCATTTCACTGGTCAGCGTTGGCGTGGTGGCCGCCTGGGGCGCACGTCGGCTGGGGGAGAAGTTTCATCAGCTGGATGGCGCCATACGACGCCTGCCTTATCTGTCCAGCCTGATGATGGTGGTGATTGCTGCGGTGATGATGCTGCAAGGTGGTTTGCAGCTGGCGGGCTGAATCAGGCCTTGACCCAACCCAGCGCAATCGGCTTGGCCAGCAGGCAACGATAGCTGCGGTTGAGGCCATCGAGCACACGCTGGCCAAAGCGCGGCCAGGCTGCATGCATGGCCAGTGCATAGGGCAGTGACAGCAGCAGGCCGCCCAGAATGTCCAGCGGCCAATGCACACCCAGATAAATGCGTGACAGCCCCACCAGCACGGTCAGCAACAGCAGCAGTTGGCCCAGCCGGGCCTTGCCAGCCAGCCAGAAGGCAAAGGCGGTGGTGGCAAAGATGGTGGTGTGGTCACTGGGAAAGGACGGGTCGGCCGCATGGTCGATGAAACGGTAACCAAGGCCAATGGCAAAGGGGCGCGGGTGATCCCACAGCATGCCGATCAACTGGTTGCCCAGCAGAGCCAGCGCTACGCTGAACAGTACCTTCAAGGCCCGTTCGCGCTGTGTGGTCTCGCCCCACAGCCACATCAGCAGCAGCAACACCGGAATCAGCAAAATCAGGTATTTGGCAAAGAAGATGGCCAGCTTGATCATCAGCCCGGACGAGGCCGGCGTGGCGTTGATGAGCAGGAAACAAGCCTGATTGAAGCTTTCCAATGCAAACATGACAGTATGATGACAATTAACAGAAAAACGGATTGTAACGGTACTGTCGCATGCTGTCCTTGCCTGTTTTGTGACGAAGTATGTCTGACGCATGCAAAATGCTGATAGTTTGCCAACACCACATTGCTCCCAGGAAAGCCATGCCCCCCAACAACAGCACACCGTCACGGCCCGAAGCGGTCTCGCTGCGCGAGGCAAGTACATTCTGGCTGAAACTGGGTTTCATCAGCTTTGGCGGTCCGGCCGGGCAAATTGCCCTGCTGCATCAGGAACTGGTGGAGCGACGCCGCTGGATTTCCGAGCGCCGCTTTTTGCACGCGCTCAATTACTGCATGTTGTTACCCGGCCCGGAGGCCCAGCAACTGGCGACGTATATCGGCTGGCTGCTGCATCGTACGCCTGGCGGCATCGTGGCGGGTGGGCTGTTTGTGCTGCCTTCGCTGCTGATCCTGATTGCCCTGTCCTGGGCCTATCTGGCATTTGGTCAGCTGGGTGTGGTGGCGGGCATGTTCTATGGCATCAAGCCCGCCATTGTCGCCATCGTGCTGCATGCTGCGCTACGCATTGGCCAGCGTGCCTTGAAAAACCGTCTGCTATGGGGCCTGGCGCTGGCTTCCTTTATCGCGCTGGTCGGGTTTGGGCTGCCCTTTCCACTGATTGTGCTGAGTGCAGCCTTGATTGGTGCGCTGGCGGGCAAACGCTACCCGGCGCTGTTTGCCGCCGCAGGCGGCGGACATGGTGTGCCGCATCCATCAGCCGGACCGGCACTGATAGACGATGACACCCCGCCCCCCGCCCATGCCCGCTTCAGCCGTGGCGGGCTGTTGCGTATTGTGCTGGCAGGCAGCCTGCTGTGGTGTGGCCCGATGCTGGTGCTGATCAGCCTGCTCGGCTGGAACCACCCCTTCAGCCAGATGGGCTGGTTCTTCACCAAGGCAGCCTTGCTGACCTTTGGCGGGGCGTATGCGGTGTTGCCCTATGTCTATCAGGGCGCGGTGGTACAGCATGGCTGGCTGAATGCCGGGCAGATGATGGATGGGCTGGCGCTGGGGGAAACCACACCCGGCCCGCTCATCATGGTGGTGGCCTTTGTCGGCTTTGTCGGTGGTTTCCAGCATGCAGGGGGCATGGCACCGGGGCTGGCAGGCGTGTTGGCTGCCAGTCTTGTGACCTGGTTTACCTTCCTGCCGTCTTTCCTGTTTATTCTGGCTGGCGGGCCGTTGATTGAAAGCAGCCATGGCAAGCTGTCACTCACTGCACCACTGACTGCCATCACGGCGGCGGTGGTGGGCGTGATCGCCAACCTGGCCCTGTTCTTTGGCTGGCATGCGCTCTGGCCGCAGGGCTGGCAGGCCGGACCGGACTGGCAGGCCATCCTGCTGGCCGTGGCTGCGGCGCTGGCATTGCAGCGCTACAAGGTGGGAGTGATCAAGGTGATTGCCGCCGCGGCCGTGGCGGGCTGCTTGCTACACAACTAGTCGGCAGGCAAGCCCAGCCGGGCCGGCAACTGGCGGATGGCTGCGGCATTGGAGGGAGAAAACACCAGCTCGGCGGCCTGTTGCCAGGACAGCCATTGCTGGGATACATGCTCTCCCGCAGCCAGCCGCACCTGTTGCGGCGCGTCCAGTTGCAGGCCAAACACGTACTCATCGTTATGTGTCACGCCATCCGGGTAACGATGGCGCCAGTGTGGGTAGATTTCGTAGCGGTTGTGCAGTTGCCAGTCGCTCAACTGATGCTGGTCGGCATCCAGTCCGGTTTCTTCCAGCACCTCGCGCCGCGCGGTCTCCAACAGGGTCTCGCTGCCTTCACGACTGCCAGTCACCGACTGCCAGTAACCGGCCCGGTCGGCACGTTCAATCAGCAAGACTTCACCGGCTTTGGTGTGAATGACCACCAGCACGGAAACCGGTTGCTTAGTGCCCATCGCCACGACTCCCTGCTGCATCGGCCTTGCTGGCTGCCAGCAGGCCAGCCAGCTCCACCGCAGACTTGACGCCCATTTTTTCGAATACGCGGGCGCGGTGTACTTCCACTGTCTTCATGCTGATGGAGAGCTCCTCGGCAATCTGCTTGTTCAGCTTGCCCAAAAGGATAAGCTGCATCACTTCTTTCTCGCGTTCGGTCAGTTGCGCCAGCATGCTGCCCACGCGCTGGCGACGGTCATGGCTGGCGCGGTTGCTTTCATCCTGCAACAGCATTTTTTCCACCCGGGACAGCAAAACTTCGTCATCGAACGGCTTTTCCATGAAGTCCAGCGCGCCCAGCTTGATGGCGGCCACTGCATGCGGTACATCGCCATGGGCGGTGAGCATGATGGCGGGCGGACAGTAATCCAGCCCGGCCAGACGCTCCAGCAGCATGATGCCGGACATGCCGGACATTCGCAGGTCGACAATCAGGCCATTGAAGCCGGTATCCGGGCCGGTGGCCAGGAACTCCTCGGCACTGTCAAAGCCGCTGACCTGATAGCCCTGACCGTCCAGCAGCCAGATCAGCGCCTGCCGTACCGCGGCATCGTCATCCACAATCGCCAGTCGTTTGCCTGTCATCCCTGCTCTCCCTGGCCGGGCAAGGCCGCGGCCACATCGCTGACAATACGGACATCCCGCTGCGGATAGGGAATCTCGATGCCCAGTTCCTTGAAGCGCCGCCAGATGGCCAGATAAATTTCCGAACGCAAGCCCATGAAGCCGTTTTCCGGGTCTATCACCCAGATGCCCAGCTCCAGATTGATACCGCTGTCGGCAAAGGCCGTGACAAAGGCTGCCGGTGCCGGATCGGTTTTCACCCGTGGATGAGCCGCCGACGCACGCAACACAGCCAGTGCCTGGTCCAGATCGGTGCCGTAATCCACCTGGATGGGCAGGCTGATCCACATCGACTTGTCCGAGTAGGACTGGTTGATCACGGTATTGGAAATCAGCGCATCATTCGGCACCAGGGCTTCCGAGCCATCGGCACTTTTCAGTACCACATAGCGCGAAGTGATACGGGTGACATAACCTACCCGGTTGTCCACCATCAGGCGGTCGCCAATACGGATGGAGCGGTCCAACAGAATGATGAAGCCGGATACATAATTGCTGGCAATCTTCTGCAAGCCGAAACCCAGCCCCACACCGACGGCACCGCCGAATACCGACAGTACGGTGAGGTCTATCCCCACCACCGGCAGGGCGATGAGCACCGCCACCACAATCAGCAGGGTGCGGGCCATCTTGGCAAACACGATGCGCAAGGACAAGTCCATGTGCTTGAGCGCCATTACCCGCGCCTCTATTACCCGGCTGACCCACAAGGCCACCACCACGATGATAGACACCCACAGCATGGCATTGAGGATGGTGAGCAGGTCCAACCGCGATTTGCCGACGGAGAAGGAAACCGACTGCAGCCAGTCGAGCATCACATCGTCAAAACCGATGGCCCAGCTGACAAAACCCAGCCACAACACGGTGGCAATGAAGTGTTCGGAGTTACGTTCGAACTTGCCCTGCGGCAGCGCCTGACGCATCACTGCGGTAAACAGCCGTATCACCCCCAGCCAGAACAGCATGGCGGTAAACAAGGGCAGCAGGTGCGGACGGGTGTGCATCACCGCCACCCAGCCCATGATGCACAACAGCATGGACAGCAGCGCCGCCAGCGGCAAGACCAGCCGGAAGGCTGTATAGGGGATGAAACGGTCGTAACGCTCCGGGTGATGCATGAACCAGCGGCGGAAAGTATTGCGTGCGGCGAACACCCCCAGTAACAGGCATAGCACACCCAGCACCAGCTGGGTCAGCCCGGGGCCGGTCTGCAAGGCCTGCAATACCAGGTCAAAATCCATTTCTTCACGCACAAACAGCATTGTTTTCTCCGTATCGCGCAGAACGACTCAGACGCTCAGCGCTGCGTCCTGCAAGCGGCCTTCCACCAGTCGCAGCGTACGCTGCGCCCGGCCTGCCAGTTCCAGGTCGTGAGTAACGATCACCAGACTGGTGCCCAGCCCGGCATTCAGCTCCAGCATCAGGTCGAACACCTGACGGGCGGTCTGGTAATCCAGATTACCGGTAGGTTCATCAGCCAGCAGACAGGCCGGTTCGGTCACCAGCGCGCGGGCAATGGCGGCACGCTGACGTTCGCCACCGGACAACTCGCCCGGCTTGTGCTGCAGACGCTGAGCCAAGCCGACCCGCGTCAGCATGCTGGCCGCACGTTCTTCGGCTTCCTTGCGCGGCTGGCGGCGAATCAGCAGGGGCATCATCACGTTTTCCAGCGCCGAAAATTCCGGCAGCAGATGATGAAACTGGTAAACAAAGCCCAGCGACTGATTGCGCAACACGCCACGCTCGGCCTCGGACAGCCCGGCCAGATCGCGCCCCAGCACTTCCACACTGCCCTGGCTTGGGGTATCCAGCCCACCCAGCAAATGCAGCAGCGTGCTTTTGCCCGAGCCGGAGGCACCGACAATGGCCAGCCGTTCGCCCTTGTCCACGCTCAGCGATACATCGGACAGCACGGTCAGGTTAAGCCGCCCCTCACTATAGGTTTTGCCCAGATTGTGGCAGTTCAGCACATTACTCATAACGCAGCGCCTCCGCCGGCTGGGTGCGCGCGGCACGCCAGCTCGGGTAAATGGTGGCCAGCAAGGCCAGCAGCAGGGCAATCACGGTAATGGTGCTGACATCGCCCAGCTGAACATCGGAAGGCAGGTAGTCGATCATGTACACCTCGCTGGACAGCAGCTTGGTGCCCAGCACGCGTTCGATCAGCGGCACGATCACATCCAGATTCAAGGCCACCAGCACACCGCCGGCCACCCCGGCCAGCGTTCCGCTGACCCCGGCTACCGAGCCCTGAATCATGAAAATCTTCATGATGCTGGACGGTGCGGCACCGAGGGTGCGCAGAATGGCAATATCCGCCTGCTTGTCGGTCACTACCATCACCAGGGTGGAGACCAGATTGAACGCTGCCACCGCCACAATCAGGGTGAGGATGATGGTCATCATGCGTTTTTCGATTTGCACCGCACGGAAGTAATTGGCATTGGTATCGGTCCAGTCGGTTACCTGATCCTGCTGGCCCAGCGCTTGTTGCAGATTGGCTTTCACCAAGGGAGCCAGCATCGGGTCGTCCAGCTTCAGGCGGACACCGCTAACGGTATTGCCCAGCCGCGACAACACCTGCGCGTCCTGCAGATGGATCATGGCCAGCGAGGCGTCGTACTCGAACATGTCCACCTTGAAGATGCCGATCACGGTGAACTGCTTGTAGCGCGGAATCATCCCGGCGGGTGTGACTGTCCCTTCCGGAGTGAACAGCGTCACCTTGTCGCCCATCCCCACATTCAGCTGCCGCGCCAGCTCCACCCCCAGCACGATGCCGAAGCTGCCGGGCTGCAAGGCCTCCAGCTTGCCGCGCACCATGTGGCGTCCCACATCCACCACCTTGTCTTCCAGCACCGGCTCGATGCCGCGCACCAGGCCGCCCCGCACATTGCCATAGGCGGAAAACAGCCCCTGGCCATTGACGAAGGGCGCTGCCGCCTGCACATGCGCGTCGCGCTCGGCTACTTTGGCCACGCTTTGCCACTGCGGCAGACGGCCGTCAAAGGCGGAAATTTCCACATGGGAAGCCACGCTGAGAATGCGGCCACGGATTTCCTTCTGGAAACCGTTCATCACGGATAGCACGATGATCAGTGCTGCCACACCCAGCGCGATGCCAACAATGGAAATCAGGGAAATGAAGGAGATAAAACCGTTGCGCCGTTTGGCGCGCAGATAACGCAGCCCGATCAGGACTTCGAATGGCCAATGCATGCCAGAATGCCTTTCAGGGCTGGTAGGGGTTGTGCAGGCTTTGCATCAGACGGACCAGGAAGTCTTTCACCTGCATCTCGTCACAGCCCATCAGAATGGCATCTTCCAGCGCGTCCTGCGCCATCTGCTGCAATTCTTCCAGGTTCTCGTTCATGACCTTGATCTTTTCCACGCAGGCCACAATGCCGCCCTGCGGATCTTTCCATACCGGTATGTCGATATTCATTGCCATGGCTGGCTATTCCTGAAAACGCAATGCCCGCACAGGCGGGCATGGAGGTGATGACCAACCGCCAGCTTGTCAGTTGGCGGGTTTCTTCTTTTTGCCGTGGCCGGATTTGGCCGCCTTGGCAGGCTTGTCAGCCTTGCCGCCATGCGCGGACTTGCTGCCCTTGCCGGCTTTTTTCTTGCTGCTGGCCGCTTCGGCCACCGGCTTGCACTTCTTGCCCTTGCGGCACTTCATCTTCGGCGCCGCAGCAGCCCCGCTTCTGGCCGCCACACTGTCATTGGCGCTATCCACTTCGTCTGCCGCAGCCACGGTGTTGACGTTGCTGCGATTGATGCGGCGGGCACCGTTCCAGCGGCTTTGCCAGTAGCTCTGATTCAGGCTGACCACTTCGATGTTGCGCCCCGTGCGCGGCGCATGGATGAACTTGCCATTGCCCATATACATGCCGACATGGGAATAGGCAAAACCACGGGTATTGAAAAAGACCAGGTCCCCGGCCACCAGTTCACTTTTATCGACAGGCTTGCCAATGCGGGCCATTTCGGCGGAAGTACGCGGCAAATTGACCTTGAGGGATTTCTGGAATACATAACGGACAAAGCCGCTGCAATCCAGGCCGCTGACCGGAGAATTGCCACCAAAACGGTAAGCAACACCCAACAGGCTCATGGCCTGCAGCAGCAAATCCCCTACAGCATCCTCGCCAGGCGAGGCATACTTGGCAATGGGGTCTTCCGAGGCCTCGACCTTGGGCCGTGCTTCCTGCGCAGTTTTTTCAGGTGCGGCCTGGGCAAAAACCATGACGCCAGCAAGCATCACGGCGAGTAATCGGAGTTGCAATTTCATAGGCCGCACTCTATCGGACAGGGACGGGAGTGTAAAGCCAACTTGGACACCAGATAGCCCATGCTCAGAGAAACTCTTGTTGCAATGCGTGACCTTCCACGCCTGAAGGAAATCAGCGGCATTCTCATTCGCCACGGTCTGGGGGAGTTTGCCCAGCGCCTGCGCCTGCCGCGCGCCATGGAAAAAGCCGGCGAATGGCTGAACCTGCATTTGCCGGATGCCGACGCCGGCCTGCCCACCCCGGTGCGGGTGCGGCTGGCCTTCGAGGAACTGGGCCCTACTTTCATCAAGCTGGGGCAGATCCTCTCCACACGGGTGGATGTCTTCCCGGCCGAGTGGATTGCCGAATTCGAAAAACTGCAATCCACCGTACCGCCGGTGGACCCGGCCTCGGTAAGGCTGCTGGTGCAAAAAGCGCTGGGCAAGCCACCGGAAGAATTGTTTGCCAGCTTTGACGACAAGCCCATCGGCTCGGCCTCCATCGCCCAGGTTCACTTTGCCACCCTGCACGATGGCAGCCAGGTGGCCGTCAAGCTGCGCCGCCCCGGCATTGTCGACAAAGTGGATGCCGACCTGCGCATTCTGGCGCACCTGGCCACGCTGATCGAACTGGAATTCCCCGACGCCCGCCGCTTTCAGCCGGTAGAAATCGTCAGCCAGTTTTCCCGCTCGCTCAAGCGCGAGATGGACCTGGCGGTGGAAGCGCGCAATATGGAACGCTTTGCCCGTGATTTTGCCGACGATCCGCAAGTGGTGGTGCCCAAGGTGTACTGGGATTACACCAATCCGGCAGTCAATGTGCAGGAACATATCAACGGCCTCTCCGCCAGCAAGCTGGACCAACTGGCCCTCAGCGGGCTGGACCCGGTGCTACTGGCCAGCCGCGGTGCGGATGCAGTGCTGAAAATGATTCTGCTCAACGGCTTTTTCCACGCCGACCCGCACCCCGGCAATGTGTTCTTCCTGGCGGAACACCGCATCGCCTTCATCGACTTCGGCATGGTGGGACGCATCAGCCATGGCCGCCGCGATGAAATCGTCGACCTGCTGGCGGCACTGGGTGAGCGCAACGAACACGCGATGATGGATGTGTTGATCGAGTGGACCGGCAGCACACCGGTGGACGAGCCAAAGTTTGCCTATGACATCAGCGAGTTCATGTTCCAGTACGAGCATGTGCCGTTGAAGAACCTCAACATCAGCCAGTTGATCAACGACATCATGGCCCTGATCCGCGACCACGGCATTCTGCTGCCACCAGACATGGCCATGCTGTTCAAGGCGCTGATCACGCTGGAAGGGCTGGGCCGCCAGCTGGACCCGGATTTCCAGCTGGTGGAACACATCACGCCCTTTGTGCGCGAACTGATCGTGGCGCGCTACCACCCCAAAACCCTGCTGAAGCGCGGCAAGCTGACCTTGCAGGAAACGCTGGGCATGCTCACCGGCCTGCCGCGCGACATCCTGCGCTTGTCCAAGGACATCCGCCAGGGCAAGTTCCGCATCAATCTGGACTTGCAGCGGCTGGACAGCTTTGGCAAACAGCTGGACCGCAGCACCAATCGCCTGACCATGGCCATTGTCACCGGCTGTCTGATCATCGGCTCGTCCATCGTCATGACAGTGAACGCCGGGCCCAAGCTGTTCGGCCTGCCCTTCTTCGGCTTCATCGGCTTCATGATTGCACTGTTCAACAGCGTATGGCTGATCTGGTCGATCTGGCGCTCAGGAAAGGAGCTGTAAATGCGTCTGCTGTTACTTGTTGCGCTGTTGCTGGCCAACCGCGCCGCCCAGGCTCTGCAATTTGTGGAGCTGAACTGGCGTGCGCCCAGCGAACTGCAAGAGGCCTTGCAGCCACAACTGCGGCCGGATGAACGGCTGAGCGCGATGGACAACAAGCTGATCATCGACGCGAGCCCGGCACGGGAAGCCCAACTGGCTGCGCTGGCCAGACAACTGGACGTGCGCCCGGCCAGCCTGCGCCTTGAAGTCAGCCAGTCCGGCAGCAGTGCACAAGCGCAATCCGGAGTGCAAGTGCAAGGCAATATCAGCATCGGTCGCATCATGCCCGGTCAGCCGGGTAGCAAGCTTGCCCTGTCCGCTCAGCAAGACAGCCGCGCACAATCCGGTCAAGTTCTGCAAAGCCTTACCGTGCTGGAAGGACGCAGCGGCTTTATCCAGCTGGTGCAAAGCCGTCCCCTGCCCTGGCTGCTGCTGACACCGCAAGGCAGCCTGGTGCGTGGCAGCAGCATGCAGGATGCCATTACCGGCTTTTATGCTCGTCCGCGCCTGAACGGGCAGCGGGTCAGCATCGAACTGGCCGTCAGCCAGCAGGCCTTCAGCGGGGCACAACGCAATGGCAGCCAGCTGTCCACTACGGTGGAAGGCAGGCTGGGTGAGTGGCTGGAGGTGGCCCGTACCACGCAGGACAGCCAGGGGCGGGAAAGCCTGCTGATCGGCAGTGGCCAGCGGCAAGAACAGCAAAGCAACAGCGTGCGGATTCGGGTACTAGCCTTGCCCTGACAGCCGCTAACAAACACCCGGCTGCTGCGTTGCGCCTCCTTGCCATATTTTTATGTACTGCCTGCATCGGCGCGCCTTGCCCAAGGGGCGCTACGCTATTTTGTTAGCCGCGCCAAGTCGTCCGTCCGACGGGCAGGACAGACAGTCGGCAACGCGTAGATGACAATGAAATGTGCAGGGGCTTGCATTTGCAAATAGTAATGATTATCATTTGCAAAACTTATCCGAACAGGAGCCACTCATGAACGCAATGCTGGTAGGCGCAGATACCCTGGGCAACATCCCTTCCGTCCTGCAGGAACATGGCATCCAGATTCACCGCCACCTGAGCGGTCGCAACAGTTCGCACCAGCGCAAGCTGGACCGCCTGCCGGCAGGAACTGACTTGCTAATCCTGTTTACCGATTTCCTCGGCCACAACGTAATGCGCCACTTCCGCTCGCTGGCGGCAGAACAGGATATCCGCTTCATTGCCTGCCGCCGCTCGGTGTGTGCGCTCAAGCAATCGCTGACCGGTGCCGGGCTGTGCGAACAGGCTTGTGCCAGCTGTCCGCAGCGCAAGGCCCAGGACAAGAAGGCCCACTAGGCTAGCCGCCCCATGAAAAAGCCGACCTTGAGGTCGGCTGGCAAGTACAGGCTGTTCAAGCCACGAGGCGGGCTATTCGCCACGCCCGGCCTTGCGCGCAGACTGCTGCAATACCTGCAGCTGATGCGAAAACTGGCGGCAGTTGCCACACATCCACAGATGTACACGCAGCCGTATGTGATCCCACTGGTTCAGCGGTTGGTCCAGCCCTTGCGATATCAAACGGCTGGCTTGTCGGCAATTGATGTTCATGCCCTGGCCTCCCCGGTCCAGCGAATTTCGAAACATTCGCGCAGACTCATGCGTGCGCGATACAGCAGTACTGAACAGTTAGTCGCAGTAATGTCCAGATTGTTACAGATTTCGGCAATGTCCAGCCCCATCACCTCGCGCATGACAAAGGCCATGGCGGTGCGGCGCGGCATCAACTCGGAACAGCGTTCGAACACTTCCCAGAACTGACGGGACATCAAGGACTCTTCCGGGCCGCTCCAGGCCTTGATCTTGTCCTGCCAGTGGCCATCCTTGCTGAACAGGCCGTCAAAATCGCTATCGTCGGTTTCATCCTCCAGCGATTCAAACAGCACCTCCTTGCCCTTGCGGCGCAAGCGGTCCACCAGCTTGAAGCGCAGGATGGAAGTCAGCCAGGTACGCAGGCTGGATTTGCCGTTGAAGCTGTCACCAGACTCCAGTGCTGCCAGCACGGTTTCCTGCACCACCTCGTTGGCGGCATCACGATCCCGCAACTGGGCCAGCGCATAGCGCTGCAGGTAGCTCAGTTCCGCTTCCAGGTCTGCATGGGAAATCATGCTCAGTCTCCGCGACAGTAATCAACCGCATGCTCCAGCCGGTCGACGGTAATCACTTGCAAACCTTCAATCGGCTGACGCGGCTTGTTGGCCGTGGGCACCAGCGCGCGGGTAAAGCCCAGCTTGGCCGCCTCTTTCAGGCGCTCCTGGCCGCGTGATACCGGACGCACTTCACCAGCCAGCCCCACTTCGCCAAACACCACCAGTTTTTCTGGCAAAGGCTTGTTACGCAGGGACGACACCATGGCCAGGATGACGGCCAGGTCGGCCGCCGGTTCGCTGATCTTGACCCCGCCCACCGCGTTCAGGAATACATCCTGATCGAAACAGGCCACGCCGCCATGACGGTGCAGCACCGCCAGCAGCATGGCCAGCCGGTTCTGTTCCAGCCCCACGGTGAGGCGTTTGGGCTGCATGCCGTGACAGTCATCCACCAGCGCCTGCACTTCCACCAGCAAGGGGCGTGTACCTTCCTGCGTGACCAGTACGCAAGAGCCAGGCACATCGTCGCGGTAGGACGACAGGAAAATGGCCGAGGGGTTGGACACGCCCTTGAGCCCGGTTTCGGTCATCACGAACACACCCAGCTCGTTGACCGCGCCAAAGCGGTTCTTGATGGCGCGGATCATGCGGTGGCTGGAATGGGTATCGCCCTCGAAATACAGCACGGTGTCCACCATGTGCTCCAGCACACGCGGCCCGGCCAGCGAGCCTTCCTTGGTGACATGGCCTACCAGCAAGATGGTGGTACCGGTCTGCTTGGCCATGCGGGTGAGCTGGGCCGCGCATTCGCGCACTTGCGATACCGACCCCGGTGCCGAAGTCACTTGCTCGGTGTACAGGGTCTGGATGGAGTCGATCACCGCCACTTCCGGCTGCTCTTGCTTGAGCGTTTCCAGAATGGCTTCCAGGCGGATTTCCGCCAGCAGGTTCACCTGGCTGGGGTCGACCGCCAGCCGTGAGGCCCGCAAGGCGATTTGCTGCGGGGACTCCTCGCCCGACACATACAGCACCTTGCGCCGCTTGCCGATTACCGCCAGCGCCTGCAACAGCAGGGTGGATTTGCCAATGCCGGGGTCGCCACCAATCAGGATGACCGCACCGCGTACGATGCCGCCGCCCAGCACGCGGTCCAGTTCGTCGATGCCGGACGGGTCACGCGGGACTTCCTCGGTCTTGACCTCGGACAGCACTTGCACGCGGGCATTGGTGGTAGACCAGGATTGAAAACGCGGGTTGCTGCTGGCGGGCGTGGAGACGGCCTCTACCAGGGTGTTCCAGGCGGAACAATGCGGGCACTGGCCCTGCCATTTCGGCACTTGGCCGCCGCACTCGGTGCAGCTGAAAACAGTTTTGGTTTTTGCCATCAGGAAAAGCGCAGGAAGGGGTTCAACCGGGATTGGCGTTGTTGGCGTCCTCTGCCGGAGCCTCGCCACCGGCGGCCGGCTTGTTGCCATTGAGTTTCTGGATGATGTTGAGCAGACGTTTCTGGTCTGGTTCGCCGCTGCTGCTGGCCTTGGATTTGGACTTTTCACCACCGCCATTCTTGCGAATGGCCGCCAGAACGGCGGCCACTTGCGGATCGGTCTTGGCTTCTTTGTCCGCCTCTTCGCTGGTCAGTGGCGGCGGCGCATTGGCCACCGCGCCTTTGGGTGCCGAGGCCGTACTGGATGACTTGCCTTCCGCAGGCGAACTGGTGCCAGCTTTCGCAGCAGACGCTTCGGCATGACCGGCGGCACTGTCTGCCGGTGGTTCCATGGTTTCCAGCTTGTTCTTGGCCATGTATTCGTTCATTTCACGCCAGCCGGCGTAAATGGCTGCGGTATCGGCGTCCGGATTACGCCGGAAACACTCTTCCAGCGAGCGGCCAGTCTGACGACAAGCAGCACCCAGTGCCTTGTGTGCCTCTTTGGACAGGCCGGATACATTATTGACCCAGTTGCAGCCGGCCAGCACCGCCAGCAAGGGCAGAATCCACAGACTCTTCATGCATTACCCCCATTTGCCATCCGCCACAGCCGCACAGGCCACGGAGCAGATGCAGCTTATTCGCCTTTTTTACTGCGCAGGTCCAGCTCGATGATTTCGCCGCTGCGGCCCTTGCTGTCAGCCGACAGCCAGTACAGCAGATAGGGCATCAGTGTGGCCAGGTCCGCCCGTTCGCTCTTGGCTTCGCCCGGGTGGGTGCGATTGCGCTGCGGCGAATTCACCGGTCCCGGAATCAGCTGGTTGACGCGCAGATTGGGGTAAACGTCCCATTCATCGGCAGCAACCTTGGTCAGGTAGTTCAGCCCGGCCTTGGATGCACCAAAGCCCCCCCAGTAGGCAGCAGGATGCAGGGAGTGGCTTTCCCCCATGAACAGTACGGAGGCATCCGGCGACTCTTTCAGCAGCGGCAGGCAGGCACGGCTGAGCGCAAAGGGTGCCACGGTATTGATGCGGTACTGATTCATCCACTCGTCAATGCCCTGATTGGACAAGGGCGACAAGGCATAAAAATGCGAAGCGCAGTGCACGATGCCGTCCAGGCGGCCCAGCGTCTGCTTGATCTGGAAAGCGGCATTGCCCAGTTGCTCGTCTGTTGCCGTCAGCAAATCCAGCGGAATGGCTGCCGGCTCCTTGCCGCCTGCGGCCACGATTTCATCGTAGACCTTCTCCAGCCCTTTTACGCTGCGCGCCAGCAATACGACATCCGCACCATGTGCGGCAAACGTCAGCGCGGCTTCCCGGCCTACCCCTTGCGTTGCGCCCGTCACCAGAATGACGCGGCCTTCCAGACAATTCTTGGCAAATGTTTGGTTCATTTTGTTTTTTCAGCTGCGAGTCACCTGTCGGCAACTCTTGATGATGGCAAATCCTGCATTAACTGGCGGGCCGCACTCAGACCGCTGCGCACCGCACCTTCCAGCGTGGCGGGATAATCAGGGCACAGCCAGTCCCCCGCCAGATAAACCGATTGTACCCTGCTACGGCAGTGTGGTCTTGTCAGACCCACGCTTGACGCAAAGGTGGCGCGCTTCTCCACGATCAGTTGCCGCTCCAGCGGCACCAGCCCGTTGAGCGCCGGCAACAGCAGCTCGACATCCGCCTGCACCTTGTCCAGCAAGCTCGCGCGATCCAGGCTGCGCACAGCTGGCGGCGGTGCACTGATGACAGCCGCCAGCAAGCCTCGCTCACCCGACAGCGCCTGGCGGTCAAACAGCCAGTCCAGCGTGCCGCCCTGCAAACCCGTCATGGGAACCGGCATGGTGATGTCGGCATCGTAGCGCAGGTATGCGGTATATATCGGCCAATAATGAAATGCCTTGATCTGACTGTGCAGTTGCGGCTCTTGCAGCAGTTCGGCCGCATGATATGGCGCTACTGCGAGGATGGCGGCATCAAACAGCTCGCCATCCACCATAACGCCCTGCGCTGCCGGGCTGATCTGCGCCACCCGCACACCCGCACGCCATTGCAGGCCCTGTTCGCGCAGCCAATGCAAAGCCGGGCCAGGAAACAAGGCGGTCAGATCGCTACGCGGCAACAGCAGGTCGCTAGCGGCACGACTCGCCCCCAGACTGTCGCGCAGCGTGGTGGCCAGAATCTGCATGGAAGCCAGCTCCAGCGGGGTATTGAGCGCCGACAGCACCATGGGCCGCCAGAACTGCTCCACCAGATGGGCCGACTGCCCTTGCGCGGCCAGCCATTGGGCCACCGTCATGTCTTGCGGCAAGCGCCAGCCTTGCCAGCGCAAGCCCTGCAAGGCGCGGGCCAGTTGCCATTTGTCCCACCAACCAATACCGCTTGCCGTCAGCAGGCCGGCCAACACATGCAAGGGGGCAGGCCAACGCGGGCATTGCATGCGCATGCCGCCCTGGCGCTGCCAGACCAGCGGCAACCGCAGCATGGCTGTTGCCTCGTCAACGCCCACCTTGCGCATCAGTTGCAGGCATTCGCGATAGGCACCAATCAGGATGTGCTGACCATTGTCCAGCAGGCTGGCGCCACTATTCAGGCGGCGGGCCCGCCCGCCAGGTTCGCGCCCGGCTTCAAACAAGGTCAGCGCGGCTTGGCCGGCCAGCTCCACCGCGGCGGCAAGCCCGGCCCAACCCGCACCGATAATGGCAATTTTCGGTCTGGCGTTATTCACACCATCAGGCCTTGTAGCCCAGCGTCCAGGTGCGCCATGCCAGCCACAGCTTGCGTACTGGCGTCAGCGACAGGCGCTGGTTCAGCACCTTGGCCGGGCCATCCAGCTGGATTTCTTCCAGCGTGGCGCGGTAGATGGCGGCCATCAGCAGGCCGGGACGCTGGCTCTTACGGTCCACCGCGGGCAGCAGCTCCCAGGCGCGGCGGTAATATTCACGCGCACGCTCAATCTGGAAGCTCATCAGCGCAGCAAATTCCGGGCTTTCCTTGTAGTGCATCAGGTCGCTGGCCGGCACATTGAAGCGCTGCAGCTCCTCTACCGGCAGGTAAATGCGGCCACGGCGCGCGTCTTCGCCCACATCGCGAATGATGTTGGTCAACTGGAAGGCGATGCCCAGTTCATGCGCGTATTTCAGTGTCTGGCGGTCCTGATAGCCGAAAATCTGCGCCGCCAGCTGGCCCACCACGCCTGCCACACGATGGCAGTACAGCAACAGGTCCTGGAAGCGGTCGTAACGGGCAAAGTCCAGATCCATCTGCATGCCGTCGACAATCTCCTCCAGCAGGTTCTGCGGCAGGTCCAGCGCGGCGGCATGCGGCTTGAGCGCCAGCATCACCGGATGCTCGGGCTGGCCGTGGTACAGCTTTTCCACTTCACCCCGCCACCAGGCCAGCTTGGCACGGGCAACGTTTTCGTCGTGACATTCGTCCACCACATCGTCCACTTCGCGGCAGAAGGCATACAGTGCGGTGATGGCATCGCGGCGGTCTTCCGGCAAGAAGCGGAAGCTGTAGTAAAAGCTGGAGCCGCTGCTGGCGGCCTTGTCCTGACAATACTGCTGCGGCGTCACACGCCTCTCCTTTGTATGTGTATGGTTGCTTCTTATTTGGCGCGCAGCGCACGCCACAGCATGTAAACCCAGTCGCGCCAAGTCAGCACCGGGCGCTGGCGGAACACATCACCGCCACTGTCGTGCAGTTTTTTGAGGATGCGCTCGCCACCCATGATGATGAGGCGAAGCTCCAGACCCAAGCGCCCTTTGAGCACCTTGCCCAGCGGGGCACCAGCTTGCAGCATCTTGCGGGTGCGTTCGATCTGCGCCAGCATCATCGGCCGCCACAGGCCGGTGGCATCGCGCCCGGCAATCTGTGCTTCGCGGATGCGGAATTTTTCCAGATCATCCAGCGGAATGTAGATGCGGCCCTTGTTCCAGTCCACCGCGACATCCTGCAGGAAGTTGATCAATTGCAGTGCTGTACAAATACCATCGGACATGGCCAGGCTGCGCGGGTCGTTCTCGCCATATAGCGCCAGCATCAGCCGCCCTACCGGGTTGGCTGAGCGACGACAGTAGTCCACCACTTCGGCAAAGTTCTGGTAACGGGTTTTCACCACGTCCTGACTGAAGGCCGACAGCAAGTCATAAAACGGCTGCATTGGTAGTTGGTGCTGGCTGATGATGGTGGCCAGATTACGCATCAGCGGCATGGCCGGGATGCCGCCATCGCGGATGACATCCAGCTCGTCACGCAAGTGGGCCAGTTCGCGCAGGCGCTCGTCAGGCAGTTTGTCACCTTCGTCCGCCACATCATCGGCATAGCGGGCGAAATGATAGATGACATGCACCGCACGACGCATGCGTCGTGGCAGCAAGATCGACCCGACCGGGAAGTTTTCGTAGTGACCAACCGACATCGGCAATCCAACCCTGTCATTGCAGAACGGGTGATTATAGCGCAGGGCTGGCGG
This sequence comes from Aquitalea sp. LB_tupeE, assembly GCF_013391415.1. Lineage (GTDB taxonomy): Bacteria > Pseudomonadota > Gammaproteobacteria > Burkholderiales > Chromobacteriaceae > Aquitalea. The sequence continues at coordinate 45,621 of NZ_JACAXB010000006.1, forward strand.
TAAATTTTTTTTCGCAGATCCCTTTACAGCCGCGGACAGCCTGTCTATACTGCGCCCCACTGTGAACGACAGACACGGGGCTATAGCTCAGCTGGGAGAGCGCTTGCATGGCATGCAAGAGGTCAGCGGTTCGATCCCGCTTAGCTCCACCAAAGGTCTTTACAGGTTTTGCCTAGGGTCCCCATCGTCTAGAGGCCTAGGACATCGCCCTTTCACGGCGGTAACCGGGGTTCGAATCCCCGTGGGGACGCCAAGAATTCGATGTAGTACCCGTGGGGGTATAGCTCAGCTGGGAGAGCGCTTGCATGGCATGCAAGAGGTCAGCGGTTCGATCCCGCTTATCTCCACCACAATTCAGATACTGATGACATCGCCTGACGGGTTTCATCAGTCCAGCATTCGGGGGTATAGCTCAGCTGGGAGAGCGCTTGCATGGCATGCAAGAGGTCAGCGGTTCGATCCCGCTTATCTCCACCACTACACAGTCAGCTGGCCGATGGCTCCAGACCATCAGACAGACAAAGCAATACGGGGGTATAGCTCAGCTGGGAGAGCGCTTGCATGGCATGCAAGAGGTCAGCGGTTCGATCCCGCTTATCTCCACCAACACAAAAGCCGGAATCACACGATTCCGGCTTTTTCTTTGCCTGCGTCAAACGGCTGCCGTCCCCGGCGGCCCCAGCAGCGGCACCAGCTGTGCCAGCCTTGCCTGTACCTGCAACAGCAGCGGATGCTGCGCCATGCCAAAGCCCTCGCCAACCAGCGCCAGCACAAAGCGGATGCCGTGCAATACCAGCACGGCGGCTTCTTGCTCTTGTGGCAGCAAGACATTGTCACCAGGCCGTTGCCGTCGCCGCCGCTCCGCCACCCGCGGCGCAAATGCTGGCGATGGCAGTTCTCCGGCCTGCCTGCTGTACAAGCGATAAGGCAAGGGCCAGTCATCCACCACAACGGGCTGTCGCCCGGTCAGCTCCTGCAGCACCTGTCCCCATTCCTCAACCAGACGCACCAGGCGTTCCAGCCCGCTCCTGGCCTGTCCTCGGCCACCCTGCATCATCTGCTCGCGCAAATGCTGGACGCGCCGCAGCAGAAAACGCAGCTTGGCCAAGGCCAGCTGACGCGCGTCTTCATCCCGTCCGCTACCGGCACGTCGTGCCAGATCATCCAGCATGGCCACCCAGTCCAGAAACTCGGTCAGGGTGGCACTTTCCTTTACATCATCCCCATCAGGCATGCGCCGTGACGCTTTGGTGCGGTGGGCTTGCGGTTCAGCCATGGCGTTGAACCAGACATTCTGCTTGGCGGTGATTTTCATCGCGATGCCTCACTTGGCGGACTGCCACCTTATCTTCAATTATTTCTTGTTTTATTTTAAACCTATCGGCCAGTATCACAAATACTTGAACCGGAGCACAGCAAGCGCGGCACCCTTCTGCAATTCACAGGGCAAGGACGGGAGAAGATGGCAAGAGACGGGAGGGCTGCGGACTCAATCAGCAGGTCGGAAGGGCCAGCCATGGAGGGGTCTGCGAAAACGTATCAAATGAGTTTGTCAGCAGAATAATGCCAGCGCATGGCGCTGGCATCGGGGAAGTGCGGCAAAAAAGGAATGATCAGGAGAACAGCATGTGGCCCAGCTTGGCAGCCTTGGTATCCAGGTAACGATCGTTATGCGGATTGCGCCCCACCATCAGCGGCACCCGTTCCACTACGTCGATTCCGGCAGTCTTGAGGGTTTCCAGCTTGCGCGGGTTGTTGGTCATCACCCGCACGCTCTTGATATTCAGCGCATCCAGCATATGGCGCGCCACGCGGAAGTCACGCATGTCCGCCGGGAAGCCCAGTTGCTCGTTGGCTTCAACCGTGTCCGCCCCGCCATCCTGCAATTTGTAGGCGCGGATCTTGTTGATCAGACCGATACCACGACCTTCTTGCCGCAAATACAGCAAAGCACCACGGCCTTCCTTTGCAATGGCTTCCAGCGCAGCTTCCAGCTGGAAACCGCAATCGCAACGCAAGGAGAACAGTGCGTCACCAGTCAGGCATTCCGAATGCAGGCGTGCCAGCACCGGCTCACCATCGGCCACGTCGCCCATGGTGAGCACCACATGTTCGCGCCGGCTGTCCTGCTCCTCAAAGCCGTGCATGGTGAACACCCCGAATGGCGTAGGCAGCTTGCAACTGGCCACGTAATCAACAACGGGTTCAATCTGCGGGTTGGGGTATTGCGCGGCCATGCTTGCTCCGGAATCTGTTCGGGAAACTTCGCGCTTGCTTCGCGAAGCCATGTGGTGGGGAATGTTCCGTAACTGAGGGCAATTTACGCCTTTTCAAGCGGCGGCATGGCAGCAAACGGTGCGGCCAGCACAATGGCCAATGCTGCCAGCCATACCTGACGGCTGGCATCAAAGTAGCCCAGCTGACTGGATTCGGCATCCAGAATACCCAATACCCGGTCATGCTCATCCACGATGGGCAGGCAGACTTCACTCTTCACCTTGGGGTCGCATTCGTAGTAGCCACCACCTTCGGCGCGCCAGGCGGCGACATCGTCAATCAGCACGCCCCAGCCGGTCAGGCCAACACGGCTGTTATTGCTGCCTGCAGCAAATTCTTCGGTCAGCGGGAATTCAGCCCGGCTGGGCAGGCCCTGGTAGGCCAGCTTTACCAGACGGGCATCCTTGCCCTCACCGGCGCGGCGATAAATGCCCAGCCAGTCTGCACCGATCCTCTGGTTGACCGAATCGACCAGTGCATTGAAATTGGTCAGCAAGCTGCGTGCAGCTTCGGTTTCGCCGCCAAACCATACCGACAGGTCGTACGGTTCATCAGCCAGCTCCTCCACCAGCGAGCAGGTACCATCTTCGCTCAACTCGGGCACCTGGTAGCGGAACAGATCGCGCTGCACCGGGGGTTTTTCCACATCCAGCACGGCCTGCAAGGTCATGACGGCAATTTGCAATTCGGTTCGATCTAGCTTCAGGCCCTGTTCACGCAGGTAGTCGGTCAGCTGGCGGGTCGGTATCATCAATACTCCTGGCATTGCTTGGAACACAGACAGCCAAACACGGCCAGGCTGCCTGATAAAACGCGTTAGCATACCAATACTGCCAACAAAAGTCGCCCTTCCCTCTGCCTGCATCGCTGCCTCATGACTGCCATTCATATCCGGTTTTCCCCCTTGCGTATCCGCGCGGGTCATCACGCCATCTCCCTGCTACGGCAACACAGCCTGTCCGCCGACAAGGTGGGCAGCCTGCCCGGTGCTGCCGGAGGCCCCAAGGCAATTGGCTTGTGCGGGCTGGATCAGGCGGTGTTCGGCTGGCTGGCCGCCAGTCCGCGTCCGCGCGAGCTGGTGGGCGCATCCATCGGCAGCTGGCGCTTTGCCTGTGCCATGCAGGCCAATCCACAACAAGCCCTGGCCCGGCTGGCCGAACGCTATACCGCGGAATGCTATGCCGACAATGTCGACATCACCGGCATTACCGCACAAACCCGGCTGATGCTGCAGGACATCCTTGGCACGGACGGCCTGCAAGCCATCCTGCAGCATCCGCATTACCGTTTATCGTTGCTGCTGGTGGCATCGCACGGCTTGTTACGGCACGAAACACCGGCCTTGCTACTGCCCGGTCTGGCCCTTTGCGCCACGCTCAACGGCCTTGGCCGCAACTTGCTGCGCCACTGTTTCAGCCGGGTGATTTGCCATGATGCCCGCAGCAACTTGCATTTTGCCCCGCACGATGGCCTGCCCACTCGTTTACTTGCGTTGAGTGAACATAATCTGGCTGCGGCGCTGATGGGCAGCGTGGCCATACCGGGGGTATTGCACGGGGTAAGCCTGCCGGGTTCGGCAGCTGGCGTGTACCGGGATGGCGGCTTGCTGGATTACCACCTGGACCTGCCCTTTGTCTGGCAAGATGACATCACACTCTATCCGCACTTCGGCCCGCGCATCGTGCCGGGCTGGTTCGACAAATTCCTGCCCTGGCGGCAACACCAGCCGTCCCATCACGGCAATACCCTGTTGCTTTGCCCTTCCGCTGACTATCTGGCACGGCTGCCTGGCGGCAAGCTGCCTGACCGCAGCGACTTCAAACGCTATCGCGGCCAGGACAAGCTACGCCAGCAACAGTGGCGTACAGCCTGCAGCGAAAGCCAGCGCCTGGGGGACGCCTGGCAGGAATGGCTGGCGCGCGGCTGCCCGCTGGATGTAGTGGAAGCGCTCTAGTTATTGCGGCTGGATGACCAAAGAAAAAGCCCCCGTTCGGGGGCTTTTCTCTGAGGTCAGGCAATATGGCTCAACCGGCACGGCCCAGCTTGAAGTTCTGCCACAGACGCGAATAAATGCGCAGGGTTTTCGGGTCCACCGACTTCATGATGAAGCCCTTCTTCACATCATCCGCAGTCGGGAAGATGCTGCGATCGGACAGATATTTCTTGTCGATGAAAGGACGCGCAGCCAGGCTGCCCGGTGCATAGGTCACCTTGTTGGCATTGGCAGCAGCAACATGCGGGTCCAGCGTGTAGTTGATAAAGGCCAGGGCGTTGGCAACATTGGCGGCATCCTTCGGAATGGTCATGCTGTCCACCCAGAAGGCCACGCCGGTCGACGGCATCAGTACCTTGATATTGACACCACGCTTGGCTTCTTCGGCACGACGTTTGGCAATGTTCAGGTCACCGCCGTAGCCCATGGCCAGGCAAACGTCACCATTGGCGATGTCGTTGATGTAACCGGAGGAGGAGAACTGGGTGATGCTGCTACGGATGGCAGCCAGTTGCGGTGCCACGGCCTTGTAGTCAGCCTCGTTGTTGCTGCCTGGCTGCTTGCCATAGTAGTGCAATACTTTGGGCAGGACGTCGGAGGCCGAATCCAGAATGCTTACGCCGCAGGATTTCAGCTTGGAAGCATATTCCGGCTTGAACAGCAGGTCCCATTCATTGGCCGGCAGCTTGCCGCCCAGAGCCTTCTTCACCTTGTCTTCGTTGATACCCAGGGTAATCACACCCCAGAAGTAAGGCACGGCAAACTTGTTACCCGGGTCGGAGGCCTCCATCAGCTTGAGCAGGGCCGGGTCCAGGTTCTTGTAATTGGGGATCTTGCTCTTGTCCAGCGGCTGGAACAGGCCACCCTTGATACCGACTTCCAGCACATTATTGGACGGTACGGTGATGTCGTAGCCGGAATGACCGGTCACCAGCTTGGCATTCAGGGTTTCCATGCTGTCGTAGACGTCGTAACGCACCTTGATACCGGTTTTCTTGCTGAAATCCGGCACGGTGGTCGGTGCAATGTAATCAGACCAGTTATAAATGTTTACAACGGGTGCGCCAGCCTGAGCTGCCAGTGCAGTGGCAGCCAGCAGGCCGCCAATAATCATTTTTTTCATTGTTTCCCAACTCCTTCGGTACAGGTTTGTTGCATCATGCCTGTTTAGCATATCAGTACATTTGTGATCAAATCTACCATTTCCTTAAACAGCCTGCGTCTGCTGCTTGCGAAAAATGCCATGCAAAATGGAAAAAGCCGCCAAATATGGCGGCTTTCATGCCAGCAAGCAAGCTTGGCCTGGCAGTGCACAACTTAATGTCGCGCTTCGCGCACGGCGGCAACCAGGTCGTAATCGAACAGTTCGTTGGCGTCCTCTTCATCAAACACATAGTGCTGGTTGCAGTAGTCGCAGACAATTTCCACACTGCCCTGCTCCACCAGCACTTCGCCCACTTCCTGACCGCCCAGCATCTTCAGCATGTTGCCCACGCGTTCGCGGCTGCAATTACAGGCAAAGCTGACGCCTTCCGGCTCGAACACCCGCACGGTTTCTTCATGGAACAGGCGGTGCAGGATGTCCGCCGCCGGCAGGGTCAGCAATTCATCGGCTTGCAATGTGCCGCCCAGAATGCGGACGCGGTCCCAGCCTTCCGGCTCGCCATGGCCATCCGGCAGGCGTTGCAGCAACATGCCGGCTGCGGTGCTGTCATTGCTGGCCAATACCAGGCGGGTATCCAGCTGCTCGGAACGCAGCATGTAGTTTTCCAGCATCTGGCCGATGCTGTCACCCTCCAGCGCCACAATGCCTTGCCAGGTTTGCGACTTGTCCAGCTTGGGTTCCAGCGTGATGACAAACTGACCGGCACCGCCCAGCAAATCCAGAATGGGAGCTTCGGGCAGGTCGCCATCCCACTTGGCAGTGGCGCGCACCGTGCGGTCATGGTTGCACTCCACCACAGCCAGGCGCAGCGGACCGCTGCCATGCAGTTGCAGGATGAGGGCACCGTCAAATTTCAGGTTGGCCGACATCAGCTGCGCAGCCGCCATCATCTGGCCCAGAATGTTCTTGAGCGGTGCGGGATAGGCACGACGGGCCAGCACCTGTTGCCAGGCACCATCCAGACGCACCAGTGCACCGCGCACCGGTGCGCCATCAAACAGGAATCGTTGCAAAGTATCGTGTTGGCTCATGTTTATTCCTTGGCGGTGTCTTCTGCCACTTCTACGGTATAGACGGTCATCGGCAAGCAGGAATTGACGTCGAATTCACAACCGGCGCGCACGCCCAGCTCGGCGATTTCACGTGCGGTCAAATCCTGCTCGTAAGCGGCAAACATCGCACCCATGGCGAATTTGCGGCCCGAACCTATCGCCCAGAATCGCGAAAACTGGTAGATCTCGCGCATGGGGTAAACACCGAAAATACCGTGGGGATTGGCAATCACCACCATCATCTGACTGGATTCATAAGGGTCTTCCTCGTCCTCTTCCGGACGCAGGTAAAACCCGTCTTTCAATTTGGGATGCAGCTTGCGAAAGGTATCGAAAATACCTTTGCGGCTGGAGAAGTCCTTTTTCTTCAGTTCCTTCAGCGCACCTTGCAACACCAGGTCATGGGCGGCGGAACCGGAAATGGCAAGATAACTGTCTCCATGCTGGAAAATCTTGTTATGGAAACAGTCGTAGTTGGCCAGTAGCTTCTGGTCATCACCAAAGGTGGTCTGGCTGTCGGCGGCAATGGCAATCTGCCCGCCTTTTCTTACTGCCACAATGGTTGTCATTGCCGGATGCGCCTGCTTGCAAGGGAAGGGGCTAATATAGGGCCGCATGGCAAAAATGCAAGCCTGTCCGGCAATATGCAACAAGCCGACTGGCGTCGGCTTGTAACCATGGCTACCCGAACCTTGCTTACAGCACCACGGCAGGCTTTTTGACAGGCTTGAGCTTGTTACCCGCCGAGTTATAAGACTGCGGTGCGGGCAGGGTTTGCGGCTCGGCCTGCTGCTCCGGTATTCCCCCCTTGGGCGGCAAGGACAGCCAGCGCACGGCGGCCAGTTCACCCGGCACCCCGGGCTGGTGCTTGCAGGTCAGGCACACCGGCTTGCCGCTGCGCTCTTTCAAGGCCTGATCCACCCGACGCCCCACCACGGCAACGCCGTGCGTACGCTGCCACTCCAGCAGGCTGTCTGCCAGATGGGGGAAGGACGGGTCATCCTGCTTGTAATGGTTTTTATAGGCGGTGAGCCACAAATCGCCAGCCAGGTCCTGATTCAGCAATACCGTCTGATAGGCGATGGTGACCGCCGCGCCTTTTTGTACGGCATCGGCCAAGCTCAGTGCATCCGGGTTCTTCAGCCGGATGCAGCCATGGCTGCGAAAACCGGGGACGGAAGCCGGCGCATTGGTGCCGTGAAAGCCCAGGCCCAGGCGCGCCTCGCCAAAGCGAATGAAAACCGGGCCAAGCGGATTATCCGGCCCCGGCGGTACGACGGTGAGCACTGGCTTGCCCTGGTTCTTCTGCTCTTCCTGAATGGATTTGGGCACATGCCAGCTGGGGTCACGGTACACCCCGGTAATGGCATAGCTGCCAATCGGCGTCTGGGTCAGCATCTTGCCGACAGCCACCGGGTAAATTCTTTGCAACTGGCCATCCTGATAAAAAAACAGGCGGGCCTGCGGCAGATTCACCACCAGATGCTGACCGGACTGACTCAGCTGAATATCAGGTTCGGGCATGCTGGCAGCCATGACCGACGCAGAACAGGACACCCAGACAGCAGCAGGAACAAGAAAGGAAAGCGACAACTTCATTGCGCACCAGACCCATGGTTTTTCACGAAAAACATGATAACAGAAATCAGCAAATCCCCGCCCCGGCAAAAACCCCTGCGCAGCAGCGCATATTTTGAGAAAATCCCGGTTTTACGCCTGATTTCCCACATCAATACAATGACTCAGCAACAGACCATTGCTCTGGTCGAATCCCTTGACCACGAAGGCCGCGGGGTCGCCCACGTCGACGGCAAAACCATTTTCATCGACGGTGCATTACCTTATGAAAAGGTAATATACAGCGCATACCGCAAAAAACCCACGTACGAAAACGCCGACACCACCAGTGTGCTGAAGGAAAGCTTCATGCGCACCACGCCGCGTTGCCCGCATTTCGGCACGTGTGGCGGCTGTTCCATGCAGCACGTGGAATTCACCGCCCAGGTGGCCATCAAGCAGCGCGTGCTGGAAGACAACCTCAAATTCATCGGCAAGGTGAAGGCTGAGCGCATTCTCACTCCGATTGCCGGCCCTACCTGGCACTACCGTCACCGCGCACGCCTGTCCGCCCGCATGGTGCCGAAGAAAGGTGGCGTGCTGGTGGGCTTTCACGAAAAGCACTCCAGCTACATCGCAGAAATGAGTGAATGTCATATTCTGCCGAAAAACATCTCTGACATGATCATGCCGCTGCGCGAGATGATCGCCAAACTGTCGATCAACAGCCGCATGCCGCAGGTGGAAGTTGCCGTGGGCGACAAGGTGGACATCCTGGTATTCCGCAATATGGATGCCATCAACGCCGCCGATGAAAAGCTGCTGCAACAATTTGCCGACACCCACCGTCAGCCGGATCGCCCGGTACAGATCTGGCTGCAGCCCGGCGGCCCGGACACCTGCTACCCCATCTACCCGCTGGACGCACCACGCCTGACCTACAGCCTGCCGCAGTACAGCGTGGAAATGCCGTACTACCCCACCGAGTTCACCCAGGTGAACCCGCAAATCAACGCAGTGATGGTATCGCGTGCGCTCGGCTTCCTCGACCCGCAACCGGGTGAACGCATTGCCGACATGTTCTGCGGCATCGGCAACTTCACCCTGCCGATTGCCCGCTCCGGTGCCACCGTACACGGCATGGAAGGCAGCCAGGCACTGGTGAAGCGCGCAGTGGAAAACGCCACCCACAACGGACTGCAAGACAAGGTGAGCTATGAAATGGCCAACCTGTTTGAAGTCACGCCGGAAAGCTTTGCCGCACTGGGCAAATTCGACAAGATGCTGGTCGACCCGCCGCGCGACGGTGCCATCCAGCTGCTCAAGGCCATGACCGACGACACCGCGCCGCAACGCATTGTCTATGTGTCCTGTAACCCGGCCACGCTGGCGCGCGACGCCGGTGTGCTGGTGCACACCAAGGGCTATACCTTGAAGGCCGCCGGTATCATTAACATGTTCCCGCACACCGCCCACGTCGAGTCCGTCGCCTGGTTCGAAAAAACCGGCCCGGCCAAGAGCCTGAAGGAAGTGGCGGAAATGGAAGCCGCGGAAGAAGCCATCCGCGAAGCCAAGCGTCTGGCCCGCAAGCAGCAGGAAGCCGAGGCAGAAGCCCGTAAACAGGCGGAACTGGCGGAAAAAGCCGCCGCCAAGGAAGCCCGCCGCCAGCACTACCTGGCCAACAAGGACTACTACGACGCCCGTAGTGCTGCCCAACAGCAGGCACGCGATGCCGCTGCCGCTGGCGAGGATGTTTCCAGCAAGGAATAAGCTGTTTTTGGTGTTTGCCTGTAGCGTTCGACCCCAGTTGTCACCCGGAGCGAACGATGCAGGCGCACCTGACCGACAGCTATATAGCCAGAATCAAAACCCCGGATTCACGTGTTGAACTCAAGGACACGCGGATACCGGGGTTTGTTTTTGCCTGACTTCATCCTGGCTTCAGTATGACAATGAAATAATTTGGAGTCGGGTTTTGCTGAGGTATAGCCTTGGATAGCGTATGGTTTTACAGCATTCATCAACAACCCTATAATATATGTGGTTTAACAACGACATATCAGAAATTAACAATTGTAAATAAAGAAAAATCGCCACTAGAATTAGCTCATTACAGGCAAACCCGGTGAAAGCCGGTGACGCAAAACTAAAGGGACTACCGGAGGCCTTGCTCCCATGTCAGCCAGTTGCCCGCCACGCGACGCGCGGCCGCATGTGCACCTTTGGATTTGCCAGATACCACTGAAGGAAAGCACATGAGCGCCTCCAATACCCTCTCTCGCCAGTCGAACAACCCGCTGGACAATGCTTCTGGCTCGCAGACTGCCGACACGATATTGACCGGTCTGGCCAACAACGTATTGCACGATATTGCGCTACCTCTGCAAGGTGCCATGCTGCGTTCGGCGCTGCCTTTTGTCAGTGCCGCAAGCGTTAGCACCACAAGCACGGCATCCACTGCCGCTTTGGCCACTTCCACCACGACCAGCACCACCGCGGTGAAGACTGGCAGCACCGCAGCCCCCAGCTGGATTGCCACGCTGTCCGATGCCGCCCTGAAAGCCGACATGAACGCCATGTCCGGCAATGTGACTGAAGCAGGTCTCGCCAAGATGGTGACCGACCTGGCAGCCGAACTGACCAGCAGCAAGAGCACGCTGTCCTCCAGCCAGTTCAACGACCTGAAAACCATTGTCACCAATCTGAATGTCGGTGAGACGGCGTCGTCTTACTCCCAATACACCCTGAATGCGCTGGTAAACGGCAATGCAGCCAACAGTAGCTGGACCGGTGGCGCGGCCAGCTCCAGTTCGCTGGGTAATCTGTCTGCCGGTTCGAGCGCAGCACAGCTGAATAACCTGAACGGCAAATGGCTACTCGGTACCGACCTGCCTACTTCGACCGCCACGGTTGACGGCAGAACGTTCAATATCAATTACAGCACCAGCAAGGCTGGACTGTTCGGCAGCAGTGGCCCGCTGGCCAGCGATATCAACCAAGGCCAGTTGGGTGATTGCTACTTCCTGTCGTCGATTGCCGAAGTGGCCATCCAGAATTCCGGCATCATCCGGAACATGATTACCGACAACGGTAACGGCAGCTATGGCGTGGCATTCCATGTCAAGGGCGCGACTGAATACGTCACCGTCAATAATGTGCTGCAAACCGGTTGCAACTCTGGGCCCAATATGTGGGCCACCTTGTTGGAAAAGGCTTACGCCCAGTTGCAGGCAATCAATGTCACCACGGGTAACAGCTATACCGGCAACAGCTTCACGGCCATCGGTAACGGCGGTCTGCCGGAATATGCACTTGAGTCTATCACCGGTGCTTCGCAGATCACCGACTACAGCGGCAGCGGCACCAGCTGGCTGTGCCGTACTTATAATTCTTCGCTGTCCGGTACCGGCTCGCAAAGCGGCCTGAGCAATGCCACGGTATTGAGCTCGCTCAAAACCCATCTGGCAGCCGGGGATGACGTGGTACTGTCGTCCTATACTTGGAGTTACGATGCCGCAGGCAAGGTGCAACTGGTGGCAGGCCACGCCATGTCGGTTTACGGCATTGATGCCGCCAACGGTAACCTGGAAATCCGCAACCCGTGGGGTAGCCAAACAGGCCAGTACTGGAACACTACTTTTGAGGTCAGCCTGTCTACCCTGCTGGCCGCTGGCGATACCATCACCGTGGACAATGCCGGTGGCTCGGTTCCTGTCACCTCGAAAGCACCGGTCATCACCGCCCAGACGGCAGACCAGACGATTGCCGCCAACCATGCTTTCTCGGTATCGCTGGGTAATGTCTTTACCGACCCGCAAAACCAGGCACTCAGCTACAAAGTGACCCTGGCCAATGGTCAGGTCTTGCCGTCGTGGATGACTTACAACGCCAGCACCAACACCCTGTCCGGCACCACGCCGCTGACCAGCAGCAGCACCCAGGTCATGGTGAAGGTAACGGACACCTCCGGTCTGTCTGCATCGGAAACCTTCACCATCAACGATACCGCCTACGCACCGACGTTGAGCAAGGCAACTGCCACCCAACTGGTGACTCCGGGCCACACCTTCAGCATTGCCCTGCCCGCCGGTACCTTCACCGACCCGCAAGGCGAAACCCTCAGCTACAGCGCCAAACTGGCAAGCGGTGCCGCGCTGCCGTCCTGGCTCAGCTTCAACGCCCAGACCCAGACTTTCAGCGGTACCGCGCCCACGGCCAATACTTCGCTATCCCTGCAAGTCACAGCCAGCAACCAGGCAGGTCTGTCCACTTCGGAGACCTTCACCCTGAATGATGGCTATGCTGCGCCGACACTGAATCAGCAAACTGCTACGCAAACCATCAATGCCGGCAAGGCATTCAGCTTTACCCTGCCGTCCACCACCTTTATCGACCCGCAAGGCTTGGCGCTCACCTACAAGGCGGCGCTGGATAATGGTCAGGCTTTGCCCAGCTGGTTGAACTTCAATGCCCAGACCGAAACCTTCTCGGGCACCGCGCCGAGCACGGCAGGCAGTTTCTCGGTCAAGCTTACCGCTACCGACAGCGCCGGTTTGTCCACCTCGGAAACCTTCTCCATCAACGATATCGCCACGGCACTGAAAGCGCCGGTGCTGAACCCGCTGCCACTGATGGTCGGTTTCAATGCCAATGGCACGCTGAATATCAGCGTACCGCAAGGCACGTTTACCGACCCGCAAGGCTTGACCCTGACCTACGCTGCCAGTCAGTCCAATGGCCAGGCACTGCCCAGCTGGATCACCTTCAACGCCCAGAACGACACTTTTACTGCCACGCTAGGCCATCAGACCGAATCGGCCACCATCACGGTAAAAGCCACCGACACGGCAGGCCTGTCCGCCAGCGAAACCTTCTCGCTGACCTTGGGTGCCGCAGCAGCAAGCCATGGTGTGGTTGGCGAAGCAGCACCGACCATCTCCCTGGTCGGCATCCACCAGACAAGTGGTGCAGACCTGCACGCAGCCTGAGCCTTTCACCAACAAAAACGGCCTGTTGTCCATGGACAGCAGGCCGTTTTGTTATTTGCCCTGCCCGGCAATCAGGGCGAGGGCTGCGACTGGCCTGACTGAAAATGACGGTCCAGCAAGGCCAGGTCTGCCTGCTCAATGGCACCGCTGGCGGCACGTAGTGCAATCCAGCTCACCAGCTGGTTATATTGCGCCAGCAGCAAATCACGCCGCGCCTGATACAGCTGCTCCTCGCTATTGAGGATATCGGTCAGCGTTTTCACACCGGCCACCAGCCCGAGCTTGCTGGCCTTTACCGTTTCGGCGCTGGAGAACACGGCTTTTTGCAGCGAGGCTACCTTGCGCGCCCCGGTGCTCACGCCGTAATACTGCCGGCTGACTTCCAGTTCTACTTGTGCGCGGGCATTGTCCAGTTCTGCCTGGGCCTGTCGATACTGTGCCGCACTTTGGGCAAGCTGGGCAGTGTTGTAACCACCATTGAACAGCGGCAGGCTCACCTCCACGCCGATGACGTTCTGACTGATACGCTGATTGATGGTGGAGACCGAACTGGCACTGGAGCGGTCCTTGCTGGCCACCAGATCCAGCGTTGGATAATTGCCGGCGCGGCTACGTTTGACCTCCTGCTCGGCAATGCGCAGGTTCTGTTGTGCTGCCTGAATGTCCGGGCTGCTGGCCAGCGCCTTGTCGCGCCACTGCGCCAGCTCGCCTTCCGGGCCCAGATAGCGGCCAATGTCTTCCTGCGGCTCTGCCAGCACACTGCTGCGCTGGCCGGTGGTGGCTTGCAAGGTACGTTCGGCTATCTGCTGCATGCTGCGCGCTTCCAGCAGCTCCGCCTCGGCCATGGCCATGCGGGCTTCTGCATCATGAATGTCGGTCACCGTGCCATCACCCTGATCAAACAGCTTCTGTGCCTGGGTACGTGCGGCTTGCAGCGCATGCAGCTTGGCTTCACTGAGTGCCAGGTTTTTCTGTGACAGCAGCACACCCAGATAGGCCGACAGATAACGCAATACCAGTTCGTTTTCCTTGCGGGCAAACAGCGCGTGGCTGTAGTCCACCCGCGCTAGGCCTTGCTGATACAGCGCCCAGCGTTGCAGGTTGAACAATGGCTGACGCAACTGGATGGCCGCGTCCTGACTCATGTAATTGAGTGGCGAGGTGGAAATGGCACCGGTAAAGTCCGGTGCCGTATCGCTGCCGGTCACCTTGCTGCGGTTGAAGCTGGCATTGACAGTGGGCAGTAATTGCGCGCGGCCCATCGGGCCATTGGCTTCGCCAGCTTCGCGCTCGGCCGTGGCTGCCTGATATTGCGCGTCGTAGGCACGGGCCAGTTGCAGGCCTTCCAGCAAGCCATAACCCGCAGACAGGGCCGGCATCGCCAGCAGGCAGGCTGCAACCAACAGCGCCAGGCGAAACAGCGGACGCTTTGTCATCAGCTTTCCTTGAAGGCCAGATTCATGCGATCGAGCACTGGCTTGAGCAGATAGCGCAGCATGGTACGCTCGCCACTCTTGATGACAATGCTGGCCGGCATGCCGGGCTTGACCTGCTGATCCCCCAGCAAGCGCATGCCAGCCGGTGTTACCTTCACTTGTGCCAGGTAGTAGGGCATGCCGGTTTTGGCATCCAGCAAGCGGTCGGCCGAGAAAGTGGCCACCTCGCCGGGTATCACCGGGGTGGTTTGCTGGTTGAGCGCGGGGAAGCTGACATCCACCGGCAGGCCGGGGCGCACCTTGGCACTCATCGCCGGGTCCACCATGGCTTCGATCAGCAAGGGCTGGTTATCCGGCACCACTTCCATCAGTGGCTGTCCTGCCTGCACCACCCCGCCCACGGTATGAACTTTCAAGCCCAGCACCCGGCCTGCCAGCGGCGCACGGATGGTGCTGTTGCGCAGCACATAGCGCTGGGCGGCCAGCCGGTCACGCAGAGTTGCGGTCTCTTTCTGGATGTCGGTGAGCTGCGATTCCACTTCTTTCTGGTAATCCTGCTTGCGCGCCAGTTGGCGCAGCCGGGTTTCGGCAATGCTGTCCTGCACCCGGCCAATGCTGGAAATGGTATCGGCCAGCTGGCCACGGATTTCCGCTGCAGCGCGTTCCAGCTGATATAGCCGGTTTTTGGGCACATAACCGCCAGCAGCCAGGTCGCGAATGCCTTCCAGCTCCTTGTCCTGCCATTTGCTTTGTTCGGCCCGCGCCGCCTTCATGCCTTGCAGGCCACGCAATTGCTCCTGCAAGCCCTTGATGTTTTCATCCTGTGCCTGCAGTTCGTCACGCAGGCCGTCGCGCCGGGTATGAAACAACTGGGTTTGCAGCTGCTTGGCCTGCTGCACCCGCGCTTCATTACCCGGCAGTTCCTGCCCCAGTTGATCAAGCTCGGCAGAAAAGTTCAGGACAGGGCTGCCCTCGCGCTCGGCCAGCAGTCGGTCTTCAATGGCACGGGCGGTGATGAACTGCGCCAGAATGCTGCCCATCTGTGCCCTTGCTTCGGTATCGTTCAGCGTCAGCAGGGCCTGGTCTTTGCGCACCACATCGCCTTCGTTCACCAGCAGTTTTTCCACGCTGCCACCGGTCAGGTGCTGCACGGTCTGGCGGTTGCTGGCCACGATGACACTGCCATTGGCGGTCACCCCCTCGTCCAGCGGAGCCAGTGCGGCCCACAGCACAAAGCCACCAAAGCCGATCAACAACACGTTCAATCCCCTGCGCCCCACGCGCTTGTCGTCGGTATCCACTCGGCCAAAGGGTTCAATCGCGGACGGGGTAGCAGGCGTAGCCTGATCCCGGCGCAATGCAGTCAGTTTGCGGAACAGATTCATGCCACACTTTCATCCGGATTCTTGCCCGCCTGTTGTTGCATGGCGGCTTGTTGTTGCAAGGCTTGCTGGGTGGCCTGGTTCAGTGCGTACAGCACCTGGTCGCGCGGGCCGAACAGATGCAGCTGGCCGTCGCGCATCACCAGCAGCTTGTCCACAGCATTGAGAATACTGGTGCGGTGGGTAATCAACACTACGGTGCAACCGCGGGATTTCAGATCCATCACGGTATGAATCAAGGCTTGCTCGCCCACGTCATCCAGATTGGAATTGGGTTCGTCCAGCACCACAAAGGCCGGGCTGGCATAGATGGCACGCGCCAGACCAATGCGCTGTTTCTGGCCACCGGACAGCATGTTGCCGCCATCGCCCAGACGGGTATCGTAGCCTTGCGGGAAGCGCAGAATCATTTCGTGCACCCCGGCGCGGGTGGCGGCTTCAATCACCAGTGCCGAGTCCACCTTGCCAAAGCGGGCGATGTTTTCCGCAATGCTGCCTTCAAACAGCTCGATATCCTGCGGCAGATAGCCGACATAAGGGCCCAGTTCGTCCTTGTTCCACTGGAACACATCCGCCCCGTCCAGCCTTACCTTGCCCGACTGCGCCGGCCAGATGCCCACCAGTAAACGTGCCAACGTGGATTTGCCCGCGGCACTGGGGCCGACAATGCCCACTACGTCTGCATGCTGCATGGCAAAGCTGATGTTTTTCAGAATGGGCAAGGCAGTGCCCGGCGCAGCAGCCACCAGGCCTTCCACCTGTACATTGCCCTGCGGGCGCGGCAGGCTCATGCCGCTGATACGCGCCGGATATTCAGTCAGCAAGTCATCCAGCCGCTGGTAAGCCGCACGGGCTGATATCAGCTGCTTCCAGGTGGCGATGGCCATTTCAACCGGCTGCAAGGCGCGGCCCATCAGGATGGAGCCGGCAATCATCATGCCCGGGGAAATTTCATTCTGGATGGCCAGCACCGCTCCCACTGCCAATACCAGCGATTGCAAGGCCAGCCGGATCAGCTTGGAAACCGCTCCGATGCGGGCGGCACGGTCGGAAGCCTCGGTCTGTTTTTCCAGCACCCGGCTTTGCAGCAGGAACCAGCGCTCGCGCAGCGCCGGCAGCATGCCCATGGCCTCAATCACCTCGGCATTGCGCAGATTGTTGTTGGCATAATTGCTGGCGGCAATGGCCGCCTGGTTGGCTTCACCCAGCGGTTTGCGGGTGGAGATTTCTGTCAGCCAGGCCAGCGCACACAAAATCAGCATGCCGGCCAGCACAAACAAACCCAGTATCCAGTGGAACATGAAGGTGACCACCAGATAGATCGGTGCCCAGGGCGCATCGAAAAAGGCAAACAGGCCATTGCCGGTGAGAAACTGGCGCAGCGTGGTGAGGTCGTGCAGGGCCTGGCTGGCATTGCCGTTGTTACGGCGTAAGTTTCGTTCGAAGGCGGCGGTAAACACGCGGAAGTTAAGCTGCATGTCCAGCCGGTTACCCACCCGAATCAATACCGAAGCACGCACCATCTCCAATACCGACATCAGCCCGTACAAGCCCACCACCATCAGGGTCAGCATCAGCAGCGTGGTTTCATTGCGGCTGTGCAGTACCCGGTCGTAAATCTGCAGCATGTAGATGGAAGGCAGCAGCATCAGCAGATTGATGACTGCACTGAAACCGGCCAGCTGATAAAAAGCCTGCCGGAACAGCAACATGACTTGTGCCAGTTCGGAGCGCGACTGCAAAAGACGTTTCATTGGATGGTGTCTCGGAATGGCATGCGTGGCGCAGTCAGGCGGTGCGGCCTGCTGGGCGTGTTAAAAAATGCAAGCAATCTTACCATTGGCATGTTTCTCCCCCTACCCCCATTTTAGTGGCAGGGTTTATGCTTTGCCGCACCATGTCGTCAGTCGGGCTGATTGGCACAAAATCCCACGCTGCGGTATGGTAGGCCGCGTATTTGCCATCGATGAATGAAAGATCACATCATGTTTGTCCAGGACAGCAGCAGCATTGTCTATCGTCAACTCAGTACTGCAGATGGCAAGGTGTTTTCCGTACCGGAGTTCATCCTGCGGGTGGACGAGGCCGGCTTCAGTGGCTGGCAGTTACGCTATGGCGAATGGACCGACTTTGCCGATCAGCCCGGTGCCGATGGCCGTGCCGAGGCGCTGCAGCGCGCCGTGGAAGAAATGCTGGAACGGGTGGAATACCGGGGTAAATGAACAGGCCACGCCTGCGGGCATGGCCTGTTGTGATCCAGGCTAGAGCTGGTATTGACTGATGATCTTCATCTGCTGTTCAGCCTGACTGCGCAGTGACTTGGCATGACCGGCGGTTTGCGCTGCCACCGCATTGGCCTGCTCCGACATCTGCGCAATGCGCTCCACCTGCCGGGCAATGCTGTTGCTGGCTGCGCCTTGCTCCTTGATGGCCATGGAGATGTCCGCCACCATGCCGGTGGTTCCGGCAGCCGCTTCGCCAATGCTGAGGATGGCCCGGTCCGCTTCATCCGCCCGGCTGACCCCGCCCTCGACCAGTTGCTCGGCATTGTTCATCTGCTCCACCACCGCAATTGAAGCCTGCTGCATGGCCTGCAGGCTGGCTGAAATTTCCTGGGTGGAGCTGGCAGTACGCTCAGCCAGTTTACGAACTTCGTCGGCCACCACGGCAAACCCGCGTCCCATCTCCCCTGCCCGCGCAGCTTCGATAGCCGCATTGAGCGCCAGCAGATTGGTTTGGTCTGCCACATCGCGTATCACCTGCACCACCGACATGATTTGCTGACTCTGTGCATTCAGGCCACGCAATGCCTGCCCGGCACTGGCAATGGCGGCGGAGATGTCGCGAATATCGCTGATGGTCTGACTGATGGTGACCGAGCCCGCTTCGGCTTGCTGACTGGATGTTTGCGACAGGCGCTGCGCCTCGTCAGCACGCTCGGCCACATGATTGACGCTCACCGTCATCTGTTCGATGGTGGCAGCCACTGCCGCAGAGGATTCGCTCTGCGCCGATGCAGCCTGGAAGATGGTGTCGGCCGCCTCGTTCATCTGGTGTGACGATGCCATCACATCCTGGGCACCATGCTGCAGTTGTTGCAGGTTTTGTTGCAGGCTGTCCAGCAAGGAATTGAATGCCTTGGCAGTACGGCCCAATTCATCCCGACTAGCGTTGTGTACCCGCAGTTTGAAATCGCGCTGCCGGCTGAGCTGCTCCATGGTGTGCTGCATGTCGGTCAAGGAGCGGGTAATGGCGCGGATCAGCCACCAGCCGCCAATGGCTGTCAGCAGCAAGGCCGCCAGGGCCAGCGACATCTGCAACCACTTGGCCGTGACATAGGCCGAATGATTGGCTTCGTTTTGCCGATTACCCAGCTGATAGTTGTAGTTGATCAGCTTGTTCAGGTCTGCTTCCAGCTTGCCGGACAACTGATACAGCGTGCCGCTTTCCAGCATGGCCGTGGCCACCGACATGTAATTGGACCGCGAGTTGTTGAAAAACTCGTCCATGGCAGTGCGGTATTGCGCCATGTCGGCCTTGGCCTGCTTCACCATCTGCCGGTCGGTGTCATCCACCGCCAGCTCTGCCTCATATTGGCCGACCGCCTTGTCAAACTGCAGGCGCTTGCTTTCGATGGCCTTTTCGTCTTCCTGCTTCTTGTCCTGCTGCACATGGGAGACATGGTTACGCAGCGATGTCCGCATGTCGTACATGGCGACTTGCGCACTTTGCAAGGCTTTCAGACTGGGAAAGGTATTGCTGCTGATGTACTCGAAACGGGCTTGTGCCGCACTCAGTTGCCAGAGCCCCACTGCGCTGACCACCAGCAGTGCCAGCAAGGCAATAGAGAGTAGCAGCGTGATTTTCAGCTTGATTGTCATCCTCCGACTTCCTTTTCGGTTTGTTATTGTTGGACATGCTTCTGACTGGTCCTGCCCCATCTGTAAATGACCGGCCGGGAAAGTGCCAGCCATTGCGCAGGGCTTGCTGTTTTATACATGAGTGCCCGGATGATGACGATGAGAACTTGCAGTCACTGCGGCAAAACAGACAGGGCGGGTCGACACAGCAAACAAGGGACTGGCCAGGGCTGGTCGCACCGAGATTCGCCTTGCAGTCGCTTTGTCAGCTGCTTATAAGTGAAGCAGGTGATTTTTCCAGATCAAACAGGTGGGCTTTAGCCGGAGACGTTCGGCCGGTCAGGTACAAGACTGTGAAATTAATCCATATCAGCGATACGCATCTGGGCAAAAATGATAATGAGCTCCGCTTCTCCCGCCTAGTGGACCAGCTTGTCACCACGCCCCCACTCCCCCCGCAAGATTGCCTGTTGATTCATACCGGTGATGTCATCGATAGCGCCAGTACCGAAAACCGCGCCGCGGGTTGCCAGCAACTGGCACGTTTGTCCGCCGCCGGCTATCGGGTGTATCTCTGCCCCGGCAATCACGATTATGGCAATGCAATGGCCATCAATAATCAGGCGGCGCATGCTTTTCTCAATGATTATCACCAGTGGATTTTCCTCGGTCAGCCCACCAGCTTTCCGGTAGTCCATCAGCTTGATGCTGCGCATGTGCTGATTCTGCTGGATTCCAACGCCGCAGAACTGGTGTGGTACCAGCGCTGGTTTGCCGAAGGGCATCTGGGCAGCAGCCAGTTGGCGGCGCTCAACACCTTGCTGGACCGGCCAGACATCCGGGACAAGCGCATCATCCTGTGTTTGCATCATCACCCGTTTTACTACGGCTACAGCGTTGCGCCGGATGTGGGCGATGGTCATCTGGCCATTCATCTGCTGGCAGGCGTCACCCGCAGTTTCCGCCGGCTCAAGGATGCATATTCCTTGTGCAAGATCATTCAGGACCGGGTGCAGATACTGCTGTTCGGTCACATGCACTACGGGCTTGATTGCAGCTCGGAAAGTCAGAAATACGGTATTCCGCTGGCCTTAGATGGTGGTTCATCCACCTGTACCGATGATGATTGCGACCGCTTGCGCTACAGGCTGATTGATACCGATACCATGGCGGTCAGCACCGCAATGCTTCGTCTGGATTAACAAGCGAGGAGGGTTGGGAATACATGAAATTCATCGACAAGACCTTGTTGCTATTACTGGCCATATTGGCGCGCCCCGTCTACCTGTTGTTGCGTTTCCTGATGATTACCGCCCTGTTCAGTCCCTTGCTGGTGCTACTGGCATGGCTGCTGCCCCCCGCTTACCGTGCAATCATCCTGACCTCGGCCTTGAGCCTGCTGTTTGTCCTCAATCTGTTTGGCGTAGCCCTGCCCCCTTCCCGGCCCACCTACTGGGGCAATCCGCAATATGGCGGTTGGAAAGGCTTGAGTAATTTCCTGATAGATCGCCTCATCAACTGGATAGGAACATTGAAATACGCCAGCTTGCGTAGCGGGCCAATCCGCATGGCTTACTGCGTGCAGGAAGACCCAGGCGGTTACAAGATTGATGCGCGGGCCATTCGCAATCTGCTAGAAGGCGGGCAGGATGGCCTGCCGTTACAGCCGGGCGATATTCTGCTCAGGGGTTTTGACCATTTCATTGATGGTGCCTTTATCAATATGGCGGGCAATAGCGGCAATGACGCGCAGTTTTATTCCCATGCCGCATTGTATGTGGGCGAACTGACCGAGGCAGACCGCAAACTGGCCGCCAGTGAACTCAAAGTAGCCACCGGCAATGCAGGCTGGGCAGAAGCCAGTGAGGCAGAAAAAGAAGCGGTCAGACATGACCCGGCCTACTTTCAGACCGGACGACAAATGGTGATTCATTCCATGTCACGCGGTGTCTTTGTGGAAGATATTCTGACCTTCACCCGCTGTGATTATCTGTGCGTTATCCGTTTGCAAGGCCCATTGCAAAAAAAGAGTGGCAGTCTGGCCAAGTTCCTGCCCGGAATGGCCGCCTTGAATGAATTTGAGTCCGCTATAAACCAGCAATTACAGCAAGGTTTAGTAGTAAATGTGGCCGATGTGGTGAGCGCAGCGCGCCATGCTGCACTAAGCCGCATCGGTAGTGCGTATGACTTTCAATTTGATGATGTCAAGACATTTCATCGGTTCAGCTGCTCCGAGTTTGTCTATTTTTGCTATAAAAGTGTACATGGGCTGATTGGTTTGCAACTGCAACGTCACGCAATTTTCAAGGTTCTGTTTGCCCGCAACTCCATCACTCCACCTGACATATACAAAACAGCCAAGGCAGGGAAGTTCATGAGGATTGTCTGGCGCTGTTAGCGTGATTGGTCGATGCGATCGGGGAAATCATGACCAGAACTGCCAGAGCACTCATCACCTATGGTGCAGTGCTTCGTACCGTGTGCTCGCTGCTAGGCTTGAATGTACAGCCAGTCAGCACAACGGAAGAGAGACGCAAGCAGGCCGTGATTGCCATTGCACTGGCATTACCCGTAACCCTGATTTTTGCGCTAATCAACTATTTCCAGTTTCACTTTGAAGAACTGGCGCAAGCAGAGATCACCGTTGCGGTCCTTTTCTTGCTTCCTGCATTCCTGCTGCTGAATACCGACCGTGCCATAGGCTGGGCTGAATCCCTTATCCTGTGGTACGGCATTTTCATATCCAGTGCCCTGATTGTGTATGGCGGACTGGAAGGAAGCGGCGTGTTGTGGGTATTCACTTACCCATTTCTGGCTTTTTTCATCAAGGGGCAACGCCTTGGCTGGTTGTATTGCCTGGCCTGGGTGGCGGTATGCTGGCTGGCGGTAAAGCTGCTTGGCAATCTGCCGCATGCCTGGCATTACCCGGATGCTTATGTGGGCCAGATGATTCCGGCATTGCTGTTTTACTCCACCATGGCCGCGGCATTCAATCTGGTGCGAGCCCGCTTTGAAGAAATGCTGCATGACAAGGTGGAAACCAATACCGCCCGTGCACGCGCCTATCTGGATCAGCTGCAATTCCTGGCGCAGCATGATGAAGTCACCGGCTTGCCTAATCGCAATCGGCTGATCGTACTGCTGGAGGAGGCCATCGCACAATGCAATACGGCTCAGGAAGCTATTGTGGTGATTGACCTGCGGCTGGAGCGGCTGTTTGAAATATCCAATATCCTGGGCGAACGTGGCGGCGATTTGCTGATGGAATCCATTGCCCACTCGCTACAGGAACGTTACGGCAAGATTGGTTATCTGGGACGGCTGCGACGTGACGAATTCGGTTTCTTCTACCAGACCGAACTACAAAATACCAAGCCGTGCAAGCTGGCAGAAGCGGTCTCAGATATCGCACTGAGCTATCAGGTGGACAACTACCCCATCCACATCGAAAACAGCATCGGCATTGCACTCTACCCGCAGCATGCCCAAACCACTGCCGATATGTGGCTGAAGGCCGAGCAAGCCATGCTGCACGGCCGTGCCAACAAGCTGGACATATCCATTTACAACGAGGAGCTGAATCAGCAATTTGTCCGGCGTAACCTTTTGTTCGGTCAGCTACGCCATGCACTGAGCAATCAGGAACTCAGCCTGCATTTCCAACCACAGATCGACCTGAAAACCGGCAGGCTGGTGGGCGCGGAAGCACTGGCGCGCTGGCGTACCGGTAGCGGGCAGTATATTTCCCCGGCCGAGTTCATTCCGGTTGCCGAAAGTTCTGGCCTGATCAAGCCATTCACCAAATGGCTGCTGTCCGAGTTTTTCCGCCAAACGGCACAATGGCGGCAGGCCGGCATGGATCTGCTCTTTTCAGTCAATCTGTCAGCGCGCAATCTGGCCGACCCCGAGCTGATTTCAGACCTGCGCCACTTGTTGGCCTTTCATGCCATCCCTGCTGAAAACATTGTGCTGGAGATTACCGAGTGTTCGTTTTCCGACTCACCAGACCAATTCATGATGACGGTGGATCAATTGCACAGGATGGGCTTCCGGCAATCGATTGACGACTTCGGGACGGGTTATTCATCGCTGTCCTACCTGAAGGACCTGCGGGTCAACGAACTGAAGATAGACCAGAGTTTCGTCACCAACCTGACAAGTGAAAAAAGCTGCATCGCCATTGTGAAATCCACCATCCAGCTGGCCCATAACCTGGGACTGACCGTCGTTGCAGAGGGAATTGAAAGTGAGGCGGTAGCCGCGTTTTTGCGTGATGCCGGCTGCGATATTGGCCAAGGCTACTACTACAGCAAACCACTGCCGGTGGATGCTTTCTTCAGCTATGCATCATCGAGCACAATGCCCTGACATAGGGGTGCCAATACAATTCGGCATCATATGGCAGGCCAAATAGGAAAACAAAAAGCCCACCGTGTAGGTGGGCTTCTGTTTGAATCTGTTGGCTCCCCGAGCAGGGCTCGAACCTGCGACCTGCGGATTAACAGTCCATTTAACGGGCCTTGCCCAGACTGAAACCTCATCAGAAAACCAATAAAAATCAGCAACTTAACCTACCCGCACTTCCTGCGACTTACCGCCATTTACCTCACTAAGTGCAGCAAAATTGCAGCAACGCAAATTCATTTTAGGCAATGCAGCCTTG
>NZ_JACAXB010000007.1 GCF_013391415.1 Aquitalea sp. LB_tupeE
CGCCTAAAGAGAAAGCTATTCTATAAACTCATTGCGAAACCGTCAAGCCCCTGCACGTAGTTTTTGCAGGGGCCTTTCACGGCATCAGCTATTGCGGGTTTCCACCTGCTTGAGTTCAACCACTACCGGCTGCTCTTCAGTCTGACGTACCACGTCAAGACGACGCGGACCTGCAGGCACTTCAACCTGCGGCACCACGACTTCAGACACCGCCTTGGTGGCAACCATCACCAGACCACCCAGATCAGCCGGCAACTCGGCTTCGATCTTGGGCTGGGCCGTAACGGCAGTTTCCACGACCACCGGTGCCACTGCCACCGGCTCAATCACGGCAACTTCTTCAACTTGCGCAGCAGCAGGATGTTCGGCAGGTGCCGGTTCGGCGGCAACCACCACCTCGGCCTGCTCAAGCGTGGTTTCTACCACGGTGCTGACCTGCTCCAGCGGCGCGGCCACTTCGGCAACTTCCACAGTCTCGACAGCCACAGCAGCTTCGGTAACAACAACTGCTGCAGGTTCAGCCACCTCGGCTACCACCACATGCTCTGCCTGCACTACCGGTTCGGATGCGGCTTCAACCGGCGCGGCTTCAACAGCGACCGTCTCAACCGGTGCAGCCACCAGAGCAACAACTTCTTGCGCTACCTCGACCGGGGCTGCGGCAACTTCCACCGCGTCCACTGCAACGGCAGCTTCTGCAGCCGGCTGGGTGACCGCTTCGGCAACCACCGCAACAGCAGCGGCGGCAGCCACGCCGGCAACAGCCACTTCGGCAGTCACATCGCCTGCGGCGGCCTCTGCCACCTGAGCAGTGTTATCACCTTCGACATTGTCACGACGACGGTCACGACGGCCACGACGGCGACGACCGCGTTCGGCACGCTCTTGCTGTTCAGCAGACTCTGCGGCGGCCTCCACGCCTTCGGCGCTGTTCAGGTTCAGTTCTTCCTGTGCGGCAGCCTGCGGCTTGTCGGCTTCATTGCGCTCAGCCTGCTGGCGGCGACGGGACGGTTTCTCGGCGGCCTGCGGTGCAGCTTGTTCGCTACGTTCTTCAGTCTGGGGACGAGCATTCTGCTCACGCGCTTCACGGTTTTCACGCGGCTCGCGTTCACGGCGCTGGCGCGGTTCGCGTTGCGGTTGCTCGCTGCGCTCAGCACGTTCCGGGCGCTCTGCGCGTTCGGTACGCTCGGTACGCTCGGTACGTTCCGGACGTTCTACGCGTTCCGGACGCTCTTGACGGTCACCGCGCTCACTGCGCTGACGACGGCCATCCTGGCGTTCACCATCGGCACGTGCTTCGGTCGGGCGCTTGCCGGCCTCTTCACCCAGACGGCGATCGTGATGATCACGGCGTGCCTGGCTGCCCGGACGACGCTCGTTATTGCGCTGGCGGTTGCCATTGCGCTGACCTTCGCGCTGGCCGGTGCTGGCCGGTTTTTTCTTCTCGGTTTCCTGCGGTGCAGCTTCCGGTTCGGCAAACAGGCTCTTCACCCAGCCGAAGAAGCGGCTGACCACGCCCTGCTCGGCAACGACCGGTGCGGCCACCGGAGCAGGCTGGGTCGATACCGGCGCAGGTTGCTGCGGGGTAATGCCTTTGACGGCGGCTTCCTGACGTTCGGCCTTGGGCTTTTCCTGACCGAAGTTGGTGATAATGTCTTCTTCCTGCACTTCCACGCGCAGATAGCTCGGGCCATCGCCCAGCTCGGCCAGATCGTCGTGACGGATACGGGCGATCTTGTAATGCGGGGTTTCCAGATGGATGTTCGGAATCAGCACCACATCCACGTCCAGACGTTCTTCGATGGAGTGGATTTCGGCACGTTTTTCGTTCAGCAGGAAGGTGGCAACATCAACCGGCACCTGGGCGTGAACCGCACCGGTGTTTTCCTTCATGGCCTCTTCCTGGATGATGCGCAGGATGTGCAGTGCGGAGGATTCGGTACCACGGATGAAGCCGATGCCATGGCAGCGCGGGCAAGGTTCGTGGCTGGTTTCACCCAGCGACGGCTGCAGACGCTGACGCGACAGTTCCAGCAGGCCGAAGCGGGACAGCTTGCCCATTTGTACGCGGGCGCGGTCGTGCTTCAACACATCGCGCAGCTTGTTTTCCACTTCGCGCTGGTTTTTCGGGTTTTCCATGTCGATGAAGTCGATCACGATCAGACCGCCCAGGTCGCGCAGACGCAGCTGGCGGGCGATTTCTTCGGCGGCTTCAACGTTGGTGCGCAGGGCGGTTTCCTCAATGTCGGCACCCTTGGTGGAGCGGGCGGAGTTGACGTCGATGGAGACCAGCGCTTCGGTGTGGTCGATCACGATGGCACCACCGGACGGCAGCTGCACGCTGCGCGAGAAGGCGGTTTCGATCTGGTGTTCGATCTGGAAGCGGGAGAACAGCGGTACGTGATCCTTGTACAGCTTCACGCGATGCACCATGTTCGGCATCACGTGACTCATGAACTGGCGGGCCTGTTCGTAGATTTCGTCGGTATCGATCAGGATTTCGCCGATGTCCGGATGGTAGTAGTCACGGATAGCACGAATCACCAGGCTGCCTTCCTGCAGAATCAGGAAAGGCGCGCTTTGCGAGCCGGCCGCACCTTCAATGGCGCGCCACAGCTGCATCAGGTAACCCATGTCCCATTGCAATTCTTCCAGATTGCGGCCAATACCGGCGGTACGGGCAATCAGGCTCATGCCATTGGGAACTTCCAGCTGGGCGAGCAGGTCTTTCAGCTCCTGACGCTCTTCACCCTCGATGCGGCGCGATACGCCACCACCACGCGGGTTGTTCGGCATCAGAACCAGGTAACGGCCAGCCAGGCTGATATAGGTAGTGAGGGCGGCACCCTTGTTGCCACGCTCGTCCTTTTCTACCTGAACAACCACTTCCATGCCTTCGCGCAGCACGTCCTGAATGCGCGGACGGCCGCCGTCATAGCCCTGGAAATAGGAACGGGATACTTCCTTGAACGGCAGAAAGCCGTGACGTTCGGTGCCGTAATCGACAAAGCACGCTTCGAGCGAAGGCTCGATACGGGTGATGATACCTTTGTAGATATTCCCCTTGCGCTGTTCCTTGCCAACGGTTTCGATATCGAGGTCAACGAGCTTTTGCCCGTCGACGATGGCAACGCGCAGCTCTTCAGCCTGCGTTGCATTAAACAACATGCGTTTCATAAACATTCCCTGCGCAGGCACTCACGCAAGGGATGCAGCCAGTATTTGACGGCCCAGAGACTAGTGATGGGCGCTTTCCGAAAGAAGTGTTGGTATAAAGATCATTACAACCGAGATATCAAGCCTACTTCCTGACGTAATTTCACACGAGCCCGGGGGTTTGAGCGCATTAGCGCAACGGATATTTTCTTCCGGGTTGCCATCACGGGCAGCCTGGACAAACTGGAGAGCATCGTGCCGGGTCAAACTTTGCTGCAATATCTCCTGACTGGCTTTGCATCAGGAAATGGAATACTGGTGAGTGCGTTATGCGACTAAATGCATTACCATCGCTGCTTTTTGGTGAGCGAGTTAACCTTGGCTGCGGCCGGTTGACGCGGCATCAGGTCAGGGTCATTACCCTGCCGGCCGGTTCACTTTCCCGCAGCAGCATCACGCGGCAATACTGCCTGTGACCATGGCTTTCCGGAACGCTGTCATCGCACTGAAATGTGCGGTCGAGCGCACGAAGTATAAGCAATATGACTGACATTCGCAAAGACTCCGTCACGTTTCTTGACGTGGACGAGGGAGATTCCGGCCAGCGGCTGGACAACTTTCTGGTACGCATTCTCAAAGGCGTACCAAAAAGCCATATTTACCGCATTCTGCGCTCGGGCGAAGTCCGGGTGAACAAGGGGCGCAGCGACGCTTCCTATCGCATTCAGGCGGGCGACATCATCCGCATTCCGCCCATCCGCCTGGCCGAGCGTCCGGTCAATGACGTGCCGCCCGGCAGCTTTCCGGTGGTGTACGAAGACAATGCCCTGCTGGTGATCGACAAGCCCGCCGGCGTAGCCGTACATGGCGGCAGCGGCGTGTCCTTTGGTGTGATCGAACAATTGCGCAAGGCGCATCCGGACTGGAAATACCTGGAGCTGGTACACCGACTGGACCGGGAAACCTCTGGCCTGCTGATGCTGGCCAAGAAGCGCTCGGCGCTGGTGAAGCTGCATGACATGATGCGTGCCAATGTGCCGGACAAACGTTACCTGGCACTGGGCATTGGCCAATGGGATTCCAGCAAGAAAGCCGTCAAGCTGCCCTTGTTCAAGTTCCATACCGCCGACGGCGAGCGCCGGGTCAAGGTAGCCGAAGGCGACGACGGCCAGTTTGCCCATACCAACTTCAGCATTGTGGAACGCTTTGCCGACTTCACGCTGGTAGAGGCTCATCTGCGCACCGGCCGTACCCATCAGATCCGCGTGCACATGCAGGCCAGCGGCTGCCCGATTGCCGGTGATGAAAAATACGGTGACTTTGCGCTCAACAAGGAACTGGCGCGCAGCGGCCTCAAGCGCATGTTCCTGCACGCACGCAGCCTGACCCTACCCCACCCGCTGACCGGCGAGCCGCTCAAGCTGGAAGCACCACTGCCAGCCGAGCTGGAAGGCTTCTTGCAGAAACTGAGGCGCTGATGGCACGCATTTACGATCTGCTGGTATTCGACTGGGACGGTACGCTGATGGACTCCACCGCGCATATCACCCACTCCATCCAGAATGCCTGCCGCGAACTGGGCCTGCCGGTGCCAGACCGCCAGGCTGCCAGTCATGTGATTGGTCTGCGGCTGGACCAGGCCCTGCACATGGCCTGCCCCGGCCTGGACGATGCCCAGCACAAGGCGCTGACCGAATGTTTCATCCGCCATTACCGCAGCAGTGACGATGGCGTGACACTGTTTGATGGCGTGCGTGAAGGTCTGCATGCCTTGCGCGAGCGCGGTGTATTCATGGCAGTGGCCACCGGTAACAGCCGGGTGGGCCTGAATCGCCTGCTGGCGGAAACGGGCCTGGGACCTTTGTTTGATGCCACCCGCACCGTGGACGAATGCCATTCCAAACCGCATCCGGCCATGCTGCAGGAAATCAGTGACGAACTGGGTGTGGAGCTGGCGCGCACCGTGATGATAGGCGACACCAGCCACGACCTGAACATGGCGCTGAATGCCCGTGCGCATGGCGTGGGCGTGAGTTACGGCGCACACGACGTGAAGCTGTTGCAGGACTGCCAGCCACAAACCATCGTCCACAGTTTTGCGGAGTTGCAGCAATGGCTGCTGACACGACTCGGCTGATCTGCGACAGTAGCGCGCTGCGCGATAGCGACCGGGCAGTACGCTTTGAAATCACCGGCCCGGATGGCAAGTCGCAGTCCGCCATCGCCCTGCGCTACCAAGGCAGGGTGTATGGCTATGTCAATGCCTGCCGTCACATTCCGATCGAGCTGGACCTGCAAGACGGCAATGTGTTTGATCTCTCCGGCCAATACCTGGTATGCAGCATGCATGGCGCGCTCTACCTGCCCAATAATGGCCGTTGCGTCGGCGGCCCCTGCCGCGGGCAAAGCCTGCAAGCCCTGCCTTTATCTGAAGCAGATGGCAAAGTGTGGCTGAATATCATGCCAGACTGATTTTTTGTTAGACTGCCGACATTCGCAATCAAGGCAACTGCAATGAACGACACTCCGAACTGGGAACGTCAACTGGTGGAAAAACTGGCCATGGCGGCCCTGGTGGAACAACGCCGCGCCCGACGCTGGAAAATCTTTTTCCGCCTGGTGTGGCTGGGCATTATTGGCGGCCTGCTGGCCACCGCCTTCCTGCGCAATGAAGACAAATCGGCCGAAGCCCTTACCGGTAGCGGCCACACCGCCGTCATCAGCCTGGAAGGCGTGATCGACAGCGAGAGCAATACCGCGGAAAAACTGACCGCCGCGCTGGAAGACGCCTACAAAGACAGTGGCACGCGCGGCATCATCATCGAGGCCAACAGCCCTGGTGGCAGCCCGGTATTGTCCGGTATGGCCTATGACGAAATCCGTCGCCTGAAAAAGCAGCATCCGGCCATTCCGGTGTATGTCACGGTGCAGGAAGTGTGCGCTTCCGGTTGCTATTACATTGCCGCCGCTGCCGACAAGATTTTTGTCGACAAGGCCAGCATCATCGGCTCTATCGGCGTATTGTCGGACGGTTTTGGTTTTACCGGCCTGATGGACAAGCTGGGCGTGGAGCGCCGCCTGAAAACCGCCGGTGAAAACAAGGCGATGGGCGATCCCTTCTCCCCGACCAATCCCAAACAGGAAGCCATTCGCCAGCAGTTGCTGGATGACATCCATCAGCAATTCATCAAGGCGGTCAAGGACGGACGCGGCAACCGCCTCAAGAATGACCCGCAGCTGTTTTCCGGCATGGTATGGATTGGTGAAAAAGGCATTCCGCTGGGATTGGCCGATGGGCTGGGTAGCACCCGCTCGGTGGCACGCGACGTGATCAAGGCGGAAAAGACGGTGGACTACACGCAGCAGGATGACTTGTCCAGCCGGGTTGCACGCAAGATCGGCGTGGAATTTGCCGGCGGCGTACGCAGCCTGTTCAACACCCGCCTGTTCTGACCCACTTACCGTCACGGAGCATCTGATGGCACGCAGACGACGCCGGCAGGAAGAAGAGCACGAGAACCACGAACGTTGGCTGGTTTCCTATGCCGACTTCATTACCCTCTTGTTTGCCTTTTTCGTGGTGATGTATGCCATTTCCTCGGTCAACGAAGGCAAATACCGCGTGCTGTCCTCCGCTATTGTCGATGCCTTTCGTAGTGGCTCGACAGTGAATATCCAGACCACCCCGCCCACAGGCGGGGCCAATACCATGATTGAGATTCCCGACACCAAGCCGATTGCCAAGGCAGTGAAGGGAGACCACCACATCGACCCGGCCTCCAAGCAGGGCTCACTGGCGGCGGACCTGGCCAAGGTGATGGACCCGCTGGTCAAGGGCGGGCAAGTCAACATTACCCAAAGCCCCAAAGGCGTTACCGTAGACATCCGCGACACCGCCCTCTTTCCGGTAGGTCAGGCCTCACCCAATGATCAGTCGCGGCAAATCATGGCCGGTATGGCTGCCTTGCTGTCCAAGGTGGACAACCAGATCAGGGTGGAAGGCTTCACCGACAACGTACCGATCAAGACCTCCACCTACCCTTCCAACTGGGAACTGTCTGCCGCGCGCGCGGGCAGCGTGGTGCGCCTGTTCCAGGAAAGCGGCATCAATCCTTCACGTCTGGTTGCGGTTGGCCGTGGTGAAAACCTGCCGGTAGCCGACAATGCCACCCCGGATGGCCGGGCCACCAATCGTCGCGTGTCCATCACCGTACTGGCCGAAGACCAGAACGAAGCAGAAGTGATGCCATCGCAACCATCAACCACCCCGACACCCGTCGCAACGCCGCCGGAAAAATAATCACTAGCCCAGAAAAAAAGCCTGTCAGGAGGAGACCATGACCACCCCGCTTTCCACCACCGCACTGGAACAACTGTTTTACAATGCCCGCACCCACAGCCACTGGCAAAACCGTGCCGTGAGTAATGAAACCCTGCACCAGCTATTCGACCTGCTAAAGCAGTGCCCGACCAGCGCCAATGCCTCTCCCGCCCGCTTCGTCTTTCTCAAGAGCACCGACGCCAAGGAAAAACTGCGTCCCTTCCTGATGGAGGGCAATGTGGAGAAAACCCTCAGCGCACCGGTTTGCGTGATCGTGGCGCAAGACATGCAGTTTTACGAGCATCTGCCGCGCCTGTACCCGCATGCCGATGCCAAGAGCTGGTTTGAAGGCAATGCGGCCGCCATTGAAGCCACTGCAGCACGCAACAGCAGCCTGCAAGGCGCTTACCTGATCATGGCCGCGCGCTCGCTGGGACTGGACTGCGGCCCGATGTCCGGCTTTGACAATGCCGGTGTGGATAAGGCCTTTTTCCTCGACGGACGGTTCAAATCCAACTTCTTGATCAACCTGGGCTATGGTGAAGCCGGCAAGCTGCACCCGCGCTCCCCGCGCTTTGATTTTGCCGACGCCTGCCAGATACTCTGATCAACCATTCTGACGGTCAGCCAGCCTGCCGACCGTCAAAACTTCGGTTTCACCGGCCGCCCCGGTTATACTAGCGGCCATATTCACTCCGGAGACGCCGATGCTTTACCCCCTTCTGCGCCCTCTGCTGTTCAGATTTGACGCAGAAACCGCCCACGAACACACCCTGCACCTGCTGGACAAGGCACATCAGCTGCGTCTGCTCTCACTGGCCACACCAGCTGCCACGCGCGCACCGGTCAAGGCCATGGGGCTGACCTTTCCCAATGCGGTCGGGCTGGCAGCCGGACTGGACAAGAATGGTGACCACATTGATGCACTGGCGGCACTGGGCTTCGGCTTTCTGGAAATCGGCACCATCACACCCCGCCCGCAAGATGGCAACCCCAAACCGCGCCTGTTCCGCGTGCCGGAACACCAGGGCATCATCAATCGCATGGGTTTCAACAACCGTGGCGTCGATGTCCTGCTGAACAATGTGCGCAACTGCCATTTCAATGGTGTGCTGGGCATCAACATCGGCAAGAACGCCGTCACCCCGATTGAAAACGCGGTGGACGACTACCTGATCTGCCTGGACAAGGTGTATGCCTATGCCAGTTACATCACAGTCAATATTTCTTCGCCCAACACCAAAAACCTGCGCCAGCTGCAACAGGGGGATGAACTATCCCGCCTGCTGTCGGCCCTGAAAACCCGCCAGCAGCAACTGGCAGATCAGCATGGCCGCTATGTGCCGCTGGCAGTCAAGATTGCGCCAGACCTGGACGATGAACAGATTGCCGACATTGCCCGCCTGCTGACCGTCAACAAGATTGATGGCGTGATTGCCACCAATACCACGCTGTCACGGGTGGAAATTGCCGGTCATCCGCTGCAAGATGAGGCCGGTGGCCTGTCTGGCGCTCCGGTGCGGGAGCGCTCGACGCAACTGATCCGCAAGCTGGCGCGTGAACTGGATGGCAGCTTGCCCATCATAGGTGTTGGTGGCATTTGCAGTGGTGCAGATGCCGTGGAAAAACTGCAAGCCGGCGCTACGCTGGTGCAGCTGTACAGCGGCCTGATTTACCAGGGACCGCCGCTGATCAGCCAATGCAGCCAGGCGATTGCCCGTCACTTGCAACAACAAACCCGAAACTGATTTCGAGGAGCTGATATGTTCTACAAACTGACCCGATTGGCCTTGCTGGGCAGCCTCTCGCTCGGCCTGCTGGCTGGCTGCGCCACTTCCGACTCTGCTGCGGTTTATTCACAAGGGCAGATGCGCCGCGCTCAAACCGTAGAGCTGGGCACTGTGGTTTCGGTGAATAATGTCAAGATGGAAGGCAAGAACAACGAACTGCTGACGCTGGGTGGCGCCGCCCTGGGCGGTCTGGCTGGCAGCGAGCTGGGCGGTGGCCGTGGTTCGATTGCCGGTGGCATTGTCGGCGCGCTGGCCGGTGGTTTTGGCACCCAGGCAGCCCAACGTAGCCTGGGCACCAAGAGTGCACTGGAAGTCACCGTCAAGTTGGATGGCAGCGGCCGCCTGATTTCCATCGTGCAGGATGCCGACATCCCGCTGGCAGCCGGCCAGCGTGTTCGCGTACTCACCGGTGGTGGTAATGACCGCGTTGTTCCGTACTGATTCATCCCTTTGCAATAAGAAACAGGCTGACATTTTCAGCCTGTTTTTGTTTTTGCCTGCTCAAGCAGCATCTGGCTGCTGCATGAGTATCCAGCGGCCATCACGCAGTTGCTCCAGTGGCCGGTATTGGGATTTGTAAGCCATCTTGCGGCATTCCCCTATCCAGTAGCCCAGGTACAGATAAGGTAGCCCCCATGCACGGGCTAGCTCTACTTGCCACAACACATTGAACACGCCATAGCTGGCCTTGGCATCTTCCGGCTCATAAAAAGTGTATACCGCCGACAGGCCATCCCCCAGCCTATCAATCAGGCTGACCATCTTCAGTGCACCACCCAGACGAAACTCGGCCAGCATGCTGTCCACACCACTTTTGAGAATGAACTCCGAATATTGCTGGACATTGTCTTCGGCCATGCCGCCACCAGCATGGCGGGATTGCTGGTAACGGTGATAAAGCTGGTAGTGGTCGTCGCGGTATTCCAGCGGCAACAGGCTGACTTCCATGGCCCGCAAGCGCTGCCAGCTACGGCGCTGACTGCGGTTTGGGCTGAACTCCGCCACTGGCAGGCGCACGGGTACGCAAGACTGGCAGCTGTCGCAATACGGGCGGTAGGTATACAAACCGCTGCGGCGAAAACCCAGTTTCACCAACTGGCTATATACCGCAGCATCAATGGCTTCAGCTGGAATAGCTACCTGTGAACGCGCCTGTCGTCCATCCAGATAGCTGCAAGGGTAAGGTGCGGTGGCATAGAAATGAATGGCAACCGCTTGCGGGTCATCACGATGGCTCATTGTCGAAACGATAGGTCCACATGCTGTCCGCCTGGGGCTCAAGCGTACTTTGCTTCAGCTTAGCAAGAAATTGCGTTCTTGGAATCAGCATTGCACCCAGACTTTCCAGATGCGGGGTGTGCATCTGGCAATCAATCATCTCCACCCCATGACACGCCAGATGACGTGCCATATGGACAAAAGCAATTTTGGAAGCATCGGTACGGTGCGAAAACATCGACTCACCGTAAAACATCCGCCCCAGTCCGACGCCATACAAGCCACCGGCAAGCTCACCATCCATCCACACTTCAAAGGAATGGGCAGCACCTAGCGCATGCAACCGGCAGTAGGCATCCACCATGGGCGGGATGATCCAGGTTCCGGCCGCACCAGCACGTGGCGCAGCACAGGCTTCAATCACCTGTCTGAAAGCCGTATCGATGGTGACACGATAGGAACGGTTACGCAGTACCTTATCCAGGGAACGCCGGACATGCAGTCGCGCGGGAAACAGAACCATGCGGCGGGAAGGCGACCACCACAGGATGGGCTCTCCCTCGGAGAACCAGGGGAAGATGCCCTGTGAGTAGCCCAGCAGCAGCCGCGCGGGAGACAAATCGCCTCCGGCAGCCAGCAGGCCATCCGGCTCGGCCAGTGCAGTGCGAACCGGGGGGAATACCAGTTCTTGGCCAAGCCAGGGAATCATTACTTGGTTTTGGCGCCGGATTTACCCTGGCAATCGACACATTCGCCGTACAGGTACAGCGCATGCTCTGCAATACGGAAGCCGTGCTGTTCGGCAATACGATCCTGCAGTGCTTCGATTTCCGGGTCGAAGAATTCCATCACGCTGCCGCACTTCACGCACACCATGTGGTCGTGATGGCCGCCCTGGTTCAGTTCGTAAACCGCCTTGCCGGACTCGAAATGGTGACGCACCAGAATACCGGCCTGTTCAAACTGCGTCAGAACACGGTAAATGGTGGCCAGGCCGATATCGATGTTCTCGGCCAGCAATTTGCGATAGACATCCTCGGCAGACATGTGGCGATCATCGCTCAGCTCGAACAGGTCGAGAATTTTCAGACGTGGGCCGGTAGCCTTCAGGCCGATATCTTTAAGGTGACTGGCTTTGCTCATCGTGATATAAATTGGGTCGATTTTTGAAGCATGATAAAGCCTTTTTGCGGCTTTGCCTAACATCGCCTTTAAATAATACTCAGCTCATCGGAGTCTCATGCGCGCCCTGATCATTGCTGCCATCCTTGCCCTCGCTGGCTGCACCTCCATGAATCCCCTTCACTGGATTAGCCCTTACAAAATGGAAATCCAGCAGGGCAACTATGTCACGGAAGACGCCGTGGCAAAACTCAAGCCTGGCATGACCCGCTCGCAGGTACGTTTCCTGCTGGGCACACCTCTGCTTAGCGACCCTTTCCACAGCAACCGCTGGGACTATCCTTACCAGGATACCAAGCAAGGCAAGCTGGTGGACAAGAAGCTGCTGACCGTGTTCTTTGAAGGCGACACCATGGTACGGGTAGAAGGCACGGCACAAGCGGCCGAGCGGGCCGTACTACCGCCTGATGCCTCCGTTCCTGCCCAGGAAACCGTAAAACAATGAGTGAATTGAATATCGTCATTGTCGGCGCTGCCGGCCGCATGGGCCGCACGCTGATCGAATCCGTTCTTGCCACGCCCGGTGCCCGTCTGCATGCCGCCATTGACCGTGCCGGTTCCGACTTCATCGGTCAGGATGCCGGATTGTTTATCGGCCAGCAGACCGGCGTGAAGATTGCCAGTGATTTTGCCGCTGCCCTGGCGGGTGCCGACGTGGTGATCGACTTCACCCGTCCCGAAGCCACGCTGGACTACCTGCAACACTGCCAGCAGCACGGCGTGCAGATGATTATCGGCACAACGGGTTTTGATGATGCAGGCAAGGCTGCCATCAAGGCTGCCAGTGAAAAGATCGGCATCGTGTTTGCATCCAACTTCAGCGTCGGGGTCAATCTCACCTTCAAGCTGCTGGACATGGCTGCCCGTGTGCTGAACGAAGGCTACGACATCGAAATTACCGAAGCCCACCATCGCTTCAAGGTGGATGCCCCCTCCGGCACTGCCCTGCGCATGGGCGAAGTGATTGCCGACGCACTGGGCCGTGACCTGAAGCAATGTGCGGTCTATGGCCGTGAAGGGGTGACTGGCGAACGCGACCCCAACACCATCGGTTTTGCCACGGTGCGGGCCGGTGATGTGGTTGGCGATCACACCGTGCTGTTTGCCGCCTTGGGCGAACGCGTGGAAATCACCCACAAGGCGTCCAGCCGTGCCACTTTTGCCAATGGTGCGGTACGCGCGGCCAAGTGGCTGTCGGAAAAGCCGTCCGGCCTGTTCGACATGCAAGACGTACTGGGTCTGCGTTAAGTCCCGCCAGAAGCCTGCCTTGCACGGCAGGCTTCACTTCTCACGCCCTTCCTTATGCCTTCCCGATGTCACGCACCCTGCACGTTTGTCTGCTCTTGCTTGCTGCCTTGCTGCTGACCGGGCTGGGCAGCTTGCTGCACGGAAGTGGCATCAGCCTGTATGCCTTGCTGCACCCATCCACCCTACCCCTGCTGGAAAGCCAGTTACTGTGGCAACTACGCCTGCCGCGCCTGTTGATGGCCGCCTGCAGCGGCATGCTGCTGGGCTGTGCCGGCAGTGCGGTACAAGCGCGTTTTCGCAATCCCTTGGCCGAGCCCGGCCTGCTGGGTATTTACAGCGGCGCAGCACTGGTGGCTGCACTTGCACTCAGCCTGAATGCCGGACTGATGGCTGTTTCGCTGGCAGGTTTTGCCGGCAGTGTGCTGGCATTGTGCCTGCTGCGTACGCTGGCAGGCCAGGCCAGTGGTACTCGTTTGCTGCTGGCTGGCGTTGCCATCAGCACCTTGCTGGCCAGCCTGCTGACCCTGCTGATTACCACCCTGCCCGATGGCGCGCTGCGCAGCGTCACTTTCTGGCTGATGGGCAGCTATGCCGGTGCGCAATGGCAGCAGGTGGGACTGATGCTGCTGGCCACTCCGCTGGTCTGGCTGGGTTTGTTCCGTCATTGGCACTTGCTCAATGCTCTTCAACTGGGCGAAGCGACAGCGTTTCATCTTGGTTTTGATGTACGGCGCGGTAGCTGGCTGATCGTGTTGCTGGCTTCGATTGCTGCCGGAGTGGTGGTGGCCAGCTGCGGCATGATCGGCTTCGTCGGCTTGCTGGCCCCTCATCTGGCGCGTTTGCTGCTGGGCAGCGATGCGCGGCGGCTAATGCTGGCGGCGCCGCTATTTGGTGCCTGGCTGACGGTGGGAGCTGACTGGCTGGCCCGCAGCCTGTTGGCACCAGCAGAATTGCCAGTTGGCGTGATCACCAGCCTGCTGGGCGCACCATTTTTCCTGTGGCTGCTGCGTCACGCCAAGGACGAACATGCTTGAATTGCAAGACATCAGCCTGAAGCTGGGCGGCAAAACCGTCATTCGCCAGGTGTCACTCCAGGCGCAGCCGGGAGAGTTATGCGTGATTCTTGGCCCCAACGGTGCCGGTAAAAGCAGCTTGTTGCAACTGATGTCCGGCTATCGCCAGCCGGATAGCGGTCAGGTATCGCTGGCTGGTAAACCGCTAACAGGTCAAGGCCCGGCCAGTCTGGCGCGTCAGCGGGCAGTGGTGGAGCAGCACCCTGCCCTGCCTGCGGGCTGGCGGGTGTCCGAACTGATTGCCACCGGGGCGTATCAGACCCGCGCGATGGTATCGGACAGTATCTGGCAACAGGTGCTGGTATTGAGTGATACCGCCAGTTTGCAGAATCGCACTTTGGACAGCCTGTCCGGGGGTGAAGCCCAGCGTGTGCACCTGGCGCGTGCACTGCTGCAATTGCTGGTTTCCTCCAGCCTGGAACGCTATTTATTGCTGGATGAAGCCACTTCGGCACTGGACTTTGCCATTGCCGATGCCATGGTGGCACGGCTGCACCATATTGCCGGCAGTCTGGGGATAGGGATTGTGGCGGTGATGCATGACCTGAACCTGGCCTTGCGCCATGCCGATCGCGTCCTGTTGCTACGCGATGGCGTTGCGGTGGCCAGCGGCAAGACGGCAGAGGTGATGGACAAACAGCAACTGGAAGCTATTTATGGTGTGGCGCTGGCCGAATTGACGAGCCCGGACGCACAGGTCCGGGCCTTTGTACCACGCACGTCCGACTGAGCCTGAGCGCTACAGGCGTTGTAACTCCAGATTGGATTTCACTTCAAAGCGCTGGGTGATGCTGCCATCGCTGTCCGCGCTTTCCAGCCGCACATCAAAGCCCCACAAGCGCCCCACATGCTTGAGCACTTCCTGCGCACTGCCTTCGTCCAGCGGACGGCGATTGTGCATGGTGTGCCGCAGGGTGAGGCTGCGATCCCCCCGTACATTCACCGACCACACCTGGATATTCGGCTCGCGCGAACCAAGATTGTATTGCTCGGCCAATTTGCTGCGAATGTCGCGATAGCCGTTTTCATCATGAATGGCCGACACTTCCAGCTTGTCCTCGTGGTCGTCATCACGAATGGCAAACAGACGGAATTCGCGAATCAGCTTGGGTGACAGGTATTGCGAGATGAAGCTCTCGTCCTTGAAATTCTTCATGGCGAATTCAAGCGATGTACGCCAGTCGGTACCGGCCAGGTCCGGGAACCAGGCCTTGTCTTCCTCGGTGGGGTTTTCGCAAATACGCTTGATGTCCTGATACATGGCAAAGCCCAGTGCGTAGGGATTGATGCCGTTATACCAGCGCGCAGTCACCGGCGGCTGGTACACCACATTGGTGTGACTTTGCAGAAACTCCATCATGAAACCATCGGTCACCAGCCCTTTCTCATACAGGCGGTTGAGTATGGTGTAGTGCCAGAACGTCGCCCAGCCCTCGTTCATGACCTGGGTCTGGCGTTGCGGGTAGAAATACTGCGCCACCTTGCGCACGATGCGCACCAGCTCGCGCTGCCATGGTTCCAGCAGCGGCGCGGATTTTTCGATGAAGTACAGCAGGTTTTCCTGCGGCTCGGACGGAAAACGCGGTGGTTCGCGATTGGCATCATCCCGGTCACGGCGTGGGATGGTGCGCCACAAGTCGTTTACCTGCATTTGCAGATATTGTTCGCGCTCTTCCTGCCGCGCCTGCTCTTCGGCCAGCGACAGTTTCTGTGGCCGCTTGTAGCGGTCCACACCGTAATTCATCAGCGCATGGCAGGAATCCAGCAGCTCTTCTACCGCGTCAATGCCATAACGCTCCTCGCATTTGCTGATGTAGGACTTGGCAAACACCAGATAGTCGACAATGGCTGAAGCGTCGGTCCAGGCCCGGAACAGGTAATTGCCCTTGAAGAAGCTGTTGTGGCCATAGGCAGCGTGGGCAATCACCAGCGCCTGCATGGTCATGGAGTTCTCTTCCATCAAATAGGCAATGCAGGGGCTGGAATTGATGACAATTTCGTAAGCGAGGCCCATCTGGCCACGCTTGTAGCTTTTTTCGGTGGAAACGAAATGCTTGCCAAAGCTCCAGTGGTGATAGTTCACCGGCATGCCCACCGAGGAATAGGCATCCATCATCTGCTCGGCCGTAATCACCTCCAGCTGGTTGGGATACACGTCCAGCTTGAATTCATCCACCGCAATCTTGCGGATTTCACGGTCGTATTCGTCAATCAGGTCGAAGGTCCATTCGGACCCGGTGGAAATGGGTGTCATGCTGTTTTCCCCTTGGCTGACAGCCATGGCGCTTATGCGCGGTTGGCTGGCTGGCGTTTGAACAGCTCCCGGAAAACCGGATAAATGTCGGAGGCCGAGCGGATTTTCTGCATGGCAAAGTGACGCTGACGCTCCTTGACCTTGAGGTACTCGTACCACAGGTTTTGCGGCTCCCCTTCGGTGATTTCGATGTAGGCGAAATACTGGCAGTAAGGCAGCAGCTGTTCTTCCATGATGCGACCGCAATTGGCCGAATCGCTGTCCCAGTTGTCACCATCGGATGCCTGGGCGGCATAGATGTTCCACTCGCTGCTGCTGTAGCGTTTCTTGACGATGTCCGCCATCAGGTTAAGCGCGGAAGACACCACGGTGCCGCCGCTTTCGCGCGAATGGAAAAAGTCTTCTTCGTTCACTTCCACCGCACTGGTGTGATGACGGATGAACACCACTTCGATCTTGTCGTAGTTACGCTGCAAGAACAGATACAGCAGGATGAAAAAACGCTTGGCCATGTCCTTCT
Source organism: Aquitalea sp. LB_tupeE (assembly GCF_013391415.1). Classification (GTDB taxonomy): domain Bacteria; phylum Pseudomonadota; class Gammaproteobacteria; order Burkholderiales; family Chromobacteriaceae; genus Aquitalea. Next base: position 16,763 of record NZ_JACAXB010000007.1, read on the forward strand.
TCTGCTCGTCCATCGAGCCGGACACGTCCATGATGCAGAACATCACCGCCTGACTGGTGGGCTTGGGCTGCTGGATGCGGTTGTTGTAACGCAGGTCGAACGGGTCGATGAAGGGAATGCTGCCCAGCTTTTCGCGCAGCAAATGAATGCGCTTGCGTTGCTCGCGCACTTCCTGCGTGCTTTCGTCGTCCGACTCCAGCAGTGCATCCAGATCCTCCTCGGCCTCGCCCAGCCGGGCCAGCGTCGGTGCCGCCATGGCCACCCGGCGCGCCAGTGCACCGCGCAGGGAACGCACGATGCTGATATTGGCCGGCGTGCCGTCATTGGTGTAACCGGCGCGTACCTGCTTGAGCTCTTCCACCCCCATCAGTTGGGTCTTGATCAGGTTGGGCAGTGCCAGGTCATCAAAAAATACATTGAGAAATTCTTCGCGTGACAGTTCGAAGACAAAATCGTCCTCACCCTCGCCATCCTGACTCGCCTTGCCACCACCTCCTCCACCGCCGCCACCTTGTGGACGGGCGATGCGATCGCCACGGATGAACTCCTCATTGCCCGGATGTACTTGTTCGCGCACCCCGCCCTGGCCATGGTGGAATACCGGCTCGGAAATATCCTTGACCGGAATGGACACTTTCTCGCCACTCTCGATATCGGTGATGCTGCGTCCCTTTACCGCACGGGAGACGGCTTCCTTGATTTGCGCCTTGAAGCGGCGTAAGAAGCGTTCGCGATTGACCGCGGACTTGTTCTTGCCATTCAGGCGTCTGTCTATGATGTGGGACATGGCAACCTCGCTGTTGTCTCCTGCGGCCTGACGGGGCCTACCTGCGCCAAGCCATGCCGGACCTGTCCTTTCAGACAGGCCGGGCCAGAATTGGTGCCGCTATGCCGGGTGCACGCACCCGGCAAGCACGGCTTGGTCAGGAGGACTTGCGTACCCGCAGATACCATTCGCACAACAGGCGCACCTGCTTGGCGGTATAGCCCTTTTCCACCATGCGGTTGACGAAGTCTTCGTGCTTCTTGGCATCTTCCACGCTGGCCTTGGCATTGAAAGAAATCACCGGCAGCAACTCTTCGGTATTGGAGAACATCTTCTTCTCGATCACCGTGCGCAGTTTTTCATAGCTGGTCCAGGTCGGGTTCTTGCCACCGTTATTGGCCCGCGCCCGCAGCACGAAGTTGACGATTTCGTTGCGGAAGTCCTTGGGATTGGAAATTCCGGCCGGTTTTTCGATTTTCTCCAGTTCGCCATTGAGCGAGGTACGGTCGAAGATTTCGCCGGTGTCCTGATCGCGGTATTCCTGGTCCTGAATCCAGTAGTCGGCGAAGGTGACATAGCGGTCGAAAATGTTCTGCCCGTATTCCGAGTAGCTTTCCAGATAAGCTGTCTGGATTTCCTTGCCGATGAACTCGACATACTTCGGTGCCAGATACTCTTTCAGGAAAGTCAGGTACTTCTGCTCCTGCTCGGCCGGGAACTGCTCGCGTTCCACCTGCTGCTCCAGCACATACAACAGATGCACCGGGTTGGCGGCTACTTCCTGATTATCAAAGTTGAACACCTTGGACAAAATCTTGTAGGCAAAGCGGGTGGAAAGCCCGTTCATGCCTTCGTCCACCCCGGCATAGTCGCGGTATTCCTGCAGCGATTTGGCCTTGGGGTCGGTGTCTTTCAGGTTATCACCGTCGTACACCTGCATCTTGCTGAACAGGCTGGAGTTTTCCGGCTCTTTCAGGCGCGACAGGATGGCAAACTGGGCCATCATCTTCAGCGTTCCCGGTGCGCACGGCGCATTGCCCAGCGAAGAGTTGCGGATCAGCTTGTCGTAGATCTTGATCTCTTCGGTCACGCGCAGGCAGTACGGCACCTTGACGATGTAAATACGGTCGAGGAAGGCCTCGTTGTTCTTGTTGTTGCGGAATTGTTTCCACTCCGACTCATTGGAGTGGGCCAGCACGATGCCATCAAACGGAATCGCGCCAAAACCTTCCGTGCCCTTGAAGTTGCTTTCCTGGGTGGCCGTCAGCAGCGGGTGCAGCACCTTGATGGGGGCCTTGAACATTTCCACGAATTCCAGCAAGCCCTGGTTGGCCAGGCAGAGGCCACCGGAGTAGCTGTAGGCATCCGGGTCGTCCTGGGCATATTTCTCCAGTTTGCGGATGTCCACCTTGCCCACCAGCGAGCTGATGTCCTGGTTGTTTTCGTCACCCGGTTCAGTCTTGGCCACGGCAATCTGGCGCAGCACCGACGGATAGCGCTTCACTACCTTGAACTGGCCGATATCACCATTGAACTCGTGCAGACGTTTTACCGCCCACGGGCTGGGAATGGTTTTGAGGTAACGGCGCGGAATGCCGAATTCTTCTTCCAGGATGGCACCGTCTTCTTCCACATTGAACAGGCCCAGTGGCGACTCGTTCAGTGGGCTGCCTTTCAGGCAATAGAACGGCACTTGCTCCATCAGCTCTTTCAGCTTTTCAGCAATGGAAGACTTGCCACCACCCACCGGCCCCAGCAGGTAGAGAATCTGTTTCTTCTCTTCCAACCCCTGGGCGGCATGGCGGAAATAGGCCACCACCTGCTCGATCACCTCTTCGGTGCCGTAAAACTCACGGAAGGCAGGGTAAACCTTGATGACCTTATTGGAGAAAATACGCGACAAACGCTGGTCGTGGCGGGTATCCACCAGCTCTGGTTCGCCTATGGCCGCCAGCATGCGCTCGGAGGCGGTGGCATAGGCAGAGGGATCACGCTTGCAGATCTCCAGATATTCCTGGATGGTGTATTCCTCTTCACGGGTTTTGTCGTAACGGGAGGCGTAGTGGCTCAAGATATCCGGGTGCATGGCTCTCTCCTGGCTGGTTGCAGAGGGCCACACGGTGTGCGCAATGCACCCGCCGTCCCCTTGCAAAAATTAGAGTACTGACTGGCTTTCAGATTCTCTTTTTTTGGGTATAGCACATGCTGGGAAGAGCAAGAACAAAAGCAATAAAACAATTGAAAACACTAAAAAATTTATATAAGTGTCTGAATTAGATAGTGAATTTTCTTATCATGACTAAAGAAAAAACTTTGTAAAAAGCGTTTCCCATTAGCATGGCAATATTTTTATCTTTTAAAATCAAAGACATAAAAAAACCCCGACTAAAAGTACTGGGGTTTTTACAGATGTATCAATTTGTAAGCAGCTGTTTCAGCTTTTGCGCAGGATGATGCGCGTACCAATCTCGTAAACCTGGCCGCGCTTTACCTCGTTGCAGCGCCTGACTTCCACTTCTGCCTCCAGCGGCTTGCCCGGTAAACCGCCCACGGCAGGGGCCAGCACAATCACCGACAGGCGTTCGCCATGCTGGGGAACGTAGGAGCAGCGAAAGGCCATGCCATCTACCGACAAGTCGACACACTCGCCATAATGCGTTTCACCGGTGTGCAGGGACTTGATGCGTGCCTTGCAGCCCATCTGCAAGCGGCGCGCACCACGCCGTTCATGGTAGGGATCAAACGGCGGCACCAGGCAATCTCCCGTCCAGATGGGCGGCCAGCCAATGCAGGCCGACAATGGACTTGCTGTCGCAGATTTCACCGCTCAGTGTCATCTGCATTACCTGCTCCAGTGGCAGGGTGAACACTTCCAGAAACTCGCCTTCATCCAGTTCGCGCTCACCCAGTTCCAGATCCTCGGCCAGGTAGTAGCTGATCTGCTCGTTGGAATAACCAATGCAAGGATACGCGGTGCCCAGATGCAGCCAGCGGCCAGCACGATAGCCGGTTTCCTCCAGTAGTTCGCGTCTGGCGGTCAGTGCCGGGGCTTCGTTGGGGTCTATCTTGCCAGCCGGAATTTCCACAAACACGCGGCCGGCCGGGTAACGGTATTGACGTTCCAGTACCAACTGGCGGTCTGCCGTCAGCGCCAGAATGGCAACCGCGCCAGGGTGCAGGATGTACTCGCGACTAGCCTCCGCACCATCGGGCAGCAATACCTTGTCCTTGTGTACTTGAAGAAAGCCTCCTTCGTACACCAGTGCTGTCTGCAATTGCTTTTCAACAAGATCCACGTGCTGCCTTTCTTTTCTTCCAGTTACGCACGACCACCCAGCGCCATCCCAGCATTACCAGCACATAGCCAGTCACCGACAACAACAGCCCCAGAACCAACAAGCCCAACAAGAGCGGCCAGCCCAACAGCAGCAACCAGTTCAGCAACTGACTGCCCCATTGCCACAGGGTCTGGTTCTCCCACAGTGGAGGCTGGCTCATTGTACCTGTAGTGGGGTCACCCAGTAACAGCAGTCCACAGGAATAAGCCAGAAAATAAAGCGGCAGGATGGTGAGCGGGTTGCTGTACAACGTAGCCAGCAGGGCTGCCGGCACATTCACTTTCAGGCAGAACGCCAACAACAAGGTGGATAGCCGTTTGGGCGGGCCGGGCAACAAACCGGTAGCCAGCCCCAGTGCAACGCCGCGTGCCACTTTGCGCCGGTTCAATGCCCAGCACGCCGGTTGATCCAGCAGCGGCTCCAGCCAACGCAGTCCGGGACGTTGCAACAAGTGGTGACGCCCTTGGCTGACACGTTGCAGCAGTTTTCGCAAAGCTGACATGAAGATGATGCTTCCCGTTGTCGTAATGCCACACCAGCAGCAGCCTGCCGCTAAAAGATGTTGTCAAAGCTGACGGAATAATTTAAACAAGCGTTTGAATTAAGCGTACGCATTGAAACCGCCTTGCTTACACGGCTATTCGACCCGGAAAACCCGGGCAGCGCAACCTACAGGAGAAACACCATGCCCGCATACAAAGCACCATTGCGCGACTTTGACTTCGTACTGAACGAACTGATCAAGGTGCAGGACATCATCCCGCAGCTGCCCGGCTATGAAGAAGCCACCCAGGACATTTTTACTTCCTATCTGGAAGCCGCTGCCCAGTTCTGTGAAAGCGAGCTGGCACCACTGAACCGTCAGGCCGATGAAGAAGGCTGCCAGTTCGACCCCAGCACCAAGGCCGTCACCACCCCGCCCGGCTTTAAGGAAGCTTACAAGCAGTATTGTGAGCTGGGCTTTCCGGCGCTGGACTGTGACCCGGCCTACGGCGGCCAGGGCATGCCCAAGTCGCTGGCTTTTCCGGTGATGGAAATGCAATGTTCGTCCAATGTGGCCTGGTCGATGTACCCCGGTCTGTCGCATGGCGCATATGCCGCGATCCATGCCCATGGCACCGAAGAACAGAAAGCCACTTATCTGCCGCGTCTGGTGGATGGCAGCTGGACCGGCACCATGTGCCTGACCGAACCGCACTGCGGCACCGATCTTGGCCTGCTGAAAACCCGTGCCGAGCCCAATGCCGATGGCAGCTACCGCATTACCGGCACCAAGATCTTCATCTCCGCCGGCGAGCATGACATGTCCGACAACATCATCCACCTGGTGCTGGCCCGCTTGCCGGATGCACCTAAGGACGTGAAAGGCATCTCGCTGTTCATCGTGCCGAAATACCATGCTGATGGCAGCCGCAATCCGGTAGCCTGCGGCAGCCTGGAACACAAGATGGGCATCAAGGCCAATGCCACGGCGGTGATCAATCTGGATGGCGCGCGCGGCTATCTGATTGGTGAGGCCAACAAGGGCCTGTCCTGCATGTTCACCATGATGAACGCGGCGCGTCTGGGCTGCGGCATGCAGGGTCTGGGCATTGGCGAAGCGTCTTTCCAGGGCGCACTGGCTTATGCTCGCGAACGTCTGCAAATGCGCGCGCTCACCGGCAACAAATGCCCGGACAAGCCGGCCGACCCCATCATTGTGCATCCGGACGTGCGCCGCATGCTGCTGACCCAGAAAGCCTATACCGAAGCAGGCCGTGCACTGACCGCCCTGCTGGCCTTGCAGCTGGATATCGAGGACAAGCACCCGGATGCCTCGCAACGCCAGGATGCGGCCGATCTGGTCGCCCTGCTCACCCCGGTAGCCAAGGCCTTCATGACCGATAACGGCTTTGAAGCCGCCAATATGGGCATGCAGGTATTCGGTGGCCACGGCTTCATTCGCGAATGGGGTATGGAACAGCTGGTGCGCGACTGCCGTATTTCGCAAATTTACGAAGGTACCAATGGCATCCAGGCCATCGACCTGCTGGGCCGCAAGGTATTACTCGATCAGGGCCAGAAACTGCGCAAGTTCACCAAGCAGATTCACCAGTTCTGCCAGGCCAATGAAGGCAATGACAAGCTGGCCGAATACATCGCGCCACTTGCCAAGCTGATGAAGGACGTGGGCGAAGTGACCATGGGCGTGGGCATGGCCAGCCTGCAGAACAAGGACGAAGCCGGTGCAGCCGCTACCGACTACCTGCGCCTGATCGGCCATCTGAGCTATGCCTGGCTATGGGCGCGCATGGCTGAAGTGGCACATGCCAGCCTGGGCAAGGGCGATGATGCTTTCTACCAGGCCAAGATTGCCACCGGTCGCTTCTACATGGCCAAACTCTTCCCCGAAGTGCATACCCTGCTGGCGCGCATCAAGAGTGGTGCAGCACCGCTGATGTCGCTGGACGAAGAATACTTCGCTTTCTGATTGATTGCTGGCTCTACCCTTTGCACGGCCCATCCGGGCCGTTTTTTTTGCCCGATTGCCGCCAAGTGGCGGTCGGAAAACAAAAAAAAGCCCGGAAAACCGGGCTTATCAATAAAGGAATGAAAAAAAGAGAGCTCGTACTCTCATTTTCATTTTAATCAAAACCACCATATGCTGCCATGCTTTTTGCATGAAACCGGGAAGTGCGGGAAGGCATATCTCTGCCCAGATACAAGTCAGGCCTGCAAATACACCATATGGCTATGCGTGTACTCGTACAGGCCATACTTGCCGTCAGCCCCACCAATGCCGGATTTGCGTACCCCGGCATGGAAGCCTTGCATCGCTTCAAAGTTCTCCCGGTTGATATAGGTTTCGCCGAAATCCAGTTCACGCATCGCCTGCATCGCCTTGGCCAGATCGCGGGTATACACGGATGAAGTCAGGCCATACTCGGAATCATTGGCCAGGGCAATGGCCTCCTCCAGGCTGTCCACCACCTGTATTGGCAATACCGGGCCGAATATCTCTTGCTGCATGACGTCCATCTGCCCATGGCAGCCAGCCAGCACCGTAGGCTGGAAATGGAATCCAGTCCCTAGATCCGCCACCTGACCACCGGTAATCAGCTGCGCCCCCTGCTGCATCGCCTGCCTCACTTTTGCCAGCACCCGCTCCAGTGCCTGGCGGTTGATCAGCGGTCCCATGTCGATATCCGGCAGCGCCAGCGGATCGCCATAACGGGTTGCCGCCATGGCGCTGGCCACCTTGTCGATGAAGGCATCCGCCACCTTGCGCTCGACATACACCCGCTCTGCGCAATTGCACACCTGGCCAGTATTGATGATGCGTGAAGCGTGGATTGCCCTCGCCGCCAGATCAAGATCAGCATCGGCCAGTACGATGGCCGGTGCCTTGCCACCCAGCTCCAGATTCAACTTGGTGATATGCGGGGCCGCCGCTGCCGCAATGCGCGCACCGGTCGCCACGCTACCGGTAAAACTGATCATGTCGACATCCGCGCTGCCAGCCATGTCAGCCCTGGTCTGCCCCTGACCGTACAACACATTGAACACGCCGGCGGGCAAGCCGGACTGCGCCACCAGCTGGCTGAACAAATGGCAGTTAATCGGCGTTTCCTCGCTGGGCTTGATCACGATGCTATTGCCCATCAACAGGGCCGGAGCCATCTTGCGGGCAATCAGAAAGAAAGGAAAATTCCAGGGCAGGATGCCTGCCACCACGCCCAAGGGCTTGCGTAGCAGAAAAATCTGCTCGCCCGGCCGGTCGCTGCTGATGACTTCTCCTTCAATGCGTCTGGCCCATTCGGCCATGTAGTCCAGGTAATCGGCCGTGAAGCACACTTCAACCTTGGCCAGCGCCAGGGTTTTGCCTTGTTCAGCGGTGATGGTGTGCGCAAGGACTTCCACTTGCTGACGAATCAAGTGCGCAATACTGCGTAAAAAGCCGGCACGCTCGATGGCCGGGCACGCAGCCCAGTCACGCTGGGCGGCACGGGCTGCGCTCAAGGCCTCTGCCACCTGCTGCGCCGAGGCCTGCGGAGAATAAGCCAGCATCTGGCCATTGGCCGGATTTGTCACTGCGTGGTATCCGTCCCCTTGGATAAAACGGCCATTGATGAAATGACGCAATTGCTGAATTTCAGACATCGGAATGCTCCTGAACAATCATGTCGGCATGGCAGCTGCAAAAAAGCGGCCAGTGTGCCGAGGGATGGCTAATAGCCTTGCGTGCCGGAGGCAGGTAAAGGATGTGCGCCAAAAGGATGTGCGCCAAAACGTGCCAGGCTGGCCAGCGCAGCCTGACGCAGCAGCGGGATATCGATGCTGATGGCAATAAAGCTGCAACCCCACTCGGCATAACGGCGGGCATCCTGCTCATTGGGCGCCAGAATGCCGCAGCCCTTGCCCTGCGCCAGGCAGCTGTCAATGACGTGGCGGATGCTGTGCTGGACGTCGGCATGGCTGGCATTGCCTGCGTAGCCCAGGCTGGTGGATAAGTCGGCCGGGCCGATAAAAATGGCATCCACCCCTTCCACAGCGGCGATCTGCGCCGCATTTTCCACCCCGAGTGAAGATTCGATCTGTACCACCAGGCAAAGCGCCTGCTCAGCCTGCGCTATGTAATCCGCCACCGCATCCCAGCGGGTGGCACGAATCAACCCGCCACCGACACCGCGTATCCCCGCTGGTGGATAGCGCATGGCCCGCACCAGGGCTGCAGCCTGCGTTGCGCTCTCCACCATCGGTACCATCAGGGTTTGTGCGCCGATATCCAGCACCTGCTTGATCAAGGCAGGGTCGCCATGCGGGATGCGGACCACCGGATCGACGGGATAAGCCGCCAGCACCTGCAGCTGCCCTAATAAGGTCGGCACGGTATTGGGAGCATGTTCACCATCCAGCAAGATCCAGTCATGGCCGGTGGTAGCCAGGACTTCCGCGCTATAGGCGGAGGCCATCCCGGCCCAGATGCCATACAAGGGTGTCGTTGAGGACACCTGCCTTAAGGCAGATTTGAAATGATTGCTTGGCAGCTGCATGGGCAACTCCTATTGCAGATTGACATACATGCCACCATCCACCAGCAGGCTGGCGCCGGTGACGTAACGTGCCATGTCTGAGGCCAGGAATACCGCCGGGCCGACCAGATCCTCCGGTTGCCCCAGCCGCCCCAGCGGAATGCGGTTTTGCATATAACTGCGCTTGTGCGGGTCGGCCAGATCCTGCCGGTTGATGTCGGTTTCTATGGTGCCGGGCAGCAAGGCATTGCAGCGGATGCCAAACGGACCCAGAGCAATGGCGCAGGACTGCATCAGCGACAGCAAACCGGCTTTGGTAGGGGTGTAGTGGGTTTGCATGCCACCGCCCACCAGCGCACTGATGGAGCTGACCGCAATGATGGCGCCGCCTTCACCCTGTTGCTGCATCTGCCGCGCTGCCGCCTGTACGACAAAATAGGCTCCGTTGAGATTGGTATTCACCGTGCGGTAATAGGTCTCGTGCGGCATGTCCAGAAAGGCATGGAAAGGACAGATGCCTGCATTGCTGATGAAGACATCCACCCCACCCAAATGCTCCACCGCCATGGCAATCAGCGCGGCACCGGTGTCCGGGTCGCCAATATCCCCCGCCTGATCGGCCACCTTGCGCCCCAGGACCTCAATCTGGTGACGCAGTGTCAGGATGTCATCCGCACTGCTGCGGCCACTGTGGCCCAGCATCACATCCGCCCCGTGACGGGCACAGCCCAGTGCAATGGCCCGCCCAATACCACGGGATGCCCCGGTAATCACCACACGCTTACCTGCTAACAACATCGCTTTGTCTCCTCAGAAATACCGGCGATACAAGCCCGATGTGCAACAGCAATCCCTTGCCCCGCACCTGCCACAAACACTGGCCAGGCAAGGGCCAGGAATACTCCTTTTGTGTCAGCCATGCTTAATGGCTGGCACTACCAAAACCCACCAGGCCGATGGCGGCAATGATGACCACGATGCCCAGCAACAGGATGCGGCGTGTTTGGGCTGCCGTGCCACGCCATTCGCCCAGGCAGACGCCCCAGAGATTGGAAATCAGGATGATGAAAGACATGTGCAGCACCCAGGAACTGGTGGGGTTATGCAAGCGGCTCTCGCCCATGCCGTAGAAGAAAAACTGCAGATACCACAGCAAGCCACCCAGTGCACACAACAGGTAATTGCGCAGCAAGGGGGTGTTGCGATTGACGAACTCGCCCAGACTGCGATGACGCAAGGACAGGTACAGACACCACAGCGCATTGGTGGTGAGGCCACCGAGCATGATGACGGCAAAGGTCAGATTGTTCATGAACAGGGAATTGGCGCCCTGTGCCACGGCAGCAAGGGCCAACGGTTTGCCCGCGTTAATGCCGTAGCTGAAACAGGCACTCAGGCAACCGGACACCAGTGCGACAGCGATGCCCTTTTTCATGTTGAATTCCCTGACCGCACTTTGCTTGGTCGCCAGATCGACTTCACGCTCCTTGCGCATGCCAGCCAGCCCGCACAACACAATGCCGATCAGCGAGCCCAGCACGCCCAGCAATACCATCCGACCGCCGTTGCTGAGCAGCATATGGCTTAGGCGCAGCCCTTCGGTATTACCGGTCAGATCGTTGAACAAGGGTGGCATCAAGGCGCCCAGGGCGGATGTCAGGCCCATGATGATGGACATGCCCAGCGACAGCCCGATATAGCGCATGGTCAGGCCAAAGGTAAGGCCACCGATGCCCCATAACACGCCAAAGAAGTAAGTCCAGCCCAGTGTCCCGCCGTCTGCCTCCTCCAGAATGGAAGTAAAGGCCGGAATGGTCAGGGCAATGGCCAGCCACGGGGCAATCAGCCAGGAAAACAAGCCGCCCAGCAGCCAGAAGTTTTCCCAGGACCACTGCCGGACGCTGCGATAGGGCAGATAGAAACTGGCGGACGAAAACGAGCCGATAAAATGAAATAGCAAACCCAGCAAAATGATGGCCATCTGGCTAGTCTCCCAATTGGTAAAAATGCCAGGCGTTGTCGGCAAACATGGCACGACGCTCATGTGCGGCTGCCTGCTCCAGCAAATTGTCATAGGCCTGCCATAGCCTGCGGTAGGAGGTGTACAGGCTGCACACCGGAAAATTGGAAGCAAACATGCAGCGAGCACTGCCAAAGGCGTCGATGGCTTCGTACACCAGCGGCCGCAGACTGTCCTGCGTCCAGTGATGATCCAGCATGCCAAAACCGCTCAGCTTTACCTGAACATTCGGGCAGGCTGCCAGAGCACGCATGCCATCCCGCCACGCGCGCCAGCCAGCAGGCGCATGCCGATCCACATACATGCCGGCATGATTCAGCGCAAAGCGCACTCCCGGATAACGTCTGGCCAGCGCGGCAGCTTCCAGCATTTGTGAGGGGTAGATTTGTAATTCGAAGATCAGGCCGTGGCGTTCCAGCAGTGCCATACCCTGCTGCCATTGCGGCTCGCGCATGTAATGGCGACCGACATAATCGAACTGCGGATCGGCATGGACATTCAGAATCTGACGCACACCCCGCACCCGGGTTGAGGCTGCCAGTTGCCGGGCCAGCTGGTTCGCTACCTGCGGGCTGGCCAGATCCACAAATGGCAATAAGGCAAGCGGCAGGGTCTGAGCGGACAAGTCAAGCATGTGCTCCAGCTGGCGGGTTTCCTCCAGCGCATCCGCCGCATTGGCTTCGATATGCACCACACCCACCAGCTCGATGTCGGACTGCTCGGCCAGCTGGCGCAAGTCTCGCAACAGGAAGTCACGTGCCAGCGCGGCGTAATCTCCCAACAGATTGGGCTTGCGCCGGGTCAGCCAGGGATAGTGATTTCCTTCCAGCCACCAGAAATGGCAATGGGCGTCTACGATGCGCATGGCGCTACCTCCCCCAGGCTCAGCACAAACATGCTGTGCAAAGCATGTTGTACCGGCGCGAGGTCCGGCTGGGTCACCATGATGTCGGCCATATAGGCCCACCATTGCTGCATCACAGGCAGGCTGGGCAGTTCAGCCAGCCGGGCTGGCTGCTGGCAGTACAACACGGCAAACAAGGCGTCATCGTTGGCATCATGAAAAATGCGGTACTCGACAATGCCCGCGTCCAGCAGCGCGGTTCTCAGTTCCGGCCAGATGGCGGCATGACGCCGTTGATACTCATCAGCCTGACCGGGATACAACTGCATGCGGAACGCCAGGGTGCAAAGTGCTTGTCCATGCGTCATCTCAGCCTCCCGGTGTGTGCAGGTAGGGGCGATGCAAGGCGCAGGCCGGATTGAGCTCCACGCCGAAGCCGGGGCGATCCAGCCGCGAAATGGGCATGCGCCCTTTTTCCGGTACCGGTTCGTGCAATAGCTGCGGACTGAACATCGGCACTACCTGATCGGCCTGCGGCGCCATCATCAGGAATTCGGCAAACGGGCTGTTGTGACGGGTGGCGACAAAATGATAGCTGTACACGCTGGAGCCATGCGGAATCACCAGCGCCTGATGTGCATCGGCCAGTGCCGAGATTTTCAGCAGCTCGGTGATACCACCGCACCAGCCGACATCGGGCTGGATAATGTCGCAGCAGCCCATTTCCAGCAGCATGCGAAAACCCCAGCGTGTGGCCTCGTGTTCGCCAGTGCTGCACAACATGCCGGGAGGCAATTGCTGCCGTAAGGCGGCATAGCCCCAGTAGTCGTCTGGCGGCAAGGCTTCTTCTACCCACTTCAGGCCATGCTCTTGCGCAGCATGTGCCAGACGAGTGGCGTAGTTCAGGTCCAGGCTCATCCAGCAGTCGAACATCAGCCAAAAGTCCGGGCCTACCCGCTCGCGCATGCTGGCCAGCAAGGCCAGGTTTTGTTGCAGGCCGTTTTCCCCCTCGGCCGGCCCGTGGTGCAGCGGCATTTTGCCGCCGATGAAGCCCATTTCACGGGCGAGGTCTGGCCGCGCACCTGTCGCGTAAAACTGCAGCTCATCGCGTACCGCCCCTCCCAGCAACTGGTATACCGGCTCCTGCCGCACCTTGCCCAGCAAATCCCACAAGGCCAGATCCACCCCGGAGATGGCATTGAGCACCAGGCCCTTGCGTCCGTAAAACAGGGTGCCGTGGTACATCTGGTCCCAGATGCGCTCGATGTCGCAGACTCTGGCGCCTTCCACGAAACGTGCCAGGTGGCGCTCGACAATAAAGGCTGCCGGCTCGCCACCCGTGGTCACGGCAAAGCCGACATTGCCAGCGCTGTCCTCAACTTCCACCACCAGGGTGCCCAGCACATTGATGCCAAAGCTGCGCCGGCTCTGCCGGTAGGCCGGGTATTTGGACATGGGGGTGGCGATGTGGTCGTCTATCCAGTGGCCATCGGCCTGATCGTGATAATCCGCACCGCCTCCACGCAAGGTAAAAGCACGGACGTGTTTGATGACTGGAATTTGCTTCATGACGCACTACTCCGATATTGAATATCCCCATTCATCCGGATCAGAAATAACCAAGACCCAGAGTGAATCAGCAGGAATATCTTGCGAAATTAATTTAAGCCACTAATAAAAATCCGACACAAACAAGCCGAATTCCACTCAAGGAGCTAGCTGTTAAATCAGCTTGATAAACAGCAAACCATTTACTACCTGGCAGCAAAAATGCGGTAACGGCAAAACTACGTCATACTCACCAAACCATCCAATTACTTTTAATTAACAGGCAATACCTTTTGCTTATGAGTAAAACAGCCACCCGCGCATCACCACAATTCCGCCATTTAATGCAACGCCTGCGTTACAAGCATTTGCAAATGCTGGTGTTATTGGGCAATAGCCAGAATATGAAACGGACAGCGGAAGGCATGTATATGTCGCAACCAGCGGCCAGCCGCATGTTGCAGGAAATCGAGGATATGTTTGACTGCCGGCTGTTCGAGCGTCTGCCGCATGGCATGCTGCCTACCCCACTGGGCATGGAGCTGGTCAAATTCGCTACGCGCAGCCTGCACCATCTGGAAGGCTGTATGGAGACGCTGGCACTGCAGAAGAAAGAAGGATTTGGTTACTTGTCAGTGGGTGCCATCATGGGTGCCGCACCAGAGCAGATCATGGCAGCCATTTCGCGTTTGAAACAGGAAAGACCCCGCCTGTGCATTCGTGTGATGGGAGACACCAGCGACGAAGTGGTCCGCTTGCTGGAGCAAGGACGCATCGACCTGGCCATTGCCCGGCGCAGCCCGGAAACTGAAGATGCAGCCTTCAATTTTCGGCCATTGGGTAATGAAATATTGCGACTGGCGGTGGCTAAAAACCATATATTATTACAACAGCAACATATCGAATTGCCGGTATTACTACGAGACTGGCCATGGATATTACAAGCACCCAGCAGCCCGGCACGCATGGCATTGGAGCAATATCTGCTGCAAGCCGCACTGCCCTTACCCGGCAATATTATCGAGAGCAATTCTGTTTATTCTATGCTGCAACTGATTCAACGCACCAATGCGGTGATGCTGTTAGCAGAATCCGCCATGAAAGACTATCTGGACATGGGCATCGTGCAAATCTTGCCAATCAAGGTAAACATCCCACTCCCGCCTTTTGGCATCTTGACGCGCAAGCATGAAGCACTAAGCGAAGAACAGCAGATTTTTATTTCCTGCCTTGATCAGTCCTGCACAATGGCCAGGTAAATGGGGGAAGCATTTCCATGCAGGACGGTAAATAAAAAAGCCTCCCTGCGGAGGCTTTTAGGTGTGGGCATTGCCAGCCCGCAGGCTGACAGAAAACTCAGTTGCTGCCGCAGCAGGCCTTGTACTTCTTGCCGCTGCCGCAAGGGCAAGGGTCGTTACGGCCTACCTTGTCGCCTTCACGGCGTACGGTGGACGGGGCCTGGGCCTTGGCGCGCCAGTAGTTGAATACGGCAATCAGCGCTTCGGGCAGTTGTTCCTTGCAGTCTTCCTTTTCCTCGTCGGTAAAGGTGACCAGATCTTCGCCGTCTTCTTCCTCGAACATGCCGCCCAGCACCAGAATCGGCATCAACAAGTCTTCGAAGCCTTCATCGTCCGCTGCTTCGAACCAGTCGGTATCCACCACGTCCAGCGCGTACAGATAGGCATTGCACCACGGCCAGTAGTCGGCTTCATCGTCGTCGCCGTCTTCGTCGGCGTAGAGGATGAGGTCCAGCTCGCGGCCATCGGCCAGCACATGGGCGGTGACATCAAACAGCTTTTGCAGCAGGGCTTCCAGCTCGGCCTGTTCTTCGGCATTTTCAAAAGCCGGGGCATCGCCCAGCACTTCGGCCAGCCACATGCTGCGGTCGGCTGCATCCGGCCCGCTGGCCAGCGCGGCAAAGAAGCCTTGTACTTCGTCCGGGCGCATGGTGCTGCCACTGATCGACAGGGGCGTCAGCAACTGTTCCAGCCGGGCCAGATCGGCGTCATTGAATACGATATCAGTCATGGTGCGCTCCTAGCGGTCAGATTGAATGGGCGCATTGTAGCGAAAAAAGCCCCGTCTCGCCGGGGCCTGTGCATACAAAGTTTGATCCATCTGCGTTTACGCGGTCTGACTGTCGTTCAGCCCCAGCTTTTCCTTCATTTGCTGGCGCATGACGAATTTCTGGATCTTGCCGGTAATGGTCATGGGAAAGCTGTCGACAAATTCGATATAGCGCGGAATCTTGTAATGGGCGATCTGGCCCTGGCAGAAGGCGCGCATGTCGTCGATGCTGGCGGTTTCGCCATCACGCAGCTTGATCCAGGCGCACAGTTCCTCGCCAAAGCGGTCGTCCGGCACGCCAATCACCTGTACTTCCTGAATCTTGGGATGACGGTAAAAGAACTCCTCCACCTCACGCGGGTAGATGTTTTCCCCGCCACGAATCACCATGTCCTTCACCCGGCCAACGATATTCACATATCCCTCGGCATCCATCACCGCCAGATCACCGCTGTGCATCCACCCCGACTTGTCGATGGAGTCGGCAGTTTTCTGCGGGTCGTCCCAGTAGCCCAGCATTACCGAATAGCCACGGGTCAACAGCTCGCCGGTTTCGCCATGCGGCACGATGTGGCCATCGTTATCGACAATCTTGACCTCCACATGCGGATGCACCTGCCCGACCGTGGACACGCGCTTGTCCAGTGGCGTGTCGGCACTGCTCTGGAAGCTGAGCGGGCTGGTTTCCGTCATGCCGTAACCAATGGTGACTTGCGACATGTGCATCAGGGTGGTGACGCGTTTCATCACCTCGATGGGACAAGGGCTGCCGGCCATCACGCCCGTGCGCAGACTGGACAGGTCGAATTGTGCAAACTGCGGGTGGTCCAGCAGGCCGATAAACATGGTGGGCACGCCATGCAGCGCAGTACAGCGCTCTTCCTGCACGGTTTGCAGTACGCTGAGTGCATCAAAACTTTCCGCCGGAAACACCATGCACGCCCCATGGGTGAGGCAGGTCAGCGTGCCCAGCACCATGCCAAAACAGTGGTACAGCGGCACCGGGATGCACAGCCGGTCGGCCGGGCTGAAGCCCATGGCCTGTCCGGTAAAGAAGGCATTATTGAGAATATTGTGATGCGACAGCGTGGCCCCCTTGGGGCTGCCGGTGGTGCCGGAGGTAAACTGGATATTGATGGCATCATCAAATTGCAGGCGTTCGCCCAGCTGCTGCAATGCCATCCGCTCGGCCTGGGTCGGTTCGGACAGCAAGTCGGCAAACCCCAGCATGCCCGGCGTGGCCTGCTGTCCCATGCGGATCACCCATTCCAGCCGGGGCATGCGGGCGGCCTTGAGCTCCCCTGGCTGGCAGTCCGCCAGTTCCGGCAGCAAATCCTGCAGCATCTCGATGTAATTGCTGCTCTTGAAGCTGGGCGAAGCAATCAGGGCGCGGCAACCTACCTTGTTGATGGCATATTCCAGCTCGGCACGGCGGTAAGCCGGGTTGATATTCACCAGCACCAGCCCGGCCTTGGCGGTGGCAAACTGTGTCAGCACCCATTCGGCATTGTTTTGCGACCAGATGCCGATGCGCTCGCCCGGCTCAAGACCCAGACGCATCAGGCTGCAGGCCATCCGGTCCACTTGCTCCTGTAACTGGGCATAGCTCCAGCGTATGCCTTGCTGGCGTACCACCAGGGCATCCCGCTGGGCGTGCTGCTGGCAGGCCTGGTCAAACATCTGGCCGATGGTCTTGCCTATCAGTGGCTGCTGACTGGCTCCGTGCACGTAGCTGGCGTGCTGCATTGTGTGTCTCCTTGTGGTGGTCTCTTTATCCGGATGCGTCGTTTCCCTTGCGACGGCAGCCACGCTGCATGGCGCAGCCCATTTTTCTGGCATTAATCCCACAAGTTAACGATTACGTAAACGTAATACGTCTATCATGATGAGAAGCCGTGGGAAAAACGCTACAATCCGTATAAATACTGAAAGCAGATACCATGACAGAACAGGAAGTCTTCACCATTTCGGATCTGGCGCGTGATTTTGACGTCACGCTGCGCACCATCCGCTTTTACGAGGAACAAGGGCTGATCGAGCCGCAACGCGATGGCCGCCAGCGCGTGTTCACCCGCCGCGACCGTGCCCGCCTGCGGCTCATC
Source organism: Aquitalea sp. LB_tupeE (assembly GCF_013391415.1). GTDB lineage: Bacteria > Pseudomonadota > Gammaproteobacteria > Burkholderiales > Chromobacteriaceae > Aquitalea. The sequence continues at coordinate 34,460 of NZ_JACAXB010000007.1, forward strand.
CTGCGCGGCAAGCGCATTGGCCTGTCCTTGTCGGAAATACGCGAAATCATTGATCTGTATGATCTGGCCCGCGATGAAGCCAGCCAGTCGCTCAAACTGCTGCATTTGCTGGTGGCCCGGCGTGAGCAACTGGAAGAACAGCGGCGTGACATCGACGTGGTGCTGGCAGAAATCGATGCACTGGAAAAACACTGCCGTGGCGTGATCGACCAGATGACCACCAAGGCCGACACTCCCGCCTGAACACCTGCCCTCGCGCAGGTTTTTTTACCTCACCTTATTGACGCTTACGTAAACGTAATTCAATATTCAAAGCAGTAACGCGACCATCACAATAGCCTGTCAGGCACAGCTGCCACGACCGGCACCGAGGAGAAACACCATGTACAGCAGCCTGCGTTTTGACCACGGCGACACTTACGACATGTTGCGCCAGAGCGTGAAGGACTTTGCCGACGCCGAAATCGCCCCGCGCGCCGCCGATATCGACCGTGACAACCTGTTTCCGGCCGACCTGTGGCGCAAGTTTGGTGACCTGGGCTTGCTGGGCATCACCGCCGAAGAAGAATACGGTGGCGCCAATATGGGTTATCTGGCCCACATGATCGTGATGGAAGAAATCAGCCGCGCCTCGGCCTCGGTCGCCCTCTCCTACGGCGCGCATTCCAATCTGTGCGTCAACCAGATCCGCAAGAATGGCAGCGCCGAACAGAAAGCCCGCTACCTGCCCAAGCTGATTTCCGGCGAACACGTGGGCGCGCTGGCCATGTCCGAACCCAATGCCGGTTCCGATGTGGTCAGCATGAAGCTGCGCGCCGATAAAAAAGGCGACCGTTATGTACTGAACGGCAGCAAGATGTGGATTACCAACGGCGGCGATGCCGACACTCTGGTGGTGTATGCCAAGACCGACGTCAACGCCGGGCCCAGGGGCATCACGGCTTTTATCGTGGAAAAAGGCTTTGCCGGTTTCTCGCATGGCAGCAAGCTGGACAAGCTGGGCATGCGCGGCTCCAACACCTACCCGCTGTTCTTCGACAACTGTGAAATCCCGGCCGAGAACGTACTGGGCGGCGAAGGCAATGGCGTGAAAGTGCTGATGAGCGGGCTGGACTACGAACGCGCCGTGCTGTCGGCAGGCCCGCTGGGCATCATGCAGGCCTGCATGGACATCGTCGTCCCCTATCTGAATGACCGCAAACAGTTTGGCCAGGCCATTGGCGACTTCCAGCTGATGCAGGGCAAGCTGGCCGACATGTACGTCAAGCTGTCCGCCAGCCGCGCCTATGTCTATGCCGTCGGCCAGGCGCTGGACCGGGGCGATGCCGGCCGCCAGACCCGCAAGGACGCTGCCGGGGCCATTCTGTACGCCGCTGAAAACGCCACCCAGATGGCGCTGGATGCCATCCAGTGCCTGGGCGGCAACGGCTATATCAATGAATATGCCACTGGCCGCCTGCTGCGCGATGCCAAGTTGTATGAAATCGGCGCGGGCACCAGCGAAATCCGCCGCTGGCTGATTGGCCGCGAACTGATGGCGGAAACGCGCTAGGAGCTGGATAAAACGCCTGATCCAGCGTTGCGCCGCTTGGCCGTACCTCATGTACTGTCTGCGGCGGCGCGCCTTGCCTCAGCCGCTTTCTCCACGCTCCTCGTTTTGCTCTGCTTTACTTCGCTTTGCAAACCCTGACGGATCGGCACAAAAACAAGAGGCTCTCCATGCCAGTCATCGAATCCAAACTCTCCCCCCGCGCACCGGACTTCCAGGCCAATGCCGACAAGATGCGTGCGCTGGTGGATGACTTGAAACAGAAAGTCGCCACGGCGGCACTGGGCGGCGGTGACAAAGCCCGTGAAAAGCACACCGCCCGTGGCAAGCTGTTGCCGCGCGAGCGCATCAACCTGCTGCTGGACCCTGGCGCACCCTTTCTGGAACTGTCCCAGCTGGCGGCCTTTGGCATGTATAACGACGATGCGCCCGGTGCCAGCCTGATCAGCGGCATAGGCCGTATTGCCGGAGTGGACTGCCTGATCATCGCCAACGATGCCACGGTCAAGGGCGGTACTTATTACCCGATGACGGTGAAAAAGCATCTGCGCGCGCAAGAGATCGCCAAGGAAAACCGCCTGCCCTGCGTCTATCTGGTGGATTCCGGCGGGGCCTTCCTGCCGCTGCAGGACGAAGTATTCCCGGACAAGGAACACTTTGGCCGCATCTTCTACAACCAGGCCCAGCTGTCCGCCGCCGGCATTCCGCAAATCGCCGTGGTAATGGGCAGCTGCACCGCTGGTGGCGCTTATGTACCGGCCATGTCGGATGAAACCGTCATCGTCAAGGAACAAGGCACAATCTTCCTGGGTGGTCCGCCGCTGGTGAAGGCCGCTACCGGCGAAGTTGTCACCGCAGAAGAACTGGGCGGCGGCGATGTGCATACCCGCATTTCCGGCGTGGCCGACCATCTGGCGCAGAACGACGCCCATGCGCTGGGCATTGCCCGCCGCATCGTGGCCGACCTTAACTGGCACAAACAAGGCGTGCTGGACCGCATCGAAACAAAACCGCCGCGCCACGCTGCCGAGGAAATCTACGGCGTGATTCCGGCCGACCCGAAAAAGCCTTTCGACGTGCGCGAGATCATCGCCCGGCTGGTGGACGATTCCGACTTTGACGAATTCAAACAAAACTACGGCACCACGCTGGTAACCGGATTTGCCCGGCTCAATGGCTGGCGCGTGGGCATCATCGCCAATAACGGCATCCTGTTTTCCGAATCCGCCCTCAAGGGTGCGCACTTTGTCGAACTGTGCTGCCAGCGCGGCATTCCGCTGATCTTCCTGCAGAACATCACCGGCTTCATGGTGGGCAAGAAGTATGAAAACGGCGGCATTGCCAAGGATGGCGCCAAGCTGGTCACCGCCGTGGCCTGCGCCAGCGTGCCCAAGTTCACCGTGCTGATAGGCGGCAGCTTCGGGGCTGGCAACTACGGCATGTGTGGCCGCGCTTACAGCCCACGCATGCTGTGGATGTGGCCTAACAGCCGCATTTCGGTGATGGGTGGCGAACAGGCAGCCGGGGTGCTGGCACAGGTGAAGAAAGAACAACTGGGCGAGGCCTTTACCGCCGAGCAGGAAGAAGCACTGAAAGCACCGGTGCGCGAACAATACGAGCGCCAGGGCCACCCTTACTACGCCAGCGCACGGCTGTGGGACGACGGGGTGATCGACCCGGCCCAGACCCGCGATGTCCTCAGCCTGGCATTGGAAGCCGCCCTGTCCGCGCCCATCGAGAAAACACGCTTTGGCGTGTTCCGCATGTAAGGAAGCGCCATGAGCCAGTATCAGACTCTCGATATCCGCCACAGCGGCAGCACCGCCACCGTCTGGATGAATCGCCCGGAACTGCACAATGCGCTGAACGAAACGCTGATTGCCGAGCTGACGGCTGCCTTCAAAGCCCTACAACTGGACGACCGCGTACGCGTCATCGTGCTGGCCGGTCACGGCAAAAGCTTTTCCGCCGGGGCCGACCTGGACTGGATGCGCCGCGCCGCAGGCTACAGCGAAGCGGAAAACCTGGCCGATGCCCAGCGCCTGGCCGCCATGCTCAAGGCCATTTACCGCAGCCAGAAGCCAGTGATCGCCCGCATCCACGGCCCGGCCATTGCCGGCGGCACCGGCCTTGCCACGGTGTGTGACATCGCCATTGCCACCGACGCCGCCCGCTTCGGCCTGACCGAAGTGCGGCTGGGGCTGATTCCGGCCACCATCGGCCCCTATGTGGCCGATGCCATCGGCTGGCGGCAGGCACGGCGCTACTTCCTGTCGGCAGAGCGTATCGACGCTACTACCGCAGCCCGTATCGGGCTGGTGCATGAAGTGGTCGCTGCCGACGCGCTGGACCAACGCATTACCGAGATTGCCAGCGAACTGGCCAAAGGCGCACCACGCGCGCTGGGTGCCGCGAAGGATTTGCTGGCCGAGCTGCATGAAGGCTCGCCCTGGGATGACGAGCTGCTGGCCGACACCGCCAGCCGTATTGCCAGCACCCGCAGCGGTGCGGAAGCCCGCGAAGGGCTGGCTGCCTTCTTCGACAAACGCCCGCCCGCCTGGCAACAAGAACAATAAGGACACTGCCATGTTCAAGAAAATACTTATTGCCAACCGCGGTGACCAGCAGCCGCAAGGCTGCGCAGCTGCGCAGCAACATCGCTTGACGGCGCACCTGCGCCGTGGCGATTTCGCCGCGGGAGACTGCCATGTTTAAGAAAATACTTATTGCCAACCGCGGCGAAATCGCTTGTAGGGTGATCAAGACCGCGCGCCAGCTGGGCATTGCCACTGTTGCCGTTTATTCCGACGCCGATGCCGATGCCCGCTTTGTCAGACTGGCGGATGAAGCCTGGCGACTGGGTCCGGCTCCGGCGGCGGAATCCTATCTCAAGGCCGGGCTGATTCTGGACATTGCCCGCCAGAGCGGTGCCGAGGCCATCCACCCCGGTTATGGTTTTTTGTCGGAAAACGCTGATTTTGCCGCCGCCTGCGCCACCGCAGGCATTGCCTTCATCGGCCCGCCGGCCAGCGCCATTGCTGCCATGGGCAGTAAATCTGCCGCCAAGGCACTGATGGAACAAGCGGCCGTACCGCTGGTGCCCGGCTATCACGGCGAGCGCCAGGAGCCGGATTTCCTGCACCAGCAGGCCGACCGCATCGGCTATCCGGTACTGATCAAGGCCAGCGCCGGTGGTGGTGGCAAGGGCATGCGCATTGTCGAGCGCAGTGAGGATTTCGCCGCTGCGCTGGCCTCCTGTCAGCGCGAAGCAGCCGCCAGCTTTGGTGACGACAAGGTGCTGGTGGAGAAATACCTGCCACGGTCGCGCCATGTGGAAATCCAGGTGTTTGCCGACAGCCTGGGAGGCTGTGTTTACCTGTTCGAGCGTGATTGTTCGGTACAGCGCCGTCATCAGAAAGTACTGGAAGAAGCCCCGGCACCGGATTTGCCGGTCAGCACCCGGCAAGCCATGGGCGAGGCCGCCTGCGCTGCCGCCCGTGCGGTGGGCTATGTCGGGGCGGGGACGGTGGAATTCATCATGGCGGTACAGGACGACGGCCGCCCCGGCGACTTTTACTTCATGGAAATGAACACCCGCCTGCAGGTGGAACACCCGGTCACCGAGATGATCACCCGCCAGGACCTGGTAGCCTGGCAGTTGCAAGTGGCTGCCGGTCAGCCCCTGCCGCTGCGGCAGGACGAGCTGCAGATTCACGGCCACGCCATCGAGGCGCGTATTTATGCGGAAGACCCGGACAAGGGTTTCCTGCCCGCCACCGGCCAGCTGATTCACCTGGCCACCCCTGCCGAAAGCGCACAGGTACGCATCGATACCGGGGTGGAACAAGGCGACAGCATCAGCCCCTTCTACGACCCGATGATTGCCAAGCTGATTGTCTGGGGTGAAAACCGGGCTGCCGCCTTGCAACAGCTGGACGCGGCACTGGCGCAGTATCAGGTGGCCGGTGTCACCACCAATATCGCTTTCCTGCGCCGCATTGTGCAGCACCACAGCTTTGCCAGTGGTGCAGTGGATACCGGGCTCATCGCCCGCTATCAGGACACCTTGCTGCCACCGGCCGTCCCGGCCAGTAGCACGCAGCTGGCCGTACTGGCACTGGCCCAGACGCTGGGCAGCCAGCCTGACTACCCGGTGCATGCGGGCTGGCGACTGAATGGTCAGCTGGAAACTGTCCAGCAATTCATGCACGGTGACACCCTGCACCGTGTCAGCCTGCGGCATCTGGAACACGGCTTTGCCGTGACGGTGGCAGGTCAGACATTCCAGGCCACGGCCAGACTGCAACAGGGCGAATGGCATATCACGCTGAACGGACAGCAACTACGTGCCACCGTTATCTGCCAGCAAAATCAACGTGTGCTGTTTCTGCAAGGAGAACGGCATAGCGTTGAATGGGTCGACCCCTATGCTGCCAGCGCCGAAGAAGTGCATGGTGCCACCCACTTGAAAGCGCCTATGCCCGGCAGGGTGGTGGCCTTGCTGGCCAGTAGCGGGCAGCAGGTTTGCAAGGGTGAGCCGCTGTTGATTCTGGAGGCAATGAAAATGGAACACACCATCCATGCGCCTGCCGACGGCACAGTAAACGCCTTTTACTTTGGCGCGGGCGAACAGGTAGGAGATGGCGACGAGTTGCTCGACTTCGACGCCGCCTGAGCAAGAGGACAACACACTATGCCAACCGTGAAAATCGTCGAAGTCGGCCCGCGTGACGGGCTGCAAAACGAAAAACAGCAGGTGGATACCGCCAGCAAGCTGGAGCTGATTCGCCGTCTGGCCGCCTGCGGCCTCACCACCATAGAAGCCGGGGCTTTTGTTTCGCCCAAATGGGTGCCGCAAATGGCCGACAGCCTGCAAGTGCTGCAGGCGCTGGATTTGTCCGGCCCGGTCCACTACCCGGTGCTGGTGCCCAACGACAAGGGTATGGAACAGGCACTGGCTGCTGGCGTGCGCGAAATCGCCGTGTTTGGTGCCGCCAGTGAAAGTTTCAGCCAGAAAAACATCAATGCCAGCATCGCCGAAAGCCTGGCCCGTTTTGACAGCGTGATGGCCACGGCACAGCGTGAAAACATCCGCGTACGCGGCTATGTGTCATGCGTGGTGGATTGCCCCTACGAAGGGCCGATTGCCCCGGCCAAGGTGGCAGAAGTGGCCGCCCGCTTGCTGGACATGGGCTGCTACGAGATTTCACTGGGCGACACCATCGGCACCGCTACGCCCAACCGGGTGCTGGACATGCTGAATACCGTGAGCAAGCTTGTGCCAATGACACAACTGGCAGGTCACTTCCACGACACTTACGGCATGGCCATCAGCAATATTCATGCGTCTTTTCAGGCTGGTATCAGAACATTCGATTCCTCGATTGCCGGGCTGGGCGGCTGCCCGTATGCTCGTGGTGCATCCGGCAATGTGGCCACCGAAGACGTGGCGTACCTGATGCATGGCCTGGGCGTGGACTGTGGCATAGACTTGCCGACACTGGTGCAAACCGCCTGGTTTGCCGCCGGACTGCTGGGCCGCACACCCACGTCGAAGGTGGCGCAGGCCATGGCAACGGCCCACTGAGCCGCCACGGCCAGGCTCAAAAAAAGCAAGCAAGAAAAGAAAGAGGAGATCCATGCAACAGCTCACCCCGCCCATCTGGCAACCATCCTCCGAACGTGTTGCAGGTTCCCACCTGCACGCCTTTACCCGTCTGGCCGCAGCGGCCTACGACCGCCCGCTGCCCGACTACCAGACGCTGTGGCAAGCCAGCGTGGACGACCCGGGCCGTTTCTGGGCACTGGTGTGGGATTACTGCGGGGTAGTGGGCGACAAGGGCGACTGTGCACTGGAACACGCCGACAGCATGCTGGGGGCCCGTTTCTTCCCGCAAGCGCGGCTCAATTACGCGGAAAACCTGCTGCGCCACGATGGCGATGGCACCGCCCTGGTGTTCTGGGGGGAAGACAAGGTCAAATCCCGCTACAGCTGGCAGCAGCTGCGCCAGCTGGTATCGCGCTTGCAGCAAGCCATGCAGGCTGCGGGCATTGTGGCGGGCGACCGCGTGGCCGGTTTCCTGCCCAATATGCCGGAAACGATCGCCGCCATGCTGGCCGCCACCAGCCTGGGTGCCATCTGGACCAGTTGCTCACCGGACTTTGGCACCGACGGAGCCATCGACCGTTTCGGTCAGACCGAACCCAAGCTGCTGTTCTGTCCGGATGGCTACTGGTATGGCGGCAAGCAGATCGACATCCGCGACAAGATGCAGGCGCTGGCAGCCGGTCTGCCTTCGGTGCAGCAGTTCATTGCCGTCCCCTATCTGGGCGAAACCGCTGCCTTTGCCGAAAGCCTGCCGCGCACCATCACGCTGGACGATTTCATTGCCCGCTTCGCTGCGCGTCCCTTGCAGTTTGTCCGGCTGGAATTCAACCATCCGCTGTTCATCCTGTACTCCAGCGGCACCACCGGCAAACCCAAGTGCATCGTGCATGGCACTGGCGGCACCTTGCTGCAGCACCTGAAGGAGCACCAGCTGCACGCCGACATTCACCATGGCGACCACCTGTTTTACTTCACCACCTGCGGCTGGATGATGTGGAACTGGCTGGTATCCGGCCTGGCCAGCGGCGCGGCGCTGATGCTGTATGACGGCTCGCCGTTTGCCAATCAGGGACACATCCTGTGGGAATATGCGCAGCAATGGCAATTCACCCAGTTTGGCACCTCGGCCAAGTACATCGACGGCCTGCGCAAGATCAACCTGGCTCCTGCCACGCAATACCGGCTGGATGCGCTGCGCGCCATGTTCTCTACCGGCTCGCCCCTGATGGCGGAAAGCTTTGACTGGGTGTACGCCAACATCAAGCAGGACATCAATCTGGCCTCCATTTCCGGTGGCACTGACATCGTGTCCTGTTTTGCCCTGGGTTGTGCCAACCTGCCGGTATACCGTGGAGAGCTGCAATGCCGTGGCCTGGGCATGGCGGTGGACATCTTCAACAGTTACGGCAGGCCGGTGCGGCAGGAAAAGGGCGAACTGGTATGCACCCGCCCCTTCCCCTCCATGCCGGTGGGGTTCTGGCAGGACGAGCAAGGCAGCAAATATCGTCAGGCCTATTTTGGCCGCTTCGATAATGTGTGGTGCCACGGTGACTACGCTGAAATCACCGCCCACAACGGCATGGTGATTTATGGCCGTTCCGACGCGGTACTCAACCCGGGCGGGGTGCGTATCGGCACCGCGGAAATCTACCGTCAGGTGGAAAGCTTCCCGGAAGTGCTGGAAAGCCTGGCCGTGGGCCAGCGCTGGCAGGACGACGAGCGCGTGGTGTTGTTTGTCCGGCTGCAACAGGGGAATGTGCTGGATGATGATCTGGTCAACCGGCTGCGCGAGCAGATCAAACGCGGTGCCAGCCCGCGTCATGTACCGGCCCGCATCATCGCGGTGGCGGATATTCCACGTACCATCAGCGGCAAGATTGTCGAACTGGCGGTGAAAAACGTGATTCACGGCGAGCCGGTGAATAATCTCAGTGCACTGGCCAACCCGGAAGCACTGCAGCTGTTTGCCAATCTGCCGCAGTTGCAACACTAGCCGCTCAGGGCCTCCCCGCAGGAGGCCCGGCTGTCCTTGAGAGTGATCAAGGCATATCTTCTGCCACTGGCGCAGGCTGTCTGCCTGACCCTTAACAGCCACCACCATGAAACGCAGCGCAGCCCTTACCCCACTCTCTCACGACCATCACCATGCCCTGTCGCTAGCCATGCAGGCGGGCAAGGCTGCCCGGCAAGATGACCCTTTGGTATGGCAACAAGTCGCCGTAAAACTGGCCCAACATTATCAGGACAGCCTGCAAGCCCATTTCGCCCAGGAAGAACACCACCTGCTGCCCGCACTGATACAGGCTGGCCAGCAAGCTGCCGTTGACCGCACCCTGGCCGACCACGCCCACCTGCACGCTCTGCTGCAACATCCTGAGCTAGCGACGGCCGCCATCTTGCAGGCCTTTGCCGATGCCATGACGGCCCATGTCCGCTTTGAAGAGCGTGAACTGTTTGTACTGGCGGAAAGCCTGCCGGCAGTGATGGCCGCCCTGAATCAGTACGGGAAGGATTAAAAGCAGACAGGCCGCATGCGGTGCGGCCTGTAGTCATCATGATGGGTCCTGATGATGTGTTCTGCTATGCAGCTAGTGCGGCGAACGCTTGAACAGGCCAAACAACTCGTACTTCTCGCGCGGCCGTGACCCTTGCCACAGCAAGGTCCAGCCAGGCTCGGCCAGGCCCTCGCTACGTGAGCGCATCAACAGGCGGTAGTCGCAGGGGCTGCTTTCGCCAGCAGGATAAGCTACCAGATCAATCCCGCCATAATAATGCCAGCTGATGCGCGCCATCATGTTCTCGCGCTCGGTGGCAATGCAGCTGCTGCCATTGAGAACCGCCGGTGCCACGTTGCGGAGCATGCTTTCCACCACCGGGCGATAGCTCTTTGCCGCATCCAGCCATGGCAGCCACAGGCTCAACGCCAATCCCCAGCACAAGGTAAGCCCGGCCGCCCAGTTGGTAATGGCTTGCCGACCACGCACATGGCTGCGGGTTACCGCCCATATCCAGGTGATGGTGGCCAGAATGGCAAAGATGGCGGCCAGTAGCGAAACATGCGGCACATAGTAAGGGCTGAAGTACTGCGCCCGCCCCGCCAGCCGCTCCGGCCAGCCATAGTTCATCGCCGCCCAGCCGGCCCAGATCAGCAAGCCGAACACGCCAAACGCCATCAAGCCGAACCAGTTGAGAAAAGCCGCCGCGCCACGCCGCAGATTATCCAGCTCCACCGCTGCCAGCAGGGACAGCGGCAACAGCAGCGGCATGGCGTAATCCATGCTCTTGTGCACCGACAGCGTCAGCATGATCAGCACCACGGCAAAGAACATCAGCGGCAGCTGCAACATGGGCTGTTCGTACTTGCGGTTGCGGTACAGCGTCCAGGCGGCAAGCGGCCAGGCCGGCCAGGCAAACCAGATGGTATTGAAGGTGTAGTAGCCAAAACCGTGAAACAGCCCTACCTTGCCAAAGCCATCCAGCGGGCCCAGCGCATGGTGCTCCCACCACAGGCGGAACAGCGCCGGATAGCTGCGGGACAGCTCCAGCGGCCAGATCAGTGCCACCGGCACAGCCACCAGCAAGGCCATCAGCACGGTGATGACATAGCGCTTGTTGCGCCAGGCGGCAAAGGCGGGCAAAAACAGCACGACCGCCCACACTAGCATCACTTCCAGCAGGCTGGCACTCAGGAACAGGGCGGCGCTGCCGGCACCCAGAATGGCACCGGCCAGTCCGGGAGAGCGCAGCGTGAGCGACAGGGCATAAAAGGCGGCGGCAAAACCGGTAAAGCTGGCCACCATCGGCGTCATCTGGTGGCCGGTGACAATCAGCCCCAGACAGCCAATCAAAATCATCACCACGCTGCGTCCGTGACGGCGGCCTATCAGGTCACGCCCGGTCATGCCCGCCAGGGTGAGGCCCAGGGTCATGAACAACGGCGTTGCCAGCCGCGCGGCATCATGCGCGGGTAAGAGCCAGGGGGAAAACAGCTTGGCAAGTACCGTGGCCACCCAGTAATACAGCGGCGGGGATTCCAGATAGGGTACGCCCTGGATGGTGGGCAGCAGCCAGTTGCCGCTGCGCAGCATGCCATCCACTACAGCCATCACATAGGGTTCGTCAGGCTTCCACGGGTCGTGACCGATGATGCCCGGCCACAGCCAGACAAAACACAGCAGCAACAAGACCCAGGGCTTTTCGGTGGGAACGGGAACGGTGGCGTTTTGCGGGGAGTACGTCAGCATCGAGGCGCGCGCCAGTTGGAGTAAAGCATTATTTTAATGTGCAAGCACACGCAGCGGAAATGAAAAAAGGCAGCCTGGGCTGCCTTTTTTCCAAAGCTTACAAGCTTAGCGCTTGAAGAAGCCACCGAACTTCTGGTTGAACTTGTCGATACGGCCGGCGGTATCAACAATCTTCTGCTTGCCAGTGTAGAACGGGTGGCAGCTGGAGCACACTTCAATGTGGAAGGCGTCCTTGCCCATGGTGGACTGGGTGGTGAAGGTGTTACCGCAGGAGCAGGTAACCGCAACTTCTTTGTAATTCGGGTGGATATCAGCGCGCATGATGAGCTTCCTTGGTTACGGGTACAGGGGTTTTGCCTGTACTACTTGGTGAAGGAGTGCATTATCCGCGCTTTATCAGCACTTGACAAGTCGCCCGAAACGAAAACGGCGACAGCCCTTATCAGACTGCCGCCCTGGACTTACCCGGCCAGCAATGCAGGCTCAGGCACGACGCCAGCTGGTACCCTGCGCATTGTCTTCCAGCACCACACCCTTGGCGATCAGCTCGTCACGGATACGGTCGGACTCGGCCCAGTTCTTGTTGGCACGCGCATCACGACGCGCCTGGATCAGGGCTTCGATCTGCTCGGCAGTCAACTCGCCCTCACCGGCACCGGCCTTGAGGAATTCCTCCGGCTCACGTTGCAGCAGGCCCAGCACGCCGCCCAGGTCCCTCATCAGGCGAGCCAGTTGCACATCGCGGCTCTTGTTGACTTCACCAGCCAGCTCGAACAGCACGGCAACGGCTTCGGAGGAGCTGAAGTCGTCATCCATCGCTGCCTTGAAGCGCGCAGCGTAGGGGTTGCTCCAGTCAATGCCCGTGCATTCCGGCAGCGCCAGACCGCGCAAGGCGGTGTAGAGACGAGTCAGGCCCTGCTTGGCATCGTTGAGGATGCTGTCGGTGTAGTTGACCGGGCTGCGGTAGTGGCTGCGCACAATGAAGAAGCGCACCACTTCGCCGTCGAAATGCTGCAGCACGTCGCGGATGGTGAAGAAATTGCCCAGCGATTTGGACATCTTTTCGCCATCAACATTGATGAAGCCGTTGTGCAGCCAGTAATTCACATACTGATGGCCATGCGCGCCTTCGGACTGGGCGATTTCGTTTTCATGGTGCGGGAATTGCAGGTCTTCACCACCGCCGTGGATGTCGAAGTGCTCGCCCAGATGGTGGCAGCTCATCACCGAGCATTCAATATGCCAGCCCGGACGGCCTGCACCCCACGGGCTGTCCCAGGACGGCTCGCCGGGTTTGGCGGCTTTCCACAGCACGAAGTCCAGCGGGTCGCGCTTGTTGGGGTCGATTTCCACGCGCTCACCGGCACGCAGCTTGTCCAGCGTACGGCCAGACAGCTTGCCGTAGCCTTCGAATTCGCGCACGGCGTAATACACGTCGCCATTGGGGGCCGGATAGGCCTTGCCATTGGCAATCAGCTGTTCGATCAGCGTAATCATGCCGCCCACATGGTGGGTGGCGCGCGGTTCGTGGGTCGGTGGCAGCAGGTTCAGCGCGGCGGCATCCTGATGCATGTCGGCGATGGTTTCCGCCACCAGTTGGTCCGGGGTAATGCCGCGCTCCAGCGCACGCTTGATGATCTTGTCTTCGATGTCGGTGATGTTGCGCACGTAGTTGACATCGTAGCCGGAGGCCTTGAGCCAGCGGTAGATCACGTCAAAGGCGGCCAGCATACGAGCATGGCCGATATGACAGAGGTCGTACACCGTCATGCCACACACATACATACGCACCTTGCCCGGTTCGATGGGATGGAACTCTTCTTTCTGGCGAGTCAGGGTGTTGTACACGTTCAGCATGATCTAGATAACCTGTGCTTGGGTAAAAGGGGAAATTGTAGCAGAGTCGTCAAGCCCCCGCGAAGCGCCTGCACACTGCCCATCCTGCTGCGCGGAAAATGAAAAACCGGGCCAGTGCCCGGTCCCGAGTGACATCTGGTGACATCTGCCGCCAGTAAATGGGGTCACACCGGCGGCCATTCAATACGGCGGTAGTCCGGCACGCCCTGACGGAAGGGCGGCATGCGCTCCCCTTCCATCAGCGGCAGCAGGTAATCCAGAAAAGCCTGGGTCACGCCATAGCCATCGGCAGAGATGAAGTGCGACGGGAAAGCCTTTTCCAGATCCCCCACCTCAGAGAGCGGAAACTCCGCCACTTCCCAGCGGTAAGGGTGATCGGACAGGCGGCGGATGCCCGCCATCACGCCGCTGCGGCCGGCCTGCAGCCATTCCACGCCCTTCTGCCCCATCTGGTAAGCCTGGGCGGCATCGGTGGCCGACACCAGATGGCCGGCTGCGCGTTGCAGATAATCCACTTGCGCCACATGGGCGGACAGGCCACGCTCGCGCTTGAGCAGCGCCGCCAGCCAGCTCCCCACCCCGCCCAGTTGCTCGTGCCCATACACGGACGAGGCATTGGCCTCGGTGACAAAGCGCCCGGCGGCATCCACCAGGCCTTCTGCCACCGAGATGGCACACTGGCCATGCGCCGCCAGGCTGGCATCCACTGCCGCCAGAAACTTGTCCTGATCAAACGGCACTTCCGGCAGCAACACGATATGCGGTGCCTGCCCACCGTGAATGCGCGCCGCAGCCGGTGCCGCCGCCAGCCAGCCGGTATGGCGGCCCATGGCCTCCATGATGAATACCCGGCCGCGGCCCATGCTGATCATGTCCATGCCCACTTCCAGCATGGTGCTGGCCAGAAACTTGGCCGCCGAGCCATAGCCGGGGCTGTTGTCAGTGCCGACCAGATCGTTGTCTATGGTTTTGGGCACACCAATCACATGCAGGGCATGGCCGGTATGACGCTGGAAATCCGCCAGCCGGGCGGCACAGCCCAGCGAGCCGTTGCCGCCATTGATCAGCAGATAATGAATACCGTGGCGCGCCAGCACCGTCTTCATGCGCAGCCAGTCTTCGGGACATTCATCGAAACGGCCTATCATGCGGCGGCTGACGCCAAAATGCCCACCGGGCAAAAAACCCAGCCGGGCGATGTCGTGATCGGACACGCCATCGGTATTCACCAGCCGGTCCTCCAGCAGGCCAGCCAGTCCATCGCGGGCGGCATACACGGAGATGCCCAGCTTGCGCGCGGTTTCGATCACCCCTTGCGCCGAGGCATTGAGTACGGCGGTGGGGCCGCCGGATTGCAGATACAGCAGGCGTGGCTGGTTCATGGCATTTCTCCGCGAGCAAGACCAAGGGTAGTTCTGATTGGATTTGATGCTAGGCGGCTGACCTGTAGCAGGCAAATTACATCACGCCAAAGTCGACGCGCATCAAATGCTGCGCTGGCGAAGCTTGCCAGTACCCGCTTAACGGTGTAGCCCGCGCAGCAGACATGAAAAAAGCGGGCCGTCTGGCCCGCTTTCCTATTTGACAGGGTATTCACTCAAGAAATTAAAGCGGCTAACAAAATAGCGCAGCGTCCCCGGGGCAAGCAGCAGTTTTTTGTTAGCTGCGCCACAACCTTACTTGCTCCAGTTATCGCGCAAACCCACAGTCCGGTTGAACACCGCACGCACACCTTGCTGATGGTCGTAACGGTCGGTGACAAAGTAGCCCAGGCGCTCAAACTGGAAGCGCGATTCCGGGGCTGCCTTCAACACGGCGTCTTCCACAAAGGCAGTGACGGTTTTCAGCGATTCCGGGTTGAGGAACTGGCGGAAGTCGACATATTCGCCATCGTCGCCGCGCACCGCATCCGGACGCGGCTCGGTGAACAGGCGGTCGTACAGGCGAACGTCGGCTTCAATCGCGTGCTCGGCCGATACCCAGTGAATCACGCCCTTGACCTTGCGGCCTTCCGGGTTCTTGCCCAGCGTGTCGTGGTCGATGGAGCACTTCAGTTCCACCACCTTGCCGTCGGCATCCTTGATCACTTCATCGCACTTGATGACATAGCTGTAGCGCAGGCGCACTTCGCCACCGGCGGTCAGGCGCTGCCACTTGGGCGGCGGCACTTCGGCAAAGTCGTCACGCTCGATCCAGATTTCACGGGCGATCGGCACTTCGCGCTCGCCGAATTCCGGGTGATGCGGATGGAAAGGCGCGCTGCGGCTGGCGGTGACGGCGGCATCGAAGTTGGTGAGGGTCACCTTGATCGGGTCCAGCACGGCCATCACACGCGGCGATTCGTTTTCCAGCATCTCGCGCACGGCGCCTTCCAGCACGCTCATGTCGATGATGTTTTCACCCTTGGACACGCCAATGCGCTGGGCGAAGAGGCGAATGCCGGCCGGGCTGAAACCGCGACGACGCATGCCTTCGATGGTGGGCATGCGCGGGTCGTTCCAGCCATCCACCAGACCGTCGGTTACCAGCGCCTGCAGCTTGCGCTTGGAGGTAAGCGCGTACAGCAGTTCCAGACGGGAGAATTCGTACTGGCGCGGGTGGCAAGGAATGGTGATGTTGTCCAGCACCCAGTCGTACAGCGGGCGATGGTCTTCGAACTCCAGCGTGCACAGGCTGTGGGTGATGCCTTCCAGTGCATCGGAAATGCAGTGGGTATAGTCGTACATCGGGTAGATGCACCACTTGTCGCCGGTACGGTGGTGATGGGCACGACGGATACGGTAGATCACCGGATCGCGCAGGTTGACGTTGCCGGAAGCCATGTCGATCTTCAGGCGCAGGGTCTTGCTGCCGTCCGGGAATTCACCGTTACGCATGCGGGTGAACAGGTCGAGGTTCTCTTCCACGCTACGGTCACGGAAGGGGCTGTTCTTGCCCGGCTCGGTCAGGCTGCCGCGATAGGCGCGCATTTCTTCGGCGTTCAGGTCGCAGACAAAGGCCTTGCCCGACTTGATCAGTTCGACGGCATAGTCATACAGCGCATCGAAGTAATCCGAGGCGAAACGGACATTGCCATCCCACTTGAAGCCCAGCCATTCCACGCTGTCCTTGATGGACTGCACGAATTCGTCCGACTCTTTTTCCGGGTTGGTGTCATCCATGCGCAGATTGCATTTGCCCTGGTAATCCTCGGCCAGACCGAAGTTCAGGCAGATGGATTTGGCGTGGCCCACGTGCAGGTAGCCATTGGGCTCTGGCGGGAAGCGGGTGACGATGGAACTGTGCTTACCGGAAGCCAGGTCCTCGTCAATGATGTTGCGAATGAAGTTGCTGACTACTGGCGCGTTGTTTTCCGTGCTCATGATTCTGGCTGCAGACTGATTGAAAGCAATCGGTGATTGTAACCGATTTGCCCTTGCTGGGGAGAGGCAGTCCCGGCATGGCCGGTTTCGCCAGGGAAATGCAGGCGGACTGGCGTGTTGACCGGCCATCCGCCCGCTTGGTTTACAGCAGCTTGCGCCCGGTGATGGCCTGCAATTCGGCCAGTGGCGAGCGCATCGGGTCCGCCATGTCCTGTGCTGGTAACCAGAAGGTTTGCTCCAGCATGAACTGACCGGACATCACCGCATGCGAAGCATGGTCGGAGAAGCACACCCAGCCACAACCGGGCGGAAACGGCATGGTTTCCTGCGGGCAAGTGCGCTGGTATTCCATGTCGGCCTTCATGGCATCATGCAGATGCAGCATGAGGTGATCGTAGGCGCTGCGCTTGCGCTTGGTGATTTTCAGCGCGGCCATCAGTGCGGCCGAGCCGGGCCACTGGCGCGGAATGCGTGGCAGCATGCGCCGCGCCATGTCAGCAAACGGCTCGCCCACCCGCCACACGCGTGGCTCGCCATTGGGGTTGGCATTGTAGAACACGCGCAGGATGCGCTCGCCGTAGGTGGGGCGGGACGGGAAAGCATCCACATGCAGGCGGCTGTCGTCCTTGCGCCAGGAAGTCTGGCGATTTTCCACCCGCATCAGGCGCAGGCTGGTGGGTGCAGCGCGCAGCTTGCCACGGTATTCCGGCAGCAACTGGTCGACCAGGGCAAAGGCGCTGTCGCGATAGCGGGCAATCAAGGCGCGCACCGCAGCTTCGTTGGCCGGGTCGGCCACGCCATGCAACTTGCCACCGGCTTGCGGCTCCAGGCTGATGTTCTTGCGCTTGGGGTCGGCAATGGCCGGGTTCAGCAAGGTCAGTTCGGCGGGCTGGATGGCAAAATCCAGCTGCGGCAGAAACAATACTTTGCCGCTTTCCAGTGCAGACACTTGGGATGTAAACGACTTTCCGTCCAGATGGATGATCTGACTGCTCATGCGCAATATTTCCTGTGCTGTATGTGGCTGATGTGAAGCAATACAACACACCAGCATGACAAACCAAGACAATCTGCAAGCGTACGCCAAACTGCGGCCCAGGTCACACTCCAGCAGCCTTCTCTGGGGGATAAAACCGCCAAACAACTGATTTCAACGGAAAATATTGCCCTCAGCCCCTACTCACATCATGGCAATTCGCCATTAAAAACAACAATTTATGCTGATAAAAATCCAGAAGTACGGCATAATGCCCGGTTGCTTATCCACCTGCGCCACCAGCCGCTTTCATTCAGCATGACGACACAGCCAGCCGCCGCCAAACCGATTACCTCTTACCGCAAGTACTGGGCCAGCCGCTTCGGCACTGCCCCTTTCCTGCCGATGAGCCGCGCCGAAATGGACCAGCTGGGCTGGGATTCCTGTGACATCATCCTGATTTCCGGCGACTGTTATATCGACCACCCCAGCTTTGGCATGGCGCTGGTGGGCCGTTTGCTGGAAGCCCAGGGCTTTCGCGTGGGCATCATCGCGCAGCCGGACTGGCAGTCGGCCGAGCCCTTCCGTGCGCTGGGCAAGCCCAATCTTTTCTTTGGCGTCACCGCCGGCAATATGGACTCGATGATCAACCGTTATACGGCGGATCGTCGTCCGCGCTCGGATGATGCCTACACTCCCAATGCCGAACCGAACAAGCGCCCGGACCGTGCCGTTACCGTGTATGCCCAGCGCTGCCGCGAGGCTTACCCCGGCGTGGGCGTGATGATCGGTTCCATTGAGGCCAGCCTGCGTCGCATTGCCCACTTCGATTACTGGAGCGACAAGGTACGCCAGTCGGTGCTGATCACCTCCAAGGCCGATATCCTGCTGTATGGCAATGCCGAACGTGCGCTGGTGGAAATCGCTCACCGTGCCGCCAAGGGCGAGAAGCTCTCTGAAATCCGCGATGTGCGTGGCACCGCCTTTGTGGTGCAGCAAGGCTGGCGCCCGGACGAAGAATGGCAGGAAATGGACTCCAGCGTGGTGGACACTCCCGGCAAGGTAGACCCGCACCTGAACCCGTACCAGGAAATCCCTGAGCAGGCCGCAGAAGCCACCAAGGACAGCGACCCGACTGCGCCACAGGTGATCCGCATTGAATCGCGCGAAGAACGTCTGGCCAAACGCCGCGCCGAACGCGCCAAGACCGTCATCCGCATTCCGGCCTACGAAGCCGTGGCGCACGACCCGGTGCTGTACGCCCATGCCAGCCGCACCCTGCATCTGGAATCCAACCCCGGCAATGCCCGTGCGCTGGTACAGCTGCACGGCAGCCGCGATGTGTGGCTGAACCCGCCGCCCATTCCGCTGACCACCGAGGAAATGGACTTTGTTTATGGCCTGCCCTACGCTCGTAATCCGCACCCGTCCTATGGCAATGCACACATTCCGGCGTGGGAGATGATCAAGTACTCGGTCAACATCATGCGCGGCTGTTTTGGCGGCTGTACCTTCTGCTCCATCACCGAGCACGAGGGGCGCATCATCCAGAGCCGTTCGGAAGAATCCATCCTGCACGAGATAGAAGAAATCCGCGACAAGACGCCGGGCTTTACCGGTCATATTTCGGACCTCGGCGGCCCGACAGCCAATATGTACCGCCTGTCGTGCAAGGACCCGAACATCGAGCGTTCCTGTCGCAAGCTGTCCTGTGTGTTCCCGGACATCTGCGAGAACCTGAATACCGACCACAGCCACCTGATCCAGCTGTACCGCAAGGCGCGTGCCCTGCCGGGCGTGAAGAAGATCAACATACAGTCCGGTCTGCGTTACGACCTGGCAGTGCGTTCGCCCGAATACATCAAGGAACTGGTGCAGCACCATGTGGGCGGCTACCTGAAAATCGCCCCGGAACACACCGAAGACGGCCCGCTGTCCAAGATGATGAAGCCGGGCATGGGCGCTTACGACAAGTTCAAGGAGCTGTTCGAACGCTTCAGCCGCCAGGCGGGCAAGGAACAATACCTGATCCCCTACTTCATCGCTGCCCACCCCGGCACCAGCGATGAGGACATGATGAATCTGGCCTTGTGGCTGAAGAAGAACAACTTCCGTCTGGATCAGGTGCAAACCTTTACCCCGACGCCCATGGCCATGGCCACCACCATGTGGCATACCCGGCGCAATCCGCTCAAGCGCCTGTCGCGCAGCTCGGAAAAAGTGGACGTGGTGCGCGATGGTTATCGCCGCAAGCTGCACAAGGCCTTCCTGCGCTACCACCACCCGGACAACTGGCAAATCATTCACGATGCGCTCATCAACATGGGCCGCAGCGACCTGATCGGCCACAGCAAGCATTGCCTGATTCCGCCTACCCCGCCGGGTGACAAATCCGCTGCGGTGCGTCACCGCCTGGGTGCTCCGGCGGCACGCCAGGGCAATGGCAAGCCCGGTCAGCCGCGCCCGGGCCAGGGCAAGGCCACGGCTGTACAAGGCAAATCCTTTGGCGGACGTCCGCAAGCCACCGGTCGACCGGGTGCCAAGCCTGGCAGCAAACCGGCCACGCAAGCTGCTGGCAATAACCGCAGCAAGCACAAACGCTAAAGCGATCGCACCGGCCAACGGCATCGTCCATGACGATGCCGTTTTTCTTGGGCAAATCCGCTAGTGCCAGTTACAGTACAAACAGGCTTTATAAACAGGACACCGACGATGGGCGCTTCACTCAAGCTGGCGGAATTGCTGGGCTCGCTCAGCTATGCACTGGATATCACCGAGGGCCAACCCGAGGGCCATTGCGTGCGCAGCTGCTGGATAGGCATGCACATCGGTCGCGCCATCGGTCTGGACAGCCAGTCTCTGTGGGAACTCTATTACGCCATCTTGTTGAAAGACCTGGGCTGCAGCAGCAATGCCGCCCGGATCAGCGAACTGTATCTGGCGGACGATCGCCAGTTAAAAA
This sequence comes from Aquitalea sp. LB_tupeE, assembly GCF_013391415.1. Taxonomy (GTDB): domain Bacteria; phylum Pseudomonadota; class Gammaproteobacteria; order Burkholderiales; family Chromobacteriaceae; genus Aquitalea. The sequence goes on from NZ_JACAXB010000007.1 coordinate 55,018, forward strand.
AAGACTTCAAGCTGGTAGGCAGCAGCTTGCCAGACAAACTGGGCTTTGTGCTAAACCATGTCGGACGCCACGCCGGCTGGGCGGAACGTCTGGCGTCCATCCTCAGCATCGTGCGCAACGGCAAGGAAATTGCCGACGAACTGATCCAGACTCGTTGCTACCGTGGCGCAGATATCGCCCGCCAGCTGCGCTTCAATGAAAACGTGGCACGTGGCATCCAGTCGCTGGACGAACACTGGGACGGCTCCGGTCGGCCGCTGGGCTTGCAGGGTGAGGCCATTCCGCTCAATGCCCGCATTGCCCTGCTGGCGCAGGTGGTGGATGTGTTTCACATCACCAGTGGTCGTGCCGGTGCGCTGGCCGAGGTGCAACAACGTGCCGGCAACTGGTTCGACCCACAGCTGGTGGCCTGCTTTGCCAGCGTGGCCAGTGACGAAACCTTCTGGCAGGTGCTGGAATCCACCACCGTCGATCAGGCCGTGCTGGCGCTGGAACCGGCCCAGCATCAGGTGGAAGTGGATGAAGATTATCTGGATGAGATTGCCGAAGGCTTCGGCCAGGTGGTCGACTCGAAAAGCCCCTTCACCGCCGGCCACAGCCAGCGGGTGGGTCATTATGCCGATCGTATTGCCGCCACCCTGGGCCTGGATGATGGCCGCCGCCGCTGGCTCAAACGCGGCGCCCTGTTACACGACGTGGGCAAGCTGGGGGTGAGCAACCGCATTCTGGACAAACCCGGCAAGCTGGATGCCGAGGAATGGGCCGCTGTGCAAAAACACGCCAGCTACACCCATGCCATCCTGGGCCGCATGCAGGTGTTTGCCGAGCTGGCCGATGTTTCCGCCGCCCACCATGAACGACTGGATGGCAAGGGTTATCCGCGCGGCCTGGCTGGCGACGCCATCACCCTGGAAACCCGAATCATCACCACCGCTGACATTTTTGACGCCATCAATGCCGAGCGGCCCTACCACCCGGCCACACCGGTGGCCAAAACACTGGACATCATGCAACAGAACCTGCACGTGGCCATCGATCCACGCTGTTTTGCAGCCTTGCAGCAGGTATTGCGCGAGGAAGGCCAGCTCTAGCCCCACACCACGCCACTGGTGAGCAACTGTTCGGCCCGCTGCAAGGCAGCGGCCAGATCCGGCTGCAGATTGTCCGTGCCCAGATCATCCACCAGCCGCGACCCCTTGAGCATGTCCAGTACCTCATCGGTCGCACCACACAGAATCAGCGTCTTGCCCTGCACGCGCAGCTTGTCGTTCAGACTGTCCAGCGCCAGCAAACCGGTGGTATCCAACATCACCAACCGGTGCAGCTGCAAAATGATGACGCGAGCCTGCCCGGCTTGCTGGTGAATGATTTCCACGCTGTCCGCCGCCCCGAAAAACAGCGCACCCTCTACCCGGAAAGCAGCACAGCCATCCGGCACATGCTTGCCGGCAATGGTATGCCGCTCGAACAACTGCGCATATTCCGGCAACAAGCGGTTGACCGAGGTATGGCTGGCCATGCTGCGGATAAAGAACACCGCCGCCATCAACAGGCCGATTTGCACCGCTACCGTCAAATCAAACACCACAGTCAGCACAAAGGTGACAATGAGCACGGCAGTGTCACGCTTGGGAAACTGGAAAGCCTTGCGGATATCCCAGTCGCCCATCTTCAAGGCCACCGAAATCAGAATGGCGGCCAGTACCGCCAGCGGAATGCTGGCCGCCAACGGGGCGGCCACCAGCAAAATCAACAGCAGCAACACGGCATGCACCATGGCAGCCACCGGGCTTCTGCCGCCGTTGCTGATATTGGTGGCAGTACGTGCCACCGCGCCGGTAGCCGGAATGCCGCCAAAGAACGGCGCCACCATATTGGCGATGCCCTGACCGATCAGCTCCTGATTGGAGTCGTGTTTGTCTGCCGTCATGCTGTCGGCCACCACCGCGCACAACAGCGACTCGATGGCGCCCAGCAAGGCAATGGTGAATGCCGGAGCCAGCAGATCGGACAGATGGGTCGGGTCCAGGTCCAGTCCGCCAAAGCTGGGCAGGCCCTGCGGAATGCCACCGAATTTGCTGCCCAGCGTGGCTACCGGCAAACCGAACAAGGCGGTGGCCAGCGTCGCCAGCATCAGCGCGACAAAAGGTGCCGGCAATACGCGGTTCAGCCGCTTGGGCCATAGCAGGATCAATAGCAAGCTGGCCGCTGACAGCAGCAAGGTAGGCGAGTGAAAATTGCCCAGTTGCTCACGCAAGACCTGCATCACCGCAAAGAAACCGGCCGGCATCTTTTCCACCGGCAAGCCGAAAAAATCTTTCAGCTGGGTGAGGAAAATCAGCACGGCGATACCGTTGGTAAAGCCGGTAATCAGTGGCAAGGGAAAAAAGCGGATCACCTGCCCCAGCCGGAAGATGCCCATCAACACCAGCATCACCCCGGACATGAAGGTACAGATCAGCAGATTGGCCACGCCATACTTGGCCACGATTCCGTAAATAATGACGATGAAGGCACCGGTTGGCCCGGTCACCGACAAACGGCTTCCCCCCAGTCCTGCCGCCAGAAAACCGGCAATCACAGCAGTAAAAATACCTGCCTGCGGTGTCACGCCGCTGGCCATGGCAAAGGCCATGGCCAAGGGCAAGGCAACAATCCCGACAGTTATGCCAGCCATGATGTCATCACGCAGCAGCTGGCGGTTATAGCTTTTCAGGGTGTCAACAATACGAGGGCGGAATCCCAGACTGAGCATGGTGCGACTTTCGGTAATGGCAAGCTGCAGCAAACGGTGCCGCGCTTGCATGTTTGTACTGTCATCATCGGCGTGAGGCAGGCCCGGCGCAAGTCAGCCAGGCACAACACCTGCGTGATACCGGCCATGGCAGAGGCATATCGACACCCTAATTCAACAGGCGTAGCATGGTTTCAAGACCACTTCAGCATGAGGGAAAACCATGACGCAAGACAAAAATAACGATCCCGCCATCAACACGCCTGTCGACAGCACAGCTGCAGAGGAAAACACCAGCACCACCAGTACTCCTGCCGTCAGCCGCAAACCTGCACGCAGCACCAGCAGTCGCCAGAGCAACGTCAAGCGCGTGCATCAAGAGTCGGTGAAAGCCATCGAATCCATCAGCCAGCAGCCGGTTGCACTGCAAGTGGCAGAAGCCCCGCACGGCAGCAGCGAAGACAGCAGCACTGCCGAACTCCCCGCCAGCTTTCCCTACCGCACCCGCATGCGCCGGGCCGAGTACGAAAAGATCAAGATGGAGTTGCAGATCGAGCTGTTGAAAGTACAGAACTGGGTGAAGGAAACCGGGCAGAAAATCGTCATCCTGTTTGAAGGCCGTGACGCTGCCGGCAAAGGCGGCACCATCAAGCGCTACATGGAGCACCTCAATCCGCGTGGTGCCCGGGTAGTGGCACTGGAAAAGCCGTCCGAACGTGAGCGTGGTCAATGGTATTTCCAGCGTTATATCGAACATCTGCCCTCTTCCGGTGAAATCGTGTTCTTCGACCGTTCCTGGTATAACCGCGCGGGCGTGGAGAGGGTGATGGGCTTCTGCACCCCGGACGAATATCTGGAATTCATGCGCCAGACTCCGCAGCTGGAACGCATGCTGGTGAACAGCGGCATTCATCTGTTCAAGTTCTGGTTCTCGGTCAGCCGCGAAGAACAGCTGCGCCGCTTCATCTCGCGTCGCGACGACCCGCTCAAGCACTGGAAGCTCTCACCCATCGACATTCAGTCGCTGGACAAATGGGACGACTACACCGCAGCCAAACAGGCCATGTTCTTCCACACCAATACCGGCGATGCACCATGGGTGGTGGTGAAATCAGACGACAAGAAACGGGCGCGACTGAACTGCATCCGCCATTTCCTGGCCAGCCTGGACTACCCCAACAAGGACCCGCGTGTGGCCCATGCCGCCGACCCGCTGATCGTGGGGGCCCCCAAACACATGCACAATGCCGATGAGGACAAGTCGCTGCGTTTTGACGTCTGAACCATGGGTAAGGGGGAATGACAGCAGCCGCATCCGTGATGCGGCTGCTGTGCTAGAATCCGGCTTTATTCCTGCCGACAGCTCTCGTTACGCTCATGAAAAAACTGCTCGCAAGCCTTGCCCTGTGTGCCCTGCCCCTGTTGGCACACGCTGCACCGGTGGTGGAAATGACCACCAACAAAGGCGTGATTGAAATCACCCTGGATTCGGCCAAAGCGCCCAAGACCGTAGCCAACTTTGTCAGCTATGCCAAAGCCGGTTTTTACAACGGTACGGTATTTCACCGCATCATCGATGGTTTCATGATTCAGGGCGGTGGTTTTGATGGCAAGCTGGAACAGAAGAAAACCAATGCGCCTATTCCGAATGAAGCCGCCAACGGCCTGAAAAACAGCATCGGCACCATTGCCATGGCCCGCACCGCCGATCCCAATTCGGCAACGGCACAGTTTTTCATCAATGTGGCCAATAACGAATTCCTAGACTACAAAAACCCCAGCCCGCAAGGCATCGGCTATGCTGTATTCGGCAAGGTCAGCAAGGGCATGGACGTGGTCAACCGCATTGCCAAAACCCACACCGGTAGCATGAAAGGCATGGATGACGTGCCCTTCGAGCCCATCGTGATCCAGAAGGTTGTGGTCAAACCCTGACCCGCCCTCACCGGCCAGCCACAGGCTGGCCTTCAGCACACCGCATCAAGCGTACGCTTCAGACAATAAAGGAATACACATGATCAAACTGAGCACCAACTTCGGCGATATCGTTCTGGAACTGTTCCACGACAAAGCCCCGGTCACTGCCGCCAATTTTGAAGAATACGTAAAGAGCGGCCACTACGACGGCACCATCTTTCACCGCGTGATCAACGGTTTCATGATTCAAGGCGGTGGTTTTGATGCCGACATGAAGCAAAAAGACACCCGCGATCCGATCAAGAACGAAGCCAACAACGGTGTTTCCAACAAGACCTACACCGTTGCCATGGCCCGCACCATGGACCCGCACTCCGCATCGGCCCAGTTCTTCATCAACGTGTCTGACAATGACTTCCTGGACTTCAAGTCCGAAACCACCCAAGGCTGGGGCTATGCCGTCTTTGGCCAGGTGGTGGAAGGCAAGGAAGTGGTTGATCGCATCAAGACCGTGCGCACCGGTCGCAGCGGCGGTCACCAGGACGTGCCGGTTGAAGCCGTAGTTGTCGAAAAGGCCGAGATCATCTGATCCCGGCACGGGCCACTGCTGGCCCTCTCAGCAAGCCAGCTCCCTTCAGGTGGGCTGGCTTTGTTTTATCATTCCAGACATTTGTTGCCCTTGCCGAACCATCATGAGCCACCACTTCATTTCCGACCTGCACCTGAACGAAGACAGCCCTGCACTATGCCAGTTGTTTGTGAGTACCTTGCAAGCATGGCAGGGGCAGATCGACAGCCTGTTCATTCTGGGCGATTTGTTCGAATACTGGGTTGGTGATGACGATGATTCTGCATTCTTGCAAGACATGCTGTCCGCCATGCAGCAGTTCTCCTGCCATACTCCACTCTATGTGATGCGTGGCAACCGCGACTTCCTGCTGGGTGAGGGCTTTTGCCAGCGCAGCGGAGGCGTTTTGCTGGAGGACCCCTACCTGCTGGAAGCCTATGGCCAGCGCTATCTTTTGAGCCATGGAGATGCACTGTGCACCGCTGACACTGCCTATCAGCAATTCAGGGCCATGAGCCGCAACCGGGCCTGGCAAGCCGCCATGCTGGCGCGTCCGCTGAGCGAACGCCACGCCATTGCCGCACAAGCACGCATGCAAAGTGAAGCTGCCAAGCAGCAGCAAGGCCTGAGCGCCATTACTGATGTCACCGAACAGGCGGTACTGACATTACTCGACCAATATGACTGGCCCATCCTGATTCACGGCCACACCCACCGCCCGGCCTGCCACAGCTATCAGCAAGACAACAAGACCAGTCAGCGTTGGGTGCTGACCGACTGGCACGGCAATCAGGGTGGCTATCTGCGATTGGATGAAAACGGCCTGCAAGTGCAAACGCTGACAGCAGCGCATTCTGGGCACGATTAAACCGACTGACGGGTGCCTTGCCTGCAGCAAAACAGCTGTGACACGGCAGGCCCAGACATCCCCATCCTTACTACCGTTAAGTACCATTCTTTCGGTCAGTATGTAATACCTTCACCCTCGCAAGAATGTGCTATTCCTGATAGGTGGGTTCGCGCACGTGGTATGGGCTGCGCAGCCCCACTGACAACATGGCATGCCCAACATGCCTGACAACAGCAGCACAGCAGACAATGCCCGCCAACTGGCAGGCTTGGTCGGACATGTGCGGGTTTTGGGGAATCACAGCAATGCAGAACCATTACCGTTTTTTCTCGGTACGGCAGCGTTTTGTCTGGCTTACGCTGGTGCTGGCCAGCTTGCTGGCCACGGTGGCACTGGGAGCGGCAGTACTGATCCGGCAAATCACCATCGGCGGGCCGCAGTACCATCGCATCATCCAGGCCAAGGATCTGGTGGCCGACATCCTGCCACCACCGGCTTACATCATAGAAGCCAATCTTCTCGTCCATCAGCTCAGGCTGGCATCCATTGAGCAACAAGTGCATCTGATCGGGCAGTTACAACGCAGTGAACAGGCGTTCAATCAGCATTATCAATACTGGCAGCAACAGGATTTACCCATTGGATTACGAGAGGCACTGACAGGCCAGGCACAGGAATATGGTCGTGAGTTTTTCATTTTGCTGAACCACCAGTTGCTTCCAGCCCTGCAAAAGAAGCAGGACCGTCAGGTCAACATTGTTTTTGCCCATATGCAGCAGGTGTATGCGCAACACCGCCAGGCCATAGACAAGGCCGTGATTCAGGCCCAGCAGTACCAGCAGCAGCTGGAAGATGAGGCCGCCAGCAGCAATCGGCAAAACTGGCTGCTATTGTCACTGGCCTTACTCGGCACCGTATTGGTGGTGGCCGTGTTATTGCGCTGGAGCTATCGCCGGCTGATCGCGCTGTTGGGTGCGGAACCGGCCCAAACCCGCCAGCATATCGGTCAACTGGCAGAAGGCCAGTGGCAAGGCAGTCTGCAGCAAGTCAGCCCCCACAGCATGAGTGGCGTACTGGACAGCATGATCAGCCGCTTGAGCACAGTCATGCACGGCATACGCCAAACGGCGACAGACATGCGTACCTTGTCCGGACAGGTAGAACATGCAGCCAGCCATGTTGGCGACCAAACCAGTAACCAGGCTGCCCATCTGGAGGAAATTGCCTCCACCTTGCAGCAGTTTTCTTCCACGCTGGATGCCACCATGCATAGCGCCCAGCAAACCGAACAACAAGCCATTGCAGCGGTAGACGCCAGCCGTGAAGGCCGCTTGCTGGTAGAAAACACGGTGCAGGCGCTGCACCACATCATCCAGTGCATTGAGCAGATCGACGACATTGTTTACCAGACGGATTTGCTGGCCCTGAATGCCACTATCGAAGCCGCCCGTGCCGGAGAACACGGCAAGGGTTTTGCCGTGGTGGCGCAGGAAGTACGCAAACTGGCCCAGCGCAGCAAGGACGTGGCGCAGGAAATCCAGCAATTGTCGCAACAAACCATGAGCAGAGCCGAACATGCCGGTAGCGCCATGGGTACGCTGGAAGACATCATCAGTCAGACCCGTCGCCTGGTGGAACACATCAACAGCAGCAGCCAGGAACAGAACCTGGGCATCAGTCAGATTTCACAGTCACTGAACCAGTTAAGCTATTCATCGGTTCAAAACGCTGAAGAATCGCTGAACATGGCTACACTTTCGCGCGAAATGCTGCAGCATGCCGAAGCCTTGCAACAGCGGGTTGCCTTCTTCCGCCTGCGCGATCAAGCCGGTGACTACCCGCAGCTAGCCGCCCAGGATGGTGAAAGCAGCGCTGCGCTGACAGCTGCCTGACCCTCACTCACCACCTTACTCCAGCGTCAGATACAGGGTAAACCCGCAAGGGCAAGCCCTAAATGACGATTTGATGCTTGATCACTACAGTTGCGCCATCCGCCACCAGTACAAAAACAGGCGGAACGCTCGAATGAGGCACAGCCGCGATGGCTGCGCCCGATCAACGCCAACAATCATTGGAGAGAACCATCATGTGGTCCCACGTTTATGACCCACTGGGTAACCCGTGGCTGTCTACGCTGTGCGCAGCGCTGCCGGTCATCGTGCTGCTGGGCGCGCTCGGCATTTTTCACATCAAGGCTCACATTGCAGCCGTGATTGGTTTGATCACTTCACTCGTTGTCGCCATCGGCATTTTTGGCATGCCGGCTGGCATGGCGGCCAGTGCCACCCTGATGGGAGCCGCCAATGGCTTGCTGCCGATTGGCTGGATCATTCTGAACGTGATCTTCCTGTACCAGCTGACCGAACGCAAAGGTCAGTTCGCCATCCTGCGTGAAAGCATTACCGGCGTCACGCAAGACCGTCGCCTGCAACTGCTGCTGATTGCCTTCTGCTTTGGTGCCTTCTTCGAAGGTGCTGGCGGCTTTGGTACACCGGTGGCCGTGACCGGTGCCATGCTGATTGGCCTGGGCTTCTCGCCACTGGCTGCATCCGGCTTGTCGCTAATCGCCAACACCGCGCCGGTTGCTTACGGCGCACTGGGTACCCCGATCACCACCCTGGCCAAGGTAACCGGCATTGACGTGATGCTGATTTCCTCCATGGTGGGTCGCCAGATGACCATCTTCGCCGTCATCGTGCCATTCTGGTTGCTGATTGCCTTCTGCGGCTGGAAAAACACCCTGCGCATCTGGCCTGCCGCCCTGGTGGCTGGCCTGTCCTTCGCCATTCCGCAGCTGATCGTCTCCAACACCATGGGGCCTGAGCTGGTGGCCGTGATTGCCTCGGTTTGTTCGATTGCCGCGCTGGTGCTGTTCCTGAAGGTATGGCATCCGCAAGAGGTGTACACCTCTACCGCTGGCACCATGGCCGGTGCTGCCGCCGAAGCGGCCGGCAAGACTGCGCTGCAACCGAAGCATAGCTACTCCACCGGTGATGTGATCCGCGCCTGGTTGCCGTGGCTGATCCTGTCGGTACTGGTGTTTGCCTGGGGCTCGCCGAACGTGAAAAAGGCACTGGATGCCATTTTCACCCTGGATATCCAATGGCCCGGCCTGCACAACCTGGTGCAGAAAATGCCGCCGGTTGTGGCCAAGCCGCACCTGGAAGCTGCGGTCTACAAGCTGAACCTGCTGTCCACCACCGGTACTGGCATTCTGGTGGCCGGCATCCTGTCCGGCCTGATCATGGGCTATCGCCCGAGCGAGCTGGTGAAGGTATACGGTCAGACTTTCTGGTCGCTGCGCTACTCGCTGATCACCATCGTGGCCATGCTGGCACTGGGTTACCTGACCCGCTACTCCGGCGTGGACATCACCCTGGGCCTGGCGTTCTCGCACACTGGCGTGCTCTACCCCTTCTTCGGCACCTTGCTGGGCTGGCTGGGCGTGGCACTGACCGGCTCCGACACCGCCGCCAACGTGCTGTTCGGTGGTCTGCAAAAGGCATCGGCCACCCAGCTGGGCCTGTCGCCGGTACTGATGACCGCCGCCAACTCCGCAGGTGGCGTGATGGGCAAGATGATCGACGCCCAGTCCATCGTGGTGGCTTCGACAGCGACCCAGTATTACGGCAAGGAAGGCGTCATCCTGCGCTATGTGTTCTTCCATTCACTGGCACTGGCTTGCCTGGTCGGCCTGGTAGTAACAGCGATGGCTTACCTGCCGCCGTTTACCCTGTTGGTATTGCACTAAAGCTTGATGGCAGCTGTCGCTGCCAGACAAAAAGCCCCGCCAGAATGCCTGGCGGGGCTTTTTGTATCTGTGCGAAGCGGACAAACCGCTTCAGTTGATGAACCAATCCTGATTGTGTCGTGCCACCTCCAGCACCGAGCGGCCAATCTCCTGCAAATGCGCAGCCATTGCCGCTTCACTAGCATCGGCATCCCTTGCCTGCAAAGCACTCACAATCTGTGCGTGCTGTTCAATCAGTAATTCCGGTGGCGATACCGCATCCAGGCTGAGAAAGCGCACACGGTCCATCGTCGCCTTGATGCTCTCGATGGTTTGCCAAGCCAGTGCACAGGTAGCGAACTGTGCCAATAGCTGATGAAACGCATCATCCAGCTGTAAGAACACATCAGCCTGGCCAGTTTGTGCCGCCAGTTGTTGCTGCTGCAGATTGTGCTCCAGTGTAAGCAGTTGACCCTGATTGATTTGCACGGCCAAACGGCGTGCCACCGCACACTCCACCGCCTGCCGGATAAAGCTGCCCTCCGCGACCTGGCTGACAGAAATCTTCACCACCAGCGTGCCGCGCTGCGGCAGAATCTGCACCAAGCCCGCTTCGGCCAACTTGATGAATGCTTCGCGCACAGGCTGGCGCGATACCGCAAAACGGCTGGAAATTTCCTTTTCGGACAGCAACATGCCAGGGGGAATTCTGGCGGTCACGATATCCTGCCGCAACAGACGGAAAATTTGCTGATTAACAGGCAGCACGCTGGTCAATAACGGAGGTATGGTCATGCAAAACAGCCATCCAGATCGATAAGGACCGCATACTAACAGAGTGAACCGCCACACCCACTACGTGGAGGTATCACTCGGAAACTATCCTGCACCGTCACCAGCACCGGCCAGCTCACCTGCATAGCCAAGCTGAGCACAAACCCGTGCAGCACAAGCTTTGGCACCATACTTCTGCAATTGGCAGACATACCGACTGAGTACAGCAATAAAATGCGCATGACGTGGCAGGTCTGCACCAAACACCTGCTCCAATTGTAATAAGGCCTGTACAGAGGACATTGCAGGCCCACGCGAATGCAGCAACATGCGTATCTCAGCCGCCAATGGGTCACGCACATCAATCACCCGGCCTTGCTCATCAATCCCAGACACATAACACATCCATGCGGCCAGCCCCAAGGCAAGACAATCAAAGCGGCTGCCGCGTGCCAGATGAACACGGATAGGAGCCAGCAGGCGCTGCGGAAGTTTTTGCGAACCGTCCATGGCAATCTGCCAGGTTTGATGCGGCAGTGCCGGATTGCGAAAACGCTGTAACAAGCTGGCAGCATATTCCTCAGCGGGCTGTGGAGTATCCGCCAGCGTAACCGCTTGCTCATGCACCATTAGGTGATGCACCAGTTGCGCCAGCGCTGCGTCCTGCATGCAATCACTGATATGGGTATAGCCCGCCAGATAGCCCAGGTACGCCAGAAATGAATGGCTGCCATTGAGCATACGCAGCTTCATTTCTTCAAATGGACTCACATCAGCAACCAGCTGCACCCCCACCCGCTCCCACGCTGGCCTGCCTTGTGGAAAATGATCCTCGATCACCCACTGCCGGAACGGTTCGCACGCAACCCCGACCCGGTCATCCACGCCCCCCAGCAAAGCACGGATCCGGGTACGGGTCACCTCACTGACCATGGGTACAATGCAATCCACCATACTGGATGGACAGGCTACATGCTGTGCTACCCATTCAGCCATTCCTACATCATTCTGCAGAACCGCCAATTGCATTAACACCTGACGAGTAATCACGCCATTGGCCGGCATATTGTCACAGGACAACACGGCAAATGCCGGCAAACCACGCTGGCGTCGCAGACGTAATCCAGCCAGCAGTACGGCAGCTGCCGAACGAGGCTGCAAGGGATGGGCCGCATCATGCAAGATGACAGGATGATCCAGCTGCAATTGCCCTGTAGCTGGCAAGTGGCAATAACCTTTCTCGGTAATGGTCAAGGTCACGATAGCCAGGTCTGGATGTGCTAGCGCTTCCAGCACCGCGGGTAATTCATCTTCATTCTGCGATAGTGCCTGGCAAACAATACCTACCACGCGGCAATGCCAACCCTGCGCATCCATATCAGATACGGAAAACAGCAAATCCTGCTGCTTAAGCGCGTGAATCGTACCACTGCTATCTGACAAGCTAACTTCGCAATATCCCCAATCACTACCATGGTGACGCGCTAATTCATCCGCATAAACAGCCTGATGAGCACGATGAAATGCGCCGCAACCCAGGTGTAATAGCCGCGGACGCAGAGCCTGTCTAGCATATCCAGCCTGCAAGACTGATGCTGCCGAAATCGACTGATGCATGAGATTACCTACTGAATAGAATGATGAGACCACGTGACATGGGAGAACTACTTGACTCTGCCATGTAATTCAGCAGCATCCAGAACCAGATTCAAATCCCGGTCTTTCACTTCCGGCATCAACAGTGCCGCAAGCAAGCCGATCGCAGAATAAGCCATCACCATCACCGCAATTGGCCACCAACTACCGCTAAGATGGCAGAAAATACCTGCCAGCAAGGGGCCAAAGCCGACAGCAACCAGACCACCTGTTTCTTTGGAAATCGCCATACAGGTAAAACGTTGCCGTACGCCAAACAACTCCGCCAAGGTAATATTCTCCAGTGCAAACAAACCCAGCACTGCAATATTGTGGATCACAATAATGCACACCATGATTACACCGACTCCATAGTTCGGATCCATTATTACAGAGAGCAAGGGGAAAGCCAGGAAAATTGCCATTACATTCAGCACAATATAAGGCGGTCTTCGACCAAATTTATCGGACAGCCAACCCAATAAAGGAATACTAAAAAAACCAATAACAGAGCTAATCATCAAGGCATCGGTAGGGATATTTTTATCAAATAATAATGTTTGAACCAGATAACCCGTAAGAAAAGTCTGCAACAGACCCGAATTGCCCGCTTGACCAAAACGCAGACCAGTTGCAATCCAGAAAGATCGGCTACGAAACATAGAGAGAAAATGAACATCATTCCCAATCTGTCCTGCCGTCGCAGCAACTTTAGTATTCGTTTCATTTTCTTGAACAAATACCGGGCTTTCTTTTAGATTGGCACGCAGCCAGATCGCAAAGATCATGACAACAACGCTGGAAAGAAAGGGAATACGCCACCCCCATTCCATCAACTGCTGTCGATCCAAGGTATAAAATACCAGCGCCCAAATTGCAGTCGCCGCCAACGTACCACAATTAGTTCCCATGACAACCAAGGAAGAAATAATACCGCGTCGTCCCTGTGGTGCAAACTCAGCCAACATGGTGCCAGCACCGGATATTTCGGCACCGGCGCCCAAACCTTGCACAATTCGCAGCAACACCAATAAAATTGGTGCCATCATTCCAATTTGCGCATAGGTAGGTAAGATACCAACCAGCGTAGTGCATATACCCATCATGGCAATCGTAATGAACAATACTTTTTTCCTGCCAATTGAATCACCCATCCTACCAAATATAAAAGCGCCAACAATCCGGGCAAGATAACCAGCACCATAAGTACCCATTGCCAGAATGAGAACCATGGCCTTACTCTTACCCTGAAAAAAAATTTCATGAAATACCAATGCAGCGCCAAGTGAATATAATTGAAAGTCCATAAATTCCAATGCAGTACCCAACCACCCGGACACCGCTGCCTTGACTAGGCCAGATGTTTCATTAACATCGACACCCTGCTCCAACACTTTTTCCGTATTCATTACATCCACTCCAAAACACAATTATCATCATGTATCAAGAGACAACATCACCCAGGGAATTCCAATAATATTTTGCAACATTCCGCTGGTTTATTTTCAAAAAAATCCAATGCCACACCCACCTGATTAAAATCAAATTTATGTGTAATCAAAACATCAGGATTTAACTTTTCACCACTCATCCAATCAATCACGAGAGGGAAACGTGCACTATTCAAGCGTGATGAGAAAATGGAAAGCTCCTTGCTGGTTATGTCTTTCTGGCTGACAATACATGATTCATCAGAGAAGCCCATTATACCGATCCGACCAGCTGGTGATGCCAACTCGACTGCCTGCTGCAAAATGGATGGATGACATGCGGCATCAACAATCAAAGTAGGCGCACGCCCATACTTTTTAAAATAATCAAATAAATCTGCATCCTGATTAGTCACTACCTTATCAGCACCGCACTCAAGTGCACGACCCAATCTGTCAATTACACGATCTGTAGCAACAAGATGCGCCACGCCAAATACATTCTTCAATACTTGGATGACCGCCAGCCCCATAGGGCCAGCACCATAAACCAGGGCGATATCCTGTGCTGTTGGTTTAAGCTGGGCCGTGATATTGGCCGCGATGCTGAATGGTTCAACCAACGCAGCATGCTGTGCTGGTATCGCTTCAGGAACAAAATGGGCATTACTGGCAGGCACACAGGCAAACTCACTGAATCCACCATCACGGTGCACCCCAATCACCTGCAAATTCAGACAAACATTAGGTCGTCCTACACTGCATGGATAACATTTCCCACAACTGACCACCGGATCGATGACTACGCGCTGGCCAATTTTACTCGGAGCCACAAGCCGACCAACCTGATCAATCACACCGAAAAATTCATGCCCAATCACTCGTGGATATCTGGCAAAGGGGTTGTGCCCATGATAAATATGAACATCAGAACCACACACACCGGCATAAACGACTTTTACTCTTACCTCATTTTCGTCAGGATGCGGAATTTCGTGCTGCTGTATATCAAGCACACCAGGCTGGCTAATGACTATACTTTTCATTACGACTCCCTTTAATTACCAATTCCACATCGTGCCATCTTCCAGTCTTGCTATAGGTAAACAAGCTGGTTCATAAGGATATTTCTGAGCGATCTTCTCATCAAAATCTACCCCCAAACCGGGTTCATCTCCTGGATACATGTAACCACTTTCAATCAGCCAGTTTCGCGGGAAAGCTTCCAACATGACTTCCGAATAGCCCATATATTCCTGAATACCAAAATTGGGAACCCATAAATCAAAGTGCAATGCTGCTGCCATACTAATCGGGGACAAGTCGCTAGCACCATGAGACCCTGTGCGTATTTGATAAAGTGAAGCAAAGTCAGCTATACGACGCATACCACTAATGCCACCCGCATGCGTCACCGTTGTGCGAATAAAGTCAATCAACTGTTGTTCTATTAATTTTTTGCAATCCCATATACTGTTAAATACTTCCCCAACGGCAATTGGCGTCGTAGTGTGTTGTCTTATCAAGCTAAAACATTCCTGATTTTCCGCTGGTGTCGGATCCTCCATCCAGAACAAATTATATGCTTCAATACTCTTGCCAAAACGTGCAGCTTCTATCGGAGTCAAGCGATGGTGCACATCATGCAAAAGGCAAGAATCCATGCCAAATTTATTACGAATCTGATCGAATAGCTTTGGTATAAAGTTCAGATATTTTTCTGTGGACCACAACTGCTCTTCAGGATAATACCCTTTAACGGCCGGTTCATATTTACCCCCTTTCTTTGCCAACCCATAAGCAGATGAAATACCAGGAATTCCACACTGTACACGCACAGCCTTGAAACCTGTTTCAATAAGTCTGGCGTAATCATCTAGTACGGCATCGATAGTACTTCCCGTACAATGAGCATACACCATGACTTTTTCACGTGATGCACCACCCAATAACTGATAAACGGGCATATTTGCTGCTTTTCCTTTGATATCCCACAAAGCCATATCAATTGAAGAAATAGCAGACATAGTTACCGGGCCACGTCGCCAGTAGCCTCCTTTATAAAAACATTGCCAGATATCTTCTATTTTCTGGGCATCCCGTCCGATAAGCTGCGGACAGAGATGGTCCCGCAGATATGCAACAACAGATAGTTCACGCCCATTCAGCGTGGCATCTCCAACACCAGTCAAACCAGATTTCGTAGTTATTTTTAACGTAACAAAGTTCCGCCCAGGACAACTTACAAATACATCTGCCTTGATTATTTTCACTCAATGCTCCGATATTCATTGCCAAAACATAGTCATGAAAATTAATACACAAGGACCTACCATACAAGTATTTATCACTGCCAAAAGTGCCAGATATTTATTCAAAAACATAAAAATAATATGAAATTATATATTTTTATATTTTCGCAACAGGAAATATCAAAATATTTATTAGGATTTTTTTGATATTTCCCATATCTGGGGAGTGACTATTGGGATCGATAGCTTGTGGTGTGAATTGACGGTCTGGCATGTGTGCCATGCCAAACAAGCCAATCAGAACATACAGGAGGAGACTAGACGCCCTGTTACCTGCAAGCATCAGGAAAAGAGCTAGTAACAGGGCGCGAATGAAGGAACAAAGAAAAAGGAGAGACGGCAAAGAATGGTACTACAGCCGCAAACAGCAAGATGAAATAGCGAATTCCGGTTTAACTGGAGCAGCTAACACTGATTTCCTGTGCCCAGGCTGGTGGTTCTGCGGCCAAGTCCTGATAGTGTGCTTGTTCATCGAACGGGCGTTGCAAGCAGTCATGCAGGCGGGCAATCAGAGAGAAATCGTCCTGCTGGGCGGCTTGTATTGCTTGTTCGGCCAGATAATTGCGCAAAATGTATTTGGGATTGACGGCCAGCATGGCAGGCCTGCGCTCGGCTGCCGGCCTGCTTTCCAGCTGCAAACGTGCAGCATAACGCGCAGCCCAGGCATCAAACAGGCTGCGGTCCAGGAACAGATCCCGCAACTGCGCATTGTCTTCACCGGGGACGAAATCCGCCAACCGGCGGAAAAACACGGTGTAATCCGTCCGGTGTGCATGCATGGCCAGCAATAATGCCTCCACCAGTTCTTCATCCTCCTCCTGCAAGGTAGCGAGGCCCAGCTTGCTGCGCATCAGGCTCATCCAGCACTGTGCATACTGCTCCCGATAAGCAGACAAGGCCGCCAGCAGGGCTTCCTCATCCACCAGCGGCAGAAAGGCCGATGCCAGGCAGTGCAGATTCCACAAGCCTACTTGTGGTTGCTGGTTGTAGGCATAGCGTCCGGAATGATCGCTGTGATTACAGACATGTGCGGCATTAAAACCATCCATGAAGCCAAATGGGCCGTAGTCCAGCGTCAGCCCCAGCACTGACATATTGTCGGTATTCATCACGCCGTGGCAGAAGCCGACCGCCTGCCATTGTGCAATCAGGCGTGCCGTCCGGCCGACAATTTCACTGAATAATGCCGCGTAGGGCTGCGCTTGTTCCGCACAGTCCGGGAAGTGATGATGGATGAGGAAGTCAGCCAGAATTCGGATTTCGTCATGCTGACCACGGTGATAGAACACTTCGAAACTACCGAAGCGAATAAAGCTTTCCGCCAGTCGGGTCAACACTGCTGCGGTTTCGACTTGTTCGCGGTAAACCGGGTCGGGCGAGCCCACCATGGCCAATGCGCGGGTAGTGGGTATGCCCAGGCCATGCATGGCTTCGCTGCACAGGTACTCGCGGATGGTGGATCGCAATACGGCACGACCATCGCCCATCCGTGAAAAGGGGGTAAGGCCGGCCCCCTTGAGCTGCCACTCCCAGCGCTGACCGTGTATGTCGGTGGTATCGCCCAGCAGTAGCGCCCGGCCATCCCCCAGTTGCGGTACAAATACACCAAACTGATGCCCGGCATACACTGCAGCCAGTGGCTGCATGCCATCTGCCAGCCGGTTGCCTGACAACAGTGCCATTGCGGCAGGTGCAGTCAGTGTTTCGGCTTGGATTCCAAACTGTAGGCAGAGGGGGGTATTGGCCGCCACAAGATGCGGCTGGCTAAGTGGCTGGGGCTGTACCGCACGATGAAATACGGATGGCAGCTGCAGAAAACGTTGACCAAAAGTCAGGGAAGTGAGTGCTTGCATGGCCCGATTCTAGTCGCGACTCGGGCGGATAAACACCTGATTAATATCAGGGTTTTTGGCGACGCAATACCCGACGCATGTCCCGGGCGGCGTTAAGCGAGGCCGAGGAAAAACTGGTGGCGGCAAAGTGGCCTACCTGGCGGCTCATCTTGCTCACAGCATTGCCTGAACTTTGTCCCAGTTGCAAAGCCTGTTTCATCACGATGAATGAAGGGTGATTGCCTGATTTTTCCAACTGACTGAGCAGCCGCTTGTGCATGTCATTCAGCGACTTTTCGGTTGCCAGCATCAGGTCACGCTGGTTATCCGCATGTGCCTGCATCAGCGACACACTGCCAAGCAAGCTGCTGTCTATGCGATTTTGCAGCTCTCCTTCCGGCAAGGCGGGCCCTTGCAGCCATGCAGCAGCCCAGCTGATACAGGCGTCTTGCTGGGCGTCCAGCAGGCGGCGCTGGCTGAGCTCCATGGTACGCAGATAACGCTCGAAGGCACTGGCAAACCATTCGTAGGCCATGGAGGCTCCTTGATCGGTGAGGCGGGGTTCAATGCGCGGTAGCGGGGCTGAGTTCCCAGACGCGAATCAGTTCGTGCAGCAGCGCTTCCAGTATGGGATCGCCCACCCGGTCAGACGGATAGACGAATTGCAACTCAGCCAGTTTGCGCACACCAGGCACAACCGTCAACCGCCCGGCGGCTTCCCATTCCAGCGCCTCTTCCTCCCGGGCCAGTGCCACGCCGACGCCACAGGCGACAAGTTCCAGAATGGAGGCCAGGTTGTCGCTTTCTGTCACCTTCTTCGGGGAAATATTCAACTCGCGCCACAATTCTGCGGTGATTTTGGACAAGCTGGAAAATTGCGACAGGCCGATCCATGGCAAGCGTCCCAAGTCCTTGTGATTGTGGATGTCAATGCGGTTTTGCCAGTTGTGGGGTATCACGATGCGAAACGGCAAATTGGTCAGCAGAACGGTATTGACATTGACGTAGGGATTTTTGCCCAGATAAAAACCGGCATCCAGTTCCTTTTTGCGCACCAGATTGAGTACCTCGCCGGTCACCCCATGTTGCAAGCGCAGGTCCAGCAGCGGGTACTTTTCCACCAGAGCGGCCACCCACTGTCCCATTTTCAGCGTCGCCGGCGTCAGGGTCAGGCCCACCAGTGCCTTGCCACCGGTCTGCCCTTTCAGGGTTTTGGCGTGATTCAGTATTTCCCGGGCTGAGGCCAGGATGGATTGCGCCTGCGGCAACAGTTCCTGCCCTGCCCGCGTCATGGTCACCCCACCGGCAGTCCGTTCAAACAGCGGCATGCCAACCTCTTCTTCCAGCGCCTTGATCTGTGCGGTCACAGCAGGCTGGGACAAATGCAGCAATTCGGCGGCCTGGGTCAGATGCCCTTGCTGGGCCACGGTGACAAAGGTCCTCAACTGATAGATTTCCATGTACGACCTGTTCTCTCTGCCTGTAGTAAATGAACTACATTTTTCTGTTTGTACGACATGTTCTGCTGCCTCATTTTGGCTTCAATAGCACATCTTCCACAACATTTTCCGGTATTCCCACACAAAAAAACCGCACAAACCACAGGGGAAATGGAGCAAAAATACCATTTTAACTTATTGTTTTTTAATATTTTTTGCAACGCAACATCGACATGACAAATTTTGCTGATCAAAAAAAGCGATTAGCGGTGCCCAGCTTTCGTCCCTTATGTTTCATCCAGCGGTCAGACGATCGTTACGACAAAGGAGGATGCAATGAACGAGGACGTACTCAAGAAAGTACAGTCCAACCCGAAGTTCAAAGAGCTTGTTCACAAGAAGACAAGCCTGGGTTGGCAGCTCAGCATCGTAATGCTGGCCATTTACTATGGCTTCATTCTGATTCTGGCATTTTCACCATCGACGCTGGGAGCTCCGCTCGCCCCCGGCATGACCATGACTGTTGGCATCCCGGTCGGGATCCTGATCATTCTTTCTGCTTTCGTGCTGACCGGCCTGTACGTGCGCAAAGCCAACGGCGAGTTTGACCAGCTCAACCGCGAGATCGTTGAGGAGGCACAACAATGACAAAACGCACTGGCTCTCTCGCTCTGGCAGCCCTGACCCTGTTTCCTGCCCTGGCTTTTGCCTCCGGCGCCATCGAAGGTGATGTGAAGCAACAGGCCACCAACTGGCACGCCATCATCATGTTCGTGGTGTTTGTGGCCTTCACCATGGGCATTACCTACTGGGCAGCACGTCGTACCCGTTCTGCTTCGGATTTCTATACCGCCGGTGGCGGCATCAGCGGTTTCCAGAATGGCCTGGCCATTGCCGGTGACTACATGTCGGCAGCCTCCTTCCTGGGGATTTCCGCCATGGTGTTCGACAAGGGTTATGATGGCCTGATCTACTCCATGGGCTTTCTGGTTGGCTGGCCGGTCATCCTGTTCCTGGTGGCAGAACGTCTGCGTAACCTCGGCAAATACACCTTTGCCGACGTAGCATCCTACCGCCTGCAACAGACCCCGGTACGCTCCTTCGCTGCCACTTCCACCCTGGTTGTGGTGGCCATGTACCTGATTGCCCAGATGGTAGGCGCCGGCAAGCTGATCCAGCTGCTGTTCGGCATGAGCTACTCTTCTGCTGTAGTGATGGTGGGCATCCTGATGGTGTGCTACGTGCTGTTCGGCGGCATGCTGGCTACCACCTGGGTACAGATCATCAAGGCTGTCCTGCTGCTGTGTGGTGCTTCCTTCATGGCCTTCATGGTGCTGTCCACCGTTGGCTTCAGCCCGGAACTGATGTTCGAGAAGGCGGTTGCCGCTCACGCCAAGCACGCTGCCATCATGGCACCGGGCAAGGCTGATCCGGTTGACTCCATCTCGCTGGGTATGGCGCTGATGTTTGGTACTGCCGGCCTGCCACACATCCTGATGCGCTTCTTCACCGTGTCCGATGCCAAGGAAGCCCGCAAGTCGGTGTTCTACGCAACTGGCTTTATCGGCTATTTCTACATCCTGACCTTCATCATCGGTTTTGGCGCAATCATGCTGGTGCTGAACCAGCCGGGCATGATGGAAACCATCACCAAGGATGGCAAGCAAATCACCCAACTGGTTGGTGGCAGCAATATGGCCGCCATTCACCTGGCCAATGCTGTTGGCGGTGACATGTTCCTGGGCTTCATCTCTGCGGTTGCCTTCGCCACCATCCTGGCCGTTGTAGCAGGTCTGGCCCTGTCTGGTGCCTCTGCCGTCTCGCACGATCTGTATGCTTCGGTTATCAAGAAGGGCAAGGCAAACGAAGCTGACGAAATCCGCGTATCCAAGATCACCACCGTGGCACTGGGCGTCATCGCCATCGTGCTGGGCCTGGTGTTCGAGAAGCAGAACATTGCCTTCATGGTGGGTCTGGCCTTCTCCATCGCGGCTTCCGCCAACTTCCCGGTACTGTTCCTGTCCATGTTCTGGAAGGGGCTGACCACCCGCGGCGCAGTGATCGGTGGCTTCATCGGCCTGGCTACCGCAGTGGTGCTGATTGTTCTGGGACCGGCAGTATGGGTGGATGTGATGAAGCACAAAGCCGCTCTGTTCCCGTACAAGAACCCGGCCATCTTCTCCATCACCCTGGCGTTCGTCTCCACTTGGCTGTTCTCGGTGACTGACAACTCCAAGTCTGCGGCAGAAGAAAAGGCCAAGTTCGATGCCCAGTTCGTTCGCTCCATGACCGGCATCGGCGCCTCCGGCGCTTCCAAGCACTAATCGTTACACCTGAGGCCGCATCCTGCGGGATGCGGCTACAGCAAGACAAAACATAAGGAGAAGGTAATGTCCACCCTCGAGTCCATTCTGAAAGAAACCCGCAGCTTTCCGCCGTCTGACGATTTCCGCCACAAGGCCACCGTATCAGGCATGGAGGCCTACAACGCGCTGTGCGAACAGGCTGATGACAGCTACCTGGCTTTCTGGGGGGACCTGGCACGCGAGCTGATCACCTGGAAAAAGCCTTTCTCGCGTGTTCTGGATGACAGCAATGCGCCGTTCTTCAGGTGGTTTGACGATGGTGTACTGAACGTCTCTTACAACTGCCTGGACCGTCACCTGCCGCTGAACGCCAACAAGATCGCCTTGATCTTCGAAGCGGACGATGGCGAAGTGACCCGGGTGACCTATTCCGAACTGCACCGTCGTGTCTGCCAGTTTGCCAATGGCCTGAAGAGCCTGGGCATTGCCAAGGGCGACCGTGTGGTCATTTACATGCCGATGGTGATTGAAGCCATCGTAGCCATGCAGGCCTGCGCCCGTATCGGCGCCATTCACTCCGTGGTATTCGGTGGTTTCTCCGCCGGTGCCGTGCGCGACCGTATCCAGGATGCCGGTGCCAAGCTGGTGATTACTGCCAATGAAGGCCTGCGCGGCGGCAAGACCGTTCCGCTGAAAGCCACCGTGGACGAAGCCCTGGCGCTGGAAGGCTGCGAGTCGGTACAGAACGTGGTGGTTTACCAGCGCACCAATGGTGGCGCACAGTGGACCGAAGGCCGCGACCTGTGGTGGCACAAGCTGGTGGAAGGCCAAGCCGAAGCCTGCGAACCGGAATGGATGCTGGCGGACGACCCGCTGTTTATCCTTTATACATCCGGCTCCACCGGCAAACCCAAAGGCATCCAGCACAGCAGCGCCGGCTATCTGTTGGGCGCCATCAACAGCTTCCGCTGGGCTTTCGACTACAAACCGAATGATGTGTACTGGTGCACCGCCGACGTGGGCTGGATCACCGGTCACTCCTATATCTGCTACGGCCCGCTGGGCATTGGCGCTACCCAGGTGGTGTTCGAGGGCGTGCCGACCTACCCAGACGCCAGCCGCTTCTGGCGCATGATCGAGCAACACAAGGTCAGCATCTTCTACACCGCCCCGACCGCCATCCGTTCGCTGATCAAGCTGGGTAACGATCTGCCCAAGCAGTTCGACCTGTCCAGCTTGCGCCTGTTGGGCACCGTGGGCGAGCCGATCAACCCGGAAGCCTGGATGTGGTACTACGAGGTAGTCGGCGGTGGCCGCTGCCCTATCGTGGACACCTGGTGGCAAACTGAAACCGGCTCGGCCATGATTGCGCCGATTCCGGGTGCGGTGCCCACCAAGCCGGGTTCTTGCACCCTGCCGCTGCCTGGCATCATCGCCGACATCGTGGACGAATCGGGTGCCCAGGTAGAGCCGGGGCGCGGTGGCTTCCTGGTGATCAAGAAGCCCTTCCCGTCCCTGGTGCGCACCATCTGGAACGACCCGGACCGCTTCAAGAAAACCTACTTCCCGGATGAATTCAACGGCCAGTACTATCTGGCTGGCGACTCGGCCAACCGTGACGAAAACGGCTATTTCTGGATCATGGGTCGTATCGACGACGTGCTGAATGTATCCGGCCACCGTCTGGGCACCATGGAAATCGAATCCGCGCTGGTGGCCAATCCGCTGGTGGCCGAAGCTGCCGTGGTGGGCAAGCCGCACGATGTGAAGGGCGAAGCCGTAGTGGCCTTCGTGGTGCTGAAGGGCGCACGCCCGGAAGGGGATGACGCCAAGAAGATTGCTGCCGAACTGAAGAACTGGGTAGCCCACGAAATCGGCAAGATCGCCCAGCCGGACGATATCCGCTTTGGCGAAAACCTGCCCAAGACCCGCTCCGGCAAGATCATGCGCCGTCTGTTGCGCTCGATCGCCAAGGGCGAGGAAATCACCCAGGACGTTTCCACGCTGGAAAACCCGCAGATTCTGGGCCAACTGCAGAATCCGCTGTAAATCAATTCAGGAGCACACTGACCTTGAGCCCGGTGATTTCACCGGGCTTTTTTTTATTGTCCACACCATGCCTCCCGCACTGCCACCGATAGCCCCTGCCATTACTGCAGACGGAGGGCTTAGCCCGGCCTGAGGCTGACATGGCGCAGCTGACAAGAACGTAAGATCCATGAAGAAAAGCACAACGCAGCAGCCGTTTTTTGCTAAGCAGACCCTAGTGCAGGTACACCCCTTGCGGCTTTGGCGCTTCCACCGTCATCGGCAGGCCCTGCATTTCGCGCACGGCGGATTCGATGGTATGGCACAGGGCAGCCAGTGGCAGGTCATTGCCCTCGCGACCGAATGGCTCTTCCAGCTCCTCGCCGATCACTTCCAGCGCCAGGTAGGTATAAGCAATGAAAACCGCAATAGGTGGCGTCAGCCAGCCTATGCTGCTGACCAGCCCCATCGGCAGCAGCAGGCTGTAAATGGTGACCGTGCGATTGAGCAGGACACGGTAGGTATAAGGAATCGGCGTGGTGTCGATGCGCTCGCAACCGCCCAGGATTTCCGACATGGTATCCAGCTTGCGGTCCAGCGCCTGCCATTGCCACTCATTCAGGCAGCCCTCGCGCTGCAACTGCTGCACCAGCTCTCCCAGCCGACGCAAAATGATGGCAGGGGCAAAGCGGGCAGCTTGCACCTCGTCTAGCAGGCCCGGCGTAATCAGGCGCAGCAGGTGCTGGCAATCATCCTCCCGCCGCAGCTGGGCTTTCATCGCATAAGCAAAGGCACAGAGCAGATCAGCCGCTTCGGCAGTCAGCGGATGTTTCGGCACTGCAGACAACAGCAGGCGGGTGATGGAGCGATTGACGATCAGCAGGCCGCCCCATAATTTGCGTGCTTCCCAGAAGCGGTCATAACTGACCGAGTTGCGAAAGCCCAGGAATATGGCCAGCGACACGCCAAGCAAGGTGAAGGTGGGAATGCTGAGCGCAGAATCAGCGTGGGTGCTGAGCCACCAATGGCGAGCACCCGCGGACAGGATGGCAATCAACAACACCAGCAACAGTCGTGGCATGATGCGCGGCAGGACTGAGCCATGCCAGACAAACAGCAAGCGAAACCAGCTCAAGGATGATCGGACAATCATGGAGCAATATCAGTCAATGATGTTAAAGCCGACATGATAAGCCAACGCCATGAATGCTGCAGTGCAAAATCCAACACGCCAATTTCACTTGCCGCCCCAAGAGCAACAACTACAGTAAAGAGATGAAACGCATGCTCCCTGCCTTGTCCATCCCACTGGCGATGCTGTTCCTGGCTTCGCCATGCGCACAGGCAGGCACACTCACCATTGCCTGTGAAGATAATCTGCCACCTTTTTCCAGCGAGGCCGCCGGGCAGCCACACGGCATTGTGGTTGATATCGTGCAGCTGCTTATCCGGCAACTGGGCTTGAATGAAACCGTGCATCTTTATCCGTGGAACCGGGTATTGAGCATGGGCCTGAATCAGCCCAACACCCTGGTATGCGCCATGGCCAGAACGCCGGAGCGGGAAAACCGCTTTCAATGGGTAGGCGAAATCATCCACTCGCCACCGGTATTATTGATGCTGGCCGACAATGGCGGACATATTCCTCACAATGGAAAACTGACTGATTACCAGAACTATGCAATTGGCGTGCTGCATGGCTCGTACCAGGAAAAATACCTGCAAGAACACGGATTCACCCACCTGGAAGCCTTCTCTTCCTACCGGGAAGGCTACGAGATGCTGCGCGCCCGGCGCATCAGACTATGGGCAGCCAACCAGCTGACCGCCTATTCCACCGTGCAGCAAATGCATGAGCAACCCGGCCAGGTGCTGCAAACGGCTTTTGTGTTCAAACAGCTGCCCCAGGGCATGTCCATGGCATTCAGCCAGGGAACAGCACCAGCTACGGTGGAAGCATTTCGCCAGGCACTGGAGGGGATAAAACACGATGGCCGCTACCAGCAGATTCTTAAACAGAACAGTGAATGAACAGACCAGGCATTGGAACGGATAAACAAGCTCCGGCGGATTTCCCCAATATCAGGCAGGTCTGGGCAACTTTATATTGAAACCATCACAGCGCAAGCAGCAGACCACGACCATGCCCACCCCATTCCCGGCAGACTGGCAACCATTGCTGGTGCATGAACCTTTTGCTGTCATGACAGCGGACCAGCTCCGGCTCCTGACCCGTTATGGCAAACGCCAGCATTACCCCCGGGGCAGCAGCTTGCTCAATCCGCAAGCAGGGCTGGCCACGCAGCTGTTCATCGTGCTGGAAGGCCAGGTACTGGCAGAGGATATTTACAGCGGTCAGCCATTTGCCATGCTCAGCCAGGGCGAAATGTTTCCGCTGGGTGCCCTGCTGGCGCAGCGACCGGTCACCAACCACTACCGTGCGGACAGTGACTGCATGGTATTGCTATTGCCGCATGCGGCATTTATCGAATTGTGCCGCAGTGCCCCGGCATTCCAGCAGTTTTGCACCCAGCGGCTGGCCAATCTGTTGTCCCGCGCCAGACAGCAACACCCAGCCGCCCTGGGTGGTCAGGGCCTCAGCCTGCACACCCCGCTGTCCGCAGTCATTCAGCGACCGCCGGTCACCTGCCGGCCGGATACCGCATTACGCCCCTTGCTGGAATTGATGCAGAACGAAGGGGTGGGTTCGGTGGTGATTACCAGTCCGGAACAAAGACTGCTGGGCCTGTTCACCCTGCGCGACTTGCTGGCCGCCCATCTGGCAGGACGGCCGGACGACACCCCGGTGCAACAATTGATGCGCCAGCCCAGCTGCATCCTGCCCCCAACCGCGCTAGCCAGCGAAGCCATGCTGGCGCTGGTGCAAAGCGGTGAACGTCATGTGATGGTATGTGAAGGCAGCACGCTGGTCGGCATTGTGTCCGAACATGACCTGTACCGGCTGTCACGTCTGGACATGAAGGAAATGCTGCAACGGCTCAATCGTTGCGACAGTACTGCCGCCCTGTCCGGCGTGGCTGCCACCTTCCGCCGCCAAGTAGTGGCACTGTTCAGACAGGGCATGGATGCCGACGCCAGCACCCGCTTGCTCAGTCTGTTCAACGACCAGTTGCTGACCCGGCTGTGCCAGCTGCATCTGGCAGAAGCAGGACTGGATGAAGTGGAAATTTGCTGGCTGCAATTTGGCAGCAGCGGTCGGCAGGAAAACACCCTGTCATCCGATCAAGACAGCGGCATCGTGTTTCACAGCAGCAAACCGCTGCTGCAACACCAACTGGCGCTGCAATTGCCAGCCATTGCACAGGGTATATGCTCGGCATTGAGCGCCTGCGGCATACCGCTGTGCCGCAACGGCGTGATGGCAGGCAATCCCAGCCACTGCCTGTCGCTGGATGACTGGAGCGACACCTTTATCAGCCAGTTGATGCAGTCGGACGAGACCGCCGGTCATATCGGCCTGTATCTGGACTTGCGGCCGGTATGGGGCAATAGCGCGCTGGGCCTGGAGCTGGCCAGCCGGCTGCGCCAGCGCGCGGCCAACCGTCAGGTCTTGCAGGCACTCAGCCGTAATGCCCGCCGTTATCAGGCACCACTGGGCTGGAGCGGCCGCTTGCAGACCGATGAAAATGACAAGCTGGACCTGAAAGCCGCACTGGACTTCTTTGTTGACGCCGCCCGCATCATGGCCTTGATGGCAGGCTGTGCCGCCGGACGCACCAGCGAGCGCTTTGCTGCCGCCAGCCAGTTACCCGGCCTTGACAGCAGCGACTGCCAGTCTTTTGCTGACAGCGCCCGCTTCCTGCAGGATTTGCGCCTGCGCCATCAATTGGCTTGTCAGGAAAACGCAGCCGGGCTGGACAGCCTGATCGACCCGCGCCAGCTCAGCACCCTGGACGCCCGCATCCTGAAGGAAACCCTGCGCCAGGCACGCAAACTGCAAGCCTGGCTTGGCCGACAACTCCCGTGAATGCAAACAGCCGGCCAGACACACCGGCAGCAAGGTTGTGAAGCAGGCGCGAAACCCGGATAATTTTGCGGTTTTGCTTTCCGGATACTCTGCGCCATGAATTTCGGGCTTTATTTGCCGCTGTTTGCCCTGCTGGCCTGCTGGCAGCATTGCCAGCGCGCCAGCCAGCGCGCTGCTAGCCTGGCCTGGCCTGCCGCAGCCGCCATGGGACTGGCCGTGCTCATCAGCCAGTTGCTGGGCAATCTCGGTCTGGCGCTGCTGCTGCCCTTGACCGGCCCGACGCAGGGGCTGCCTGCCATCATCATCCTGCAAAGCGCCAGTGCCCTGTTGCTTGCCTGGCTGCTCAAGCACAAGGCAGGCAGCGCCAGCCACACCCTGGGCCTGCGTCCGGGCTGGCTGCTGGCCAACAATCTGTTGCTCAGCCTGCCTGCCTGCTGGCTGCCCCACTCCCCGCTCAGCCTAGGACACAGCATGCAAAGCCTGTTGCTATCTGCCTTGCTAAGTCTGCTGCTGGCTGTATTTGCCTGTTTGCCAACCCGTCTGGCACGTAGCCGCCTGCCTGCCGTACTGCGTGACCTGCCCGCCCTTTGGCTGTGTGCCCTGCTGCTGGCACTGGCCCTGTACAGCCTGGGAGCCCGACTATCATGAATGTTCTTGTCTTTATCGCCTTGCTGCTGCTGGCTGTCTGGCTGCTGCGCCGCGTGATGCAACACAACAAACAGCAGCCGGAGCATAAGGATCCGCGCCCGCTGGCCGAGCGCATTGATGCCATCCTGCCGCAAACCCAGTGTGGTCAGTGTGGCCATGCCGGATGCCAACCCTATGCAGCCGCCCTGGCCAAGGGTGAGGACAGCATCAACCGCTGTCCGCCCGGTGGCGAGGAAGGCATACGCAAACTGGCTGCGCTGCTGCATACCGATTACCTGCCCTTTGCCGCGGATGCCCCGCCCAGCAAACCCAAAGCCGTGGCGCTGATTGATGAAAGCACCTGTATCGGCTGTACGCTCTGCATCCAGGCCTGTCCGGTGGACGCCATTCTGGGTTCGGCCAAGCAGATGCACACGGTGCTGGCAGCCGAATGCACCGGCTGCGAACTCTGCCTCGTTCCCTGTCCGGTGGATTGCATCAGCATGCGCCCGGCCACCAGCAGCCCGAGCGACTGGCGCTGGGGCTACCCGGTGATTGTCATCAAGGCCATCAAGAGCGAGGCCAGACCATGAGGCGTTTTCTCTCCTTGCCTGGCGGGTTCACGCTGCCCTTACCCAGCCGCAAGCATGACAGCCCGCCTGCCAGCGTACTGCCGCTGCCCCCCCGATTGGTATTGGGTCTGCAACAATGCCTGCCTTGCGTACAGCCCGGCCAGCAAGTACTGAAATACCAGCGCCTGGCCGACGCAGACAGTGAATACGGTGTTGCCCTGCATGCCCCGACATCGGGACGCATCATCGCCATCCAGCCGCAGGCACAAGCCTTGCCCGGTGCACCGCTGGCCGACACGCTTATTCTGGAAGCGGATGGCCGGGATGAAGCCCTGCCGCTGCAAGCGGGCGACCCGTCCCGGCTCACCCCGCTCAGCCTGGCCCTGCAACTGCAGGACATGGGAGTAGCAGGCAATCACGGCCCCTTGCTGGCACTGGACTGGGCCATGCAGCAATGTGCGCTGCCCCTGCTCATCATCAATGCGGTAGAGGACGAGCCCTATCTGGCCGCTACCGCCACCCTGCTGGAAGAACAAGCGGAAGCGTTCGTTGCCGCCATTGCCATGCTGGAACAAGTCCTGCGGCCCGCACGCATCGTACTTGCCGTCAGCCAGACCGACAGTAGCGAGGCCCTGCAGGCAGCCGTCAGCCAACACGGCTGGCAGGTCAGCACCATCAATACGCCTTATCCGGCAGGAGATGAAACCACGCTGATCCGCCAGTTGGCCAGCCCGGCAGAAGCAGCACACAGCCTGTGCCTGCCAGCCGATGCCGTGGTAGCCGCAGGTGCCGCCATCCTGCATGGCCAGCCCTGCATCAGCCGCCTTGTTACCCTCGTCGACAAGCTGGATCGGCCCGGCAGCGTGCAGGCACTGCTGGGCACGCCGCTAAGCCATCTATTGAACTTCGCCGGTGCCAAGGCCAATTACGCCATCACCCATGGCGGCGGCTTGCGTGGCTACGCGCTGCCTGCCGATCAGGCAGACGCAATGGGGCTGCACTGGCATAGCCAATGCCTGCAAGCGCGCACGCCTGATACTGCCGGTCAGCAACAGGACTGTATCCGCTGCGGTGATTGCCTGCGCATTTGCCCAAGCAAGCTGCAGCCACAAGAGCTTTACTGGCATTGCCAGCAGGACAATGTGGAAACGGCCAATGCCTGGGGCCTGCAAGACTGCACCCTGTGCGGGCTGTGCGATGCCGTCTGCCCCAGTCAGCTGCCATTGCTGGACTCTTTCCGCCACACTGCCTTGCAGTACCAGAGCACACAGCAACAGCAACAACAGGCCGACCACGCCAGGCAGCGCCATCGCTTCCGCCAGTTCCGGCTGGAGAGGGACAAGCAGGAAAAAGCCCAGCGACTGGCCGCACGTGCTGCCGAACAGGCCGCCAAACGCGAACAAACTGCCACAGCAGCACCGCAGGAAAACAAGCCCACCCCAGCCGCAGCCGACAAACAAGCCGCCATTGCCGCCGCCATGGCCCGTGCTGCCCAGCGCAACAGCCAGCATCTGGAGAAGCAGTCCACCAGCTCGGCGGATGACAGACAAGCAGATGCCCGTGCCGCCGCCATGGCCGCCAGCCGTCAGGCCGCCATTGATGCCGCCATGGCGCGTGCGGCAGCGCGCAAAGCCGCCCAGGATGCCGCCAAAGCAGCCAGCGCCGGCAGTCAGCAAGTCGACACGACAGCTGCATCCGATGACAAACAGGCACTGATTCAGTCCGCCATGCAACGCGCTGCCATGCAAAAAGCAGCACAGGCCAATGCCGCGCCAGCCAACATGGATGCAGACAAGAAAGCCCTGATCGAAGCCGCCATGCAGCGCGCCGCCGCACAAAAAACAGCACAGGCCAATGCCGCGCCAACCAGCATGGATGCAGACAAGAAAGCCCTGATCGAAGCCGCCATGCAGCGCGCCGCCGCACAAAAAGCGGCTCAAGCCGACAAGGCCCACGCCCCGGGCAAGCCAGAGAAACCGGAAAATACATGACATCCACCACCATGCGACTTGCCCCCAGCCTGGCCCGTCGTCAGGGCCTGACCCTGCTCGCCTTGCTGCCCGGCGTGCTGGTCTTGCTGATGCAGCAAGGCAGGCCAGCCCTGATCAACCTGCTGCTGGCGCTGTATAGCAGCCTGCTGACCGACATGACCTGCCAAGCCTCGCGCAAGCAGCCACTGGCCACCAGTTGGCGACAGCCCGATTGCCTGTTAACAGGGCTGATGCTGGCCCTGATGCTACCCATGGCCACCCCGGCGGGCTTGCTGCTGGCCGCCTGCATGATGGCCGTGCTGTGGCGGCATCTGTTTGGCGGAACCGCCCACGGTCCGTTTCATCCGGTCCTGGTCAGCCTGTTGATGCTGTCACCCTGGCTGGCAAGCCCCCTCCCCGCCCAAAACATAGCGCTGAGTCTGGCCTTGCTGGCCGGTGGCGTATGGCTGCTCTGGCGGCGGCTGAATGCCTGGCAGGTGCCCGCGGGATTCTGTCTGGTATTGCTGGTAAGCCTGCCACTAGGCACCGGTTGGCTATTGCTACAGCCGGCATTGTGGCTGCTGCTTGGCTGGGTGATGACGGATGGCAACAGCACCCCCATCACGCCACGGGGCAGGCTTATTCATGGTCAGGCAGCCGGTCTGCTCTGTGTCAGTTTTGCCGCCCTGACACACAAGGCGGATATCACCCCGCTACTGGCAGCCATCCTGTTGCTGATGAGTGCCGCAGCACCGCTGGTGGACCAACTGCTGCAACCGCGCCAGCGCACGTAGAAACCACAGTGGCTTCGGCAGCAGCCCTGCCTGCGCTACAATCACCGGTGCGCCATTTTCCGGACGCACCGGTACTCAACCAGCCATCAGCCAGCCGCCATGAACGCCACCAAGCGCTACGAAATCTTCCGCCGCCTGCGCGAGCACAACCCGACGCCCACCACGGAACTGGAATACCGCACGCCGTTCGAGCTGCTGATTGCCGTCCTGCTGTCGGCCCAGGCCACCGACGTCAGCGTCAACAAGGCCACCCGACCGCTGTATGCCGTGGCCAACACCCCGGCCGCCATGCTGGCACTGGGTGAGGAAACCGTGGCCGACTACATCAAGACCATAGGCCTGTACCGCACCAAGGCAAAGAATGTGATTGCCACCTGTCGCCTGCTGCTGGAAAAACATGGTGGCGAAGTGCCTGACGACCGTGAAGCGCTGGAAGCTCTGCCCGGTGTGGGGCGCAAAACCGCCAATGTGGTGCTCAACACCGCCTTTGGCCACCCCACCATTGCGGTGGATACCCATATATTCCGCGTGTCCAACCGCACCCGGCTGGCGCCGGGCAAGGATGTACGCGAAGTGGAAGACAAACTGCTGCGTTACGTACCTGCCGAATTCAAGGTGGATGCACACCACTGGCTGATTCTGCTTGGACGCTATGTATGCAAGGCACGCAAGCCGGAATGCCATCGCTGTGTGATTGCCGATTTGTGTGAATATCCGGCAAAACCGGTATGATTAAATCATTGCCAGTGGAATAAGCACTGGCAGTTCTCTGGAAATACAGCTGATCGTCCCTATATCGGTCTGAAAGCCTCCCCGAAAGGATAATTCTGTGACTCCGTATCTTCGCCCCATTGTCGGCGCCCTTCTGGCTGCGTCGTTGCTTTCGGGTTGCGACAAGATCGAAAGCCTGTTCCACAAGCAAAGCCAGCCCGCGCCGGTGGCTGTACCTGCACAGTCGGATGGGCGTGTCGCCATGTTGCTGCCTGACTTTACCCAACTGGTCGAGCGTGATGGCCCGGCCGTGGTAAACATTCAGGCCAACCGCACAGAAGCGGCACCACAGCAAAGCGAAATGCCTTTCCCGGTACCGGAAGACGACCCGCTGTTCGACTTCTTCAAACGCTTCATCCCCAACCAGCCCAACCAGCAAGACCAGGCACCGGAAGAAAGCGTGTCCTTTGGCTCCGGCTTCATCATCAGTGATGACGGCTACATCATGACCAATGCCCACGTGGTGAGCGGCGGCAGCCAGATCAAGGTGATGCTGACCGACAAGCGTGAGCTGAAAGCCCGCCTGGTCGGCCTGGACAAACGTACTGACGTGGCACTGCTGAAAGTGGATGCCTCCAGCCTGCCGGTAGTGAAAATCGGCAGCCCGGCACAACTGAAAGTGGGTGAATGGGTGGCGGCCATCGGCGCGCCTTTCGGCTTTGAAAATACGGTAACGGCAGGCATCGTGTCGGCCAAGGGCCGCAGTTTGCCGGATGAAAACTACGTTCCGTTCATCCAGACCGATGTGGCCATCAACCCGGGCAACTCCGGCGGCCCGTTGTTCAACCTGCGCGGCGAGGTGGTGGGTATCAACTCGCAGATTTACAGCCGCTCGGGTGGCTTCATGGGCATTTCCTTTGCCATCCCGATTGACCTGGCGATGAATGTGGCCGAACAGATCAAGGCCAAGGGCAAGGTCAGCCGTGGCCAACTGGGCATCAATATCCAGGAAGTATCGCAAGAGCTGGCACAGTCCTTCGGCCTGCCCCGCCCCAGTGGTGCGCTGGTGGTACGCGTGGATCCGCAAGGCCCTGCCGGCAAGGCCGGTCTGCAAACCGGGGACATCATCCTCAAGCTGGATGACCGCAGCATTGAAAGCTCGAAAGACCTGCCAATGATGGTGGGTTCGCTGCAGCCGGGCGCCAAGGTCAAGCTGTCGGTATGGCGCAAGGGTGAAGAGAAAACCATTCAGGCCACGCTGGGCGAACTGGCACCGGAAGTCAGCCCCCAGGCCAAACAGCAGGACGAAGCCGCCCCGCAGAATTTCCAGTTTGGCAAACTGGGGCTGACCGTCACCGAGCTGACTGCGCGCCAGCGTACCGAGCTGGGCCTCAATGGCGGCCTGCTGGTACAGAAGGCGCAAGGTGCGGCGGCACGCTCCGGCCTGCAGCATGGCGACGTGATCATGGGACTGAACCAGAATGAAATCACCTCGGTGAAGAGCTTCGAGAAGGCACTGTCCAGCGCAAGGGGCAAAATAGCCTTGCTGGTACGGCGCCAGGACAACACCTTGTTCGTACCGCTCCGTCTTGATTGATCATGCCCACAAGCCGCCGCAAGGCGGCTTCAGGCTGCTGACATCATAATTTGACGAATCTCCACCGGCCCCGGCAAAGCCGGGCCTTTCGAGGAAGTGATTGCGTTGGCAGCCTTACCGTTTATTCCCAATCCCCCCGCCCTTGCCCTGCAAGGTAGCCTCGCTTTCCTGTCTGAAAGCGAGATGGGTATTGTCATCAAGCCAAAGCCGCCCCAGGGCGGCTTTTTCATGGCTGCCGACATCCAATAAACCAGCAAAAGCAAAGGAGAGAAAATGAGTTTTCTGACAACCGATTTGTGCGACGCCAATGAAGGCCGGGTGCGAGTGGTCGAGCCCATATTCCAGCGCTATGGCAACCATGCCCGCTTTGCCGGACAAATCGTCACCCTCAAGCTGTTTGAAGACAACACGCTGGTGCGCGAAACCTTGGCCCAGGATGGCCATGGCAAGGTGCTGGTGGTGGATGGCGGCGGTTCACTGCGCTGCGCGCTGCTGGGTGACCAGATTGGCGATCTGGCGGTGGCCAATCACTGGGAAGGGGTGGTGATTTATGGCTGCATCCGCGATTCGGTAGCACTCAACCAGCTGCCCTTGGGCATCCGCGCACTGAACACCCACCCGCTGAAATCAGTCAAACGCGGCGAAGGCCAGCGCGACCTGCCAGTGAGCTTTGGCGGTGTCACCTTTACCCCGGGTGAATGGCTGTATGCCGATGAAGACGGCGTGATTGTGGCGGCTGAAGCCCTGCTCTGACGCGCCAGCTACTGACCAGTCACGCACCGTCGTGACTGCGCTCATGCACCGGCAAGGCGGCCTGCTTTGCCGGCTCTCCCCAATCCAGATGCTCCTGCCACCAGGTATGGAATTCAGGTGCCAGTTGCTCCGGTGCGTCCAGACTGGCCGCGGTAATGTCGATATCGTCCGGGTCTGACTCATGCTGATAACTGAGCGTGGCACCGCAATGCGGACAGAAACCGCGCTGCACCGCGGTTGATGAGTGATAGTAGACCGGTTTTTCACTCAGCCACTCCAGCTCGATCAAGCGCACGGTAAACCAGGTGAGGAAGGCCGCACCGCTGGCCTTGCGGCAACTGACGCAATGACAATGCGTGACATGAAAGGGCTGGCCATGCACCCGGTAGCGCACGGCGCCACACAGACAGCCGCCATTCAGAATGCTGCTCATGCTGGTCTCCCGCTGCCAGGTGCTTGGTCCGGCCATGCCCCGGCACTTGGTATGCTCGTTCAAGAACTATAGACAGCTATAAGCAATCTTGCAAAATGACGTGCGGGCATGAAAAAACGATGCCGCAGCATCGTTTTTTCATGAGAACAGGCAATATTCAGGCTGGCTGGGTCGGTGTCTTGTTATCCAGCGCCGTCATCTGGTTGCGCTCGTCGACAAACACCAGCTTGGGCTGATGATTGACCAGCTCGGCATCTTCATACTGGGCAAAAGAGGCGATGATCAGCAGGTCGCCCGGCGCAGCACGGCGTGCAGCCGAACCATTGACCGAGATGACACCGGAGCCGCGCTCTGCCTTGATGGCATAGGTGGCAAAGCGCTCGCCGTTATTGACGTTCCAGATCTGCACTTCCTCGTATTCACGGATATCCGCTGCTTCCAGCAGGTTTTCGTCAATGGCACAGGAGCCGATGTAGTGCAGTTCCGCATGCGTGGTGGTAACACGGTGCAGCTTGGACTTGAGCATGATGCGTTGCATGGTACTGAATTCCCCGGCCCGCCTTAGCGGGTGATTTCCACATTATCAATCAAACGAGTACGTCCCAGACGGGCAGCAGCCAGCACCACCAGGCGCTTTTCACCGGCATGGGCAATTTCCAGGGTATCGGCCTGGCGCACTTCCACATAATCCACCGTCCAGCCTGCCTGTTGCAGGTCGGCGCTGGCCTTGGCTTCCAGCCCGGCGTAGTCGTTGTCCCCGGCCAGCAAGGCTGTGCGCATGGCGGACAGGTTACGGTACAGGCGCGGTGCTTCGGCACGCTCTTCTGCCGTGAGGTAGCCATTGCGCGACGACAGGGCCAGACCGTCTTCCGCCCGGCCGGTATCCACCGGCACGATGGCAACCGGAATGTTCAGGTCGTCCACCATGGCCTTGATCACATGCAGTTGCTGGAAGTCCTTCTTGCCGAAACAGGCCACATCCGGCTGCACGATATTGAACAGCTTGCTCACCACCGTGGCCACTCCACGGAAATGGCCGGGGCGGAAGGCACCGCACAACTCGTTCTGGATATGCGGCGGCTCCACGTTGAAATCCTGCTTCACGCGCGGGTACAGTTCCTGTTCGGTGGGGAAGAACAAAGCGTCCACGCCGGCGGCTTCCAGCTTGGCACAGTCAGATTCGAAGGTACGCGGATAGGCGTCAAAATCCTCGCCCTGACCAAATTGCAGGCGATTGACAAAAATGCTGACCACCACCTTGTCGGCATGTTCATGCGCGGCAGCCACCAGCGCAAGGTGGCCCTCGTGCAGATTACCCATGGTGGGAACAAAGGCCAGCTTACCGGCCTGGCGACGCCATGCACGCATGGCTGCCACGCTACGGATGATTTCCATTTCCTTACCCTTTTGGCTTAGAAGGTATGTTCGGCAGCCGGGAAAGTCCCTGCCTTGACTGCCTTGACGTAGGCTTCGACCGCACCCTGGATGCTGCCGGCCTCATTCATGAAGTTCTTGACGAAACGGGCTTTCTTGCCCGGATACACACCGAGGATGTCGTGCAATACCAGCACCTGGCCGCTGACATTGGCCCCGGCTCCAATGCCGATGGTGGGCACGGCAACGGCTTCGGTCACGCGGGCGGCCAGTTCGGCGGGCACACATTCCATCAGCACCAGGCTGGCACCGGCATCGGCCAGCTTGCGGGCATCATCCAGCAGGCGTTCGGCATCGCTCTGGGTCTTGCCCTGTACGCGGTAGCCGCCAAAGGTATTGACGAACTGCGGGGTAAGGCCGATGTGCGAACAGACGGGAATACCGCGTTCCACCAGAAAACGGGTGGTTTCTGCCATGAAACCGCCGCCTTCCAACTTCACCATGTGGGCACCGGCCTGCATCAGGCGGGCAGCGCTGGCAAACGCCTGCTGCGGACTTTCCTGATAGCTGCCGAACGGCAGGTCGCTCAATACCATGGCATCGCCGGCACCAGCGGCGACACAACGGGTGTGGTAGACCATTTCTTCCATGGTCACCGGCAGGGTGGAATCACGATTCTGGATCACCATGCCCAGAGAATCGCCCACCAGCAGAATCTCTACCCCGGCCTGATCAAGGAGGGTGGAAAAGCTTGCGTCATAGCTGGTGAGCATGACGATCTTCTGGCCTTCGGCGGCCATCTTCTGCAGGGTGTTGACGGTAATTTTCATACCTGTACTTCCTCGGTGTGGTCGGGAAATGCAAGGCGTCACTTGTATTCAGACGCTCTTGTTGAAGTAGCTGCGCTGTCCGCGCATCTCGCTGATGCAGCGCAACAATAGCTCGAAATCCTCGTTACCATCAACCAACTCGAGATGGTCGGTATTGACGATCAGCAAGGGTGCCGCTTCGTACTGATGGAAAAATTCGCTGTACGCCGCATGAACGCGCTTGAGGTAGCCTTCGGGGAAATCCTGCTCAAGCTGGCTGGCGCGGGCGGCACTGCGCTCCAGCAACACCTGCTCCGAGGCTTGCAGGTAAATCACCAGGTCCGGCACCGGGTACTGTGGCAATAATTGCTGGGCAATGCGCTGGTACAGCGCCAGTTCCTGCTCGTCCAGATTCACCCGGGCAAACAGCGCATCTTTTTCAAACAAAAAGTCGGATACCACCGGACTGGCCAGGGTGTCGCCCAGCAACATGCCGCGCGCCATGTCGGCACGTTGCATCAGAAAGGACAACTGGGTGGCCAGACCATGCGAGGCGACATTACGGTAAAAGCGCGGCAAGAAGGGATTGGCCGCCGGGTCTTCGGCCAGCAATTGCACACCCCAGTAGCTGGCCAGCCGCCGGGCCAGCGCTGATTTGCCCGAACCGATGGGGCCTTCAACTACCACATAACGCAAATGGCTGTGACTCATGATGAGCTCCTAGAACGGCAGGCTAGACCAGCTTGCGCACACCACTGCAATCCAGGGTGGCGGCAATGGCAGCTGCCTGGCCATATTCCCCTACCGGCAGGTCAGGGGCGATTTCTGCCAACGGTACCATGACAAAGGCGCGCTGGTGCATGCGCGGGTGCGGCAACAACAGTTGCGGGTCGTCCAGCACGGTATCCTGATACAGCAGGATGTCCAGATCCAGCACTCTTGGTGCATTACGGAAGCTGCGCTCGCGCCCGAAACCGGCTTCGATCTGCATCAGCGCTTCCAGCAAGGCATGCGGGCTCAGGCCGGTTTCCAGCTGTGCCACGGCATTGATGAAGTCCGGCTGATCCAGATAACCCACCGGGGTGGTGAGATAAAGAGAAGAATGCGCAAGCACGCTGGTGCCGGCAAGAGCAGCAAGGGCCGCTAGCGCGGCCCTTATTTGCTCGGCCGGTTGCTCCAGGTTACTTCCCAGAGCGACATAGGCCAGGCTCACTCGGCCTCTCCCCCTCCACCGGTGCTCTCGGCACGGCGGCGGTTGCTGGTGCGACGACGACGGCGCTTCTTGGCCGGTTCGTCAGCGCCACTATTCTTGGCTTCGTTGATCAAGGCTTCGCGTTCGGCCTGATCGCCACGCTGGAAGGCTTCCCACCACTCCACCAGGCTGGCCGGCAACTCGCCTGCTTCGGCGCGCAGCGACATGAAGTCAAAGGCAGCACGGAAGCGCGGCTGTTCCAGGAAACGGTAAGGACGGGCACCGCTACGGCTGTCGAAGCGGCCTTGCAGCGTCCAGATTTCGCGCATGGTGACGCTGAAACGGCGCGGAATGGCAAAGTCGTTGTCCTGCTCGTTTTCCACGTCGGCAATAGCCATTTGCAAGGCCTGCAAGGATTTTTCACCAGCGGCAATATGCTGCTGCCAGTGCTGGTTCACTTGTTGCCACAGCAAGGTGGCCAGCAGGAAGCCGACAGACACCGGCTTCTCCGCCCGGATACGGGCATCGGTGCTTTGCAAGCCCAGTTGCAAGAACAAATCGTCACCATCTTCACCCATTACCGCGTCCAGCAGCGGGAACACCCCGCGCGACAGGCCTTCCTCGCGCAGCTTTTTCAGACAGGCATAGGCATGGCCGGACATCAGCAGTTTGAGCATCTCGTCAAACAGCCGGGCCGGGGGTTCCTTTTTCAGCAGATGGGCATGGGCACGGATAGGCTTGCGGGTGTCTTCGTCAATCTCGAAGCCCAGCTTGGCGGCCAGGCGTACCGCGCGCAGCATGCGCACCGGGTCTTCCTGGTAGCGCCGTGCCGGCTGGCCTATCATCACCAGCTTTTTGGCCTTCAGGTCCTTCACCCCGTGGTGATAGTCGATGATGGACTCGTCGGACGGATCGAAGAACAGCGCATTGACAGTGAAGTCACGGCGGTGTGCGTCTTCTTCCTGGCTACCAAAGGTGTTGTCCGCCATGATGCGGCCGGATTCGTTCTGGTCGTCGATACCGCCACCGCGGAAGGTGGTCACCTCGATGGTTTCCGGGCCCACCATCACGTGCACAATGCGGAAACGCCGGCCAATGATGCGCGAGCGGCGGAACAGATGATGCACCTGCTCCGGCGTGGCATTGGTGGCGACGTCAAAATCTTTGGGTGCGACATCCAGCAACAGGTCACGCACAGCCCCCCCTACCACGAAGGCAGAGAAACCGGCTTCCTGTAAACGGGAAGTCACCTTGAGCGCAGCAGTGCTGAGCTGATCGCGGCGAACGCCATGCTGGGACAGCGGAATCACGCGTGGTTTGCTACGGCGTTTGCCCATGCCAGACGGCAGCTCCAGTACTTTACGGATAAGCTTGCGGATCATTTAGAGGAATAAGGACGTGGAATGAAGGGATTCGCAAGAAAGGAATTCAAGCGGCAGATTATAGCCTGAATCTTCTGACAAGATATACCGCTCTGGCCCAATTTATCCTGACCGGCAACAGGCCACATGCCCGGTGATGATTGCCCGTCACCAGCTGCGGGCCTAGAATCGCACACCATCTGCCGCATTTTCCGTGTAAAGACTGCCCGTGATTCCCTTACTCGCCCTGGATATCCAGACCCTGCCCGATGTCGATGGCATCCGTACCCTGTACCAACTGGATGCAGACATCAGCGATGCAGACGTCGTTTACTTTGCCCTGCAACGCAGCCGGGCCAGCCGGGCGGATGAATTCCTGCCCTACCACCTGCATCGTGTGGTCGGCATTCATGCCGTTTTGCACATCCGTCAGGAAGTGGTCTTGCACCATACCCTGCCCGGGCAAGACGAAGCGGGCATGCTGCAAACCTTGTCCACCCTGCTGAACGAACACATGCCGCAAATTGTCAGCTGGCAAGGTTCCCAGTTGATGCTGCCGGTACTACGCCATCGCGCCATGATGCACAGCATTGCCTTCCCCGGCGGGGCCAACGGACTGTTTGGCCAGACGCTGGAACTCAGCCGCCTGCTATGCCAGAACGCCCAGCCTGGCTGTGTTCCGCAACAGGAAATGGCCGGCCTGTGCGGCTTGCCCCGTATTCCCGATTACGATGCAGCCCAGTCCTGGGCCATGGCGGCAGCCGGCCAGTTGCCGACTCTGCTGGCCCACAGTGCGCAGCGTGCCGCCTGTCATTACCTGATGTGGCTGCGCCTTGCGGCGCTGCAGGGACAGATTTCCGCCCTGACCCGCAGCCAGCACGAGCAAAAGCTTGCCCAACTGCTAGGCCAACAAGGCGCAGGATGGCGGGATTTTCTGCAACAGTGGACGGGATGCAACAGGGCTTGACAGGCTTTTCTGACGGGAATAATCTTTTCCCATGCGCCGATTTGATACAGCTTGCTGGGCGCACTATAAATGCCAGCTAAAGCGTGAGTCGGAAAACCCGCTGCGCTCTCTGGCCCGGCGGGTTTTTCTTTTTCCGTCTTAATAGTGCGCGCACTGTGCGACATCGGGCATGTTGAAAGTAGTACCGTTTTACCGTTCCGGGCTGTATCCGGAACACCGGCGCCGAGTTAATCGACAACTTGCAGGGCGCCCAAAAATCCTGCTAAAGCGTCGCCTGACGGTAAGGTCGGGCACGCAACAGCGCCAACCATATCCGATGGAGTTTCACCATGTACGATTGCCTGCAAGACAGCTGTAGCGACTTTTCCTTTGCCGTATACGATGCCGTGGGAAGAAAACGCCCCCTTCAAGGCAGCCTGACTGCCACCTTGCTGTCCGCTGACAGCACCCTGCCCCTGCAAGACCTGATCAACTACGCTGACCAGCTGGGCTATAGCAGCCAGCTGGACGAGAGCGGCTTGCTGACCATTCATGATGTCGGCCTGCTGGATGCACTCAGCATCAACAGCCGCTTTGGCCAGCATCTGATCATCAGCTGTGATTTGCGCCGCGAAACGCCTGTCCGTTTCTGAAACCGACCAGCGTGTATTCCGGCACAACGCAAGCCGGGGCTGAACAGTAAAAGACTGCAACTGCGGTGTCGCCATTGCACAAGACAGGCCGGGCAGCCGCTCCTTATAATGGAGCGCTTGCCTACCTTGTCAAATTGATCCGCCTCCATGTTGCAGGAACTCAAAAGCGCTGCGCCCGGTGCCATTTCCGGTGAAGCCAGACAGATTGTCCGCCTTGCCTTGCCGATGATGATTGCCCAGGTGGCCCAGGTGGCTACCGGCTTTGTTGATACCGTCATGGCCGGCCGGGTCAGTACTGACGACCTGGCAGCCGTGTCCTTGGGTGCCAGCATTTTCATCACCGTCTATGTGACCTTAATGGGCGTGGTGACCTCACTCAATCCGGTATTGAGCCACCAACTGGGTGCCGGTGAAAAAGAGCAGATTGGTGAAACCGGCCGCCAGGGCATGTGGTTCGGCTTGTTTGTCGGCCTGCTAGGTGCCACCGCCATGCTGCTGGCCGAACACCCCTTGCGCCTGTGGCTGCAACTGCCAACCGACGTGGAAGACAAGGTGATGCTGTTCATCACCGGTACCGCCGTGGGCATGCCCGCCGCCATGGTGCACCGTGCCCTGCATGCCTATGCTTCCAGCCTGAACCGGCCCAAGGTGATCATGGTGGTCAGCCTGATTGCGCTGGCGCTCAACATACCGCTCAATTACGCGCTGATTCACGGCCTGTTCGGCCTGCCCAGACTGGGCGGTGCCGGTTGCGGCTGGGCCACCGGCATCGTGTTCTGGTTCAACTGCCTGACGCTGCTGGCTTATATCTGCTGGCATCGCCATTTCCGCCCCTACGGTCTGACCAGCCGGATGAGCTTGCCCGACTGGAAGCGCTACGGGGCATTCCTCAAGCTGGGTCTGCCCATCGGTCTGTCCTTCTTTGTTGAAGTCAGCCTGTTTTCCTTTATTGCCCTGCTGATTGCCAAGCTGGGTATGACTGTCGTGGCCAGCCACCAGTCGGTACTCAATTTTTCCAGCATCATCTACATGCTGCCGCAAAGCATTTCCACCGCGCTCACGGTCAGAGTCGGCCAGCGCGCCGGTGGCGGCGA
Source organism: Aquitalea sp. LB_tupeE (assembly GCF_013391415.1). Classification (GTDB taxonomy): domain Bacteria; phylum Pseudomonadota; class Gammaproteobacteria; order Burkholderiales; family Chromobacteriaceae; genus Aquitalea. Next base: position 97,447 of record NZ_JACAXB010000007.1, read on the forward strand.
CTACCATCAGGCCCGCTTTGTCGCCGGGGTCGGCCTGCTAGTGGGGCTGGCCACCGCGCTGTGTACCATGTTGCTGGTGCTGTGGCTGCGCAGTGACATCATGGCTATTTATTCGCCCGACCCGAACGTCATTGCCATGGGTTCCAGCCTGCTGTTGTTTGCTGCCGTCTTCCAGCTGACCGATGCCGCCCAGACCATTGCCTCCGGCGCACTGCGCGGCTACAAGCTGACCACCATTCCCATGATCATCCACATTACCGCCTTCTGGGGAATTGGGCTGGGACTGGGCATCACGCTGGGCCTCACCGACTGGCTGGTCTCCCCCATGGGCATTTACGGTTTCTGGCTGGCACTGGTCATCAGTCTGAGCATTGCCGCCCTGATGCTGGTGAGCTATCTGGCGCGCGAAAGTCGCCGACGCCTGCACCACAACACCCTGCAAGAAAGCTGATGATGACACTGCGCATTCAATCGCAAGTTTCGCTCAAACCGCATAACACTTTTGGCATGGACGTTAGCGCTGCCCATTTCTGTCAGCTGGACGATCTGGCGCAGTTGCCTATCCTGCTAGCCGATGTCCGCTTCCGACAAGGCCCGGTGCTGTGGCTGGGTGGCGGCAGCAATCTGTTGCTGACGCAAGACTACCCGGGCCTGGTGGTCAAACTGGCCCTGCGCGGCATCCAGCTGCTGGAAGACCATGGCGACAAGCTGCTGGTGCAAGCTGCCGCCGGGGAAAACTGGCATGATTTTGTACGCTACTGCCTGCAGCAAGGCTGGTACGGACTGGAAAACCTCAGCCTGATTCCCGGCACGGTGGGCGCTTGCCCTGTACAGAATATCGGTGCCTATGGCGTGGAAGTGAAGGACCGCATTACCCAGGTGGTGTGTGCCGATTTGCAAGCCCATGGTGCTGAAGTCGTACTGGAGAATACCGACTGCCGCTTTGCCTATCGCGACAGCGTTTTCAAGCATGAAGCCGCCGGTCGGCTGCTGGTGACCGCCGTGCGCTTCCAGCTGACTCGCCAGCCGCAACTGAAAACGGCCTATGGCGACATCCAGCAGGAGCTGGACAAACGTGGCATCAGCCACCCCACACCGCTGGATGTCAGCGATGTGGTGATGGCCATCCGTGCCAGCAAGCTGCCCAACCCGGCCGAGCTTGGCAATGCCGGCAGCTTCTTTAAGAATCCGGTGATCGGACAGGATCAGGCCGCTGAGCTATTGCAGCGCTTCCCGACCTTGCCCCACTACCCGGCCGGGCCTGGCAAGGTGAAACTGGCAGCCGGCTGGCTGATTGATCAGGCAGGCCTGAAAGGCTACCGCCAGGGCGACGCCGCCGTACACGACCGCCAGGCACTGGTGCTGGTGAATCACGGGGCCGCCAGCGGCAGCCAGATGTGGGCATTGGCACGCCATGTGCAGGACACGGTACGCCAGCGTTACGGCGTGGAACTGGAAGCCGAACCGCTGGTCTTGTAACACCCGGCTTTTTACAGGAAAAAAACATGCAAGCGACACGACACGGCAAGCGGCCGGTGCTGGTTTTTGATCTGGGTGGTGTGCTGGTGGACTGGAACGGCATCGACCCCTTGATGGCCGTGTCGCAAGGTCGGCTGGAACGCGAACAAGCCAGGCAGTTCTGGATGCATACGCCGGAGGTGGCGCTGCTGGATACCGGCCGGGTGACACCGGAAGAATTCGCCCGGCTGATGGATGAACGGCTGCAACTGGGACTGGGCACTGCGGCCATGCTGCAAGCGCTGGATGACTGGCTGCAAGGCCCCTACCCCGGCGTACGCGAGCTGCTGCAACAACTGCACCCCCGCTACCGCCTGGCCGTGCTCAGCAATAATAATGCGCTGCACTGGGGCAAGATCGAGCGCCAGTTCGACATCCTGCCCTTGTTTGAAACCTGCTTTGCCTCACACCACATGGGCTTGCGCAAGCCGGACCTGGCTGTTTACCAGCATGTGCAACAAGCCTTGCAGGCAGATGCTGCCGACATCATCTTTTTTGATGACAACATCGAATGCGTGCACAGCGCCAGGCAAGCAGGCTGGCAGGCCTGCCACACCGTCGGTTTTGACGCGGTGCGACAGGCGGTGCAGGCGCAAGGCTTACTGGACTGAACCCATCAGAACAGCCCGGCAGCACTGACAAACAACAGCACCACCGTGGCATAGCCACCCAGCCAGCACAGCGAGCGCAGCGTGGCCTTGTCACTGAGGTAGCACAAGCCATGGCCCAGTCGCAGCAGCACGTACACCACGGCCAGCAAGTCTAGCCGGGCAACGGGCACCTTCATCAGCCAGGCCAGCAACATGGCTGCAGCATAGCTGGGAAAAGCTTCCCAGGCATTCTGCTGCGCCCAGTTGGCACGCTGACGCCAGCCCGTGGCCGCTGCCAGCACCACACGTGGCTGATGGTTGTCATACGGAGCCCCGGCCTTGGCCAGCGCCGTCCACAACAAGGGCAAGAAAGAAACCAGCAAGATACTCCACAGCGCAAACGGCATGACCACTCCTTGTAACAGGACAACATTGCAGGTATTTCGCCGAGATCACCAGCGCGATCCCGAACCCAGATAAGCGGCATCATCAAAAGTGCTGACCCAGTGCGGGCGATACACCACCAGCACGGCCATGGCCAGGCCACTGGTAAAGGCCTCGGACCAAGACAGCAGAAAGTAAAACGGCAAGGCTTCTTCCATCAGGTAATCCCAGGCATAGACAGCATGGCCGCCCAGCAGCAGCATGCCGGCCAATGCGCTGCAAAACAGGCTGAGCCCACCGGCGATGAAAGCATTGATGAACACATAGACAAACAACTGGGCCGGCAGCTTGCGGCGCGCCAGTTGCAACAGGCCTGCCGTCACCGCAACCGGCACCGCCGCACCACACCACCAGTCCAGGCCCAGCGCCAGCCAGTCGCCATGCCCGCCTGCCGCCAGCGCCAGCAACAATACGGCCAGACCCAGCAGGGCCAGCCAGGGGCCCATCAGCAAGGTCAGCACCGTTGTCCCCAGCATATGGAAGGACAAGCCCGGTTTGAGCCCGCCACGCATCAGCCACAGGCCCAGCAAAACCACCACCGCGCCCAGCCAGGCATTGCTGGCACCGGCATCCAGCGTACGCCAGCGAACGCGTGTGGCGGCAAAACCCAGCAGCAGGCCGGCAGCAGCCATGGCGACATAAAGCAGCCATGTGGGAAACAGTACAGCAGGCAAATCCATACATTCTCCAGCCTGACAGTGTGCTGCGCATGATACCACCACGACGATAAGCCCCACAGCCAGCGCGCGGCTGGGTACAATAATGCTTTTTTAAGCCTGAGTTCCGACATGAGCAAACAGCCAGCCAACCATCTTATTGCCCAACAAGTCAGCATTGCGCTGGCCGAGGATATTGGTCAGGCCGACTGGACCGCCCAGCTGATTGATCGGAGCGCGGAAAGCAGCGCCACGGTGTTGCTGCGTGAAGATGCCGTGATTTGCGGCAAGGCCTGGTTTGAAGAATGCTTTCGTCAGGTAGACGAGCGTTGCAGTGTATTGTGGCAGGTGCGCGAAGGCCGCAAGGTGGCGGCCGGCACGGTGCTATGTGAAATCAGCGGCCCGGCCCGCGCGCTGCTCACCGCCGAGCGCTCCGCTTTGAATTTCCTGCAAACCCTGTCCGCCGTTGCCACCCAGACCCGCCGTTATGTGGATGTGGTAGCCGGCACCCGCGCCCGCATCCTGGACACCCGCAAGACCCTGCCCGGCCTGCGCCTGGCGCAAAAGTACGCCGTCACCGTGGGCGGCGGCGACAATCAGCGCATCGGCCTCTACGACGGCATCCTGATCAAGGAAAACCACATCATGGCAGCCGGTGGCATTGCCCAGGCACTGGAACAGGCCTTCCGCATCATTCCGCCAGGCGTTTCCTTGCAGATTGAAGTGGAAAACCTGGACGAGCTGCAACAGGCGCTGGACGGTGGTGCCCAGCTCGTCCTGCTGGACAATATGTCGCTGGATGACATGCGTCGCGCGGTGGAATTGAGCGCGGGCAAGGCCTTGCTGGAAGCCTCCGGCGGTGTGGACATGGACACCGTGCGTGCCATTGCCGAAACCGGTGTCGACCGCATTTCCATCGGCAAGCTGACCAAGGACATCCAGGCCATCGACCTGTCCATGCGCTTCGCCGTCTAGTCCGGCCACAGGGGACAATGCACGGACAACAGTCCGACATTGTCCTTTTGTCGTTTTAAGGGATATACCACATAAGGCAGCCTGCGCATTGCAGGCCCCAATTCATTACCAGGGAAACCGCACACTTGCCCACGCTATTCCAGGACAAGGGCAGCTTAGCCAAATGGTTGGCCGCCATCTTTCTGCTCAGCACACTGCTGGTGGTCGTCCTCGACCTGGCAGGCACGCGGCAGCAAGGGGAAAGCGAAGCGCGCAACCAGGCAGCGGGCTTGTCGCAGCTGTTGGAAGAACGCCTGTCATCCGGCCTACGCGAAACCAACCTGATCCTGAAAAGCGCCAGTGACAGCAATCTGGTGCAAATGCTGCTGAACAAACACATGCTGAGCCTGGATCAGCAACAGCGCATCGACCTGCTGCTGCAGGGCAAGCTGCGCCAGATGCCGCAGCTCAAGCAGATCGACATTCTGGATAGCGCTTGTTATGTGCTGTATTCCACTCAACACAATAACCCCGGCTCACAGCTGAAAACGGACTATTGCCGCTGGTTTCACCGCAATGGCAATCAGGATGGCAGCTTTACCTCCACCCGTCAGGACCATGGCCAGGATGGAATTGTGCTGGTGCAAAAGCTGCTGAATCAGGACGACGAAGCAGTGGGCATGGTGGTGGGCATTCTGGACCGCCATTTCTTTCAGACCGAAGTTGCCAAACTGCCGGTAGGCCGCTTTGGCGAAATCCTGGTACTAGACCAGCGCCAGGTATTGCAAGCCAGCTGGCCTGCGCAGAACAGCCATTCCGAACAGCCGCTGAACGAACTGCAAAGTACCGATGTGCTGGAGCGCCACGACAACTACCTGCAGTTTCGTGCCAGCTCTATCCTGGACCAGGAAATCCGCCTGTACAGCTCGCGCCTGATGGAAGGCTTCCCTTTCCGCGTGGTGGTGGGCATTGCCGAGCGTGACTTCACCCGTGCCTACCATGACAAGGCAACGCTGGCGATACTGGCCTGGCTGTTTACCGCCGCGCTGACCCTGATCACGCTGCGCAGTCATCTGGCCAGCATCCGGCAGAACCGCTTGCTATCCGCCAGTGCCGCCCGTATCCGCGAAAGCGAGGAACTGGCACGACTCACGCTGGATACCGCACCGGTGGCCCTGATTCTGGTCGCGACGCAAACCATGCGCATCCTGCGTGCCAATGCCCCGGCGCGCGACATGCTGCAGATTCCCCCTGCCCCGTTGCGACATGATCGCCAGCCCGCGCTGCTGGATCTGCCCTTGCATCTGGAGCCGGTCAATGAATGGCTGCGCAACGGGGAAGCGGTGGCCAACCGGGAAACCGAGCTGCAACGAGAGGACCAGACCCGTTTCTGGGCAATTGTCTCGGTAGAATTGATGCCCAGCCGGGAAACCCCGGCCGCGCTGATTGCCTTGTACGACATCTCCCAGCGCAAGGCGCTGGAAAACGAGCTGGAAGAAAAAAACCGTCTGCTCAATGAAATGGCCATCACCGACCCGCTCACCCGGCTGTGCAACCGTCGGCATGCCGACCAGACGCTGCGGGAAGAGCTGCAACGCTGTGAACGCTACAGCCAGCCGATGTCAGTGGCAGTATTCGATATCGACCATTTCAAGCAGTTCAATGACCGCTTTGGTCATCAGGCCGGGGACAATGTGCTGCTGGCGGTGGCCAATGCGCTGATCGACTGCACGCGCAGCATGGACGTGTGTGCCCGCATCGGTGGCGAAGAATTCCTGGTGATTTTCCCCTGCACCCGCTTGCGCGATGCAGAAAAAGTCATGGCGCGGGTGCAGCAGGTATTGGCTGGCACCGTGTTTCCGTTCACCGATGAAAAAGTCACCTTCAGCGGCGGGATCACCGACTGGCGGCCAGGAGACAACCCGTCGAGCATGCTCAGCCGTGCCGACAAGCTGCTGTACGAGGCCAAGATGGCCGGTCGCGACCTGATGCTCAGCGACGGCAACCCGGAATGACAGATCGCCAGGTCAGCACCAATCAGCGCTGACCCAGCGCCTGCGCCAGCAAGCGCAGCATGGCCGCAGTAGCACCCCAGATGGTGTAGTGCTGCCACTGCATGGCCAGATACTGACCACGCACGCCGTCACGTTCGTAACTGTGCTTCTCGTACTGACGCCCGTCCAGCGCCAGCGTCAGCGGCACCTCGAATACCTCGGCCACTTCCCCCGGTTCCGGGCGCAACTGCAAGGGCGGCTGCAACATGGCCACCACAGGCGTCACGACAAAATCGGTAATGGTGACATACTGCGGTAGCGTGCCCAGCACCGTCACGCCATCGGCCGCCAGGCCAATTTCCTCCTGCGCTTCGCGCAGTGCTGCCGCAATGACCGAACTATCCATGGCATCCACCTTGCCACCCGGAAAGCTCACCTGCCCGGCATGGGTGGACAGCGATTCCGTCCGGCGCGTCAGCAACACGGTAGGGCCGCTGTCATGCCACACCAGCGGTACCAGTACCGCCGCCGGACGCTGTTTCGCCCCGGCCACCCGCCAGGGAATGTCCCCGGCACGACCATCAAACTCGAACCCTGCCAGACGCTGGCGTATCCAGGCCTGGGCCTCCACCATTTCAGCCGGCCACATGGCTGTCATCCTTGTTTTGATTGCGGGCCAATCTTGGGCAGGGCCAGCTCGCTCCAGTGTGCAAACAGGCGAATGGCCAGACCAAGCACAAACAGCAACTGCAACATCCAGCTGGTGACCCAGGTCAACTGGTCCAGCACAAACAAAGCACCAGCTACCAGTATGGACACGGTGCCGTAAAAATCCTTGTGCAGGATGAAGGGAATGTCATTCACCATCATGTCACGCACCACACCGCCACCCACGGCGGTAATGAAACCCAGCAACACCACGCCAAATGCGTTCAGGTCGTACATCAGCCCCACCTGGGCACCGGTCATGCTGAAGGCAACCAGGCCGAGCGAATCGGCAATGATGAACAGGCGGTCCAGCGTGCGGCTCTGCCGCCGGTGCAAGCGCAGCAAGACCGACAACAACAGGGTAGCGGCGATGATGGCGAGGCTGCTGTAATTGAAGAACACCAGGGGCACCCTTGCCACCAGTACATCACGCAAAATGCCGCCTCCAATGGCAGTGAGCAGGGCCACCACCACAATGCCCAGCAAATCCAGCTGCTTGCGCACGCCGATCAGATAACCGGAAAAAGCAAAAGCAACAGTGCCAATGGCGGAGAACAACTCCATCTGGAAAAAACGGCTACTGAATTCCATCTGCAAGCAATACCATGAAAAACGCCAGACCTGCTCAGGTCCGGCGTCGGGTTCATTCATTATCTCCCTGGCGGGAAAACCGCGTCAGGTTTAGCGACGCATGGAGTCGAAGAAGGCCAGGTTGGACTTGGTGGCCTTGATTTTGTCCTGCAGGAATTCCATCGCCTCGATGTCATCCATCGGGTACAGCAATTTGCGCAGCACCCAGATGCGTTGCAGCTGGTCTTGCGGCACCAGCAGCTCTTCACGACGGGTGCCGGAACGATTGATGTTCAGCGCCGGGAAAATACGTTTTTCCGCCATGCGACGTTCCAGATGGATTTCGCAGTTGCCGGTGCCCTTGAATTCTTCGTAGATCACATCGTCCATGCGGCTGCCGGTGTCGATCAGCGCAGTGGCGATGATGGTCAGGCTGCCGCCCTCTTCCACATTACGTGCGGCACCGAAGAAGCGCTTGGGGCGCTGCAGGGCGTTGGCATCCACACCACCGGTCAGTACCTTGCCGGAAGCCGGTACCACGGTGTTGTAGGCGCGTGCCAGACGGGTGATGGAGTCCAGCAAGATGACCACGTCCTTCTTGTGCTCGACCAGACGCTTGGCCTTTTCGATCACCATTTCGGCAACCTGCACGTGGCGGGTGGCCGGCTCGTCGAAGGTGGAGGACACAACCTCACCCTTCACCGAGCGCTGCATTTCGGTCACTTCTTCCGGACGTTCGTCAATCAGCAGCACAATCATCACCGCTTCCGGGTGATTGGCAGTGATGGCGTGGGCAATGTGTTGCAGCATCACGGTCTTACCGGATTTCGGCGGTGCCACCAGCAAGGCGCGCTGGCCTTTGCCAATGGGCGAAATCAGGTCGATGATGCGGCCGGTGATGTTTTCCTCGGCGCGGATATCGCGCTCCAGCTTGAACTGTTCGGTCGGGAACAGCGGCGTGAGGTTTTCAAACAGGATCTTGTGTTTGGAGTTCTCCGGCGGCTCGCCATTGACCTTGTCCACCTTCACCAGTGCGAAATAGCGCTCGCCGTCCTTGGGGGTACGGATTTCGCCTTCGATCGAGTCACCGGTATGCAGATTGAAGCGGCGGATCTGCGACGGGCTGACATAAATGTCATCCGGGCCGGCCAGATACGAGGTATCCGGGCTGCGCAAGAATCCGAAGCCGTCCGGCAGCACTTCCAGGGTGCCCTCGCCGAAGATGCTTTCGCCTTTTTTGGCCTGGTTTTTCAGAAGCGCAAAGATGAGGTCTTGTTTGCGCAGGCGGTTCGCGCCCTCGATCTCGTTGGAAATAGCCATTTCCACGAGCTGGGATACATGAAGGTGTTTGAGGTCAGATAAATGCATAGCGGCCGTTGGTCGACTCGTAAAGATTGAGCAGAACGCTGTTTGTGAGGTGTGGGTGCAGACAAGAGACAGGCGGCTGATGTGCCGCCTGTTTGAAGAAATTCAGCTGAGGATAGACGCTTTAGATGTGGCTGTCAATGAAGGCGGCCAGCTGGCTCTTGGCCAGTGCACCTACCTTGGTGGCGGCAACCTGGCCGTCCTTGAAGATCATCAGGGTCGGGATGCCGCGGATGCCGAATTTCGGCGGGGTCAGTTCGTTCTGGTCGATGTTCAGCTTGGCCACTTTCAGGCGACCGGCGTATTCCTTGGCCACTTCGTCCAGGATGGGGGCGATCATCTTGCAAGGACCGCACCATTCAGCCCAGTAGTCGACCAGAACCGGCACATCGGCCTTCAGGACGTCTTGTTCAAAGGAGTCGTCGGTTACGTGCAGGATAAGATCGCTCATGGCTTCCTCTAGTATTCGGGGTGGTTTGCAGTATCAATAGCCGTTGATGGTAACAATTGACTGAGCGTGGAGCAACCGCCGTCTGGTGGCGGCAGCGGCAGAATCCACCCACGGCCGCCCTGCCGGGCGCAGCGTGTGGCACATCAGGAAATGCATGCAAGAATTCGGCTAGTCAACTGACAATGGGAGCAGACCCCGCTATTTTCAAGTCGTCGGCAAGGCTGCAGCCAGCAATTGGCGGGTATAAGGCTGTTGCGGACTGGCAAATACCCGGGCGGTCGGCCCCTGCTCCACCACCTTGCCAGCCTGCAACACCAGCACCTGATGCGCGATGGCACGAATAACCGCCAGGTCATGGCTGATGAACAGATAGCTCAGGCCATACTTGCGCTGCAGGCTGCGCAATAGTTGCAGCACCTGCTTTTGCAAGGTGGCATCCAGTGCGCTGGTGGGCTCGTCCAGCAAGATCAGTCTGGGCTTGAGGATCAACGCACGGGCAATGGCAATACGCTGACGCTGGCCGCCGGAAAATTCGTGCGGATAGCGTTCCATCATTTCGTGATGCAGGCCGACCTCTGCCAGCGTTGCAACCACTTGTTGGCGTATCTGCGCGGTACTGAGTCCCGGTTGATGCAAGGCCAGCCCCTCCGCGACGATCTGCCCCACCGTCATGCGTGGCGACAGCGAGGAAAACGGGTCCTGGAACACCACCTGGAAATCCTTGCGCGCCCGGCGCAGCTTGCCGCCATGCAAGGCATGCAATGCCAGATCATCCAGCCGGATTTCCCCTTCGCAGGGCAGCAGACGCAGCAGCGCCAGCCCCAGCGAGGTCTTGCCCGATCCGGACTCACCCACAATGCCCAGCGTCTGCCCCGGCGGCACCTGCAGCGAGACATCCTGCAATACGGTGCGGCTACGCTGGCGGAACCAGCCACCGGCCACCGGATAGCTCACCATGATGGCACTGGCTTCCAACCGGGGCCGGGTGTCCGCTGCGGGCGCGGCATCGTCCTCCAGCGTGTCTGGGCGGCTGGCCAGCAACTCGGCAGTGTAAGGATGGGCCGGATGGCTGAACACCTGTGCCACCTTGCCGCTTTCCACCACCAGGCCGCCACGCATCACGACGACCTTGTCGGCAAAGCGCCGTACCAGATTGAGGTCGTGCGTGATGAACAACACCGCCATGCCCAGTTCCTGCTGCAATTCATCCAGCAATTGCAGGATTTGCGCCTGCACCGTCACATCCAGTGCGGTGGTGGGTTCATCGGCAATCAGCAACCTGGGCTGGCAAGCCAGCGCCATGGCAATCATCGCGCGCTGACGCTGACCGCCGGACAGCTGAAAGGGGTAGCTGTCTATCTTTTCGGCAGCATCGGTAATGCCGGTACGCAACAACAGGCGAATGGCCTCGGCCCGCGCTTCACGGGCATTCAGTCCCAGATGCAGGGTGAGGGTTTCGCCAATTTGCCGGCCAATGGTGAACAGCGGATTGAGCGCATGCATGGGCTCCTGAAAAATCATGGCGATGTCGCGGCCACGGATTTGCCGCAGGCGTTGCTCGCCCACGCCCAGCAGCTCTTCGCCTGCCAGACGGATGGAGCCCGTCAGCCGCACATCCGGGTTCAGCTGCAATAGCGCCTGGGCGGTGACGGTTTTGCCGGAGCCGGATTCGCCCACCAGTGCCACTTTTTCGCCTGCCGCCACACTGAAACCGACCGAGGACAGTACTTGCTGCCGGCCAAAGTGGGCATTGAGCGCGGCAACGGTCAACAGGGTTTCCATCTCAGCCTTTCCGGGTGTCCAGCGCGGCACGCAGGCCTTCGCCAATGAATATCAGCAATAACAGGGTGACGGTCAGCACCACAAAGGTGGGCAGCGCAATCCACCAGGCATCCAGATTATCCTTGCCCTGTGCCAACAGCTCGCCCAGGCTGGGCGTGGACGATGGCACGCCAAGGCCAAGAAAGTCCAGGCTGGTGAGTGCCAGAATCGCCCCGCTCACCCGAAATGGCAGAAAAGCCAGTACCGGCGTCAGGCTATTGGGCAGCACATGCCGCCACATGATCTGCCAGCTGTTCAGCCCGCAGGCGCGCGCAGCCAGTACGTAGTCCATCTGCCGGTTGCGCAGGAATTCTGCCCGCACGTAATCGGCCAGGCCCATCCAGCCAAACAGGGTGAGCAACAGCAACAGCAGCCACAAGCTGGGGTTGAACAAGGACGCCAGGATGATCAGCAAATAGAGTTCTGGCAGGCTGCCCCAGATTTCCAGCACACGCTGCAACAGCAGGTCGAACTTGCCACCGAAAAAACCTTGCAAAGCACCAAACAATACGCCCAGCAGAGTGCCAGACACGGTAAGCGCCAGCGCAAACAGCACCGATACCCGGAAGCCATAAATCAACCGTGCCAGCACATCCCGCCCGCGGTCATCAGTACCCAGCACATTGTCGTTGGACGGAGCGGCCGGGTTGGGGTTGTCGGCAAAATAATTGACGGTGTTGTAGCTGTAAGGGTTGGGCGCATAAATGGCGAAATTGCCTGGCCGGGCAAACTGATCCTGGATGAAGGGGTCCAGGTAATCGGTAGCGGTATCGAAATCGCCACCAAAGGCGGTTTCCTGATAATCGAACAGCACCGGGAAATACAGCTGGTCGTGATAACGCACCACCAGCGGCCGGTCGTTGGACAGCAGCTCGGCCCCCAGCGACAGGACAAAAAACAGCAAAAACAGCCACAGGCTGTAAAAGCCGCGCTTGTGCTGGCAAAAGCGCCGCCAGGCGCGCTGGGTCGGGGTCAGGCCGGGTGCGTGGCTCATCGCTCCCCTCCGTCAAAACTGACCCGCGGGTCCACCAGCACGTAGCTCAGATCAGACAAGAGCTTGGCCACCAGCCCCAGCAGGGTGAACACATACAGGCTGCCCATCACCACCGGGTAATCGCGCCGCATCACGGACTCGTAGGACAGCAGGCCCAGCCCGTCCAGCGAAAACAGGGTTTCAATCAGCAGGCTGCCGGTAAAGAAAGCGCCGATGAAGGCGGCCGGGAAGCCGGTAATCAGCGGAATCAGCGCATTGCGGAACACATGGCGATACAGGATGGCGCGCTCGGACAAGCCCTTGGCACGGGCGGTATACACATACTGACGGCGGATTTCCTCCAGAAACACATTCTTGGTGAGCATGGTCATCACTGCCAGATTCCCCACCACCGAGGCCGTCACCGGCAGCACGATGTGCCATAGATAATCCAGCACCTTGTCGATAAGGCTCAGGCTGTCCCAGTTGTCGCTTACCAAGCCGCGCAGCGGAAACAGCTGCCAGAAACTGCCGCCACCAAACAACACCAGCAAGGCCACCCCCAGTACGAAGCCCGGAATGGCGTAGCCCAACAGGATGGCTGTGCTGCTGGCCAGGTCGAACAGGCTGCCGTCACGCACCGCCTTGGCAATGCCCAGCGGAATGCACAGCAGATAGGTGATGAAGAAGGTCCACAGGCCGATGCTCATCGACACCGGCAGCTTGGACAGAATCAGCTGCGCCACCGACTGGTGATGGAAAAAGCTCTCGCCCAGATCGAAACGGGCGAAACCGGCCAGCATGTGTCCAAAGCGCTGCAAGGGCGGCTGATCAAAGCCATACAGTTTTTGCAATGCCTGCAATTCTTCCGGCTGCAAGCCGCCACGACTCTTGAACAAGCTGCTGGTGGCGGTGGTTTCACCGGCCACACCGCTATGGCTCAGTTGCTGCACCATTTGCTCCACCGGCCCACCCGGCACGAACTGGATGATGGCAAAGGTGAGCGCCAGCACGCCGATCAGCGTGGGAATCATCAGCAACAACCGTTTCAGGATATAGCGCCACATGCTTATTTTTTCTCCCACCAGGTTTCGATGGCCCACGTGGTCGGGCTGTAATACAGCGGCAGCCTGGCCGGTTGACCAAAGCGGTTCCACCAGGCCATGCGGTGATACGGCAGATTCCAGTTGGGCACCAGGTAATAGCCGGCACGCAGCACCCGGTCCAGTGCATGGCTGGCGGCCAGCAACTGCTGACGGCTGGCAAAATGCTGGAATTGCGGCAGCAAGGCCTCCACTGCCGGGTCGCACAGCCCGGCCCAGTTTTGCGAGCCGGGGGTCTGCGCGGCCTGGCAGCTGTGGAAGTCCAGCTGTTCGTTGCCTGGGCTGTTGCTGGCGGCATACACCACCACGGTCATGTCGTAGTCAAAATCATTCAGCCGCCGCTGATAGATGGCCGGGTCCACCACCCGCACGGTCAGGGTGATGCCCAGCTTGGCCAGATTCTGCTGCCAGCCGCTGGCCACCCGGTCGTATACCTTGGAATAGGTCAGAAACTCGATACGCAGCGGGCGGCCCAGATGGTCCACCAGCTTGCCGCCTTCGTAGCGCCAGCCTGCCTCGAACAGCAACTGACGCGCCTCGCGCAGATTGCGGCGGATGCCGTAACGCCCATCGGTGAAGGGTGGCTCCACAGGCAGGCCGAATACCGCCGGGTCCAGTTTTTCCCGGATCGGTTCCAGCAGTTTCAGTTCGTCCGGCCCAGGCAGGCCGCTGGCTGCCAGCTCGCTATTAGTAAAAAAGCTGTTGCTGCGCCGGTACTGACCATAAAACAGGTTGCGATTGGCCCATTCGAAGTCAAAAGCCAGGCTGATGGCCTGTCGCAGACGTTTGTCGGCAAACTGAGGCCGCCGCAGATTGAACACAAAACCCTGCATGCCTGCAGAACGCTGGTGCGGCAGGGCTTTCTTGACGATGCGGCCATCGTCGAACTTGGGGCCGATATAGCCACGCGCCCACTGTTTGGCCATGTTCTCGGCCGAAACATCAAACTCACCCGCCTTGAAGGCCTCCAGCCGGGCGGTTTCGTCCTGATAATAACGGTAGCCAACTTCATCAAAATTGAACATGCCGCGCCGTACCGGCAAATTGGCTGCCCAGTAATGCGGATTGCGCTGGAAGCGGATGTTCTTGCCCAGCTGGTACTGGCTCAGCACATAGGGGCCGGAACCCACTGGCGGCAGCAGTACCATATCAGCCAGCGTCTTGCCTGCGGGAATCCACTGTCGGGAAAACACCGGCAGCTGGCACAGAATCATGTGCAATTCGGAATTTTTGCGCTTGAAATCAAAGCGCACGGTATTGGCATCCAGCGCCACCGCTTGCTTCACATCTGCCCAATACAGCCGGTACAGGGGAGCGGCGCTGCGGTCGCGGGTGAGGGTATTGAAGGAAGCTACCACATCAGCGGCCTGCACCGGCTGGCCGTTGGCAAAACGGGCCTGTGCATTCAGATGAAAACGAACGGACAGCTTGTCGGCCGCCAGCTGCATGTCGTCTGCCAGCAAACCGTAACATGTGTAAGGTTCGTCCTCGCTGTTCACCCCCAGGGTATCCAGCGTCAGGGCTTCCACGCCATCGGCCTTGTCGCCCTTGAGCGTGAATGGATTGAGCGTGTCAAAACTGCCTTGTGCCGGCAAAACCAGCCGCCCCCCCTTGGGCGCAGACGGATTGACGTAGTCAAAATGTGTAAAGCCTGCCGCATATTTCGGCACATAGCCCAGCGCCTGAGACGGCGCAGCCATGCCGCTGCCCGCCCACAGCAGCAGCATCACCCCCAAGCAATGTAAGTGTTTCATCTTGTTATACGGCTTACGCATTGATCATGACTAGCTTATCATTATGGCTTTTATCCCTGTCCGGACAGGCCGGTGCTGTGCATCAACTGCCGCAGCGACAGGATTTTAAGATTCATCGTGGCTAGAATAGCCTGTTTCAACATGGTGACGGAATGCAGTCCGATACCGTTTTACTGCTTGTTACCACGATATAAACCTTTTTCCGAGCACCTGCCGTGTCCTGCAAGGCAGGCTGTAGGACAATCCCCACGACAGCGTAGCGCAGGCTTGGGTATAATGCTCCCCTGTTTCTACCAAGAAGGACTCCAAATGGGCTTTCTGCAAGGCAAAAAAATTCTGATTACCGGCATGATTTCCAACCGCTCCATCGCTTATGGCATCGCGCAAGCCTGCCACCGCGAAGGTGCCGAGCTGGCGTTCACCTATGTGGTGGACAAGCTGGAAGATCGTGTACGTGAAATGGCCAAGGATTTTGGCAGCGAACTGGTGTTCCGCTGCGATGTACAAAGCGACGAAGAAATCAATCAGTTGTTTGTTGACCTGGGCAAACAGTGGGACGGCCTGGACGGCCTGGTACACGCCATTGCCTTCGCCCCGCGCGAATCGCTGGAAGGCGACTTCCTGGACGCACTGAGCCGCGAAGCATTCCAGACCGCACACGATGTGTCATCCTACAGCTTCCCGGCGCTGGCCAAGGCAGCCCGCCCGATGATGCAAGGCCGTAACGGTGCCCTGCTGACCCTGTCCTACCTGGGCGCGGTACGTGCCATCCCCAACTACAATGTGATGGGTCTGGCCAAGGCCAGCCTGGAAGCATCGGTACGCTTCATGGCGGCCAGCCTGGGCAAGGACGGCATCCGTGTGAACGGCCTGTCCGCCGGTCCGATCAAGACTCTGGCTGCTGCCGGTATTTCGGGCTTCTCCAAGCTGCTGTCGATTGCAGCCGGCCAATCCTGTCTGCGCCGCAATGTGACCACCGAAGAAGTCGGCAACACCGCTGCTTTCCTGCTGTCGGACCTGTCCTCCGGCATCACCGGCGAAATCACCTATGTGGACGCCGGCTTCAGCATCAACTCGATGAACGTGCCGGACGCCTGATTCCGCAGCTTTCATCGCACATCTCCTCAGGTTTGGTTTACTGACGGGATAAGCATTACAGGGCGCTCTCCTGCCGGGACAGCGCCCTGTTTGCATGCATGGCTCCACCATACGGTGGATGGTTACCCTCCCCGCCCCATTGCACACTGCGCCCACACCCACCCTCATCAGGAGCGCAGCATGAGTACTCAACCCGTTTTCATCCCGGTCGGCGATCTGGCCGACGGTTTTGCCCCCGACAGCCACATCCTGCCTTTCAGCCCGCTGCTGCTGGGCCGTCAGTTGCAACTGCATTTTGCCGATGGCAGCCGTGCCCGCTTGCAAGTGAATACCGCAGACTGCCAGCTGACGACATTGACCGACGGAGAGGCGTCAGGCTTCAGCGGCCAGGGCCGCTATCGTGCCAGCAGCCTGCGCCTCGGCATCGTGTTGCTGGATTTCCTGCCGGAAGGGCAGCACGGGCATTCACTCAGCCTGGTACTGGATCTGGCACATGGCCTGTTCACTGCCGTGGCCGGGATGCTGCCGCAGGCGGAAGATGTCGCCCGTTCCGTCTTCAGCCGAGTATTGGCCGGTGAGGCGCTAACCGCTGTGGACTGCCGCTTTGCCCATGGCTGCATCGACCAGCCGGTAACGGCACACAGCGCGCTGCATCACAGTACGGATGAGTTGATCGGCCTGCGCAACCAGTACCGCTACAGCCCCACCGAATGCTACGAACACATTTATCTGAATAGCCACTTCTATACCTGGCAGTGCCTGCAAGGGGTGGAGCAAGGGCTGGCCGATGTGGACCGCTGTCATTACTTCAAGCTGGCAGAGCAGCTTTATCTGTTTGTGTGGCGGGAAAAGATTGTCCCCACGCTGGGCGTGGTGCTGATCGACCTGCAACAGCTGAAAACCGATGGCAAGATCTTCGGCTACCAGGGCAATGACTTTTCTGCGCTGTCCAACTTCCCGGTCGGTGCCATCACGCAGATTCTCAATCACACCAGCCACCCACTGTAAGCCGGAGCACAGCCCATGCTGAACCTGGATTTTGCCGGCAAAGTGGTGTTGGTGACCGGCGGCGCACAAGGCATAGGTGCCGCCATCAGCCAGCTGTTTGCCCGCCACGCGGCCACGGTGGTGGTGGTGGATGTGCAGGGAGAAGCGGCCCGGGCCACCGCTGCTGCCTTGCAGGCGCAAGGCTTGAGAGCCTGCGCCTGCCAGTGCGATCTGGCGGAACCGGAACAGGCCAACGCACTGATAAAACAGGTGCTGACACAACAGGGCCGGCTGGATGTGCTGATCCACAACGCGGCCTATTTCCCGCTCACGGCGTTTGCTGACATCACCCCACCCTTGTTACAACGAACGCTGGCGGTGAATCTGCAGGCGCTGTTCTGGCTGAGCCAGGCCGCCCTGCCCGCCATGCGTGCACAAGGCGGTGGCCGCATGCTGGTGACGTCCTCGGTGACCGGCCCGCGGGTCGCCTATCCGGGGCTGGCGCACTATGCCGCTTCCAAGGCCGGGGTCAATGGCTTCATCCGCGCTGCCGCACTGGAACTGGCGGCCGATGGCATTACCGTCAACGGCGTGGAACCGGGCATGATTCGCACCCCGGCCATGGATAATCTCGGGGACGACAGCCTGAATGCTGCCATCGCCCGCAACATTCCACTGGGACGACTGGGCGAGCCGGGAGATATTGCCGCAGCCATGCTGTTTCTCGCGTCAGATGCCGCAGCCTACATCACCGGGCAGACCATCATCGTGGACGGCGGTGCCACCTTGCCGGAAAGCACGGCGGCGCTGCACTGAAACAATTGCTAGTGCCGCAAACGACAACACCGCCATGTAGGCGGTGTTGTTCATTGATTCCAATTGCAACTGCACTCAGGACAGTGCGTTGAAAGCCAGGGTAGGCACATCGACAATGCTTGAGCCGCCATCAGCCACAATGGCCGCGCCGGTGATGATGCTGGCCTGCTCCGACAGCAGGAAGCGACAGATGCTGGCGATTTCCCCCGGCGCGGCCGCCCGGCGCAAGGGAACATCCGCCGTCACCCGGGCATAGGCCTCATCCAGGCTGTCGCCATACTGTTGCATCAGCGGCTGCATTTCTTCATCCGCCATCGGCGTTTTCACCCAGCCGGGGCACACCGCATTCACCCTCACCCCATGCGGGCCGTAGTCCCGCGCCAGCGAGCGGGTAAGGCCAATCAGCGCATGCTTGGCCGTGGTATAGCCACACACCGCCGGCCCGGCGGCCAGCGAGGCAATCGACGCCAGCAATACCATGGCACCCCGGCTGGCCATCAAGTCCGGCAAGCAGGCGCGAGCCGCAACAAAAGCGGTATCCAGATTGGCGCGTATGGCGGCCTGCCAGGCTGCATCATCTGTTTCCAGCGCGCAGCCCATGCCCAGGCCGCCAGCACAACACAGCAGGCCGTCAATGCTGCCGAAGCGTTGACGGATGTGTGCCAGCCAGTCAGGCCAGCATGTGCTGTCCGCCGCATCGCCAGCCAGTGCCAGCGCACCGTACTGTGCAGCCAGCTGCTGCAAAGGCGCGGCACGACGGCCAATCAACACCAGTTGCATGCCATCGGCTGCCAGCAATGCAGCGCAGGCTGCGCCTATGCCACTACCGGCTCCGGTAATCACCACGGTTTTGGCTTGTGCTGCCATCTGCTTTCCTTCCTGAAATGAGATCGGGAAAGCACAGTGTAGGCAGGCCGGTTCAACTCCCCCATCCACCAGATGGAGGAGCAGCCTTTGCATGTGGCACATATTGCGCCGGGCAAATGGCAGATGGCGACTTGGGAATGGACGCGCAGAATGTTAAGATATTAATCACATTGATCTGCCTTCCTGAATCACATGCCAACTTCCAGCGCACAACACCAGCACCGTCTACCGCAGCACTTGCTGCGCGCCCGTGAAGCCGTCATGGCTTACTTTCGTCCCTTGCTCAACAGTGTGGGCCTGACCGAACAGCAATGGCGCATTCTGCGCCTGCTGGACGACCGTGGCGAAATGGAAGCCGGGGTGATTGCCGACTTGGCCTGCATTCTGTCTCCCAGCCTCACCGGTATTCTGGTGCGCATGGAAAAGGCCGGCCTGATCCACCGCAGCCGCGACAAGGTGGATAGCCGCCGGCTGATCGTGTCCCTGTCCCTGGAGGGCCGCCAGCTGACGCGCGAGGTCGCACCACTGTCCAACGCCTGCTATCGGCAGATAGAAGCGCATTTTGGCGAGGAAAAGCTGGAGCTGCTGATCAGCCTGCTAAATGAACTGGAGCAACTGCCAGCCCCGGTGGCGGTGACCGAGGACAAGCCACAGCTGACCGAAGCAGACCTCTGAAACCCGAGGCTGAATGCCACAGGCCCCGGCGCATGTACCGGGGCCTGTGGCATTGTGATTTACCGCATGTCAATCAGCCCGCGCGGGCCACCACCCGCTGCACCGCCGCCATCACGGCCAACAACGCCAGTTTTTGTGTGGTCAACAGGCGGATATAGCGGCGAAAAGGCGGGAAGCTGCCCACCACTTCACTGGCGGCAAAATGCTCGATTTCCAGCCGCCAGCCCTGCGCATCCGCAATCAGTTCACAACGCTTGAAATCCAGCGGCATCAGTGCGGTGTGCAAGTCCCGGTCTTGCTGCAACAAGGCCATCAGGGGCGCCAGCGCTGCACCATCCCCCTCGCGGCACAGGCAGCCAAAGCCCTTGCGCTGCCAGTTGCCCCGGTGTTGCAGCGCCAGTCGGGACGGACGCGACGGCGCAGCGCCAGGCAGTGGCAGTACAAAGCAGCAGCTGACGGTATGCAGCAGGAACTGGCGTTCCACCCGCTCCTCCACCCGGAATGACCAGTCCGCAGCGGGCAGCCGGTAGTCCGGACAGCCCTCTTCCGCACCCATCACTTCCAGCCCGTTCAGGTCTTGTGCCAGCTTGGACAGGGTGGCCCCCGGCCGATAAGCCTTGGGCAGGCGCTGCTGCCACAGCCGCTCAAGCACCAGAGGCAACACGCTTGAGCTCCTCGTCGATCAGCGAAGCATGGCCGCCCACCTTGCCGAACTCCTCGGCCAGAATGTCTTCAATGGCCACGGCACGGAAGGGGTTCACCTTCTGGACCAACACGGTCCACACCAGCGCGTACAGCGCAGTCAGACCCAGCATGACGCCAAAGGGCAGATAGATATCTCGCGGGTGCATGCCCGGCGGAGTGATGTACCAGATGGCAATCAGGATGCCCACCGAGGAGATAATCTGCGGCAGCGGGAACCACGGTGAGCGGTAGGCCCGCGGAAAATCCGGCCGGGTGAAGCGCAGACGGACAATGGCCAGATTCACCAGCAGATAAGCCACACCCCAGGCGCACACCGCTGCCAGTACCAGCGGCATGATGCGGTCCAGATCCCCCTGGATGAACCAGGCATGGACACAGGGAATGACCACCGCCACCAGAATGCCCACCAGCGGCGTCTTGAAACGCGGGTGCAGATAGGTAAAGGCCTTGGGCAGCGCACCATCCACCGCCATGCCGTACAGAATGCGCGGCAGCGCGGCAATCAGGGTATTGATGGTGGCGGCACCGGCAAACAGCAGGCCAATACCCAGCCAGATCTTGCCAAAGGGGCCCATCACCTGATCAGCAAAGGCCGGAATCGCCATCGGGGTATCCAGCAAATGCGGACCGGCCGGATTCTTCGGATCCATCGCCACATTGGCCACCTGATGCACCATGGCAGCGCCGTAAATGGCCATGGTGACGGCAACGCCGGTCAGACCCAGCTTGGCGGCACGCGGAATATTGCGACCGGCATCTTTCAGCTCCGGAGCCAACGGCGTCACCAGTTCGAAGCCGACAAACATGAACATGGCCATGCCGATCAGGCTGAGCACGCCACTGGCGTCACTCAGGTCCAGCGGGCTGCCGAACCAGCCTTGCAGTGAAACAGCCGGAGCTTTGATCAGGCCGATGATGCCGAACACGGTAAGCGTGGCCCACATCACGAAGGTGAGCACGATTTCCGCCTTGCCGAAAATGGTGACCCCCATGGCGTTGAGAATGCCGAACAGCACCACCAGCCCCACCCCCACCATCCAGGATGTACCGCTGTGTTCCAGCATGGTGTTGAGGTGTTCAAAGTTCACCAGCGCCATGATGCCGGACAGGATGGTTTCCGCCGTACCGGCAAACACATGCACCAGCAGGTAAGCAGAGATGGTGCCGGTAATCGCCCAGAAGCGCCCCAGCCCGCAGGATATGTAATCGTAGACAGCACCGGAAGTCGGCATCATCGAAGCCGCTTCGGCAAAAGTGGTGGCCTGCGCCTGCATCATGATGAAGGCAATCAGCATGGCCAGGGCAAAGGTGCTGCCGGCCATGCCAAAACCGCTGGTCACGGTAAGAATGACCGGGCTGGCCATCACCACGCCGACCGAACTGGCCAGCGCCACCGGAAAACCCACCACCCCTTGCTGCAGGTGCCGGGTCAGTTTCTTCTCTATTGACATGCTGTTTTCCTCCTGAAGACTCGCGAACCATGGCAGGGAGGCACTGCAGCAGGCTTGCTACCTGTCTGTGGCGCATCAGTACACCTTCCCCATCATGCTGATAGCCGGGCGCTTATTTTTATGGCTGTCCCGGATGAAACCGTCACTGTCGCCTTGCCTGACCAGCCTGTTGCCGGACAAACAAGGCATGTGCCAATGCGGTACGACTACTCACATCAAACTTGCGAAACAGGTGCAATAAATGGGTTTTGACCGTGGCCTGTCCCATGCCCAGCTCACGGGCAATGGTTTTGTTACAGGCACCGGTAGACAACAACATGGCCACCGCCTGCTCGCGCTCGGTCAGTACGATGGCGGGGTCCGGGCAAGGCTGGTACAGCGTACTGTCCAGCGCCATGTCCAGCAGGCCATGCAAGCCGTGCAGCACACGTAAGTCCTCGTCGGCAAAGCCGGGCATCCGCCCCTGCCGCAGCAAGGAGAAAGCGGCCACCACCCGCCCCTGCCGCCGCAGCAGGATTTCCGCGACATCCACCAGCCGGTTGCTGGTCAGGAAAGGGGCATAGCGGGATGTGGCACGTTGCGCTGCCGGCAAGGCGCTGCCCAGCGTCACCACATCCAGCGGCTGACGGGACAGCCTGGCCGGATGCAGCGGGTCATGCCCCATATAGCGGGCAACATAGCGCTGATGCACCTCGTCCGGCATATGGCGCAACACGAAATCGTGCGGCTGCTGCTGCCGGTCCACCCGGTAAAAGGCAGTGGCGCTGTGCGGCAATACATCCTGCAGCACGTCCAGACAGCGTTGCAACGGTTTTGCCACCGGTACTGCGGCAAGCAGATGAGCCATGGTGTTGTCCTGATAATGAGAAGGGCTGACACAGCCCCTTCCCCTCACGTGGTTCAGGCCGCCTCGAAACCGGCAGCCAGCGCTGCCACGATGGCATCGCATTCAGCCTGGCCGATGACCAGCGGCGGCGACAGGATGATCTTGGTGCCCACCGGGCGCACCAGCACGCCGTTTTCACGCGCTATTTCGGCCACCTTGTTGGCATAGCCGCCCATCGGATCGATAGGCTCGCGGGTCTGTTTGTCCTGCACCAGATCCAGTGCAATCATCAGCCCCTTGCCACGCACCTCGCCGACGGAGGCGTATTTGTCGGCAAACGGCTTGAGCTTGGCCAGCAGGTATTCACCCTGAGCAGCGGCCTGGGCCGGCAGGTTTTCCTCGCGCACGATCTTGAGGTTGGCAATGGCTGCCGCGCAGGCGACCGGGTGACCGGCATAGGTGTAGCCGTGCATGATGACGCCGCCGAAATCCTGGTTTTTGGCAAAGGCATCGGCCACGCGCTGGTTCACCACGGTGGCACCCAGCGGTACATAGCCGGAGGAAATGCCCTTGGCCAGGCACATGATGTCCGGCTTTACGCCCCACAGACGGCTGCCGAACATGGAACCGGAACGGCCAAAACCGGTGACGATTTCATCGGCAATCAGCAGCACGCCGTACTTGTCGCACACGGCGCGGATCAGCGGCCAGTAGCTGGCCGGCGGGACGATGACACCGCCAGCCCCCTGGATGGGCTCGGCGATAAAGGCAGCCACGGTATCCGGGCTCTGGAACAGGATTTCCCGCTCCAGCATCTGCGCGCAGATTTGCGCCAGCTCTTCCGGATCTTCAGTAAACGGGTTGCGGTACAGCCACGGGGTTTCCACATGGAAGCAGCCCGGCAGCAGCGGTTCGTAGCTGCGGCGGAACACGGTATTGCCGTTGACCGAAGCGCCACCGAAATGCACGCCGTGGTAACCCTGCTTGAGCGAGATGAACTTGGTGCGATCCGGCTGGCCGCTGACACGCCAGTATTGGCGTGCCAGCTTGAGCGCGGTTTCCACCGCGTCGGACCCGCCGGAACTGAAGCTGACCCGCGCCATGTCCTCCTGCTTCAGCATGTCGATGAGGGTGGCGGACAATTCTTCCGCACGCGGGTGCGAAATACCGTCAAACAGCTGGAAGTATTCCAGCTCGTCCAGTTGCTCCACGATGGCCTGCTTGATTTCCGGGCGGTTGTGGCCAACGTTGACGTTCCACAAACCGGCCACGCCATCCACCAGCTTGTGGCCCTGGTCGTCGAATACATGACAGCCATCGCCACGCACGATGCGGATGGGCTGACGTTGTTTCATTTCATTCGGGTGCAGCATGGGGTGCCAGAAACGGGACTTGTCGTAAGACATGGTGTTGCTCCTTTAAAACAGATCAGCAAGTCAGGCGGGGCTGACAAAGCCTCGCCAGCTAACTCAGTGCGCGATACAGACCGACTTGGTCTCGGTAAAGTTTTCCACCGCACCGCGACCAAACTCGCGGCCGATGCCGGATTGCTTGAAGCCGCCAAACGGCAGGCTGGGGTCGAGCGGAATATGGCTGTTGACCCACACCGTGCCCGCCTCGATGCGCGGTACCAGGTTCATGGCGGCGGACAGGTCATTGGTCCACAGGCTGGCGGCCAGGCCATAGCGCGAGTCGTTGGCCATGGCGATAGCCTCGTCGGCATGGTCGAAGGGCAAGGCCACCAGCACCGGGCCGAATACTTCTTCGCGCACGATGGTGCTGTGCTGGGCAGCGTTGACAATAATGGTGGGCTTGACGAAGTAACCGGGCAGATCGGCCGCGCCGCCGCCGGCCAGAATGCTGGCCCCTTCGCTGCGGGCGGTGTCGATCAGCCGGCACACCGACTGCTGCTGACGGGCGGATACCAGCGGGTTGACCTGGGCGTTCAGGTCCATGCCGCAACCCAGCGTCATGCTGTTGGCGGCAGCGGCCAGGCCTTCGACGATCTGCTTGAACTTGCTGCGCTGGATATACAGGCGGGAAGCGGCGGCACAGACCTGGCCCTGATTGAGGAAGCCGCCCATCAGCGCCCCCTGGATGGCCTTGTCCACGTCCACATCGCCCAGCATGATCATCGGGTTTTTGCCGCCCAGCTCCAATGAGAAGCGGGTCATGTTGTCGATGGCGGTATGGCCGATGGTCTTGCCGATTTCGGTAGAACCGGTAAACGACACCTTGCTCACCAGCGGGTGGCCGGCCAGCGCCTGACCCGCGCGGGAACCACGCCCGGTCAATACATTCACCACGCCGGGCGGAATGCCGGCTTCCAGTGCCAGTTCACCCAGACGCAGCGCAGTAAGCGGAGTTTCGGTGGAGGGCTTGAGCACCACGGTACAACCGGCGGCCAGCGCCGGCACCATCTTCCAGATGGCAATCATCAGCGGGAAATTCCACGGCACGATACCGGCTACCACGCCCACCGGTTCACGGCGGGTATAGGCGGTATAGCGGGTGCCGGGCGGTACCGGAATGGACACGTCCATGGTTTCGCCACCCAGCTTAGTGGCCCAGCCTGCCATGTAGCGGACAAATTCGATGGCCGCGCCCACTTCGATGGCACGCGAGATATGGATGGACTTGCCTTGGTTCAGCGTTTCCAGCTGCGCCAGTTCCTCGGCATGGGTTTCCAGCACATCGGCCAGTTTCAGCAGAATGCGCTCGCGGTCAGCCGGGCGCAGGCCGGACCACACGCCAGTGGTATGGGCACGATGGGCACTTTGCACCACCACATCAACATCCTGCTCGTTGCCATCGGCCACGCTGGCAATCACCTGGCCGGTGGCCGGATTACGCACCTCGGTACGCTGGCCGGACTGGGCAGCCACTGTCTTGCCGTCCACCAGCAAGCCATGCTCGCGTAGCAGGAAAGCATTAACCGGCTCCAGAACCTCTACCAGATTGTGATCCATTTCTTCTCCACTCCTTGCAGGGCGGTCGCACCGGACAGCACGACCACCTGATTTGCCTTGTTGCCGTCTGTCACTGACAAGCAGCAACAGCAGCAACACGATTTGTTGCAGATCAATATACGCGCCAGTTTTTGGCGGCCTTATCCCAAATCGGCAAATCCTGCATGGCTATCCCGGCAGGTGGCGGCAGCACGAAACAAGCCGTGCCGGAGCCTGCTTGTTGCAATGAAGAAACAGCCCCAGACACAGCAGAACGGTTGCCAGACAAGGCTGTGGCAAGCCTTGCCTGACAAGGATGACAGGCAAATAGATAATATATTAAGTATTTTTTGCAGCGCGCTTGCAAATGACCCAATATAGTCAGGGTTTGACCAGTGCAAGACAGCATGCCCTGAACAGACAGGTAACTGACTTGCCCAGGCTGACAGGATGGCCCGCAGAGGCCGGGCGATAGCGCACGCCATCGCATCTGATTGACATCTATATCGTCAGAAACAGAAGGTGAAGGGCCGCAGGCCGCCACCGGAGAAATGCATCAGGAGGTCCACCATGCTGGCTGAAGTTCGCCATTTCGATGACGCCCAATGTCATGCGGCCCACTTGCCCGGCTGGCAACAGGTATACGACCAGATCAGCGGCGGGCGTTTTCACAGTTCGCTGTCCAGGTTAAATACCGGCCACCTGGAAGTATTCCGCGAGGCTTTCAACCAACGCGTGGTGCAATATGGCCGTGCGCCGGCCGACATGGTGCACTTTGCCATTCCCATCCGGGCACCGCTGCCCCTGACCCTGCAGGGGCGTGCGGTCGGATTGCATGCCATCACCGCCTTGCGCAGCAATGAAGAATTCATCATGCACGCCCCGGCCGAAGTGGACTCCATTCAGTTGTCGGTACACAACAATGAACTGGAGGCGCTGGCTCCCGAGTTGTACCAGCAGCTGTATGGTTCACGCCAATGGCAACCGGTGATCCAGATTCCGCCGGAACAACTGGCCCATGCCCGCCAGTTGCTGTTGAACGTGTTCGAACAGGCGGTGGAAAACCCGGACCTGATGCGCTTTGCCGGTAGCCAGAAACTGGTGCAACACCAGTTGATCAGCCTGCTGCTGGACCTGCTGCACGGCAGTGTGCCGGAGCGGGCCATCAACCTCACGCACGCTACCCACTGTGACATTGTGCGGCGCAGCCAGGCCATTGTGCTGGCCAGCAGTGACGAACCGGTGACGGTACTGGACCTGTGCCAGCAGCTACGTATCAGCCGTCGCACCTTGCAAAACAGCTTTCAGCTGATTACCGGCACCACACCGGTGGATTATCTGCGCTCCATCCGGCTCAATGCAGTGCGGCGCATGTTGTTGTCCCCGGAACATGCTGGACTGGGCGTGCGTGACGCCGCCGGGCACTGGGGCTTTTACCACCTGGGACATTTTGCCCGCGATTACCGCAAGCTGTTTTGCGAGCTGCCATCGGAAACCCGCCAGCGCAGCCTGCTGCAATAAGACCCGCTGCCCCCCTCCTGCATTGCACCTCTTTGCTGTTCTGGCTGTTCTGGCTGTGCCGTCTGCGGCGGCAGGCCGCTGTCCGGATGCCATGCAGGGTGTTGCTGGCAAAGCAGCAGCACCTTATGCCTCATCCCCCATGCTGCTGGCGGTAGGCGCTAGGCTTGCTGCCGGTTTCACGCAAAAAGAAGCGCGAGAAATACGCCGGGTCCTTGAAACCCAGGTGATAGGCAATTTCGTTTACCGATCCGGCGGAATACATCAACAGCCGCTTGGCCTCCTGCAACAGCCGGTCATGCACCAGACGCTTGGACGGCAAATCCGCCATGCGGCGACAAATATCATTCAGCCGCGACTCGGTCACCCCCATTTCCTCGCCATAGCGCCACAGCGGCCAGTGTTCGCGGAAGTGCGCTTCAATCAAGGCATTGAAGCGATGAAACACCTGCAAGTCCTCGCGGCGGCATTGCCGGCTGTGCTCGCCCTGCGCACTCAGGCGCAAGGCCGTCACCAGTACCAGCTGCACCAGGCCGTGCAGCGCCGCCTCCCGCCCTACCGCATCATTGCCATACTCCCCGGCCAGCAAGGCCAGCAATTGTGGCAGCTGCTGTGCAGCCGCCCCATCAGCCAGTTCCACACAGAAGGGCTGCATCAGCCCCGCCTCGCGCTGCGTCAACGGCAAGGTATGCAGCAGCTGGCGTGCCAGTTCCTGCCGCACGGTCAGTACATAGCCTTCGGCATCAGCTTCGGTAATGAAGGCATGCGGCACGGTGGGCGGGGTAAAGAAAAACAGTGGTGCCCGTGCCACATAATGCTGATCTTCCAGATACAGGCGAATCTGCCCGCTGGCCAGATAATGCAACTGAAAGAAGCGGTCGTGCCGGTGCACCGGCATATTGCGGCCAAAAAACTCCGCCAGCTTGCCAAAGGCTTCCACATTGATATCCGACTCGCCATAGCGGCTGTCATACACCTTGCCGATGTCGATATTGGGAATCGGGGTACGGCTTTCCTGCTTCATGGCGGCTCCATGCTGTCATATGCGCAAAATGCCACATGCCGACTGATTTCCATCTTTTGTACAGCAAGCATTTTCCAGCTGCAAGCCACAACCGGCCACTGTCCATTGAATTGATTGGTTTTCTGGCATTTCCAAACAGTATCCCAGCGAAAACGAATAAACCAGCGCCCGCAGAGATTCCATGAAAAGTACAGTTAATTCCTTAGAAAATGCGGCATGCCACATGGCATAGTGGGCAGCAACAGCGCTTGCAGCAGACAAAGCGCGTTGACAAAGACGGAAGCAGACCCGTATAAAGTTAACATATTAAATAAATGGCCAGCCCTGCTGTCCACCACTACAACAAGGAAGAGACCGATGAAGCAAGGCCGCATCGTGCTGAACCAGCAAGCCCGCCGCGTGACAGCACTGGCCGATGGCAAACTGCTGCTGGACAACGGCAATCCGCTGGCGGACACCTCGCCATGGCTGGCTCCCGCCACTGGCACCGTCTATGGCGTGGCGCTGAACCACCGCAGCCTGCTGGAACAGCTGGAAGCCGACTTCCAGCAGCCGCCCTACCAGAAAGCCCCGGCCACGCCGGTGCTGTTCATCAAGCCGCGCAATACCCACGCTGGCCACAGCAGCGCCATCGCCTTGCCGACACAGGCGGGCAAGGTATTTGCCGGTGGTGCGCTGGGCGTGGTGATTGGCAAGGTGGCCAGCAAAGTGGCTGAAGATCAGGCGCTGGCTGTGCTTGCTGGCTACACCGTGGTGAATGAAATCAGCCTGGAAGAAAGCAGCTTCTACCGCCCGGCCGTCAAGGCCAAATGTCGTGACGGTTTCTGCCCGATGGGCCCGTGGCTGGTAGACGCCGCCGCCATCAACCCGCTCAACGTGGAAATCCGCAGCTACCTGAACGGCGAACTAGCCGAAACCAATCACAGCCGCGACTGGCTGCGCAGTGTGCCGCAGCTGATTGCCGCCCTCAGCCAGTTCATGACCTTGCAGCCGGGCGACGTGATCATCCCCGCCACCCCGCTGCGCCAGCTGGAAATCCGCCCAGGCGACACCGTGGCCGTGGAAATCGACGGCATTGGCCGCCTGGAAAACCGCCTGATTGCCGAGGAGAGCGCCCAATGAAACACGCCCGCATCCGCCTGCCCGGAGAGGCAGACATTCACGCGGTACTGGTTAACGATGACCATTCGGTACAGCTGGCCGATGGCCGCCGCTTTGCCGAAGATGCAGTGGAATGGCTGCCACCGGCCGAAGGCACGGTGTTCGCCCTGGGCTTGAACTATGCCGACCACGCCGCCGAGCTGGCCTTCAAGGCACCAACCGAGCCGCTGGTATTTCTCAAGTCCCCTGCCACCCTCACCGGCCATCGTCAGGTATCGGTACGGCCGGACAATCTCTTGTACATGCACTACGAGTGCGAGCTGGTGGTGATCATCGGCAAGACCGCCAAGAACGTCAGCCGCGAACAGGCGCTGGACTACGTGGCCGGTTACAGCGTGTGCAACGACTATGCGGTACGCGACTATCTGGAAAACTACTACCGGCCGAATCTGCGGGTGAAAAACCGCGACACCCTCACCCCGATCGGCCCGTGGTGGGTGGACCGTGGCGACGTGGCCAACCCGGCATCGCTCACCCTGCGCACCTGGGTGAATGGCGAGCTGCGTCAGCAGGGCAACACCAGCGACATGGTGTTCGACATTCCTTTCCTGATCGAATACCTCAGCAGCTTCATGACCCTGTCCCCCGGCGACATGATCGCCACCGGCACGCCGGAAGGACTGGCCGATGTGGTGCCGGGCGATGAAGTCATCGTCGAGGTGGAGGGCGTGGGCCGTCTGGTCAACCACATTGTCAGCGAGGCGCAATACGCGGATCGCCAGGCGCAAACCGTGTGAAACATTACCCGGCGCAGCCTTGTAGCAGCTGCGCACGCACAGGAGAACACAAGATGATCAAGCACTGGATCAACGGCCGCGAGGTCGAAAGCAAGGAAGTCTTTGCAACCGTCAACCCGGCTACAGGTGAAGTGATTACCGAAGTGGCCTCCGGCGGTGCCGACGAAATCAACGCCGCCGTGGCCGCCGCCAAGGAAGCCTTCCCCAAGTGGGCGGGCACCCCGGCCAAGGAACGCGCCAAGATCATGCGTCGCCTGGGCGAGCTGATCGACCAGAACGTGCCCATGCTGGCCGAGCTGGAAACACTGGACACCGGCCTGCCGATTCACCAGACCAAGAACGTGCTGATTCCGCGCGCCTCGCACAATTTCGACTTCTTCGCCGAAGTGTGCACCCGCATGAACGGCCACAGCTACCCGGTGGACGACAGCATGCTCAATTACACGCTGTACCAGCCGGTAGGTGTATGCGGCCTGGTGTCGCCGTGGAACGTACCCTTCATGACTGCCACCTGGAAAACCGCGCCTTGCCTGGCACTGGGTAATACCGCAGTGCTGAAGATGTCCGAGCTGTCCCCGCTCACGGCAAATGAACTGGGCCGCCTGGCACTGGAAGCAGGCGTGCCGCCCGGCGTGTTCAATGTAGTGCAAGGCTATGGTGCCACCGCAGGGGATGCGCTGGTACGCCACCCGGATGTGCGCGCTGTGTCCTTTACCGGCGGCACCGCCACCGGCAAGCGCATCATGCAGAATGCCGGCCTGAAGAAGTTTTCCATGGAGCTGGGTGGCAAGTCGCCGGTGCTGATTTTTGCCGATTCCGATCTGGACCGCGCACTGGACGCCGCGCTGTTCACCATCTTCTCGCTCAATGGCGAACGCTGCACCGCAGGCAGCCGCATCTTCATCCAGCGCCCGGTGTACGACAAGTTTGTCGAGGAATTCGCCGCGCGCGCCAAGCGCCTGATCGTCGGCGACCCGCAAGACCCGAAAACCCAGGTCGGCTCCATGATCACCCCGCAGCACTACGACAAGGTTACCGGCTATATCCGCATCGGCATGGAGGAAGGCGCCCGTCTGGTGGCCGGTGGTCTGGAACGCCCGGCCGGCCTGCCCGCCCATCTGGCGCGCGGCAACTTCATCCAGCCTACGGTGTTTGCCGATGTAGACAACCGCATGCGCATTGCGCAGGAAGAAATCTTCGGCCCGGTGGTGTGCCTGATGCCGTTTGACGACGAGGCCGACGCGCTGCGCCTGGCCAATGATGTGGAATACGGCCTGGCGTCCTATATCTGGACCCAGGACATCGGCAAGGCCCACCGTCTGGCCCGTGGCATCGAGGCGGGCATGGTGTTCATCAACAGCCAGAACGTGCGCGATCTGCGCCAACCGTTTGGCGGCGTGAAGGCCTCCGGCACCGGGCGCGAAGGCGGCGAGTACAGCTTCGAGGTGTTTGCCGAAATCAAGAACGTGTGCATTTCGATGGGCGGGCATCACATTCCGCGCTGGGGCCTGTGAACTTATCGCTACTAACAAAAACCCTGCTGCGGCATTGCGCCTCCTAGCCGTACTGCTTGTACTGTCTGCGTCGACGCGCCTTGCATCAGGGACGCTGCGCTATTTTGTTAGCAGCTCTTAAGACAACAGTAAGACAACAGATGGTCAGGGCGCCACAGAACGCCCGGCCTCTTGGCTGTGGCACACATCAATGCCCACCGCCCTCACGACTACAAAGGAGACACTCCATGGGACAACTCGCCCTGGCGGCCAAGATCACGCACGTGCCGTCGATGTATTTATCCGAACTGCCCGGCCAGCATCAGGGCTGCCGTCAGGCCGCCATCGACGGCCACAAGGAAATCGGCCGTCGCTGCCGCGAACTGGGAGTGGACACCATCGTGGTGTTCGATACCCACTGGCTGGTGAATTCCGGTTACCACGTCAACTGCGCCCCGGAGTTTGAAGGGGTCTACACCTCCAACGAGCTGCCGCACTTCATCAAGAACCTGCCCTATGCCTATCCGGGCAATCCGGCGCTGGGCCAGTTGCTGGCCGATGCCGCCAGCAAGGCAGGGGTACACACCCGTGCCCATGACGCCACCACGCTGGCATTGGAGTACGGCACGCTGGTTCCCATGCGCTACATGAATGCCGACCAGCATTTCAAGGTGGTGTCGGTGTCTGCCATGTGCACGGTGCACAACCTGGCGGACAGCGCCCGGCTGGGCATGGCCATGCGTCAGGCAGTGGAAGAACAGTACGACGGCAAGGTGGCTTTTCTCGCCAGTGGCTCGCTGTCGCACCGCTTTGCCCAGAACGGCGTGGCCGAGCAATACCTGCACAAGGTATGGAGCCCCTTCCTCGAAAGCTTCGACCACGAAGTAGTGGCCATGTGGCAACGCGGTGACTGGAAAACCTTCTGCGCCATGCTGCCGGAGTATGCGGAAAAGTGTCATGGCGAAGGCTTCATGCACGACACCGCCATGCTGCTGGGCGCGCTGGGCTGGGACGAATACCAGGGCAAGGCCGAGGTGGTCACGCCTTACTTTGGCAGCTCTGGCACCGGACAGATCAACGTGGTACTTCCCGTCTGATTGCTTGCCCAACACGGCCAGCCCTGCCCCGGCAGGCAGGCAGTTTTCCCCGGAGGATTCCATGCCGCATTTCATCGTCGAATGTACCGACAATATCCGCGAGCAGGCCGACCTGCCCGGCCTGTTCGAAAAAGCCCATGCCTACTTGATTGGCACCGGTCTGTATCCGGTGGCGGGCATCCGCAGCCGTGCCATCTGGCTGGACACCTGGCGCATGG
Organism: Aquitalea sp. LB_tupeE; assembly: GCF_013391415.1. GTDB lineage: Bacteria > Pseudomonadota > Gammaproteobacteria > Burkholderiales > Chromobacteriaceae > Aquitalea. The sequence goes on from NZ_JACAXB010000007.1 coordinate 129,969, forward strand.
CCGATGGCGAGGCCGACTACGCCTTTGTCCACATGAGCCTGAAAATCGGCCATGGCCGCACCTTTGAAGAACGCGAACGCACTGCACAGGGCCTGTTTGCGCTGATCAAGCAACACTTTGCCCCGCTGTTTGATGCCCGTTATCTGGCGCTGACATTCGAGCTGAGCGAGCTGGATGCCAAGCTCAGCTACAAGCACAACAATGTGCATCAGCGCTTCAAATAGGCTGCCGTTGTCATGCAACAAGTGCGCAATCCGCAGCAGCAAGCCCGGCTGATCGTCCTGCTCGGTGTGCTGGTGGCCTTCGGCCCGCTGTCCATCGACATGTATCTGCCCGCCCTGCCCGCCATTGCGGCGGATCTGGCGGCGCCGGTGGCACGCATCCAGCTGACCATCGGCAGCTTTCTGGCCGGTTTTTGTGGCGGCATGCTGCTGTACGGCCCGCTGTCCGACCGCTATGGCCGCCGCCCGGTACTGCTGACCGGCCTCAGCCTGTATGTGCTGGCCAGCCTGGCTTGCGCTGTGGCGCAAACGGCGGAACAGCTGATTGTCCTGCGTGTGCTGCAAGCCACGGGCGGCGGTGCGGCCACGGTGATGGCACGCGCCATCGTGCGCGATGCCTTTCCGCTGACTGAGGCCAGCCATGTGCTGACGCTGATGCAGCAGATCACCATGATCGCCCCCTTGCTGGCCCCGCTGCTGGGTGGCTGGCTATTGCTGCTGGCGGGCTGGCGCAGCCTGTTCCTGCTGCTGGCACTGATTGGCGCGGCATCGCTGGCGGTGGTGGCACTGCGCCTGCCGGAAAGCCATCCGCCCAGCGGCCGCAACGACATCACCCTGGGCAAGGCCTTCCGCGCCTACGGCCACCTGCTGCTGGACTTGCCCACCATGGGCTACAGCCTGGCACTGGGCCTGAGTTTTGGCGCGATGTTCGCCTACATCACCGGCTCGCCCTTTGTTTACATCGAATACTTTGGTGTGGCACCCCAGCACTACGGCTATCTGTTCGGGCTCAACATCATCGCCATCGTACTGTTCAGCCTGTTCAACCGCCGCCTGCTGTCCAGGCACAGCATCGACCAGTTGCTGCAATGGCAATGCGCCATCGTCACCGTGGCTGGCATCGCACTGTGGCTGCTGGCCGGGCACAGCCTGTGGCTGACGGTGTTGCCGCTGCTGTTCAGCGTGGGCATGACCGGCAGCATCGGCCCCAATGCCATGGCGCGGCTGCTGCAACTGCATGCCGACCGGGCCGGTGCGGTGATGGCGCTGGCTGTATCTGGCCAGTTTGGCTGCGGCATGCTGGCCAGTGCGCTGGTGGCCAACCTGTTTGACGGCAGCCCGCGCGCCATGTGCCTGCTGGTGATGGCCTGCGGTGTCGCAGCCTGGCTGAGTCTGCAATTGATCCGTTTTTCCCGGAAATCCTCATGAACGCCATGACTAGCCCCACCCCGTCCCTGCTGCGTGAGCAGGCCTATATCAACGGCCAATGGCTATCCGGCGCACAGCAATTTGCCGTGCACAACCCGGCCAGCGGCGCACTGCTGGCGCGGGTGGCTGATCTGGGCGCAGCTGAAACCTGCGCGGCCATTGCTGCCGCCCATGCAGCCTTGCCTGCCTGGCGGGCGCTGACCGCACAGCAGCGTACTGCCATGCTGCTGCGCTGGCATGCGCTGATCTTGCAGCACCAGAACGAACTGGCCGACCTGATCAGCCTGGAACAAGGCAAACCGCAGGCAGAAAGTCTGGGCGAAATCGCCTACGGTGCCAGTTATATCGAGTGGTTTGCCGAAGAAGGCAAACGGATTTACGGCGAAGTGATTCCCAGCCCCTTTGCGGACAAGCGCCTGCTCACCGTGCGCCAGGGGGTGGGCGTGGTGGCGGCCATCACGCCATGGAATTTCCCGCACGCCATGATCACCCGCAAGGTGGCTCCGGCGCTGGCCGCCGGCTGCACCGTGGTGCTGAAACCCGCCGCCGAAACACCCTTGTCAGCACTGGCACTGGCGGCGCTGGCCGAACAGGCTGGCCTGCCGCCCGGCGTATTCAATGTCGTCACCGGCACTGATGCGGTAGCAATCGGTGGCGAACTCACTAGCAGCCCGCTGGTGCGGGCGCTCAGTTTCACCGGCTCCACCGCCGTGGGCAAATTGCTCATGCGCCAGTGTGCCGACACGGTGAAAAAACTGGGGCTGGAACTGGGCGGTAATGCCCCTTTCATCGTGTTTGACGATGCTGATCTGGATGCCGCCGTGCAGGGCGCGCTGTTTGCCAAATTCCGCAATAGCGGCCAGACCTGTGTCTGCGCCAACCGTCTGCTGGTACAGGATGGCATCTATGATGCCTTCGCCAGCAAGCTGGCCACTGCTGTAGCAGCACTACAGGTTGGCCCGGCCAGCGAGGCTGGGATGCAGCAAGGCCCGCTGATCAGCCAGGCCGCCGTGGCCAAGGTACAGCGCCACATCGCCAACGCCGTCAGTCTGGGGGCTCGCGTACTCACTGGCGGCGCGCCGCATGCACGTGGTGGCAACTTCTTCCAGCCCACCGTGCTGGCTGATATCACCGCACAGATGCTGGTGGCACAGGAAGAAACCTTTGGTCCGCTCGCCCCGCTGCTGCGCTTTCACGACGAGGCAGAAGCCATCCAGCTGGCCAATAGTGGCGAGTCGGGCCTGGCCGCCTACTTCTACAGCCGCGATGTAAGCCGCTGCTGGCGGGTGGCCGAAGCCATCGAGGCGGGCATGGTGGGCATCAACGAAGGTGCCATTTCCACCGCCGTCGCCCCGTTTGGCGGCATCAAGCAGTCCGGCCTGGGGCGTGAAGGCGGACGGCTGGGGCTGGAAGAATTCATGGAAACCAAATACCTGTGCTTTGGCGGCATCACCAACAAGGAGACCACATGCTGACGCAAGACATCATCCACACCACCGCGCAGCGCCTGCATCAGGCCGAGCAGCAACGCGAGCAGATCCGCCAGATTTCGCTGGACTACCCGGACATCACCATCGAGGACGCCTACGCCATCCAGCGCTGCTGGGTGGAGATGAAGCTGGCCGAGGGCCGCACCATCAAGGGCCACAAGATCGGCCTCACCTCGCGCGCCATGCAGATGTCCTCGCAGATCAACGAACCGGACTACGGCACCCTGCTGGACGATATGTTCTTCAACGATGGCAGCGACATTCCCACCAGCCGCTTCATCGTGCCGCGGGTGGAGGTGGAACTGGCCTTCATTCTGGGCAAGGAGCTGAAAGGCCCGGGCATTACCCTGTTCGATGTGTACCAGGCCACGGATTTTGTCATTCCGGCACTGGAAATCATCGACGCCCGCAGCCAGTCCATCGACCCGGCATCCGGCCGCCCGCGCAAGGTGTTCGACACCATTTCCGACAACGCCGCCAATGCCGGGGTGGTGATGGGCGGCCGCCCGGTGAAGCCGTCCGAACTGGACCTGCGCTGGGTATCCGCGCTGATGTATCGCAACGGCGTGATCGAGGAGTCCGGCGTGGCTGCGGCAGTACTGAACCACCCGGCCAATGGCGTGGCCTGGCTGGCCAACAAGCTGGCCCCGTTTGATGTCAGCCTCAAGCCCGGCCAAGTGATTCTGGGCGGCTCCTTCACCCGCCCGGTACCGGCCCGCGCTGGCGATACCTTCCATGTGGACTATGGGCCGCTGGGTGCCATCAGTTGCCGCTTTGTTTAGATCAGCGAACAAAAACCCTGCTGCTGCGTTGCGCCTCCTGGCCGTACACCTTGTACTGTCTGCGTCGGCGCGCCTTGTATCAGGGGCGTTGCGCTCATGTTAGCTGCTCTTGTTTTTTAAGGAAAATTCCATGCAGAACCCATCCAACCGCTTCAAGGCTGCGCTGAAAAACGGTGAAGTGCAGATCGGCCTGTGGCTGAGCCTGGCCAGCCCGTACAGTGCCGAGCTGCTGGCTGGTGCCGGTTTCGACTGGCTATTGATTGACGGCGAACACGCACCCAATGAATTGAATGACATGCTGGGCCAGTTGCAGGCCATCGCCCCCTACCCCAGCCACCCGGTGGTGCGGCCGGTATGGAACGACCCGGTGCGCATCAAGCAGATTCTGGACATCGGCGCGCAAACCCTGCTGCTGCCCATGGTGCAGACCGCCGAAGAAGCGGCGCTGGCGGTAGCCGCCACCCGTTATCCGCCGCACGGCATCCGCGGTGTGGGCAGCGCCATTGCCCGCGCCTCGCGCTGGAACCGCATCGAAGGTTATCTCAAGCGCGCCGAGGAGGAGCTGTGCGTGCTGGTGCAGATCGAAACCCGTGAGGGGCTGAACAATCTGGACGCCATTGCCGCTACACCGGGCGTGGACGGCGTGTTCATCGGCCCGGCGGATTTATCTGCCGACATGGGTTACCTCGGCCAGCCTGCCCACCCGGAAGTACAAGCCGCCATCGAACAGGCCATCACCCGTATCCGCGCCCAAGGCAAGGCGGCTGGTATCTTGATGGCCGACGAAAAACTGGCCCGTCATTACATTGAGCTGGGCGCGCAGTTTGTCGCCGTCGGCGTGGACAGCACCGTGCTGGCACGCAGTGCCGAAGCACTGGCCGGACGCTTCAAAACCGGTGGTCAGCAGGCCGGAGCCAGTGGCGTGTACTGATACCAAACCGGGCGGCCCTGCGGGTCGTCCGCTGGCGCTGTATTCAGCGCTCAAATAATTAATATGTTTAATTTAACGCTAACAGAAAGGACCACACCGCCACACAGCACAACGCAGCACAGCAACAAGGTGATCTGCCAACAAGAGCAGGCACCACGACAAAGGACAACACGCCGGAACGCTCCCGGCACCCTATAGAGGAGATATGCATGAGTCTGGACAAAACCACGACCTGCCACAGCGCGTCCGCCATTGGCGATCAGGCGCTTGATCAAGATCTACAGCAAGAACAACGGGTGATTCGCAAGGTTTCAGGTCGGCTGATCTGGTTCCTGTTCATCCTGTTCGTATTTTCTTTTCTGGACCGCATCAATATCGGCTTTGCCGGCCTCACCATGGCCAAGAGCCTGAACCTGACGGCCACCATGTTCGGCTTTGCCGCCACCATTTTTTACATCACCTACGTGCTGTGCGGCATACCCAGCAACATCATGCTCAGCCGCATAGGTGCGCGGCGCTGGATGGCCGGCATCATGGTGGCCTGGGGCATTGCCTCCACCGCCACCATGTTTGCCCATGACGCTACCAGCCTGTACATCCTGCGCGCGCTGGTAGGCATTACCGAAGCCGGTTTCCTGCCCGGCATGCTGGTCTACCTCACCCTGTGGTTTCCGCGTGTTTACCGCGCCCGCGCCAATGCGCTGTTCATGATTGCCATGCCGGTGACGGCCGCGCTCGGTTCGGTGGTATCAGGCTATCTGCTGGAAATGGACGGCATCTGGCAACTGGCCGGCTGGCAATGGCTGTTTCTGGTAGAAGGCCTGCCTTCGGCCGTGCTGGGCGTGGTGGTGTGGTTCTATCTGGATGACTCCCCCGCCAAGGCAAAATGGCTCAGCACAGAGGAAAAGCGCTGTCTGCAAAACATGCTGGACGCCGAAGCACACCAGCCAACCCAGCAACATTCCGGTGTGATGCGCGAGCTGCTGCAACCCACGGTACTGAAATTCGCCTTCGCCTATTTCTGTCTGGTCAATACCCTGAGCATGGTGAATATCTGGGTACCGCAAATCGTCAAAAGCTTCAATGCCGGCAGTAGCAACGTCACCATCGGCATCCTGGCCGCCATTCCGCAACTGGGCACCATTGTGCTGATGCTGTGGTGGGGCGCGCGTTCCGACCGCACCCAGGAGCGCAAATGGCACACCGTACTTCCCATGCTGTTTGCTGCTGCGGGCTGGCTGCTGACCGCCTATGCCGGTGACCCGGTGGTGCGCCTCGCCGGCATCGTGATGGCATCGGCCGGTTCCTTTACCGCCATGACCATTTTCTGGACCACCCCCGACACCACGCTGTCCACCAAGGCCAAGGCGGTGGGCATCGCACTGATCAACGCCACCGGCAATATCGGTTCGGCGCTAAGCTCCTTTGTGGTGGGCTGGCTGAAAGACATGTCGCATAGTTTCACCAGCGGCCTGCTGTATGCGGTAGCCGCCTTGCTGATCGGCGCACTGGTGTTTTTGCTGATTCCGCTGCAAAAGCCGGCACGCCACTAAGCCATTAACCCTTCCCTATTTACCTGCACGGTGTCCGGCAACCAGGCCGCACACCGCGATGGCCTGCGCCCGTCCATCGGCAACGCAGGCCCAAACCGGAGCCATATCATGCAAGGCAAACATTTTTGGGCAGCCCTGTTCCTGCTGCCGCTGCTGGCCCACGCCGACGTCACCCTGTACGGCACGCTGGACGAAACCATCGAATCCGTCGGCACCCGTGGCGCAGCCAACGGTCAGCCCGCCAACAGCGTGCGCCGTATCAGCTCGGACAGTTCGCTGATCGGCTTCAAGGGGCGTGAAGAACTGGGCAACGGCCTCAGCGCCTACTGGCAGCTGGAAAGCAATCTCTGGCTGGATAGCGCACCGTCCTATGCCACCTTTGGCACCCGCGACAGTTTTGTCGGTCTGGCCACACCAGCCGGTAGCCTACAGGCGGGCCTGATCAGCCCGCCCACCCGTCTGGTGGCCGGCATGCTGGATGTCAATCAAGGCAATACCGGCATCGGCATGTCCGGTGCGCTGCTGGGCAAACTGGGCAATATCCTGTCCACTGACGGACTGCTGAAAAGCTATGGCAGCGCCACCCCGGCGGACGGCAATGGTAATACGCTGGTGCGTACCAGCCCCTTTGACACCCGCCGCAAGAATGCCGTGCAGTACACCAGCCCCAGCTGGCAGGGAGTGACGGCAACCGTAGGCTATGACGCGGTAGAAACGCGCGCCACCGGTGCCAGCCATACCGCCAGCGTGTTTGACCTGGGGCTGACTTATCGCGGTGGGCCATGGCTGCTGACTTCAGCCTATGAGCGCATCGACACCGGTGTGGATGATGCTGCCAGCAGCAGCACCCAGTTCCGCCAGGTATGGAACCTGCGCGCGGGCGGTTATTACCGTTTTGGCGATGTCAGCCGTATCGGCCTGCTGCTTGACCACACCGATGGCAAGCTCACACCCACTGCTGCGGCCAGTTATCAGGGCAGCAGCATCAGCCAGAATGTGTGGTATGCCCAGGCCGTGATCGGGGCTGGCGACCATGGACGACTGATTGGCCAGTATGGTGAGTCCGGCAAGCTGCAAGGCATTGCCGCCACCGATACCGGGCGCGCACGCCATGCCGAGCTGGGCTACGAATATGACCTGTCGCGTCACACCACGCTGAAGGCCCTCTATGCGCAAATCTGGAATCATGGCAGCGCCGCCTATGATTTTGGCTTCAGCAGTGTTGGCAGTGTGCCAGTTGGCAGTACCGTGCACGGTCTGGCCATGGGGTTACGCCACGGCTTCTGACACCAACCCTCTCTGATGGACAGATTCTCCTTTTCGCTGCACCATCCTTGTCAGCCACTCTGTGCAGAGTGGCTGTTTTTTTACCTGTACGAAGCTGACAGCCACAGTAGGAAAGCCATGGAAAGTACAGTAATCAACCTGAAACTTGTATTTATTGGCTGCAGAATGCACCACATAATGCAGTCAGTTGCCAGCGCTTCCCTGCTCGTCAAACAACAACACCAAGTGCCAACGCGCTGCTGCCAATCCTTATTCACGGCACAAATACTTAACTTATTAACAAATACACGCAACAGGAGATATTCATGAGCGAGAACACCCTGCTGAACCGGCTGCAGCAAATCCTGCCGGAAATTGCCGCCAATGCCGACAAGTCCGAAGCCATGCGCCAGGTACCGGAACAGAACATCCGCCTGCTCAAGAGTATTGGCATGCACCGCGCTTTCCAGCCAAAGAAATATGGCGGGCTGGAAATTTCGCTGCCGGAGTTTGCCGACTGTGTGGCGGCACTGGCCGGGGCCTGCGGCGGCACTGCCTGGGCGTTCAGCCTGCTGTGCACACACAGCCATCAGCTGGCCATGTTCTCGCAACAATTGCAGGACGAAGTATGGGCTAACAACCCGGACGCCACCGCCAGCAGCAGCATTGCCCCGTTCAGCCAGATCGAGGAAGCCGAGGGCGGTGTTTACCTGAGCGGCGAAATGGGCTGGAGCAGCGGTTGCGATCACGCTGAATGGGCCATTGTCGGCATGCGCCGCAAGAATGCCGAGGGCGAACTGGTCTACAGCTTTGGCGTGTTGCCACGCAGCGACTATGAAATCCGCGACAACTGGTTTGCCATGGGCATGAAGGGCAGTGGTTCCAAGACGCTGGTGATACGCCATGCCTTCATCCCCAATCACCGCATCGAAGCGGCCAAGGACATGATGGAAGGCCGCTCCAGCGGCTTTGGCCTGTATCCGGACAGCGATATTTTCACCACGCCGTATCGCCCCTATTTTGCCAGTGGTTTTGCCGCCATCAGCCTGGGCATTGCCGAGCGCATGTTGCAAGCCTTCAAGGACAAAACCGCCAACCGCGTGCGGGCCTACACCGGTGCCAGCGTCGGCACCGCCACGCCGGCCCTGATGCGCCTGGCAGAGTCCACCCACCAGGTGGCCGCCGCCCGGGCTCTGCTGGAAAAGACCTGGCAGGATCATGCCGATCATGGTCGCCGCCGCACCTACCCGGACCGCCTGACACTGGCCTACTGGCGTACCAATCAGGCATACGCGGTCAAGATGTGCATCGAAGCCGTAGACCGACTGTTCAGCGCCGCCGGTGCCACCAGCTGGATGGAAGGCAACGAGCTGCAACGCCTGTTCCGCGATTCGCACATGACCGGTGCCCACGCTTATACCGATTACGATGTCTGCGCCCAGATCCTTGGCCGCGAACTGATGGGACTGGAACCGGACCCGAGCATGGTCTGACACCGCCCGGCAACAAGCAAAACAAGGAGATGAGGATGACAAGCAAACCATCAGCCAGCGTGGATGACCCGCGCCTGTTCCGCCGCGCGCTGGGGAATTTTGCCACCGGCGTCACCGTGATGACGGCCTGCGGGCCGGACGGACAGCAAGTGGGTGTTACCGCCAACAGCTTCAACTCGGTATCGCTGGACCCTCCGCTGATCCTGTGGAGCATAGACAAGCGCTCGGGCAGCTATCCGGTATTTGCGGCGGCCAGCCACTTTGCCGTCAATATCCTGGCAGCAGACCAGATCAGCCTGTCCAACCGCTTTGCCCGGCCCAGTGAGGACCGCTTTGCCGGTGTACCACACAGCCAAGGAGCCGGTGGCGCGCCACTACTGGAAGACTGTGCCGCCCGCTTCGTGTGTGAACGTCATGCCATGCATGATGGTGGCGACCACTGGATCATGCTGGGCAAGGTAGTGGCGCTGGACGACTTTGGCCGCGCCCCGCTGCTCTACCATCAGGGCAGCTATGCCATGGCATTGCCGCATGGCTTGCAGCAAAAGAAAGAAGAAAGCAGCCCAGCAGACCGTCAATGGCAAAAGCGGCTGGATGGCAATGTCTATTACCTGCTGACGCAGGCGGTACGGGCTTACCAGCAACATTACCAGCCACTGCAACTGGCTACCGGGCTACGTACCAGCGAAGCGCGCATGCTGCTGGTGATGGAACAAGGCCTGGATATCGCATCCATGCACGGTGAGGTCAACATGCCGGATCGCGAAGTGGAACAAGCTGCCCAGATGCTGTTACGCAAGGAGCTGATCAGCCTGCAGGGGCAGCATTATCAGTTGACCCAACAAGGCAAGCTGCACGCCGAGGCCTTGCATGATCTGGCCGAGCAACAACAAGCCGCCATGCTGGCCAGCTTCACGCCAGATGAAGTCGCCACCTTCCGCCGGATTCTGCAAGCCATCATCAGCCGGCGATAAGCGCATAGCATCGCCATCAGAAAAACAGCCAAAGAGCCGCCGGGCAACCGGCAGCTCTTTGGCTGTCAAGACTCAGGATAAGCTGCGCAATTGCTGGGACAGCGTCTGCAGGCGCAAGTCCAGATCCGCCAGCAGAATTTCCAGTTGCTCGACATTACCTGTCTTGCAGATTCTCTCCTGCTGTTCGCACGCCCGCACCACCTGGCGGGCATCAATCAGGCGCGCCGCGCCCTTGATCTTGTGCAGCATCTGCGCAAGGCCAGACCAGTCACGCTCGACAAAGCATGCCTTGGCAGCGGCAGAATCCTGTTGGTTGCTCTCTAACAGCTTGGTGACAAATTTTTCTATCAAAGCCTGATTGCCATCGAACAAGGCGGTCAGGCTACTCTCTTCATACACCGGCAGTCGCTGCATGCTGACAGCCATGCTGTAACGCAGCAACATGGTATGCAACACCGGCAAAGTAACCGGTTTGGGCAGCAGGGTATTGAAGCCAGCTTCCTGCGCGCGTTGTTGATCCCGTTCGGAAGGATCGGCGGATATCCCGATGGCCGGGCGCGAGTCACCCTCAGCACGTAGCTGCTGCACCAGGTCGAAACCACCCAGCTGCGGCATGCTCAAATCGGTCAGCAGACAATCAAACTGCCCCTGCTGCCATTGGGTCAGGGCGTCCAGCCCGTTACTGACTCCCACTACCTGGCAGCCCAGTCGTAGCAACTGGCTGTTAAGCAGAAAAAGATTGGCCAGATTATCTTCAGCAACCAGTACCCGTGGTTGCAACCCGTCGGCCCACAGTTCCGACTCGGGCGTGCCGGCTCCTTCGTTGGGTCCGTAAGAGCCGGGAGCCGAGTCCGCCGCGCGTGCTTGCAAGCGGTGGCCGATGCACCGCCGCATTGAAATAAAATGATGATATGACATGACACTGACACCTGTTTGTGATTATCCGCCGACTTCCACTACGCTCAGGGGCTCTGACTGAAGCTAAAGCATACTGACCATGAGCCTCTCTTAAGCTTAGAAAGGGCAATGCAATCACTATCCGGGTTATTTCTTAACAAACAATAGGAATTTTCTGATCATTCATCGACAAACCTCTCTACCCTGTTAAAGCCAGCAGCACAGACCTGTCACAGCGATTCGCCAAGGCAGTCATTTAGACAGCATGGACACAACGCGCTACATTATTGGCTGCATCATCTTCAAGCCGGCATTTGATGGCGGCATCATCGGAGCCCTCATGATTCATCACCAACATCCATTGACATCCAGCTGCCTGGGAACACAACGCCAGCTGTCCAGCTTTCACTTTGGTACCGCAGCGTCCTCTGCTGGCAAGGCTTATATCCAGGCTTCTTTGCATGCGGACGAACTGCCTGGCATGTTGACCGCATGGGAGCTGAAACAGGCGCTGCAAGCACTGGAAAAAGAAGGAAAGATTACCGGTGAAATCATTCTGGTACCGCAAGCCAACCCGATTGGCCATGCCCAGTCGCTGCTGGGGTATCAGCTAGGCCGTTTCGAACTGGCCAGTGGACAGAACTTCAACCGCCATTACCCGCAACTGACCCAGGCGGTCTATACCGCGGTCAAGCATCAGCTGGGCAAGGATGCCAAAGCCAATACCGCACTGATCCGCCAAGCCATGCGTCAGCACCTGCAACAATTGGCCGAACCGACCGAGCTGGTCAGCTTGCGCAAGCAGCTGCTCCTGCTGGCCGCCGATGCGGACATCGTGCTGGACCTGCACTGCGACAGCAATGCGGCCTTGCATGTCTATACCGGCACGCCGCTATGGCCACAATGTGAGCCTCTGGCACGCTACTTGCAGTCGCATGCGCAATTGCTGGCCACCGAGTCCGGAGACTATCCGTTTGACGAAGCCTGCAGCCAAACCTGGTGGGAGCTGGATGCCCTGTGCCGCCAGGATGGCCTGGATGTGCCCATCGAAATGGCTTGTCTGTCAGTCACCGTGGAGTTGCGTGGGCAACATCAGGTGGCACAGGCGCTGGCCAGGCAGGACGCGCACGCCATACTGGATTTTCTCTGCCTGCGCGGCTTGATTGCGGGTGATGCACCGGAACTGCCACCGCTACCCTTCCCGGCCACCCCCTTATCCGGCTCGGAAAACCTGCTGGCCCCCCATCCGGGTGTGGTCAATTTCCTGCTGGCACCCGGCACACGGGTGGCTGCGGGCCAGGCAGTGGCCGAAATCATTGACCCTTTGCAAGACAAGGTAGCGGTATTGAGTTCGCGCTATGGTGGCATGTTGTACGCACAGGAATTGCACCCGTATGCCACCGCAGGCATGACGGTAGCCAAGGTAGCCACCGCACAGTCATTCAAGACCGGCAAGTTACTATCGGCCTGAAGAATCCTGAGCGGCATCCCCCGGCGAAGCGGAAGGAGCCTGTGCAATGGCCTGCAACAAGCAGGCCGGACACAGGCAGTCGCCGCCATCTTGTGCCAAGGGCATGACATTGGGCAGCCTGGTACACCAGCAGGCATCTTCGCCGTCACCGATACCGCAACGAAATGTGTCGCCGCAACGCTGGCACTGTTTGGCTTGTGCAATAGGCGGCAAGGACAGCAAGCGGTTCCACACCGCTTTTTTCTCGTAGTCGCTAAAGCCAGGCCAGCCAGCTATTTCTTTTAGGGTCCGACGGCAACTCTTGCAGCTTTCGCCAGTGGCATCCAGCTGGCAACGCTGCTGACAGGGAGAGGGAATGGATGAATTACTCATGCCGGCCGTCCCGGCACAGCGCCAGAATGCCACGGCAATAGCAGATCCGCAGGGCAGCAGTGCAGCCCGGATTCATGACGCAACAACATTGATGCAAACATAAAACAGCCTGTTACAAGGGAATGAGACTAACCCGGCACGCGGGACCAGTTACCCGAAAATCAGGCGACATAATAACAGCACAAAAATATGCCAAGCACATATAAAGCAATAAGTTGTGCAGGCTCAAACATTGGAACACTACCAGCAAGCTGCCATGCGGGACAACATGACAGCAATGTGGCTGAGTACATCGGGCGACTCAGCTTTCCAGCATGTCACCGCCATAGCCCTTGTCCGCTACATTCACGCTATGTGTCAGCATGTTATCCAGCTGCAACATGCTCAGTTGGCGTCCATAAACCCCGCCGGTATCCAAATACCAGACATTGTCGATCTGCCTGACCTTGCGCTGTGGAGTATGTCCTACGCACAGCATATGTACGCCAACGACCGGCTTGCGCACCATGCCCTTGGCACGCAAACGGCACCAGGTGATCTGGCGCAGCAGTTTGCCGCCATCTTCTCCCCAGGGAAGGGGCAAGGCCAGTTGCTGACGCAACAGGTTCCAGTCATCCAGCGGGCAATCGGCATGCAACAAGCCGATCAGACCGTGCTCACATGCCACTTCCATCGCCAGCGGCAGGCGACTGAAAGCGGCACGGTAGGCTTGCTTGTCTTTTTCATCCAGACAGATGAACCAGCCACCGCCATTATTCAGGTAGCGCTCGCAGGCATCGGTCTGCGCCAGATCGAACTCCAGCGCCATCTGTTCGTGATTGCCCCTGACCGCATGAAACCAGGGTTTGGCCAGCCACTCCAGCACCTGGCGCGACTCAGGGCCGCGATCCACCAGGTCGCCGACGGAAAACAGCCGGTCGCGACTGCCATCAAACACCACTTGTTCCAGTAACTGACGCAATTCGGTGAAGCATCCGTGCACATCACCGACTACAAAGTCACGCCCGACCTGATTGGCGGACATGCTGGCAAACAACTCACTCATACACAATCACATCAGTCTTAAGAGATACAGCTTTCATTATGCACATCTGCCCACGGTTCTGCGGGAAATTGTCGAGCAGCAGGCATGAAAAAACGGCGCAGTATCTGCGCCGTTTCAGAGCAAAACCAGTGTGGAAATTACTGGGCTGCGGATGCAGCGGCAGGAGCAGCTGCGCCACCACCGATGGTTTGCATCACTTTCCACTGACCGCCTTCAACCTTGTACACGGTGATACCGCCGTCTTTCAGGTCACCCTTGTCGTCGTAGGTCCAGTTGGCAGAAGTCACACCGGAGTACTTGATCTTGGCCAGTACCGGCAGGTAAGCCTTCGGATCGGTCGAGTTGGCGTCCTTCATGGCCTGGATCAGTGCGCGGGTAGCGTCATAGCCGTACGGGGAGTAAGTGGCTACGTCGGTCTTGAAACGTGCCTTGTACTTGTCGGCATATTCCTTGCCCTTGGGCATTTGTTCCAGCGGCAGGCCAGCCAGCGAGGCGATGGAGCCTTCCGCTTCCTTGCCTGCCAGTTGCAGGAAGTTCGGGGTCTTGGTCATTTCGCCGGAAATCAGCGGTGCCTTCAGGCCCAGACGCTTCATCTGTTTGGCCATCGGAGCGGACTGGGCGTCAGCACCACCGTAGAAGATCACGTCCGGATTCACCCCCTTGATGGAGGTCAGAATGGCGGCGAAATCGGTTGCCTTGTCGTTGGTGAATTCGCGCTTGGCCACTTCACCACCAGCTGCCTTGACGGCTTTTTCGAATTCGTCAGCCAGGCCTTGGCCGTAAGCGGTGCGGTCGTCAACGATGACGATCTTCTTGGCCTTCAGGGTGTCCACCACGAACTTGCCCATCACGCTACCTTGCTGGGTATCGGAGGTCATCGAGCGGAAGGTGTTCTTGAAGCCTTGTGCGGTAAATACCGGCGAAGTCGCCATGGCAATCATCGGGATGCCGGCGTCGGAATAGATCTTGGAGGCCGGGATGGCGCAACCGGAGTTGAAGTGACCGATGATACCGGCAACCTTGTCGTCAACCAGCTTCTGCGCCAGTTGGGTAGCGGTTTTTGGGTCGGCCTGGTCATCCTGGGCGTCCAGTTCAAAGGTCACCGGCTTACCACCGATGGTCGGCTTCTCGGCGTTGGCATCTTCAATGGCCAGGGTCACGCCGTTTTTGTATTCTTCGCCATAGTGGGCTTGTGGGCCGGTCAGCGGAGCAGCAAAGCCGATTTTCACGGTGTCGCCACCAGCAGCGGCAGCAGCCGGAGCGGATGCGCCAGCCGGAGCGGCAGCGTCGTCTTTCTTGCCACATGCAGACAGTGCCAGAGCAGCTGCGACAGCGATGGTAACGGTAGTCAGCTTGGTGAATTGCATCTTGAATCCTCTATCTTTCGGTCTCTCCTGTCCGCTTGTGGCGGACAGATCTCATGCAGCGAGCTTGTTGTAAGTGAAAACGCTGGCGGCATTATTCCAATGCCGACAGCACATGACAAGTAGCGTGACAAAGATATCGTCACACAGCCCCGGTTTGTGACCATTCCCGCCAACAGGCGGGTTTGCCCGGGCCGGGGCTGGCTGACATCAGTCGCCGATACTCATCAGGCTGGCATTACCACCTGCTGCCGTGGTGTTGACGCTGACAGCACGCTCCACCACCAGTCGATGCAGGTTGTAGCCATCTTTGCCGGCCAGAATCAGCGGAATCAGCGCGCCGTCACGTTGCGCCAGTTGCTGGCGTACGCGGGCTGCGCCTTCCCCTTCATACAGCACGGCATCCAGCGAGGCAGTCAGCACGTCTTGCGTCAGCTCGACATGGCTGCCCAAGGTGCTGGCCAACTGGCGATTGGCCGGCGAATCCGCCAGCACTGCCACATTGCCGGTAGCCAGTACGGCCACCAGTTGTTCGGCCAGCGTTGCTCCACTGCTGGCCACGCACCCTACCTTGCCGCGCGGGGCAAAGCAGAGCGTGTTCTTTTCGCCGGTCGGTCCCGGCAGGCTGACTTGATGGGTCAGCGGCGAGGCACGGCCTGCCGCATCAATGCGGGCGTTCAGGCCACTCACGCCCATGCTGCCCGCTACCGCAGCCAGCTTGGACAGACCGGACAGATTGGCGGCCACCGGCTGCAAGGCCAGCTTGGGTGCCCAGGCAGCACGCGTCAGACGGTACAGATAGAACGGGCCGCCGGCTTTGGGGCCGGTACCGGACTTGCCTTCACCGCCAAAGGGCTGCACGCCCACCACCGCACCCACGATATTGCGGTTGACGTAGACATTACCCACTTTGATCTTGTCGACAATATTGTTGATGGTTTCGTCGATGCGACTGTGAATGCCGTGGGTCAGGCCATAACCGGTGCTGTTGATTTCGGCCACCACTTTGTCCAGCTGGCTGGCTTCAAAGCGCAGCACATGCAGTACCGGGCCGAATACTTCGCGGGTGAGGTCGGAAAGGTTGTCGATTTCAAACAGCGTCGGCGGAACAAAGGTGCCTTGCTGGCATTGTTCCGTCAGCGGAGTCTGGTAGAACCAGCGCGCACGCTGCTTCATCTTGTCGATATGTGCCAGCAGGCCAGCCTGGGCTTCGGCATCGATCACAGGGCCGACATCGGTACTCAGCTTGGCCGGATTGCCCACGGTCAGTTCGGCCATGGCGCCCTTGATCATGGCAATCACCTTGTCGGCGATATCGCTTTGCAGGTAGAGCACACGCAAGGCAGAGCAACGCTGACCAGCCGAATCGAAGGCCGAGCTCAGTACATCAGTCACCACCTGCTCCGGCAGGGCCGAGCTGTCCACGATCATGGCGTTCTGACCACCGGTTTCGGCCACCAGCACCACGTCCTCGCCACGCTTGGCCAGGGTGCGGTTGATGATTTGTGCCACTTCGGTGGAGCCAGTGAAAATGACGCCCTGGATGCGCGGATCGCTGGTCAGCGCAGCGCCGACGATTTCGCCACGGCCCGGCAGCAGTTGCAGTACATCACGCGGTACGCCGGCTTCGTGCAGCAGACGCACGGCATAGGCGGCAATCAGGTTGGTCTGCTCGGCCGGTTTGGCCAGCACCGGGTTACCGGCGGCCAGCGAGGCAGTGACTTCGCCAATAAAGATGGCCAACGGAAAGTTCCACGGGCTGATGCATACCACCGGGCCCAGCGGCTGGTGGGTGGCATTGTCGAAATTGGCGACGATCTGCGCGGCATAGTAGCGGCAGAAGTCCACCGCCTCACGCACTTCGGCAATGGCATTGCTCAGGGTCTTGCCGGCTTCGCGCACGGCCAGGCCCATCAGTGCCGGCATGTGGTCTTCCATCAGGTCGGCCATGCGGTTCAGGCAAGCGGCACGGTCTGCCACCGGGGTATTGGCCCAGCGTGCAGCGGCAGCTTCGGCCAGTTGCAAGGCGCGTTCCACATGTTCCGGCGTGGCTTCAATCACTTCACCGACAATGTCGGCATGGTCGGCCGGGTTACGTACCGGCAGCTTGTCGCCTTCGCTGATATCGGCATCGCCCAGCAGCGGGCTGGCCAGCCACTGCTGCTGTTCCGAACCTTGCAGGCCAATTTGCAGCGCGGCCAATACATGCTCGCTGGACAGGTCCAGGCCTTTGGAATTCAGCCGCTCGCTACCGTACAAGGAAACCGGCAGGGCAATCTTGTGATGCGGCTGACCGGCATGGCTGGCCGCTTCTGCCACCTGGTCGGTCACCAGTTCGTCGATGGACACGTTTTCGTCCACGATGCGGTTGACGAAAGAGCTGTTGGCACCGTTTTCCAGCAGGCGGCGCACCAGATAAGCCAGCAGGGTTTCGTGCGAACCCACCGGCGCGTAAATACGGCAAGCCTTGCCCAGATTGTCCTTGCCCACTACCTGGTCGTACAGGGTTTCACCCATGCCGTGCAGGCACTGGAATTCGTAATCCAGGCCCTGACCCAGTTGATAAATGGCGGACAGGCTGTAAGCATTGTGAGTGGCAAACTGCGGGTAGATGGCATCCTGCGCCGCCAGCAGGCGCTTGGCACATGCCAGATAGGAAATATCGGTATACACCTTGCGGGTATACACCGGGTAGCCCGGCAGGCCATCCACCTGGGCGCGCTTGATTTCGGCATCCCAGTAGGCGCCCTTCACCAGGCGCACCATGAAACGGTGACCGGAGCGGCGTGCCAGATCAACCAGATAATCAATAATGAAGGGGCAGCGTTTCTGGTAGGCCTGTACCACCAGGCCGATACCATTCCAGCCAGCCAGCTCCTTGTCGAAAGCCAGCTGTTCCAGCAGGTCCAGCGACAGCTCCATGCGGTCGGCTTCTTCGGCATCGATATTCAGGCCGATATTGTATTGCTTGGCCAGAACCAGTAGTTCCTTCAGGCGGGCATACAGCTCGGTCATCACGCGTTCACGCTTGGCGCGGCTGTAACGCGGGTGAATGGCGGACAGTTTTACCGAAATACCCGGGCCATCGTAAATGCCACGCCCGGCGGATTCCTTGCCGATGGCGTGGATCGCCATCACATAGTCTTTCATATAACGCTGGGCATCATCCTCGGTCATGGCGGCTTCACCCAGCATGTCGTAGGAGAAGCGATAGCCGCGTGCTTCGCGCTCGCGACCGTTTTCCAGTGCCTGTTCGATGGTCTCACCAGTGACGAACTGCTTGCCCAGCATGCGCATGGACATGTCCACGCCTTTGCGGATCAGCGGCTCGCCGCCTTTGGCGATCAGACGGGTCATGGCCGCCGACAAGCCTTGCTCGCTATGCGAGGAAACCAGCTTGCCGGTCACCACCAGGCCCCATGCTGCGGCGTTGACGAACAAGGAGGAACTGTTACCCAGGTGGGCTTTCCAGTCGCCACGGGAAATCTTGTCGCGGATCAGCTTGTCGGCGGTTTCCTTGTCTGGAATACGCAGCAAGGCCTCAGCCAGACACATCAGGGCAATACCCTCAGCGCTGTCCAGCGAAAACTCATGCATCAGGGCATCCACCCCGCTGGAGCGCGTACGCTCATGCCGCACCTGGCTGACCAGGCGACGCGCCAGATCCTGCGTGGCGGTCACCTGCGCCGGCTGCAAGGCCGCTTGCGGCAGCAAAGCTTGTACACATTCCTGTTCATCGCGACGGTATGCGGATGTAATGGCATCGCGCAAGGCGCTCTGGTTTAGGGCAAACACCTCGAATTGCATGGAAAACTCCCGATTTTGTTCGCAGCCCGGTTTATACCGGTTAAGATTTGCCTATTGTATACAATTGCATTTTTCTTTGTTCGACAATATAAAATATTCTTGTCATCAGACACTGTATGGACGGCAACAGATCAAGGCAAATCAAGCGACTTGTCCTATTATTTGCGGCATCCGCCCTAGCCTTTGCTGTTGCATTACCACAACGTTACCGCTTGCGAGCCAGACCACCGCTGATACCCGGCCTTCGCAGGCAGGCCAATCCACTTTGTAGTCAATGACAGGACTTGCCGTGCAGAATATTTTGCTCATTGTGAATGCCAGCCCCTATGGCAGCGAACGCTGCTTGAGTGGATTGCGTTTGACACTGGCTCTGGCGAGCCATGGCCAACCCAGTCGTATCAAGCTGTTTCTGCTGTCAGATGCGGTCAGCACCGCGCAAAACGGTCAGGGCAATGCCAGCGGACCAAGTCTGGCAGACATGCTGACCGAGGCCATGGCGCATGGTGTCAGCGTTCATGTTTGCCGCACCTGCGCTGACGCACGCGGACTGGATCAAACGCGTCTGCTTCCCGGAGTGAAAATAGCCACCATGCCGGAATTGGCCGACTGGACACTGGAGGCGGACAAAGTCGTGAGTTTCTGAATAAAAAAAGGCCTGCCTCTCGGGGGGAAGGCAGGCCAAAGGGCAGTTCACATCAAGCAACAAGAAATTAAATGGGACGTATCAACATTTCCGAACGAACCTCGCGCACCCCGGGCACATTGGCAGCGACCTCAAGCAAATGCCGCACGGTATCGCGACTGGGACTAGTGCCTTTCAGCCTCACCATGCCAGCCTTTACCGAAGGCTGTACGACCGAACCCGAGCCATCGGCTAGCGGTTTCAATACTTCATTCAGCTCCCAGGCTATTTTCTCGTCATCAGACACATGAGAAACAGCAACATGTTCAGCAATCGGGTCCATCAGCAGGCTGTCTGTTGCCATCGCCGCCTGCAGCGGAAGCAATAATAAAAATATCCATGCGGAAGGTTTCATTTTCATCGCACACCTCGGTACAAGAAGCACTCGACTTACTATTGCAAAAGCCGTACCAACTTAAAATATTCCATTAAATTCAAAAGCTTAGATAAATATCGCTTTAGATAAGCCAGTGTATTTGGCTGATTTTGTCGCCCATCAGCGACACCCCCTCAAAGCAAAACAATACAAGTTATTGATTTAAATAGAAAAACCCCTGTCGCCAATTGGCGACAGGGGTTCGCAGTCCGGGAGGGGTTTAAAAATCCTTGAAGGCAGAAGCCACCAGATCATGCTTTTGCAGCAAGCGGTAAAACTCGGTGCGGTTGCGATCCGCAATACGCGCCGCCACGCTGGCATTGCCCGCCGTCACCCTCAACAATTTCTCCAGATACTCGCGCTCAAACTGACGACGCGCCTCGGCCAGCGTAGGAATGCTGGCCATGCCGTCCGATACGGCTTTTTGTACCAGGCTCAACGGAATCAGGCCTGCCGTGCTCAATACGCAACATTGCTCAACGGCATTGGCCAACTGGCGGATATTGCCAGACCAACGCAGGCTACACAGATATTCCATGGCATCCGGTGCGAATCCGGCTACATCCTTGCCATAACGTTCGCACAGCTGGCTCAGGAAATGCTGCGCCAACAGTGGAATATCCTCCCGTCGCTCACTCAGGGCGGGCAACTGCAGGGTAAGAACATTCAGCCGGTAAAACAGGTCTTCACGAAACAGACCGTCGCTGATCAGTAACTCCAGGTCACGGTGGGTCGCAGAAATCAGCCTTACATCTACCGCAGTTGGCTTACTGGCCCCCAAAGGCCGCACTTCGCGCTCCTGCAGAACGCGTAATAGCTTGACCTGCAGGGCAAGCGGCATATCCCCGATTTCATCCAGAAACAGGGTTCCACCATCGGCCTGGGCAATCAGCCCCTGATGGCGCGCTGCCGCCCCGGTAAAAGCACCCTTTTCATGACCGAACAACTCACTCTCCAGCAAGTTATCCGGAATGGCCGCGCAATTGACCGCGATAAACGGCTTGTCTGCGCGTGGACTGGCACGATGCAATGCTCGGGCCAACACCTCCTTGCCGGTACCACTTTCACCGCGAATCAACACACTGGCATCCGTAACTGCGACCAGACGCGCCTCTGCAAGCAGTTCATCCATCAAAGGACTACAACTCACCACCTCGGCGCGCCAGGCATCCTGGTCATCATGCGACAAGGCAGGTGCAGACAACTGCAGCGCCTGCGAAACCTTGCTCAGCAAGGCCGCACTGTCAAATGGCTTCACCAGATAACCGAATACACCGCGACTTACCGCCTCCACCGCGTCGGGCACTGTGCCATGAGCAGTCAGAATGATCACCGGCAAAGACGGATAACTCCGTTTCACCTGCTCGAACAAGGCCATGCCATCCATTCCTGGCAAGCGCCAATCCGTCAGCAACACATCTGCTCTGCGCACAGCGAGAGCACTCAGGGCGGCCTCGGCCGAAGCCGCCTTGTCCACCAGATAACCTGCTGCCTCCAGACGCAAGCCCAGCAGGTGCAGCAAGTCCGCATCATCATCCACCAACAGAACACGCCCGGCATGCATCATGGTTGTATCTTCTTTTTGCTGGCCTTGTTGACCATGGATTGTTCAATCAGACGCAAGGCTTCTAGTTTGGCCGCCAGCTCATCGGCACGATGTTGCTGCTCGGCTAGCTGGGCATTGCTTCTTTGCATGGCCTCTTCATGCCGCTTGCGCTCATTCAGCAGACTCCCGAGCAACATGGACAAGCCTGACAAATCCTCCGCGGGCTCCTGTCGCAACTGCTCGTTCGCCTTGTCGAGCTGGCCGCGCAATGGCTCAATCCGCGGCTCCCCGTTCAGCCATTGCTGGGCCACATAGCGTAGTCGCTCGCCTGCGCAGGCTTCTTTGCCAGGAACGACGCTGTCACGGTTACGCCGCAAGCTGCTCAAGATGGCCTCAACATCGGGACAGCTGCGTGACTGGCTCTTCCAGGTTGCCACCCCTCCGGCATTACGTGAGGAGTGTTCTGACCAGCCGGCGCATGCCGACAACTGGCTCAACAACAACAAGACAAAAATATTGTTACGCATCATGCGAATGCTCATTCAGGAAGTACATGGCCACCAGACACGGAAATACGCACCCTTAGCAGCAGGTAAAGACTCAACATCGCCCCCCATCAGTTGGGCAAAGGTTTTCACCATGGTCAGCCCGATACCACTACCCGGCACTTCACCGGCTGGAGCAGGCCCACTATAGAAGGGCTGGAAAACCAGCGTGTGATTTTCTGGCGCGATGCCCGGCCCCTGATCAATGACCGCTACCCATGTACGATCAGCCTCCCTGCCGGTTGCAACAGAAATAACACCGCCAACAGGAGAAAACCGAATAGCGTTAGAAAGAAGGTTCTCAATAATGGTTCGGAATTTTTCACTATCGACCGGCACCAGCAAATTATCTTGCGACAGTTCCAGCGTAATGCGCTTTTGCTGCAACAAGGGACGCATGCTTGCCGCAGCATCCTCAATCAAGGCATGCAACTCATGCATGCGCATATCCAGAGGTTGTGCCAGCCAGTTGGCTGCATCATGCCGTAACAAGGCATCCACCCGCTGACGTAGCAAACGGGTATTGGACAAGGTGATCGCCACGATTTCCTGTTGCGAGGGCAGCAAGGGGCCGGGAATCTGGTCTTGCAGCAGTGACGAAGCCTCCTGAATAGCCGCCAGGGGGGTCTTCAGCTCATGCGAGACGTGGCGGAAAAAATCTGCCTTATCTTCTTCCAGCCGGGCAAGTCGATGATCCAGCTCCCCGAGGGCAGAGGCCAGTTGGACGATATCGGCCGGGGCCGACATCAGCCAGCTCTGACCACGTACCCCCTGTGAAAGGGCGGCAATTTTACCGCGCAGCTGCTGCAAAGGCCTGACCAGCAGCCAAGCCAGTAGTAATCCGGAAAACACGGCAAGGCATAATGACAGAATGGCCACCCGGTCAGCCTGTTGACGCTTTACCCGCAAATTGCTGTCCCACAGCTTTCGTTGCACCTCACCCAACTGCCTGATACGTGACTCCAGCCCCGCCCCCAAAGCGGATAGCGACTCATACTGTGCGGACCATGCCGAAACAGGATGTTCGTCACCGTCCAGCAAGGCCTGCGATTGCTTACCCCATTGCGACAGTGTGTGTCCAAGTCTGCGCAAACCTGCATCATCCTGCTGATCGAGTCTGGCCGCCAACTGCATCAGCGCGCTCAAGGCCTCTTTCCCAACCTGGGAATAGCTTTCTTCATGCAAGACATTCCACTGACGTGTCGAGCGTTCAAACAGCTCACCTTGGCTGGAAAATATGCGTATCGATTCGGAAAGCAACAAGGCCTGACGCTGATTTTGATCCACCTGTTCCGCCAACTGCTGCAGATGCCACCAGGTTTGCACCAGTGCCAACGAGGGAATCAGCGTCACCACAAACAAGCTAGCAACCAACAACGACTTGAAAGACAGATGGCGCAATAGCATGAACACTCCAGGGACGAAGATGCAGCCATTGTCCAACAGCACAGCTGGTCTTCACAAATCAAAGCAGCAGTCGCTGACAGATTAACGATAGTCGGGCGCATAGCGGC
>NZ_JACAXB010000008.1 GCF_013391415.1 Aquitalea sp. LB_tupeE
GTTTTTTTAAAGAGCGGTGCAGGTCGCTGCGTTTCGTTTCCATCGCTGCGTTGTCTGCTGAGGAGGCGAACTATACCGCCCTGCCCCACCCTCGTCAACACTTTGTGCGAAGAAATCTGCAGGATTTGCTGAAATTCCGTCGCACAGAACGCTAAGTCACTGAACGGTAATACTTTATGAAATGCGGGTTTCATGACTGTTTTGCTGCGGGTGCGCAGCCCGTCATGCGTTACTGCCTATCCTGCCAGTGAAAAAGGGGCTGACGCACGCAAAAATCGGCCTCGGTACCGAAAGACACAGGCACAGGCGTCAAAAAGCCCGGCTGACGCCGGGCTTTTTGCTGAGCCAGCGATTCTCACACAGGAGAGGCTGGCTAAATAACCAACTTACTGACCATCCGATTTCTTGGTATTACGGCTACGGCCGCGCGGCGCTGATGGTACTGCCGGCTCAGAACTTGCAGCCGGCTTACGGCGCGAACGCGGAGCAGGCGCAACGGCATCTCGCGCTGGCTGTACAGCCGAGGGACTGGCCGCAGACTTGCGTCGTGCCGCTGCCGGCGGGGCTGATTCTCCCTTCACAGACGGGCGCGGATCTACAGGTGTTGGCACAGCTGCCGGTTTGCGCCGATTCCTTGCGGTGCCGGATGCTGCCGATGCCGCCGGGGGGATAGCAGTCACATTATCCTGACGATTGTCAGCACGCTTGCCATGCTGACTCCGACCGCGGGCACCATGATTGCTCTGCTTGCGGGAGGATGCAGTATGACTTGCATGTTGCGGTTTCTCGCGCTTAGTACTAGGAGAAAACGATTCGGCCTGTTCAGAATCACGCACCAATGCAAAATCAACCTGGGCATTTTCCAGATTGGCGCTCACCACTCTTACCGTCAGAGTATCTCCGAGGCGATAAGACATGCCGCTCTTTTCACCGACAATCGCCTGTATGTCCTTGCGGAAGTGGAAGTAGTCCTTACCCAGTTCGGAAATATGCACCAAACCTTCCACATAGACATTATCCAACAGCACAAACACACCAAAGCTAGTGACCGCACTGATCTTGCCCTCGAACACCTCGCCCACTTTATCCTGCATGTAGTAAGTCTTGAGCCAGGATTCAACGTCACGACTGGCGTCATCCGCTCGCCGCTCTGTCATGGAACAGTGCATCCCAAGCTGTGCCCACTTGCCGGGTTTGTACTTACTACCTTGCAACACTGCCTTAATGGAACGGTGCACCAGCAAGTCCGGGTAACGGCGAATCGGTGAGGTGAAATGCGTGTAGGCATCATAAGCCAGACCAAAATGGCCATTATTGTCTGGCGTATAAACAGCCTGCTGCATGGAACGCAGCAACATGGTCTGCAACACAGGCGCATCGGGGCGGCCATGAATCTGCTCGGCAAGCTTGGCATAGTCCTTGGCAGTCGGCTTGTCGTTACCCGCAAGGGTGAGTCCAACCAATTGCAAGTAGTTGCGCAGGTTCTCCAGCTTTTCCGGAGTGGGCCCCTCATGCACACGATACAAGCACTTCTGCTTGCTCTTGAGCAGGAAGTCAGCTGCACAGACATTAGCCGCCAGCATGCACTCTTCAATCAAACGATGAGCATCGTTACGGATCACCGGAACGATTTTGTCTATCTTACCCTGATCATTGAAGACCATCTGGGTTTCGACCGAGTCGAACTCGATGGCACCGCGCTTGGCACGCGCAGCCAGCAATACCTTGAACAGGCCGTATAAGGTATGGATATTGGGCAATAAAGGATTATCGGTGCCATGCTGAATCCAGTCCCATACCTGGGTATAGGTCAGACGTGCCTTGGACAGCATGACCGCCGGATAGAACTGATAGCGCTTGACCTCACCCTTGCCGTTGATTTGCATGTCGCAAACCATGCACAGGCGCTCAACATCAGGATTCAAGGAACAGATGCCGTTTGACAGGGCTTCGGGCAACATGGGGATGACCCGACGCGGGAAATAAACGGACGTTCCGCGTTCCAGCGCTTCCTGATCAAGAGCATCACCCGGCTGAACGTAATGACTGACATCAGCAATAGCCACAATCAGCCGGAAACCCTTGCCTTGCTTCTCGGCATAGACAGCATCGTCGAAGTCGCGCGCGGTTTCGCCATCGATGGTAACCAAGGGCAAGTGACGCAGGTCGACACGATCCTTGGACAAGTCTTTTTTGCGTACCTTCTTGGGCGTGGATTTGGCCTGGGCTAATACTTCGGCCGGAAATTCGTGCGGCAAAGCATGTTTGCGCAAGGCAATTTCTATTTCCATGCCCGGATCGGCATAGTTACCCAGCACTTCCACAACCTGCGCTACCGGCTGTCGGTAGGCATCCGGATATTGCAGGATTTCCACCATGACCACCTGGCCGTGCTTGGCATCCTTCTGGCTGCCAGGTTCGATCAGAATTTCATGCCGGATACGACGATCTTCAGGTGTGACGATCCAGACGCCACGTTCCTGATGAATACGCCCTACCAATTTGCTGAATGCATGATCCAGCACCTCGACAATTTTTCCTTCCTGCCGTCCACGACGATCAACACCGGAAGGACGGACCAGTACACGGTCGCCATGCATGACTTTTTTCATTTCACGTTCGGGCAGGAAAATATCCAACCCACTGCCTTCACCTTCATCCGGCAGAGCGAAACCAAAACCGTCACGATGACCTGAAACCTTGCACTTGATCAGGTCCAGTTTTTGCGCAGCACAAATCGCACCTTTTCGATTGATGATCAGCTGACCTTCACGCTCCATGGCTAGCAAGCGGCGCTCAAAGAAGCCCAATTCGGCATTCTTGATAGACAACATGGCGGCCAGTTCTTCCGGGAACATGGGCACACCATTATCTTCCAGGAGTTGCAGAACGAACTCCCGGCTGGGTAAGGGGTTGGAATATTTGAGTTTTTCTCGTTCCAAGAAAGGATCCTGCAAACGCAGGGGGATATTTTTTTGTTTTTTTGCAGATTGGGCCATTGACACCCTCAGAAACTTGTTTATAATTCGCATCTCGTTGCAGCAAGACAGCAACTGAATGATACAGCAAAGCAGTGCCCAGGTGGCGGAATTGGTAGACGCACTAGGTTCAGGTCCTAGCGCCCGCAAGGGTGTGGAAGTTCGAGTCTTCTCTTGGGCACCAACAAACTGTATTGTATAGTGCTTGTTCAGCTTGTAGCAGAAAACTTGGTTTGCCCAGGTGGCGGAATTGGTAGACGCACTAGGTTCAGGTCCTAGCGCCCGCAAGGGTGTGGAAGTTCGAGTCTTCTCTTGGGCACCAACAATTTTTAAAATCAGCATGCGCTGCTGGTTTGCAGTACCACAATTTGCTTTGCCCAGGTGGCGGAATTGGTAGACGCACTAGGTTCAGGTCCTAGCGCCCGCAAGGGTGTGGAAGTTCGAGTCTTCTCTTGGGCACCAATAAAAAGCCGTTGATCTTTGATCAACGGCTTTTTCCATTTTCAGACAGATAATTTCATTACGCTTGCTTTTTGCTATCGTCCCCGCGCGCTGCCAGTGCAGCACCAGCATTACGATCCAAGCTCCAGAAAAATGCGACCGAAAGCAAGGTCAGCACGCCCATCGCCAGAAATGACCATGCGAAGTCACTGCCTTGCAAAGTCTCATGTCCTTGCAATCCGGCAGTAGTCTGCAAAATGATGGCTGCAAAAGTCACACCAAACCCAGCTGCCAGCTGCTGCGCCACGCTGGAGAGGCTGGTGGCATGGCTCATGCGAGCCTGTGCCACGTCTGCAAAAGCAATGGCGTTCAGACTGGTAAATTGCAAAGAGCGCAGAAATCCACCCAACACAAACACCAGCAGCATTACCCAGTGCGGCGTTTCGGGACGAAACAGTCCGTACACCGCCATGGAAATGGCAACCAAGACGGCATTCCAAGTCAGCACTTGCTTGAAGCCAAAACGTTCAAGCACGCGCGATACAATGGTCTTCATGAAGATAGCCCCGATCGCAGTGGAGCACGTCAGCAAACCCGATTCAAACGGCGTGTAGCCAAAACCAAGTTGTAGCATCAGGGGCAGCAGAAACGGCGTAGCCCCAATACCCATCCGTATGAGAAAGCCACCCCACACACTGGCATGAAAGGTTGGCAAGCGTAGCAAGGACAAATCCAGCAACGGTTCATCTACCCGGCGGTAATGCAGCAAGTAAGCCAGCAACATCACTGCCCCAGCCATACTGACTGTCAAAGAAAGGTTGGCCGACAACATATGCTTGCCCTCGGTAGCCAGTCCCAGCATCAGCATGGACAAGCCCACTCCGGTCAAGAAGAATCCGGTCTTGTCCAGTGCCGGTACATTCTCATCCCGCAGATTCTCGATGTAACGGCCTGCGAGCACCATGCCAAGCAGGCCGATGGGAATATTGATGAAGAAAATCCAGCGCCAATGGAAATAAGTGGTGATAAACCCACCCAATGGTGGCCCGATAACCGGGCCCAACAGGGCTGGAATGGTCAGATAGCTCAATGCCCGAACCAGTTCATCCTTGCGTGTGGTACGCAAGATGACCAGCCGCCCCACTGGAACCATCATCGCCCCACCCATCCCCTGCACGAAACGCGCCAGCACGAAAGATTCAAGCGAGCCGCTAAAACCACACAAAACCGAACCCACCATGAAAACCAGAATGGCGGAGCGGAAAATACGTTGGGCGCCAAAACGGTCTGCCATCCAGCCGCTGACCGGAATGAAAACGGCAAGACTGACCAGATAAGATGTCAGTGCCAGCTTGAGAGCCACTGGATCGACCTGCAAATCCTGTGCGATAGCTGGTAATGAGGTGGAGATTACCGTTGCATCCATGTTTTCCATGAATAGCGCGGTGGCGATGATGAGCGGTGTAAGCATGCCGCTGGCAAGAAGAAACTGCATATTGTGTCAAAGTGATGGGAAGGGACTGAATTCAGTCTAACAGTTTGACCCATGCCTGCCGTCATGATCTTACAAACAAGTGTTGCGGATGACTAAATAAAACAAGGCAGCATATGGCTGCCTTGTTTGTAGCGGGAAATTCAGTGGCGTTACTGCGCAGTCAAATCCAAGGCATTGCTGAGATCACCCATTGGTGCTGCGCCATTGGCACGCAAGCCCGCATCCCGTTCGAGCAAGCCAGGCAAAGGCTGCAACTCAAAACGGCGCGTCAGGAAACGCAAAATCGAGCCGGTATCGTATTGCGTGTGATCGACAAAGCCTTTGCGGGCATACGGGGAGATGATGATGGCGGGAATACGGCTGCCCGGGCCCCAACGATCGCCTTGCGGTACAGGAGCATGGTCGTAGATACCGCCGTTTTCATCATAAGTCACTACAATCAGCATGTTCTTCCACTGCGGGCTCTGTTGCAGACGGGCAATGACCTGAGCGATGTGTTCGTCACCATCTGCCACGCTGGCATAGCCTGCATGCTGGTTGACATTACCTTGTGGTTTATAGAATGCAACCGTTGGCAGCTTGCCGGCTTGCGCAGCCTGGAGGAATTCTGCATCAAAATCCTTCAGGTGTGCCTGACGGTTGGCCTGCCGGGTAAGCGGGTCAAACTCAGCATAGTAGTTAAAGGGCTGATGGTGCGGCTGAAAGTTTGGCGTACTGCCGTTGTAGATATTGCTGCGTGCGGCCAGTGCAGCATTCCAGCCACCGGCATACCACGCCCAGCTCACCCCTTTGGCACTCAGCCGGTCGCCGATCGTCGGGCCATTCTGCGCCGGGAGGGTGGTCGCTTTGGCAGTGTCTGCGTACTGGCTTACTCCGTTGGTAGCCGGTGCATTGCCACTGGGCTGGTATAGCGGCTGCATGGTATTGACCGCATAGAACATGCCCTGCCCGTCTTTTGGTGTCAGGTTGCCGTCATTCTTGTAGCTTGGCTTGCCTTCTAGCACAGACGTCTTGGCACTGGCTGCCGGGGTCAGACGCAGGAAACGCCCCTGCGCGTCGGTGTCGATGGCCGAAATGGAATCCCGAGCCGGCGAGTCAGCTGCATCTGCATGCGGATATTGCGGAGCACAGGCACAGATCAGGTACTGGTGATTCAGGAAGGAACCACCAAAGGCACCCATGAAGAAGTTGTCGGCCAGCGTGTACTGACGCGCCAGCTTCCACAAGGCCATTTTGCTGCCATCGTAATACCCCATGCTCAGACCGCCGGCATCGGAATAAGCGGCAAACTTGTCGTTGGTACCACCATTGATCTGCATCTGGTTGTTATAAAAACGGTGAACCAGATCTCGTGTCGTGACATCCTGCGCAATCACGGTGCCGCTGCCCTGCACTCCTTTGGGATCATCCAGCTGGAACGGCCGGTTGGGCCAGCCCATGGTTTGTGCCTGGGACAAGGTGACACGCTGCCCGGCTACCGTCAGACCACCCCAGGTTGGCGGCAATAAGGGAAGCACGGACCCGTCAAAATCCTTCTGCGGAACATAGGTACCACGTGCAGAGGGGTTCACGCCGGGTATGCCGTTTGCACCGGGAAACAGTCCGTATAAATTATCAAAAGCGCGGTTCTCGGCAAAAATGACCACTACGTTCTGGATGGCATCAAGCGAGCCTGCGGTTGCCGGTGCCGCTACAGGCATGCTGTTACAACCTGCCAGCGCAAGGGTCAGCGCCATCGGTGCCCACAAGAGCTTGGAATTTTTCATGTCTGTCTCCGTTTGCTGAATACCAGCGATTGTGGCTGCGGCGTGTTGCAGCATGATGATGGATTAGAAACTGAAAATTATGGATGCGGCAAGGCGGCAGTTACTGACCCTAGTACAGAGGCTTAACGTCATCAGGCCGTGATGAAACTGCGTTATGTTGCAAGAATTCTGTTATCGATCCAGGACCATGCACCACACTTTCCCCCTGATACGCATCTCACATTGGCTAAGCGCGGTTCTGCTACTCGGCAGCCTTTCTGCATGCACCCCAACCAACAAGCAAGTGCAACACAGCCAGACAACCGGTATCTATGCGGTCCCAACAATGCCGGACAACCGCCAGCTGACCCAGCTGGGACGCCAGCTTTTCTTTGAAACCGCGCTGTCGGCGAATGGCAAGCAATCCTGTGCCAGCTGCCATAGCCCAGAGCATGCGTATGGCCCTCCGGATGGCAAGTCGGCACAACTTGGCGGGCTGGATGGCAAACAAATGGGTAACCGTGCAGTGCCATCCCTGCGCTATTTGCAGACTGTACCGCCTTTTAGCGAGCATTTTCGCGACAACGATGGCAATGACAGCGAGGATGCAGGGCCAACCGGGGGCTTTACCTGGGATGGCCGCGCGGCCAGCCTGCACGAACAGGCGTCCATTCCATTGCTGGCAAGTAATGAGATGGCCAATGCCAGCGCAGACCGGGTGGTGAAGCAGCTAAAAGGCAGTGCAAGTGCCAACGCCTTCATGGCAGTTTTCGGCAAGGATATCTTCCTGCACCCGGCACAAGCCTTCGACAAACTGGTGCTGGCACTGGAGGTGTTCCAGCAAAGTCCGGCAGATTTTTATCCGTATAGCAGCAAATATGATGACTGGTTGCGGGGCCAGGCTGAACTGAGCCGCCAGGAGCTGCGCGGCTTGCAAGTATTCAACAATCCGGACAAGGGTAACTGCGCTGCCTGTCATTTGAGTGAGCGGCAGCCCGATGGCGGCTTTCCGGCATTCAGCGACTTTGGCCTGATTGCCCTGGGAGTACCGCGTAATCGACAACTGGAAATAAATCGGAATACGGCATTCCACGATATGGGTCTATGCGGGCCGGTCCGCCAGGATATGCAGAAAACAGAATACTGCGGGCTATTTCGCACCCCGTCTTTGCGCAATGTGGCCACACGCAAGGTGTTTTTCCACAATGGCGTATTCCATGATTTGCGCAAGGCGGTGGAATTCTACGCCAGCCGCGATACCCAGCCGGAGAAATGGTACCCCGCTGCCAGCAATGGCCAGCCAGTGATGTTTGATGATTTGCCGACGATTTATCATGGCAATATCAACCGCGAAGCCCCCTTTGGCGGAAAACGGGGAGCACCGCCAGCGCTGAGTGCACAAGAAATCAACGACTTGCTGGCTTTCCTCGGTACGCTGACGGATGCCGATGCCCGCCCAGCCCGCAGCGGGCAATAGCAGAGTATGGCTTACCGCTCCAGCCGGGGCACATCCGCCCGGCCCAGCATGGCAGCGAGCACATCCACCACCAGTTGATGATCCTCGCGTTGTGGTAAGCCGGACACCACCACCGAGCCGACACACAAGCCGCCTTCCAGCCGCAGCGGAAACCCGCCGCCATGGGTAGCGTAATCTGCCAGTAGCAGCCCGTTCTTCTCCTGCAAGCTGGTTTGCTGGCGCTGGCAATCCAGACCGATGGCCAGTGAGCTGCGCTCAAACTTCTGCACCACATTGTGTTTGCGACGGGCCCAATCCTCGTTATTGGCCGTGGCACCCGGCATCAGGCACTGAAAATGCCGGGTCTGGTTGAGGGTAAGCACAATTGCCAAAGCAGCACCACGGCGCATTGCCTCCTCCCGCAGCCTACAACCCAACAACCACGCCGTGTCAGCATCGAATTGCTTGAATTGCAGCAGGGCTTCCTGTTGCGCAATGATCTGTAAATCCTGCTCGATACTCACAACACTTCCTCCGCCGATACTTCACGCCCCAATGCGGCGCTACGCACTGCGCGCTCCAACCACTCCATCACATTGACCGCTTCAGCAGCTGTCACCGGATTACTGCCCTGCCCATGGATGGCTGCGGCAACTCGCTGGTAGTAACAACGATAGTCGCCCGCCAGATTAGCCAATTGGGTGCTATTGCTCGCATCCCCCTCAGCCACAATCAGTTGCCCCGGCTGCGGGTCAGTCCCCCAGCCCTCCCCGCCTACAGCCTTGCCCTGCTTGAGATCAGACTCCTGTGTATCCAGTCCATATTTGACATAGCTGGCGAGATCGCCATGCACCGCGTAGCGCGGGATACCACCACTCACCAGGCATGAGCCATGCAATACCACGTGCGTTGCCGGATAGCGCAATTGCACATGGAAATAATCCGTCGCTTTGGCTCCCTGACGCTGCGTGGCAAGAAAGGCGGTAATTCCCAGAGGGCGCCCGAACAACAACAAGG
The DNA here is from genome assembly GCF_013391415.1 of Aquitalea sp. LB_tupeE. Lineage (GTDB taxonomy): Bacteria > Pseudomonadota > Gammaproteobacteria > Burkholderiales > Chromobacteriaceae > Aquitalea. Next base: position 9,133 of record NZ_JACAXB010000008.1, read on the forward strand.
CCTGATCCAGCAGATGCGGGCCCAGGTCGTACCACAGACCGCTACCGGCCCCACCCTGCTCGCGCCAGCGCTGTCGTACTGCAGGACGGTAGCGATCAAAATGCGAGACAAACTGGCTGATCTGGCCCAAGCGGCCACTGTCCAGTAACTGGCGCAGGGTCAGAAAATCCGCATCCCAGCGACGATTATGGAAAACAGATAACAACACGCCCTGCTGTTTTGCCAGCGCATCCAGCTGTCTTGCCTCGTTGAGCGTGACGCTAAATGGCTTGTCGACGACAACATGCTTGCCAGCCAGCAGCGCCGCCTGAGCCTGTGCGAAATGCAAGTCATTGGGTGTAGCAATGACGATCAGGTCGACTGCTGCATCTTGCAAAGCCTGTTCAAGGGTGGGCCAGCATCGTGCATCAGGCCAGTCAGCCTGTAACTGCTCGGGCTTGCTGCTGACAATACCGTATAAGCGCAGGTCCTGGCAGGCGGCAATCAAGGGGGCATGGAAGGTTTTACCGGCATAACCATAACCAAGCAGTACAGCATTCAGAGGTGTGCTCATGTCATTTCCAGAGGGTGGCAAGGCAGGTGGATCGCGCACAGGAGACAACTGCATCCCAGGTGTTAGCGCTATCATGCCAGCCCTCACACATAAAAAAAACCCACCGTATGAGGTGGGCTTTTTTTGATCAGGCCAGGATTACAGCCCGTAAGGATGACGCAGTACGATGGTTTCTTCACGGTCGGGACCGGTAGAAACGATATCGATCGGCGCACCACATACTTCTTCGATACGCTTCAGGTAAGCCTGGGCGTTAGCCGGCAGGTCTTCCCAGCGCTTGGCTCCAACGGTGGAGTCGGTCCAGCCCGGCATGGTTTCGTAGACCGGTTCGCACTTGGTGACGGCATCGGAACCGAAGGGCAGGATGTCGATCTTCTTGCCGTCCAGCATGTAACCGGTGCACAGCTGGATTTCTTCCAGGCCGTCCATCACGTCAAGTTTCATCACGCACAGACCGGACACACCGTTGATCTGGATGGAACGCTTCAGCGCAGCGGCATCGAACCAGCCACAACGACGCGGACGACCGGTAACCGAACCGAACTCGTTACCACGCTTGGCCAGGAAGGCACCAATTTCATTTTCCTGTTCGCTCGGGAAGGGACCGGAACCCACGCGGGTGCAGTAGCCCTTCACGATACCCAGCACGTAGCTGAGCATTTGCGGCGGCACACCCGCACCCGGTGCGGCGGCACCGGCCACGCAGTTGGACGAGGTAACAAAGGGGTAAGTACCGTGGTCGATATCCAGCAGCGTGCCTTGGGCACCTTCAAACAGGATGGGAGTACCGGCCTTGTCCATGTCGTACAGTGTGCGGGACACGTCAGACACCATCGGCTTGATACGCTCTGCCAGCTTCATGGTGTTAGCCAGGATTTCTTCGTAACTTACCGGCTCGGCCTTCAGCAGATTGGTCAGCAGGAAGTTGTAATACTCAACGTTCTCTTTCAGCTTGGAGGCAAAACGTTCCGGGTTGAACAGGTCGATCACCTTCAGGGCGCGACGGGCAACCTTGTCTTCATAGCAAGGGCCGATACCACGACCGGTGGTACCGATTTTGCCAGCACCCAGTGCAGCTTCGCGCGCCTGATCCAGCGCTACGTGGTACGGGAGGATGAGCGGACAGCCTTCGGCAATCTTCAGACGGGCCGAAGCATTCACGCCAGCAGCTTCCAGTTCGTCGATTTCCTTCAGCAGTGCTTCAGGCGACAGCACCACGCCATTACCGATAAAACATTCCACGCCTTCACGCAGAATGCCGGACGGAATCAGGCGCAGCACGGTTTTCTTGCCATTCACCACCAGGGTGTGGCCCGCATTGTGACCACCCTGGAAACGTACCACAGCACGTGCGTGGTCGGTCAGCCAGTCAACGATCTTGCCCTTGCCTTCATCACCCCATTGGGTACCGATCACGACAACATTCTTGGACATTGGAAAAACCTCTTCTTCAGTCAAACTAAAAATCAGTTAAAGGGGACGATCTGCCAGCCGTCAGCGGCCGGAACGAGTTCACGGTTGCAGCCGATGGCCTCGGCTGATTCCCCCAGATAATCAATGATCACCACTTCACCACCGGCGCGCAGGCGCTCGACTTCTGCCTGTGCCGCTGGCAGATGGCGATTAGAAACGCGGATGCCCATGGCACTGCCGCGTTCCGGCAGGATCTGGATCAGGTCACGCAGATCCAGACTGAAACCTGTCGCCGGACGGGCGCGACCAAAACGGCGGCCGACATTGTCGTAGCGGCCACCACGCGCCAGCTCTACCGCCCAGCCCGGGGCATAGGCGGCAAAAATCAAACCAGTGTGGTAGTGCGTGCCACGCAGCTCGGACAAATCAAAGCTAATGGCAACACGGCCTTCAAAAGCACGGGCAATGGCAGTCAGCTGCATCAGTGCCAGTTCCACTTCCGGCAAGGAAGGCAGACGCGTGCGCGCCTTTTCCAGCACGCTGGCCGGGCCGTACAGTTCGGGCAGGGCCAGGAAGGCAGAACGATACGGTTCAGCCAGACCGGCGACCTGCTCTGCAATGCTGGCGGCATCCTTGTTTTGCAACACGGCAAACAGTTCGCGGGTTGCCTGCGGTGACAAGCCTGCAGCATTGGCCAGACCACGGAAAATGGCGGTATGACCAACATCCAGACGCAGCTGAGGAACCTTGACCTGTTCCAGCGTGGACAGCATCAGTTCGATGATTTCAATGTCCGCCTCAATGCCGGCGTAACCATACAGCTCGGCACCAACCTGCATGGGCTGGCGCGAGCTCATCAAACCGTTGGGACGGGTGTGCACTACGCTGCCGGCATAGCACAAACGCGTCACGCCAGTGCGATGGCCCAGCAAATGCGCGTCGATACGCGCCACCTGCGGGGTGATGTCGGCGCGCAATCCAAGCTGATGGCCGGACAGTTGGTCGTCCAGCTTGAAGGTTTTCAGATCCAGCGCGGTATCCCCTTCGGCGATCAGCGAATCGACATATTCGATCAGCGGCGGCAGGACCAGTTCATAACCTGCACAGCGGAATTGTTCCAGCATCGCCGCCTTGGCAGACTCCACCTGGCGGGCAGTGGCGGGCAGAATGTCCGCAATGTATTCGGGTAACAGCCAGTTACGCATATTCCGTTTTCGACAAATAAAAGGCGGGATTCATCACCCCGCCCTGTTTACGGCAAACTGGCCGGGGTGTCCGGCCAGTCATGAAAACTGATTGTAGAATCAATACAACGCTTACTTGCCTTTGCTGGCAGACTGCGGGTTCTTGAAGTACTTGAAGAACTCGCTGTTCGGGTCCAGCACCATGACATCGCTCTTGTTCTTGAACGATTCCTTGTAGGCATCCATGCTGCGCCAGAACGCGTAGAACTCCGGACTACGGCCATAGGCTTCAGCATAAATCGCTGCTGCCCGGGCATCGCCAGCACCTTTCAGTTGCTGCGCCTTGTTGTAGGCTTCGGCAAGAATGACATCGCGTTGCTTTTCTGCTTCGGCCCGAATGCGTTCAGCATCGGCAGCACCTTCGCTGCGCAACTGGCTGGCGACGGTACGGCGTTCTGACTGCATACGGTCGTAGACAGAGCTGCTTATTTTATCCGGAAAATCGACGCGTTTTAAGCGCACATCGAGAATTTCCACGCCTATTTTACGCGCATCTGCGTCTGCGCGCTTGCGAACCGTCTCCATCACCTCGTCCCGCTTGCCGGAAATCACGTCAGCAACCGTCTTCTGGCCAAACTCGGCACGCAAGCCGTCATTGATGGTTTGCTTCAGGCGGGCAACCGCTGCGGCTTCCGAACCAACACTCTTGTAGAACTGTTCGACATCCACAATGCGCCATTTTACATAGCTATCCACCAGCACGTTCTTCTTCTCGCGGGTGTTGAACAGCTCTGGTGCTTCGGCATCGATGGTCAGCACGCGGCGGTCGAAATACCGCACATTCTGCAACAGCGGTATCTTGAAGTGGATTCCCGGGGTAGTAATGATGCGATTCACCTCGCCAAACTGGAAGACCATGGCGTACTGCCGCTGGTCGACCGTAAACAACGACAGGCTGGCGATGAACAGGGTGGCCAATACTGCGAGTAGGGTTGGCATGAGTTTTTGCATGTCAGCGCTCCCCGCCGAGAATGTCACGGCCACGACCGAAATCGCGACCATTCTTGTTGGCGCGCACGGCAGGTGCCGATGGCGTCACAGGCGGCGTTGCGGCAGGTGCAGATGCCGCACTGGCCGCAGGGGGTGCAGTTGGCGCAGCTGCCTGCATCAGTTTGTCCAGCGGCAGGTAAAGCAGGCTGTTTCCACCCTTTTGGTCCACAACAACTTTACTGCTGGAGCTCATCACCTGCTGCATCATGTCCAGGTACAGGCGGTCACGCATGACCTTGGGAGCCTTGTTGTATTCCGACAACACTTGCTTGAATCGAGAGGCATCGCCTTCGGCTTGCGCTACCACTTTCTGCTGGTAGGCCTCGGCCTCTTGTTCCAGTCTGGCAGCCATCCCCTTGGCTTTGGGCACGACATCATTGGCGTAGGCCAAACCTTCGTTGCGCAACTTGTCCTTGTCCTGACCGGCCTTCACCGCATCATCAAATGCGGCGAGCACCTGCTCGGGAGGCTGCACTGCATTGATGTTGACCTTGGCAATGCGCACGCCCAGTCCGTAACGATCCAGAATGTCCTGGATTACTTTCTGTGCATCTGCGGCAATCTGGGCACGGCCTTCGTTTAAGACGAAATCAACCTTGTTGCGTCCGACAACTTCACGAATAGCCGTTTCCGTAGCCTGCTTGACGATGTCATTGGCATTACGATCAGCCGAGGCATTGTTGAATAGGAAAGCCTTGGGATCTTTCACGTCGTACTGCACAGAAAGTTGTACATCGATGATGTTCTGGTCTGCAGTCAGCATCAGCGATTCCTCAGGCACCTTGTTCTTGGCATTGCTGCGGTACCCCACTTCCACGCTGCGCAGTTCGGTCAGGTTGACGATTTCGGCCTTCTCAAACGGGTAAGGCAGGTGCCATTGCAAGCCAGGGTCGGTGATGCGGCTAAAGCTGCCCATGCGCAACACCACACCCTGCTCCTTGGCATCCACGACATAAAATCCGCTACCCAGCCATAGTGCGGCCAGGACACCGGCAACAGCGATGGCGCCGCCCTTGAATGCAGCCTTGGGTTCCGGTCCTGGCTGCCCGCCGGCCGGAGGGCGGGCACCAAGCAAACGTGCCAGTTTCTGATTGAGCTGGCGGAATACTTCGTCTAGATCCGGCGGTCCGTCACTGCCCTGACGCCCCCGGTTTGGATCATTCTGCGACATATTCGTCTTGTTCTTCATGTTGGTTATCAGGTGACTGCAAGCGTTCGGCAAGTGCTTCACGCAAGAGTTCCAGCCCTTCCCCGGTGAGCGCGGACAGACGCACAGCCGCAATTTCTCCCAGTTCGTCGCGTTCAATGTCCGCTGGCAATTGGCGCAAATCTGTCTTGTTCCAGACGATTAGCTGCGGCACGGACTCGGCCCCGATTTCAGCCAGCACCTTGTTAACTTCCTCGATTTGAACATCGCGCAAGGGGTTGGAAGAATCGACGACATGCAGCAACAGGTCGGCCTGAATCGTTTCTTCCAGCGTGGCACGAAAAGCTGCAACCAGGGTATGTGGCAAATCCCGGATGAAACCAACCGTATCCGAAACAATGATGGAAGTTTCGGTATTGAGAAACAGCTTGCGGCTGGTAGTGTCCAGGGTGGCAAACAACTGGTCGGCAGCATAGGCACGCGCCTTGGTCAGCGCATTGAACAGGGTGGACTTGCCTGCGTTGGTGTAACCAACGATGGAGACCGAGGCAATGCCGGTACGTTGACGACCACGGCGCTGGGTGTTGCGCTGTTTCTGTACTTGGGCAAGACGCTCTTTTAGTGCCTTGACCCTATTACCCAGCAAGCGACGGTCGGTTTCCAGCTGGCTTTCACCCGGTCCACGCAGACCGATACCCCCCTTCTGGCGCTCAAGGTGGGTCCAGCCACGGACCAGACGAGTAGCGATATGCGACAGCTGTGCCAGTTCGACTTGCAACTTGCCTTCATGACTACGAGCGCGCTGGGCGAAGATATCCAGGATCAGGCTGGTTCGGTCGATCACGCGGCATTGCAGTGCGCGCTCCAGATTGCGCTCCTGTGCTGGCGATAGTTGATGATTGAAAATCACCACATTCGCACCGGTAGCCCTCACCATCACCCCGACCTCTTCCACCTTGCCCTTGCCAGCAAACAAGGCGGCGTCGGGCCGCTGGCGCTTACCCTGGATGATACCCGTGACAGTGACATTGGCAGAGCGAACCAGCTCGGCACATTCGGCAACATTTTCCTGATGATCCGGATCACCAAAATCCAGACAGACCAGCACAGCCTGGTCTCCAATATCGGGACGATCAAACACAGTATTCAAAACCATTATGAATGGGTTGCGCTGCAACTGCTGAGCATGGCTGCAGCCGAACCTGGCATGAAAAAAGGCCGACAAACCGTGTCTGGATGACACAGTCTGGCGGCCCGTGGAGGATACAGCGCTCGGCCCGATCAGGCGTCTTGCTGATCCTGCTTCTGACCCGGATGTTCGTGCGGGATATTAACCGGACGGGCCGGTACCACTGTGGAGATGGCGTGCTTGTAAACCATCTGGGTTACCGTGTTCTTCAACAGCACGACGTATTGGTCAAAAGACTCGACCTGACCCTGCAGCTTGATACCGTTAACCAGATAGATGGAAACCGGCACGTGTTCCTTACGCAGGATGTTCAGGAACGGGTCTTGTAACATTTGCCCTTTAGAGCTCATTCGTTTTCTCCGAATCGTTGATTGTTGTATTAAGTAATCTTTAAAACCCGGCTGGCATGCTTATTTTTAGCAGAAAAAAACCCAGCCTACTATTTTTTACCACTCTTGCCCCAGCGCACTTCCTTCTCGCGCCCACGCATCTTGGACATCGGTTTGGGCTTGGCTCTGGACTTTTCCTTGGACTCTTCGGTATCGAAAGGGTTTTCCGAGGTTTTGTACTGTACCCGCAGCGGCGTACCCTGCAGTTTGAACACCTTGCGGAAGGTATGTTCCAGATAACGCGTATAACTTGCCGGAATCGCATCCAGCGCATTGCCATGGATAACGATGATAGGCGGATTCATCCCGCCCTGGTGAGCATAACGCATCTTGGGACGCATCAGGCCCGAACGCGGCGGAGCCTGACGCTCAACTGCAACATTCAACACACGAGTGAGCTTGGGCGTGGCCAGTTTGACCATGGCAGCCTGGTAGGCTTCGTCGATGGACTTGAACAGATCGGCAACGCCACGGCCTTCGATGGCCGAGATGTAATGGAACTTGGCGAAATCCAGAAAGCTGATCTTGCGGGCGATGTCCCGCTTGATGGTTTCCTTTTGCTCGAAATCCAGGTTATCCCATTTATTGACTGCCACCACCAGTGCCCGGCCTGCTTCCAGTGCAAAGCCTGCAATGGTGGCATCCTGTTCGGAAATATCCAGCTGCGCATCCAGCACCAGTACTGCGACGTTCGCGTCTTCAATGGCCTTCATGGTCTTGATGACGGAAAACTTCTCAATCGCTTCGTTCACCTTGCCACGGCGCCGCACACCTGCGGTGTCGATAATGGTATAGGTATGGCCTTCGCGTTCGAAATCAATATAGATGCTGTCACGCGTGGTGCCTGCCTGGTCGAAGGCGATCACACGCTCTTCACCCAGAATGGCATTCACCAGCGTGGATTTACCTACATTCGGACGACCAATAACGGCAAACTTCGGATGATAGCGGTCTTCTTCTTCCACTTCTTCCGGGAAGTCTTCCAGCACCATGTCCATCAGTTCGCGCACGCCGTCCCCGTGTGCGGCGGAAATGACCAGCGGCTGGCCCAGTGCCAGTTCGTGGAATTCAGCTCCGGCAATGGCGTGGCTGATGCCTTCAGCCTTGTTGACCACCAGGAAAACCGGTCGGTCGATCTGGCGCAGTCGGTTGGCGATGATCTTGTCCTGCGGCGTGATGCCGGTACGGCCATCCACCAGAAACACCACCGCATCGGCTTCATCCACCGCCTGCAAGGTTTGCTTGGCCATCTCGAACAGGATGCCTTCGTCGACCACCGGTTCGAAACCGCCGGTATCCACCACCAGATACGGTTTGCCCCCGACGCGCCCATGACCGTAATGGCGGTCGCGTGTCAGGCCTGGCTGGTCGGCGACCAGTGCATCACGGCTACGGGTGAGCCGGTTAAAAAGGGTCGACTTGCCCACATTGGGACGGCCGACCAGCGCTACGGTAGGTTTCATTACAACATTTACTCAATGGACAGCAGCGTCAGGCGGCCACTTGCCGCTTGTACCAGGGCAGAAGAGCCCAGGGACAGGGGCTGGGCGACAATGCCTTCGCTACCTAGTTTCACACGGCCCACCAGGCTGCCATTTTCGTTGGACAGCAGGTGGCCATAGCCTTCGCCATCGATCACCAGAACAAAACGTCCGAGCATGGCGGGGCCAGATACATTACGGAATTTCAGGGCATCCGTTTTCCACAGGTTGCGGCCGGTAGTACGGTCATAGGCCCAGACTGAACCGTCTTCCGCAGTGACATACAGCTTGCTGCCATCCAGCGCCACTCCGCGGCTGGAGGACAACTCGCGCGCCCACATCAGGTTGCCGCCCTTGGCATCAAAGCAGGCCACCTTCCCCTGATACGCAACGGTACACACCTGACCGCTTTCGTAAACCGGGCGACTGGTAATATCGGTAATGCGTTCCAGCTCGGTTGCACCACGCGGGTTGGCCACTACGCCTTCCCACAGGGTATTACCGTTGGTCGGGCTGATGATGTCCAACTTGCCACCAGGCAAGCCCACCATGACCGCTTCGTTGCCGACGGCCTGCATGGAGCCGGTGTTGCGCACCAGCAGTTGCGGCTGCGTGTGGGATACCGACCATTGCTGCTTGCCGTCACTCAGGCTGAAACCGGTAAGACGCCCGTCATTGCTGCGCACCACCACCATGTTGCCAGCCACCTGCGGTGCTTCCAGAATGACGCTGGTCAGCGACTGCTCCCACAGTACCTTGCCGCTGTTACGGTCTGCGGCCAGCAGTTTGCCGTCCAAGGTGCCGACGATGACGGTATCACCAGCGACAGCCACACCGGAGGAGAGGCCGCGCTTGAGTGTGATGTCGGCAGTTTGACGACCGCTAAGAGCATCCACAACACGGATATGGCCGTCGGCATCGGCAGAAACCACATTACCGTTGGCATAAACCGGTGTGAATGTGCCATCGGATGCAGCTTGCGACAGCGTCCACTTCACTTTCAGCGCCTGGATGGGCTTGATGTCCGCCAGCGGTGTGGGCTTGGCAGCGACAGAACCTTCAAACCAGCTGGCGCAACCAGCCAGCAAGAAGGAGGAGAGTACAGCGGTAACCAGCAGTTGGCGGCGCATCAATTAGGCTCCCAGTGCGTCAAGTTTGGTCTGTATGAACTGGCGGTTGGGCGAATCGCCTACCAGCTTGGCAAGCGCAGCCTTGTAGGCGTCACGGGCAGCAGCCTTGTCACCCTTGGCGGTCTGGACATCGCCGCGCAGATCAAGGAACAGGGCATCAAAGGCTGAAGGATGAGCCTGACCCAGTTCGGCCAGCGCTGCATCGTAATGCTTCTGGTCAAGCTGAATGGTCGCCAGACGCAGATGCGCCACGGCCACCATGGATTCGTCCTTCACGTTTTGTACCACCCAGCCCAGCTGGGCCTGTGCCGTGGCCGGGTCGTTCTTTTCGAAGGCGACCTTGGCGGCAAGCAAGGCGGCATCAGCCGCGTAGGCGGTACCGGCATAGTCAGCCTGCAGCTGTGCAGCTGCCGATTTGACCTTGCTTAGATCCTGCGTCTGGGCAGCCTGCTCGACATCGGCAAACACCACGGCAGCCTTGCTGGCCTGCGCAGACTGATAATAGCCATAACCCTTGTAGCCCAGATAAGCCACGCTGATGGCCAGCACCGCACCACCAATCAGTTTGCCCCACTGTTGCCAGAAGGCTTTCATGGAGTCGATCTGTTCCTGTTCCTGCAAGTCGTACGCCATTGCGCACCCCCCTTATATCAAGCCTTGATCGCGGTGATGGTCGCGGCTACCTGTTCGAGCGCCACGCTTTGCTGTGCAGCATCTGCACGCATGGGCTTGACCACGGCCTGACCTGCCGCCATTTCGTTTTCTCCAATGATGACGGCAAATTCGGCACCGCTACCATCGGCTTTTTTCATTTGCGACTTGAAGCTGCCTTCACCCAGGTGCTGGATGACGGACAGGCCGGCATGGCGCAACTGCTGTGCCAGTTTCATCGCATACATGGCGGCACCTTCGCCTTGCTGGACGATGTACACATCCACATTGCGCGCTGCCGGCAACAAACCCTTGTCCTGCAACAGCAGCAACACGCGCTCCAGGCCCATGCCAAAACCGATGCCCGGGGCAGGCTTGCCGCCCAGCTGCTCGATCAGGCCATCGTAACGGCCACCGGCACATACCGTGCCTTGTGCGCCCAGTTCGGTGGTGACCCACTCGAACACGGACTGATTGTAGTAATCCAGACCACGAACCAAGCGCGGGTTTTCGACAAAGTCGATACCCAGTGCACCAATCATGGCCTTCCAGCCTTCGTAATGGGCACGTGAAGCGTCGCCCAGATAGTCGGACAAGCGCGGTGCGCTATTGGCCATTTCCTGCAAGGCCGGGTTCTTGGTGTCCAGCACGCGCAGCGGATTAGTGTACAGGCGGCGCTTGCCGTCTTCATCCAGAATGTCGACAAAGCCTTCCAGATAGCTGATCAGCGCCTTGCGATGGGCTGCGCGCTCTTCGGCATTGCCCAGTGAGTTGATTTCCAGACGCACATACTGGCTCAGACCCAGGCGTTGCCACAGGTCAGCGGTCATGGCGATGATTTCGGCGTCGATATCCGGGCCGGCAAAGCCCAGCGCCTCGATACCCATCTGGTGGAACTGGCGGTAACGGCCTTTCTGCGGTTTTTCGTGGCGGAACATCGGGCCCATGTACCACAGCTTCTGGGTGGTGTTGTACAGCAGGGTATGCTCCACCACGGCACGCAAGGTGCCAGCAGTGCCTTCCGGGCGCAAGGTCAGGCTGTCACCGTTGAGGCTGTCGACAAAGGTGTACATTTCCTTTTCGACCACATCGGTCACTTCGCCAATGGCACGGACAAACAGCGGGGTGGTTTCCACAATCGGTGTACGAATGTTCTGATAGCCATAATCAGCCAGCAGCTTGCGCAATACGCCTTCAAAGTATTCCCATTGGTACGACTCGGCGGGCAGTACATCATTCATGCCCTTGATTGCCTGCAATTTTTGCGCCATTTGATATTTTTTCTTGCTATTCGGTTGATCTTGCCAGTCTGTTACTGCCTGTGCTCAGCGCTGCGGCAGGATGGGAATGGTGCGCGCAGCCGGTGATTCCCGGCGCTTGCTGCCACCTTCACCAAAACGGCTGTGCACATAGTTGTTCACCAGCGCCATGAATTCTGCCGCGATATTGTCACCTTTCAGGGTGACATCCTTCTGGCCATCCACATAGACCGGCGCTACCGGAACTTCCCCCGTGCCGGGCAGCGAGATGCCGATGTCAGCGAGCTTGCTTTCACCCGGGCCATTTACGACACAGCCCATCACCGCCACCTTCATGTCTTCCACACCGGGATATTGCAAACGCCATACCGGCATCTGCTCGCGCAGGTATGTCTGGATCTGGTCGGCCAGTTCCTGGAAGAAGGTGCTGGTGGTGCGACCACAACCCGGACAAGCCGTCACCAGCGGGGTGAAGCTGCGCAAGCCCATGGTTTGCAGCAGCTCCTGCGCCACCACCACTTCGCGGGTCCGTGCTTCACCCGGCTGCGGGGTCAGCGAAATACGGATGGTGTCGCCAATGCCTTCCTGCAACAGGATGGCTAGCGCCGCAGAAGATGCCACGATGCCCTTGCTGCCCATGCCGGCTTCGGTCAACCCCAGGTGCAGCGGAAAGTCGCAGCGACTGCCCAGATCGCGGTAGACGGTGATCAGATCCTGCACATTGCTGACCTTGCACGACAGCAGGATGTTGTCTGCCGGCAGGCCAAGCTCCATCGCCTTATCGGCGGACTCCAGCGCCGACACGATCAGCGCTTCGCGCATCACCAGTTCCAGCGGCAGGGGTTGCGGCTTGCGGTTGTTCGCATCCAGCATGCGTGCCAGCAGGGCCTGATCCAGGCTGCCCCAGTTCACGCCAATGCGTACCGGCTTGTCCAGCTCGGCCGCAGTACGAATCATGTAGGCGAACTTGTCGTCGCCCTTGGCACCCTTGCCGACATTGCCGGGATTGATACGGTACTTGGCCAGTGCACGGGCACAGTCGGGGTATTCCTTGAGCAGGCGTTCGCCATTGAAATGGAAATCGCCCACCAGCGGGACATGACAACCCATGTCATCCAGGCGCTGGCGGATTTCCGCCACGCGCGCGGCGGCTTCCGGCGAGTTGACCGTAATGCGTACCAGCTCGGAGCCTGCCTGGGATAATTGATAAACCTGCTCTACGGTGGCGATGGCATCTGCCGTGTCGGTATTGGTCATGGACTGCACCACAACCGGTGCAGCCGACCCCACCATGACATGCCCCACTCGCACCTGGCGGGTGGGGCGTCGCGCGATATTCACGCTATTCATGCAACAATCCGCATTTACTTGAGTTCAATTTTGGCAGTAGTGCCACGAATCTTGTCGGCCAGCGTAACCGGCTGGCCATTAAAACTGAGTTCGACCTGCGCCGCGTTGCCGATCTTCAACTGAAAGGGCGGTGTACCGCTCAATTCCTTGCTGCCACCCGCTTCCAGCGTGCCAAATTGCAGTTTCTTGCCGGTGGCGTCAATGACGGAAATCCACGCTGCCTGCTTGGCACTGAGGCTGATCTTGCCGGTAGCGGCTGCCGGTGCGGCATCTGCAGCCGCTGCCACACTGGCCTGCGGCTTGCTGGCGACCGGTGCCGGCTGCGCCACCACGGCCGGGGCCGATGCGGCAGTCTGCACAGTGGCTGTTGGCGCGACTTGCGGCACGGAAGCCGCCTCATTCTGGGGCAAGGCAACACTGGCAGCAGCGGATGCCGTTGCGGCCGAGGCTGCCTGTTCAGTCAGCATGGGTTGCAAGCTTTGTTTGCTGTCATCTGCCTTATTGGCAGGTCGGGACAGCAACCAGACCGCAGCAGCAGCCAGTGCTGCCAGCAGCACTACGAGGATCAGCCACTTTCCCGCGTTGCCGCCAGCGGAGTGAGCGCTGCCCAGACTGCTTGCCTGTGCGGCCTGTGCCACGGCGTCACCTTGCCCGTCATGCTTGACCAGGTTGACAACTTCATTGACTGCAGACGGAAACTGCTGCTCCAGCCTGGCCATCAATGGTTCCGGATCAACCCGGAGAAAACGCGCATAATTTCTGACGAAACCACGGACAAAGGTTGCACCCGGCAGTTGCTGGAAATCATCGTGTTCGATGGCTTCCAGTTGCCGGATGGAAAGCTTCAGCCTGTCGGCCACTTCGCCCAGGCTCATGCCGGCCCGCTCGCGCGCTGCTTTCAGCGCCGCACCGACCTCAAAGCCGGCAGGCTGGTCATTTGCTTCCTGTTCCATCTTCAGCTTCCGCTCAACAGCATTTGAGTTTCTTTGGAGTCCGGGTATTTGTTTTTCAGCAGGGCCGAATATTCCGCCTCATGCGCCCGGTCTCCCCCTTTTCTGGCAATCTGCACCCCCAGCCACAGCACATCAGCTCCGGGCGGGGTATTCCCGACTATTTTCAGCAGGCGGGAAAAATAAAAGGATGCCAGCTTGGCATTGCCCAGCTCCAGATGCAAGGCCGCCAGCTCGCGCAGCGCCGGCGGATAGTCCGGAGCCAGTCGCAGTGCAGTCAGCAGGTAGTCGTTGGCCTGGGTGGTTTCCCCCAGTTTGACACTGCAGCGGCCCATATTGAGGTAGGCGGTTTGTGGCGTCTGGTACAAGGGGTTGGCAATGGCCTTTGCCAGGTAGTCCATCGCTGTGCGCGGGTGATCATGCTCGCACAGGAACTGGCCATAATTGTTATTGGCTTCAGGACTGGATGGATCGACCTGCAAAGCCTTCAGAAAGTTCTTCTCGGCATCGGCATCCAGATGCATGAGATCGAAAATGTAGGCACGTGTGAGATAAGCACCGACAAAGCTGCCATCGGCCGCGACAGCTTCATTGGCCGATTCGAGCGCCACGGGCAAATTGCCCATCGATGCATATTCTACGGCCAGCTGGCTGCGGATTTCCGCCAGTTTCCGGTTGGCCGGAGCGGCGAATGCGACACAGGCATACGCCAACAGGCTTGCTGCCATCCACACTCGCCACTTGATCATTTTTCATTCTCCTGTGCGATCTGCATCCATTTGACCTGGCGACGGGTCTTGTCCATCACCTGCCCCGCCAGTTGCCCGCATGCCGCGTCGATATCGTCGCCGCGGGTTTTCCTTACGGTAACCACGTAGCCCTGCTCCTGCAACATTTCCCGGAAAATCCGGATCGCATTATTGCTGGAGCGATCGTACCCTGAATTGGGGAAGGGATTGAACGGAATCAGGTTGAATTTGCACGGTACGTCGCGCACCAGCTCCAGCAACTGGCGGGCATGCTCGGGACGGTCATTGATACCGTCGAGCATGACATATTCAAAGGTGATGAAATCGCGCGGGGCCTTTTCCAGGTAACGCTGGCAGGCCGCCATCAGTTCCTTGAGCGGATACTTTTTGTTGATGGGGACGATTTCATCGCGAATGGCATCATTCGGTGCATGCAGGCTCACGGCCAGCGCCACCGGACAGGCCTCACGCAGACGATCCATCTGCGGCACCAGACCGGAGGTGGACAGCGTCACCCGGCGGCGGCTGAGACCGTAGCCGTGGTCGTCCAGCATGATCTGCAGCGCGCTGACCACATTGTCGAAGTTGGCCAAGGGCTCACCCATGCCCATCATCACCACATTGGACACGACACGTTCGTTTTTCGGGGTAATCCCCATGGCCTTGTTGGCCCACCACAGCTGGCCGATGATTTCGGCAGTGCTGAGGTTGCGATTGAAACCCTGGCGGCCGGTGGAGCAGAACGTACACTCCAGCGCGCAACCCACCTGGGATGACACGCACAAGGTGCCGCGGTCGTCTTCCGGAATGAACACGGTTTCCACACCGTTGCCGGTGCCAACGTCGAGCAGCCACTTGCGGGTACCATCACTGGACGCCTGCCCGGTCATCAAAGACGGTACGCGCACTTCGGCCCGCTCGTGCAGCTTGGCACGCAGGCTCTTGGCCAGGTCGGTCATCGCGTCGAAATCGTCTTCGCCCATCTGGTGCATCCAGCGCATCACCTGCTTGGCGCGGAAGGGTTTTTCCCCCATGGCGGCAAAGTGTTCGGTCAGCTGGTCCAGATTGAAGTCGAGCAGGTTGGTTTTCATGCAGTCCTCGGTAAAACAGCGGCAGCCACAGGGCTGCCGCCAGATACATCCATTACGGCAAAGCGAGATTAACGGGAGTAGATCTCGGAAGCGGCAAAGAAGTAAGCCACTTCGATGGCAGCGTTTTCAGCGCTGTCGGAGCCGTGTACGGCGTTAGCGTCGATCGATTCGGCGAAGTCGGCGCGAATGGTGCCGGCGTCAGCCTTTTTCGGGTCGGTGGCGCCCATCAGTTCGCGGTTCTTGGCGATGGCGTTTTCGCCTTCCAGAGCCTGGATCATCACCGGGCCGGAAACCATGAAATCAACCAGGTCCTTGAAGAAAGGACGCTCTTTGTGCACGGCGTAGAAGCCTTCGGCTTCAGCGCGGGACAGTTGCTTGAGCTTGGCAGCAACCACTTTCAGACCGGCGGATTCGAAACGGTCGTAGATCTTGCCAATCACGTTCTTGGCGACGGCATCCGGCTTAACGATGGACAGGGTACGTTCAATTGCCATAAAAATCTCCCAAATACTCCCAAATAACAGAACAAGTGGCTAAACTAGGCTGTAGTTTATCCACTCGGGTTACGCAATTCTGAGGAACCCGATATTTTACCAGCCTTTTCAAGCCTCTGCTGCATAAAAATTCAAGGCCATGACTGAACAAAACCACGGGCAGGACCACGGCCATGCGCCGGACGAACAAGACCTCAACAGCAAGCTGAAAAAACGCCTGGCGATTGCCGGTGGCCTGGTTGCGGTGGCACTGGCCGCCATTCCGGTGCTCGATGGCATGAAAAAGCCCAAGGTCGACATGACGGCCGCAGCGCCGGTCAGCAGCTCGGGCAAGATCGTCAACGCCGCCTCAGCTCCGGTGATGGAGGCCAGCGCACCGGAGCAGCAAGTCGCCAGCGCTCCGGCGGTGGAGGCCAGTGCGCCCGAGACTGATGCCGGAACTTCGCCTTCGCCGGCTGCTCCAGCCGCAGCCACCCCACAGACCCCTGATGTGAGCAAAACCCCGGCAGTGGCCAGTGCCAAACCAGTCACACCGCCAGTAGCGCACACGCCAGTCAGCAAACCGGCCGTGAAGGCGAATACCAGCACAACAAGCACCCCGGCCCCCGCCACAGCACCGGTGGCAAACACGGCATCACCTCATGTGGTAGCCAGCAAGCCCGCGCCGACCGCCAGCACTGTACCACCGGTGGTGGTGAGTAATGCAGAACCCAGCGCCCAGCCCCAGAGCGCGCCACTTTCCAAGGCCAAGCCGGAAGGCAGTTCACTGGGCTACAAACTGCAACTGGGTTTATTCTCCAGCATGGGCAATGCCGAAAAACTGGTGAAAGAGCTCAAGGCCAAGGGGATAGAGGCTCACACCGAAACCCGCGTACAACTTGGGCCGTTCAAGAACCGGGCCGAAGCCGACGAGGCCATGGCCAAGCTGCGCAGCCTGGGTTACACCCCGCTGCTAGCGCCCGCCGGACAATAAGTACAGCAAGCGATCATGCCCAGCCCGCCCTTCATCAAGGCGGGCCTTTTGTTTGCGCCGTCAAAAAAAGGCAGCCAAGGCTGCCTGAAGGTCGATCAGAGGATACAAACCATGTCCGGTACAAAAGAAGCCAAGCAATAAGCGCGGCCTCTCTTGCTAGCGCTCAACCCAGCGTGGGCATGGAAAACTCTGCGCTCTGCACCTGACCTGCTGGCCAGCGGCTGGTGATGGCCTTCATGCGGGTGTAAAAACGTACGCCTTCCGGGCCGTGCATGTGATGGTCGCCAAACAAGGACGCTTTCCAGCCGCCAAAGCTGTGGAAGGCCATCGGCACCGGAATCGGCACATTGATGCCCACCATGCCCACCTGGATGCGATGGGCAAACTCACGCGCGGTACCGCCATTGCGGGTAAAGATGGCCGTGCCATTGCCATAGGCATGCTGGTTGATCAGCCGTACTGCCGCTTCCAGACTGTCTACCCGTACCACGGCCAGCACCGGGCCGAAGATTTCTTCCTGATAGATGGTCATCTCCGGGGTAACGTGATCGAACAGCGTACCGCCAATAAAGAAGCCCTCCTCGCAGCCTGGCACCACCAGACCACGGCCATCCACCACCAGCTTGGCCCCTTCGGCCACACCCTGGGCAACGTAAGCAGTCACCTTGTCCAGATGCTGGCGTGTCACCAGCGGGCCCATTTCGGCCTTGGGATCGGTGCCGACATTGATGTGCAGTTGCCGGGTTCGTTCGGCCAGACGCGCCACCAGCGTGTCCGCGACATCGCCCACGGCAACGGCAACGGAAATCGCCATGCAGCGCTCACCGGCTGAACCATAGGCCGCGCCCATCAGCGCCTCGATAGTCATGTCCAGATCGGCATCCGGCAGCACCACCATGTGGTTCTTGGCCCCGCCCAGCGCCTGCACCCGCTTGCCATGCGCCGCACCGGTTTCATAGATGTAGCGGGCAATCGGGGTGGAGCCGACAAAGCTGACCGCAGCCACGTCCGGATGGGTGAGCAGGCCGTCTACCGCCAGCTTGTCGCCTTGCAGCACATTGAACACGCCATCCGGCAACCCGGCTTC
The DNA here is from genome assembly GCF_013391415.1 of Aquitalea sp. LB_tupeE. Lineage (GTDB taxonomy): Bacteria > Pseudomonadota > Gammaproteobacteria > Burkholderiales > Chromobacteriaceae > Aquitalea. Next base: position 27,273 of record NZ_JACAXB010000008.1, read on the forward strand.
CTGCAGCCATTCGGCAATCAGCAAGGGGGCGGACGGGTCACGTTCGGAAGGCTTGAGGATGAAGGTATTACCGCAGGCCAGTGCCACCGGGAACATCCACATCGGCACCATGGCCGGGAAGTTGAACGGCGTGATGCCGGCCACCACGCCCAGCGGCTGGCGCATGGTCCAGGCATCCACACCGGTGGCCACCTGTTCTGTGTATTCACCCTTGAGCAACTGCGGAATGCCGCAGGCAAACTCCACCACCTCCAGCCCGCGTTGCACTTCGCCCTGGGCGTCGGATTCCACCTTGCCATGCTCGCTGGAAATCACTGCGGCCAGTTCGCGCTGACGCTCTTCCAGAATGCTCTTGAAACGGAACAGGATGCGCGAGCGCTTGAGCGGCGACAATGCAGCCCAGGCCGGGAATGCAGCGTGGGCAGCGGCCACGGCGGCTGCCACATCTTGCGGCTCGGCCAGGGCAACTTCGGCTTGCGGGCGACCCAGCGCCGGGTTGAACACGGCACTGTAACGCTGTGCCGCACCAGCAGTACGCTGGCCATTGATGAAATGCGGAATCTGCAACATGGTTTCTCCTTGCTGCGGGCAAGCCGGGGGCCTGCCCTTGAGCGGTGGGCATCAAATGGATAATGAGCGGGAATGCGGTGGCCAGCACCGGACCAGAACGGCCCGGCACCACGGCCTCAATCAGGTAGTTGCAACAGCCACTGGTGCTGCGGGTCGTTGCGGAAGGACCACTGGCGCTTGGGCCCGGCCATCACGTTGAGGTAATAGGACTGGTAGCCATAGGGCACGCACACCGGGTGATAGCCGCGCGGCACCATCATCACGTCGTGGTTTTCCACCGCATGGGATTCGTCCAGGCTGCGGTCGTCGGTATAGACCCGCTGGAAGGCAAAGCCCTGCGGCGGGTCGATGCGGTGGTAATAGGTTTCTTCCAGTGCGCTTTCCGCCGGCAGATTGTCCAGATCGTGCTTGTGCGGCGGGTAGCTGGAGGAATGGCCGGACGGGGTGATGACCTCCACCACCAAGAGGCCGTCGGCCGGCTCGGTCTGCGGCAGGATGTCAGTCACATAGCGGGTATTTGCCCCCTTGCCGCGCACACTGCGCTGCATGCTGGCAGGCGCAATCAGCCGCACCTCGGGGCCCCGCTGGCCGGGGGCCGAGCACAAGGCCACTTCCGCCGGAGTCAGCGCGGTGATGGTCAGCGGCTCGCCGGCCGGGACATACACCGCCCATGGTGCCTGTTCGTCAAACACGCTGCTGCGCTCGCCCAGGCTGTCCCAGTACTGGCTGCCCGCCTGCACGGCGACTTTGCCGGTCAGCACCACCAGACAGCATTCGCGCCCGGCATCCTGCCAGCTTTCCTGTTCGCCCACATCCAGTCGTACCGCACGGAAACCGACATGATGCCAACTGGCACTGTGCGGGGTGATGTCGGCTATTACGCGCCCCTTGCCTGCCTTGACCAACAAGCTCATGCCACACTCCTTTCCTGCTGATTGATGGCCGCCACCAGCGATGACAGGGTGCGATAGCCCTTGTCGGCGTATTCATAGCTGGGCGCTACCACAGGGTCTTGCTCGGCCTCCACCACCAGCCAGCCCTGATAATCATGCTGCGCCAGCGTGTGCAGGATGGCGGCAAAGTCGATGCAGCCATCGCCCGGCACGGTAAACGCACCATTGATCACCGCCTGCAAAAAGCTCCAGTTACCGTTCCACGCCTGCTTCACCACTTGCGGGCGCACATCCTTGCAATGCACATGCACCACGCGGGCAATATGTTTGTTCAGTACCGCCAGCGCATCGCCACCGGCAAAGGTGATGTGGCCGCTATCAAACAGCAGGCCGACTTCCGGGCCGGTGACGGCCATCAGCTGGTCGATGTCCTGCGCGGTTTCCACATAGGCCCCCATATGGTGGTGATAAGCCAGGGTGATGCCGCGTGATTGCAGATGGCGGGCAAATTCGCTCAGCCGCGCGCCATAGGCCAGCCATTGCTGTTGACTGGTGAAACGCGGTCGCTTGTACAAGGGCTGCGGCTGGCCCTGAATGGCACTGGCCACCTCGCCATACACCATCACCTTGCAACCGTTTTGCACCAGTAGTTGCAGATGCGGCTCCACGCGGCGGATTTCCTCTTCCACGCTGCTTTCCGCCAGATATCCGGAATGCCAGCCTGACACGCACTCCACGCCATAGGGCTGTAATACGGCAGCCAGCGTTTGCGGGTCGCGCGGAAACTTGTTGCCCAGCTCGAAGCCCTGGTAACCAATGCGGGCACCCTCGCGCAAAATGGTGTCCAGCGTGACTTCCCCGCCCAGCGAGGGCAGATCGTCATTGCACCAGGAAATGGGGTTGATGCCGATTTTTACCTTGAATGGCTTGCTCATTATTGTTCTCCCGGGTGCTCAGCGCGGCTGGCGACGGCTGCGCCAGATGTCGATCAGGGTTTCAAAATTGCCACGGGCGGCTGCAATCAGCCCGGCGTCGTCCAGTTCGCCGGCCAGCCAGCGTTGTGACGGTTCGTGGAACAGCGTGCGTCCCACCATGAAACCACGGCAGCTGCGGCTGGCTGCCGCGTCGGCAAAGCCCTGACGCAGCACATCCAGCGAAGCATGCAGGCCCAGCAACACCACGCCACGGCAATAGGGGTCACGCTCGGCCAGCAGCGCGTCCACCGCCTGCCATTGCGCGGCCGACATGGATTCCAGCTTCCACCACTCCGGATAGATGCCCAGGTTGTAGAAGCGCTTGAGTGCGCGCAGCACGGTGTCCGGCTGTTGTGGCAGCTTTTTCGACGGAATCACTTCCAGCAGCAGCTCGTGGCCACTCAGTTGTGCGGCCTCGTAAATGGCGCGCACCTGGGCTTCCTGCTCCAGCCGGTTTTCCAGTGTGTCGTCCGGGTGGTACTGCACCAGACATTTGATGATGTGTTCCTGCGGCCAGCTTTCCAGCCGGGCTGTGGCGGTGCGGCCACGATCGAATTCCAGCGGGTTGGAACCGGGCAATTCCACCGGACGGCCTATCCACCAGCCGCGACCGGTGGCGGCATACATGGCATCCTCGCCGTAGCGGTCATCCACCAGAATGCCGATATGGCCTTGCAGTTGCAGCGCGCTTTCGGTTTGGGCCACCGCCTCCACCAGCAGGCGCTTGAGCACGGAAATGCGCGCCTCGTCCGCCCCGCTTTGCCGCGCCAGCTCGAAAAACTGGTTGCGGTGATCGAAGGCAAACACGCACAGGTCATCCCATTGCTTGCGCTTGATGCTGACCCGGTGCAGGCGGCTGAGCGTGGCATCGTCACCCGGCCGCAGCGGTGTCTGTTCCAGACCGAGAAAATAATCCAGTTCGGCCGGAGTGGGCATGGCCGGCGAGCAGCCATGGCGCGACACCACCAGTGCGCCGCAGGCATTGGCGCGGGAGCAGCACCAGCCGTAGTCGCGGCCATGCAGCCAGCCGGACAGGAAGCCGGACAGAAAGGCATCACCGGCGCCCAGTACATTCATCACTTCTACCTGCGCGCCCTTTACCGAGAAGGCATCCTCGATGCGCGCCGGGATGGCACCCGGAATCACCGCGCAGCCCAGCGGGCCACGCTTCACCACCAGCGTGGCCTGCGGAGCGAGCTGACGCACGGTGGCCAGGCTGGTGAGCAAATCGTCCGAGCCCCCGGCGATACTGATTTCTTCTTCGGTACCGACAATCAGGTCGAACAGCGGCAGTACCGATTGCAAATGGGCAGTCACACCATCGCTGGCGATATAGCGCTCTTCGCCATTGCCACGGCCGGTTATGCCCCACAGCACCGGGCGATAGTCGATATCCAGCACGGTGCGCACATCATGCTTTCGTGCCAGCGCCAGCGCCTTGCGGCTGGCGGCATTTACCTTGGCGGTGGAAAAGTGGGTGCCGGTAATCAGCAGCGCCTTGCTCGATGCAATGAAATCTTCATTGATATCCGCTTCTTCCAGCGCCATGTCGGCACAGTTCTCGCGGTAAAACAGCAGGGGGAAGGTATCGCGGTCCTTGATACCCAACAGCACCAGCGCGGTAAGCCGTTCCGGGTCCACCTTCACCTGGCTGACATCACAGCCTTCCGCTGTCAGGGTGTCCAGCAGGTAGCGGCCCATGTGTTCGTCGCCCACGCGGGACAGCATGGCGGACTTCAGGCCAAGGCGGGCAGTACCGAATGCAATGTTGGCAGAGGAGCCGCCCAGGTAGCGGGCAAAGCTGCTGGCGTCTTCCAGCCGGGCTCCCAGTTGGCGGGCATACAAGTCGATGGCCAGTCTGCCCAGGCAGATCAGGTCCAGCGGTCGGTCGGCAGCAAAATGGGTGGTGTTTTGCATGATGTGCATTCTTTGTCTCGTTGAGTGACTGTCCGCCGCTGCGGCCCGCCTCCACCCGCCCGGGGAAGTGCGCCGTCAGCCATATCGGTGAAGTCCAGCATAAATCGCTGGCCCAGCTAATGCAACTTTTTTTTCGTATTTATTTTCTAATAGAAATTATTTTCCGAAAAATGTTTTTGTAGTGCGGCAGTTTCACTCTAAAATGACGCCATCCACATTGCCGAACATTCCTGCCATGACCAAGGAAATAAGCGCCGATCAGCTGATGCAACGCATCGCCGAGGAATACGAAGACCTGAGCAAGCAGCTGAAAGTGATTGCCAAATACGTAGAAGAGCACCGCCAGACGCTGGTGCTGGAGCGTATTACCGACATTGCGCAGGCCTGCGAAGTACAGCCATCGGCCATCGTGCGTTTTGCCCAGCGCTTTGGCTTCAGCGGCTTTTCCGACATGCAGACGGTGTTCCGTGATGCCTTCGCCCCGGCCGGTGGCAATGTCAACAATTACCAGAAGCGCATCCGCAGCGTGATTGCCACCCAGGACACGCCGTTGAGCAATACCCAGGTGACGCAGAACTTCATAGCCGCCTGTCAGCAAGGGCTGGATGAGTTGTCGCAGTCGCTGGACCCGGCGGCCATCGACAAGGCAGTGGAATTGCTGGTGAAGGCGGACAATATCTATGTGGTGGCAGTGCGGCGCATGTTTCCGATTGCCAGCTATATCAGCTATGCCCTGCAGCACACCGCCAAGCGGGTGCATCTGGTATCCGGCCTGGGCGGCATGTACCACGACCAGATCCGCAGCATCCGCGAAAACGACCTGATGATAGCCATCAGTTTCCAGCCTTATGGCAAGGAAACCCGTTACTGCGCACGTGTAGCCGGACAAAACAAGGCAAAGCAGCTGGTGATTACCGACAGCCAGTTAAGCCCGCTGGCACGCAATGCCGATGCGGTGCTGACGGTAAAAGAGGGCACCGCGTTTTCCTTCCGCTCGCTCACCAGCACCATCAGCCTGTGTCAGGCCTTGTTCATTGCCCTGTCTTACCGGCTGGAACTGGTGATTGAAGAGACCCGCGACGCCGGGGCTTACGACGACTGATCAGCAAGGACGACATGATCAGCCCCGCGCCGGTCAGCTGACTGGCGCTCATGCTGCTGCCAAACCACCACCAGGCCAGCAAGGCCGTCCATACCGGCTCCAGCAGCAGGATGAAAGCCGAACGTTGCATTGGCACCCGCGCCTGCGCCCAGCCTTGCAGGAAGAAGCGGCCACAGGTGGCCAGCAGGATACTTACCAGCAGCCAGGCCGTCACCCCGCCGCTTAGTCGGGATGGCCAGTGCTCCACCAGCACACTGCCGAGCAAACCGGCCAGTCCCGCCAGCAGCAGCTGCAAGGCGGTCAGACTCAATGCCGGCGCCTTCGCCCCTGCCCTGCCGTTCAGATTGAGAAACACCGACATCGCCACGGCCGAAGCCAGAAACAGGCTGTCGGCCGCACCCAGCTGCCAGCCACCATGCAAGGCCATGGCCGCCACCCCCAGCGCGGCCAGCGGCATGGCCCACAAGGTTTGCGCCAGCAGCACGGTGCCAAACATCAGCCGCGCCAGCACTGGTGCCAATACCACACCCAGGCTGCCGATGAAGGCACCCACGCCCAGGTTGTTGCTTTGCTGCAGGGCCAGCATCCACAGCACCATGGCCAAGGCCAGCATCAGTGCACTCCATTTGCTGGTGGCAGGTAAATGCCATGGCCAAGGCTGGGCGCGTGTGCGTGCCAGTGCGGTCAGCAGCACACCTGCGCTGCCAAAACGCACGCCCAGAAACAGCAAGGGGGGCATGCCGCGCAACACTTCCTTGGAACACAGCCAGCCAAAACCAGCAATCAGGGTCACCAGTACCAGCGTGGCTTCAGCCAGCCCGGGGCGTACAACTTGTTTCACGCTCACAACACGATTCCGCAACAATGAAAAAACGGGAAGGCTTACCTTCCCGATCAACACCCTGCTGAAAGATTGTTGCCGCATTGCCATGCCGCATGCAGTCAGCGGAGTGTGACGCCGGCGACAGTTTAACTGCTGCCACCCCCGCTGTGTGATGCGGGACGATCAGCTGCGGCGGTTACGCTGGCGGTATTGGTCTGCCACCACGGCCACCACGATGATGATGCCTTTGACGATTTCCTGGTAATAAGCGTCGATACGCAGGAAGGTGAAGCCGGAGGTCATGGTACCCAGAATCAGCGTGCCGATCACCGTGCCGGTAATCTTGCCCAGACCACCATTGAGCGAGGTGCCACCGATGACCGCAGCGGCAATCGCGTCAAGCTCGTACATCATGCCCATGCCAGCCTGACCGGACACGGCGCGCGCCGATGTGACCACCCCGGCCAGGCCGGACAGCAGGCCGGCCACGGTATACACCAGAATCAGGTGACGGTTGACATTGATGCCGGCCACCCGCGCAGCGGCACGGTTGGCACCAATGGCATAGGTGTATTTGCCGTAACGGGTGTAGCTGAGGATGATATGGAACACCAGCGCCGTTACCAGGAAAATGATGACCGGATTGATCCCTGCCCCGATTGCCGCGTAGTTGTCCGACAGCATGCTGATGGGTTCACCCTTGGTATACCACTTGGCCATGCCGCGTGCGGTCACCATCACCCCCAATGTGGCGATGAAGGGCGGAATGGCGGTTTTGGCTATCACCGTGCCGTTGATCAGGCCGCACACCAGCCCCACCAGCAAACCGGCAGCCAGCGGTGCAAGCACCGGCAGGTCGGTCAGCGCGGGGAATACCGCACGGGCAAAGTCTGAAGTTTGCGCCAGACTGGCCGATACCATGGCGGTGAGCGCCACCACCGAGCCGGACGAGAGGTCGATACCACCCATGATGATGATCTGGGTGACGCCCACCGCGATGATGCCGATCACCGACACTTGCAGCACCATCACGATCAGTCTTTCCTTGTTGGCGATGAAGCTTTGGCCGACGAACAGCCAGCCCAACAGTTCGAATATCAGGGCCACGCCCAGCAGCACCATGAAGATGCGTGCTTCAGCGGGAAGCTTGAAGCCAAATGCGCCGGATTTTGCTGCCTTGTCCAGCGGCTGCGTATTGCTGATTGACATGTTGTCTTCTCCTGCTGTTATTGTGCTTTTCCTCGCTGGCGGCAATGTCAGCCGGCAGCCAGTGTCATGATGCTGACCTGGGTCGCGTCGGCCCGGTCGACAATGCCGGTCACCCTGCCCTCGTGCATGACCATGATGCGGTCGCTCATGCCCAGGACCTCGGGCAGCTCGGACGAAATCATGATGACAGCCACACCCTGCCCGGCCAGTTTGCAGATCAGCTTGTGGATTTCCGCCTTGGCACCCACGTCGATGCCACGGGTGGGCTCATCCAGAATCAGTATTTTCGGGTTGGTCAGCAGCCAGCGGCCAATCAGCACTTTTTGCTGGTTGCCACCGGACAGGTTTTCGATGCGCTCGTCCAGATTCGGCGTTTTCACCCGTAAGGTGCCAGACATGGCTGCGCACATGCTGTCCAGCGCCTGCTGGCGGACAAAACCGGCCTTGAGGTTGTCACCGCCCAGCACCGATATCTGCATGTTTTCCTGAATGCTCAGGTTGAGAAAACAGCCGGTGTCCTTGCGGTCTTCGGTCAGAAAAGCCATGCCGTGCTGCATGGCGGTGCGCGGGGAGTCCACACTCACGGCCTGGCCATTGATGCGGATCTGGCCGCTACTGGCCGGGCTGACGCCAAACAGGGTTTCCGCCACATTGCTGCGGCCAGAGCCGATCAACCCTGCCACACCAAGGATTTCCCCCTGGCGCACGGAAAAGGACACATCGTGGAACACGCCATCCAGGGTGAGGTGTTCCACTTCCAGCGCTACCTCGCCAATCGGCACGATGGTTTTGGGGAACATCTCGGTGATTTCGCGCCCCACCATCATGCGGATCACTTCATCATGGCTAAGCTGTTCCACCCGCTTGCAGCCGATGAAATGGCCATCACGGAATACCGATACCTCGTCGGCAATCTCGAACAGCTCGTTCATCTTGTGGGTGATGTAGATGATGCCCTTGCCCTGCTCACGCAGCATGCGCACGATGCGGAACAGATGGGCGACTTCGTGCTCGGTCAGCGCTGACGTGGGTTCATCCATGATCAGCACGTCGGAGTTGTACGACACCGCGCGAGCAATCTCCACCATCTGGCGGCTGGAAATGCTCAGGCTGGCCACCTTGGCCTCGGGGTCCAGATCGATGGACAGCTGGGCAAACAGCTCGCGGGTCATCTGGTACATCCTGGCGTGGTCGATCAGGCCGAAGCGGTTCAGCGGCTCGCGGCGGATCCAGATGTTTTCGGCAATGCTCATGAAGGGCATCAGGTTGAGTTCCTGATGGATCATGGCGATGCCGTTTTCCAGCGCGTCCAGCGGCGAAGTCAGCGCGATGTCGCGGCCGTGCAGGCGGTACACGCCCTTGTCCGGGATATACACCCCGGCCAGAATCTTCATCAGCGTGGACTTGCCAGCGCCGTTTTCGCCCATCAGTGCATGCACGGTGCCGGCGCGCAGGCGGAAGGACACATCATCCAGCGCCACTACACCGGGGAAAGCCTTGCGTACGCCTTCCACTTCAATCAGCAGCGTTTCGCGCTCCACGGGCGGGTGGGACGCTGCAGCTGCTTTCGGTTTTTCCGGGGCCAGGCTCAACATGGCTTGCTCTCCTCCTTGAGTACCGGGCGGCACACTGCTGCGGCCGCCCGCTTCAGCATTAGTTGCGCGACTGGTAGTTCTTCAGGTTGGCCTGGGTCACCAGCTCGAACGGTACCCAGATCATGGACGGCAGCTTCTCGCCACGCGACAGTTTCAGCGCGGTGTCTACCGCACCCTTGCCCTGACCGGCGGCATTCTGGAACACGGTGACTTTCAGCTCGCCGTTTTTCATGGCGGTGAGGGCATCCTGGGTGGCATCCACGCCAGCCACGATGGTTTTGTCCAGACGCTTGGCGGACTTGAGCGCCTGGATGGCACCCAGGGCCATTTCGTCGTTATTCGACACCACGGCGTCAAACTGCAGACCGGCACTCAGCCAGTTCATCATCAGGTCGCGGCCATCGGTACGCGACCATTTGGCAGTCTGTTTTTCCACAATCTTGATGCCGTTACACGGGGCCTTGGCGATGACTTCTTCCACATCCTTGGTACGCTGACGCGCGGCCTGGTTGGCCAGGTCGCCCATCATCACCACGATATTGCCCTTGCCCTTCATCAGGCGGCATACCTCTTTCATTTGCACGGTGCCGGATTCGGCCTCGTTGGAGCCGACAAAGGCCACCTTGGCGGGCAGGGTCTTGTCAGCCGGCATGCGGTTTACGTACACCAGCGGGATGCCGGCGCTTTGCGCCAGCTTGGTGATTTTCGGCGTGGCATCGGTATCCACCACATTGACGATGATGGCATCCACTTTCTGGGCAATGAAGTTTTGTACCTGGCTAAGCTGGCGGCCGACGTCGTTCTGCGCATCTTCAAACTGGATGTCCACACCCTTCTGGCTGCCTGCATAGGTTTTCATGTTATTGCGCAGCACGGTGAGGAAGTTGTCGTCAAAGGCGGACATGGTCACGCCCAGTTTGGCGGCGGATGCCGGCATGGCCAGCATGGTGAGGGAAAAGAACACTGCGGAACCAGCAAGCTTGGTGATGCGTTTCATTGATGCGTCTCCTGTCCTTATGGTGTGGGTTCGATCCCGACATGCCGCCGACCGCTCATGTTGCAGTGCAATGCGAAGCGCATATCGTGTTGTCGTGCAGCTAAGATAAGTGAGCCGCATCAATATTGCAAATAAAATTTCATGCTGCATTGCACATAGAAATATTTTTCTATATTTTGCCAGATGAACCAGTTGCCCCTGCAAACCAGGGTCCTGCAACAGCGCCATGCACAGCATGGCCATCCCATTGATTTAACGGGTTTTAACCGGGCACAAATGCAACAGCAAGGGCGAAAAAATGAAAAAGCCATGCCGACATGGCATGGCTACTGACAACGCGACCAGTTGTACTGGCAACAAGCGTTTTCAGGCAACAACCGGCTGGCGCAGGCTGGCACACAAGGCAGCCAGATAGTCATAGCCCTTCTTGGCGTATTCATAGCTGGGTGCCAGCGCCGGGTCCTGCTCGGCTTCCACCACCAACCAGCCACGGTAGCCATGGCGCTGCAGCGTGGCGAGAATGGGGGCGAAGTCGATCATGCCGTCGCCCGGTACGGTAAACACCCCCTTGAGCACAGCGTCCAGAAAGCTCCAGTTTTCTGCCTTGGCCTGTTGCATTACCGCCCGTCTTACATCCTTGCAGTGCACATGTACCACCCGGTCCACATGCTTGAGCAGCTCGACATAGGCGTCCCCCCCGGCAAAAGTGATGTGGCCGGTATCAAACAGCAGGCCGACATCCGGCCCGGTGAGGGACATCAGCACGTCCAGGTCGGCACTGGTTTCGCAATACGCACCCATGTGATGGTGATAAGCCAGAGTGATGCCCCTGCCGTTCAGCCAGGCGCCAAAGGCATCCAGTCGCGCGGCGTAATCCTGCCATTGCTGTTGACTGGTAAAACGCGGGCGTTGTGACAACGGGGTTTGCTGCTGGCCCTGCACTGAACCGGCTACTTCGCCATACACCAGCACCTGGCAGCCGTTGTAAACCAGCTTGTCCACATGCGCCGTCGCGGCGGCTATTTCCTGCTCAACCGTGCCGTTTGCCAGATGGCCGGAATGCCAGCCGGACACCACCGCCACGCCGTATTCGGCCATCTTGTCGCGCAGTGCCTGCGGGTCTTTGGGAAACTTGTTGCCCAGCTCGAAGCCGGCATAGCCGATTTCCGCGCCCTCCTGCAGACAGGTCTCCAGCGGGATATGGCCACCCAGTTGCGGCAGGTCGTCGTTACTCCAGGAAATGGGATTGATGCCGATACGCACGTCAAATTGCTGCACTGTCTCGCTCCTTATTTATGTCGTTGCTGTGCTACTGCCGTTGACGCAAACGGGCTTGCTCGTAGTCGGCGCGGGCACTGCGTACCGCTTCGCGTTCGGATACTTCCGGAATGCCCACCTCCCACCAGCTGCCGCCTTCCGGCGTGCATTGCGGACCATCGATGCGCAGCTGTATCAGATAACTGCGGCTGGATGCCCGGGCACGCACCATGGCGGCCAGCAGTTCGGCCACCGAGCTCACCGTTTCGGCCTCGGCCCCCAACGAGCGGGCATTCTGGGCAAAGTCGATCTGCGGAATGCCGTGTTCGCCGTGCAGGCAGTCGGCCAGCATATTATTGAAGGGTGCGCCGCCGCAGGCCTGCTGCAAACGGTTGATGCAGGCGTAGCCAGCATTGTCCAGCAGCACCACGATGATCTTGTGCCCCAGCATCACCGAAGTGGCCAGTTCATTGTTCAGCATCAAATAGCTGCCATCGCCCACCATCACGATGACTTCACGTTCTGGCCGGGCCATCTTCACCCCCAGGCCACCGGCCACTTCGTAACCCATGCAGGAAAAGCCGTACTCCATGTGATAACCACCTGGCGTACTGGTGCGCCACAGCTTGTGCAGTTCGGCCGGCAGCGTACCGGCAGCGCACACCACGATGTCGCGTTCGGCCGAATCTGCCGCCGAGGCCTGTACCGCGCCAATAGCCTCGGCATAGGTAGGCAAGTTGGCACGCGGGCTGCGCACAATTTCGTCCACCTGCCGCCGCCAGCCATTGCACAGCCGCTGGCTGTGGGCAGTCCAGTCGCTATCCGCCTGCCAGCCTTCCAGCGCAGCACTCAGCGCGGCCAGCCCAACGGCGGCATCACATTGCAGGCTGTGCCCACCCCATTTGATGGCATCAAAGCCATTCACATTGATGGACAACAGCGTGGCCTGCGCATATAGCGTGTGCGAGCCGGTGGTGAAGTCCTGCAAACGGCTGCCCACTGCCAGCACCAAGTCGGCCTGACCGGCCAGCTCATTGGCAGCCGGGGAACCCGTCACGCCGATGGAACCGGCCAGCAGCGGATGGTCCCATCTCAGTGCCCCCTTGCCCGCCTGACTCTCACCAACCGGAATTCCATGTGTTTCGACAAACTGGCGTAGCGCGTCAGCACCACCTGCGCTGTACAGTACCCCGCCACCGCACACAATGAGCGGGCGCTTGGCCTGGCGTAGCAAACTCGCCAGAGCAGCCAGTTCAGTGGGTTCGGCCGGAGGCTGACGGAAGTGGATATCGCGCTCGGCAAAGAAGGCTTCCGGCCAGTCAAAAGCCTGCGCCTGCACATCCTGTGGCAGGGCCAGTGTTACCGGGCCGCATTGTGCCGGGTCGGTGAGCGTGGCGATGGCGCGGGGCAAGGCGGTCAGCAACTGGGATGGCACCACGATGCGGTCGAAGTAGCGGGAAACCGGGCGCAGGCAATCCACCGCCGACACACCGCCATCCTGAAAATCTTCCACCTGCTGCAATACCGGGTCCGGGGCACGTGAAATGAACACATCCCCCGGCAGCAACAGCATGGGCAGGCGATTGACGTGCGCCACCGCCGCAGCAGTGACCAGATTGGTACAACCGGGGCCGATCGAGGTGCTGACCGCCATCATGCGGCGGCGGAAATGCGCCTTGGCATATGACGTGGCGGCCAAGGCCATGCCCTGCTCGTTGTGGGCGCGCAAGGTGGGCAGCACATCCTGCGCGGCCTGCAAGGCTTCACCCAGACCAGCCACATTGCCGTGACCGAAAATGGCCCACACACCGCCAAACAGCCGCTCCCGGCTGCCATCCGGCATGGTGACAAACTGCGCAGCCAGATAGCGCACCAGCGCCTGGGCCACGGTGAGACGTACGGTTTTCACATTGCTTCTCCAGAGGGCAAGCAGCCAGCAGGCGGTGGGGCGGCACCGGGCCGGGCTTGATGTCGGTAAGGGAGGTGTCAGCCGCTACGATATAAGATTCCAGCACATTTGCAAATTATTTTTCATTTTTATTTTTTTTGGAAAACATTTTCCTGATCATGGCGTGATCAGCCCGGCAGGTAGGGCCAGGGTGTCATGTTTTCTGCCAGGTACAAACGGAACTGCGCCGGGCCGATTTCCCCCTCCACCGGCCACATGTCCAGGGTGGCCAGCAGCTGTTGCAAGGCCTTGATGGCCTGGCCATCCGGGTCCTGGTCGATCACCACATCCAGCAGCCCCTGTTGCAAATACTGTTGGTGGTCGTCCGACAGCTCGTGTGTCACCCAGCACACCTTGTCGTGAATGGCATAGCGACGCAGCGCGGCCTCGATGCCGGGTGAGCCCGCTCCGCTGTTATAAATACCGGCAATCGGCTGGCCCTGCTTGAAGGCATGGCTGACGGCGGCATAGCAACGGTCCGCATCGTCATGGGTGGCGGTGGCCACCTGATCGCAACGCAAATGGGGAAAGCCCTGTGCCAGCACCTCGGCACAGCCGCTGGCCCGCTCCAGGTGGCCACGGTAATCCGGGCGACTGGACAGCAGCAGCACCCGTCCGGGCTGGCGGCACAGCCGGCCCAGCAACCAGCCTGCGGTGCGCCCGGCAGCGTGGTTGTCGATGCCGACATAGTGCGCCTGTGGCAGATCGGCCACATTGCTCACCACCAGCGCGACTTGTTCGCCCCGTTGAATAGCCGCTTGCAGGGCTTGGCGCACCGCCGGGGTATCCGGTGCCGCCACAATCAGGCCGTGACGCCGGTAGGGCCGCGCGCGCAATGCGCGCAACAGGCCGGCTTCGTCTTTCTCGCCCACGGTCTGCAGGTGCACCACCACCCGCTGGTCCAGCAGAGGCAAAGCCTGTTGCAAAGCCTGACGCAAGCGACGGAAGAAGGGTGAGGGGTTGTCCGGTAGCAGGATATCCAGATGAATCAGCCCATGGCGGGTGTCGGGCAACAGCCGTGGCACCGCCAGCGCACGCGCGGCGGCTACCACCTTGGCACGCGCCTGGGCCGACACGCTGCCACGTTCGTTCAACACCCGGTCCACCGTGGCCACACTCACCCCGGCCTGAGAGGCGATTTCAATGAAACGGGCAGTTTTCTTGCGACGTGGCGGGCTGCTCATCGGCGGGCTCCTGCAGACGAATGGGGTGGCACCAGCCGCTCACCTTGACGATTTATCGTCAATTCAGCAACTGAAACCGTGCAGGCCTTGCCCTAGATTGCCTCCCAGGACACCACGCTGCAGCCCTTTTACCACAAGGCCATAGCCGTTTGGCATTAGATGCACTGCAACATGACAAGCAGCCAACACCACAAGAAATGGAGGACGACATGAAGCTTGCCCTGGACCCGTACATGCACCGGCACCTCAGCCTGCCGGAACTGTGCCGCAAGACGGCCGAACTGGGTTACCGCCACATCGAACTATCCCCGCGCGCCGACCTGCTGCAATGGTGGGCCATGCCACGTGCCAATAGTGAACGGCTGGCCGGTTTCAAGCAGGCCATGCGCGAACACGGTGTCAGCCTGGCCACGCTACAACCGATGTACCGCTGGGCCAGCCCGTTTGAAGATGAACGCCAGGCGGCGATGAAATACTGGAAGAAAGCCATCGAAATTGCCGTGGAGCTGGAATGCGACACCCTGATTTCCGAATTTGGCCGTGGTGCAGCGCCAGAACGCTCGGCAGGACTGGGCGCCGGCATCAATACGCCAGAGCAATGCGAAGCTGCATTCTGGCGTTCCATGGAAGAACTGGTGCCGATTATCGAGCGCGAAGGCCTGCAACTGTCCATCGAGCCGCATCCGGAAGACTGGATCGAAACTTTCCAGCCCGCTCTGGACATTGTGCAGGTGATTGGCTCACCCAATGTGAAGCTGTCCTATATCGCGCCGCACACTTTCTATTACGGCGACGACATGGGCGCCATGCTGCGCGCAGCCGCGCCGGTACTGGCCCATGTACGTGTGGCCGACACCTTCAACCACAAGGCCTCATCCGGCCTGCGCTATATCGTCAATCCACCCGGCGCCAATGTACGCGTGCATCAGCATCTGGATATCGGCCAGGGCGAAATCGACTGGGATGTGTTTTTTGCCACCCTGGCTGACATCGGTTTTGACGGTGTGCTGTCCTCCTGCGTATTTGCCTGGGAGGAACGCGCCGACGCATCGTCGCGCTTCATGCTGAGCGAAATGCAGCGCTACCTGGATAAGCACTACCGCAACTGGCAATCGCAGTAAGCCCCCTCACCCGCAGAAAGCCCACCATGAACAACAGCATCCGTTTTGCCATCAACCGCATCAGCGCACCGCGCCTGTCCTTTCCCGACTATCTGGCCATGTGCCGCCGTCTGGGTGTGACCGACATTGAAATCCGCAACGACCTGAACGGCGTGGAAATCAGCAATGGCACCCCGGCCACCCAGCTGCGCGATGCAGCAGCCGAAGCCGGCATCACCATCCGCACCATCAACGCGCTCTACCCGTTTGATGTTTTTGACGCCGACCTGCAACAGCGTGCCGTACAGCTGGCCGCCTATGCCCGCGACTGTGGTGCCCAGGCGCTGGTGATGTGCCCGCTCAACAGCCGTGACGATGCCCGCAGTGCCAGCCAGCGCCAGCAGGACCTTATCCATGCGCTCAAACAGCTGAAACCGATTCTGGACGACCACGGCATCACCGGACTGGTGGAGCCGCTGGGCTTCGAGGAATGCGCACTGCGTCGCAAATCAGCCGCCGTCACCGCCATTTACGCCGCCGCCGGTGAACGCCATTTCCGCCTGGTACACGACACCTTCCACCACCACCTGGCTGGCGAGGACATTTTCTTTCCGGAGCTGACCGGGCTGGTACACATCTCCGGCGTGGAATCCACGGCATTGGCCAGCAATGAAATGCGCGATGGTCACCGCGTGCTGGTGGGCAGTGCCGACCGGCTGGGCAATATTCCGCAGCTGATAGAACTGCTGGCGCGCGGCTATCAGGGGGCGGTGTCGTTCGAACCCTTTGCCAGCGACATCATGGAAGCACCGGACAGCGAAACCCTGCTGCGTAACAGCATGGACTACATCCGCCAGCAACTGGCCGCTTGAAACCCATCACACGATAAACAAGATCAAGGAGACAAACATGACTTTAGCCATTGGCGTCATCGGCACAGGAGCCATCGGGCAGGACCATATCCGCCGCATCAGCCAGACCCTGTCCGGCGCAAGCGTGGTGGCCGTCCATGATATCAACCCCTTGCAAGCCGAGGCTACGGTGCAGCAATACCAGCTAACTGCCCGCGTGCACGACAGCGGGCAGGCACTGATTAGCGACCCGGCAGTAGAGGCCGTTCTGGTCACCTCCTGGGGCCCCAGCCATGAAGAATTTGTGCTGGCCGCCATTTCCGCCGGCAAACCGGTATTCTGCGAAAAACCGCTGGCAGTCACTGCCGAGGGCTGCATGCGCATCGTTAATGCCGAACTGGCACATGGCAAACGGCTGGTGCAAGTTGGCTTCATGCGTCCCTATGACACTGGTTACCGTGCGCTCAAGCAAGTACTGCAGGAAGGCCGTATTGGTGCGCCGCTGATGTTGCACTGCGCCCATCGCAATCCATCCGTAGGCGAAAGCTACACCACGCCCATGGCCATTACCGACACGCTGATACACGAGCTGGACGTATTGCGCTGGCTGCTGGAGGAAGACTATGTATCGGCGCAGGTGGTATTCCCGCGCAAGAGCAGCCACGCCCTGCCCCATCTGGCCGACCCGCAGATCGTGCTGCTGGAAACCCGCAGCGGCGTGCGTATCGACGTGGAAATCTTCGTCAACTGCCAGTACGGCTATGACATCCAGTGTCAGATCGTCGGCGAAACCGGCATTGCCAGCCTGCCAGAGCCATCCAGCGTGCCGCTGCGCAGCGCCGCCAGTTATTCCACCACTATCCTCACCGACTGGAAACAGCGCTTCATCGCCGCTTACGACGTGGAGCTGCAAGCATTCATTGACGGTGTGCAGGCCGGAACCCTCACCGGCCCCTCAGCCTGGGATGGTTATGCCGCAGCCGTAGCTGCGGATGCCTGCGTGCAGGCGCAAAAGAATGGCGCAGTGGTAGACATCAACATGCCCGATCACCCTGACTTCTACTGATTTTCCTCGCGTTTTCTGCAGCACACTTCCTCGGACTTGCCACAGCTGCCTCATGGCTGCTGTGGTTTTTTTATCGCACACCACAGAAAATAAAATTTCCAAATAAATATTTTTCAGAAATTATTTTCTAACATATACTGCTCAGCAAGCAAGCCAATCAACTGCACGGTTGGCCAACAACACGCATGAGGAGACAGCAATGACCGCAGTAGCCCTGTTCGGAGCCGGCCGTATCGGCAAGATCCACGCCGCCAACCTGGCTGCCCAGCCCGGCGCACGCCTGAAGTATGTCGTCGATACCCACCAGCCTTCTGCACAGGAACTGGCGGCACAATATGATGCCAGCGTGGCCGACATCGACAGCGCACTGGCCGACCCGGAAGTGGGCGCAGTGGTGATTGCCTCCAGTACCGATACCCATGCCGACCTCATCCTGCGTGCCGCTGCGCGCGGCAAGGCCATCTTCTGCGAAAAGCCGGTGGACCTGACACTGGAGCGTGCCCGTCAATGCGCCGCAGCGGTGAAAGAAGCCGGCGTAGCCTGCCTGATCGGCTTCCAGCGCCGCTACGACCCAACTTTTGCCGCCGTGAAAGCGCGCATCGAAGCCGGTGAAATCGGCCAGCCAGAAGTGCTGGTAGTCACCAGCCGCGACCCGGGTGCCCCACCGGTGGACTACATCAAGCGCTCCGGCGGCATTTTCAAGGACATGCTGATTCACGACTTCGACATCTGCCGCTGGATTCTGGCTGACGAAGCCGTCAGTGTGCAGGCCACCGCCAGCGTGCTGACCGACCCGGCCATTGGCGAGGCAGGGGACGCCGACACCACCGCCGTCACCATCCGCACCCGTTCCGGCCGCCTGTGCCAGATCAACACCAGCCGCCGTGCCGCCTATGGCTACGACCAGCGTTTTGAAGTGCTGGGCAGCCTGGGCATGTTGCAGGCCGGTAATCACCGCCCTACCGAAGTCACTGCCTATGGCGGCCAGCAGGTCAGTACCGACCTGCCGGAACACTTCTTCCTGGAGCGTTACCGCGCCGCCTATGCACTGGAAATGGCCCACTTCTTTGATGTGGTGCAGCGCGGCCTTGCCCCGCGCACCACGGTGGAAGACGGCGTCAAGGCGCTGGAACTGGCCGATGCCGCCACCCGCTCCTGGCAGGAAAACCGCCTGATCCAGCTGTAAGCCTTCCCTTCCTCTATCACATGCCCGCCGCCCAAACTGCCGGCGGGCAGGGAGATGTCATGTCTGAACTTAATATCGGTATTGTCGGCCTGGGTCGGCTTGGTCGTCGTCATGCGCTCAATCTGCGCCACCGCATTCGTGGTGCCCGGCTGGTGGCTGCATGCTCACCGCTGGATGAAGAACTGGGCTGGGCTGCAGAAAATCTGCCCGGCGTACACCGCCACCACACACTGGAGGCCATGCTGGCCGAGCCTGATGTACATGCGGTATTTCTGGTCACCCCCACCGCACTGCATGCCGAGCAGATCATCGCCTGCCTGCGCGCTGGCAAGCATGTGTTTTGCGAAAAACCGCTGGCCTTGAATGTGGAAGATTGTCAGAAGGTGGAAGCCGTGGCGGCGGATTGCCCGCAGCTCAAGGCCATGGTGGGTTTTGTGCGCCGCTTTGATGCCAGCTATCAGGATGCGGCGGACAAGCTGCAACAGGGACTGGTGGGCCAGGCCTATCTACTGCGCTCACAAACCTGCGATCTGAACGATGAAAACGGCTTTTTTGTGAAGTTTGCCCCCAGCAGCGGCGGCATTTTCATGGATTGCAGCATTCACGATATCGACCTGGCGCGCTGGCTGCTGGGTTCGCCCAAACCGGTCCGTGTCTGGGCCACCGGCACCAATGCCTTGCACCCGGCACTGGCCGATTGTGGCGATGTGGACAATGGCGTGGCCATGCTGGAATTTGCCGATGGCAAGCTGGCCTGCTTCTATGCCTCGCGCACCCAGGCGCATGGCCATGAAACCCTGACCGAAATCTTTGCCACCGCCGGACGGCTGACCGTGGGCGCCAATCCGCGCGCTAACCGGGTGGACATCAGCGATGTCCACGGCGTGCGCAATGAATGCGTGCAGGATTTCTACCAGCGTTTTGCCGAGGCCTTTGTCAGCGAAGCCCAGCATTTTGTCGATGCCGTGCTGTACGACCAACCGCTGGCGCTGAGTCTCACCGATGCCACCGAAGCCACCCGCATTGGCCTTGCCATCACCCAGGCCTTGCGCAGCAAACAGGTGGTGGAGCTGTGTCGAGTGACATAACGTCTGCCCGCGTGCAGCTGGCAAGTGGTTTCACCCTGTCCGTCCAAGCGCCACACGTGAAAACCTTGTTGCCAGCAACACAATAAACGATCAAGCTCGCTCCCTATCCTAACCACCGATTGCGGGAGCGATCTTGGAAATTCTCCCCGGCCTCGCGCTGGATCCAAGCACACTGATCTTTTCCATCGGTGCCCTGGCACTGATGTTGTCGACTATTTCCTGGAGCATGGCACTGGCCAACCAGCGCCAGTCGCTGGGGCTGGGTGCCTGGGCCAGCGGCACGGCCAGTGTCGGCATTGCCTTTGTACTGTTTTTCCTGCGCGGCCATGTCAGCTGGTTTCTGAGCTTTCTGGTGGCAAACAGCCTGGTCTTGTTCGGATCGTTCTGCAGCCTGCTGGCACATGCCCGCTTGCACGGCTTTCGCCCGCCATGGCGGCTGGGACTGAGCAGCAATCTGTTCGGCATGAGTGGCATCCTGCTGGTGTACTACCTGAATCAGCCGCGCCACATCGCTGTATTTACCCTCAGCCTGGCATTGGCCGCGCAATTAACCATCGCTGCCACCCAGACCCTGCGTCATGCCCATCGTCCGCGTGCCACTGCAGTATGGCTGGCCTGCGCCATGCTGCTGACACTTGCCAGCGCCTATGGCCTGCGTGCCTTGGTCAGCCTGACTGCACAAGCCGACAGCGTGGCCCTGCAGGCTCATGCCATGCCGCAGATCGGGGCATTACTGACCGGTGCGGTAGGGCTGGTGGGGGCCTCGATTGCCTTTTTTGCCATGGTGCATGACCGCCAGCAGCGGGAAACGCTGGAGCAAACGCGCCGCGATGGCATTACCGGCCTGTATACCCGGGCTGCCTTCCTGCAACTGGCGCAGCAACTCATCGCACAGGAAAATGGCACAGCCTACGCGGTCATCATGCTCGATCTGGACCACTTCAAGCAGGTCAATGACCGCTTCGGACATGCCAATGGCGATATGGCGCTGAGCCAGGTGGGACGGATCATGGCCAGTGTGTCGCGACCTGCCGATATTGCTGCGCGTTATGGTGGGGAGGAATTCTGCGTATTGCTGCCACAGACCGATGCCGGTGGAGCAGCGCAGATGGCAGAAGCCCTCCGCCGCCAAATGGCCAGCAAACCCGTACAGCTACGCCAGGGCCAGCAGTTGCAGCTGACCCTGTCTGCCGGCCATGCGGTGTGGCAAAGGGGTGAAACTCTGGAGCATGTCATCGAACGTGCCGACCAGGCCCTCTACCGAGCCAAGGCAGCAGGCCGTAACCAGGTGTGTGCGGCAGCGCTGCCGGAACAGGCGCAACAAGCACAATACGCTCCGCCCACAGCCTGATCAGGCCAGCCTGCAATCAGGGCCGCATGCTGCCCTGCTCCACCAGCCGCCCATGCCAGGACAATGCCTCTCCCAGCAGATGCGGCGTGTGCTTGCCCTTGCTGGCGTGGCAGGCGCGGTCGAAGTAATCCTGCAGCAGCGGGCGATAATCCGGATGCGCACA
The DNA here is from genome assembly GCF_013391415.1 of Aquitalea sp. LB_tupeE. Taxonomy (GTDB): domain Bacteria; phylum Pseudomonadota; class Gammaproteobacteria; order Burkholderiales; family Chromobacteriaceae; genus Aquitalea. The sequence goes on from NZ_JACAXB010000008.1 coordinate 48,547, forward strand.
GTTGGCAATCACACTGCGCGCACGCTGCTTGGGCGACAAGCCGCGCAAGTCGGCCAGTCCCTGTTCGGTGACGATGATGCAGACGTCGTGCTCGGTGTGATCGACATGGCTGACCATGGGCACGATGCAGGAAATCGCGCCGTTTTTGGCGGTGCTGGGAGTAACAAAGCAGGACAAAAAGCCGTTACGGGCAAAGTCGCCAGACCCGCCAATGCCATTGATGATGGAGGTGCCTGCCACATGAGTGGAGTTGACGTTGCCGTACATGTCCGCCTCCACCATGCCATTGATGCCGATGCAGCCCAGACGGCGCACAAGCTCGGCATGGTTGGAGATTTCCTGCGGCCGCAACACGATGCGCTCGCGGTAGTGGTCGATATTGCGGGCGAACTCCTGCACGCCTTCCGGGCTGAGCGACAAGGCGGTAGCCGAGGCCATGCGGATGGTGTCGGTGCGGATCAGATCCAGCATGCCGTCCTGAATCACCTCGGTAAACGCTGTCAGATTGGTAAAGCCGCCATCACGCAAGCCACCCAGCACCGCATTGGCGATATTGCCCACGCCGGATTGCAGCGGCAGCAGGTTTTCCGGCAAACGGCCCATCCTGATTTCATGCTGGAGGAATTCCACCAGATGCCCGGCAATGCGCTGGCTGGTTTCATCCGGCGGCGTGAAACGCCCCAGCCGATCCGGTGCATGGGTTTGCACCACCGCCACCACCTTGGCCGGGTCTACGCGCAAATAGGGCTCGCCGATGCGGTCGCCCGCCTGGGTCAGCGGAATCGGCTGGCGATTGGGCGGCAAGGCGGTGCCGTAGTAGATGTCATGCATGCCATCCAGCCCCAAGGGCTGGGTGCTGTTGACTTCCAGAATCACCTTGTCGGCCAGATCCAGCCAAGTCTTGTTATTGCCGATGGAGGTGGACGGAATCAGCCGGCCATCAGGCAAAATGCCCGCCACTTCCACCACCGCCAGGTCGATCTTGCCCAGAAAGCCAAACCAGGTGTACTGCGCCACCTGCCCCAGGTGCACGTCCATGTAGTCGATCTCGCCACGGTTGATGCGCGCACGCAGCTCCGGGTCGGACTGGTAGGGCAGGCGAAAATCAATGCCGCCCGCCTTGGCCAGTGCGCCATCCAGCTCCGGTGCGGTGGACGCACCGGTGAGCACACGCAAGGCAAATTTCTCGCCTCGTTCCTGCGCTGCCTCCATGCGGCCAGCCAGCGCCAGTGGCACTGCCTTGGGGTAGCCGGAGCCAGTAAACCCGCTCATGCCCACGGTCATACCCGGCTGGATGTGTGCGGCGGCCTCTTCAGCCGACATGATTTTCCCTGCCAGACCGGCATGGTGAATACGTTGTTCCACTTGTTGTTCCCTTGCAATTTCCGGCCTGTTGCGGCCTGGTGTTTTATCGAGCGTCGTGCCGTTCTGAAGTGTCGGCTTATTGTTGGCTGCCAACTTTGTCTTACGTTCACGTCAGCTAGCCAAGCCTGCTACTTAAGCAGCTTCAACCGGATTGCGGAGAACTAATCAGGCAAAACATGACCTGAATCAAAACTTGTTTGACCAAAGCTGATATAGGGTAGCCCTTGATTTTTTGCCTGACAAAAATGACATTTACATTTATTTTTATAAATTTTAATTTATTTGTCATAAACATACATCCCCACACTGCCATCGTGCCAAGCCGGAAAAAACCGGCATCGCACCACTCACATCCCCTGTTTGTTCTGTATCAAATTTGCATCAAATAGCTATATTTGACTGCCCGCGCAAAAAATTCGACCGCAAGGACTGGATTTGGGGATTAAACATTGTTAGCTTCTATGGGTTTTGGTAATTCAACCAAATGCCATGTCATCACCCCCAGCATCCAGACAGACCAATCCGCCAGAGACGGACAAGGACCGGCGCACCCTGCTGATTGAAGCCGCCTTGGAAGTCCTTCTTCATGACGGAATCATGGGGTTTAGCCAAAGCAAGGTGGCACGCCAGGCCGGCCTGCGGCAAAGCCATCTGACTTATTACTTTCCCACGCGCAACGATTTGTTAACCGTAGTGGTGGAACACGGCTGTCAATTAGTGATCAATGCTCAGGACTGCAGCGAACCTGCGGCCTTGGGCAGCCTGGAAGATTTCCGGCTGCGGATGTGCAACAACGTATGTGACACCCGCATTGCCCGCCTGATGGTGGCGGTTACCGTGGCAGCAGAAACCGACCCGCGGCTCAAACAGTGGATCAGCGATTTTGACCGCCGCATGTTGGACAACAAGAAAGAAGCATTCCAGCAATACGGCATCAGCTGCAGTACCAGTGAACTGGCGCTGTTCCACAGCACGATTGCCGGCATCGCACTACGCAATCTGAACAGCAGCACTCCGGAAGATCACGCCGAAGCCCGGCACCGGTTTTTGCTGGCATTCGACCGGCTGATTCTTGCGTCGCATCCGACACAAAGATCAGAAAAACCTTAGGAATCAACTCGCCCACAAGGCAGGACAATGCCCACACCCTTTCCTGGGGACCTGGCATGAAATGTAACAGGAGCATCATGATGCATCCCACCCCCTCTCCCGGCCGACAAGCACATGGCCGGACACTGATTGCGCAACGCGCTTTGCTGCCCCTGCTGCTGGGTCTTGGCCTGACCGGCTGCACGCTGACTCCGCCCACGCGGGCACCGCAGATGGTTGATGGCCAGATGCAAAACTACGGCAGCAAGCTGGCAGATCAACAAACCGCAGCCAGCCCCACCGGCATTGGTAACAGCGGCATTTCCCAGCACCTGGCTTATGGACAGCAGCTTCCCGCCGAATGGTGGCAGCTGTTCCGCTCTCCGGCGCTGGACAAACTGGTGCGCGAAGCCTTGCAGAACAACCCCAGCCTGACTGCTGCGCGCGCAGCGTTGAAGCAGGCCGAGGAAAACTACAATGCCACTTCCGGTTCGCTGCAGTATCCCTCGGTCAGTGGCCAGTTAGGTGCCAGTCGGCAACACCAGCTGTTATCGGGCAGTACGCCTGACAGCTATAACGTGTTGAGTGCCGGGCTGAACGTGTCCTACTCCCTGGACCTGTTCGGTGCCAACCGCCAACAATTACTGGGACTGATGGCAGCTACCGACTATCAGCGCTACCAGCTGGAAGCCACTTACCAGACCCTGATCTACAACGTCGTGACCACTGCCATCCAGGAAGCGTCACAACGCGCCCAGTTGCAAGCGACGCAAGACATGCTCGCTGCCAGCGAACAACAACTGCGCATTGTGGAAAAACAGGCCGCACTGGGCGGCGTGGCCCGCAGCAGCGTGCTGTCGCAAGCCACCCTGGTGGCACAAACCCGTGCGCAGCTCTCGCCGCTGGAAAAAGCACTGGACCTCACCCGCCATCAGCTGGCGGTTTATATCGGCAAGTTCCCGTCAGAACAGGGCCTGCCGGAATTCACCCTGGACAGTCTGCAACTGCCAGCCGAATTGCCTGTTTCCCTGCCGTCCGAACTGGTACGCCAGCGCCCGGATATCCGCGCCAGCGAGGCCTTGCTGCAACAGGCAGGTGCTGCGGTTGGCGTAGCCACTGCCAATCAGTATCCGCAAATCAACCTGACCGGCAGCTTTACCCGCGAGCGCTTGTTTATTGGCCCGGCCACCACCGGACTGAGCCTGTGGAGCATCGGTGCCGGTGTTACCCAGTCCCTGTTTGACGGTGGTTCCTTGCGCGCCAAAAAGCGTGCGGCAGAGGCAGCATTCGAACAAGCCCAGGCCCAGTACCGCGATACCGTACTCAAAGGCTTCCAGAACGTAGCCGACAGCCTGCGTGCGGTCAGCGCCGATGCGAGCACTCTGCAAGCCCAAACCGAAGCAGAAGCCCGGGCACGCGAAACCTTGCAGCTGACGGAAAAACGCTTCCGGCTGGGTGCCGTCAGCCAATTGGCGCTGCTGGACGCCCAGCGCAGCTGGCAACAGGCGCGCATCAGCCTGATCAGCGCCAGTGCCAGCCGTCATGCCGATTCCGCTGCGCTATTCCTGGCACTCGGAGGAGGCTGGTGGAACCGCAACGGCAACGATGCCAATGCAGAGCAGTCCGCTCAGGCTCGTCCCTGAACCCGGCACACAAACAACACGCAATCTAGAGAGATAAAAAGGAAAGCAATATGACCAAGCGAATGTTCATCATGCTGGGAGGCATAGTGCTGCTGGTAGTGGTGCTGGGGCTGGGCTTCTTCATGCATATCCGCAGCCTGATGGCGGCTGCTCCCAAACCGACACCACAGGTTGTCAGCACCATCACCGCGCACACCAGCCAATGGCAACCGCAACTCAAGTCCATCGGCACCCTCAGCGCCCAACATGGTGTGGACATCAGCAGCGAAGTGGCCGGCCAGGTACGCAGCGTTCTTTTCCAGTCCGGTCAGGACGTCAAGGCTGGCGACGTACTGGTACAACTGAACGCAGATGCCGACATTGCCCAGTTGCATGCGCTGGAAGCCGCTGCTGAACTGGCGGCCATCACCCTGAAACGGGACCAGGCGCAACTGGCCGTACAAGGGGTGGCCCAATCGCAAGTGGACAATGACGCGGCTGACCTGAAAAGCAAAAAAGCGCAAGTGGCACAACAAGCTGCCGTGGTGGCCAAGAAAACCATTCGCGCTCCGTTTGCCGGACGAGTGGGCATCACCAGCGTCAATCCGGGCCAATACCTGAATGCCGGCGACAAGATTGTCACCCTGCAACAGATCGACCCGATCCATATCGACTTCAACCTGCCCCAAAGCCAGCTTGCTGCCATTCATACCGGACAGAAAGTGGTGGTGCAAACCGATGGCACCGCGGACAAACAGTTTGTTGGCAGCGTGAATGCCATCAACCCCAAGGTCGACCCCAATACCCGCAACGTGCAGGTACAAGCCTTGATTGCCAATCCGGGCCGCAAACTGCTGCCAGGCATGTTTGCCAATGCCAGCCTGGACACCGGCAAGCAAATGCCTTACCTCACCCTGCCGCAGACAGCAATTACCTATAACGCCTACGGCTCCACCGTATTCGTGGTGGTGCCGGCCGGCAAGGATGCTTCAGCTGCAGGTGGCAATCTGGTGGCCAAGCAGGTATTCGTGCAAACCGGGCCGACCCGTGGCGACCAGGTGGCCATTCTCAGTGGCGTGAAGGAAGGTGACCAAGTTGTGACTTCGGGTCAGGTCAAGCTGAAAAATGGCATTGCCGTGGCCATCAACAACAGCGTACAGCCGGCCAGCAACCCCAATCCGACTCCGCAGGAACAGTAAGGGCCCGCCATGAACTTTACCGATATCTTCATCCGGAGACCGGTGCTGGCCACCACCATCAGCTTGCTGCTGGTGGTGCTGGGCTTGCGCTCGCTGTTTGGCCTGCCGGTCAACCAGTACCCGCAAACCCAGAATGCCGTGGTCACCATCTCCACCACCTATTACGGTGCGGATGCCAAAACCATTGCCGGCTTCATCACTCAGCCGCTGGAAGGTGCCATCGCCCAGGCGCAGGGCATTGACTACATGTCCTCCACCAGCAATAGCGGTGTGTCCACCATTACCGCCAACCTGCGGCTGAACTACGATGCCAACCGGGCGCTGACCGAAATCAACACCCAGGTCAATTCGGTGAAAAACCAGCTGCCCTCCCAGGCACAGCAGCCGGTGCTCACGGTACAGACCGGCCAGACCACGGACGCCATGTATCTTGGCTTTTACAGCAAGACACTGGCCAACAACTCGGTAACAGACTTCCTGAACCGAGTGGTCAAGCCCAAGCTGGATGCCATTCCCGGCGTGCAGACTGCCGAATTGCTGGGTGCGCGCCAGTTCGCCTTACGCGCCTGGCTGGACGCCAACAAGATGGCCGCCCACGGCGTGACTGCCACCGACGTAAGCAATGCGCTGGCCAGTAACAACGTGCTGGCTGCCGTGGGCAAGAGCAAGGGGCAGATGGTCAGCATTCCGTTGACCGCGGCGACGGACCTGCACAGCGTGGAAGAGTTCAAGAAGCTGGCAATCAAGCAAAGTGGCGATGCCATCGTGCGGCTGGAAGACATTGCCACTGTCACCCTGGGTTCGGAAAACTACGATTTCAACGTGGCTTTCAGTGGCGAACGCTCAGTGTTCATCGGCATCAAGGTAGCACCGGAAGCCAACATCCTGGACGTTGCCAAGACCGTACGTGAAGCTTTCCCAGCCATCCAGAAGCAACTGCCCTCCGGCCTCACCGGGCAGATCGTGTATGACTCCACCGACTTCATCAACACCTCGATTCATGAAGTGGTGAAGACCCTGCTCGAAGCTCTGGTCATCGTGACCGTGGTCATCTTCCTGTTCCTCGGCAGCTTCCGTGCCGTACTGGTGCCGGTGATTGCCATGCCGCTGTCGCTGATCGGCACTTTTTTCATGATGCTGATCCTGGGCTACTCCATCAACCTGCTGACCTTGCTGGCATTGGTACTGGCCATTGGCCTGGTGGTGGACGACGCCATCATCGTGGTGGAAAACGTCGACCGGCACATGAAGGAAGGCAAGTCACCGTTTGAAGCGTCCATCATCGCGGCACGCGAGCTGGGCAGCCCCATTCTGGCCATGACCGTGGTACTGGTGGCCGTGTATGTGCCTATTGGTTTCCAGGGTGGCCTGACCGGTGCGCTGTTTACCGAATTTGCCTTTACCCTGGCATCCGCCGTGACGGTGTCCGGCGTGGTAGCCCTCACCCTGTCTCCCATGATGTGCTCGCGCTTCTTCCGCCCCGAGCAGGATGAAGGCCGCCTGGTCAAAGCCATTGATCACACCTTCGAGAGGGTGCAAAACGGCTACCGCCGCCTGCTGCACAGCCTGCTGGAAACCTGGCAGGTACTGGTAGTCATGGCAGTCATCATGCTGGCGCTGCTGGGCGTGATGACCAAGATGTCGCAGTCCGAACTGGCACCGGAAGAAGACCAGGGCATCGTGTTGGGCCAGATTGTCGGCTCACCCACGGCGACGGCTGACCAGATGCAGACTTATGCCCAGCAAATGTTTGCCATCAGCAAGGCCACCCCGGAATACGAGCAGATGTTCCAGATCACCGGCACGCCGACTGTCAACGCCGGTATTGGCGGCATTCTGCTCAAACCGTGGGAAGACCGCACGCGCAGCGCCAAGCAAATCCAGCAGGATCTGCAAGACCGCTGGAACAAGATTGCCGGTGCACGGGTAGCAGCCTTCCAGTTCCCTCCGCTGCCTGGCTCATCCGGCTTGCCGGTCCAGTTTGTCATCAAGACTACCGAGCCGTTTGAAAACCTGAATGAAGTGGCCCAGCAGCTGCTGAACAAGGCGCAAAGTTCCGGCAAGTTCTACTTTGCCGACGTGGACCTGAAAATCGACGCACCGCAAAGCACCGTGGTGATCGACCGGGACAAAGCCACCGCCATGGGCATGACTCAGCAAGATGTCGCCAATGCCATGAGCGCGGCCATGGGCGGCGGCTATGTCAACTACTTCTCCATTGACGGCCGCTCCTACAAGGTCATCCCGCAATTGCTGCAAAAGGACAGACTCAACCCCGCACAGCTGCTGGACTACCAGGTACGCACGCCGAATTCCGGTGTGATTGCCCTGTCCACCATCGCCAAACTGAAAACCGAAGTAGTGCCGGAATCCATCACCCGATTCCAGCAACAAAACTCGGCCACCCTGTCCGGTGTATCCGGTCAGGCACAAGGCGAAGTGCTCAAATACCTGGAAGACACACTGAAGGAAATAGCGCCCAGCGGTTATACCGTGGATTACGCCGGTCCTTCACGGCAGTTCAGTCAGGAATCCGGTGGTTTTGCCCTCACCATGCTGTTTGCGGTAATCATCGTGTTCCTGACCCTGGCCGCGCTGTTTGAAAGCTTCCGCGACCCCGTGGTGATCCTGGTCTCGGTACCGCTGGCACTGTTTGGCGCGATGATCTTCATCTTCCTGGGCTTCTCCTCCATCAACATCTACACCGAGGTGGGCTTGGTGACACTGATGGGCCTGATCAGCAAGCACGGCATCCTGATTGTGGAGGTCGCCAACGACCTGCGCAGCAAGGGTGCCAGCAAACTGGACGCCATTGTCGGCGCGGCGGAAATCCGGCTGCGCCCCATCCTGATGACCACCGCAGCCATGGTATTTGGCGTCATCCCGCTGGTAATTGCCTCGGGTGCCGGTGCCGCCGGTCGCCACGCCATGGGTCTGGTTATTTTCACCGGTCTGTCCATCGGCACCTTGTTCACCTTATTCGTGGTGCCTGCCATGTATATGGCACTGGCCTCGGAGCATCACAATAAGGAAGCACAGGATCACACCACCACATCAACAGCGGATATCACCTGATACCACATTGATGTCACCAAAAAGCCCGCATGTGCGGGCTTTTTTCATGCCGGCAGCACGCAAAGTGATGCTTTATTGACCTAGGCAAAATGAATGTCCGAAACCATGCACTATTATCCAGACATCAACAGCAACAGAACCGGCCATGCTGCACATGGTGTCCAGCGCATACCTTGCGCCTCGACCAACGATGCCTCACCAGGCATCAGCTTCTGCTTGCTGTCATTCCATCATTGCAAAACATCCCCCAACAGGAGATAACCAAATGGACAAAGCAATCAAGGCAGCCATGGAAGGCCTGCTACGCGTTGCCACCGGCGAAACCCCGCACATCCGTCGTGCCAACTGCCCGGAAAACGGCTCCGAAGATCGCCAGGTCGACTGCCCGGCATGCCAGGCCATCGAGCGCGCAGAAAAACTGCTACACCCACAATGGGCTGACAAAACACAGATTCTGGAAACAGTCATTCGCCGACTGGATATCGGCTAAATCGGGTGCACCGGCGTTGTTGCACAAATCCGCCCGTCCAGCGGCTTGGTAAGATAGTGGCATGACCAAGCCCGCTCCAAAACGCTATCGAACGACCAACTGGAACGCCTACAACCAAGTCCTGATCCAACGCGGCTCTCTGTCCGTCTGGCTGAACACGATCATGTCATGGCAGGCGACTCCACGAGGCAAGCGCGGACGGACGCAGACCTATAGCGATGCGGCTATTCAATCTGACTATCAAGAACCTGTTTGGACTGCCTTTGCGGCAGTCCTTCAGTTTCATCCAGCGGGCTTTGTTACACAAATCAGGGCTTGCATCCGTCCGGTAGGATGACCGCATGAGCAAGCCCCCTCCCTCCCAAGTACCAAACCATCAACTGGCAGTCCTGTAATCAGTCCCTCAAGCAACGAGGGCAGCTCCTTCTCTGCCTCGACAAAGGCATGCACTGGTTGGCACCGGCTACCGACAAACGGGGACGGCAGCCCACTTTCTCCGATGCTGCCATCCAGTTCCGTCTCACCATCAAATGCCTGTTTGGCCTGGCGCTACGGCAAACCACAGGTATGGTCGAAAGTATGTTGCGCCTGGCTGGATGCTCTCCCGCCGACAAAAGGACCTACAAGTGAGCATTCTGTTGCAGAAGAAGCAGGCTTGCCTGTATCTCTTGGTGGACAGTACCAGCATCAAGATGATAGGTGGGGGCGAGTGGAAGGTGAAAAAGCATGGTGCTGACTACCGCCGCCAATGGAGCAAACTGCATCCGGGAATTGATGCGCTAACGTTGGAAATCCGGGCAGTGGAAGTAACCGACAATCGCACCGCTGATGCCACGCTGCCGCCAGAGCAGCAGAGCGAATTCCGGCGACAGAGGGACTGATGACCGTGACCAGGAATGGGGCGTACGACACCCGTCTATGTCATGCCGCGATTGCAGAGCGCGGAGCTGCGGCCATCATTCCGCCACGTCGAAACGGTCAATTCTGGAAAGGGAATTCACTGGGCAATCAGGCTCGCAATCTGTCGCTACGCTCGGTGAAATATCTGGGGTGCACACTCTGGAAAAAGTGGAGCGGCTACCATCGCAGCAGCGTAGTCGAAACGAAAACGCACTATTTCAAATTGCTGGCAGACCGCGTCAAATCGCGGGACTATGACCGCCAGGTGGCGGAGCTTCAAATCTGTGCAGCGATTCTAAATCGCGTCACAGCACTGGGCACGCCGCAAACGGTCCGCATGGGATAAATCCGACTGGGGATGGAGTAGTTCGGCCATTCATTGATTTACGCAACAAAGCCCCTTGGAGTTAACCCTCCGATCGCACCGCCTCGCCAGAACTCATTCGGTCCTTCAAATTGCCATTCAAGTAATCGTCCGGGTTCAGTTCCGGCGAGTAGCTAGGCAGGAAGAACAACTCAATTGCCTTCTTGTTCTCTTCTTCCTCCAGCCATGCCTAGGCCAAAGCAGCCAGATGCCCACCAGAAATAGGGAACCCGGTGATCCACATTGCCCAAATTTGCTTACATGGTGGTTACACAGCCAGAAAAAGAAAAAAGGGTTACAGGAAAAATCACTGTAACCCTTTGATTTACATGGTGCCGGTAAGAGGAGTCGAACCCCCGACCTTCGCATTACGAATGCGCTGCTCTACCAACTGAGCTATACCGGCTTACCAACTTGGTAAAAAAGCCTTGAGTCTCTGTGAAGAAATTCAAGGCTTTTTTTAATCTGGTCGGAGTGAGAGGATTCGAACCTCCGGCCTCTACGTCCCGAACGTAGCGCTCTACCAGGCTAAGCTACACTCCGATATGTGTCCCGCATTTATTTTTGCGAGATAAGCAATTTAACTGTTTTTCAGTTTTTTTGCAACATTTTTTTCAGAAATCTGGTCGGAGTGAGAGGATTCGAACCTCCGGCCTCTACGTCCCGAACGTAGCGCTCTACCAGGCTAAGCTACACTCCGCTTCCATTTTTCTGATCCTCGAATGTCTGCTTTTTGACCTGTTTCCGGGTTACAATCAGCGGCATTCAGAGGACGCGCATTATGGAACATTTATGTGGTTTAAGCAACTATCTTTTTATAGATTGAATCAGGAATCCCTGCACGAAACCGGCAAGCTGGTACAGGCACTGGAAAAGACCCCGTTCCAGCATTGCGGTGGTCTGGACTGGTTCAGCGAAGGCTGGGTCGCAGCGGCCTCGCATCTGGACAGCCCGGTCTACCAGGCAAGAGACTGCCAGTTACTGTCACTGAAGCGCGAAGACAAAGTACTGCCTGCTGGCGTCATTCGCGACTTTGTCGAGCTGAAAGTCCAGGAAATTGAAGACAAGGAACTACGCAAGGTTGGCCGCAAGGAAAAACTGGCGCTCAAAGAACAAGTCACCGATGATCTGCTGCCACGGGCATTTGTGCGCACACACCGCACTACCGCTTATCTGGATTGCCGCCGCGGCTGGTTGATGGTGGACTCAGGCACCGCCAGCAAGGCAGAAACTCTGGTTTCCAAACTGCGCGAGGCCCTGCCTCCCTTCCCGGCAGCACAGCCCCGAACCAAACTGGCACCACACACGGCCATGACCGATTGGCTGGCTGCAGGTGAAGCACCGTATGGTTTTGAGCTGGATGCAGATTGCGAGCTGAAAGATGGCAGCGAAAATGGCGCCGTTATTCGCTGCACCAGGATGGATCTGACGTCCGATGAAATCCGGCAGCATATCGCCACCGGCAAACAAGTCACGCGCATCGGCCTGATCTGGCAGGAAAAAGTACGCTTCATGCTGACAGATACATTGCAATTGAAGCGAATCCAGTTCCTGGATGTTCTGCAGGAAGAAGCCAGTCAGGCAGGTGACGACAGGGAAAGCCTGTTTGAAGCTACCTTTACCTTGATGAGCGAAGAGTTGGGCGAGCTGGTTGAGGCCTTGATTGAGGCCTTGGGCGGGCTGGAAGATAGCCAAGCGAACATGAGCAGCGCAGAAACCACCCCCGCGGCTGGCCGCCAAGAACCCGTCAGCGAAAAACCTGCAACAAGCCCATCAGACCTCCCCTGGGACTAACGTCCCTCAGGGAAACAATGAAGAGCCTTCGGGCTCTTTTTTTTTGATAGCACAAAACTAACAATCAATTAACAACAATCAATTTAACAAATCTATCGCCATACCGGATACTGCATGCATATCAAGAGCAGCAAATTTGTAAACTGAGACTTGTACCAGACATTTTGAGGATGCAGTCAGCTAGGATTATTCCTATTAATTTTTAAGAAGCATCCCAGTTATAAAGAACAGGCGATGCAGTACAAATACATCAAGCAATCCAGTACACAGGGAGTGCCTTATGCAAAACCAACAAACGTGGCAGGAAGTATTGCTCGACATATTGGCTGCATTTTCCGGTTTGCAGTAACTACACTGGGAAACAACCACCAGTCCATTTCCTTGTAAGGCATCACAAAGATCCGTGCCTTGACCGGGATATCAGCAAATCAATGGAGGCGAGTCCGCAAAGCTCGCCACACTCACAGCACTAAAGAACAGGAGCAAGTGATGGCACATACAACAGGTTCCGCAGGTAAATGTCCGGTTATGCACGGTGGCATGACACAGTCCAGCATGTCCAACACCGACTGGTGGCCCAAGTCGCTCAATCTGGACATATTGCACCAGCATGACAGCAAGACCAATCCGCTGGGTGCGGATTTCAACTATCGCGAAGAAGTGAAAAAGCTGGATGTCGAAGCGTTGAAGAATGACCTGAAAGCGTTGATGACAGACAGCCAGGAATGGTGGCCGGCTGACTGGGGCCATTACGGCGGCCTGATGATCCGCATGGCCTGGCACGCAGCGGGCAGCTATCGCATTGCCGATGGTCGTGGTGGCGCAGGTACCGGCAACCAGCGTTTTGCCCCGCTGAACTCCTGGCCTGACAATGGCAACCTGGACAAGGCACGCCGCCTCCTGTGGCCGATCAAGAAAAAATACGGCAACAAGATCAGCTGGGCAGACCTGATGATTCTGGCCGGCAACATGGCTTATGAATCGATGGGTCTGAAAACCTTCGGCTTTTCATTTGGCCGCGAAGACATCTGGCATCCGGAAAAAGACATCTACTGGGGCTCGGAAAAGCAGTGGCTGGCGCCGAGCGGTAGCGAAGGCAGCCGCTACTCTGGTGTACGCACGCTGGAAAACCCGCTGGCTGCAGTGATGATGGGCCTGATCTATGTCAATCCGGAAGGTGTGGATGGGCAGCCTGATCCGCAAAAAACCGCGCACGACATTCGTGAAACCTTTGCACGCATGGCGATGAACGATGAAGAAACTGTCGCCTTGACTGCCGGTGGTCATACCGTGGGCAAAACCCATGGCAATGGCGACGCAGCCAAATTGGGCCCCGCCCCGGAAGGTGCCGAACTGGAAGAACAAGGCCTGGGCTGGATGAATCACACCAGCCGCAGCATTGGCCGCAATACCGTCACCAGTGGCATCGAAGGTGCCTGGACCACCCATCCCACCCAATGGGACAACGGCTACTTTGACATGCTGATGGGCCATGAATGGACCCTGACCAAGAGCCCGGCCGGTGCCTGGCAATGGATTCCGATCGACATCAAGGAAGAAGACAAACCGGTAGACGTGGAAGACCCGAGCATCCGTTGTATGCCGATCATGACCGACGCCGACATGGCCATGAAAGTGGACCCGGTATATCGCGAAATACTCGAACGTTTCCATAAAGATCCGGCGCACTTCTCCGAGGTGTTCGCCCGTGCCTGGTTCAAGCTGACCCACCGCGACATCGGCCCGAAAACCCGCTACATCGGCCCGGACGTGCCGCAGGAAGAGCTGATCTGGCAAGACCCGGTACCGGCAGGCCGCCGCGACTATGATGTCGATGCCGTCAAGGCCCGGATTGCCGCCAGTGGCCTGAGCGTGGCCGAACTGGTCAGCACTGCGTGGGATAGCGCCCGTACCTTCCGAGGTTCGGACAAGCGCGGTGGTGCCAATGGTGCCCGCATTCGTCTGGCCCCGCAGAAGGACTGGGAGGGCAACGAACCGGAACGGTTGGCCAAGGTACTGAAGGTATTGGAAGGCATTGCCAGCGAATTCTCTATCAGTATTGCAGATGTGATCGTACTGGGTGGCAATGTGGGTATCGAACAAGCTGCGCGTGCGGCAGGCCATGCTCTGACCCTGCCGTTTGCGCCGGGTCGTGGCGATGCCACTGCCGAGCAGACCGATGCCGAATCGTTTGCCGTACTGGAACCGCTGGCAGATGGCTTCCGTAACTGGCAGAAACAGGATTACATCGTCAGCGCAGAAGAACTGTTGCTGGATCGCTCCCAACTGATGCGCCTGACTGCCAATGAAATGACCGTACTGATTGGCGGCCTGCGTGTTCTGGATACCAACCATGCAGGTAGCAAGCATGGCGTGTTTACCGATCGCCCTGGCCAGCTTACCAATGACTTCTTTGTCAATCTGACCGACATGGCTTACACCTGGAAGCCGGCTGGGCAGAATCTGTACGAAATTCGCGAGCGTCGCAGCGGTACGCTGAAATGGACTGCAACACGGGTTGATCTGGTGTTTGGTTCCAATTCTATTCTGCGTGCCTATGCCGAGGTGTATGCCCAGGACGACAACCAGGCCAAGTTCATCCAGGACTTTGCTGCCGCCTGGACCAAGGTCATGAACGCGGATCGCTTTGATCTGAGCTAATCAGCCCCCAACAGGCAGTCCTTGCCTGCTAGCCCACAGCGGTATCGCCTTCTCCGGTGATACCGCTTTTTCATTTCCAGCTTGGCATCCGGACTTGCTAGCAGCGCAATACCGTCTCTCATTGATATCCCGGCGGCGAGCTGTACAATGGCAAACCTTCATTTAAATTAGCAATTGAAGCTTAAATATTATAAATTTTACTTGCGAATAATTATCATTAAAATACAAATATCAACCTCTACAGGAGCGTTTCATGTCCCAAAACAAACACAAGCCTGCCGTCAAATGGCAGCAGATTCGTGTGATTACCGGATTGCTGATTGTTTGCAGTGGCTGGGGCTGGATGATTGAGTCGGTGGTACAAGGCACGATGTAGTAACCGTCACATTTGGCCAACAGCAGACGGGTTAGCCACAATGCTTTATTGTCTTGCCAGCGCCGGACAGCATTACTATTTCTTAATAGTAAATAATATGATGACAAAATAGCCATTTTTTTAACATGGCAATCCCATTAAGCTGTTCACATGGCAATTACCACAGGCATGACAATCATGAGCACCCGACAAGCAGCACTGTTCATTTCACATGGCGCCCCTACCCTGCCGCTGGAAGACAGCCCGACACGCCACTTTCTGACCCGACTGGGTGAAACGCTGCCGCGTCCCCGTGCCATTGTGGTGGTTTCAGCGCACTGGGAAACCAGCATTCCCACCGTCAACCTGGCTGCCAAGCCAGAAACCATGTACGACTTCGGTGGTTTTCCGGCAGCGCTCTACACCTTGCGCTATCCGGCCAGCACCGACCTTGGCCTGGCCGCAGATGTGGTAGACCGGCTACGCAATGCCGGGCTTCGGGTGGGCACCACCGACCAGCGCGCACTGGACCATGGCATGTGGACACCGCTGATGTTGATGTACCCGGCAGCAGATATCCCGCTGGTGATGGTGTCCCTGCCGCATAACGCAAGCGGGGAGACCTATTTCCAGATGGGGCGTGCGCTACGGGATCTGCGCGATGACAATGTACTTATCATCGGTTCTGGCAGCTATACCCACAATCTGTGGCAACTGAGCCGCGATGGCAGTGCGCCACAAGCCTGGACCGAAGCTTTTGCCCAATGGATGGACCAGGCATTGCTGGAAAACCGTCAGCAGGACATTCTCAACTGGAAACGGAATGCCCCGCTGGCCAGGGAAAACCACCCTACCGACGAACACTTCAATCCTCTGCTGGTGATGATGGGTGCAGCCACGGACAATACCGCGCCGGTAAAACTGCACGACGACTGGCGCATGGGTTCACTCTCCATGGCGTGCTGGCAATTTGACTAATCAGGTAGCAGGCCCTTTGCCAGAGGGCCTCTACCTTGAACAGGCGGTCACAGGGTTTTCAGCTTGCCACGGAAGTCAGCCAGGCACTGATAGCCTTTTGCTTCCATCAGCATGGCCAGCTCCTGCAGGATGCGGGCAAAAGCCCCCTCACCCTCCTCATAAAGGCAGGTGCCAATCTGTACCGCAGTGGCTCCAGCCAGGATATGCATGAACGCCTCCCGGCCACTGCTGATGCCACCGCAGCCCACCACATGCTTGTCCGGCAAGCGCCGGACAAACTCGCGCACATTGGCCAGTGCCGTGGGTAATACATAAGCCCCGCCCAGCCCGCCCAGCCCGTCCTTGGGCTTGATCACCACGCACTCGCGCTCCGGGTCGATCACCAATCCATTACCAATCGAATTGATGCAGGTAACAAAGCGCAAACGCGGGAAAGCATTGAGCACCCCAGCCATCTGATCAAAATGTACCGGGTCGAAATAGGGCGGCAACTTGACGCCGAACACGCCGGGATAGACATCACTCATGGCCTGCAAGCTTGCCAGACAAGCGGCAGGATCGTAGCCCAGCTGAGGCTTGCCAGGCAGGTTGGGACAAGACAGGTTGACTTCGGGTATGCAGGGCAGGTATTGCTCGGCCAGGCTGGCCAGCATCTGCAGATTGTCTTGCAGACTCATGCCAGACAGCGACAGGAACAGCGGTTTGCCAGCTTCATACGGGTAGCCACGCGCATAGTCCAGATAGTAGTCAAACCCGGCATTGGGCAGGCCCATCGAATTGATGCTGCCCAGCAGTGTTGCACAGTAGCGCGGCTCCGGATTGCCTTCTCTTGGCTGCAAGGTGCAGCTCTTGCTGATGACAGCACCGGCAGCAGAATGACGGACTTGCTCCAGCTCTTCCACCGAGCGGCACATCACACCGGAGGCATTGTACAAAGGATTGGTCATGGTCAGACCAAGCCAGGAAACAGACAGGTCTAGCCGCATGTTCACTTGCCTCAACATCAAAAGGCGCAGTGTGAGCCGACATGCCAGCCCCGGTACTGCGCCACGTCAAGCACCATGAAAAACGGCCGCTTGGCGGCCGTTTTCAGACAAGGCAGGACGCATCAGCGCAAATAGTGAACCCCCTGATAGAAGACAAAGGCGATGACCCAGGCCAGCAATACCGACCATGCCACTGACAGCGCAGTAAAGGCGCGGCTTTTTGACTCACGCCGTATTGCAGCAACCGTGGACAAACAAGGCACATAAATCAGGGTGAAAATCAAAAAGCTCATGGCCGAAGACCAGTCCAGATGGTGCAGCAACGCCGCGCCAAGGCCTGCTTCCGGCACACCGTAAATGACAGCCAGGCCGCCGAGCAGAATTTCCTTGGCCACAAAGCCCACCAGCAGGGCAACGGCCAGTTCATGCCGGATGCCAATGGGGTCGAGTACCGGTGCCATCACGCTGCCCAAGATATCTGCCAGCGTCTTGTCCTGGCCTGCCGGGATATGGGACACCAGCCACACCAATACCACGCCCATCAGGATGAAGCTGGAGGCCAGTTCCAGAAAGGCACGCACTTCACCAGCCGCCCGGATCAGCATATGACGCAGGCCCGGCAGGCGGTAAGGCGGCAGCTCCAGCAAAAATGCCTCGTTACCACGATAACGATGCTTGAACACCCAGGCAGTGAAAATGGCTACTGCAAAGCTGAGCAGATACAGTAGCAGCAACACCCAGGGCGCCTGCTGTGGCCGGAACAATATGCCGGAGAAAAACACTACCACCTGCAAGCGGGCCGAACACAGGGAAAAAGGAATGATCAACATGGTAAGCAAGCGTTGTTTGCGCTCGCGCATCACCCGCGTTCCAAGTATGGCGGGGACATTACAACCAAAACCCATCAGCTGCATGACGAAGCCACGCCCATCCAGCCCCAGCCGGGCCATGAAGGCATCTGTCAGATAAGCTGCCCGTGCCAGATAGCCGCTATCCTCCACCATGGCCATCAGGATGAAGAACACGAACAGAATGGGCGCAAAGGTCAGCACGGTGGATACCCCCTGCCAGATACCATCCAGCAGCAGGCTTTGCGCAATGGCCGGCAATGGAGCAAGCCAATGCCCAAGCGCAGCTTCCTTGAACCAGTCCAGCCCGGAGCCAACCAGGTCTTGCAGCGGTGTGCCAATCTGGTAGGTCAAGTTGAACAGCAGGGCCATGAAACCGAAAAACAACGGCAAGCCCAGCCATGGATGCATCAACCAGGCATCCACCTTTTCGGTCTGCCCCACCGGCAGCACCGGCGGCAAGCTCCACACCCCCTGCAAACAAGCATGCGCCAGTGCAATGGCCTGCTGGGTTTCAGGCACCTTATCCAACTGGGCGTGCACGGCTGGCTCTGCGCCGGAAGCCTGCCTGTTCAACATGTCCATCAGGCGCGGCCAGCCTTCCATGCGCTTGGCAGACACCAGCGCTACCGACACGCCCAGCTTTTTCTGCAAGGCATCAACATCCAGCTGGATACCCATCAGCCTGGCTTCATCCGCCATATTCAAGACCACGACAGCGGGCAGGCCACTGGCCAGTATCTGCATTGCCAGCGGCAGTTGACGGTCCAGCTGCGCGGCATTCAACACCAGCACCACGGCATCAAATGCAGTGCTCATCAGCACATCACGGACCACGGCTTCATCGTCGGTATAGCCGGTCAGATCGTTGACGCCGGGCAAATCCACCAGCTCCACCATTCTGCCACCCAGCAACACACGCGCACTGGTCAGGTCCACCGTCAGACCTGGCCAGTTGCCTACACGCTGCGACATACCGGTGAGACGATTGAACAGGGTCGACTTGCCGGTATTGGGCAAACCAATCAAGGCAAAACGCTTCATTCAGCCACCTTTACCCGAATGAAACGCGCCAGGCTGCGGCGCAGCAAAAACCGGGTACACCCCACCTCCAGCACCAAAGGCCCACCAAAAGGTGCGCGGCGCGACAAACAAAACTGACTGCCGGGAATCAAGCCAAATGCGGCAACGCGGCGAACTGCCTCATCGGACAGTTCAAGACTGTCAACCACCCCTTTACACCCCAGCGGAAACTTGTCGAGTGACACCATGTGCTGCCCAATAACGCGAATAATTTGCATTATTGTACGCAATAATCCCCTCGCTCTGTAAGGCTTTGCACGGCAGGATGAGGCCAACCCTTGAGCCATATCAATCTGCTCCGGCCGGACGGCAGGAACCGCAGCGTAATCCGTTTGCAAATGTGGCCCTGATGCTGCATAGCGTTTAGAATCTGCCTCATCTCCAATTTCTGTAACGGACCCCCGACCATGAGTATCAAATCCGACAAGTGGATCCGCCGTATGGCGCAGGATCACAACATGATCGAGCCGTTTGAATACAACCAGATCAAGAACATCAATGGCGAGAAGGTGATTTCCTTCGGCACCTCTAGCTATGGCTACGATATTCGCTGTGCCGACGAATTCAAGGTTTTCACCAACATCAACAGCACCATTGTCGATCCGAAAAATTTTGACCCGGACTCATTTGTCGAAGTCTCCGGCAAAGGCTATTGCATCATTCCTCCCAATAGTTTTGCCTTGGCACGCACGGTAGAGTACTTCCGCATTCCCCGTTCGGTGCTGACCGTTTGCCTGGGTAAATCGACTTATGCGCGCTGTGGCATCATCGTCAACGTGACCCCTTTCGAACCGGAATGGGAAGGCTATGTCACACTGGAATTTTCCAATACCACCCCGTTGCCGGCCAAAATCTACGCCAATGAAGGCGTGGCACAAGTGCTGTTTTTTGAGTCCGACGAAGTGTGTGATGTGTCCTATGCCGATCGCGCGGGCAAATACATGGGCCAAGTTGGCGTTACCCTGCCACGCCCCTGAATACCGCATGGCCAACCTGGCCGGCAGTAAAGACAAGGACAGCTTATGGCTGTCCTTTTTTGTTTGGTATGCAATTAAAAGCAGCTCGCATTATTGCTGCCTTGTTCTAGGATGAACTGTACGAAACAGTTTTCCTCGCAAGTCAATCAGCCTTTATTACAGTTTCTTCTTGGGGCGTCGCGGTTCCCCCTTGCCGTAACGCCCCTTTTTTTGCGCTCAAATAAATACAAATGAATATATTAAAATTATTAAAATTCCATAAAGATAAAATCCATTGCACCGAACACCACCGCATGGCATGGCCCCAAACAGAACAGGGCCAGCAAAAGCTGACCCTGGCCCGTACCCACTCCCCACAAACCCGACGCAGACTAAATCACTTCACTTGCCTTCTGGCAGGGGTCCGCCATCAACACCCTGGCGGCTTCGGCCAAGGCGTCCAGATCCTCATCCAGATGTTCCTGCAAATCCATCAAGGCGGCCCGCAATACCACCGCAGCCAACGCTGACTGCTTGTCACTGACACCAAACACATGCGACAGCACCCGCAATTCACGACAGCTGTTCAGATCCAGTGGAATTTCCAGCATGCGCACTGCATCGACATGAATGACTTCATCAGCCACCATTCCCTTGCTGCGACAACTTTCCAGCTCGCCCAGCAAGCCCTTCAGAGCCAGTCCCATCACACTCTCCTTTTAGCTTCCATTTAACCTTAGCTCCGGACAGAGCCCCGACCAAGAACAGGCAGCCAAGATGTTGACTTGAAACAAGATCTTCACGATTCCGGCCCCGGCGGATAGCGATAAAAATCATCATGTACAATGCAAAAATGGCTGCCCTATCACCATAGGACAGCCATTCTCAAATACCAGCGACAACCATCACGCCAAGGGAAAAACCACAGCTGGCAACGTTGGCCGCTGCACCGCAAGCTTGCGGCCCAAGCAACATACAGGCAATCAGCCTTCTTCGGCATCTCCGTCGACATAGAACCAGCGGCCATCTTCTTTACGGAAGCGACTGATTTCGTGCAGCCGTTGTGCCCGGCCATTCACCTTGTAGCGCGCAACAAACTCAACCACCCCGGCCTCATCATCCTTGCCACCGGCTTGAGTACTGAGAATATCCAGTGCCATCCATTTGACAAAGCGCTCTTCACGCGACAAATCCAGTTCAGCCGGGCGGGTGGAAGCATGCCAACTGGCCAGCAGGTAGTCTGCATTGTTCATGGTGTAAGCGGCATAACGAGAACGCATCAGGCTTTCGGCATTGGGAGCAGCCTCCTGGCCATTGATATAACGACCACAGCAGTCCTGAAAAGATGCAGGCAGCCCGCAAGGACAGCCCGTGGATTGTTTTTTCTTGCTCATTGTTTCTATTAGCCCAGCGCGGGCAATCCGTAGAGTTTCAACAGAAAATTGGTAAAAACAGGTTGTGGCGGCTTAGGCTGCATTTTGGGCCAACGTCGGAGCCACTCCCGCAGACGCATTTCCATCCGGGACTGCGATTCTTCCTGAGTCATCTGGCCGGCATCACGTTGCACGGCCAGGTAGCGGTACATGGCAAAGCAGTTGTCATCAACCTGATTGGCACCGACCAGACGCAAACGATAGACATTGAGCTGGTCGGCCGCGGCAACACGGCTCATGCTGCCGGTTTTGACCTTGTCCGCCAAACGATTTGCTTCTTTCAACAGCAAATCCACCTTGCTGTCAGCAGGACTAGCGGTCACAGCAGGGCGTGGGGAATGGCTGCCAGCGTTTTGTGGTGCCGCAGGCTGTTGCAATAAACTGCATGCACTGAGCAAAAAGGACAGCACCGCTAGTTGCAGCAAGGTCTTCAGGATGGAAAGCATGGCGGTAGTGTAGCGGATGTCAGGCAATCTTGGACAAAATCCACCATCATTCAGTTCGAGAAGCAGCAAAAATGACAAAACCGACCGGCGGAGAATGCGCAGTCGGTTTTACCCGGCAAGCCTGTAAACAGTCAGTATCAGGCCAGATGTTCAAACAGCGGGGTAGACAGATAGCGCTCCCCAAAGGAAGGAATCACCACCACAATCAGTTTGCCTGCATTTTCCGGTCGCTTGGCCAGCTCAATAGCAGACCATACCGCCGCACCAGACGAAATCCCCACCAGCACCCCTTCTTGCGTGGCTACTGCACGTGCCGTCGTAAATGCATCTTCGTTTTTAACGCGAATGATTTCATCATACACATCGGTATTCAGGATAGGCGGAACAAAGCCAGCGCCAATGCCCTGGATGGGATGGGGGCCTTTCGGTCCACCCGACAACACGGGAGAAGCATCCGGTTCTACCGCCACGACACGCACACCAGGCTTATGGGATTTCAGCACCTCACCAACCCCGGTGATGGTGCCGCCGGTACCCACACCAGCAACAAAAATATCCACCTGACCATCGGTATCGCGCCAGATTTCCTCAGCCGTGGTGTTGCGATGCACCTCAGGGTTGGCGGCATTTTCAAACTGCTGCGGCATGAACCAGCTGTCCGGGTTTTCTTCCACCAACTGGCGCGCCTTGGCAATCGCACCGCCCATGCCGTCCGGCCCCGGGGTCAGAATCAGTTCTGCACCATAAGCCTTCAGCAATTGCCGGCGTTCACGGCTCATGGTCTCGGGCATGGTAATCACCAGCTTGTAGCCACGTGCCGCGCATACCATCGCCAGGCCGATACCGGTATTACCTGACGTCGGCTCCACGATGGTGGTATGCGGCCCGATCTTGCCTTCTTTTTCGGCAGCATCGATCATGGCAACGGCAATACGGTCTTTTACACTGTGCGCCGGGTTGAAAAACTCCAGCTTGGCCACTACGGTGGCAACGCAGCCCTCGGTCACGCGGTTCAGCTTGACCAGCGGTGTATTACCGATCAGATCGGTTACGGTATTGGCGATACGCATTGTCTTATTCTCCCGGGCAACAATAATGCGGAATTTAATATCCCATATAATATATGAGCGTGTCGGAAAACCTAATAGTGTTTGCTTCTATTGAATGAACCAACAAATCCGGGTCTTACCATGCCTATCCAGGAAAACCTGATACCCCTGCACGGCTGGCGCCGCAAGCTCTACATCATCATTTTCGAGGCAGATACCCGGGCAGGCCGGATGTTTGACCTAGGCCTGATCCTGCTCATTTTATTGTCCTTGCTGACGGTCATACTGGAAAGCGTGGCCGGTATTCGGCAAAACTGGGGGCCGCAACTGAAGTGGCTGGATTGGCTGTTCACCATCGTCTTCACCACCGAGTACCTGCTCAGACTGATCTGCGTACACAAGCCGCTACGCTATGCGCGCAGCTTTTTCGGGGTGGTTGACCTGCTCTCCATCCTGCCGCTCTACCTCGGCCTGCTCATCCCTGAAAGCCGCTTTCTGGCCGATGTCCGGGTTTTGCGCTTGCTGCGCATGTTTCGCATCCTCAAACTCACGCGCTACATGGGTGAAGCACGTGAACTCAAACGCGCCATGCTGGCCAGTCGTCGCAAGATTCTGGTCTTCCTGATGAGTGTCATTGCCCTGGTCATCATCCTGGGCACCCTGATGTATGTGATTGAAGGAGAAGCCAACGGCTTTACCAGCATCCCCATCGGTATCTACTGGGCAATTGTCACCCTCACCACCGTGGGTTTTGGCGACATCACACCCAAAACCCCGCTGGGCCAGGCCTTGGCCAGCATCGTCATGATTACCGGCTATGGCATCATTGCCGTGCCTACCGGCATTGTGACGGCAGAAATTGCCCGTGGCAGCACAGCTACTCCGGCAGACAAGCAATCAGCCACCAGGCTTTGCCCGCATTGTTTTACCGAAGGCCATGACTGGGATGCCCACTTTTGCAAGCACTGTGGCGGCAAGTTGCCACGTCCGGCCAATCATACGGTCAGTTAGACAGCGCTACGCCTTTTGCTAGGCGTGCGCCGCCAGAATGGTACGAGCCAGCTGTTCGGCCTGGCTGGCAATCAAATGTGCAGCCTCCTGCATCGCCACATCCAGAGTCATGGGGCGGTTGCACAATGAATAGCAGCCATTAAATGTGGCTGCCAGCCTGCCCGCATCGTCCGCAATCACGGCACCGGACAACAAACTGACAGGCACTCCTGCAGACTTGGCCAGGGTCGCCACACAAGCTGGCGCTTTGCCGGACAGCGTCTGGCTGTCGCTGCGCCCTTCACCGGTCAGCACCCAGTCAGCCTCGGCAACAGCCGTCGCCAAACCAATATGGCTGGCCACGGCCTTGGCACCTGAGACCATCTGCCCACCCAATAGCTGTAATGCATAGCCCAGACCACCAGCAGCGCCACTCCCGGGTAAATCACATACCGACGTTTCCATGCCTGCATCCAGCAGCTTAGAAAAATAGGCAATACGGGCATCAAACCGAGCAATATCCGTCGCTGCAACACCCTTTTGCGGGCCGAATACCGCAGTTGCCCCCTGCTCCCCCGCCAAAGGATTTTCCACATCAGACCAGACTTCCAGCTTCACTTGCGCCAATCTTCCAGGTAGCGCATCACAAGACAGCGTTTCGAAATCAAGTACATCCTGCAGACTTCCTTGCAGTCTTTCACCCTGCACACCGAGCAGCTGCAAGCCCAATGCAACCAGACAGCCAGCCCCAGCATCATTGGTACTGGAGCCACCCAGGGCGACCGCAATCTGACGATAGCCATCCGCAAGCAATGCCTGCAGCAACTGACCAACCCCGCGACTACTGCGCTGCGTTACAGGGGTACTCCCTGCGTTTGGCAAACCAATGATGCGTGCCACTTCCATCACCGCAGTTCCATCTGGCAGCAACAGGCAGGCTACGGACTGCTCCAGCCCATTTGCATCACAAACAGAATAATGCAGCCACTGCCCCCCCACCGCAGCGTGCAAGGCATCCAGAGTGCCTTCACCGCCATCTGCCATCGGACGCAAAACACACTCAGCATGAGGATCGGCGCGTGCAATCCCCTGTTGCATGGCCTTCGCCACCTCAGCCGCTTCCAGCGACCCCTTGAAGGAGTCTGGTGCAAGTACCCAGCGCATAGCACGTCCCCATGACAAAAACAGCCAACATAAATGCAAAACCCCTCGTTGCCAAGGCAAGGAGGGGTCTGAAAACGGGCTGTGCAGCTTATTCAGCGGCAGCCTGATCGTTCTGTATGGTTTCAGCAGCCGGAGTCTCCGCTGCGGGCTTGGGAGCCGACATCAACTGGGCTGCCTTTTTCTCTTCAGCGCTCACTTCACCAGTAGGCTTGCCTGCGAGGTCAAAACGCTTGCCACCACGTGCCAGCGACTTTACATAGCGCGGCTTTCTGCAATGATTGGCGACAACGCGCGAAATCAGGGTTGCATCAAATTGCGGCAAGGCGGCAATCAGGCTCTCATGGATGCCCAGAGCCAGCGGACGGAATTGACGGAACACTTCGAACTTGCTGTAAACATGTTCCGCAATCATTTCAGTCTGTTTTTTCTTGGACAGACTCTGAACTGCGGACTTGAGAGCAGCACCCAGTGCCGTTTCGGTATTTGGCTTCATGAACTTCTATCTAGATCCAGTGATGCTTTTGTAATGACAGGCAAGCCTGCCAGACATGGGGGACGGCCACACACCGTCACAATACCAACTTGCCGTTTTATCCACGACACCGCAGTGATCTGTATGGTAATGCAGCTTGCCAAGCCGTGCCAGCAAAAGGCGGGAACGAATAGCAGCAGGACAGATTTGCGTGTCAGGCTGGCAACGATAATGGTGCGCCCAGCCGGGGTCGAACCGGCACAACCGAAGTCGAGGGATTTTAAGTCCCTTGCGTCTACCAATTTCGCCATGGGCGCACCGAGACGCGGATTATGCCAGTACTTGAGCACTGCGTCATCCTTCTGACGTGCATTTTACCGCGCGCCAGGCAAGAACATGCGCACAGCTTGCTGCCCGTGTGTGCTTTGCGCGAAGATGCACGATCAGCATGCCGGTTCTATCCTGTCATCAAGACCGGGTGGAACAGCATCCCCTGCATTCAATAACAATCTGCGACAAAGGAAGTGCCGTCTCATGTTCGAACATGTCGAAGCCTACCCTGGCGACCCCATTCTGACCCTGGTAGAAACATTTCATGCAGATCAACGTCCGCAGAAAGTGAATCTCGGCATCGGGCTTTATTATGATGAAGAAGGACGCATCCCGCTGTTGTCTTCCGTGCAAAAAGCCGAAGCAGCACGTGCTGCCACCCCTTCTCCACGCCCCTACCTGCCCATGGAGGGAGCTGCCAACTACCGTGCAGCTGTCCAGCAATTATTGTTTGGTGCAAAACACCAGGCAGTCACCGAACAGCGCATCTCCACGATTCAAACCATTGGTGGTTCCGGTGCACTTAAGGTAGGTGCTGACTTCATCAAACGTTATTTCCCACAAAGTGAAGCCTGGATCAGCACCCCCAGCTGGGATAACCATCGTGCCATTTTTGAAGGTGCCGGCATCAAAGTGCACGATTATCCCTACTACGATGCAGTCAGCGGTGGACTGCTGTTTGAAGAAATGCTTGCCACCATCAAGCAATTGCCAGCCCAAAGCGTAGTACTGCTCCACCCGTGTTGCCACAACCCGACCGGCGTTGATTTGAGCCCTGCACAATGGGACATCCTGATTCCACTGCTCAAGGCTGGCCAGTTGCTTCCATTCCTGGACATTGCCTACCAGGGCTTTGGCCAGGGCCTGGATGAAGATGCCTATGCCATTCGCAGCATGGCTGATGCCGGCATCAGCTTCTTTGTCAGCAACTCCTTCTCCAAGAACCTGTCCTTTTATGGCGAACGTTGCGGTGGGCTCTCCATCGTCTGTCAGGATGCGGAAGAAGCCACACGCGTACTGGGCCAAATGAAGGCCACTGTGCGTCGTAACTACTCCAGCCCTCCGACGCATGGCGGTCAGATCACCGCCGCCGTCATGAATGACCCTTCCCTGTTTGCAGAATGGCAAGGTGAAGTTGCCCAGATGCGCAGCCGCATCAAGGCCATGCGCCAAAGCCTGTATCAAGTCCTGAGCGAGCGCGTGCCCGGTCGTGACTTCAGCTACTTCATCACCCAGCAAGGCATGTTCAGCTACACCGGCCTTACACCTGAACAGGTTGACCGCCTGCGTGAAGAATTTGCAGTCTATCTGGTGCGTTCCGGCCGGATGTGCGTAGCGGGCCTGAACAGCCGTAATGTGAATGATGTTGCCGAAGCCATGGCGGCAGTACTGAAAGGCTGATAGGCATTACAAAGCAAAAAGCCCGGTCAAGTGCCGGGCTTTTTTGCATGCAGAAACTTGCCACAGGCAAGCCGGACTTGGTAAGAAGCCTTAATCCCGTTTATGCAACTTCAACACCAACGTCAGCTCACCTTCACCATCATCCTGCGACTGGATATTCTTCAAGGTAATGCCGCTAGGCAACAACACGCTGATACCGTGGCCTATACCATACTTGGAAAGCGTCTTTTCCAGCCGCTTGGCCATGCTTTGCGCGGGTAGACGCGCCTCATCATCCAGTGCAAAGCCATAAGTTTCAGCCGCATTGTCAAAAGCCTGGCTTACCTGCTCCTTGCCCACGAACTTTTCAGCAATCGAGCTGACCTGACCGGCGGACATCTCCTCCTCAGTCTCGCATACCGCCAGAAACTCATCCTTGAAGCGAGCCTGCTCCAAGGGATCGGCAATCTCTTCCGACAATTGCTCCACCACACTGGCAACCATGCGGCTACTGCTGTTGGCATCCGGAACCCGCATGGCCTTGAGAAAATCTTCCAGCCAGAACTTGGCCTGCTGACCACCGCGATCCACCGCATACACCATCGGACCACTCTCCAGAATCAGTGCACCTTTATCGATCAGCTTGGGATTGATCCCTGAGGCATGGCGAATATCAAACACCTCCCCGGACTCCACAACAGACAGAAAGTCATCGCGAACTTCCGATTTGAACACACCTAATGCACGCAGCTCACGCTCACCATCCGACAAGCCAGAGAAAAGGATGATGAAAAGATCACCCGCACTGATGTTGGGGTGCTGTGAACGGGCATAAAGGTGCTTGGCAATGCGCTGTGACAGCGCCAGGAAGTCGAGTTCACCACGGAAAAACTGCCGGGTGTAATGATAAATCTCATTCAGATTGAGATCGGACTCATGAAAGAACTGATGCTTCTTCTTGTCTGACACTACCCCACGCAGATAGCCGCTGAGGATCAGCGACGAGACATCATCATCAACATCACTGGCACGCTCAGACAACTGTAACGGTTCACCACGGGCTTGATTGCCTACCCGGTGCACCACCAAACGCTCAACACGCGACTCATCAATCAACATCGACCATTCCACCTTGATAAAGCGTTGATTATTGCCGTTTGCAGGGGCCAAAACAACCGAACCACACAGAAACAAGGGCAGCCGCCACGACATGGCGAACATCAGAATCAGCCCGCAAACAGGCAGCGCGGGCGGTGCACCACTGTTTAATGAAGTCTTCATTGCAAGGAAATGAACGTTCTAAAAACAGATTGAACAGTAATTATCAATCCGAGAAGGTAATGAAATTTCCTAGCCAAAAGTAGGACTGGTCTTAATTACAAGGCTTCGCAAAATGGCGATAGTTACGTCAGACAAGGCCTTCTTGTTGACGACAACTACTTAACCAAGGAACACCCGCCATGAAGAAACTCTTGACCATCGCCAGCGCAGCCGCCTTTGCCAGCCTTGCCACACCAGCCTTTGCCTTCGACGGTACCATCAATTTCACCGGCACCATCTCTTCTGTTACATGTAGCCTCGCAGCGGCAGGTGGTACCAACGTGGGTAGTGTGACCCTACCAACCGTCACGCAATCTTCTCTCAAAAACCCCGGTGATACTGCAGGTACCACCCAGTTCAGCATCAAGCTGTCTGGGTGCACAGGCACAGCCACACAGGCTAGCGCATGGTTTGAGTCTGGCCCTGAAATCAACGCCTCGGGGCGTATCCTCACCACGATCGCCGGCGCGAATACCGACACCCTCAGTATCGCACTCTACAACATGGGAAGTGCCACCCCGATCTCCATTGGGCAAAGCACTGTGGCTAGTGCCCCCTTCACCATCACTAGTGGTAGCGCAACGCTGAACTACCAAGCCAAGTACTACGCGGAAAAAGCAGTAAGTGCCGCTGGTGCTGTAGTAGGCAAGGTTAACTACACCATTCAATACCAATAAAAACCATATAAAACCAAAAAATGATCTAAAAAGGAGATACACCTGCTATCTCCTTTTTTAATAATGGATTAAATCATGGATAAGTCAAAGAGCACATTGGTAATGATTGTGGCCACGCTGCTGGCAAACACACCGGCAATGGCAGATGTATATATCAACGGCACCAGAATTATCTATCCAGCCGAAAAACGGGAAATAACATTCACCGTTGGCAATTCAGCAGCACAGAAAACATTAATACAAACCTGGATAGACGAAGGTAACCCTGGCGACAC
The DNA here is from genome assembly GCF_013391415.1 of Aquitalea sp. LB_tupeE. Classification (GTDB taxonomy): domain Bacteria; phylum Pseudomonadota; class Gammaproteobacteria; order Burkholderiales; family Chromobacteriaceae; genus Aquitalea. The sequence goes on from NZ_JACAXB010000008.1 coordinate 77,848, forward strand.
ACCAGACAATAGCAAAGCGCCTTTTCTTCTTTCCCCACCACTTGCCGCAATTGGTGCACTGAAATCGCAAAATATACGCGTAAATTATACCGGAGAGAAGGAGCTACCCAATGACAAGGAGAGTCTGTTTTGGGTCAATGTACTTGAAGCACCCAAAAATACTCAAGACCCAAATGAACTGCGAATTTCACTTAGAACCAGAATCAAGCTTTTTTACCGACCACAAAATATGGAAATAAAACCGGAGCATGCGCCAGAGAAAATAGAATGGAAACTAGAAAAAAAAGAAAACAAATGGATGTTAACCGCCAACAACAAGAGCCCGTACTTCATCACCCTGAGTGAGATAAAAGTAAAAACAGATTCTTTCAGCGGGATGGCAAAAATATCTGCACAAAACTCGATGTTTCCTCCCCAAGGTACTTTAATATTTTCACTCAACCCGGAAAAAACAATTAAAGACAGCGGAATCAGTTTCAGCACCATCAATGACTATGGCGGGACAAGCACCTACACTTCGGATGCCATAACCATATCAACCCATTAATGTAAACAATCACCATGAAAAACTTTAATCATTTCCGTAGAACAAAAATCAATGTATTGATTCTGTGTGCTTTCAGCATGGCATACGAACATGCTATTGCCGGAAATGAAAACAAAGTTGCTCTGTTTGATAAAAGCATGCTCTGGGGAAACCTGAAAGATCTGGACGTCCGTAGTTTCGAGGAAGACAATGTGCTGCCTGATGGAACTTACAGCATTGATGTCATTTTCAATGGCACACCCAAAGGGCAGCAAACACTAACCATTAAAAAAAGTAATGGACAACAAAAGTCTGTCACCTGTGTCCCCAGGTCTTTACTCATTTCATTTGGCGTAAAAGAAAGCAATTTGCCAGATGGTGCGGATTTTGATGAGTGCGCCGATATCTCAACATACATCCCGAATGCATTTTACGAACTTGACGCCAATGAGCTATCGTTAAAAATCAGCGTTCCACAAATCAACGTAAAATACCAGCCCAGAGATTATACTCCGCCGGAAAAGTGGGAAGCCGGAGTGCCTGCCATTCTGCTGGATTACAACGGCAATACTTACTTCTCCAGAAACAACAACAGCACAACACAAAATGCCTATTTGTCAACAAAGCTGGGCATTAACGTGGGTGACTGGCAATTCAGAAATTCCACCTCGATCAATTGGGATAAAAACCAAGGTAAGTCCATTGTTCCCATTGAGAGCTATCTGAAACGGGATATCGATGCAATACAAGGTCAACTGATTGTTGGTGACAGTTTTACCGATGGCGATCTATTCGACTCGGTTTCCCTGCGTGGCGTACGGCTGGTTACAGACGATAGGATGAAGCCGGTATCAGAAACCGGGTATGCCCCTATCGTACGCGGGATTGCATATAGCAATGCCATCGTCACGATCAAACAGAATGGCTACATTCTGACGGAGACAACGGTAGCACCGGGTTCATTTGAAATTAACGATATTCCACCCGGTGTGTATAACGGTGACCTGGAAGTGACAGTCACAGAGGCCGATGGGCGTAAATCCACTTTTACCGTACCGTTTTCAGCACTTGCACGTTCATTACGCGAGGGTGCAAGTCGATACAATTTCAGTGTTGGCAAGGTAAGAAACCTGACCAACAGCAAACCTTTGTTAAGCCAGTTGACATACCAGCGCGGCATGAGCAATGCCGTGACCGGCAACGTCGGCGCGACACTGGCAGACGGCTATACGGCATTCCAGGCAGGTAGTGTCTTCAATACTAGTGCAGGTGCGGTGGGGATGGATGTTACCCACTCCAATACCAAGTTGGCAGATAAAAGCTATAGCGGTCAGTCGTATCGCGTCAGCTTTAACAAAATGTTCCAGAATAGCGGTACCAACATCACGCTGGCGGCTTATCGCTATTCTACAAGCGGCTATCTGAGTGTGCGGGATGGCTTGAATATGCGCGACCTGATGACAGATAACAATACAACGAATACCTTTTCCACGTATGCCAGGCTGCGCAGCCGTGCTGAAATCAATATCAATCAGTCTCTGACAGACAAGAGTTCGCTCTATGTAAATGCGTCCGTACAGAATTACTGGAATTCGGCAAGCCAAAACACCCAGTACCAAGCAGGATACCGCCACGCGTTCCACTGGGGCTCGGTGGGTATCAATCTCAATCAACAGCGCGACATGCAGAATAAAAAAGTCTCGACCATGATGCTGGACATCAGCATCAATATGGATGGTGGCAAGACATTCAGCTCTTCCTTGCGACAGGATACACAACATAGCCAAAGTCAGCAGATAAACGTAAGTGGTATCGCAGGGGAAGATAAAAAGTGGAATTACAACATGAATGCTTACCACACCAAAACAGATACTCAGGATGATACAACGCTGGGTGGCAATATTGTGTATTCAGGTAGCCATGCCGTGGTGAACGCCAGCACGAGCATTAACAAGAATAGCAAGCAAATGTCGCTGGGTGCGTCCGGCTCACTAATTGCCACGCAGCATGGCGTGTTCTTTGGTCAGAGTACTGGCGAAAGCTCTGCAATTGTTGAAGCCAAGGATGCTGATGGTGCCGAAGTGATGCCGGGGATTGGCGTAAAAATCAATAGCGCAGGCTATGCACTAGTTCCGTCCTTAATGCCTTACAGGCTAAATGATATCCAGCTGCAAACCGGCACCATGAGCCAAGGTGTGGAACTGGAAAACAGCAGTACGCAGGCAGTGCCGCGTAGTGGCGCGGTAGTGCATGTCAGGTTCAAAACAGACAAAGGCATTCCAATGCTGTTCAGGCCTCTGCAGTCTGACGGCAAGCCATTGCCATTTGGTAGCCGCGTGATGGATGAAAAGGGCAATGTCGTCGGCAACATAGGCCAAAACGGCAAACTGCTGGCCCGCGTGAAGCAAGCCAAGGGCAGCCTGTTTATCAGCATGGCCGATGGCAAGAACTGCAGCTTTGATTATGCAAGTGATAGCAACGCCAGCAAGAAAGGCATTCAATCTGTCACATGCAGTCTTGCTCAATAAATATATAAAAATGAATCATTCATGATTCTTCCTCAAAAACCATGGCATTTAATTACCATTTATCTGGATTATTTAATTTTATTCTTTTATTCTAGAAATCCACTGCCAGTGCCGCATGCGTAATAGTATCAACCACTCCTGACACCACCGCCAAAATAAGGTTTTTCTTATTGAATAGAGAGAATAATGATTAAATCTTGCCGCGATAAAATCAAGACAATTGGCAGCCATTTATTTGGATTACTTGTTTTGACCGTTTCACCCCAAATATACGCAGCAAATGTGCCCTGTACAACTGAGTTTGGCTCAGGCGTGCTTGAGGATCAAACGGTCAATGCAAGCCTGACTCCATCTTCACTAGTTTACACAGGTCCTGCGAACAAATCAGGCTCTGCAGGTGCTAGCTATTATGCTTCGACCTACCAATATTGCAACGGTGGCGGTGGCGTCTCACGAGACCCTTATCGACTTTGGGCAACATCTGATAGCGCTATTCAATTTACAGCGAATGGGCGTGTTATTCTACCAGACGCACCAGGGTTCGTTTTGTCTATTGGAGTAGCATCATCACTACGATCTGGTGGTAGCATTGAGTACCTGACATCAAACAGTAGAAAATCATTAAAACAAATGGCTGCCAGTGGATCGGGAAGTCAGTATGATGGTTATATATGGCCTTATATATTATTGGAATCTTCAGGCATACCGATTAAATCCGGAACTTATACCATTCCAAAAACATTGTTAATGAAAATTGAAGTAAGGAGCCCTAGCGACACTGCAGGAAATGGAGCTGACGTAAACTACATCAATGTTTATCTGAATACATTTACCATCACAGCCACCACAGCAACATGCACAGTCAAAAACCAGACTTTAACGGTTCCATTCCCTGCATCCAATACCAACGCCATCAACAATACGAGCATTGGCTCCAGCATTTTCACCAAACCATTCAGCATTCAATTAAATTGCCCTACATCCGGTGGGCCTGATGTGTACACTACCTTCACTGACAATAACAATCCGGGAAACACCAGCGACACCTTAAGTCTAGACCCAAGCAGCAGTGCAAAAGGTTTAGCTGTTCAATTGAAATACAAGGGAAGCCCTATCAAATTCGGGCCGGATACGAGCATGCCGGGCAACACCAATCAATTTTTACTGCAGAAAAGTGCAAGCGGGCTAGTCAGTTATGATTTTGATGCAGCACTAATAAAGACGGGGGCTGTCACGCCGGGAGATTACAAAGCCACTGCCACCTACACCATGAGTTACCAGTAATGGGCTTGGCTGATTCTGAGATATGAAGCTAGTAAAGCAGAAAACTGCGAGAATTTGTTGTCAGGCAATGGTACCGGAGTAGTGAAATTTTTCATCAGCACTTTTCAGCCACATGCAAAACTGGGCCTTAATAGACCATGCACACCGTTAAAATACAGTTATTTATACCAACATGTCCTTGGTTAGAAATAATTCGTTTAATTCTGTTTATCTACATGGGACTATTGGTATGTCAATCTACACTGGCTGGTTGCCGGGGTGGCAGCTGGACTGGCAGTGCAGTCGCCATTTCGCTGCCAGGCAGTATTACCGTGAATAACCCACAAAATGGACCACTGAATACACCACTATCTGACTGGTATGTGCTCAGCAGTAATTCTATTGTTTACTGCCCGCAAGGCGGTAATATTGCCTTGATTCCTACTGCGCTTCAACAGATGTCGGTAACCAGTTCGACAGACATATCATATAGCGAAGCTGGACTTACTTATACCGTTTTCCCAACCAATACTCCTGGAATCGGCTATATTCTGTCTTCTACCGTTTTGGCAGGTGGCATTGCCTATTCGACTTATCCCTTGACATCTTCCAGTGCGCAGACCATTGCGCAAGGTAATGTGTTTACTGATGTTAGTGTAAATATCACAGTAAAAGTCAGATTAATCAAAACCGGGATATTGTTATCAAATACCTATCAGCTAGCACAGCAAACTCTTGCATCGTATGCGGTGTCCACCAACTGGGCGGGTGGAAGCGGTTCTGTGTATATAACGGGTACGTCCTTGTCCATGCAGAATGCGACTTGCAGCACGTCGACCAGTGATATCCCAGTGAGCTTGCCAACGGTCACACCCACACAGTTCCCCACATTATCTTCTACAGCAGGCAGCACGCCTTTCAGCATTGTATTGAACTGCCCAAGCAGGATGAATGTGTATATGACCTTGACCGACAATAGCAATCCAGCGCAAACATCCAGAGTGATTTGTGCTGCAAGCGGATCGACGGCACAGGGCCTGGGTATACAGGTAACACGCAATGGAACAGCCATTGCACTTGGTCCGGATTCCAGCCTGTCAGGCAATACCAACCAGTTTCAGGTAGGCAGTAGGCTTAGCGGTATCGTATCCATTCCCTTGAATGCCAGCTATATCCGTACCGGAACCGTGACGGCCGGCACCTTGCAAGCCAAGGCCACCTTTACCATGTCCTATCAATAAGGGGGCAAGTAAGGTTGTTTGAGTGTGACGCCGCTACGCCCCATGCAGGACGGGCGCGACAAAGGGGAAGAAAACAAAAAGCCCTTGCAAGATTTGCAAGGGCTTTTGTCTGGAGGCGCGGGCCGGAGTCGAACCGACCTACACGGATTTGCAATCCGGTGCATAACCGCTTTGCTACCGCGCCGTAGCTGGTATTCAAACAGCACATGGTCTGCTTGAAAAATTGTGGAGCGGGAAACGAGGCTCGAACTCGCGACCTCAACCTTGGCAAGGTTGCGCTCTACCAACTGAGCTATTCCCGCGTCGTGGGTACTGCGTATTTGATAGTGCGGGTGGAGCGGGAAACGAGGCTCGAACTCGCGACCTCAACCTTGGCAAGGTTGCGCTCTACCAACTGAGCTATTCCCGCGTCGCATGGTACTACCAAATAGTTTACTGCTGCCAATACAGTGGATGGAGCGGGAAACGAGGCTCGAACTCGCGACCTCAACCTTGGCAAGGTTGCGCTCTACCAACTGAGCTATTCCCGCGTCGCATATACGGCTGCAAATCAAGTAGTGGAGCGGGAAACGAGGCTCGAACTCGCGACCTCAACCTTGGCAAGGTTGCGCTCTACCAACTGAGCTATTCCCGCGTACAACTTGGTTTGCTTCTCTTTTCTGCCACCGAAGTGGCGTCGAGAGAGTGCGAATTATAAGGGTTTCTTAGCCCCTGTCAACACTTCATACATCAATTTTTTTGCCGGAAAACTCGCGTGCAGCCATGCGCAGATAGTAAACCATTGACCACAAAGTCAAAATCACGGCGATCACCATGAAAATATTTCCCAGCAGCAAGGTACTGACCCCCGGCAAAAGCGGGCCGGCATATAACAGCAGCAAAATAGCCAGCATTTGCGCTGCCGTTTTCAGCTTGCCGATATAGGCCACTGCCACGCTGCCTCGACTGCCCATACCGGCCATCCATTCGCGCAGGGCGGAGATAGTGATTTCGCGGCCGATGATGATCATGGCCATCCAGCCTGGCGTGCGGCCCATTTCAACCAGCAGGATGAGTGCAGCCGCCACAATCAGCTTGTCGGCCACCGGGTCCAGAAAAGCACCGAATGCCGATGTCTGCCCCAGCTTGCGTGCCAGAAAGCCATCCAGCCAGTCTGTCCAGGCTGCCAGGAAAAAAATAAGCGCCCCTACATTGTTGCGGTCGGTCGCCATCAGCATGGAGTCTGGCAGGAAAAAGACGGCTACACACAGTGGTATCAGCGCAACGCGCAGCCAGGTAAGGAAGATCGGCAAATTGAAGGGCATGTGGTTAATCTGCTTATGGTTTTCGTTTAATGCAAAGCCTGGTAGATCTTTTCCGCGAGGGTCTGACTGATGCCATCTACCTGGGACAAGTCGTCAATACTGGCCGCCACTACACCACGCAAACCACCAAAGCGCAGTAACAATTGCTGACGTCGCTTGGCACCAACGCCCGGAATCTCTTCCAGCGTGGATGCGGTGCGGGCCTTGGCTCGTCGTGCGCGGTGTCCGGTAATGGCAAAGCGGTGTGCTTCGTCCCGGATAGTCTGAATGAGATGCAATGCCGGATGATCACTGCGCAATTGTAGCGTCTTTTGCTGATAAGGGAGGATGAGCGTTTCCAGCCCGGGTTTGCGTTCTTCTCCCTTGGCCACACCGATGATGGGCAAGGTTAGTCCCAACTCGGCAAAAACTTCCATTGCCACGCCTACCTGTCCCTTGCCGCCGTCAATCAGCACGGCATCCGGCAGCGTTCCCTCCCCTGCCGCCAAACGGCTGTAGCGCCGGGTAAGTGCCTCGCGCATGGCCGCGTAGTCGTCCCCTGGCTTGGCCGTTTCTATATTGAAGCGGCGATATTGCCCGGGCTGCATGGCTTCCTTGTCATACACCACACAAGAGGCGACCGTGGCCTCACCCATGGTATGGCTGATGTCAAAGCACTCCAGCCGCTGTACGCCTTCCAGGCCCAGGGCTTCGTTGAGCTGTGCCAAGCGATGCTGCTGGGTGGCTTTGCTGCTCAGACGCTGGCTAATGGCCAGTGCGGCATTCTTTTCTGCCATTTCCAGCCAGACGCGTCGTTCGCTGATGGGATTACTCACCAGATGAACACGGCGTTCAGACTGCTGCTCCAGCAGTTCACGCAATGCCGCTGAGACATCCTGATTGACAATGATAACCGGCGGCATGGGTGCACCCAGATAATGCTGGGCAAGAAAAGCGTCCAGCGTGGTGCTGGCATCATCCTCGACCGCCCCTTGCGGGAAGAAGCTTTTGTCTCCCAAATGGCGACCGCCTCGTATCATCACCATATTGATGCACACCAGCCCGCCATCGGCGACAGCTGCCACGACGTCACAATCCTGCTGGCTGGCATTACTGGAAACAAACTGCTTTTCCTGTACCCGGCTCAAGGCCTGAATCTGGTCGCGCAGCTCTGCTGCCTGCTCGAACTCCAGTGCCAGCGCCGCTTGCTCCATGCGCTGGGTCAGCGTGTCGATCAGCTCATTCTGCCTGCCTTGCAAAAAGGCCACGGCGCTTTGCACGTCGCTGCGGTATTCCTCGGCCGAGATATGCTCGACACAGGGTCCGGAGCAGCGTTTGATCTGGTATAGCAGGCAGGGGCGCGAGCGATTGGCGAACACGGCGTCTTCACAGGTGCGCAGGCGGAATACCTTTTGCAGGATCTGGATACTTTCGCGTACTGCATAGCTGTTGGGATAAGGGCCAAAGTACTGATGTGGCTTCTTGGGTTCGCCCCGGTAATACGCCAGCTGCGGAAAAGCGTGACCGGAGAGCATCAGATAGGGGTAGGACTTGTCGTCCCGGAACAGGATGTTGTACTTGGGGGCCAGCGCCTTGATCAGGTTGTTTTCCAGAATCAGCGCTTCGGCTTCCGAGCGGGTCACCGTGGTTTCGATATTGGCTATCTGCCGCACCATCAGCTGGATGCGCGGGGAGTGGTCGGTCTTCTGGAAATAAGAGCTGACCCGTTTTTTCAGGTCGATGGCCTTACCTACATAAAGCACATTGCCCGACGTATCGAACATGCGATAAACGCCGGGCAAATTGGGAAGGTTGGCCAGTACCGATTGAGGATCGAAACTGTTTGTCGTCATGAGTTCACTGATTGCACCAGTTTTGCACATCCTGCTGCGCCTGCTGCAACAGCGCACTGCGCTGGCTGTCGCTGGCCAGGGCATTGCTGCCCGGCATCTTGATGCGGCCGTTTTGCTGGATAGCAGCCTGATTCTCGCGCGCCCGCTTGCAGTTTTCTTGTGCGACCTTCTTGTTTTGCTCTTTCACCTTGGCATTTTCTGCCGAGATTTCGGCATTTTTCTTGTCCGCCTCGCTTTGCGGGGCCGACTTGACTGCCTTGGCCGGAGAGGAAGCAGGGCCGTAAGCACGAACATTCACCTGCTTGGCCTTGGAACCGGGCGGCGGCTGATCGGAGAAAACCGTCTTGCCGTTGGCATCGACATACTGGTACACCTCCGCCATGACCGGGGCGGACAGCACACATGCAACAAGCACACTCAGAATCGCAGGGGATTTCATTGTTTGGTGTCCTAAGCTGAAACATGCTGATTGTACGGTGTAGGCAGGCTGATCGCAAAAGCAAGCATCAGCATTTTTTGCAACACATCAACAGTCTCGGTATAATGCCGCTTTGCCGCAAAGGAAACGCCAGATGCGTATCATCGAGAAAGCCTATACTTTCGACGACGTTCTCCTCGTCCCGGCCCATTCTGAAGTTCTGCCGCGCGACGTAGTCCTCTCTACCAAACTCACCCGCAATATCACGCTGAACCTGCCGCTGGTTTCTGCCGCTATGGATACGGTTACCGAATCCGGGCTGGCCATTGCCATGGCACAGGAAGGCGGCATTGGCATCATTCACAAGAATATGTCGGCCGACAAGCAAGCTGCGGAAGTGTCCAAGGTAAAACGCCACGAAAGCGGCGTGGTCAAAGACCCGATCACCATTGCACCGGACATGCTGGTGCGCGATCTGGTTTTGCTGACCCGCCAACACAAGATTTCCGGCCTGCCGGTGATTGAAAACGGCAAGGTGGTGGGTATTGTCACCAACCGCGACCTGCGTTTCGAAACCCGTCTGGAACAGACCGTCGGTTCCATCATGACGCCGCGTGAGCGCCTGATTACCGTCAAGGAAGGCGCCAGCATCGACGAAGCCCGCGAGCTGATGCACACCCACCGCCTGGAGCGCGTGCTGGTGATCAACGATGCGTGGGAGCTGAAGGGTCTGATTACCGTCAAGGACATCGTCAAGACCAGCGAACACCCGAACGCCAACAAGGATAGCCAAGGCCGTCTGCGCGTGGGTGCTGCCGTGGGTACCGGTGGCGATACCGAACAGCGCGTGGCGGCACTGGTTGCCGCCGGCGTGGATGTGATTGTGGTGGATACCGCCCATGGTCACAGCCAGGGTGTGATCGAGCGCGTACGCTGGGTAAAACAAACCTACCCGCAAGTTGACGTGATTGGCGGCAATATTGCTACCGCGGCTGCGGCGCGCGCACTGGTGGAAGCCGGTGCCGATGGCGTGAAAGTAGGTATTGGCCCGGGTTCCATCTGCACCACCCGTATCGTGGCCGGTGTAGGCGTGCCGCAACTGACAGCCATCCACAATGTTTCCGAAGAACTGAAAGGCACTGGCGTGCCGATGATTGCCGACGGCGGTATCCGTTTCTCCGGCGATATCTCCAAGGCGCTGGCTGCCGGTGGCAACTGCGTAATGCTGGGCGGCATGTTCGCCGGTACTGAAGAGGCTCCGGGTGAAGTCGAGCTGTATCAGGGCCGTTCCTACAAGTCCTACCGCGGTATGGGCTCGCTGGGTGCCATGAGCCAGGGTTCGGCTGACCGTTACTTCCAGGACAGCTCCAACGCTGCCGACAAGTTCGTACCGGAAGGTATTGAAGGCCGCGTACCGTACAAGGGCCCGATCGCTGCTGTCATCCATCAGCTGATGGGCGGCCTGCGCTCTTCCATGGGTTACTTAGGTTGCGCCAACATCGATGAAATGCATGAAAAAGCCGGCTTTGTGGAAATCACCTCTGCCGGTATGCAGGAATCGCATGTGCACGACGTACAAATCACCAAGGAAGCGCCGAACTACCACGTTTCGCGTTAATCCTTCATGCCTTAGTCACAGTCGGTCCTGGACCGCTTGACGAACAAAAGCCCGCGCCACACGATGCGGGCTTTTTTGTGGCTGTTACTCAGGCCAAGGGCAGTAGCAAGCGGGTACGCCATGCCTCCGGTGCCACATCATGCGGACCGATCAAGGCTTCATCCAGCAAGGGGCGTTGGCCAAATTGCTCGCCACTACCGGGTAACCATTGCTGCAGCAACCAGTTCCATGCCGCTGCCAGGCCCTGATACGGCCCTTGATGCACAATGCTGGCATAGCGCCCTGCCGCCAGCGCTCCATAGACAAAACCCTGCTCTTCTACTTCGGCAGCGGTGAGCGACAACACTGGTGGTGGCGTCAGACAGGCTGCGGCGCGCAATGCCTGCGGCGCAACCGTGGCGGGGTCATCCAGATACTGCCCGAATGCACGCACGGTTTGCGGGCCTGCTGCATGCTGCTGCAACAGCGTGCGCAAGGCGGCAAATGCAGCTGCAATGCCAGAATAAGGCCCCAGATGCGGCTTCATCAGCACCGGCAGCGGCTGTTGGTAATGAATGATTTCAACCTGATACATGACGGGCTCCCGTTGAGTCTTGCGAGGCAAATAGCAAGCAGCTGAGCAGTGACGCAGGCAGCGTGATGCAAGCGGAATCCGGAGCCGCCACATGGCAAGGCTGGCGGACTCGCACCTCTACGGCACTCACGCCATCGTATCCATCCAGCAGATCATCCACTGCCCTGCGGACAGCATAAACCATGCTCAGACACTTCATGGTGAGTCTGCCCTGATTTTTCCGTACACTGACGCCCTGACCACCCCTGACAATCAAGCTGCCATGCCCCCTCTTCAGCCCAGCCGTAGCGAATTCATCACCATTAACCGGCATCACTATCACCTGCGCCACTGGGGCGATCCTGCAGCTCCCTTACTGGTCATGCTGCATGGCTGGATGGATAGTTCGGCCACTTTCCAGTTTCTGGTGGATGCCCTGCCAGGCAACTGGCATGTGGTGGCACCCGACTGGCGTGGTTTTGGCGACAGCGCCTGGAACACCGGCAGTTATTACTTTCCAGATTACCTGGCTGATCTGGATGCTTTGCTGCACCATCTCTCGCCAAACCAAGCGGTGCAACTGCTGGGGCACAGCATGGGCGCGATGATAGCCGGCATCTATGCAGGTGTCCGGCCAGCGCGCATCGCACGCCTGTCACTGGTGGAAGGCTTTGGCCTGAATGCCACTCGCCCGACGGAAGCACCGGGACGCTATGCCCGCTGGCTGCGTGAATGCCAGGAGCCTCCAGCTTTTAATGCCCTGGACAGCCTGGAAAGTGTCGCGGCCAAACTGATGGAACGCAACCCCAGGCTGGAAACACCCGCAGCCCTGTGGCTGGCCGCCTCCCTGACCCGTTGCAACGAACAAGGTGAATTGGTTTACCGTGCAGATCCACGCCATAAAATGGTTAACCCGGTGTTGTACCGGCTGGAAGAAGCCAAAAGCTGCTGGCAGCGCATCACCGCGCCGGTGCAATGGGTGATTGGCGGAGCACACTGGGATCATCCCATGGCCAAAGGGGTGAGAGACACCCTGCCGGAACGCCGCGCCTGCTTTGCCTGCTTGCAGGAAGATGTCATTGCCGATGCCGGTCATATGGTGCAGTGGGAGCAGCCCCGCCGTCTGGCGCAGGTCATTCAGTCTTTCCTGCTTTAAGCTGTATCCAGCAACGATTTCAGACACGCTGCGAATACGCTTGAGCGATGTCAAAATTAGCAAACAAGGGGGGAAGATGGCCCTACATTGGCGAAGAAGGCTGATAAAATGAACGGAAACCCTCACTCTAGTTGCCCAGCATGACGCCCTTGATCAGCACCGACGAACGCGACGAGCTCCTGAAAAACCTGGTTATCCCTCCCCGTCCAGATGTGCTGGACAAGCTGATGGGCTTGCGTCAGGACCCTGATATCACCCTGCAAAAGCTGGATGACATCATCAATGAAGACCCGGCACTGTGCGTTGCCATGCTTAAAGCCGCCAATACACCAATACTGGGTCGTGGCCGGCACATCACTTCGGTACACCTGGCCATCAGCCTGCTGGGTATCAAGAATGTCATCAGCCTGGTAAGCGGCCTGGTATTGCGCACCCGGCTGACCGCAGAAACACCGCCGGCCCTGGAACAGTTTTGGGATGGCACCCTGCAAATCGCCATGATCAGCTCGGCCCTGTGCGACCGCATTGTGCACGTGACCGACGACTGCCGTAGCTTTGCCCTGTTTCACAACTGCGGTATGGCCATCATGCTGATGCGCTTCCCCGGTTACAGCCGGACACTGCGGCTGGTGGAAATGGCCAGTGATGATCGTATCGGACTGGTGGAACAGGAACTGCACGGCACGCGTCATGATGTGGTGGGTTATCTGGTAGCCCGCAGCTGGAACATGCCGGAAAACTTTGCCAAAGCCATCCTGATGCAGAATGACGAAACAGTGATGACAACCGGTCCGGATGCCCCGTTGAACCACGATGGCCGCATGATGGTGGCGGTGACCCGTGCGGCACGCCATGTATGGCGCACGCTGACCCCGGGCAAGGAAGATGCAGGCTGGGACGCCCGCAAAGACGAGGTGCTCAACTACCTGGGCATGTCGGATGTGGAATTTGAAGACTGGGTGGATGCCATGCACCAGGAACTGGTAGTCACGGCATAAACAAGGCTCCCTCAATAAAAAACCGCGTGCCTGACACGCGGTTTTTTATTGGCTGCGGACACATCAACCCAGATAGCGGACCTGCAGATGGGAGCGGAAATAATCGGGATTCAAAGCTTCTCCGCACGCACGGCTGACCAGCTCGGCAGTGGTGTAGCGGCTGGCCTGATTCCAGATGTTCTGCTCCAGCCAGTCAAACACGGCGCTCAGTTCCCCGGCAGCAATGCGCTGGTCCAGGTCCGGCATGCTGCGCCGCATGACAGCAAAGTACTGCGCCGCATACATCGCACCCAGCGTGTAGCTGGGGAAGTAACCGAAGCTGCCGTCCGTCCAGTGAATATCCTGCAGGCAACCCTGCCGGAAGTTACCGCGGGTATCCACGCCCAGATAAGTTTGCATTTTCTCATCCCACAACGCGGGAATGTCTTCTGACTCGATCTCCCCTTCAATCAGTGCCTTTTCGATCTCATAACGCAAGATGACATGGGCGGGATAGCACAGCTCGTCGGCATCCACACGGATGTAACCCGGATGCACCCGGCTGTAGAGCAAGGCCAGGTTTTCCGGCGCAAAGGCTGGCTGCGTGCCCAGATGCTCGCCGATCAACGGTGAAATCAGCGACAGGAAGGCCGGGTTACGGCCCAGTTGCATCTCGAAAGACAGGCTCTGGCTTTCATGGATGCCCATGGAACGTGCACGTCCTACCGGCAGATGCAGCAAGTCGCGCGGCAAGCCTTGTTCGTAACGGGCATGACCGGTTTCGTGGATGATGCCCATCAGGCTTTGCATGAAGTCATCTTCGCGGTAGCGCGTGGTGATACGCACGTCTTCCGGTACGCCACCGCAGAAGGGATGCACGCTGACATCCAGTCGACCGGCATCAAAGTCGAAGCCCAGCAAACCCATCACCGCCAGGCCCAATTGGCGCTGCTGCTCCACCGGGAAGCTGCCTTGCGGCAGCAGCAGTTTTTCCTGTGACTGCTTTTCCATGACCTGGGCAATCAGACCCGGCAGCCAGGTCTTGACCGCGGCAAAGATACGGTCGATATCGGCACTTTGCATGCCCGGCTCGTACTTGTTCATCAGCGCATCGTAAGGGGTGCAGCCCTGGGCGGATGCCAGCAATTGCGCTTCCTGACGCGACAGCTTCACCACTTCGCGGAAGTTCTGCAAAAAGCCGGCCCAGTCATTATTGGCACGCTGTTCGCGCCAGGCATGTTCACAACGCGCACCAGCCAGTGCCTGGGCTTCCACCAGTTCGGCCGGCAACAGATTGGCCAGCTGCCACTCCCGGCGCATCTCGCGCAGGCTAGCTTGTTCGAATTCCGTTTGCGCTTCCTGCTCTGCCTGTTGCAGTTCTTGTGCCAGCGCGGGGTCGGTCAGTGTGGCATGCATCAGCACTTCCAGCTCGGCTTGCGCCGCTGCCCGCGCTTCATTGCCTTTGGCCGGCATCATGGTGGCCTGGTCCCAACCGGCGATGGCAGCCAGATGGGCATAACGGTGCAAACGGGTAAACCGGGTCAGCAAGGATGCATAAGCCGAGGATTGCGACATGCAAACTCCAATGAATGGGCCGGACAGCGCCGCGGCTGGTCAGCTGCAGTCTGCTGCTTCGGCAAGGTTGATGAGATGGCGGACGTCAGTACTGGCGGGTGGTATTACCCGGTTGCATCAGGCCTAGCGGTTGGGCGGCCTCTTCGGCAAGGTGAATGCGCTCATGCGCCGGCGGGAATGACAGCCAGTAATAGAAGTATTCCCGCGCCAGCTGGACAAAGGCTTTCTGGTTTTGCGCATCGCTCAGGTGCAGCAGCATGGCGTCCACCACCATACGGAAGCTATCCGGGCGGTAAGGTTGCCCGGAAAGCAGGAACAACATGGCTTTGAGCAGGTATTCCCGTTCCTGGATGTCTGCTTCGGGCATACCGTCTTCAAACAGCTTGCCCAAATAGATTTCCAGCGAAGGGGGAAAGGCTTCGAAGCCTTGCTGCTGCATGCGTTCGAGCAGGGATGCCAGTGAATCGGCCATTTCCAGCCGTACATTGCGGGTAGTGAAACCGGAACGGGCGGTGATTTCCACCAGCTTTTTGACATCGCCAAGCCAGAAATAATAATACTCGCGGGCGCAGGTCAGGGCAGTTACCCGGTCTGCCACCTCGCAATCATTAACGAAACGCTCCACCACCCGGCGAAAGGATTGAGCGTCCCGCGACACGCCAATCAGCAAGGGCAGCAAGCGGTCCAGCAACTGTCGGCGTTCCTGCAATACCTGCTCGCTGGCACCCTGGCGCAGGATCAGACGCAAATAGGCATCCAGTGCCTGTTGCAGGGCATCCCCGTCCATGGCTGGAAGTGCTGAGGCGTTCTCGGTCATTGGCATGTACTCGCAAGGTCGGCCGGTGCCGCTGCAGTCTTTCGTCACGCAAGTGCGCGGTAAAGACTTTTTCATTGTGGAACAGGATCAGGGCTTCGGCCAGACGATTTCTCCGCTTGCCGCAGCCCAAGCCGTCAAAGCTGAGCAAAAGTCATGTTGATACGGATGTCAGCGCCAACCATGCGCACATCCTGAATCTTCACTTGTTGTTTGTCGGCCAGATCTTCCAGCGCAGGCCAGGCAAACAAGCCCTGCGCCGTGCTGCCCACCAGGGCCGGGGCCAGGTACAGGATGGCTTCGTCCACCAGCCCGGCTCGCACCAGTGCGCCATTCAGCCCGGCACCCGCTTCGATCATGAGTTCATTGACACCACGCTCGGCCAGTCGTTGCATCAGTATGGGCAAATTGGCATGACCAGCTTCTTCAGGCAGCACCATCAGCTCGGCTCCACGCTGCAAATACGGCTGGTGCCGCAGCGGGTCGGCAATGCTGGTCACCAGCAAGGTATTGCCGCCGTGGAAAATGCGCCGGTCCGGCGGCGTGACCAGACGGCTGTCCAGCACCACCCGCAAAGGTTGCTGCGGCAGGATGAAATCGCGCACGGTCAGTTGCGGATTATCCACCAGCACCGTACCGCTACCGGTCAGGATGGCGCAGCTGCGCGCACGCAGCTTCTGCACATCGTGACGGGCTGCAGGGCCGGTAATCCACTGGCTCTTGCCATTGAGCAATGCCGTCTTGCCATCCAGTGTGGCGGCAGCCTTGAGCGTCACCCATGGCCGTTGTCGTTCCACGCGCGACAGAAAACCACGATGCACCCGGCGCGCCTCGGCCTCCAGCAGCCCGGCAGAGGCGTCGATGCCGGCAGCCCGCAACATGGCCAGCCCGCGACCGGCAACCTCATGGTAAGGGTCGACCATGGCGGCAACCACGCGCGCCAATCCTTCCCGTACCAGGCGTTCGGCACAAGGTGGGGTTCGGCCGTGATGACTGCAAGGCTCCAGCGTGACATAGGCAGTTGCACCCCGCGGCGAATCGCCACGCGCCAGGCAGTCCTTGATAGCCTGGATTTCGGCATGATCGCCACCCACTTGCAAGGTGGCACCTTCACCAATCACCTGGCCATCGCGCACCAGCACACAACCTACTCCGGGATTCGGTGCCGCGCGACGGGTTGCGGCTTCGGCCAGGCGTAACGCCTGTTGCATGAATACATGGTCTTGCGGGGAATACGACGACATCAACAAGCCTTCCAGCGGAATGAGAGTGGCCACGCCTGACATGCAGGCAGCGGCCGATGGCGTAAGCAAGCAAGCTGGCCGCTAACGCGGCGGCCAGGCTGATTATCAGTGATTGGACTTCTGGATTTCCTTGATGGCGTCGGAGAATTCGGAAATATCCTGAAAACTGCGATAGACCGAGGCAAAACGCACGTAAGCCACCTTGTCCAGCTTGGCCAGTTCGTTCATCACCATTTCACCAATCTGCCGGCTGGAGACTTCGCGCTCACCCAGTTGCAACAGCCGATGGCAAATGCGATCAATCGCATCATCCACCAGCGCAGTGGGAACCGGGCGCTTGTGCAGGGCACGCAAAAAGCTGGTGCGTACTTTCTCGATATCGAATTCGGAACGATGGCCACCAGACTTCACCACCTGCGGCATGCGCACATCGGCGGTCTCGAATGTCGTGAAGCGCTTTTCGCAAGCCAGGCAACGACGACGACGACGGATGCTGGCCCCGTCTTCACTGACGCGAGAGTCAATGACCTGCGTATCGGCATTGCCACAGAAAGGACATTTCATGACGTGTCAATCCAGTGAGTTTGATATGGTCTGATGGTATCAGCAAAGACCACGCAGGTTAATGCCTGCCATCGTAAAGCCGTGTGGATTTGGCGCAGACAAGAAAAAAGGCAGCCCGCAGGCTGCCTTCTGTCAAACATGCTGACGCTTACTTGGCATAAACCGGGAAGCGATGGCACAGGGCGGTAGCCTGTTCGGCTACGCGAGCGATGGCTGCATCGTCGTTCGGGTTGTCCAGTACGTCGGCTACCAGGTTGGCCACCATCACAGCTTCAGCTTCCTTGAAGCCACGGGTAGTGATGGCCGGGGAACCGATACGGATGCCGGAAGTCACGAACGGGCTTTCCGGGTCATTCGGAATGGCATTCTTGTTGACGGTGATGTGACCACGGCCCAGCAGCGCGTCGGCAGCCTTGCCGGTCAGGCCCTTGGGACGCAGGTCCACCAGGAAGACGTGGCTTTCGGTACGGCCGGAGATGATGCGCAGACCGCGCTCAGCCAGGGTACGGGCCATGGCGTCGGCGTTCTTCAGCACTTGTTCCTGATATACCTTGAATTCCGGTTGCAGCGCTTCCTTGAAAGCAATGGCCTTGCCGGCAATCACATGCATCAGCGGGCCGCCCTGCAGGGTCGGGAACACATTGCTGTTGATGCTCTTTTCGAACTCGGCCTTGGCCAGGATGATGCCGCCACGCGGACCACGCAGGGTCTTGTGGGTGGTGGAGGTCACGAAGTCGGCATGCGGCACCGGGTTCGGGTATACACCAGCGGCGATCAGACCGGCATAGTGCGCCATGTCGACCATGAAGTAAGCACCGCACTTCTTGGCGATCTGACCCATGCGTTCGAAGTCGAAGCGCAGGGCATAGGCGGAAGCACCGCCGATGATCAGCTTGGGCTTGGTTTCCATCGCTACGCGTTCCATATCGTCGTAGTCGATTTCTTCCTTTTCGTTCAGACCGTAGGCCACGATGTTGAACATCTTGCCGGACAGGTTGGCCGGGGAACCGTGTGTCAGGTGACCACCATGGCCCAGGTTCATGCCCATTACGGTGTCGCCCGGTTTCAGGATGGAGAAGTACACGGCCTGGTTGGCCTGGCTGCCGGAGTGCGGCTGCACGTTGGCGTACTCGGCACCGAACAGTTGCTTCACGCGGTCGATCGCCAGTTGCTCGATCACGTCCACGTGTTCACAGCCGCCGTAGAAACGCTTGGCCGGGTAGCCTTCGGCGTACTTGTTGGTCAGCTGGGAGCCTTGGGCTTCCATCACTGCGGGGCTGGTATAGTTTTCGGAAGCGATCAGTTCAATATGATCTTCCTGGCGTTGGCACTCGGCCTTGATAGCGGCGGCCAGTTCCGGGTCGAACTTGGCAATCGTCTGGTCAGCTGCAAACATCTTTGACTCTTCCATCAAAGGGTTAACGATGAGGCCATTCTACACGAATCGCCCGGTGGAAAATTTTCACGTAAAGCTATTTTGACGATACAGGCAAACGCTGTACGTCATGGTCATTGTTTATTGTTTATTGTTTATTGTCCGCTTGGCTGTGGCAGGTCGTCCGCAGTAAAGAACAGCGGAATTCCGTCACGGCTTTCCGGGTAAACCTCGGCCAGCACATGCACATCACGCACATGGCATTCGGCCATCAGTTCGCGGAAATTCGATTCAATCAATGCCACATTGTCCATGGCCGCCAGCGGCCAGACAAAAGCTTCCCAGTTGCGTTCGTCGCCTTCTGCCGACAAGGTGATGTGCAACTCACCGTTGTCGTGGGCGGACAGAATGGCCACCGGGTCTTTCGACAGCTCGCGCAGACGACGGATCTGGCTGCTGGCAAACACCTGCAAAGCCACTTCAAAGCGGGCGAAATTACCGGCCACCAAAGCCTGCATCACCGGCAAGGGAGGGCGGGCAATCGGAAACAGCGTCACACCGTCGGTATGCAACTGCTCGCCCAGGAATTTCATCAACGGCATGCCCCAGGCACCGACGGCACCACCCAGCTTTACCGGAACCGCATCGCCTTCCGGCTGGATGGCCACACCCAGCAGGTAACGCAGGAACACACCTTCTTCTTTCAGAGTGATGGCGGCACCGTTCAATGCTTCACCGACTCCGTCAACTGCGCTGGTCAGGTCACGGGTCAGGCGGTACAGCCTGGCTGCATCCATCGCCACCACCGTATCCGGGTGCAACAGTTGGCCAAACACACGCACATCACCATCGGAACTGATGACACCATGCTGGCGCAGCAATGCGTTCAAACCGTCTTCATCCGCAATGGCGGCGGGTAACGTTGCCTGGTTCTTGCTACCGGCCACCAACACCAGCGGCAAGGCAAATACGTGTGCACAGCGGCCATCCGGCTGCTCGACTGCGGCCCGCAATGCATCCCAGACAATCTTATAAGTGTCCTGCGACGGCACCATCGCCAAAGCGACCGAAATGGAGAGCAATTCGCCACGTTGCAACATTTGCGCCATGGCATCGCGGATGGCGACAAACCACATCTCACGATCCGCTTCTGTCGTCGCGTTCTGCACCGACAGCGCGTTGTGGATCAGCATATTGGTCAGCGATACCTGCGGGTGGTATTGGCGCGGGTCCGGGAGAGTGAGAAGCGGCTGCGACATCTTGTCATCCTGCTGAAATCGGGAAAGGCGATATTGTCGCACAGTCAGCCGCTGCCAGCTCATCAAGCAAGCGCTTGACTTTCAATTTAAAACATAAGAATGTGCTAATTTGCGACAAAAATGGATGTTTTTTCGTTTTCCGAAAATTCAGATGTTGACACTCGCACACGGCATCTGGATAATCCGTACTCGTTGAGATGCAGCAATTGCTTCTTGATAGTTTCTCCTCTATTTCTCCTTTGTAGACTTGGCGCGGGCCTCACGGCACCGCGCATTTTTTTTGCCTGCACGTACCGAAACAGCACCAAACACTGCTATAACACAATGTTATTAAAGATTTTTTACGAAATATCATAAAGAATCCGCCTCGCCACAAGCGCAGCCCAAGCAGCGACATCCCCCACACCAGCCCTACGGAACACCCTTGGCACGCCATCGCTGGCCAGTTCAATTCATGCCAATGGGAAATGTTCGAATGTGAGTAATTGCAGCGTAATTAGCACACATATATTGTATACAAGTTCAATTTGTGACAAAAAAGAAAAACCGAACATGCGGAAATGTTCGGTCTTGCAGGATGAGCAAGAAGACGTAGCGCCAAAACACGCTACCAATCAGGGAATCCGGTGCGCTTGCGTGACCGGAAATGATGTGACTGAGTGCTGAATTTTAAGTTCACCAGCCAAGAAAATTCTTATCCTGGATCAAACAGGAATGTGGCAAATACCCGACAGTTTTACTTGGTTTTCACCCTACTCGCTCATGGCAAGGCTGGCCGGGGCAAGTCCAGCCAGGCCAGCACGGATGGCCGTTGCCATTGCAAGGCCGCGTAATCTGCCAGTCGCGGCGGCATGGGGTCGCCATTCAGGCGCAGGCGGTTCAGCATCAGCGCCAGATCGACATCGACAATGCTCCACTCACCAAACAGGGTGTCCGAACCCGGCGGCAGGATCTGCTCGGCCACGCGTAGCAGCTTGTGGGCAGCCCGTGCCGCCACATCAGACAACGGTGCATGCACCGGTCGGTAAAACACCACCAGCGTGTCGCGCTCTTGCCGCAATGGCAGCAGGTCACTGCGCAGCCAGGCCTGGATTTGCCGCGCCCGCGCCCTGCCCTG
The DNA here is from genome assembly GCF_013391415.1 of Aquitalea sp. LB_tupeE. Classification (GTDB taxonomy): domain Bacteria; phylum Pseudomonadota; class Gammaproteobacteria; order Burkholderiales; family Chromobacteriaceae; genus Aquitalea. The sequence goes on from NZ_JACAXB010000008.1 coordinate 99,212, forward strand.
TGCCGATTGCGGGTACAGCGCCGGGGCGGGGAACAGTTCTTCCAGATATTCGGTAATGGCCGTGGACTCGCTCAGCACGAAATCCCCATGCTGCAAGGCAGGCACACGTGCGGTCAGCGAACTGGCGGCATAAGCCGGGGCATGATGGGCCCCGTTGTCCAGATCCAGGGTTGACAGGGTGAAGGGCAGCTGCTTTTCCTGCAGCGCCACATACACCGACATGGCATAGGGGCTGCAATATTGGGCATCGACGGTCAGGTGGAGTGAAGAGGTAGTGTTCATCGCTAGCTTCCTTTGACGATCACATTAACGGGACTGGGGCTGGTCGAGTTGCACGGGGCCAGAGACAAAACTTGCACTGCTGATCTTGCCGGCTTCCACCGTATACAAACACAGCAGTTCAATCTGTCCTGGCCCCTCGGCAAAATTACGCCGGACCATTTCGTGGTCTATCACCACTTGGCCCAGGACCTGACGGTGCAACAGCCGCGCATGCAGATCGGGCTCGGCAAAGCGGGCGATGGCCCGTTGGCGTATTTCAGCATGGCCACGCGCCAGCAGTGTAGCCGGGTGCTGATACTGGCAGGCATCTTCGGCATAGGTTGCCAGCCAGGCGACCAGATCACGCGCGTTGTAGGCATCCAGTTGCCGTTGCACCACTGCTTCCGGGGATAAATCCTGCGTTTCGGCCATGCAGCTTGTCCTCCTGTTAAAAATGATGCGTAAAAAAACGGCAGCCGCAGCTGCCGTTTTAGCTCTTTCAGCGGGCAGTCCGCTTATTTTTCCACCTGGGTCACATCACGCACCGCACCGGTATCGGCACTGGTGGTCATGGCTGCGTAGGCGCGCAGGGCGGCACTGACCGGACGCTGACGATCCACCGGTTTCCAGGCATCACGGCCACGCGCTTCCATGGCGCTACGTCGTGCAGCCAATGCCTCGTCGCTGATGGCCAGACGGATACCGCGGTTGGGGATGTCGATCTCGATGGTGTCGCCCTCTTCCACCAGGCCAATGGCACCGCCTTCGGCAGCTTCCGGCGACACGTGGCCGATGGACAGGCCGGAAGTACCGCCAGAGAAACGGCCATCGGTCAGCAGCGCGCAGGCCTTGCCCAAGCCCTTGGACTTGAGATAGCTGGTGGGATAGAGCATTTCCTGCATGCCGGGGCCGCCTTTGGGGCCTTCGTAGCGAATGACCACCACGTCACCGGCGACGATCTTGTCATCCAGAATGGCGGCAACGGCGTCATCCTGGCTTTCGAAGATGCGGGCACGGCCAGTGAACTTGAGGATGGAATCATCCACACCAGCGGTTTTCACGATGCAGCCACGCTCGGCGATATTGCCGTACAGCACCGCCAGGCCACCATCCTGCGAGTAGGCATTGGCCTTGTCGCGGATGCAGCCACCGGCACGGTCGTCATCCACATTCGGATAGCGCATGGATTGCGAGAAGGCGATGGTGGTAGGCACGCCGCCCGGTGCAGCGCGGTAGAAGCGGCGGGCTTCGCTGTCTTCGCCATGGCGCATGATGTCCCAGGTTTCCAGCCCCTCGGCCAGCGTCTTGCTGTGGATGGTGGGCACATCGCGGTGAATCAGGCCGGCGCGGTCCAGTTCGGACAGGATGGCCACCACGCCACCGGCGCGATGCACATCTTCCATATGGTATTTCTGGGTAGCAGGGGCCACCTTGGACAGGCAGGGCACCGAGCGCGAGATGCGGTCGATGTCGGCCATCTTGAAGTCGACACCGGCTTCGCTGGCAGCAGCCAGCAGGTGCAGCACGGTATTGGTGGAGCCGCCCATGGCCACGTCCAGGCTCATGGCGTTTTCAAAGGCCTGCTTGGTGCCGATGGCACGCGGCAGCACGCTGGCGTCGTCCTGTTCGTAATAACGCTTGGTGATGTCAACGATCAGGCGGCCGGCACGGAGGAACAGTTCCTTGCGGTCGGCATGAGTAGCCACCAGGCTGCCGTTGCCCGGCAGCGACAGGCCCAGTGCCTCGGTCAGACAGTTCATCGAATTGGCGGTGAACATGCCGGAGCAGGAGCCGCAAGTCGGACAGGCCGAACGCTCAACGCGCTCCACGTCTTCATTGGAAATGGCGCTGTTGGCTGCTTCCACCATGGCGTCCACCAGGTCGAGCTTGCGGATGTCGTTGCCCCACTGCACCTTGCCCGCTTCCATCGGGCCGCCGGAAACAAAAATCACCGGAATGTTCAGGCGCATCGCGGCCATCAGCATGCCGGGGGTGATTTTGTCGCAGTTGGAGATGCACACCAGTGCGTCGGCACAGTGGGCATTCACCATGTATTCCACGCTGTCGGCAATCAGGTCGCGACTGGGCAGGCTGTACAGCATGCCGCCGTGGCCCATGGCGATGCCGTCGTCGATGGCGATGGTGTTGAATTCCTTGGCCACCCCGCCGGCGCGTTCGATTTCACGTGCAACCAGCTGCCCCATATTGTGTAGATGGACATGGCCGGGCACGAACTGGGTAAAGCTGTTGGCAATGGCGATGATGGGCTTGCCAAAATCCTCGTCTTTCATGCCGGTAGCACGCCACAGGGCACGGGCACCCGCCATGTTACGACCGGCGGTGGAGGTTTTGGAACGGTATTGGGGCATGTCTTGTTTCCTTGATGATCAGATGCTTGCAGAGCGCATTGCCACTGACCGCGCCTGTGTTGCAGGCAGGTCTGCCCTCTCCGGGGTGCCGCGGGATCGGGCTGGCCGCAATCTGTCATGGTAATGACAGGACGCGGCGGAACGCATTCCGTATAATTTCGTCCATATTCTTTTACCGCAAACGCACCCACCTGACAAATGATCGTTCATCCGCAGTTCGACCCCGTTGCCATTCACCTGGGCCCGCTGGCCATTCACTGGTATGGCCTGATGTACCTGCTGGGCTTTGGCCTGTTCCTGCTTCTGGGCAATTACCGTATCCGCCAGGGCCATGCTTTCCTTACTTCCAAGCTGCTGGACGACTTGCTGATGTATGGCGTGCTTGGCGTGGTGATTGGCGGACGCCTGGGTGAAGTGCTGTTTTACGAGCCAGGCTACTACTTCAGCCATCCGGCGGAAATTTTCATGGTATGGAAGGGTGGCATGTCCTTCCATGGCGGTTTCCTGGGTGTGCTGGTAGGCATGGCCTTGTTTGCCCGCAAGCAGCAGCGCAGCTTCTGGGAGCTGACCGACTTCATCGCCCCGCTGGTGCCGCTTGGCCTGGCCGCCGGGCGTATCGGCAACTTCATCAATGGCGAGCTGTGGGGCCGGGTAGCCAGCCCTGATCTGCCGTGGGCCATGCTGTTCCCCCAGGCGCGGGCCAATGATCTGGTCGAAGGTCAGACTTCGTCCGACCTGCTCAACATGCTGATGCAGTACGGCGCACTGCCGCGTCACCCCTCACAGCTGTATGAATTTTTGCTGGAAGGCATCGCCCTGTTCGCCGTATTGTGGGTCTATAGCAGCAAGCCGCGCGCGCGCGGGCAGGTGTCGGCGGTATTCCTGATCGGTTATGGTGTGGCGCGCTTTGTCAGCGAGTTTTTCCGCAACCCGGATGCCGGCATTTTCGGCCAGTCCTATACCATCAGCATGGGCCAGTGGCTGAGCCTGCCGATGATTGTCATCGGTGTAGTGTTGCTGGTCTGGTTCGGCAAGCGTCGGCAAGGCTAGTCTATACTGGCTGCAGACGGCCAGTCGTCCGTCATGAGAATTCATCACGAAAGCCAGTCCACGACTGGCTTTTATTTGTCCAGCGGCCCTGCGTCCGCCCAGATAAGGAAAACCCCTCATGAAAACACTCAAGCTATCCTTGGCCACCGCATTGCTGGCCCTGTCTGCGTTGGCCAGTGCCGAAGAAGCCGTGTTGAAAGTGTCTGCCATTCCGGACGAAGCTCCGACCGAGCTGCAACGCAAATTTGCGCCGCTAGGCCAGTATCTGGAAAAAGAGCTGGGGATGAAGGTGCAGTTTGTGCCGGTCACCGACTATGCCGCCGTGGTGACTGCATTGAACAGCGACAAGATAGACCTGGCCTGGCTGGGGGGCTTTACCTTTGTGCAGGCCAGCTTGCACGGCAAGGTAGTGCCGTTGGTGCAGCGCGAGGAGGACAGCAAGTTCACTTCCAAATTCATCGTGAATGCCGCAGTGGGTGCCAAATCGTTGAAAGACCTCAAAGGCAAAAGCTTTGCCTTTGGTTCGGCGTCGTCCACTTCCGGCCACCTGATGCCACGTTACTTCCTGCAAAAGGAAGGTATCAAACCGGAAACCTTCTTCAAGAACGTGGCCTACTCCGGTGCGCATGATGCCACCGTGGCCTGGGTGGCTTCGGGCAAGGTGGATGCCGGTGCGCTCAATGCCTCGGTATGGGACAAGCTGGTGGAAAGCGGCAAGGTGGATGGCAGCAAGGTAAAGCTGCTGGCTACCACCCCACCCTTCTACGACTACAACTGGACGGTGCGTGGCAATCTGGAGAAGAAACTGCAAGAGCGCATCAGTGCAGCCTTCCTCAAGCTGGACCCGAAAAAACCCGATCAAAAAGCCATTCTGGACTTGCAACGCGCCAGCCGCTTTATCCCGACCAAGGCTGACAACTACAAGGGCATCGAGTCCGCTGCCGAAACGGCAGGCTTGCTCAAGTGAGCCTGCTGTTTGACAACACCAGCCTGGAGCTGGGTGGCAACACCATTCTGCGAGATATCCGGCTGGAACTGGCCAGTGGCGAGCAGGCGGCCTTGATCGGCCCTTCCGGGGCGGGCAAAACCTCGCTGCTGTTACTGGCCGCCACCCGCTATCGCCCAAGCAGCGGCAGCCTGAGCGTGCTGGGCGACAACCCCTGGCATTTGTCGGCACGCTGGCTGCGTCGTTTGCGCAGCCGCATCGGCATGGTTTACCAGTCGCCCCCGCTACCAGCCCGGCAACGGGTGATTCACGCCGTTGCCGCAGGACGGCTGGGCCAATCCGGCACACTGGCGGCGCTGCGCCGCCTGTTGTGGCCGGATGATGGCGCGGCCATTCAGGATTGCCTGCAAAGGGTCGATCTGGCGGACAAGCTGTGGCAACGCTGCGACCAGCTCTCCGGCGGCCAACGTCAGCGGGTGGGCATTGCCCGCGTGCTGTACCAACAAGCCCAACTCCTGCTGGCGGACGAACCGGTATCGGCACTGGACCCCAGGCTGGCGGAGGACACCATCCGCCTGCTATTGGCCGAAGCATCTGCCAGTGAGGCCAGCCTGCTGGTGAGCCTGCATTCGGTCGAGCTGGCACTGGCCTACTTCCCGCGCATTATCGGTGTGCGCGATGGCCAGATCATGTTCGACCTGCCACGCGAGCAGGTCCATCCCGGTGTCGTCAGCGCCTTGTATGCCGATGAAAGACTGGCCGAGTCCGTCGCCCAGCCAGCCCATGCAGCAATCAGCCAGGGCCTGCGATGCTGAGTCCGCATCCGCGCGATCCGGCGCGCTGGCCACGCCTGTTCACCCTGTTGCTGGGCCTGCTGTTGCTGGCACCCAGTTTTCCGCTGACCCAGTTCAACCCGGCGACGCTGGCCAATCCCGACAGCTGGCACACCATGGCCGGTTTTGTTGCCGGTTTCTTCCCGCCGTCCTTGCAAAGCAGCTTCCTGCACGATGTGGCGCGGGAAACCATCACCACACTGGCCAGTGCCACCGCCGGTATTGCACTGGCCATCTTGCTGGGTGCGCCACTGGCCTTTGCCACCACACGGGCACTGGAGCGCCAGGCTCTGGCCGCCGAGCGCGCCTCGGCCAGCATGGAAGGGGTGAAGTCACTACTGCGCGGCCTGATGGTGATCCTGCGCGGGATACCGGAAATCGTCTGGGCGCTGCTGTTTGTCCGTGCAGCAGGCTTGGGCAGCCTGCCTGCGGTGCTGGCCATCGGCCTGGCTTATGGCGGCATGCTGGGCAAGGTGTATGCCGAGATTCTGGAATCCCAACCGCGTGAGCTGGCCGCTGCACTGCACCTGCAAGGCGCCAGCCGCTGGCAGTGCCTGTTGTATGGCTTATGGCCACAGGCCCTGCCCGAACTACTGAGCTACAGCGTCTACCGCTGGGAATGCGCGATACGCGCCTCCGCCGTGATGGGTTTTGTCGGTGCCGGTGGCGTGGGCCAGTTGCTGGACACCAGCCTGAAAATGCTCAATGGCGGCGAGGTCAGCACCCTGCTGCTGGTTTTCCTGCTACTGGTCAACCTGACCGAGGGCCTCAGCCTGCTGTCACGCCATGCGCTGGAACGCCCACGCGGTGGCGTGTACCTGCTGGGCAGCGGCATCGTGGCGGTGGTGGCCAGCGTGCAGTGGCTGCTGCCTGGCTGGCGCGATAGCGGTTTCGATCTCTCCGCCATCCCGCGTTTCATCCATGATTTTTTCCTACCGGATGGCAGCATGCTGGCCGAGCTGGCCCATGGCACGCTGGAAACACTGGCCATGTCGGCACTGGGCACGGTGCTGGCTTTTGTCGCCGCAGCAATGCTGGCGATGCCAGCCGCCGGGCGCTTTGGCAGCCTGCTCAAACTGGCCAGCCGCCTGCTGCTGAACCTGCTCCGCGGCGTGCCGGATTTGCTATGGGCATCCATCGCCGTGCTGGCGGTAGGGCTGGGCCCTGCTGCCGGGGTGCTGGCATTGGCCTTGCACACGGCCGGGGTGCTGGGACGTCTGTTTGCCGAAACGCTGGAAAATGCAGACCCGGCAGCCGAACAAGCCTTGCGCCTGGCAGGTGCCGGACGTGTGCAGGCCTTTAGCTACGGGCCATTGCCCGCCATCTTCAGCCAATGGGTGGCCTATACCCTGTACCGCTGGGAAAACAATATCCGCATTGCCACGGTGCTGGGCATCGTCGGAGCCGGTGGCCTGGGGCAGCAGCTCTATCTGGCCCTGTCCCTGTTCCAGCAGCACAAGGCGGCCAGCCTGATCATTGCCATGCTGCTGCTGTCCTGGCTGGTGGAGCAGCTTAGCCGCGCCTGGCGGCAACACATGGCGTGAATCGCCGGTCACACCCGTCCTGGCCCGGTTTATTCCAAATACAGATAAAAAATGCATTTTTAATCGTTTTACCTGCTGAGCCCGCGCCCCTAGCATGGAGTCCATTCACAGCAGTGCCTACCGGTACTGACTGTCATTGTCATCTCACTCCACAAGAGGCTTAGCCATGAAAACCCCTTCCCTGCTACTGGCGCTCACCCTGCTGGGCACTGCCGGCCATGCCTTGGCCGACCGTCTGGACGATATCAAGAAAGCTGGCGTACTGCGCGTGGCCGCCTTCGACAGCAACCCGCCGTTTGGTTTTCTGGATGCCAAAACCCACCAGATCAGCGGGCTGGATGTTGAAGTAGCCCAGGCCATTGCCAGCAAGCTGAAAGTAAAACTGGAGCTGGTGCCCACCAATCCGGCCAACCGCATTCCGCTGCTGGTGGCTGGCAAAGCCGACCTGGTTGCCGCCAACTTCACCGTGACCGAAGAACGCAAGAAGCAGGTGGACTTCAGCCTGCCGTACTTTGCTTCCGGTCAGCAGTTCATTGCCCGCAAAGGCAGCCTGAGCAAACCGGAACAGCTGGCAGGCCTGCGTGTGGGCGTGGACAAGGGCACCACCCAGGAAATCTACCTGCGTGAGAAATACAGCAAGACCACCGTAGTAGCCTACGATGACACCCCGCTGGCCTTCACTGCACTACGCAATGGCAATGTGCAGGCCATCTCACAGGATGGCTCCAAGCTGGCCGCCCTGCTGGCCAATGCGCCGGACAAGGCCAAGTACGAACTGGCACCGTTCACCCTCACCCGCGAATACCAGGCCATCGGCCTGCCCAAGGGTGAAGCACGCCTGACCAAGGTGGTGAATGAAACGCTGCTGGAACTGGAAAAATCAGGCCAGGCACACAAGATCTACGACCGCTGGTTCGGCCCCGGCACCAAGGCCCCGCTGCCGCGCGATTTCAAGATCGGCGACGCCGTCTGATTTTACCTGGACACACCAACCGGCCTGCGCCTCATCCGCACAGGCCGGTTTTCTGCATTATTGACCACCACTTGTTGAAAGAACGCACCGATGACACCGCCCTCCTGGCTGGGACAAGGCTGGCTGGCACCGCATTATCTGGGCTGGCTGCTGCATGGCGCAGCCATGACTGCCGCACTGGCACTGTGTGTCAGCCTGGCGGCCACCTTGCTGGGCATCTTGCTGTGCGCAGCACAGGATAGCCCACTGCGCGCGCTGTACTGGCCTGCTCATCTGTTTTGCAGCCTGCATCGCAACACGCCACTGCTGGTGCAGGTCTTGCTGTGGTATTTCGGCGCGGGCGGCTTGCTGCCGGATGTGACCATGCAATGGCTGAACACCCCGCATCAATGGGCATTACCGTTAGGCTTCAGCCTGGACTGGCCCTCTTTTGAATGGCTGGCCGCCTGGCTGGCACTATCGCTGTATTCGGCCAGTTTCATCAGTGCAGAGCTGGCCGCCGGGCTGAATACCGTGGCGCGCGGACAAAAACTGGCGGCACGGGCGCTGGGCATGAGTGAATGGCAGATTTTCCGCTTCATTGTGCTGCCGCAAGCCTTGCGGGTGATCCGCCAGCCACTGCTAGGGCAGTACACAGCCGTGATCAAAAATACCTCGCTGACCATGGTCATCGGCGTGGCAGAGCTGTCCTATACCTCGCGGCAGGTGGAAAGCGAAACCCTGCTAGCCTTTCAGGCCTTTGCCGTGGCCACCTTGCTTTACCTGCTGCTGGTCATCGGCACCCAGCTGGCAGGCAGCCGACAGGCCAACGGAGCACCTGACGCATGATGCTGACCTTGCTACAAGACAATCTGGACTATTTGCTGTGGGGTAATCTGGCCCAGGGGCAGCCAGGCGGGCTGCTGCTCACTGTCGGTATCAGTCTGGCTGCCGGTGTGCTGGCAACGCTGGGCGGACTGGCCGGCGGCATTGCCCTCACCATGGGCAGCCCGCGCCTGAAGCGCAGCCTGACCGTGCTGGTGCAAGTGTTGCGTGCCATTCCGGTGTTGATGCTGATTTTCTGGTGTTACTTCCTGCTACCCATTCTGTTTGGTATAGACATCCCCGGCGTGCTGACGGTGATTGCCGCGCTGGCACTGATCAACGCAGCCTATCTGAGCCAGTCGGTTCAGGCGGGCATCGCCGCCATCGGTAAAGGCCAGTGGATGGCTGGCGCTGCGCTGGGCATGACACGCTGGCAAACATTGCGCCATATCATCCTGCCCCCGGCCTTGCGCCACATGCTGCCCTCCTTCATCAACCAGTGGATTACCCTGCTCAAGGACAGCTCGCTGGCGTATGTGGTGGGCGTGGCGGAGTTCACCTTTGTCGCCACCCAAATCAACAATCGCGAACAGGTGTATCCCTTGCAAGTATTCGGCATTGTGGCCATTGCCTATTTGCTGTTGTGTTCCGGTCTGGAATGGAGCGGGCGGCGACTGGCAGGCAACTCCCGCTGATTTGCACGGATTTACCTGCCGCACGCGCCGGACGGATGGTGTTACTCCTACAATCTCATGACAGCCCGGTGGCAGAAATCACCACGAGCGCAATCCGGGGTATGACAGCGGCGCAATGCCATGGCATCGGCTACACTGCTAAGGGCTTCATGCAGCGCTTCATGCAAGGGGATGCACATGCACGTCAAGGTTCTGGGTTCATCATCGGGCAACGATCAAGCAGCGCGGACCACCTGTTTCAAGGTGGACGCTAACTGCCTGCTCGATTGCGGCAGCGGCATCAGCGAGCTGGATACCGCCGCCATGTTGCAGATTGATACCGTGCTGCTGACGCACAGTCATCTGGATCATTGCTGCGGCCTGCCCTTGCTGGCCGACGCCCATATCAACCACGGTGGCCGCGGGGTAGATGTCTATACCCAGCCGGAAACCATCAGCGCGCTGAAACAGCAGATGTTCAACAGTGTGCAATGGCCAGACTACACCAGGGCCGCACCGGGCAATGCGCCCTGGCTGCGCCTGCATCCGGTGGAAGTGGGCGACGCCATTACCCTGCCCGACGGCATTGCCACCGCCTTGCCGGCCGAGCACAGCGTACCGGCGCTAGGCTGGCTGCTGGAAGGCCCGTGGCGCGCACTGGCCTTTACCGGCGACTCCGGCCCATGCCTGGCTTTCTGGCACTGGATCAGTCATGTGCCGTCGCTGACGGATGTGATTTGCGAACTGAGTGTTCTGAACGAGAAATCCGCCCATGCCATGGCGGCAGGTCATATGTCCCCGGCTCTGCTGATTCCGATGCTGGAAATCCTGCCGCCCAATGTCCATGTCTGGCTGACACATACCGACCATGCACAGCGCACACAGCTGCTGGAACAGGTGCGCAAGGAGCTGCCTTCACTATTGCACCTGCATCCACTGGATCAGAGCATCAGCATCGAACTTTAAGACTGCGCTGCCTTATTCGCCACGACCATAAATGCGGTTTAGTGGTGCCATGATGCGCGCCACGCTGCCATTGCGCCGGGCTTGTTCAAAGCCCTCGCGTACTTGCTGTACCAGCGCGTCGCTGGTATCACGACTGAATACCATGTAGAGCGCGGATTCCAGCTCGCTGAGCACATAGACCGGCTCGATGGCATTGCAATCCAGCCCATGCGGCGCGCACTTGGCCAGGCCCAGCGGAATCAGGTCGATGCGGCCAGCCTGCAGCATGGGTAGCAGCAGGTCACTGGAGTTCACCACCACCAAGGGCTGGCTGCCCGGCTCACCAAAGCCCTTGTGCCGCAGGTATTCCTCGCGGAAATCCATGTTCACTACCCCGATATGGTAGTGCCGGGCATCATCCAGATTGTGCACCACCACATCGTGACGACCTTTTTTGCGGAACAAGGCAATGCGGTTGGCAACCAGCGGGCCGATCCAGCGAAACTTGCTTTCCCGCTCCGGCGTTCTGGCCACCGGGAACATCAGTGTGCCGGGCTTGGCCAGCGTGGTGGTGTAGATACGTGCCCAGGGCTGGATATCAATCTGGTAAGGCAGGCGCGCAGCGTCCAGCGAGGCACGGACGACTGCGGTGCAGTAGCCCTGTATGGTACTCCCTTGCCGATAGGAAAACGGCAGGTTTTCCTCTGCCAACACAGACAGTGGCGCACCTTGTGCTGCATGACCAGCCAGCGCCAGCAGGCAGAGGGCCGACAGCTTCCGAATCCAGATACCCATCATCGTTTCATGTCACGGCTTTGCACCGTTGCTATGTATATGAACGATGCTGGTGACTCAACCAGCATCGGTAATGACGAGAGTATAAGGGTTTCTACCAAGCCGGGGTATTTATTCCCTTACTCGGCGGCCACTACATCAAAACCGGCATCTTCTACCGCGGCGGCCAATTCTTCCGGCGACACCGTCGCCGCGTCATAAACAATGCTGGCTTGCTTGTCTTGCAAGCTGACTTCCGCGCTGCTGACACCCGCCATGGAGGACAACACCTTGTTGATGCTGTTGGCGCAGCCGCCGCAGGTCATGCCTTCGATTTTCAGTTTCAGTTCACTCATGCTGTTTCCTTTGCGTTTATTTCCAGCGGCGCAGCAATAGGGAATTGCTGACCACCGAGACGGAGCTCAAGGCCATGGCCGCTCCGGCGACAACCGGGTTCAACAAGCCCAGCGCTGCCAGCGGAATGCCCAGAATATTGTAGAAAAAGGCAAAAAACAGGTTTTGCCGGATTTTAGCCAGCGTACTGTGCGACAAGCGGATGGCTGCGGCCACCTGGGTGATATCGCCCTGCATCAGCGTGATGTCGGCGGTTTCGATGGCTACATCCGAACCCGCGCCCATGGCAAAGCTGACATCAGCCGCTGCCAGCGCCGGAGCATCGTTGACGCCATCGCCCAGCATGGCCACCTTGCGGCCTTGTTGCTGCAACTCGCGCACGACTGCAGCCTTGTCTTGTGGCCGCAAACCCGCACGGTAATCAGTAATACCTGCCTGTGCCGCAATGGCGGCTGCCGTTGACAGGTTGTCACCGGTCAGCATGATGACCTGCACCCCTGTTTGCTGCAAGGCCTTAACCGCAGTCCCGGCCTCTGGCCGCAATGTGTCGGCAATAGCCAGCAAGCCCAGCAAACCGCCATTATTCGCCACAGCAATCATGCTTTGGCCAGGCAGTGGCCAGCCGGCCGGCAAGGCAGTGTCACAAGCCCAGTCCGGCCGCCCCACCCGCAAGTTGCCATGCCCTTCAAGACTGGCCGTCACCCCTTGGCCAACCTCGACCTGAAAAGCACTCAAGGGCAGCAAGGCCAGGCCACGCTGTGCCGCCTGTTGCAGGATGGCGCGCGCCAGCGGATGTTCCGACCCGCTCTCCACACTGGCCGCCAGTTGCAAGACGCGGTTTTCATCACCATCCGCAGCCCAGATGGTGGTGAGTTCGGGCTTGCCCCGGGTCAGGGTGCCAGTCTTGTCCACCAGCAAGGTATCAATGTGGCCTGCGGTTTCCAGGGCCGTTGCATTTCGAAACAACACGCCGCGGGCGGCGCCCTTGCCCACCCCCATCATGATGGCCGTAGGGGTCGCCAGCCCCAGCGCGCAGGGGCAGGCAATCACCAGCACGGCCACCGCGCGGATCATGGCCTGGCTCCAGTCGCCCAGCCACCAGCCATTGCCCAGCAAGCTGAGCAGGGCAATGCCCACCACCACCGGCACGAAGATGCCGGCAATCTGGTCTGCCAGTCGCTGGATGGGTGCTTTCGAACCCTGTGCCAGCCCCACCAGGCGGATGATTTCCGCCAGCTGGGTATGACTGCCCACACTGCTGGCGCGTACCTTGAGCATGCCTTGCTGGTTGCGCGTGGCGGCAAACACCTTGTCACCACAGCCCTTGCTGACGGGCATGCTCTCACCGGTCAGCATGCTTTCATCCACAGCGGCCTCGCCTTCCAGCACCACACCATCCACCGGCAGGCTTTCACCGTGACGCACCACTACCACATCGCCCACCTGTAACTGTTCCACGGCAATATCGTGTAACTGGCCATCCCGTTCGATACGTGCCTGACGCGGTGCCAGCCGCACCAGGCTGGCGATGGCAGCGGAGGTCTTGCCACGCGCGCGGGCTTCCAGCAACTTGCCCAGCAACACCAGAGTGATGACGGCGGCGCTGGCTTCAAAATACACATGCTGCTGTGATGCACCAGCCAGGGTGACTACCGTGGAGAGCAACCAGGCCATGCTGGTACCCAGCGCCACCAGCACATCCATATTGGCACCGCCACTGCGCAAGGCATGCCATGCCCCACGATAAAAGCGCCAGCCGACAATGAATTGCACCGGTGTGGCCAGCGCCAGTTGCAGGCCGCGCGACAGCATCAGGCCATGCCAGCCAAACAGCATGGCCAGCATGTCGATCAAGAACGGCAGGGTAAGCAGCAGGGACAGGCCAAACCAGGCAAGCTCCTTACTATCCTGAGCGGGTGTCTGCTCCGGGCTGGTACTGCCAGTGGCATCTGCCTGTGGCGTGGCGGTGAAGCCTGCCTTGCGCACGGCGTCCTGGGTATCCGCCAGTGTCAGCGCGCCTGCGGGAAACTGCAGGCTGGCCGTGTTGTTGGCAAAATTGACCTGTGCCGTCATGCCGGGCAGCTTGTTCAGCACTTTCTCCAGGCGTACCGCACAGGCAGCACAAGTCATGCCCTGGATATCCAGCTGCAGCTGCTGCTGCGGTATCGAAAAGCCAGCCTTGCTGATGGCCGCCTCTATCTGCCGCAACTGTTCCTGCCCGCCCTGATAACGCACTTGCGCCTGTTCGCTGGCAAAGTTGACGCTGGCGCTCACGCCTTCCAGCTTGCCTAATACTTTTTCCAGCCGCACGGCGCAGGCAGCACAATGCATGCCGGTGATGGGCAGGGTAACGGTAATCTCGCGCATGATGGACTCCTTGCCTGCAAGTATATACCCCCAAGGGGTATATTTGCACCCTGCGTTTTTGCCCCTCAAGCAATAAAAAACCGCAGGGCGCTGGCTGCTGCGGTTTGTGGTGGAAAGCCTGGATTCAGATCCAGTTGCGGCGGGAAAACAGCCAGATCAGCCCGATGGCAATGCTTGCCATCAAACCCAGCACCCCGAAATAACCATAGTGCCAATGCAGTTCCGGCATGTTTTCAAAGTTCATGCCGTAAATGCCGGCAATCAGGGTGAGCGGCATGAAGATCATGCTGAATACGGTCAGTACCCGCATTTGCAGGTTCAGCCGGTGCGACTGGGTGGACAAATACAGGTCAAGCATGTCAGACACCAACTCGCGCGACATCTCCAGTGATTCGATGACATGCATGGTGTGGTCGTAGGCATCGCGCAGATAGACCTGCGTCTCCTGCTGAATCAGGGTGTAATCACCACGCATCATCGTCAGCAGGATTTCGCGCAAGGGCAGAATGGAGCGGCGCAGCTTCAGACAATCATGCTTCAGGCGCTGCACCCGGTTGAGCACACCTTGCTCACGGCCATGCAGCAGCAACTGATCGGTGCGCTCGACATGTTCGGTAAACTGGCTCAGTACCCCGAAATAGTCATCAATGATGGCATCCAACAAAGAATAAGCCAGATAGTCAGCACCTTTATGGCGCAAGACACAGCGTGCACTACGCAAACGTTCACGCACGGGTTCGAACACACCGGTCGGCCTTTCCTGGAAGGTCAGCACGAAATCACGGCCCAATACGAGATACATCTGGTCGTAACTCAGACGGCCACTATCTTCCGGGAAATGAAATACACGGGTGGCAATGAACAGGTAATCGCCATAATCCTCAACCTTGGGACGCTGCCGGTTATTCAGAATATCTTCCTGCACCAGCGGGTGCAGCTGGAAGCGCTGGCCGATGGCCTGCATCACGACCGGGTCGTGCAGACCATAGACATTGAGCCACAATACCGGCTGTTCCGGCTGGTAAGCCAGCCCGGCCGCGATACTGTCAAACCGGCTTTCATTCAGCTGCTGCGGGCCGTATTCCAGCAAGGTGATGCTGCTGCTGGCCACTTTCTGCTCACCCACCGGCAGCAGCGCGCCGGGTGCTTCCCCCAAGGTGGGCACCCGTTGTTTTACCTGAGCATGGCGCATGGTTCAGCGTTGACTGATGTCGAGTTCAAAACCGACATTTTTCCACTGCGACACTTCCTGACGGAAGGCACTGGTGGTCAACGGATTGTCTTTCAGCCAGTTCTGGCTGACTGTCAGAACAAACCCTTTGGCATCCGGTTTCAGGTCCAGCTCGGCAGGCAAAACAATGGTATTGCGGCTGCGATAGAACAAGACAGCCAGACGCAAGGCCACCACCGCTTGCCACAAGGCCGGGTCGTTCACCACCTGCAGCATCTTGCCCATATCGCCACGATGCCCCAGCACGATGGTGGCGAGCATGGCCTGCTCACGCTTGGAGAAACCCGGCATGTCGGCGTTTTGCAGAATATAGGCCGAGTGCTTGTGATAGGCCGTATGAGCGATGGTGAGGCCGATTTCATGCAGCCGCGCCGCCCAGATCAGCCGCTTGAGCATGTCCTGATCCAGGTCCTCGCCGGCCACCATGCGGTACAGGCGCTCGGCCAGTGCCTGCACGCGCTCGCTTTGCGCCACATCCACGTGATAACGCCGCTTGAACAACTGCACCGTGCTCTCGCGCATGTCCTTTTCCCGCTGGCGCCCCAGCAGGTCGTACAACACGCCATCGCGCAGCGCACCCTCGGCCACGATCATCTTGTTGACGCCAAGTTCTTCGAAAATGGCAATCATGATGGCCAGACCGCCGGGCAATACCGGCAGGCGGTCAGCCTTCAAGCCGTTGAGGCTGACGTTTTTCAGGTTTTCCCGCCGGATCAGATCGGCACGCAGCTTGAGCATGCCATCCAGCGTGATGTCTGACGCAGACCAATCATTGATTTCCAGAATATCGCGCAAGGATCGGGCCGTGCCGGAGGTGCCAACGGCCAGCTGCCACTCTTCGGGGCGATATTCGGTGGTAATGCGCTGTATCTCGTTACGCGCCGCCAGCGTGGCATCGGCAAAGTTGCTGCGGCTGAGTTTGCCATCGGCAAAGTAACGCAGGCTGTAACTGACACAGCCCAGCGGCAGGCTTTCGGTCACATGCGCCTTGAACTGGCTGCCGATGACAAACTCGGTGGAACCGCCACCGATATCCACCACCAGCCGCTTTTCCCGGGTGGCCGGCAAGGAATGCGCAGCGCCGATATACACCAGCCGTGCCTCTTCCCGGCCGGCAATGATTTCAATCGGGAAACCCAGCAAAGCTTCGGCGCGCTGGATGAATTCGGCTGAGTTCTTCGCCACGCGCAGGGTATTGGTGCCCACAATACGCACCTGGCGCGGGCTGAAACCGCGCAGGCGTTCACCGAACCTGGCCATGCAGGCCAGCGCCTTTTCTTGGGTGATATCGTCCAGGTATTTGTCAGCAGTCAGGCCGGCACCCAAACGTACGGTTTCTTTCATCGCGTCCAGCGGATACAGCTGATCCTCAACGACACGGGAGACTTGCAGGCGGAAAGTGTTGGACCCCAGGTCAACTGTCGCCAGCACATCCGGAGTAGGCAGGGTGGAGGTCAAAGGCAAGCCTTTTGCATGAGGGTTTGCTACAGAGCCCGGATCAACCATCTGCGTGGCATCGGGCTCCGTCATCGATTATTCAATAAAAAATGGCAGTAACACCGAGGATGTTACCGCCATTTATACCGTTACGTCATTGCGCTTGATCAGCCGCCCAGTGTTTCCCGCTTGATGGTTTCCAGCGAGGTATGGCGGATGTCCTTGCCTTTCACCAGATACACCACGTATTCGGAGATGTTCTTGGCATGATCGCCGATGCGTTCAATGGCCTTGGAAATGAACAAGGTATCAATCGACATGCTGATGGTGCGCGGGTCTTCCATCATGAAGGTGATCAACTGGCGCAATTCGGCGGCGAAGTCGTCATCCAGCCGCATGTCTTCTTCCGCCAGCTCCAGCGCGGCCGTGGCATCCAGCCGGGCAAAGGCATCCAGCGCACGGCGCAACATGGCCAGCGCCACTTCCGCCATCTTGCGGATTTCGCGGAAGCGCGGCATCTGGTAGCGCTCGGATTGATAGATGGTCTTGCCCATGCGGGCAATTTTCTGGGCTTCGTCGCCGATGCGTTCCAGATCGGTGATGGTCTTGATCACGGTGATGATAATGCGCAGATCACTAGCGGCCGGCTGACGACGGGCAATGATGTGCTGGCAGTCATCATCGATGGCGACTTCCATGGAATTGACCAGTGCATCTTCGGCAATCACCTTGTCAAACTTGGCGATATCTCCGGACATGAGCGCATCGATAGCGGCAAGAATCTGTTGTTCCACCAGGCCGCCCATTTGCAGCACGCGAGTACGGATGGTTTCCAGTTCCATGTCGAACTGCTTGGAGATGTGTTCTGCCATGTCTGCCTCTTGAACGAATCCGGAATTCGGGAAAAAAGTAATCGTAAGCCAGCCAGATGACAGGCTGATGACATTTAATCGGAACGGGCCTGTGCGACCAGGCCCGTTGCCGGGGACAAAGCCTTAGCGGATGACTTCCACGCCATCCTGACGACCCAGCACCAGCACGTCGGCACGACGGCGGGCAAACAGGCCACAGGTGACCACGCCAGCGATGTGATTGATGGTTTCTTCCAGCTCGACCGGGGTATTGATGGTCAGGCCATGCACATCCAGGATGAGGTTACCGTTATCGGTCACCACGCCCTGGCGCAATTCCGGATGCCCTCCCAACGCCACCAGCTGACGGGCAACCGAGCTGCGCGCCATGGGAATGACTTCGATGGGCAGCGGGAAGGTGCCCAGTTTGGCGACATACTTGGTTTCGTCGGCAATGCAGACAAACTGCTCGGCCACGCTGGCGACAATCTTTTCCCGGGTCAGCGCAGCACCACCGCCCTTGATCATGTGCAGGTGATGGTTGATTTCATCGGCACCGTCGATATACACCTCCAGCTTTTCCACATCGTTCAGTTCGAACACCGGGATATGGTGGGCTTTCAGACGGGCGGTAGAAGCTTCGGAACTGGAAACAGCACCCTTGAGGCGGCCCTTGATGGTGGCCAGTTCTTCAATGAACAGATTGACGGTACTACCGGTGCCCACGCCGATAATGCAGTCTTCCGGCACGAATTCCAGCGCTTTACGGGCAACGGCCAGCTTGAGTTGGTCTTGGGTCAGCATAGTATTGGCTCCATCAGGTGAGTTCGATTGCATGTCCGGTGCCGATTATCCCACAACGACAGCCATCTGTCGGTGTGTGCAGGCTTATTGCTGCGGCATCAGCAGGCAGATTGCCTGGGCTTCGATCGCCTCGGCACGGCCCAAATAGCCCAGTTTTTCGTTGGTCTTGCCCTTCACATTGACCGCATTCACAGTAATGCCCAGATCGGCGGCAATCGTCGCGCACATCGCGTCGATATACGGTGCCAGCTTGGGGCGCTGGGCAATCAGGGTGGCATCCACATTCACCACCTGCCAGCCGGCAGCACGCACGCGGGCCACGGCTTCGCGCAGCAACACACGGCTGTCAGCCCCTTTGAAACGCTCGTCGGTATCCGGGAAGTGACGGCCGATATCGCCCAGGGCGGCAGCGCCCAGCAGCGCATCGGTGATGGCGTGCAACAGCGCGTCAGCATCGGAATGGCCCAGCAGGCCGTGTGTATGCGGAATGGTGACGCCACCCAGAATCAGCGAGCGGCCTTCTACCAGTTGGTGTACATCGTAACCTTGTCCAACTCGGAACATGGGTTTCAGTCCTTTCGTGAAGCCAGGATCGCCCGGGCCAATGCCAGGTCGCGCGGGTAGGTCACCTTGAAGTTCTGGGCATCACCATCCACCAGGCGGGGTTTATGGCCGTAATGTTCGATGGCCGAGGCCTCATCAGTCACATCAGCCGCTTCGGCGGCGTGCAAGGCACTGCCAAGCAGGCCTGCGCGGAACATCTGCGGCGTTTGCGCCAGCCACAGGCCCTGACGCGGAACGGTGGCACTGACACGCTCTTCGACATCGGCACGCTTGACGGTATCGGCCACCGGCAGTGCCAGCAGTCCCCCTACCGGGTCGTCGGCCAGCGTGGCAATCAGCCGCTCCACCGCAGTAACCGACAGGCAACAACGGGCCGCGTCATGCACCAGCACCCAGTCCTGGGCATCCGCCGACATGGCTTGCAGGCCATTGCGCACGCTTTCTGCCCGGCTGGCACCGCCAACGCGGTACACCCGCAGCTTGGGCAGATCCCAATCAAAATCATCAAACCACTCATCAGCCGGAGAAATCACTACCGCCACTTCGCTGATGGCGGCCACCTGGCTCAATACCTGCAAGGTATGCCACATCAGCGGGCGATTGTTCAGCTGCAAATACTGCTTGGGGCTGGGGCCACCAAAGCGGCTGCCGGACCCTGCTGCCGGAACCAGGGCAAGATAGCGGCTCATGTGGCATCTCCGGCGGGCGGTGCCTCCAGCGTGCGCCACAGACAGCTGCCTTTTACCGCCTTGTCCAGCTCGCCCAGATAACTGGCATGCGCCGCCAGCTCTTCCTCACTGGCGCGTTTCACCAGCAGGGGTTTGCGTTCGAACTGGATGTCACCACCCTGGCTGTTGCCGGCATCCACGTCGATGTCCATCACCAGGCTTTCCTGGCCACGGGTCATCCACAGGTACACCTCGGACAGCAGTTCACAGTCGATCAGCGCGCCGTGCAGGGTACGGTTGGAGCGGTCAATGTCAAAGCGGTCGCACAAGGCATCCAGGCTGTTGCGCTTGCCGGGGAACTGGTCACGCGCCATGGCCAGGGTGTCGGTGACCTGACCGGCCAGCTTGTTGATGCGCGGCAGGCCAAGACGGTCGAATTCGGCATTGAGGAACTTCACATCAAACGGCGCATTGTGGATGATCAGTTCGGCACCACGCATGAAGTCGGCCAGTTGCTCAGCTACCTGGGCAAAGCGCGGCTTGCCCTCCAGCGAAGCCAGCGAGATGCCATGCACCCGTTCGGCATCCGGGTCGATATCGCGCTCGGGATGGATGTACAAGTGCAGATGCTGGCCGGTGAGCTTGCGGTTGATCATTTCCAGACCGGCAAACTCAATGATGCGGTGGCCTTGATCCGGGTCGAGGCCGGTGGTTTCGGTATCGAGAATTATCTGTCTCATGCTGCTGCTTTCAGGCCGGGCGCTGGCACCCGGCCATATTCAATAAGAGGACAATGCGTTTACAGGGACTCAACGCCGCGGTTGGCCAACTGGTCGGCCCGTTCGTTGAATTCGTGGCCGGCATGGCCCTTCACCCAGCGCCAGTCGACATGCAGATGACGATTGCGTTCGGCATCCAGCATTTGCCACAGGTCGGCATTCTTGACCGGTTCCTTGGCGGCGGTCTTCCAGCCACGGGCCTTCCAGCCGTGAATCCACTCTGAAATGCCCTTTTGCACATATTGCGAGTCGGTGTAGACCACAACATGGCAGGGCCGGTTCAGTGCCGACAGGCCGCGAATGACGGCCAGCAGTTCCATGCGGTTGTTGGTGGTACCATGTTCGCCGCCAAACAGCTCCTTCTCCTTGCCCTTGAAACGCAACAAAGCACCCCAGCCACCTGGGCCTGGGTTGCCCTTGCAGGCACCATCGGTGTAAATCTCGACACAATCTTCGCTTGTCATGTTCTCGGTTCTGTTGGCTTCGCTGATGGCAACGAAGCAGGTTTATTCTTGCGGATCGCGCAACTGGCTAACCGTTGGCGGCATCTCGCGGTGTGAGGGGTGACGTTCGTTCCCGCCGGCCACCACCAAGCCCTTGGCCGGTTTGGAAGCCTTCCACGCTGGAGTGATCAGACGCATGCCGCGCTGGCGTTTGACCGCCTCGATACCGTAAACACCAGCCGCCAGCGGCCACCATTTGTCGCCCGCCTGTTCCAGAAAGCCAAAGCGCTCCAGCCAGCCCTGTTGCGACAAGGGCGGGGCATAGGCCATGAAACAGCCGGCTACTGGCTCCAGGTCGAGCAGTTTCAGCCAGTCGCGGATACGGATCAGCGGGAAAAAATTACCGCGCCACGGAATGGCTGCCCGCCCCTGAATCAGGCGACGTACTCCCCATAAGGAAACCGGATTGAAGCCGGTCATCAGTAATCTGCCCTCCGGCACCAGTACCCGCTCCACCTCGCGCAGAACCTGATGCGGCTCGGTGGTAAAATCTAGCAGATGGGGCATGACCAGCAAATCCAGACTGCGGCTTTCAAACGGCAGCTGCTCGGGGTGACATATGATTTGTGCCGCCTCCCCGCCTTCGGCTGCACGGCATTGCCAGGGAATACGGTTGGCACTCAGGAAATCCACCTGAGGCAGGCCTATCTGTACAGCATGAAAACCAAAAATATCGGCGACCGCCCGATCGAAAAACGCCTGCTCACACCGCAGCAGGTAAAGGCCCAGTTCGGTCGTGGTCAGCCACGTGGAAAACGCTTGCATCATTGAAGGAGTCCGATCCGACCATGTTTACCGTTACCCCCGTTCGGGCATTTGCCGACAATTATATCTGGGTTTTGCAACAGGGCACCGGTGCTCTTGCAGTGGACCCCGGTGAAGCCGCGCCGCTGATTGCCCATCTGGAGCAGCGCGGACTGGCCTTGCAGGCCGTTCTGATCACCCATCACCACGCCGATCATTGCGGCGGGCTGGCCGAATTGTTGCAACGCTGGCCACAGGCTCAGGTGTATGGCCCGGCCAGCATTGCCGGCGTCAATCAGCCGGTCATGGAAGGCGCCTGCGTGCACTGGCATGACTATGCTTTTGATGTACTGGCACTGCCTGGCCACACACTGGACCACCTGGCCTATTGCGGTCATGGACAACTGTTTTGCGGCGACACCCTGTTTGGTGCCGGTTGCGGTCGCCTGTTCGAAGGCAGCCCGGCACAGATGCTGGCCTCACTGGACAAGCTGGCCGCCCTGCCCGATACCACCCGTTTTTATCCGGCGCATGAATACACCTTGTCCAATCTCAAATTTGCCCTGGCCGTCGAGCCGGACAATGACGAAATCCAGCTTAGGCAATTGCTGGATCAAAAACAGATTGCCATGGGGTTGCCCACCTTGCCGACCGAACTGGGACTGGAGAAAACCACCAATCCATTCATGCGCAGTCACGTGGCAGCGGTAAGACAGCAAGCCAGCCGTCATGCCGGTAAAACGCTGGATACGCGACTGGAAGTGTTTACCGTGTTGCGTGAATGGAAAAACACTTTCCGCTGAAATTCATTCCGGGTAGATCATTCTTGTTAAAAGCCTGCTTGCCGGAATTGATTGCTTTTGAATGACCGTTTTGCGCAAAGCTCATGAAATGATTTGGCTTTTTCGATTGACACACCCATGGCCGGTGTTTAGCATCGGCCGAGATCAGAATTCCGGGCTGGCCCAATGAAAAGAATCACCCCATTGGCACTTTCGCTGTCATTTGCATTTTCCCTCCCCGCGCTGGCGCATGCCGATTCAGGCGCATTCCGTCAGTCGGTAGGTGTTGATGAAGCACAGGCTGCCGGCCTGGACATGATGCTGCTGAACTCCAGCCTGCTGCGTAATGGCGACAATGTCTGGGAACGCGCGCGCGAAGGCTTCCAGCTGACAGAAGTCAACGCCGACATCGTCCGCAAGCAGGAACGCCTGTACAGCAGCAAGCCCGAGTACTTCAAACGCATTCTGGATCGCGGCCACAAATACCTGTTTCACATCATGAATGAAGTGGAACGCCGTGGCATGCCCACCGAAATTGCTTTCCTGCCCGTGGTTGAAAGTGCCTTTGTCCCCACCGCCAATTCCCCGGTGGGTGCGGCTGGCCTGTGGCAGTTCATGCCGGCCACCGGCCGCCATTACGGCCTGGAACAAACCTGGTGGTATGACGGCCGTCGCGACATCATGGAAGCCACGCGCGCCGCGCTGGACTACCTGCAAAACCTGTACGCACAATTTGGCGACTGGAACCTGGCACTTGCCGCCTACAACTGGGGCGAAGGCAATCTGGCACGCGCCATTGCCCGTGCGCAGGCCGCAGGCCTTGAGCCCACCTACGAAAACATCAAGATGCCGAATGAAACCCGCAATTACGCTCCCAAGCTGATTGCGGTGCGCAACATTCTCAGCCAGCCTGAGAAATACGGCATCCGTCTGGACAAGTTCCCCAACAAGCCCTACTTCATTGCGGTATCCACCGGACGTCACATGGATATTGAAGTAGCAGCCAAGATGGCAGGCATGTCGGTTGCCGAATTCAAGGAACTGAACCCGGCGTTCAATCTGCCGGTCTACGCGCACAAACCCGGTCGTCAGATGCTGATTCCGCTGGCCAAGGCCGACAAGTTCGATTACAACCTGGCCCACTGGGACAAACCCTTGCTCAGTTGGCAGGTATATACCCCGACGGCGGATGAAAACGTGGCCAGCGTGGCCGAGCGCTACGGCATGAGCCCGGGTGAACTACAAAACGTCAACAAACTCGGTTCACGCAATCTCACCGCAGGCCGACCGCTGCTGGTTGCGCTGCGCGGCAAGAGCGATGGCGCCACCCCGCTTGATAGCACCGATAACAACCTGACCACCAACGACAGCCTGATTGCCAGCGCCAAACCGCAGCCGGTGACCATTGTTGCCGAGCAAGCCAAGCCTGTTACGGTAGCCATAAACACTCCGACAGTTGCAAAGCAGCAGCCCCTGGCAGCCAGCATTCGTCCGGTAGCCGAAACCAGCAGCCCAGCCATTACTGTCGCATCGGCTGAGCAGAGCGTAACACCGAGCACGTCAACTGCGGCCGCCGTCACAACAAGTACCATTCCAGCACTCAATTCTGTCGCCACTGTATCAGCCAATGTGGCTGATGTGGCAGAAACTGTTGCAGCCAAACCCGCCAGCAAGCCGCAGGTACTGGCCAAGGCCGAGGCCCCCAGCCTGCCTTCCGGCAATACGCCGCCGCCCAAACCGCTGGAAGCCCGTCTGGCCAGCGTCAACCCGGCAGCCAGCCAGCACACCGTGGTGGGTGGCGATACCCTGTTCAACATCTCGCGTCGTTATAACGTGAGCGTGGCCGACCTCAAGTCCTATAACAACCTGAGCGACAACACCGTCAAGCTGGGGCAGGTTATCCGGGTAAAACCCAATCCGCTGGCCAGCAACACCATGCTGGCTGAAGCCGTACCCGCCCCATCCGCGCAGGATGAGGCGCTGGTCAAGGTCAGTAGTGGCACAACGGCGGCCACCGGTGCCGTTCCGGCCGAATATGTGGTGCAACGTGGTGACACCGTGTACAGCATTGCCCGTCGCTTTGGTGTGAACCACGCCGACATCCAGCGCTGGAACGATGCCAATCAGCTCATCCGTCTGCAGCCCGGGCAGCGCGTCCGCATCGAGACCCAGGGCCTGTAATCCCTTGCAGACCATCCATGAAAAAACCCGCCTTGGCGGGTTTTTTTATTTCCGTTCAACCAGTACTGCACTCAGGCACTTATTCCGGATTCCGGCTGTCCAGCAAGATGGTGACCGGGCCATCATTCACCAGACTCACCTGCATGTCGGCACCAAACACACCTGTCGGCACGGATTTACCCAGCACTTGCGCCAGGCTGGCCACAAACTGCTCAAACAGCGGACGCGAGATCTCCCCTCGCGCTGCGCGGCTGTAAGACGGGCGATTTCCCTTGCGCGTAGAAGCAAACAAGGTGAACTGGCTGACAGCCAAGGCCTCGGCACCACAATCCAGCAGTGAGCGGTTCATCACCCCGTCAGCGTCGCTGAAAATGCGCAGCTGGCTGATCTTGCGTACCAGCCAGTCGATATCCTGCTGCGTATCCACCTCCTCCACTCCCACCAGCAACAGCAAGCCGGCAGCAATCTGCCCGCAGGTTTCTCCCGCCACTGTCACCTTCGCTTTACTCACCCGTTGAACAACCACCCGCATGCCCGCATCTCCAATAATCAATCCAGCATTCTAACCGCGCGATCCGCATGATGAACATTCCGGCCACAGTTATCACGGCTCCGCTACAATTCACCCCATTCCGCTGCAAGGACACCACCCATGTTGATGGTACTTTCCCCGGCCAAGACGCTGGACTACACCACGCCACCGCACACCAAGCGCTACACCGAACCCGGTTTCCTGGCTGACAGCCAGCAGCTTATCACCGTGCTGCGCGAGAAAAGCCCGGCCGACATTGCCAAGCTGATGGACATCAGCGATGCGCTGGCCACCTTGAATGTAGGCCGCTATCACGACTGGAACCCGGTATTCACACCTGATAATGCCAAGCAGGCCGTTCTGGCCTTTCTGGGGGACGTATATGAAGGTCTGGACGCGGCCAGCCTGAACGAAACCCAGCTGGACTATCTGCAACACCATCTGCGTATTCTGTCCGGTCTGTACGGCCTGTTGCGGCCGCTGGACCTGATGCAGCCCTACCGCCTGGAAATGGGTACCCGGCTGGCCAATCCACGCGGGGCCAACCTGTATGCCTTCTGGGGGGAGCGTATCACCGATGCACTGAACACACTGCTGGATGGGTCAGACAACCCGGTGCTGGTGAATCTGGCATCTGACGAATACTTCAAATCGGTCAAACCGGCCAAGCTGCACGGCCGCTTGATCACTCCAGTATTTCAGGACTACAAGAACGGTCAGTACAAAATCATCAGCTTCTACGCCAAACAGGCACGTGGCTTGATGGCGCGCTGGGCAGCGCTGCACCAGGCAGACATCCCGGAAGCGCTGCAAGACTTCAACCTGGCCGGTTATCAATTTGATAGCAGCGAGTCAGACACCCAGCGCTGGGTGTTCCGCCGCAGGGCAGAATAAGTCGTGTAAGTCACGCTTACAGTTTGTTATCCAAAGGACCACCCTGCTCGAATGCAGTCGCATTGGCCAGGGTGGTTTCTGCAATATTGTCCAGCGCTTCACGCGTCAGAAAGCCCTGATGCGCTGTCACCAACACATTGGGGAAGGTGAGCAGCCGGGCCAGTTGATCATCCTGCAGGCCGGCCTCGGAGTGATTTTCAAAAAACACGCCCTCCTCCATCTCGTACACATCCAGCCCCACCCCAGCCAAACGCCCTTCTTTCAAAGCCGAGATCAGAGCCGCGGTTTCAATCAGCCCGCCCCGACTGGTATTGATCAGCACCGCCCCAGTTTTCATACCTTCCAGTGAACGGGCATTGATCATGTGCTGGGTTTGCGCTGTCAGTGGCAAATGCAGGCTGACTACATCGCACTGCGCCAGTAAATCTGGCAGCGTCACATAGTCAAAACCCAGCTTTTCATCCAGCCCGGCCTGTGGAAATACGTCAAATGCCAATACCCGCATGCCAAAACCTTTGGCAATGGCAATGGTAGCCTGGCCAATGCGCCCGGTCCCAACCACGCCAATAGTCTTGCGATACAGATCGAAACCGACCAGCCCGTCCAGCGAGAAATCCATTTCACGCACCCGGACATAAGATTTGTGAATGCGCCGCACCACGGCCAGCAATAGCGCAAACGCATGCTCGGCCACCGCATGCGGAGAATACGCAGGAACACGCGTCACCGTGATGCCGTGCTGACGGCAAGCTGTCAGATCCACGCCATTGAAACCGGCGCAGCGCAAGGTAATCAGACGCACGCCACGCGCCGCCAGGCTGGCAATCACGTCGGCATCCAGCCGGTCATTGACAAAAGGACAGACCGCATCGACATCGTGCACCAGCTCCAGCGTGTCACGGTTGAGCCGTGGCTCGAAGTAGCTCAGCTGATGACCGAATTGCTGATTGGCACCATCCAGGCTTTGGCGGTCGTAATTTTTGGTATCGAAAACAGCAATGCGCATGATGGCCCTCTGACGGCAATGGATGGCTTTTCAGTATAACCTGCCAACCAGCGCGCACTCGCTTGCAGAAGACCGGACGAGTGACATTGCATCACCACCGCAGCCCTGGGCACAATTACGGAAAATAAATAACAAAAAACCCCGTAGAAGCCATGTTCTATCGGGGTTTATTTGCCAATGCCAGCTGTTGCCGACATTATTTTTGGTTGCGGGAGCAGGATTCGAACCTACGACCTTCGGGTTATGAGCCCGACGAGCTACCAGACTGCTCCATCCCGCGTCAGTGTTCTGTCGCTGTCTTCTGCGGTGTTTCTTCAGAAGAGGAGTGCATAGTACAAGTACGGCACTCTTCTGTCAACAGTTTCTTAAAATTTTTTTAATATGACAGCTGGCTTATTTGTAAAACTTATTAACATTTGCCTGCTTACATGACACATCTTCTCAACATTGCTGCCCTAAAGTATGAACTGTGTTACCGCCAATCACTTCTGCCCCAAGAGTGCTTGGCAGCCCGCCGCACATCCCGTCACCGTTCTTGCGGTGAAGGTGCGACAGACAAGTAGCCAGTGCAGTTCGAATCGTTCTGCGCCACCCCCTCAGGTGTGCAGCACGTATTCTCCTAAGTGTTCATCACGGAAATTCAAGGCCGCCTCCCCGGGCGGCCTCTTTTTTTGTCCTTATGAAACCGACAGCGGGCGGTTTGCCCGCAATCTGCGCCGGCCTAGCCAAGTGCCAGCCAGCAGCAAGCCCATGATGCCGTAGCTGATGAAGGGCGACAGTATCAGGAAACGTTCCACCGGCAGCAGCCAGATCAGCAAGGCACGCAATAAGGTTTCGGCACACAGCCCAGCGCCCCACAACAAGGTGAGCTGACGGATGCCGCGACGAAATGCCGGTTCCTGCCAGCGTACGTCAAACCGCCACTCTTCTTCGGCCGACTCGCGCGCCACCGTGGCACGCGCCAGATAGAACAGCAAGGGCTTGGGCAGCAATAGTGACAGCAGGAATGCCAGGCCGATCAAACCAGACAGCAAGGATTCGCGCATCAGCAATATCCGCGGGCTACCACCAAGCAGCATGGCCAGCAATGACAGGGCAATACCGCCCAGCACCATCACACTCAGCGCATCGATACGGCGAAAACGCAACAGCTCGACCACACTCCAGGCGATAGGGGGCAATGAAGACGCAATCAGCCCGGCAGTTTCACCCCACTGCGGCTGAGCCCAGCGATAGCACAACCAAGGCAGCAAAAAGTTGGCAAGCAGTTCGGGAGTCAGTTTGTGCAGGCGGGTCATGGGGAATTCGGCTTGGCAAACACGCAGGTGTTTATGATACGGCAGAATTCATCCGCCATCAGCACCAGAAAACAAAACCCCGCCGACGGCGGGGTGCTTTGCTTGGTATCGACCCGGGTTCGTCAGGTCGGTTGTGGGCTCAGGCTGCGGCGTGTATCACGCCATTGGCCGGATAGAAGGCACTGGCCAAGCCAAGTACCGACTGGAACGTCACTTCAAACATCTTGCCTACCTGGCGGATGCTGACGACGGTGTAGTGGACGATATCGCCACTGTCTTTATGCTCAAGTACGGTGTAACCCGGTTTCAATTGAGAGATTTGCATTTTTGTATTTCCTTGTTTTTTTTATCATTGCGACAAAATTTTAGTTTGATCTAAAGGTTTAACACGTTATTGACAAATAAGCCAACAATATAGTTCCACATCGTTATGATGAAAGACTCTAACAGTCCCAAATGACACATTCATGACGTTTTTCTGGCACAACAAAGAAAAAGCCCTGCCGCATCAAGGGCAGGGCTGTATGGGGGCGAAACGCCGTCCGCTTAACCGATACGCATGCCCGGTGCCGCGCCCTGATCCACGTCCAGCAGGAACAGGCCGGAATTGTCATCGGCACCAGAGGCGCAGACGATCATGCCTTGCGACACGCCAAAACGCATCTTGCGCTCGGCCAGATTGGCCACCACCACCACATTGCGGCCCACCAGCTTTTCCGGTTCCTGATAAGCAGAGCGGATGCCGGAGAAGATGTTGCGCTGTTCAAAGCCCAGATCAACCGTGAACTGCAACAGCTTGTCCGAACCTTCGACAAAGTTGCAGGCCAGTACCTTGCCGATGCGCAGGTCTACCTTGGCAAAGTCGTCGATCTTGATGGTGTCGGCCAGCGGCTCGTAAGCAGCGGCAGCCGGGGCGTTGCTGGTGGCTTGCATATTCTGTTTGTTTGCTTCGATCAGTTTGTCGATCAGCGCCGGGTCGATGCGCTGCATCAGGTGCTGATAGGTGTTGATGGTCTTGCCCAACAGCAGGCTGTCGGCATCAGCCCAGGCCAGCGGCGCCACGCCGAGGAAGGCTTCCACGCCTTCGGCCAGCTTGGGCAGTACCGGCTTCAGGTAGATGGTGAGCAGGCGGAAGGCGTTGATCAGCACAGTGCAGACTTCTTGCAAGCGTGCATCCTGCCCTTCCTGCTTGGCCAGTTCCCACGGCTTGTTGGCGTCGACATAGGCATTCACCTCGTCGGCCAGTGCCATTACATCGCGCAGTGCCT
This sequence comes from Aquitalea sp. LB_tupeE, assembly GCF_013391415.1. Classification (GTDB taxonomy): domain Bacteria; phylum Pseudomonadota; class Gammaproteobacteria; order Burkholderiales; family Chromobacteriaceae; genus Aquitalea. The sequence continues at coordinate 128,648 of NZ_JACAXB010000008.1, forward strand.
TGGCGTATTCGCGGGCTTCAAACGCGGCGGCCAGTTCCGGCGCAGCGGCTTGCAGCTTGTGCAGGATGGCCGTATCCACCACGCTGTCGGCCAGCTTGCCGCCAAAGCGCTTGCTGATGAAACCGGCAGAGCGGCTGGCGATATTGACGTATTTGCCCACCAGGTCGGAATTCACGCGGGCAACGAAGTCGTTCAGGTTGAGGTCGATGTCTTCGATACGGCCGTTGAGTTTGGCGGCCATGTAGTAGCGCATCCATTCCGGGTTCAGGCCGCAGTCCAGATAGCTCTTGGCCTGGATGAAAGTGCCACGCGACTTGGACATTTTCTGCCCGTCCACGGTGAGGAAGCCATGGGCAAACACACCGGTGGGTGCGCGCAAACCGGAGTAATGCAGCATGGCCGGCCAGAACAGCGCGTGGAAGTACAGGATGTCCTTGCCGATGAAGTGATACATCTCGGCGTCCGAATCCGGTTTGAACCAGGCGTCAAAATCGATGCCCTTGCTGTCGCACAGGTTCTTGAAGCTGGCCATATAGCCGATCGGCGCGTCCAGCCACACATAGAAGTACTTGCCCGGCGCATCCGGAATCTCAAAACCGAAATACGGGGCATCGCGGCTGATGTCCCAGTCCTGCAGGCCGCCTTCGATCCACTCGTTCATTTTGTTGAGCGATTCCGGCTGCAAATGCGGCTGGCTCACGCCATCGGCACGCACACTGTTGCCGCTGGTCCAGCCCTTGAGGAAGTCGGCGCATTCGCCCAGACGGAAGAAGTAGTGCTCGGAAGTTTTCAGTACCGGCTTGGCACCGGACACCGCCGAGTACGGGTTCTTCAATTCGGTCGGGTTATAGGTGGCACCACAGACTTCACAGTTGTCACCGTACTGGTCCTTGGCGCTGCACTTGGGGCATTCGCCCTTGACGAAGCGGTCCGGCAGGAACATCTGCTTTTCCGGGTCGAACAGCTGCTCGATGGTGCGGCTGGAAATCTTGTCATCCGCGCGCAAGGCCTTGTATACCTGCTCGGCAAATGCCTTGTTTTCCGGGCTGTTGGTGCTGTAGTAGTTGTCGTGACCAATCAGGAAACCCTGGGAATCGGCCAGGTGCAGTTCGCGTACTGCATCCACCAGCTGGGTGGGGGTGATGCCCTGCTTTTCCGCGGCCAGCATGATGGGGGCGCCGTGGGTGTCATCCGCGCACACGTAATAGCATTCGTGCCCGCGCATTTTCTGGAAACGCACCCAGACGTCGGTCTGGATCTGTTCCAGCATATGGCCCAGATGCAGCCCCGCGTTGGCGTAAGGCAGTGCACTGGTTACCAGAATCTTGCGTTTGCTCATTGGGTGTTCCTGAAGGTAAGCGATCTCAAGCCGTCGATTATAGAGCCGTATCGCCTCACGGGTCACGGCACAGTTCGGCAAAAACCCGGTAGATTGCCGACAAAAGCCATCTAACCGGGTTGTTATGCAGGGGAATTGGTGGTTTAGCTGTTCTGGCCTTGCAGCTCCAGCGGCAGGTAATCGGCCGGCGCGGCGCGTTCAGCCATGGCCTGCGGCACCGTGCGACGTGCCAACACTACAAACAACAAGGCAGTCAATACCGAGCAGCAGGCAAAACCGGCAAGGCCACCAGCCATGTAAGCCAGGCGGAACAGCTCGATACCCAGCGCATAGCCAGCCATCGACAGCATGCTCATGGCTGCCGATACAGCGCCCTTGGCCACGGGCGAGGACATCAGGGCAAAGCGGTACAACACACCAAAGCTCAGCCCTTCGCCAAAACTCATCAGGCTCATGCCGGCGACCATCAGCCATACCGGCTCGGTGGCAAACAGCACACCCGCCAGCATCAACAGCAGTCCGCCGACAATCGGCCACATGCCAAGCCATACCGAACGCCCCAGCGGCCAGCGATCCGCCAGCATGGCCAGTACAAAGTTGCCAGCGATGAGACCGCCAAATACCGGCAACTGCATCAGGCCATATTGCAGAGTGCTCATGCCAAGGTCGCGCACCAGCAATACCGGCGACAGCGCAATCCAGCCCATCAGCGGCAGGGCCAGCAGCGGAATACACAGGGCAGACAATACAAAACGCGACTGTTTCAACAAGCGCAGGTAATCTGCCCCCATCTGGCTCAAGGGCTGGCGGCCTTGTTCCGGCACCACGGTTTCCGGCATCTTCCACCACAGTCCCAGCAGGGCAAAGCCAGCCAGTGCGGCAATTACCAGAAAGCAACTGCGCCAGGGGGCGATTTCCACCAGCGCGGCACCGGCCAGCGGGCCCACCAGCGGCGCGATCAGCGCCACATTGGCCATCAGCGCAGTCACCTTGACGGCGGCGGTTTCTTCAAACGCCTCTTGTACGGCGGCATAGCCAACGGCATTGATAAAGCACAAGCCCATGCCCTGTACTACCCGCAGGGCAATGAAGCCTTCGATGGAGTGGACCAGATAAGTGGCAAGACAGGACAGCATGAAAAAGGCCACGCCGAACAACAGTACCGGGCGACGGCCGATGCGGTCGGACAAAGGGCCGGTCAGCCAGGGCAGCAAGGCACCGCCGACCAAAAAGGCCGTCATGGAGGTGGGAACCCAGCTGCTACTGACCAGAAACTCGCGGGTAACCTGCAACATGGCGGGTTGCACCATGTCGTTGGTAATGTAAACAGCGAACTCGAACAACACCAGCGCCAGCGGAAACAGCAGGTTTGCCGGGCTGAGAGAAATATGTTTGGACTGCAAGACAACAACCTTTCTTGGCAACAAAGAACATGGCCACGGCCTGACAGGGCCGAACCCGCACTGACAGCAGCAAAAACAGCCGCGCCAGCACGAAAAAAAGCCCGGAATTCTACACAGATCAAGTGCTTGCAGCAAATTGTTTCGAACTGAAGCAGTTTACCATTCTGCAGCCTGCTATCTGGTCAAGCCCATAGCCAGCGCAGGCGTGCGGGAGTAACATGCCCACTTGCAAAAGGGACAACGCAGCTGTCCAAAAACATAGTAAAATTGTCGGGTATTCACCCACTTCCATCGCCCCCATGCTCTCCAAACTGACCAAGCTGTTCGGCAACAAGCCGGACGCAGATAGCGCAGCCGATACCATGACCCTGACCGACGCCCAAGTGCTGGAGGCCGTTGCCGGCCTGATCGACAGCAATACCGGTAAAACCTATGCCGCCGCCAAGGCAGTAAAGAACATCAAGATCAGCGCTGATCAGCTGTCGCTGGACGTGGTACTGGCCTACCCGGCCGCCAGCCAGTTTGAACGGGTGGCCGAAGCATTCCGCAATGCCTTGCAAGCCGTCGCGGCAGGCCGTGCCTTGAATGTAAGCGTAAGAAGCCAGATTACCAGCCATGCCGCCCAGCGCGGCGTCCCCCTGTTGCCTGGCGTGAAAAACGTGATTGCCGTTGCCTCCGGCAAGGGTGGCGTGGGCAAATCCACCACTGCAGTCAACCTGGCGCTGGCCCTGCAAGCCGAAGGTGCGCGCGTGGGCATTCTGGATGCCGACATCTATGGCCCGTCCCAGCCGCTGATGCTGGGCCTGCAAGGCCAGCGCCCGGAAACACCGGATGGCAAGAGCCTGCAACCCATCATCAATTACGGCATCCAGACCATGTCCATCGGTTATCTGGTCGATGCCGACCAGGCCATGGTGTGGCGCGGCCCCATGGTAAGCCAGGCATTGCAACAACTGCTGAATGACACCCGCTGGGACAATCTGGATTATCTGGTGATCGACATGCCGCCGGGCACGGGTGACATCCAGCTCACCCTGTCGCAAAAAGTGCCGGTGACCGGCGCCCTGATCGTCACCACCCCGCAGGATATTGCCCTGCTGGATGCCCGCAAGGGCGTCACCATGTTCCAGAAAGTGGGCGTGCCCATTCTGGGCATGGTGGAAAACATGGCTATCCATATTTGCAGCAACTGCGGCCATGCCGAACATATCTTTGGCGAAGGCGGTGCTGCGCGCATGGCCACCGACTTTGGCGTGGAAGTGTTGGGCTCGCTGCCGCTGGACATGGGTATCCGCCTGGCGGTAGACCAGGGCAAACCCACGGTCGCTGCCGACCCGGATGGCAACGTGGCCGCTCTGTACAAGGACATTGCCCGCAAACTGGCGGTGAAGGTGGGCGAAAAAGCCCAGGACTTCTCCGGCAAGTTCCCCAAGATCGTCATTCAGAACAACTGATTGCTGCCGCATGATCGCTATGCACGACTCTGGCCTGGGCGGGCTGTCCATCTGGCGCGCGGTGCGCGTTGCCCTGTCCGACTGGCCGATTACCTATCTGGCCGACCAGGCCTACTGCCCCTACGGTCCGCGCAGTCGGCAAGAGATCATCGACCGCAGCCTGGCCATCGGCCATTACCTGATGAGCCAGGGCGCTACCATCCTGGTGGTGGCCTGTAATACCGCCACCACCGTGGCCATCAGTGCCTTGCGGCGTGAACTGCCCATTCCCATCGTGGGCGTAGAGCCCGCCATCAAGCCCGCCGCCGCCGCCAGCCGTACCGGTCGCATCGCGGTGCTGGCCACGCAGGCCACGCTGGCCAGCGAGCGGGTTCAGACCCTGCTGGACACCCATGCCAACGGAGTGGAGGTCTTGCGCCGCCCAGGACATGGCTGGGTTGAACAGGTTGAGGCAGGCGAACTGGACAGCGCCCTCACGCGGGCCCGGGTGGCCGCCGTCGTACAACCACTGCTACTGGAAAACATCGACCATATCGCCTTGGGTTGCACCCACTACCCCTTCCTCTCGCCGCTGATCCGCGAGCTGACCGGCGAACGCATTGCCCTGTACGACCCGGCCGAGGCCATTGCCCGGCGCGTCCAATCGCTGTTGCAACAACATGGCAGTGACAGTATTGGCGACCGCTGCTACCGTTTCATCACCACCGCGCCGGACACCCAGCCCATGGCCAGCATGCTGCCATTGCTGATTGGGCACGGCCACGCAGTCGAATCCCTGAATCTGGAGTAAATCATGCAGCTACGTCACTTCTTGCCAGCACTGCTGCTCTCCACCCTGCTTGCACCCACAGCCTGGGCCCTACCCCAGTGCAGCGATGTTGCCCGCATAGTGAACCAGCAAACCGGCAACCGGCTGGACACGGCCGAACTTGGCAGTGTATTGCAGGCACTGAAACAAACCGGCCGACTGCCGGATCAATTCATTCCCAAGCGTCAGGCACAAGCCGCAGGCTGGCAACCGGGCCGCAGCCTGTGGAGCGTCCCCGCCCTGCAAGGCAAATCCATTGGTGGCGACAGGTTTGGCAATTACGAAAAACAGCTGCCCAAAGGGCAATGGCAGGAAGCGGATTTGAACTATAAAGGTGGCAAGCGCGGAGCAAATCGCCTGGTCTTTTCCCGTGCCGGGCAGCGTTTTGTTTCCGTCGATCATTACCAGCGCTTTATCGAGGTGCCTGCATGTCAGTAACCATCTGCCAATTGCAACAGATCACATCACTGGAACAGTTTTACGATGAAATCAGCCGCCAGCTGCACCTGCCGGCCCACTTCGGCCGTAATCTGGATGCCCTGTACGACAGCCTGAGCGGCGATGTCAGCGGCCCGTTTGAAATTGTCTGGCGCGGCACCGAACTCTCCCGCAGCAAGCTGGGGGCCGATGTCTACGCCACACTGCTGGAAATCCTGCAATCGGTGGCAGAAGAGCGTGGCGATGTCACGCTGGACATTCATCACTGAGCAATAACGCTCTCACAAAAAAGGCTGCCATTCCGGCAGCCTTTTTGTTCATAACACGTCACCGGCCCCATCAGCCCAGGCTGGCAATCCGCGCCACCGCCTCCGCCAACCGGTCGATACCGGTGGTGTAGGCCACGCGCACATGGCAGGCTGCGCCAAACTGGCCGAAGTCCGCCCCCGGCGTAATCGCCACGTTCACCTCCTCCAGCAAACGTGCGCAGTAGGCAAAGCTGTCATCCGTTACCGCGCTGACATCGGCATACAGATAAAACGCCCCCTCCGGCTGCACCGGCAGCTGCCAGCCCAGTTGCGGCAGTGCCTGCAACAGAAAGTCGCGACGGCGGCCAAACTCGGCACGGCGCTGTTCCAGCTCGGCAATCACATCCGGCTGAAAAGCCGCCAGCGCGGCATATTGCGCCATCGCCGGCGGGCACAGAAACAGGTTCTGCGCCAGACGCAATGCCGGTTCGACATAATCATCCGGCACCACCAGCCAGCCCAGTCGCCAACCGGTCATCTGGAAATACTTGGAAAAGCTGTTGATCACAAATACATCCGGGTCCACCGCCAGCGCCGTGGCCGCATCACAGCCATAAGTCAGGCCATGATAGATTTCGTCCACAATCAGGCTGCCACCATGCTGTTTGCAACTGGCGCTCAGCGCCGCCAGCTCCGCTGCGGTCAACAAAGTCCCGGTCGGGTTGGCCGGGCTGGCCACCATGGCAGCAACCGTATGCACGCCCCAAGCGGCATCCACACCGTCAGCCAGCAATTGATAACGGGTCTCCGGCCCTACCGGCAGGCAAACCGGCTCTCCGCCCAACAGGCTGACAAAATGCCGGTTACAGGGATAGGTGGGGTCGGCCATCAACACCTGATCATCCTGATCAACCAGCAAGGACAAGGCAATCTGCAAGGCACCCGACGCCCCGGGCGTCACGATGATGCGACGCGCATCCACCGACACGCCATAGCGCTGTTGATAAAAACCGGCAATGGCTTCACGCAATTGCGGCAGCCCCTGTGCTGCCGTATAGAAAGTATGACCATTCGCCAGGGCCTGCCGCCCAGCCTTCACAATGGCGTGTGGCGTGGCAAAATCCGGCTCGCCCACTTCCAGATGAATCACATCACGGCCTTCTGCCTGCAAGGCACGCGCCCGCTCCAGAATGGCCATCACCTGAAACGGTGCCACGCCATTCATCCTGCTTGATAGTTTCACTGCAATCCCCTGTGGCGCAGCCTGCATGCCGACAGCTGCCTGAATAAGTCGCTGAGTTTAGCAAGCCCATTACAAGCACACCACCAAGAAGCCCTCCCGCCCTCGCCTGGCCGCTCCCAGCCCCCGAAAACAGCGCTTTCATGCAGATACTATTGACAGGAATCCCGTCCACCAATACACTGCGCATCTCTGAGTCGGAGAGGTGGCAGAGTGGTCGAATGTACCTGACTCGAAATCAGGCGTACGTGCGAGCGTACCGAGGGTTCGAATCCCTCCCTCTCCGCCAGACCCATCTAAAGTGTTGATTTCACAGTAAATTCAGGCTAAACAAGGCTTTTCAGGCCCTGAGTTCTACACAACACTCCTACACATTGGCGGTAATGAGTTCAGTTTTCTTCTTGGTTCCCTATACTCTGGATCGGAACACCATGAACCACGCCAATGTTACCCACAGGCCTGCAACGCCCCCCCCAATCCGGCACCTACTATCTTCGTCGTCGTATCCCTACTGACGTTCTTGTTTGCTATCCCGGCAAAAAAGAAATCACGTTTTCGCTACGCACCAAAGACTACCGCACAGCTGTCGAGCGCCATCGCGCGGAAGAAGCCCGTCTAACCTCCGAGTGGGAGGAAAAGCGACAGCGGCAGGCGGAGCGCTACGCGCGTACGCAACTCGCTGCCATTACCCACATCGACGCACTTACCCCGGAAGTCATCGACGCTATCTGCCTGCATGCCGAGTCGGTCAGCCTGGCTGGGGATGAAGCACGCCGCGAAAGCGGTCACTACACGCTGGATGAAATCGAGGAATACCAGAGCGGCTACACCGAGGCCAATCGCATCCTCAAAGGCGCGGTGGCCATTGGTGACTACGAGCTACTGCGTGGCCCGCTGGAACAATTCCTGCGGCTGTACCGCTACCAGCTCAAAGCCACTGAACCCGAAATGCGCCGGCTGGCGCTGGCGTATGGCCGCATGGCCATCCGTACCAACGAGAAACTGCTCAGTCGCTATGACGGCAAGGAAGTGCCGACCCCGGTGATGGCGCAGCGGCTTGAAACACCGATGCTGTCGGAGGTGACCCAAAGCTATCTGGCCTACTACCAGAAGCTGGACAAGGTGGCGATGCTGCGCAAGGTCACGGCCGTCATGCCGTTGCTGGTGGATATCATCGGCGACAAGCCCATCGGCCTGCTCAAGCAAACTGACCTTGAGGCTTACTTCGAAGCGGTGCAAACCCTGCCACCACGCTGGAAAGACATTTGCCGGCAGGAAAAGCTGCGGCCACTGGAACTGGCCAAGCAGCAACGCGGCGAGATGAGCAAGGGGACCTTCGATGGCACCTACCTCGCCGTGATGACGCCGTTCATCAAATACTGCCGCCGCAAGTGGCAAGACCACGGCTGGCCGATGACGCTGACCACTGAAGGGGTGCAATACCTCGGCTCACGCCGTGACCCCGAAGGCGGGCAACGTGCGTTTGAATCGGCAGAACTCAAGCGACTGTTCGAAGGGCCGGAAATGGCACGCTTTGCCAAACGTCCCGCCATGGCCCACAAATACTGGCTTCCCCATCTGGGCCTGTTCACCGGCGCGCGGGTCAATGAGCTGTGCCAACTGAACCCACAAGTCGATATCACGCAGGATGCGCAAACAGGCACCTGGTATATGGACATTACCGATGAGTCCGAAGGGGATGCCCGCATCGACAAATCGGTGAAGACTGGTGGCTCCAAACGCAAGTTACCCATCCATCCCAAACTGATTGAGCTGGGCTTCCTCGACTATGTGGCGGCAGCCAGGAAACGTGGCGACACCTTGCTGTTCCAGGCCTTCCCGACCGCCGCAGGCCGCGCCTCGCCCAAAGCGATGAAATGGTTTACCGAGTTCCTGCAGGAAATCGGGCTGCGCGACGAAACCCCGAATGCCCGTATTGTCGGCATGCATGCCTTCCGCTCCACCTTCCTGCACCGAGCGATGGTGCTAGGCGTGGTCAGCGCGGAAACCATCACCGGCCATGCCAGCAATATCACCAGCATCGAGACTATCCAGAACGGACAGGTCAATCAGGAAGCGTCAGCAGTGGTGAAGAAATACCGCGGCGAACTGCCGGTCGACAAGAAGCTGGAAATCTTGTCGCGCATCACCTTCCCGGAAGTGGACTTCATTCGGGCGGACAAGCCGTAAGCATGGTATCGCAGATAGGAGCAAGTATGGGTCATTTCCCATTGTTGAAGTCTTTGCCCCTGCCTGTAGCTGTAGCCAACTGTCATGACATGGTGAAGTCATGCCTGGTCAAACGTCTGATGTGATAAAAATTTTGCGCCAAGCTGCCATTCGCGCTTTAAACCCTTGCTCCATCGCTCGGCATAGCCGAGTGACAACCCAAACCTTATATACTTGATGACTCGCTCAATAAGGATCCACCATGACAATCCATCAGACCCGAACAAACCACCTAAAATCGCTTTGGGCGGAGGGGCTATGGGGAAAATGGTTAGGGATAGCTTGGTTTGCATTAACCACGTTTCCATTCGTCCGCGATGAGTTTTGGCGACCTGATAATGAGAGCCACTGGAAGCTCATCAGCCTACTCCCACAGTGGACATTTTCAACATGGTCCTCCATGACGTTGGCTCTGTTGCTCGCATGGGTATATGAAGCTTCTTACCGCTCAACGTCCAAAGACAAAGCACGTTTATCAATCTACGAAGCACCGTCACCAATCGAAATTATTTTCGACCCCAACAATCGCCAAAGTCGCTTTTGGTCAATTGAAGCTGTGATGAAACCAGACAATACAGTTAGTCATAGTTACTACAGGTATGCGGTTGCGATCCATAATACTGGAGGACGCACACTCCGAGACGTCCAAGTGGTCATCGAACTGACTGGAGAGTTGAGGAATAGCCCATCGGTAGGAGAATTTGAGATGCTGAAGGAACAGAAAGCAGACCTGAACCCCGGTGACGAGCGGTTTGTCACGATCTTCCGTTGGCCGTACCCAGCAATTCAACCCGGTATGCTCGCCGGTACTTCTGCGAAATGGGGATACGGCGGAGTCAAAATAAGTGTTAGCGCGATGGATACACGCGCGGTTGTGCATACGTTCGATTTTGACTACACCAAAGAACCAATGTTGTCTGAACGACCTCATGACGGGTAAAGTTATCCTGATACTTGGTCTATTTCGCCTAATCGTGGAGAACTGTTCTCTTATTAATCAGCTGCTTTCCTAGATAAATCGCCCCAAGCTACTCCAGTTCCAGCCGCTCCCCATGACTTATCTTTTGCACAAAAAACAGGTGAGGCAGCGGGCCATCGTATCCACGCTGTAGCGCAGCCTGGCATAACGCCCATGACTGGGTTCGTACGCCATGAAAGCCAGGCTGCCTGGCGATGCGCTCCAGCGTTTCCGTTATCGCGGCTGTGTTTTTTCGATTCGCCTGCATGGCAATCAAGGCATGCAGTTCTTCCATTTCCTGTTTTGACCGTCGCCATGTCCACGCGGCCCGGCCTCGGCTGGGTTGGCGTACCAGTTCATACCCAAGCCATTTCAAGTAAGGCTTATCTCCAACATCCTGCAAGCTCTCCTGCTCGAGTCCTTCGCCATCTGTTGCCAGCAGTAGCCACTCCACCTTTTCTGCATCCAAGGGCCAATACATGACCAACACCGCATTGGCCAGCCCTTTCCCCTTACGCGTCAGTCGCTGCGCTGGCGAGCAGCCTATCCCGTACCGAGCATGAAACTTCTTCGCCAAGGCTTCGGCTTTGCGCGCGGCAACAGTGCCGTGCA
>NZ_JACAXB010000009.1 GCF_013391415.1 Aquitalea sp. LB_tupeE
TTTGCAGTGATGTGCCGTGTTCTCTGCTTGGCGGCGGGGGACACGACAACTGGTCTTGGCGGATCAGTGAGCGGGATAAGGTAATGTTGGTAAGGAAATTGTTCTCTCTCAAGACCGGGCATCGTGCTCGATGCCCGGTCTTCCTTGTCTGTGGGTGTTTGGCGGACAGCTCTTAATAGACACTATGGGCTGGTGTCAGCATGTCCATCTTAAGCAAGATTCAGTGAGTGCGGGACAACGCATGGTGAGCTCCTGTGAAAGTAGCACACCTGCGATCTTAACGGGGCAAGCCGGCCAAGTGGGGAACGTTCATACCATTAACAAAGCCAAAACATTCTATTATTGACTATGCATAAAATATGCACAATAATACGGATATTCACTTGGCATTGACAAGTAAAACTTCTTACTATTTAGCTTGTGATGCATTGATTCATACAGATTAAAATATTATCCCGTCCGCAAGGAACTTTAATAAAATAATATGAATTATCAGACAAGCATTTTATTTCGGATTTATTATGATAGATTTTGACCCCAAAAAAATATCTAAAATGGCGATTGACATTCCAGAGCCTGAACATGCCGTCGACATGGCAATTAACGTTTGGAGGAGTCGATTCTTTTTCTATTTATTAGCAGCATGGGTTTCAATAGCTAGCATTATGATGTCCTTCGGAGGCATTGGCCAGTTTGCAATATTACACGCCGTATCCAATTCAAGCTCAAATGGAGGACATATTACTGTAGAACAAACCATTGACAATTCCATCAATCTAGCGACCGCGCTTTATTACAATACAGCGATGATCTCAACCATTGGCGCTGCAGATATCGCACCAGTTAATTACTCTGCCAGAACGATTTCGCTTATCGACTCATTCATGGGTGTTTTCCTTCTTGGAATTATCATAAGCCTTATTTGCAAAACATTTGATGGAAATGCAAGCGATCTAGCCAAAACTGTCTTTAATCATATTGCATTTGAAAAAAACAAGCTACGCAAAAAATTGTTTCGAATGAAATTTGAATTCCGGAAATCACTTCACAAAGACCAAGATAAACCAAAAAAAAACAGCATCGATATAAGAAAAATCATACACAATGACGAAACACTTACTTCAGTAAGACAAATTATAAAATCAAGCGAAATGATTGTTAGCTTGCTGCACACCAAAATAATAGATCAGTCAAATGAGAATAATATTGTTATTAATAAAATAACGCACGAACTGTCACTAATGCATTTATCTCACAGTCAACTCAACGCAGACATGTTAAATATAATATTAGATGAAAAAATAAATGAAAATATAAGAAAAATCATACACAATGACGAAACACTTACTTCAGTAAGACAAATTATAAAATCAAGTGAAATGATTTTTAGCTTGCTGCACACCAAAATAATTGATCAGTCAAATTCGAATAATATTGTTATTAATGAAATAAAGCACCAACTGTCACTAATGCATTTATTTTACAGTCAACTCAACGTAGAGATGTTTGATATAACATTAGATGAAAAAACAAATGAAAATATAAGAGAAACTAAAATTTGAAAAACATACTCTGAGAAAGGTAAAGAACAAAGTAAAAATTAATGTTCTTTACCTCACACTTATTTATACACTTTCTTCAAATATCCATTGGCTTTGTTTCACAAATAAGGGCTTGTATCCGTCCGGTAAAATAACCGCATGAGCAAGTCCTGATTTGTGAAACAAAGCCAGTAAAAACCACAAACTATGATAGTTTAAAATTGCAAACTGGACCTTCATATAGAAAATATTTTGCCCACAATCCATTATTGTAGAAAACGTAATTATTCACCATAAAATCATACTTAGAATCATATTCATTAACAATCTTACTCAAAAAATCGCCAAGCCCAACTAAGGAATTGTGGACTGTATTCTTTGAATACTTTTTTTGCTTAGAACACTCTCCATCTCTGACCGCATGATTTGGCAGATGCAATCTCATTACACCTTCACTATCTTCATAATACTCAAGAATTGATTCATATTTCACAACAAGTTCTGTTTTATTTTTATCAAAAATATCCTGCTCTTGAAATACCGAAATAAATGAAATAGGCAAAGCAAAAAAACAATCCACCATTCTGCCGACAGCACTCCTTTGAAGAGAAAAACCTACTTCATCTATCAATTTTCTAATCCCCTCCAAAGAATCCCCCCCTTCCCAACTTAGAGCAAGGACTCCAAAGTATGGGGTGCAGGTTGGGTATACATTAGAGAATGTAGCAGTATTTATATTACCAACCGCGTAGTCACCTTTTATTGTATTTGCCGTTAATGCGATTTTAGCCAGGTCTGCTTTGCGTAAAGTAAGTTTACATTCAAACGCTGCAAGTACATTTTCACGTGGATAATAGTTTATTCCATTTAATATTTTATCACCACCAGGCTTAAGCACTAAGATATCAATCTGCGGGGAGCGCAGCTCATTATTAATAGAAATCCTAGCACGCTGAACAATCTTAAATTCACTTGGAATTAATTTAGCTAATAACTCAGCAAAAATATGCTCAGTTTGCTCCCCCGCTTGATCCGGATGAATACCAGACGTTCTTTTTATCATATTACGCTGATCAATCAACGCGTTTTCTTTTACCCGACACTGCTCAAGCAACTGGAGATAAGCATCAGACACTTCAGTATCTTCATCAGAATCAACGGTCTTTAATGGCCGTGAAGGATTTGGGCTATAATACACAGCACACACTCTCCAAAGTAAAATATAACTTCTTTATACTGAATATAAAAATAAAATCACAAATAAAAATTACACCAAACAATTAGAACCAGATTATCAAAGTAGACTACTATCATATTCAGAGTATTACTTGACTATAAGTATAGTCACCCCTCAGAGCGATGTGCTACTCTAGAACATATTCACATTCACCATATTCTACTGGAAAGAACTGATGTGTACTCTTTGAGACTAGCAAACCAACAACTTTGAGTGAATTATCACGAATTTTGAACCACCTTAAGTGCTATTACTCGCAACAACAGCCGCTTCCTTGAACTCGGTCGAACGTCATGAAGCCGACAATCTGCTGAACAGCCACCTCACACTCCCCTCCCACTCAAATACCAAAACAACCAAATGAGCTTACATGGTGTGAATACATCATCTACAATTGCAACATCAGCCCTACACAACAGCTATCGTCTACGTGTGTAGAAGTACTGAAAAGTGCCAGGAAAACAGAGGGTTACGCGATAAATTTCGGAATCCCTCCCTCTCCGCCAGACCCATCTAAAGTGTTGATTCTGCAGTAAATCCAGGCTACGCAAGGCTTTTCAGGCCCTGAGTTCCACACAACACTCCTACACATTGGCGGTAATAAGTTCAGTTTTCTTCCTGGTTCCCTATACTCTGGATCGGAACACCATGAACCACGCCAATGTTACCCACAGGCCTGCAACGCCCCCCCCCCCAATCCGGCACTTACTATCTTCGTCGTCGTATCCCTACTGACGTTCTTGTTTGCTATCTCGGCAAAAAAGAAATCACGTTTTCGCTACGCACCAAAAACGATCGCGCCGAAACAACACGTCTGACCAGCAAATGAATTGACAAGCGATAGCGTCAGATCTTGTACCGACACTGCGGCCAAGTGCCAGAGTGCGGCCTAACAACTGCTCTTCCCGTCAAACCCATTTTCAGCAGTTCAAAATGCTGAAATGTCTGTCACGCCAGTATCGCCCGTCTCATGGACGCCCCATAGGGGAAGCGTGAAGGGTGTGAATTTACCAATCGACGTTGTGCCGCCCCTGATCAGCATCCGCGACAAGCTAGTGTTATCGGCTGAGGTAGCGGGTGACAAAGGCTTTAAAGCTGTCTGCCGCTGGGCTGAGGGTACGATTGTTTTGCGTGAAGGCATAAAAGCATCAATGCACCGTTGGTTGCACCAAAGGGCAACTTTCAAGCCGGTATAGCTGAATAAGGGAGGACGCGTAGGTGATGCAAGCGGTTACACCTAGGCCGGCATTGACCATGGCGAGTGCCGTGGACATGAAGGCAACTTCGTTTGTCGGCGTAATTTTTATCTCCCCCGAGGCCTCACGCAGATCCACCATCAGACGTTCGGTAAACTGCCCTTGTAAAGAAATAAAGGGGTAGGCAGCTAGGTCCGCCCAGCTGACCTCACGCAAGTAGCTGAGTGGATGTTGTTTGGGATAAACCGCCAGAAAGTGGCCCTCAAACAACACTTCGGCACAGATATCGGAGTGCGGTTCCCGCTACGGGCCGATACCAAAATCGACCTCCCCGGAAAAAACGCGCGACACAATGCTTTCCACTGCCGAGTCGACCAGCTTGATGTGAACATCCGGGTGTTCTGCGTGATAAGACGCAATCATTTCTGGCAGTAAGGTCGATGCCATCAGCTGTGGGGCGGCAACACGGACCAGGCCTGTCTTCAGCGATTTGCGCTCGGCAACATTTACCAGCAGGCAATCTAGGTCGTGCAGGATTTTTTCAACCAGTGGAAAAAGCTCCTGCCCCATTCCCGTCAAAGAAATACGCCGTGTACTACGGTCGACCAGCCGTATCCCCAGGGTCTGTTCGAATTCCTTGATTAGCCCGGAGAGGGCCGACTGGGTGATGTAGAGGCGCTCGGCCGCCAACGTAAAGCTTCCGGTACGGGCAAGGGCAAGGGCAAGGAATGCCCGGAGCTGGCGCAGCGTCACATTCATAAGATCAACTGATTAATCAATCATAAAAAACGGTTGGAATCATAAAAAACAAATGCGTCTAATGACCGCCAATCCGTAGCCATAAATATTAAATCACTGCCTTCATCAACAAACGGATTCGGAGAACAGCAGGATGCAACTGATCAAGAAAATCCACCAAGTAGCTTATCGCTGCAAGGACGCCAAAGAAACGGTCGCGTGGTATCAGAAATACCTGAAGATGAACTTCATTCTGGCGATCGCGGAAGATCAAGTGCCCTCGACCCAGGAACCACACCCCTACATGCATGTATTTCTGGATGCAGGGAGTGGCAACATCCTGGC
Source organism: Aquitalea sp. LB_tupeE (assembly GCF_013391415.1). GTDB lineage: Bacteria > Pseudomonadota > Gammaproteobacteria > Burkholderiales > Chromobacteriaceae > Aquitalea. Next base: position 5,058 of record NZ_JACAXB010000009.1, read on the forward strand.
TTTTTTTGAGCTCCCGACCCTGCCGGAAATGGGGCGCGATCCCAATACCCAGTCCTGGACCCAGCATCTGGCGCTGGAGGTGGAATGCATGGATGCGCTGCTGCAAACCAAGCAACAGCTAGAGGCGGATGGCATCGCCGTTATCGGGCCGACCGATCACACTATTTTCAAGTCTATTTATTTCTTTGATCCAAACGGCCACCGCCTGGAGTTAGCAGTGAATACCGGCACCGCGCAAATGGCGGACAAGCTGGATGCCGTGAAGTGGGACATGCTGGAGGAATGGGCCATCACCAAGCGCGCACCGGCGCATGCCCGCTGGATGCACGATGGCAGCTACGCGGATTAAAGCACCAAGCGAGACAGCCTTCCTTTCCCATCACGAGTGCTTAGCACTTGCCCGGCCCGCGTCAGGGCTGGCCGCGCTGCCTTTGCATGTTGCAAAACAAGGTGGCCAGGAGACAAATCATGACTTCGATGATCAAGATTGATGTCGTCAAGCGCATTGACGCAAACCCCATCAGCCGATTCCAGTGGTGGATTTACATTCTCTGTGGTGTCTGCATGGTACTGGATGGCTTTGATGTCCAGGCCATGGGCTATGTCGCCCCGGCATTGCTGCAGGACTGGCAGGTCGACAAGGCAGCGCTCGGTCCGGTATTCGGGGCGGGTTTGTTCGGACTGCTGATTGGTTCATTGCTCTTAAGCATTGCTGCGGACAAGCTGGGCCGTCGGCCGGTACTGCTGGCGTCCACCTTCTTTTTCGGCCTGTGCATGTTGGCCACGCCGCTGGCCAGATCCATCGAGGAACTGTTCATCATGCGGTTCATTACCGGCTTTGGTCTGGGGGCCATCATGCCGAATGCGATGGCGCTATGCGGCGAATTCAGCCCCAGGCGCAAGCGCATATCTATCATGATGCTGGTTTCCTGTGGCTTTACCATAGGGGCCATGCTGGGCGGCGTTGTGGCCGCTGCGCTGATTCCGCAATTCGGCTGGCAATCCGTGTTTTATCTGGGGGTAATCCTGCCCATCCTGCTTGGGCTGCTGATGCTGGTGCATTTGCCCGAATCCATTCAATTCCAGGTATTGAGCGGCAAGAAGCAAAGCCAGGCACTCGCCGTGCTGCAGCAAGCTCTGCCTAACGAGAAACGGCCACACACGGCGCAGCTGATTGTTGCCGAAGAGCCCGCCAAAGGCATGCCGGTCATGGCGCTGTTCAAGGAGGGTCGTGCCCGCAGCACACTGATGATCTGGTGCATCAGCTTTCTCAATATGATTGCCCTTTATTTCTTGTCCAATTGGCTGCACACCATTACCAAACTGGCGGGCCTGAGCCTGCAACAAGCGGTGCTGGTAGGCGCTGCACTGCAACTGGGCGGGACCTTTGGCACGGTAGCCATGGGCAGGCTGATCGACCGCATTGGCTTCCGGCGGGTGCTGATACCTTGCTTTATCAGCGCAGCCATTTTCATTGCGCTGATCGGTCATACGGCAGATACCGTGCTGTTGCTATTTGGTGCGGTGTTCCTGACCGGATTTGCAGTCGTTGGCGGCCAGCCGGCCATCAATGCCATGGCGGCCAATAATTACCCCACCGCACTACGCACCACCAGTGTGGGCTGGAGTCTGGGCATCGGCCGTATCGGCTCGCTGATCGGCCCGGTCCTTGGCGGCCAATTGATTGCGCTCAACTGGAGCCAAAGCACGCTGTTTCATCTCGTCGCCCTCCCCTCGGTGTTGATTGTCCTGATCCTGTTGCTGGGTAGCCGTGCGCAAGCGGTCCGTAATCAGCGTGCGGCAGCACAACGTAGTTGAACATGCAGCCCTCTCTTCCTTGTCCAATCCGGAGTACTAATCCATGAAACTCGCCACCTTAAAAAGCAAGCACCGTGACGGTATGTTGGTTGTGGTGAATCGCACCCTGACACATTACCAAGCCGTTCCCGGCATTGCAGCTACGCTGCAACAGGCTCTGGATCATTGGGAACACAGCGAAAGTCAGCTGCGCGCCGTTTACGATGCACTGAATCAAGGGCAGTTACAGGCGGCAGAACCCTTCGACCCGGCGCAGTGTCATTCTCCCTTGCCACGCGCGTATCAGTGGGCTGATGGCTCGGCTTACGTCAATCACGTCGAGCTGGTACGCCGGGCTCGCGGCGCGGTCTTGCCGGCGGAGTTCTGGACGGATCCTCTGATGTACCAAGGCGGTTCGGATTCTTTTATCGGGCCGCGTGACCCCATTGCCGTACTGGACGAAGCATGGGGAGTCGACCTCGAAGCCGAAGTCGCCGTCATCACCGGCGATGTCCGCATGGGCTGTGATGTGGCGCAGGCCGCCGCCAGTATCCGGCTGCTGATGCTGGTGAATGATGTTTCGTTGCGTCATCTTATTCCGGCGGAGCTGACCAAGGGCTTTGGTTTTTTCCAGTCCAAGCCAGCCTCTGCGTTTAGTCCGGTAGCCATCACGCCTGATGAGCTGGGCGATGACTGGCAAGATGGCAAGGCACATCGTCCGCTGATCGTGCATGTCAACGGCACGCTATTCGGGCAGCCCGATGCCGGCCAGGACATGACCTTCAGCTTCCCGCAACTGGTGGCCCATGCGGCCAAGACGCGAGAGCTTGTAGCAGGTTCCATCATCGGCTCGGGGACGGTCTCTAACAAGCAAGGCAATTTGCATGGCTCGTCGATTGACAATGGCGGTGTCGGATATTGCTGTTTGGCCGAGCTGCGCATGTATGAAACGATAGAAACAGGCCAAGCACAAACGCCATTTCTGAAGTTTGGCGATCGCGTGCGTATCGAGATGTTTGGTCGCGACGGCCAAAGCCTGTTCGGCTGCATTGAGCAATCTGTCCAACCTTACATGAGCTAAACCTGTCTGGCCGGTGGCTGAATCCATCAGCCAACCGGCCTACAGCCTGCAGAAAACGCATGATGAAGCTATATACCTACTTCAGAAGTTCCGCCGCATACCGGGTGCGTATTGCCCTCAACCTCAAAAGACTGCCTTATGACACGGTAGCCGTTCATTTGCTGAAGGATGGCGGCCAACAACATTCGGCCGGTTATCGCGCCAAGAGCCCGCTTGGGCTTGTCCCTTGCCTGGAGACCGAGCAGGGAAACGATTTGACGCAGTCCCTGGCAATCATCGAATACCTGGAAGAAACCTACCCCGCCCTTCCGCTACTTCCCCACCATGCAGCAGATCGTGCACGGGTACGGGCACTGGCCCTAACGATTGCCTGCGACATTCATCCACTCAACAATCTGCGTGTGCTGGTTTTTTTAACCCAACAGTTCGGGCTTAGCGCAGAGAACAAAGCACAGTGGTATCGCCACTGGGTAACTCAGGGCTTGATGGCTGTGGAATCCATGCTGGCCGACGAAGCCCGCACGGGTCACTTTTGCCATGGCGACACACCAGGCTTGGCAGACTGCTGCCTTGTACCCCAGGTATTCAATGCCTTGCGCTTCGATTGTTCACTTGCGCAAATGCCAACCATCCGTCGCATTTACCAAGCTTGTGTCACGCTCCCCGCATTCCAGGCCGCGGCACCAGAAATGCAACCAGATACGGAATAGGATAAGCCCGCCCATCTCAACCGGTACCTGCCGAATCAATCAGCAGAGTCGACTGGTCACTCCAGGCCGGCCTCTACGCAATAGGCTCCAGTTACGCCTAATAGCCGCCCTTCACCAGATTGCGCAATTTTATTGCGCAAGTTTCACCTCTACTCTTTCTGCGGCACCGATTGTCCTCACGCACCAGCACCGTGCATAAAGAATAGTCATCAACCCAAAACGAGCCAAACTGGTGAATGGCTGCCATAAAACGCGCCAGCTTGGTTTGTGCACGCCTTTCATTTTCAAAATAAGTCATCAGAAGTACTACTTATTCATAAACAAAAATCACACTTAAATTGCATCATAAAATGTGCATGTGCAGCATAAAGCCAATAAAAACTATAAATGTGACACATCATGCTAAGTTGTTGCAGATTACCAACGAAGATGGATAAGTGCACAAACAGTTTAATTTGTGAAATTTACTAGTAACAAATACGAATATGGAGACATAAGGCATCGCAAATTATTGTAGTTAAATTACTACATACAACAGCGTCAATATGTAGTGGAAGCGCTACATAAAATGCGTTTGACCGTAAATGTCACAGAAATTAACAATGTCCCTGCTTTTGCGGTGGACAAGTCAGGCAAAACGCCGGTTGCCAACGCAAACTTAAGTAGCAAAACAACAAAGCGAGACAATTGGAGATAGACAAGATGCAAAACAAATACATTGCTCTGGCCGTACTGGCTGCCTGCGCCGGTTATGCCCATGCTGATGAAGGCGTAACCATTTCCGGTTTTGTCCGTGCTGGCGTGTTGCAGTACAACGGTGCGGCCAACAGCGCCTGGGGTTACACCACTAATCCGGCAGCCGTTTCTACCACCAACGTGGCCGGTCGTGGCCAGATCAACTTCAATGGTGAAGAAAACCTGGGCAATGGCCTGAGCGCCATCTTCCAGGTCAACAACCGATTCTCGCCGACCGGTAGCGGTTACGATGAAATGGGTAAACAGGCTAATACCTTTGCCAGCGATGACAGCTTTGTTGGCCTGAAGGGTAGCTTCGGTATGATTCGTGCCGGTAAGGGCACCGGCAACGTGGAAGACGGTAAGTTCGATTACAGCGTATGGGCTGGCCCGGATAACCACCTGGGCTGGTATGGCGGTGTAACCGGCAACAATATGGTCCGTTACGACCTGCCGGGCAATCTGGGCGGTTTCTATGGTGGCGTGCAGTTCTCCACCGATGAAAACAAGACCTCCAGCAACAGCGGTACCAACCGCTACTCTGTTCTCGCTGGTTTCAGCGGTAGCAACTGGACGGTTTCCGCCAACTATGGTGCCTCCAGCAACACCACCAACAGCAATGCCAACAACACCAGCCAGCTGGGCAGCAATCGCCAGTTGCACCTGACCGCCAACTACAAGCCGATTGATGCGCTGGAACTGGCAGTGGAATACCAACGTAACAAGCTGGCCGATGACAGCGTGATCAACGCAACCTCGCTGTATGCCTATTACACCATTGGCAATACCCAGTTGGGTCTGCAAACCGGGGTACGCAAAGACAACTCCCCCGCACTGGCTCAAGGCACAGAGAAATACGTCAACCTGCTGGTACATTACAACCTGAGCAAGCACACCATGGCTTATATCGAGCTGTCGCATGACAAGCCGCAAGCCGGTGGCAGCGCCCGCAATGGCGAACTGATCGGTCTGTCCAAGAGTTTCTAAGCCCTTCGCAAGTCAGTTGATCCTTCTCAAGCCTGCCATCGTGCAGGCTTATTTTTTTGCGCCAAGCGGGGTCTGCTAGAATTTGAGCGCAAGTAAGCGGGTGTCAGCACCATGGATTGAGCTTATTGTTTTCTCGTTCCACACCCGGAGTCAGCGACCATGGCCACAACCACTTCCACATTACAGTCGTCGGACGCGCTGGCGGACGCACGTTGGCAAGATGTCATGACACGCAACCCGCAGGCCGATGAGCAATTTGTCTATGCGGTGCGCACCACCGGTATTTATTGCCGGGCCAGCTGCCCATCCCGCCTGCCCAAACGGGAAAACGTGCAGTTTTTTGCCAATGGACAAGATGCAAAAGCAGCGGGTTATCGCCCCTGCCTGCGCTGTACGCCAGATGAGCCCAGCTTGTCCCAACGCCAGGCGGACATCATTACATCTGCTTGCCACTACCTCGCGCAGGCCGAGGAGATACCCACCTTGCAGCAGCTGGCAGCCAAAGCCAGCATCAGTCCCTTTCATTTTCATCGCCTGTTCAAGCGTATTACCGGCCTGACGCCCCATGCTTACGCCATGGCATTGCGTCATCAGCGGCTGCAACAACAGCTGCCGGTTGCCCCCACCATCACCCATGCCATTCTCGATGCCGGTTATCAGTCCAGCAGCCGCTTTTATGCACAAGCCAGTCAACGACTGGGCATGACTGCCAGTGAACGTCGTGCCGGAGCGCCGCGCAGTGTCATTTACTTTGCCATTGCCCAGTGCAGCCTGGGGGCTATTCTGCTAGCCCAAAGCCAGAAGGGCATCTGCGCCATTTTGCTGGGGGATGATCCGGCCTTATTGCTTAAGCAATTGCAGGATCAGTTTCCCAAAGCAGACTTGCGCGGAGGTGAACAGGCTTTCGAGCAACAGATGGCGGCCGTGATCAGCCTGATCGACAAGCCGCAACTAGGCCTCACCTTGCCCCTGGACATTCGCGGTACCGCATTCCAGCAGCGGGTGTGGCAGGCACTACGGGATATTCCACCCGGCCAGACCATGAGCTACGCCGAGCTGGCTGCCAAAATTGGTCAGCCATCCGCGGTACGTGCTGTGGCGCGGGCTTGTGCGGCAAATACACTGGCAGTGGCTATTCCATGCCACCGGGTGATTCGCCAGGATGGTAGCTTGTCCGGCTATCGCTGGGGCCTGGAGCGTAAGCAGTCGCTATTGCAGCGCGAACGGGATGCCAACACAGAAGGAGGGAGCGATGCAGACTGATCTGTTTGGCGATGCTGGTCTGTTTCCATTGCAACAGCAGTTGGCGGAAGGAGTTTGTCTGCTTTCCGGGCAGGCAGAGTCAAGCATGCCCGCAATCTGGCAGGCTGTCTCAGACGTATTGCAGCAAGCACCCTTGCGTCAGATGCAAACAGCGGGTGGACACACCATGTCGGTATCAATGAGTAATTGCGGCGACTTAGGGTGGATCAGCGACCGCCATGGTTATCGCTACAGCAGGAAGGACCCGCAAACCGGCCAGCCCTGGCCCGCCATGCCGGCGGTGTTAAAAGAGCTGGCCCGCACTTGGGCAGCACAAGCGGGCTTTGACAACTTTGTCAGCAATGCATGTCTGATCAATTGCTATCAGGCTGGCAGCAAGATGTCTTTGCATCAGGACCGGGATGAACGCGATTACACACATCCCATCGTCACCTTGTCACTTGGCTTGCCGGCCCGCTTCATGCTGGGCGGCCTGCTACGGCAAGACCCCTGCTGCAAATTGTTGCTGCAACATGGGGATGTACTGGTTTTTGGTGGCCCTGCACGTTTGCGCTTCCACGGCATTATGCCTGTGGCCGATGGAGAACATGCCTTGCTGGGCAAAAGACGCATCAGCCTGACCTTTCGCCGCGCCTGAGCTGCGGCAGGCATGAAAAAGCCCGCCGAAGCGGGCTTGAACAAGACAGCTGCCGCATTACTGATGGCGACGCAATACCAGGCTGGCATTACTACCACCAAAAGCAAACGAGTTGCTGATGGCAGCCGCTAGCTCGGGTGCGGCCACACCCTGGCCAAGTACATGTTGTACCCGGCAGTTTTCATCCAGTTGCTGACAATGCGCTGTCGGAGGAATCTGGCGATGGTACAAGGCCAGCGCCGTGATGGCGGTTTCCAGCCCGCCGGTGGCACCCAGCAAATGTCCATGCATGGACTTGGTGGCACTCACACGCAGGCCGGGGGTATCCTCGCCCCAAATTGACTGCAAGGCTTCACACTCCACCACATCTCCGACTTGCGTGGCAGTGCCGTGACTATTGCAGTAGCCAATGGCTTCCGGCGCAAGACCGGCATCAGCCAGCGCAGCGCGCATGGTGCGTACCTGTCCGGCGACATCCGGCTTGGTAATGTGCGTTGCATCACTGCGGCAAGCATAGCCATCCAGCGTGGCATAGATGCGTGCACCACGTGCCACGGCATCGTCCAGTCGTTCCAGAACCAGAAAGGCAGCACCTTCCGCCAGTACCAGACCACTACGCGTCTTGTCATAAGGACGGCAGGCCTGCTCCGGCTGTTCTCCATCCGGATTGGCCAGCACCTGCATGGACTGCCAGCCATTGATAATGCCTGGCAGCAGCATGGCTTCGGCACCACCGGCAATGGCCTGGCGGATTTCACCATGACGGATGGCACGCATGGCTTCACCCAGCGCAATGGCAGAAGAAGCGCAAGCGACCGAATAGTTGACCGCAGGGCCGGTAATGCCAAAACGCATGCTGATGTGCCCGGCAGGCGCATTGGCCATGCTGGCAATCACCGACAGGGGAGATACACGGGTATGGGTCTGGTAGAAATTCTGGAAGCCTTTGTCCAGCGCGGTACTGCCACCCATGGCACAACCGACATAGACACCAACCTGCTCCTTGTCTTCCGGCAATTGCAAGGCGGCATCATCCAGCGCCTGGGTGGCAGCAGCCACTGCCATCTGGCTGACACGGTCCACACCGGAGAGCTGCAGCCGCGTAAACCAGTTGGCCGGATCAAAATCGACAGCACCAACCACCGCAGGCTTGCACCCGGTTTGTTCAGCTTCCCATCGACGAATGCCTGAGGTGCCGGACATCAGCTTGTCAAAAACCAGATCAAGCTGATTGCCCAACGGCGAAATCAGGCCAATGCCGGTGATGGCTACCACCTGCGTCATTGGGCGGTACTCTTGTAGCGGTCTACCAAGTCAGCAAGTTCCTGCAGATTGGCTACATGCGCCTCTTCTTCGGGAATGGAGACCGAGAAATGTTCTTCAATTGCAAACAGCAATTCGATTTGCCCGAGGGAGTCCAGTCCGTATTCACTCAGCGCACGTTCGGCCTGAATTTCTTCGGCTTTCACACCGAACTTTTCCACAATCAACTGCTTGATCTGCTCAATAGTGTTCATCACATTGCCTTGCCCGCACTGCCCGGCATCTGGGCTGTACTTGGGGTTATCTTTTCTGTCGAACGCCATTGTATGCCGCTGTCCGATGGAAATTTATGGTGTTTATTGTCTAGTTTTATGCCAGTTGTTGACAAGAACCATGTGCCGCAGGCTTCCCGTCATCACAAGACGCTACTATAAGCGAATTACACAAATTTACACGACCATGAAAAAAGCCAGCAACGCATGCTGGCTTAGCAAGCGTAATGATAACAGGCTCAGACGGCTTCCACATCATTGTGCACATCACTTTCGCGCAGTACCTCCTGCGCCCATACCACCGAGTCGATATAGTAGCGGCAGGTATGTTCCACCTCGAAATTAAGCACTTTGCACAGGGCATTGATGCGCTGGTCGTCACCTTGTTCGCACGCCAGGGCCAAGGCCAGATAGGGGCTGAACATGCCTTTGTTCTCAACCACTGCATCCCGTACCGTGGGAGGGAGTTCCAGAGGATCCAGCACGTCCGGGAAGGGTTGGTTCAGCAGTACGTCCAGCAAGGAGAACATCCCGGTCAGGAAAAGGTGTTCGGCCTCCAGCTTGTTGCCACGATAGGCACCCAGGCGCTCCAGAAAACGGGCACGGATCAGCGATTTTTCCAGCAAGGCCAGTGCTGTTCCGTCTTCCTTCTTGGCGGTGAACAACAGCATGGACAACCATTTGAACAGGGTCTCCCTGCCCAGTAGCAACAGGGTTTCCTCAATGGTTTGTACTTTGCGGGCCAGGCCATTCACCGGGGAGTTGATAAAGCGCAACAGCTTGAACAACAACACGGAGTCCAGCTTGAACTGGGCTTCCAGTTCGCGTGGTTCGGCATTGGCACGCAACATGCGCATGATTTGCAGCACGCGGCTTTGGTTGCTGTCTACCTTGCCGCTCTCCAAGCTGCGTACGGTGGCAATGAAAGGGCCATGGAACAGGGCGAAGCGGTTACTGCCCGGTGCGCGCAAGCAAATATCCAGATCTTCAGCCGTACCGACATTGCGGGCCATCCAGCGGGCATTGGGGTAGCGACGCGGCAGCTGGTCAAGAATAGGTGCCAATACCCTGGTGGACGGTGCCGCGAAATCCAGCAGCATGAAATCCATGCGATTGAACAGCTCGGGCTGCAAACGCTCGGCCAGTACCTGGTTGTCGAAGGCGGCTGGCTCCACCGCAAAACGCAGACCTTTGCTGCGGAGCTCATCCAGAATCGGCATCACCTCGACCATCACCGGCTGATCCGGATCGGGTTCCAGCACAAAAATCACGCTTTTGGCTGGCATCTGCAACAACAGTGGCTCGGTCAGCGAGCTGATAGAAATGTGTACCAGAGCACGACGATAGGCCAGCAGGCGGAATACTTCCATATTCTGCAGGGTGGTCAGCATCAAGCGGTCGAAATCCTGCTGCTTGCCGCCTTTGGCCGCAGCCCCGGACTTGACGAAAAACTCGTACGCCACCACGCGATGCTGTCTATCCATGACCGGCTGGTGAGTGACAAAGCCAAGAGTGGGAGGCAGCTGCTCGATCAGTTCCGGCTCGGCGCTGGGCTTAACCGGCGAGGCTTCCAGCTCTTTTTCTACAGCAGCAATCTCGTCGTCGGGACTGTCTTCATTTTTTTTCAGTCGACCGGCCAAACCGCCAATCAGGTTCTTCAACATGGTGTGCTCTCTCTTGGTGCCGGGCTCTCAGACAGGCTTCGTCCCAGTTTAGCTGATTCGCCCCGGAATTTTCGGGGTATCCACTACCACATCGCCACATTGGGCACGATGGCGCAAGGCATGATCCATCAACACCAGGGCCAGCATGGCTTCGGCGATGGGCGTGGCACGAATGCCAACGCAGGGGTCATGGCGGCCATGGGTTTCCATCAGTATCGGATTGCCTTGTTTGTCGATGGAACGGCGCGGCTGGGCAATGGATGACGTTGGCTTGATGGCAATGGATACTTCGATATCCTGCCCAGTGGAAATGCCACCCAGAATGCCACCTGCGTGATTGCTGGCAAAACCCTGTGGGGTCAATTCATCACCGTGTTCGCTACCACGCTGGCTGACAGAGTTGAAGCCAGCGCCGATTTCCACGCCCTTGACGGCATTGATGTTCATCATGGCGTAGGCAATATCAGCATCCAGTCTGTCAAATACCGGCTCACCCCAGCCAACAGGAACATTCTCGGCCACCACCCGCAAGCGGGCACCGACGGAATCCAGGCTCTTGCGTATGCTGTCCATATATTCTTCCAGCTGCGGAACTACGCTTTCATCCGCCGCAAAGAAGGGGTTGGCATTGACCACATCCCAGCTTTGGAAAGGGATGTTTACTTCGCCAATCTGCGTCATGTGACCGCGAATCAGCACGCCATAACGCTCATGCAACCATTTTTTGGCAATGGCACCAGCGGCCACGCGTACCGCAGTTTCCCGGGCGCTGGAACGGCCACCACCACGCGGGTCGCGCACTCCGTATTTATGCCAGTAAGTATAGTCCGCATGACCGGGGCGGAAGGTTTCCGCGATATTGCCGTAATCCTTGGAGCGCTGGTCGGTATTGCGAATCAGCAAGGCGATGGGTGTACCTGTTGTCTTGCCTTCGTACACACCAGAGAGGATTTCTACGGTATCGGGCTCGCGTCGCTGGGTGACATGACGGCTGGTACCCGGTTTGCGGCGATCCAGCTCCAGCTGGATTTCCTCGGCACTGATGGCCAGGCCGGGCGGGCAGCCGTCCACCACACAGCCAATGGCCGGTCCGTGGCTTTCGCCAAAAGAAGTAACAGTAAACAGCAGCCCCATGGTGTTGCCTGACATCTTGATTCGTCCCTTGTCATTTCATCCGGTTTTGGCTGATTCTAGCACGGCAATACCGCACCAAGATGGTCAGGCTTATATCTGCGGCCTGCGGCGGAACCATCCGGTCACGGACAAGCGCTGCTGCGTGGCCGGCAGGACTTCGTGCCAGAAACGGTCGGACAGGAACAACACCAGCGTGCCGGCAGTGGGCGCAATGTCCAGCGACTGGCTGCATGCATCATCCAGATAAAGCCGGATCTGCCCACCGGCATCATCCGGCCAGTCTTCGTTCAGATACAGCACAGCGGTCAGGGCACGGGCATCGTCGTCACGGAATCGATCCAGATGTTTCTTGTAAAAACTTCCGGGCGGATAAACGGCGAAATGGGACTCAAGATCTTCCAGCCCCATGTAAAAGGCCTGGTTGACGGCCTGCCGGACGTGGTCCAGCGTGGAAAAGTAATAACGGATGGCATCGGCCGGGGCATCCGGCTCCAGCCACAATACCGAATCCGAGCGGATCTCGCTGCGACGTCCTTGTTGATCCCCCCGCCCCACCGCGGCTTCATGAAAGCGACCGGCTTGCCATTGCTCCAGGCAGCACTGTTGTAACTGTTTGATAGCCTCGAGGCTGAACAGGGAGTGATCCACCACCCAGCCATGTTCTGCCAACTGATCGATGATGGCATCCAGCTTGGCCGGATCGATAACTGATTCTTGATTCATGCACACATTCTCCACTAGAGCGCGCTGTTCTACCACAGCGTCTTGACAAGTGGAATGATCTTCATCAGTTATGGTCGATTACCTGATCATGGTGTCCTGCCAGCCATTCCAGCACCAAGGGGAAGTGGTCGGCAGGGGCGTCAGGGTGGGTGAGCAAGGACACATGATTGTAGTCATGCCAATGTCCGGTGGAACGTGCCAGCAACCTGAAGCGCGACAAATGCGGGCCGGACTCGGCACGAAACCGGCGTACATCATCGGGATGGCCCCGGCAAGGATCGTTACGCGCCGCAAAATACAGGGCCGGTGGCAAGGAAACATGACGTGCTGCCGCGCCATAATCAAAACCATCGTCACTATCAACCCAGGGACGCAGCTGTGCCCAGCGCTTGCTTTGCCGGTGGCTCTTTTCCGTTTCGTCGTCAGCCCCAAGTCGCAGACGGGCCGCTGGCAGATAGCCCACCGCGCGGATGATCCAGCGCGCCAGCACATTCCACATCAGGTCTACTTCCAGCCATTTGCGCCAGTTGCGTACGGCAATACTGCGCTTGCTGCCGAAATACACCAGCGAAGCTACTTGAGAACACAAGCGTGGATGGCGCAACAGGCAGCTGCTCATGTGCACCCCACCCCAGGAGTGCGCCATCCAGTGCACGGCGACGTCGCCCTTGATGCGGCGGATGGCGGCCTGCAAGGCTGGCAGGTCGCGGCAGATGATTTCTGTTTGACCATGCCGGCTGGCCGCATTGATTTTGGGTGTGCTGCGGCCACGACCGCGCAGGTCAGCGACAAACACGTCATAGCCCGCCGCCGCCAGAAACGGGGCCAGGCCCTTGCCCTTGTCGCTATAGAAAATACGCCCATTGGCCATGACACCATGCACCAGCAACACCGGCTCTCCCTGGCCTGCCCGGGAAATGCGCCGTATATACAGTTGCTCACCATCGTCCAGCGTCAGGTAGTGGTCTTGCTGTGTGATTTCTGTCATCGCCCATCCTGACCAGAATAAAGTCAAACAGTCGTATGATCCAAACAAGCCTCCCACAGGTCAATATCCCTGTCTGCTGAAAATGCAAAAGGGCCGCTTGCGCGACCCTTTTGCAGCATGTCTGCCAACAACCATCAGCCGATTCAGGCATTCAGGTTCTTGTAGACAATCTCATAGACATCCTTGGACAGCGGGCTGGCCAGCATGCGCTCCAGCTCGGCCTTCATCAGTGCCTGACGCACCGGCTCCAGCTTCTTCCAGCGATTGAACGCACGCACGATGCGGCTGGCCACTTGCGGATTGATGGCATCCAGTGACAGTACCTGATCCGCCAGGAAACGATAACCACTGCCGTCCTCGGCATGGAAATGCGCCATATTGTTGCCAAACGTACCAATCAATGCACGCGCCTTGTTGGGGTTTTTCAGGCTGAATGCCGGATGTTCCATGGCGGCACGGACATGACTGAGCGTACCTTCCAGCTGGCTGGAGGCCACCAGCATGAAGAATTTGTCCATCACCAGGGCATCGCGCTGCCAGCGCGCGGCAAAGGCGGTGTAGCACTCGTCCCTTTCCTCGCCGTCATGATCACGCAATGCCAGCATGGCACCCATCTGGTCAGACATATTGTCCGCCTCCAGTGCCTGCTTGCGCGCTGCTTCCGCCGGCCAGGCAACGCTGAGCCGGGTCAGCATCTGCAAGGCACGGTTTTTCAGGTCACGTTTACCGGCATCTTCCGGCTTGTACTCACGAGTCTGGTGCAACTGGTAGGCCTCGTGCCATTCGCCGCGCAATGCCTCTGCCAACTGATCCAGCACAAAGTCACGAACCTGATGGATGATGGCTGGATTAGCGACCTCCACCATTTCCAGGATTTCCGCTTCGGAGGGCAAGCCCAGCATCAGCGCACGCAGCGCCGGGTCGGCGGCATGATCCTTCAACACCGCACGGAAAGCGGCCACGAAGGTTTCCGGCAATACCAGCGCACGTCCTTCCAGTTGGGCGGTAATCAACTGGCGGAACAATCGTTCAGCCAAGGTCTGGCCTGCTTCCCAGCGGCAGAAGCTATCGCTGTCATTGGCCATCAGGAAGGCAAGCTGATCGTCACGCCAGTCGTACTCGAGCTTCACCGGGGCGGAGAAGCCGCGCAGCAAGGACGGCACAGGCTCTTCCGCGACATTGAGGAAAACAAAGGTTTGTTCATCCTGTTTGACATCCAGCACGCGTGTTCCCGGTCGTGCCTCATCCTCACCTGCCAGCTGTAGCGGCAGATCCTGGCCATTCGCGCCCACCAGCCCCATGGCCAGCGGGATATGCAAGGCTTGCGGTGCGGGCTGGCCAGCGACAATGCGGCAGGACTGCTTGACCGTAAGGGCATAGCGCTGCGCGGCGGCATCATAAGCACTGCTGACTTGCAGCAGCGGCGTACCGGCCTGGCTATACCACAAGGCAAATTGCGCCAGATCCACCCCATTGGCGTCCGCCATGGCGGCACGGAAATCATCGCAAGTCACGGCCTGGCCATCGTGGCGCTTGAAGTAAAGGTCCATGCCCTTGCGGAAGCCTTCCTCACCCAGCAGGGTATGGTACATGCGGACGACTTCTGCCCCTTTTTCATACACCGTCATGGTGTAGAAATTGTTCATCTCGATATAGGAGTCGGGGCGAATCGGGTGCGCGGTCGGGCCGGCATCTTCCGGGAACTGCAAGGCACGCAGGCTTTTGACATCGTCAATGCGCTTGACCGCCCGGCTGCCCAGATCAGAACTGAACTCCTGATCGCGGAATACGGTGAGCCCTTCCTTGAGCGACAGCTGGAACCAGTCGCGGCAGGTCACGCGGTTGCCGGTCCAGTTATGGAAATACTCGTGCGCGATGATGGCTTCCACGCGCTGGAATTCGGCGTCGGTCCGGGTGTCCTTGCGCGCCAGCACGGCCGAGGTATTGAAAATATTGAGGCCCTTGTTTTCCATGGCCCCCATGTTGAAGTCGCTGACCGCCACGATCATGTAGATGTCCAGGTCGTATTCCAGCCCGAAACGCTGCTCATCCCACTTCATTGCGCGTTTGACGGCACCCATGCCGAAGGCCACCTTGTCCTGATCCGCAGGTTCTGTCCAGATTTCCAGTGTCACTTCCCGGCCGCGCACGGTGGTGAACTTGTCACGTGCGGCCACCAGCTTGCCGGCAACCAGGGCAAACAGGTAGGAAGGTTTGCGGTACGGATCCACCCACTTCACCCAGTGGCGCTTTTTATCCAGCACACCCTCGCCCACCTTGTTGCCATTGGACAGCAACACCGGGTATTTCTGCTTGTCGGCCACAATGGTGGTGGTGAACTTGGCCATCACATCCGGCCGGTCCATATAGAAGGTGATCTTGCGGAAACCTTCCGGCTCGCACTGGGTAAACAGATTGCCATTGGACGCATACAGGCCCATCAGGCTGGTATTGGAGGCCGGGTCAAGTTCGGTTTCCACCTCCAGGATGAAGCTGTCAGGCACACCGGGAATCAGCAAGCCTTCTTCGTTCAGCTGATAGGCGTCGGCAGACAGGCGCTCCCCATCCAGGGTGAGCACACGCAAGGTGGCCGTTCCATCCAGCCACAGATTGGCTGGCGCAGCAGACTGCGGGTTACGCTTGATCACCAGTCGTGAATGGACTCGCGTCTGCGCTTCCTCGATATCGAACTTCAAATCCACCCGGTCCACCAGATAGGCCGGGACGGCATAGTCTTTCAGATAGTTCACTTGAGGCTGCTGCGCCATGTTCTTCTCTCTAATTTTCAGGTCATTGCCGGTTGGTGCCGGTCTGAGTCATGAACCGGGCAGGATCACCACCCTGGTTCGCTTTACGGTTTGATCCATCATGGCCATGACGCCATGACACTTACGCCATGGGCCATGGCCCGGTCTTGTTCTGCAATTGCAAACGGCAAGTTGTTTGCGGCTGTGCTTGCAGACTGACTTCGCGGACCAGAAGTTCATCGCGCCGGAATACATGCATTGTGATGCGCTCTCCCACACGATACCGGCTCAGCATCTTGTCCAGGTCCGCCGCCTTCAGCCCATCCACGGCCAGCAGGACATCCCCGCCAGCCAGCCCGGCCTCTTGCGCTGCGCCACCATCATAAACGTGCGTCAGGCGCAAACCAGCCGGGTCGGCTTGTGTCTTCACGCCCAGACTTGCTTTGGGTTTACGCTGTGCTGCCGGCAGACCAATGCCACCGGCATCGCCGGCATGATCCGCGTAGTCCCAGCCCATGTCTACCCCCTGGGACAATAACAGCTGCGGCAAGGGCAGATCCGTAGTGGAGCGTAGCGCCTGATCGAAGAAGTCTTGCAAGGAGAAACCAGCCACCTGCTGGGCGATTTCTTCCCATTCCTGCTCGGCCAGCCCCTTGCCGTCTGCCAGCCACTTTGCCCACAGCGCACGCATGATGTCATCCAGCGTCACGGCCCCCTTGCTACGTTGGCGCAGGGTCAAGTCCAGTGCCAGGGCAGCCAGCGCACCCTTGGTGTAATAGCTGACAATGCTGTTCGGGCTGTTTTCATCTTGCCGGTAGTATTTGATCCAGGCATCGAAGCTGGACTCCTCCAGCGTTTGTTTCAAGCGGCCGGCTCCACGCTGCACGCCGCTGATTGTCTGAGCCAAGAGGCCAAGATAGCGCTTGCTGTCGATCAGCCCGCAGCGCAGCAGGGTCAGGTCATCGTAATAGGAAGTGATACCCTCGAACGCCCACAACAACCGGGTATAGCCTTCGCTGCGCAAATCATAAGGGCTGAACGCCGCCGGCTTGATGCGCTTCACATTCCAGCTGTGGAAGTACTCATGGCTGATCAGGCCCAACAGTTTCAGATAACCGTCGGAAATCTCGGTCTGGTCGACGGCGGGCAAGTCATCCCGGTTAGCCACCAGCGCCGTGGATGCCCGGTGCTCCAGCCCGCCGTAGATGTCCTTGCCAACATAAAGCATGAATACATAACGCTCGAACGGTGCCGGCGTGCCGAACAGGCGAATCTGGTATTCGCAGATTTTCTTGGTATCTCGAGCCAGCCGCTTCAAATCGCCACGAAAACGCCCTGACACCACAAACTGATGCGGCACGCCGCAAGCCTTGAAGCTGACCGTATGGAAATCGCCCAGCTCCACCGGATGGTCCAGCAATTCGTCGTAGTTCCCGGCACGGTACAGCCCGAAGCCGCTTTTCTTCACCTTCACCGCGGGCAAGGCAGTCGCTACCTTCCAGTCCGCATGGGCCTTGCCCTTGGCAGGGCGGATTTCCACCTCGCAAGCATCATTCTCATAACCGGCAACGGACAGAAACACGCTGCTGGCGTTGAAAAAACCGCGGGAGTCATCCAGGTATGCGCCACGCACAGACAGGTCATAGGCATACACCTGATAGACCAGGGTCAGGCTGCCGCTAACCGGGTCAGCCTGCCAGCTGTGTTTGTCCAGCTTGCGAAGCCCCACACTTTTGCCAGCACTACTGGCTTGAATACTGACAATATGGCGGGAAAACTCTCGGATCAGATAACTACCCGGAATCCAGGCTGGCAAGGAAAACACCTGTCCGTCCCTCGCAGGCTTGTCAACCTTAAGCGTAATTTCAAAACAATGGGGTTCCGCTGGGCACGGACGAATGGAGTAATGGACGGCGGTGGTCATGATCTGCCCTGGAAAGGATAGAAAACGGCAGATTCTAGCACCCGCGTCGCAACAGGGGGGCTGCCGATCACGATTTGACTTAAGTCAAGGGCTTGGACAGGCATGACAATATAATCCCCAGTAAGCGGCATCAGGTTAATAGCTTGCTGCCAGCTCGCTTGAAATCAAGAAAATGGTGGACGTAAAAATCCCGCAGGCATACTAATCAACTGGCCCGTCATGGGTATTTGCATTAGAATCCCTGCTGAATAAATGGGGAAAAAGTGTGTGTCTGACTACGCTTTGCCAGGTTTCTGGCAGAACATTGTCAGCACGGGTCAAACACTTTGCTAGTCTGAAATTGCTCAGGTTCCTCAGCGGCTTTTCCTGCTCATTTCAGTTTGGGGCAGCGAGCAGGAAATCAAGTCGCCACGGTTTGTCACGTTCTAAGTTAGCAACCTTGGAGAAAACCCTAAATGGAAACGCAATCCACTTATAACTATAAGGTGGTGCGCCAGTTTGCCATCATGACCGTAGTATGGGGCATTGTAGGCATGCTGGTGGGCGTCATCATTGCGGCCCAATTGGTGTGGCCGGAGCTCAATTTTGGGCCCTGGTTCCACTTTGGCCGTTTGCGCCCGCTGCACACCAACGCCGTAATTTTCGCCTTTGGCGGTTGCGGCCTGTTTGCAACTTCCTACTACGTCGTGCAGCGAACCTGTAACGTACGTCTGATCTCGGACAAACTGGCAGCCTTCACCTTCTGGATGTGGCAGCTGATCATTGTCCTCGCTGCCATCACCCTGCCGCTGGGTATCA
The DNA here is from genome assembly GCF_013391415.1 of Aquitalea sp. LB_tupeE. Classification (GTDB taxonomy): domain Bacteria; phylum Pseudomonadota; class Gammaproteobacteria; order Burkholderiales; family Chromobacteriaceae; genus Aquitalea. The sequence continues at coordinate 23,781 of NZ_JACAXB010000009.1, forward strand.
CCTTCGGCAAGGAATACGCCGAACTGGAATGGCCGATCAAGCTGATGATCGCCGTGACCTGGGTGGTGTATGCCATCGTATTCTTCGGCACCATCGCCATCCGCAAGGTTAAACACATCTATGTAGCCAACTGGTTCTACGGTGCGTTCATCCTGGCAGTTGCCCTGCTGCACATCGTCAACAGCGCCTTTGTACCGGTTTCCCTGACCAAGTCCTACTCCGTGTACGCCGGTGCAGTGGATGCCATGGTGCAATGGTGGTATGGCCACAATGCCGTGGGTTTCTTCCTGACCGCCGCCTTCCTGGGCATGATGTACTACTTCGTGCCGAAGCAAGCTGGTCGTCCGGTTTACTCCTATCGCCTGTCGGTGGTTCACTTCTGGGCCCTGATCTTTACCTATATGTGGGCTGGTCCTCACCACCTGCACTACACTGCCCTGCCTGACTGGACTCAGTCGCTGGGTATGGTGTTCTCCCTGGTGCTGCTGGCTCCGAGCTGGGGCGGCATGATCAACGGCATCATGACCCTGTCCGGTGCATGGCACAAACTGCGTACCGACCCGGTTCTGAAGTTCCTGGTGGTTTCCCTGTCCTTCTACGGTATGTCCACCTTCGAAGGCCCGATGATGTCCATCAAGTCCGTGAATGCCCTGTCGCACTACACTGACTGGACCATCGGTCACGTGCACTCCGGCGCTCTGGGCTGGGTTGGCTTCATCACCATCGGTTCCATGTACTACCTGCTGCCGCGCCTGTTCGGCCGTGAGTCCATGCACAGCACCAAGCTGATCGAAGCGCACTTCTGGCTGGCTACTGTCGGTGTGGTTCTGTACATCGCCGCACTGTGGATCTCCGGTGTGACCCAGGGCCTGATGTGGCGTGCCCTGAATGCCGACGGCACCCTGACTTATGCCTTTGTGGAAGCCGTGAAAGCAACCTACCCCTACCACTTCGTGCGTTTCCTGGGTGGTACGCTGTACCTGACCGGTATGCTGCTGATGGCCTACAACACCTTCCGCACCGTTGCCAGTGGCAAGGCTGTTGACGCCAAGATCCCGGCTGTCAACGCATCGGCTCACGCTTAAGCGGATAAAGGTAGAAGAACATGGAAAAGATCCAGAAACTGATTGAAGAGCACGTGGGTTACCTCATCGTGTTCACCCTGATCGTGATCAGCTTTGCCGGCCTGGTGGAAATCCTGCCGCTGGCATTCCAGAAGTCCACCACGCAGCCTGTTGCCGGCGTCAAGCCCTATACCGCGCTGCAACTGGCTGGTCGCGACATTTACATCCGTGAAGGCTGCTACAACTGCCACTCCCAGATGATTCGTCCGTTCCGCGCCGAAACAGAGCGTTATGGTCACTACTCCGTTGCGGGTGAGTCGGTTTACGACCATCCCTTCCAGTGGGGTTCCAAGCGTACCGGTCCGGACCTGGCCCGTGTAGGCGGTCGTTATTCTGACGAATGGCACCGTGTCCACCTGACCAATCCGCGTGACGTGGTTCCGGAATCCAACATGCCTGCTTTCCCGTGGCTGTCGAAGAACCTGGCCGATGCCGAAATCATGCCGAAGAAAATGGAAGCCCTGCGCGCTGTAGGTGTTCCCTATACCGACAAGGATATCGCCGAAGCCAAGGCTCAGGTTGAAGGCAAGTCGGAAATGGATGCCCTGATTGCATATCTGCAGGGCTTGGGTCTCGCACTGAAGAATGTTCGCTAAGTCATGGACTGGGTAACGATTGGACGTTCTGCCTTCACCGTGATGTGCTTCACCTTCTTCATTCTGGTGTTGTTCATCGCCTACAGCAGACGCTCAAAGAACCGGTACGATGAAGCGGCCAATGTGCCCTTTCTCGACGACGACAAGGTGCAGGAGGCCGACAACCATGAGTCGGCTTCTAACGGAGCAAAACAATGAGTGATTTCGTAAGCGATTTCTGGGGCATCTGGATCACGGCCATCGTGGTTGCAGGTTTTGTTGGCCTGTCCCTGCTGTTGTTCACCCAATCCAAGACCACGGTCAAGAAGGGTGAGCAGGTTGAAACCATGGGCCATGTCTGGGATGGCGACCTCGAAGAGTACAACCACCCGCTGCCGCGCTGGTGGATGCTGATGTTCTACATCACGCTGATTTTCGGTGCCTGCTATCTGGTGCTCTACCCCGGCCTTGGCAAGTGGCAAGGTATCCGTGGCTGGACTTCCGTAGGTCAGTACAAGGAAGAACGTGCCCAGGCGGAAGCCAAATACCAGCCGCTGTATGACAGCTACCTGAAGCAGGACCTGAAAACCATTGCCGCAGACCCCAAGGCACAGGAAATGGGCAAACGCCTGTTCCAGACCTACTGCGTGCAGTGCCACGGTTCTGATGCACGTGGTGCCAAGGGTTTCCCCAACCTGGTCAATCATGATTGGCAATGGGGTGGTGATCCGAAAACCATCGAGACCACCATTCTGAATGGTCGTCACGGTCAAATGCCGGCATGGGGTACGGTGCTGGGTGAAGAGAAGGTCAAGGACGTAGCCAACTACGTGTTGTCGCTGTCGGTTCAGAAGAAGAAATTCGATGCCGAACGCGCTGCACGTGGCAAGGAAACCTTTACCACCATCTGCGCAGCCTGCCACGGCCCGGACGGCAAGGGTAACCAGCAACTGGGCGCACCGAACCTGACACACCCGAGCGGAAGCTGGCTGTATGGTGGTACTGAAAAGACCATCATCGAGACCATCACCAATGGTCGCAACAACCAGATGCCGGCCTGGAAGGACTTCCTGGGCGATGCCAAGGTTCATCTGCTGGCGGCCTACGTGTGGGGCCTGTCCAATAACGCCAAGGCGCAGTAAGCCTTAGCCAACATACTGCCCGCGCAAGCGGGCAGTATGCTTTACATCAAATACTATACTTATTTATATAATATAATGACTTGCAAGATGCTTGCGTAAAGTCCATCACCAAAGTGTACTTTGCGAAATCCTCTTCAGGAAAACACCATGTCTGATTCGTTAAAAGATATCCCGGTCAAAGTAGAACACACCCCCCCCTCTCCCAAAGCCGGTTCCGAAACCGTGTCCTTGTACGAGGCACAAAAGAAGATCTACCCGCGTAGCGTCAAGGGCATCTTCAATAACTGGCGTATTCTGTTTGTCCTGGGTACTCAGCTGGTTTTCCTGGGCCTGCCCTGGCTGACCTGGAATGGCCGGCAAGCGGTGTTTTTCGACATGGTCAACCGCAAGTTCTTCATTTTCGGCCTGACCATCTGGCCGCAAGACTTTGTCTATCTGGCGGCACTGCTGATGAGCTGTGCATTTGGTCTGTTTGTCTGGACTACCATTGCCGGGCGCCTGTGGTGTGGCTATGCCTGTCCGCAAACGGTCTACACCGAAGTCATGCTGTGGATCGAACAGCTGGTGGAAGGCGATCGCAACAAGCGCATCAAGCTGGACAAAGAGCCGATGAGCTTGCGTAAAGCACGACTGAAACTGACCACGCACGGCCTGATGATCGTGTTCTGTTTGTGGACCGGCTTCTCGCTGGTTGGCTATTTCACGCCTATCCGTGATCTGGTCAAAGCCATGCCAACCTTCGACTATGGCCCGTGGGAAAGCTTCTGGATTTTCTTCTACGCAGGTTTTACCTATCTGCTGGCTGGCTTCATGCGCGAGCAGGTATGCAAATACATGTGCCCGTATGCCCGCTTCCAGAGCGTGATGTTTGATGCCGACACCCTGATCATTTCTTATGACGAAGCCCGTGGCGAACCGCGCGGCGCACGCAAAAAAGGGGTGGACTTCAAGGAACAGGGCCTGGGTTCCTGTGTAAATTGCGGTATCTGTGTACAAGTTTGCCCGGTAGGGATTGATATCCGTAACGGCCTGCAATACGAATGTATCGGCTGTGCTGCCTGTATCGACGCCTGTGACGAAGTCATGGACAAAGTAGGTTATCCGCGTGGCCTGATCCGCTACACCACGGAAAATGCGCTGGAAGGCAAATATCCGGAAAGCGAAATCATCAAGCATCTGCGCCGCCCGCGGGTGATCATGTATACGGTGGTGCTGCTGATTGTACTGGGTGCCGCACTCGGCTCGCTGGCCATGCGCAAACCGTTCAAGGTGGATATCCTGCGCGATCGCGCCTCGCTGGTGAAGGAAACCGATGCGGGCCTGCTGGAAAATGCCTACACCATCAAGATCATCAACACGACAGAACGCGACCAGGAGTTTAAAATCTCGGTGGACGGCATGCCGGATCTGAAACTGGAAAGCGATAGCAAAAAGATCAAGGTCAAGGCAACCGAAACCGAAAGTTTTGGCGTGCGCGTTCAAGCCGACCCGCAAGTAGCGACCAAGGGCAGCCACGAGATTCACTTCAAGGTGGAAACCGTCAGCACCCCGGTACTGCATGTGGAAGAAAAATCCAGCTTCATCGGAGAGTAAGTCATGCAACTGGACACCCCCGTATCACGCCCTTGGTATAAAGAACCGTGGGTGTGGTTTTTGATCAGTTTTCCGCTCGCCGCGGTCATCGTCGGCAGCTGTTACATCACCACCGCGCTCAAGACGGATGATGGCCTGGTTACGGACGACTATTACAACAAGGGCAAGGCCATCAATATGGAATTGCGCCGCAACACTGCGGCAGCAGCTCTGGGCATTACGGCTCAGGTCATGCTCAGCAGCGATGGTCACAGCATCACCGTCAACACCACCAGCAAGCAGCCTTTGCCCGACACCCTGAGCCTGAAGCTGATTCACCCGGCACAGGACGACTACGACGCCACGGCCGACCTGCACAAGCTAGCCGCCAATCAATACAGCGGCAGCTTGAACAAGGAGCTGGTGAAAGCCAATCACTGGTATGTGCAGCTGGAAGACAAAGGCAACCAGTGGCGTGTGCAGGCGGAGTGGAAGCCGGAGCAAGGCCCGGTGATCATGCTGGGCCAACCCAAGCTGGAGGCCGTGGACTGATGCACCGGTACCTGCGTAGCACTGCCCTCTTTGCCCTGGCCCTCGCCATGACTGGCTGTGCCAGCAAGGCCTACCAGCCACAGTACCTGAATGGCAAGGTGACGTTGGCCACCCCGGCCAACCTGCCGCTGGCCACCACGCTGGTACGCGTTCGTCTGCTGGATGAACGCCAGCAAGCGGATGCGCCAGCGCGCCTGCTGGCGGAACAGACACTGGAAAAGCCCAGGTCTTTCCCGGTGAGCTATTCGCTGTGCTATGACAAGCAGGCCATTCAGACCAATGGCAGTTACAGCGTGCAGGCCCAGGTTTATGTCGATGGTGAACTGCGTCTGCAGAACACCAGCCACATTAATGCTTTTGGTACGGAAGCGGCCCTGATTCCGGTCGAGCTGATCAAGTAACACCACGTCCAGTTCATTACCAGACCAAAAAAATGGCTGCCAGATGGCAGCCATTTTCATTACAACCAGCCTCAAGCCAAGGGCTTGAGTCGTGCCGTGAAGTGTCGCAGGATGGGCGGCTCGTATTCAAAGCCAAGGCCGGTGATACTGGCTGCCCGTGTCTTCACTTCGATCAGGCAATCGGCGATGTAGTCCATGTGGTCGTTGGTATAGACCCGGCGCGGAATGGTCAGCCGCAGCAGCTCCAGCGGTGACGGTTCCTGTTCGCCGGTTTGCGGGTTACGCCCCAGCAGCAAGGAGCCGATTTCCACCCCACGGATGCCGCCTTCCAGATAGAGCGCGCAAGCCAACGCATGTGCCGGGAACTGCTCGGCAGGAAGATGCGGCAACAAGCGCTTGGCATCGACAAACACCGCATGTCCGCCAGTCGGATACTGGATGGGTACGCCACCCGCGCGCAAACGCTCACCCAGATACTCAACCTGGCTGATGCGGTAGGTCAGATAAGCCGGATCCAGCCCTTCCTTCAGGCCAATGGCCAAGGCCTCCATATCGCGCCCGGCCAGACCGCCATAGGTGACAAAGCCTTCCATCGGCACACAGCGCACCTGCACGGCACGGAAGAGGTCGACATCATCCTTGAAGCAGCACAGGCCGCCAATATTCACCAGGCCGTCTTTCTTGGCCGACATGGTCAGCATGTCACCGTGGCTGAACATTTCCAGCACGATTTCTTCAATGCTGTGCTTGGCGTAGTCCGGGTCGCGCTGCTGGATGAACCAGGCATTCTCGGCAAAACGGGCTGCATCAATAATCACCGGAATGCCATGCTGGCGCGCCAATTGGCTGGCAGCACGCATATTCGGCAGGGAAACCGGCTGCCCGCCAGCGCTGTTGCACGTGATGGTGATGATGAGGCCGGCCACGTTTTCGGCCCCGGCACTGGCAATGACATCAGCCAGTCTGGCCAGATCAAAGTCACCCTTCCAGTCGTAGGCTGCCTCGGTATCCAGCGCCTTGGGCGTGAGCACATTGATGGCGCGCGCACCTGCAATTTCGACGTGTGCCTTGGTGGTATCAAAGTGATAGTTGGAAATGAATACCGGCTGATCACCACGACAGCGTTTTACCAGTTCCGGAAACAGGATCTGCTCTGCGCCACGCCCCTGATGGGTGGGGATGGTGTGTTCATAGGCAAACAGCTGCTTGACTGTATCCGCCAGGTGAAAGTAGTTGCGGCTACCGGCATAGGCTTCATCGCCCATCATCAGGCCGGCCCACTGGCGGTCAGACATGGCACCTGTGCCACTGTCGGTCAGCAGGTCGATATAGACATCTTCACCACGTAGCAAAAACGGGTTCCAACCCGCTTCCGCCAAAGCCTGTTGGCGATATTCCGGGGTGGTTTGCTTGATGGGTTCCACCATTTTGATGCGGAACGGTTCAGGAATGCGTCGTGCCATGCGTAATACTCCCTTTGCTCTGGCCATCGGGCAGGCGTGCAGCAGCCATCGCAGGCGCAAGTTAGCCAGGCGCGACAAAGCCAGAGGTGTGATTCAGATAAGAAAATGAATGCAACGGAATGCAGCCGTGATTCGGCTACAAGGGGAGATCAACGACGCGGAAAGTCGTAGGCGAGCACGATATCGAGGGTAAACCAGTTTTCGGGCAGGCTACCTTGGTTGGCAGCCGTCCGGGTCAAGCATGCCAACGTGTTCATGAGAAACACCTTAGTAAAAATCATTGCCGGATGGCGCGGCCAGATTACCTCCTGGATGATTCCATCGCAAGAAAATTGTCAACCATCCGTCCAGACAGTCCATCCGGTGTGACCGGGATACCACGCACTCATGGCACACACCTAAGCTCTCCAGCACTCCCTTGGGTCAGCGCAGCAGCGGCCACTCTGCTTTAGTCTGACAGGCCCGCACCCACCACCGGCGGGAGTCTGTACGTTTTGCACGATTTACCACAGCCAGGCTGTCGTCACCATCGTGTTCAAGCTGGCAACATTCAGGGAAATTTCCCTTTCCATTGAAATACTTGCCGTATGTCAAACAAAGAATATTAACTTTATCTTATACTGCACAACATGCAAAATATGCAGCACAAACACTCCACAGAGAGTGATTAAGTCGCTACTATCGCCGCCTGCTTGAAATTGTAAGCAATAAAATATCACAACAAGCCATCAGGCTGATGGCATCCCAAGCTGCACAAGGAAATACCTATGACCACCCAATCCCACCCCAAAGGGCTGTATCTGCTCTTTGTCACCGAGATGTGGGAGCGCTTCAGCTACTACGGCATGCGCGCCATTTTTGTCCTGTTCATGATCAAGGCCCTGATGTTTGACAAGGCACACGCCGCTGACATCTATGGCAGCTATACCGGCCTGGTTTATCTCACGCCCTTGATTGGCGGCTATATTGCTGACCGCTACTGGGGGAACCGCCGCTCCATTCTGACCGGCGGTGTGCTGATGGCTTGTGGCCAGTTCCTGCTGTTCTGCTCCGGCAGCCTGCATGCCAGCAATGTGCCATTGGCCTCCAGCTTGCTGTATGCCGGCCTGGGCCTGCTGATTGCCGGTAATGGCCTGTTCAAACCCAATATTTCGTCCATGGTGGGCCAGCTGTATGCACCGGACGACAAACGGGTGGATGCCGCGTTTACCATTTTCTACATGGGTATCAATGCCGGTTCGCTGATGGCCCCGCTCATTTGCGGCACCCTGGGCGATACCGGCAATCCGGATGACTTCAAATGGGGCTTCCTGGCGGCTGGCTGCGGCATGCTGTTCAGCCTGCTGGTATTCAGCCTGTTCAAGCACAAATACTTGGTCACCCCGGAAGGCAAGCCCATTGGCCTGGCACCGCAACGTCACCATGCCAGTGGCGAAAAGGTCGTCCATGCGCCGCTGACCCGAGTGGAAAAGGAACGCCTCGCCGTCATCCTGATTGTCTCGGCCTTTGTGATTTTCTTCTGGTCGGCTTTCGAGCAGGCCGGAGCCTCGCTGACCTTCTTTGCCGAGGAGCAGACCAATCGCAATCTGCTGGGCTTTACTGTTCCAGCATCCTACTTCCAGTCCATCAATCCGATTTCCGTGGTTATCTTTGCCCCGCTGTTTGCCATGCTGTGGAGCTGGCTTGGCAAGCAGGGACGAGAACCGGCCTCGCCGGTCAAAATGGCATTCGGCCTGCTATTCCTGGCCATTGGCTATCTGGTCATCGCATTCGGGGTGGATGGACTGGAGCCCGGGGTCAAGGTCAGCATGCTGTGGTTGGTCAGCCTATATGTACTGCACACCTTTGGTGAGCTGTGCCTGTCGCCCATCGGCCTGTCGCTGGTAGTCAAACTATCCCCGGCCCGCTTTACCAGCCTGATGATGGGCATCTGGTTCCTGTCCAATGCCGCAGCCAACAAGCTGGCTGGCACGCTGTCCGAGCTGTATCCGGACCCGGCCAAGCCCGCTCCGCAGTTGCTGGGTTATAGCATCAACAACCTGCATGACTTCTTCATGGTGTTTGTGGTTATGGCCGGTATTGGCGCGCTGATCCTGTTCTTGCTGTCCAGCAAGCTGAAAAAAATGACGCACGGCCTGCAGTAAAACCATGCCGGGCCAATGTGGCCTGCCATCTTGGAACGCCGCCTCAGGGCGGCGTTTTTACATGTGCGGGCGGTAGCGCTTAAGACTAAAACAAGGCTGGCATGGTAAGCTGTGCGGGTTTTTTCCGACTTTTCCGGCCGCCCTGCGGCGTGCTGACTGGACTACATGAGACCGTCCTCCGATACCCGCTGGCAACGACTTGCCACCTATGCATTGTTTGCCCTGCTGCTGATCCGCCTGCTAGCCATGTGGGCCATTCCGCTGACGGATACCACCGAAGCGCGCTATGCCGAAATCGCCCGCAAGATGCTGGAAACGGGTAACTGGGTCACGCTGTGGCACGATTATGGCGTACCGTTCTGGGCCAAGCCGCCACTGTCCACCTGGACTTCCGCCGCCAGCATGGGGCTGTTCGGTGTGAATCCGCTAGCCGCCCGCCTGCCGGCATTGCTGCTGTCGCTGGCCGTGCTGTGGCTGGTAGCAGATGCTGCCCGACAGCGCCTGGGGCATGAAGCTGCGCTGGCATCAGCCCTCATCCTGGCGGGCAGCCTGCTGTTCTTCGGTGCGGCCGGCACGGTCATGACCGATCCGGCACTGATGTTCTGTGTTGCGCTGTCCCAGCTAGCCTTCTGGCATGCCATGCAAGCCCGCGGCAAGCGCTGGGGCTATCTGTTTTTTGCCGGCCTGGGTCTGGGCCTGCTGGCCAAGGGGCCGCTGGCCATCGTTTTGGTTGGCATGCCGATTTTCTTCTGGGTGCTGCTGCGCAATGGCTGGAAAGCCATATGGCAACGCCTGCCATGGATAAGCGGGAGCCTGTTGATGCTGGCCATCGCCCTGCCCTGGTATCTGCTGGCGGAATACCGCACGCCGGGCTTCCTCAACTATTTCATCATGGGCGAGCATGTCAGCCGCTTCCTCGACCCAGGCTGGAAGGGTGACAAATACGGCTATGCCCATGCCACCCCGCGCGGCATGATCTGGCTGTACTGGCTGGGGGCCATTTTTCCCTGGTCGTTGGCCATGCTGGTCTGGCTGGCGCGTCATGGCAAAACCATGCTGAAGCGCACAGCCGACAGCGATGGCTGGCGCTTGTATGTCTTGCTATGGAGCCTGATGACGCTGCTGTTCTTCACCATTTCCGGCAACATTATCTTCCCCTACCCCCTGCCCATGCTGCCGGGTTGCGCTCTGCTGTTTGCCACCCTGTGGTACGGCTGCCGTCAGCCGCAGCAAGGCAGCAGCCTGCCTTTGCTTGCCATGGCGTCCGGTGTACTGTTGCTGCTGGCGGTGGCGCTGCAATGGACGCAGGGGCAGCGTTACTTCCGCACGCAACAGCTGGTGATTGCTGCCTGGCAACAACAGCAACCAGCTGCAGGCAGCACGCTGGTTTTCTGGGACAGCCGTCGCGAGTTTTCCGCCGAGTTCTACAGCGAGGGCAAGGTCAAGACCACGCAGCAGCCGCAGGCACTGCGCCAGTTGCTGGCAGAAGGCCATAGTCATTTCATTGTCACCGAGCAGCGCGACCTGCCCAGCCTGCCTGCCGATATCAAGCAGCGCTTCAAGCCGATTGCCCGCTTTACGGTGATGAAGGACCAGATGCTGCTGCTGCGCGAAGCAGCCGGTACAGCAAAACCATGAATAACAAGGAGACGCCGATGACCACTAAGCCACCCAGCGCCTTCGTCCCCCCGTTTCTGCTGCAACAACGGGCGGCTGCACGACCGGCCGACCCGCTGGTGAGCTGTATTTTGCCGGCCTACAACGAGAGCGAAAACATTGTTCCCATGCTGCAAACCCTGCATGGTTTGCTGACTGAAGCAGGATTTCGCCATGAGCTGATCGTGGTGGATGACGGCAGCCGCGATAACACGGTGGAACAGGTTATCAGCCAGATCGACTTGCTCCCGGTGACGCTGATCCAACTGTCGCGCAATTTCGGCAAGGAACTGGCACTGACCGCCGGTATCGACCACGCTCAGGGTGATGTGGCCGTGCTGATCGACAGTGACTTTCAGCACCCGCCTGCCATGGTGCCGGAATTCCTGCGCCAATGGCGTGCCGGTTATGACATGGTGTACAGCGTGCGCTCCAGCCGTGACACGGAAAGTCTGGGCAAACGCGTGTTCACCCGCGTGTTCTATACCCTGCTCAACAGCGGTGCACGCCACAAGATTCCGGAAAACACCCAGGATTTCCGCGTGATGGACCGCTGCGTGCTGGATGCGCTGCGCCAGATGCCGGAGCGCAACCGCTTCATGAAAGGCCTGTACAACTGGGTGGGCTTTACCCAGCTGCCGGTGGAAACCCATACCGAAGAGCGCCGGGCAGGCAAAAGCAGCTTCAATTTCTTCAGCCTGCTGAACCTGGGGCTGACCGGCCTGACCGCGTTTTCCAATGTGCCCTTGCGCATGTGGACGCTGATAGGCAGTGCCATCTCACTGGCATCCATCCTGTATGCCTCGTGGGAGTTGCTGCACACCTTGCTGTTTGGCAACGATCAGCCTGGCTGGCCGACGCTGGCGGTGGCCGTGTCCTTTCTGGGTGGGGTACAGCTGCTGTCCATCGGCATTCTGGGGGAATACATCGGCCGGATTTTCAGCGAAGTGAAACAGCGCCCGATTTACCTGATCAGCCGCGTCAGCCGCAGCACGCAGGACCCACAATGAACCGTGAGCTGCTGTGGTTCGGCATCATCGGCGTCAGTGCCATGCTGGTGCATTTTCTGTTGGTGGCCGTGGTTCTGGTGCCAGTGGGCCTGCCGCCCTTGCTGGCCAATATCCTGGCTTTCCTGCTGGCATTCCAGGTGAGCTACTGGGGGCATAGGCACAAGACATTCGAGGCAGCCCACGTACCGCACCGTCAGGCGCTGCCACGCTTTTTCATGGTCGCCTGCCTGAGCTTTGCCCTGAATGAAGCCATGTATTTCGTACTGCTGCGCTTCACCACGCTGGATTACCGTCTGTCCCTGCTGATCGTCCTGGCCGCGGTGGCGGTGTTCACCTTTGTTTGCAGCAAGCTGTGGGCCTTTGCCGACAAGGAGCAGGCTGCATGACACCACGCCGCCTGACCTTGTGTGCCGATGACTATGCCCAATCGCCTGCCATCAGCCAGGGAATTCTCGCGCTGCTGCAGACAGGTCGGCTGTCCGCCACCAGCGTGATGACACAGTCCCCGCACTGGCCTCATCTGGCAGCGCCTTTGCGCGAGCTGGCACAACAAGCCGACATCGGCCTGCATTTCAATCTCACTCACGACTTTGCCAATGGACCGCAGCTGATCAAGCCCTTGTCGCATTGGCTGCTGCTCAGCCAGTTGCGCTGTCTGTCTCGCACCGCCCTGCGCGACAGCCTGCTGCAACAAATCGACCTGTTCAGCCAACACTTTGGACGTCTGCCGGACTTTATAGACGGACATCAGCATGTCCACGCCTTTCCTGTCATCCGCGACGCGCTGTTCGATGCCATTGCCCAGTGCTGGACTGGAAAAGACAAGCCCTATGTTCGCGCACCAGATCGCCTGGGCCATCCGGGTGATAGCCGTCTGAAAGCAATGGTGCTACAACAGGTATGCCGTGGCTTTGCCGCTAGCGCCGAGCAAAAAGGCCTGCGCTGCAATCAGTGGTTTGCCGGCCTGTATGCCTTACAGCCGGAAGCCGGTTTTGCCGGGCTGATGCAGCAATGGCTGAACAGCAGTCCGGACGGCGCGCTGATGATGTGTCACCCCGGCCTGCCGGCGGATGATGCCAGCGACCCGATTGCCGCCGCCCGTGCGGTGGAATACCAGCATCTGGACAGTCAGGCCTTTGCTGCTGATTGCCTGCAGGCAGGCGTGGAACTGGGCGGGTTCCGGCATTAGATTTTGGGCCAGGCCAAGTCCCAAGGCGCGCTGGCCTCGCGCTGCAAACACTCTTGCAGGGCAGTACTGACAAACAGCGCCCCCTGATCCGGTGGGCAAACAAAGCGGAAAGCCTCGCCATCCAGCGTGAAGCGCAAGGCATAGGCGTGCAGATAGGCCCGGTCTGCCGGGCTGCCGCCATACAGGGCATCACCCAGAATCGGGGCGGATTGCGACTTCATCGCCACCCGCAGCTGGTGCGTCTTGCCGCTGCGTGGCCGCAACAGGAATAGTCGCAAGCCCGGCTGCACCGAAAAACTGAAGAACTGGGTGATGGCCGGATTCTGCACCCCGGGAAGCAAGCGCCATGCGCCGCCCCGGCCCTTTTCCATATCGCCCTTGATCAGGCCCTGCTTCTTTTGCGGCTTGCGATCGGACAGTGCCAGATAGTATTTCTCCACCATGTGCCCGGCAAAGGCGCTGCCAAACTGGCTGGCCACCTGGCTGGAACGAGCCAGCAGAATCAGGCCGGAGGTCACCCGGTCCAGGCGGTGTACCGGCCACATGGACTCATCCTGCAAACCTGCACGTACCGCGTCCAGCAAACCGTCGTCCTCCCCTTCCCGGTGAAAACTCACACCAGCATGCTTGTTGATCAGATAAAAGCGCGGGTCGCTGTACAGCAGGCTAAACATGGGGTGGCACCTGGAAGGATGAGCAAGGCGGCGATTCTACCCGCTCAGCACGGATCACTGGTTTTTTGCTGTGCTTCCATGCGCAATTTCTTGCGGATTTCCGCATCGCGGAAGCGCTTTTTCTGTTCATCAGTTTCCAGGCTCAAGGGCGGCACGGCCACGGCCTTGCCTTTTTCAAACGCCACCATAGTGAAATAGCAGCTATTGGTATGGCGCACCGAGCGCTGCTGGATGTCTTCGGCCACCACCTTGATGCCGATTTCCATCGAGGTGCGTCCCACATGGTTTACGCTGGCCATAAAGGTCACCAGCTCACCCACATGGATGGGCTGCTTGAACAACACCTGGTCCACCGACAAGGTCACCACATAGCAGCCGGCATAGCGGCTGGCACAGGCATAGGCCACCTGGTCCAACAGTTTCAGCAGCACGCCACCATGAACATTGCCGGAAAAGTTGGCCATATCCGGCATCATCAATACCGACATCACCAGTTCGCGCTGGTTTTCCTGATTTACCTGTTGTTGCATGCTGTTGATTTCCTGAATTTCATCATGGCAGCGCCGTGGGCGGGGTCGCGCTGCAAGAATGTTCTCCCTGCGAATATCCACCGGGGAACGCGAATAGGCCTCATTCTGCCGCAGTCCTCGCAGGCTGTCGCGGACGATCCGGCAACAGCGCTTGCCGCAGCACTTGCCCACAGTGCGTTTCTGCTAGCCACGGCAGGTGCAACTGCAAGAATATCTGTTTGTATTCAATGCATTAAGGCAAGCACTGCACTAGAATGAAGTGAATCCGGATCATGCGCATCATGAGTCTATCGTCCATCAATGCCAGCTCAGGCTATGGCATCAGCACACTGTCGCAACACGGGCCCAATTGCACCTGTGCGGCTTGTACTGCTGCGCGCATGGCGTCGATTGCCACACCGGTGCCGGGCGTATCTACGCCCTCCCCTTCTGCCATTTACCAGGGCAGTACCCTCACCCCGGACCAACAAAAGCAACTGGATGAACTGCGCACACGGGATACCGATGTACGCCGGCACGAACAGGCCCATATGGCAGCAGGTGGTGCACTGGTTAGCGGTGGAGCCAATTACAGTTATCAGGAAGGGCCGGATGGCAAGCAATATGCCATCGGCGGGGAAGTCAGCATCCGGCTGGCCAGCGGGCAAACTCCGCAGGAAACGCTAGCTAATGCCAAACAGGTGGCCGCTGCCGCCCTCGCTCCGGCAGACCCTTCCGGACAAGACCGCTCCGTCGCAGCCGAGGCAGAACAGATGGCGCGAGAAGCACAAAGCCAGATCGATAAACAGCAACAGCAGCAGCTACAGGCCGCGCAGAACAACCCGGCCATCGCCACCACCAAGGCCATTTTTGCTGCCCTGAGCGGCAAACCGGACAGCAACAAGGGCAGCAGCATCGATACCTTTGCCTGATTCGCTCCATGCCCGATAGACAAAAAAAATGGGCTGACCGGATAGGGTCAGCCCGAACAACGCTCGTTTTGGGAGTACAACAAGAGGAGAGACACCACACACCACTCCCGATGGCATGGGCTTACTACAGAGAAATCTTTGGTCTGGCCCGTCTTAGACGAACCAGGCAATCAGCGGTGCGGCAAACACGGTGGCAATACCACCCAGCATCATGGTGAGACTGGCCACAACACCTTCTTCCGCACCTAGCTCGTTGGCCTTGGCAGTACCGGCACCATGTGCGGCAGCACCCAGCAAAGCCCCCTTGGCCAGCCGTGAACGCAAGGGCAACAACATCAGCATCAGTTCACCCAGCAACATGCCGGCCACACCGGTAATCACCACAAACACGGCGGTCAAATCTGGCGGCGCGCCAATGCTGGATGCCGTGGCCATGGCAAACGGCGTACTGATGGACCGTGGTGCCAGGCTTTTCTGCAACAGTTCGGACAAGCCGAAAGCCCGCGCCAGCCATACAGAACTCATCACTGCCACCGGCATGGCAACCAGCACCCCGCAGCTCAGTGACAGCGCATGCTTGCGTATTACCTGGCGCTGTTCGTAGATCGGAATGGCAAATGCTACCGTTGCCGGGCCAAGCAACCAGCTCAGCCAGTGCGTATCCTGAAAATAAGTGTGGTAAGGAATATGTCCCACCACCACCGCGCCGATCACCAGCAAGGGAACCGCCAACAACGGTGCGGTCCACCAGTTACCAGTGCGGCGATACAGCTTCTTTGCCAGCCAGTACAACACCAGCGTCAACACCAGACAGCCAAATGCCAGCAGGTTTTCCATCTCACAACGCTCCATGCTGTCGCTTGCGACGTTTCAGCATGATTTCAAATTTGTAGCCGGCATCCACCACCAGTGAGGTCACGGTCATCACCAGTACGGTAGACAACAGGATCACCAGCACAATGCGCAGGCCGATGCTGCCCATGAGTTGCGGGTACTGCACCACGGCAACGGTGGCCGGAATGAAGAACAGCAGCATCTCCGCCAACAGCCAGCGGGCACCGCTCTTGCACCAGGCCAGTGGCAACCAGCCCAGGGCCAGTGCAGCCAGCACCAGGAACATGCCCAGTACACCAGCCGGAATTTCCGGCACATAAGCGTGACTGAGGCGACTGGCCAGCAGCCATACCAGACTAAGCATCAGCACTTGCAATACAGTAGCCAGGCTTTGCTTTACGGCAGGGTCGGACAGGCGTTTCATGGTGCGCTCGCTCCATCAGCAGCAACGAGTACCGAGTATAGTCGTGCCCATTTCATTCAAAAAATGAATTAAAATTATCTGACTCATTCTCAAATGGAATTGATCATGGACATTCGTGCCTTGCGTTACTTTGTGGAAGTGGTGAAACGTCACAGCTTTACCAAGGCTGCTGATGCACTGTTTGTCACCCAGCCCACCATCAGCAAAATGGTGAAACAGCTGGAAGAGGAACTGGGCACGCCGCTGATCATCCGGGAAGGACGTAGCTTCCGGTTGAGTGATGCCGGCAAGGTCGCGTTCGAACGCGGCATGGATGTGCTGTCCGCCATGAACCAGCTGAAGAACGAATTGAATGATCTGGCAGGCCTTACCCGAGGCGAGCTGGTGGTCGGGCTGCCGCCCATGGTGGGGGTGGCCTTCTTTGCGCCGGTAGTGGGTGCTTTTCGTGAACGCTACCCCGGCATCGAGTTGAAAATGGTGGAAGACGGTGCGCTGGCCATTGAAAACAGCGTACGCAGTGGCGAACTGGAAATCGGTGTCGCCGTGCTGCCGGTAGACAACAGTTTCTTCCAGCAGTTTGCCGTGGTACGTGACCCGCTATGCCTGATTGCACCGGCCGGCTCGCCCTGGCATGGCCGTTCCACAGTCACCCTGCCCGAGATTGCCGATCAGAACTTTGTGCTGTATCCGGAAGATTTCACCTTGTCCAGCCGCATCAGCCATGCCTTCCGCGAAATGGGCAAGCCGCTGAACATTGTCGGACGCAGCGCGCACTGGGATTTCATTGTCGAGCTGGTGAATGCGCGCCTGGGCGTCACCCTGCTACCCCGTTCGGTAGTGGAACGACTGGACCGTTCCGAGTATGACGTCATCCCGGTATCCAACCCATGGCTGATCTGGCATCTGGCTCTGATCTGGCAGCAAGGGGGCTATCTGTCCCATGCAGCCAAAGCCTGGATCGCTGTCACACAAGATGTATTGGGAGGACTGCAATGATGAACCATCCCATACGTGCGCTGATTGTCCTCAGCCTTTGCCTGTGGCTGGGGGCTTGCAGCACGCTGGGCTTGCAAAAGCCACAAGTCAGCCTGGTGGATATCCGTCCGGCAGCCTCCACCCTGCTGGAGCAGAATTTCACGCTGACACTGCGCATCCAGAACCCGAACCGCCTGCCCATCAAGGCGTCAGGGCTCAACTTCACGCTTCAGGTAGCCGGTCAACAGCTGGCGAGCGGGGCAAGCAATCAGGCGATCAATGTTCCGGCCCTGGGAGATACACAAATCCAGCTGCAACTCCATACCTCGCTGGTCAGCTGGTTAAAGCAGTTGGGTAAGGTCGTACAGGGTGATGGCAGGCTGGCTTATCAACTGGAAGGCCAACTGCTTGGCGTGCAAGGTCTGGCCGATTTACCGTTCAGCAGCAGTGGTGAATGGAAGCTGCCGTAAGCAAATTACTGACGCGGGACCGCCACGCAGTCGTTGCCATCGAAACTGACTGATTCGATCAACTGGGTCTGGGCATTCACCACGAAATTGGTGGTACAGCTGTAGTGCATCACGCCACCTCCGATGCTGCCATCGTAAACCCAGCGCCCTGGCGTTTCGATCACCCTGCTCTGGCCGTTTTCCGTCACGGTGAAACGACTGCCCGGCTCGAAGCGGCGGTTGTCAAAATATGGCTGCTGCTGAGTATAGGACTTGCTGTAGGTATACAGCATGTTGCCATTGGGCATGGTCATGCTCTTGCTGGGTGCGCCCCATTGCGCCAACAGTGCATTGGCATCCTTGCCCTGCCAGTAGTACACCTTTTGCGCATAACCCTCGCGGGTGGGGAAACTGCTGCAAGCGCTGGTGACAAGCACCAGCAGACAAAGCCAGTTGCGCATGGTTTTTCCTTCCTCATTCAGCTGTAGTCAATTGCTTGGAACAGACAGGCGACCTTGCAGTTCTACCATAAACAGCCTCTCCCAGGCAGCCATGAACCCATAGCTGGCCGGTCATAAAAAAACGCCACCCGAGGGTGGCGTCTTGATTGCAGCAAGTCAAACTTGCGCTCAGATCATGCCCTTGCTTTTCAGCAGTTCGAACATGGTCTTGCCGATTTCGGCCGGGCTGCGGGTGTAGGCAATGCCTGCACGCTCGAAAGCCTTGAACTTCTCTTCGGCAGTACCCTTGCCGCCAGAGATGATGGCACCGGCGTGGCCCATGCGCTTGCCCTTGGGAGCAGTCACACCGGCGATGTAGCCAACTACCGGCTTGGTCACGTAGGCCTTGGCAAATTCAGCCGCTTCTTCTTCGGCGGTACCACCGATTTCACCGATCATCACGATGGCGTCGGTATCCGGATCGTCCTGGAACAGCTTCAGGGCGTCGATGTGGCTGGTACCCGGGATCGGGTCGCCGCCGATACCGATGCAGGTGGACTGACCCAGGCCCAGGGCGGTGGTTTGTGCCACAGCTTCGTAGGTCAGGGTGCCGGAACGGGACACGATACCGATGCGGCCGGGATTGTGGATGTGCCACGGCATGATGCCGATCTTGCACTCACCCGGGGTGATGATACCCGGGCAGTTCGGGCCGATCAGGCGGATGCCGGCTTCGTCCACAGCCTTTTTCACGTACAGCATGTCCAGGGTGGGCACGCCTTCGGTGATGCAGACAATCAGCTTCACGCCGCTGTCGATGGCTTCCAGGATGGAATCCTTGGCAAAAGCTGCCGGTACGTAGATGACCGAGGCATCAGCCTGGGTTTGACGCACGGCGTCCTTCATGGTGTTGAACACCGGCAGGCCCAGATGCTCGGAACCGCCCTTGCCCGGGGTCACGCCACCCACAACCTTGGTGCCTACCTTCAGCGCCTGTTCGGCGTGGAAGGTACCATTCTTGCCGGTGAAACCTTGCACCAGCACTTTGGTGTCTTTGTTTACCAATACGCTCATTTTGAAATCCTTATGCGGTGCAGGTGATTAAAGCGCAGCAACGGCAGCAACGATCTTCTCGGCTGCGTCGTTCAGGCCCTGGGCGGAAACCAGCTTCAGGCCGGATTCGTCCAGAATCTTGGCGCCCAGCTCGGCGTTGTTGCCTTCCAGGCGCACAACAACCGGCACAGTCACGTTCACTTCTTTCACCGCGGCGATGATAGCTTCGGCAATCATGTCGCAGCGTACGATGCCGCCGAAGATGTTGATCAGCACGCCCTTGACCGAATCATCGGCCAGGATCAGCTTGAAGGCTTCGATCACGCGGTCCTTGGTGGCACCACCACCCACGTCCAGGAAGTTGGCCGGCTGGCCACCCTTCAGCTTGATGATGTCCATGGTGGCCATGGCCAGACCAGCGCCGTTCACCATGCAGCCGATATTGCCTTCCAGGGCCACGTAGTTCAGGTCGAACTCGGAAGCTTTCACTTCGCGTTCGTTTTCCTGCGACTTGTCGCGCTGGGCCAGCAGGGCCGGGTGACGGTACAGAGCGTTGGAGTCCAGGTTGATCTTGCCATCAACGCAGGCCAGTTCGCCGTTTTCACGCAGTGCCAGCGGGTTTACTTCGAACAGGGCGAAGTCGTTTTCCACGAAAGCCTGGTAAGCGCCCAGCATCAGCTTGCTGAAAGCAGCAATCTGGCCACCGGACAGACCCAGAGCGAAAGCAGCATCACGCGCCTGGAACGGCTGCATGCCAACCAGCGGGTTGATTTCGATCTTGATGATCTTTTCCGGGGTTTCTTCGGCTACTTTTTCGATTTCCACGCCACCTTCGGTGGATACCATGAACACAACGCGCTGGCTGCCACGGTCCACTACGGCGCCCAGGTACAGTTCGCGCTGTACCGGGTACATGTCTTCGCATACCAATACGCTGTTGACCGGCTGGCCGGCTGCGTCGGTCTGATAGGTCACCAGGTTGGTGCCGATCAGGCTCTTGGCGACTTCAGCGGCTTCTTCGCGGGTCTTTACCACTTTGACACCACCGGCCTTGCCACGGCCACCGGCATGCACCTGGGCCTTGACGACGGCAAACTTGCCGCCCAGTTGGTCATAAGCGGCAGCGGCTTCTTCCGGCGTGGTGGCCAGAATGCCCTTTTGTACCGGCAAGCCGTATTTGGCCAGCAGCTCTTTCGCTTGGTATTCGTGCAGGTTCATCTATGGTTTCCTTTCGGTGGAAATGATGGCGGGCCCTGTCTGGCCAACGTCTCTATTCCTTGGTCGCTTCCTCAACCCTAATGTATCGGGGCGGAACTGTTCTCGCGGCAGCCCCTGCTCCCATACCCTCTTTGCAAATCTGCCCGACAGTCACCGGACAGATTCATGGGGCCGTGCAATTGTACACGGCCCCGCAGCACTTAGCCGTGCAATGCGCGCTTGTCAGCAGCCAGTGCAGCTTCGTGTACCACTTCCGACAGGCTGGGGTGTGCGTGGACAATGCGGGCCAGGTCTTCGCTGGCGGCCTTGAACTCCATCGACACCACGCCTTCGGTTACCAGCTCGGACACCATCGGGCCGATCATGTGCAGGCCCAGGATGCGGTCGGTCTTGGCATCAGCCAGGATCTTGACCGTACCTTGTGCCTGACCCAGACCCAGCGCACGACCGTTGGCAGCGAAACCGGAAGTACCCTTCTTGTATTCGATGCCTTCAGCCTTGAGCTGTTCTTCGGTCTTGCCTACCCAGGCGATTTCCGGCGAGGTGTAGATCACCCACGGAATCACGCCGAAATCGACATGCGGCTTCTGGCCGGCAATACGTTCTGCGACTGCAACGCCTTCTTCGGAAGCCTTGTGGGCCAGCATCGGGCCACGCACCACGTCGCCAATTGCCCAGATGCCCGGCAGATTCGTGTGGCAGTGGTCGTCCACGGCAACAAAGCCACGCTCGTCCAGTTGCAGGCCAACGGCCTCGGCACCCAGACCGGCGGTGTTCGGCACGCGGCCGATGGAGACGATCAGCTTGTCGAACTCGGCGGCAACGGCTTCACCGTTCAGCTCGTAGTTGACGGTAACGTGCTTCTTGGTGGCCTTGATTTCGCCAATCTTCACGCCCAGCTTGATGTCCAGACCGGTGTCCTTGGTCAGGGTCTTGAAGGCTTCCTTGGCGATTTGCTGGTCGGCAGCAGCGAGGAAGGTCGGTGCGGCTTCCAGAATGGTCACTTCCGCGCCCAGACGCTTCCACACGCTACCCATTTCCAGACCGATCACACCGGCACCGATCACGCCCAGGCGTTTCGGTACGGCGGTCAGCGCCAGGGCGCCTTCGTTGTCCAGCACCATGTGGTTGTCGGTGGCCAGGCCCGGCAGCTGACGCGGGCTGGAACCGGTGGCGATGATGACGTTGGTCGCTTCCAGCGTATCAACCACTGCGCCGTTGTCGGTGACTTCGATCAGCCACTTGTCGCCCTGACGGCCCTTGAGGGCTGCCAGACCGTGGATATTGGCAACCTTGTTTTTCTTGAACAGGAAACTGATACCGGCGGCGTTCTTGGTGATGATGCCGGTCTTGCGTTCCAGCATGGCAGCCACGTCCATCTTGGCACCGGACACGGTAATGCCGTGCTTGGCAAAGTCGTGCTGAACCGCATGGAAGTTTTCCGAGGACTGCAGCAGTGCCTTGGACGGGATGCAACCTACGTTCAGGCAGGTACCACCCAGCGAAGGCTTGCCTTCCGGGTTCTTGAATGCATCGACGCAAGCGGTGTTGAAACCCAGCTGGGCAGCACGAATGGCAGCCACATAACCGCCTGGGCCGCCACCGATTACGACTACATCAAACTGTTGGCTCATTGATTTTCCTTGATCAGGATTTGCCGACCTTGAACAGCAAAATCCCGAAAGCAATCATGAACACGGCAATGATGAGTTTGCCCACCAGGCTGTAACGGTCTTCGCGAATGCCGCGTTGCTGCTTCTTCCAGGTCAGTACCGCAATGGCGACCCCAGCCAGGATGGAAGCTACCGCATACAGCCAGTCAGGCAAAATCATCATTTCTCCGTTCACATTATTCAAAGTGGCCGCAAGACAACCTGCGGCCAACAGACATTACAGACCCGGTATTACAGGTCCAGGATCAGGCGGGCCGGATCTTCAATGGCGTCCTTGATGGCCACCAGGCTCAGTACCGCTTCGCGACCATCGATGATGCGGTGGTCGTACGACTGGGCAAGGTACATCATCGGGCGCACGACAACTTGACCATTCTCAACCACTGCGCGCTCCTTGGTGGCGTGCATGCCCAGAATGGCGGATTGCGGCGGGTTGATGATGGGGGTGGACATCATGGAACCGAAAGTACCGCCGTTGGAGATGGTGTAAGTACCACCGGTCAGTTCTTCCACGGTCAGCTTGCCTTCCTGGGCGCGCTTGCCGAAGTCGGCGATCTGTTTTTCGATTTCGGCCAGGCTCAGTTGGTCGGCATTGCGAATGACCGGAACCACCAGACCACGCGGGCTGCCAACAGCCACGCCGATGTCGAAGTAACCGTGATAGATGATGTTGTTGCCATCAACGGAAGCATTGACGATGGGGTATTTCTTCAGTGCGGCAACCACGGCCTTGACGAAGAAGCCCATGAAGCCCAGCTTGACGCCGTGTTCCTTCTCGAAGCGGTCCTTGTAGCGCGCGCGCAGGTCCATCAGCGGCTTCATGTTCACTTCGTTGAAGGTGGTGAGGATGGCGTTGGTCTGCTGGCTCATTACCAGACGCTCGGCCACGCGTTGACGCAGGCGGGACATCGGCACGCTTTGTTCCGGGCGGTCGCCCAGTACGGCAGCCACGTTCACGGCAGCCGGGGTAGCAGACAAGGCAACACCGGCAGAAGCCAGTACCGGACCGGCTTGCGACGGCGCAGCAGCAGCAGCCTGTACGTCTTCTTTCAGGACACGACCATCACGGCCGGTGCCGGTCACGTTGGCCAGGTTCACGCCAGTTTCGGCAGCCAGCTTGGCAGCGGACGGCATGGCAGCGCCACCCGGTGCAGCAGCAGGAGCAGCCTGTACCGGAGCCGGGGCGGCAGCAGCCGGGGCAGCCGCAACAGCAGCCGGGGCATCGCCAGCCTTGGCGGCGGTGTCGATGCGGGCGATCAGCTGACCGGAAACCACGGTAGCACCGTCTTGTTCGATGATTTCAACAATCACGCCAGCCTGCGGTGCCGGCAGTTCCAGCACAACCTTGTCGGTTTCCAGGTCGATGACGTTTTCGTCACGATTGACGAAATCGCCAGCTTTCTTGTGCCAGGTCATCAGCGTGGCTTCGGAAACGGACTCGGGCAGTTGGGGGACTTTGACTTCAATAATCATGTTCTTCTCCAGAGCGGGGCGGTCATCCTGCCGCCCCCGTCAGTGTAATCGTTGTGTTGGCGTGTATTTACTTGGCAATCGTCATGGCTTCTTCGACGAAGGCCTTGAGCTGGGCAACGTGCTTGCTCATATAGCCTACGGCCGGGGAAGCGGAAGACGGACGACCAGCGAACGACAAGAACTGCTTGCCGATCAACAGACCTTCCAGGCGATGGCGGATCTGGTACCAGGCACCCTGGTTACGCGGCTCTTCCTGCACCCACATCACTTCCTTGGCTTGCGGGAAGCGTGCCAGCTCGGCGGCTACCTGCTCGGTCGGGAAGGGATACAACTGCTCGATGCGCACGATGGCGATTTCGTCTTCCAGGCCCTTTTCCTTGCGGCCGGCAGCCAGGTCGTAATACACCTGACCGGCACACAGCACCACGCGCTTCACTTTCTTCGGGTCCTGCACCACGGCATCGCCGATCACCGGACGGAGGCTGCCGTTGGTGAAGTCTTCGATCGGGCTCATGGAGTCCTTGAAACGCAGCAGGCGCTTGGACAGGAAGATCACCAGCGGCTTGCGGTACGGACGCAGCACCTGACGGCGCAGCATGTGGAACATCTGGCTGGCTTCGGACGGCATCACGATCTGCATATTGTGCTCGGCGCACAGTTGCAGCCAGCGTTCCAGACGGGCGGAGGAGTGTTCCGGGCCCTGGCCATCGTAGCCGTGCGGCAGGATGGTGGTCAGGCCGCACAGACGGCCCCACTTGGTTTCGCCGGAGGAGATGAACTGGTCAATCGCCACCTGGGCGCCGTTGGCGAAGTCGCCGAACTGGGCTTCCCAGATCACCAGCTGGTCCGGTGCGGAGCAGGCGTAGCCGTATTCGTAGGCCAGTACCGCTTCTTCGTTCAGGATGGAGTCGATCACCAGGAATTCGGCCTGATTATCGGACATATTGCGCAGCGGTACGTAGGAGCCTTGGTCCCAGCGTTCGCGGTTCTGGTCGTGCAGCACGGCGTGACGGTGGGAGAAGGTGCCACGGCCGGAGTCTTCACCGGACAGGCGGACACCGAAACCGTTGGTCACCAGCGAGGCATAGGCCAGGGTCTCGGCCATGCCCCAGTCGGCATTCTGTTCACCGGCAGCCATGGCCTTGCGTGCAGCCAGTACCTTTTGCACGGTGGGGTGCAGCTTGAAGCCTTCCGGCAGGGTGGTGAACTTCTCGGTCAGGCGCTGGATGTCGGCGCGCGGCAGCGAAGTGTCGGTCGGGTGAGCCCAGTGGGTGCCCAGGTACTGGCTCCAGTCCAGGGCATGTTCGCGCTTGTAGTTGGTGAGCGCGGTCTGCTCCACGTGCTCGCCCTTGTCCAGCGCGTCGCGGTAGGCCTGGATCAGTGCTTCGGCCTCTTCTGCCTTCAGCACGCCTTCCTGTACCAGACGCTCGGCATACATGGCGCGTACGCCCTGATGCTTGGCGATCTTCTTGTACATCATCGGCTGGGTCAGGAAGGGATCATCCCCTTCGTTGTGACCCAGTTTGCGGTAGCAGACCAGATCGATGACTACGTCCTTGTTGAACTGCATGCGGTAGTCCAGCGCAGCCTGCATCACGTAGCAGACGGCTTCCGGATCATCACCGTTGACGTGGAAGATCGGTGCTTCGACCATTTTGGCCACGTCGGTACAGTACAGGGTGGAACGCATGTCGCGCGTGTCCGAGGTGGTGAAACCCACCTGGTTGTTGATCACGATGTGGATGGTGCCACCGGTACCGTAGCCGCGGGTTTGCGACAGGTTGAAGGTACCCTGGTTGACACCCAGGCCGCCAAAAGCGGAGTCACCGTGAATCAGTACCGGCACGGCGCATTTGCGCTCGCTGTCCTTGCGGCGGTCCTGACGGGCGCGTACCGAGCCTTCCACCACCGGGTTGACGATTTCCAGGTGCGAGGGGTTGAACGCCAGCGACACATGCATCGGACCACTGGCAGTGGGGATGTCGGAGGAGAAGCCCATGTGGTACTTCACGTCACCGGAGGCCATTTGCTGGGCGGCCTTGCCTTCGAATTCGGCAAACAAGTCACGCGGCTGCTTGCCCAGCGTGTTCACCAGCACGTTCAGACGGCCGCGGTGGGCCATGCCGATGATCAGTTCCTGCACGCCAACCGAGGTGGCGTTGTGGATCAGGTGGTCCAGCGCAGCAATGGTGGATTCGCCACCTTCCAGCGAGAAGCGCTTCTGGCCAACGTATTTGGTATGCAGATAGCGTTCCAGGGTCTCGGCCGCAGTGATCTGCTTGAGGATGCGCATTTTCTTGGCGGCATCGTAGCGCGGGGTGGACAGATCGCCTTCAAAGCGTTTCTGTACCCAGTGCTTTTCGTCCGACTTGGTGATGTGCATGAATTCCAGACCGATATTGCCGCAGTAGGTCTGTTTCAGACGCGACAGGATATCGGACAGCGGCAGCTTTTGCGGTGCCACCAGCGAACCCACATTGAACTGCACCGCCATATCGGCATCGGTCAGGCCGTGCTTGTGCGGGTCCAGCTCTTGCAGGGTAGCCTGGTCCATGCGCTTGAGCGGGTCGAGATTTGCCTGACGGGAACCCAGTACGCGATAGGCCGAAATCAGCTTCAGCACGCCCACTTGCTTCTGCATGGTTTCCCATTCGCCGCCAGTGGTGTTGCGCGGGCCGCTGGCCGGTTTCTTGGCCAGTTGAATGAAGGATTCCTGGATGGGCATGTGCGGTACATCGCGCTCGGCGGCACCCGGTGCCTGTGCCAGCTTGTCGAAGTAGTCGCGCCATTCGGTCGGAACCGAATTCGCATCAGCGAGGTACTGTTCGTACAGTTCCTCGATGAACGGTGCATTCCCACCGAACAGGTAGGAATGACTGTACATGGATTGCATCATTATTCGACCCTTTGTTTTATCTACGTACGTGTCTACGTTTGGCTACATTGCTGCGTGGAGAAAGCGTTGTGGAAAAGACGCAAGATGGGCTTTGGCAGGGCAAATCCGTCTCCGTATTTTCCGCAGCGCTCTGTCGGCGTCTGTCGTGAAACTGCTGACTGTATTCTGTAAGACAAGGTAAAAAGTTGGCCGAAACGTGTCCGGCCAACTCGTCACTGCCTGATTAGCGCTTGTCGATATCGACAATATCGCGGCGCGGGGCGCCGGTGTACAGCTGACGCGGACGGCCGATCTTCATGGCCGGGTCGGCGATCATCTCGCTCCAGTGCGCAATCCAGCCCACGGTACGTGCCAGGGCGAAGATCGGGGTGAACATCGAAACCGGAATGCCAATGGCAGACAGTACGATGCCGGAGTAGAAGTCGACGTTCGGGTACAGCTTGCGCTCGATGAAGTACGGGTCTTCCAGGGCGATCTTTTCCAGTGCCATGGCCAGCTTGAACTTCGGATCGTTGTGCAGACCCAGTTCGTTCAGCACTTCGTCGCAGGTCTGCTTCATGATGGCGGCGCGCGGGTCCATGTTCTTGTACACGCGGTGGCCAAAGCCCATCAGTTTGTAGCGCTTGTCCTTCACGCCCTGCATGAAGTCGGCCACGTTGTCCACGCTGCCGATTTCGTCCAGCATTTTCAGTACGGCTTCGTTAGCGCCACCGTGGGACGGGCCCCACAGGCAGGCGATACCGGCAGCGATACATGCGAACGGGTTGGCACCGGAGGAGCCAGCCAGACGTACGGTGGAGGTGGAAGCGTTCTGCTCGTGGTCGGCGTGCAGGGTGAAGATGCGGTCCAGCGCGCGGGCCAGAACCGGGTTCACCTTGTATTCTTCACACGGGGTGGAGAACATCATGTGCAGGAAGTTTTCCGCATAGGTCAGGCCGTTTTTCGGGTAGGAGAACGGCAGGCCCTTGTTGTAGCGGTAGGCTTGTGCGGCGATGGTCGGCAGCTTGGCCACCAGACGGTGGGCGGAGATGCGACGGTGTTCCGGATTGGTGATGTCCAGCGAGTCGTGGTAGAAGGCGGACAGCGCGCCAACCACACCCACCATTACAGCCATCGGGTGTGCGTCACGACGGAAGCCCTTGAACAGGCTCATCAGCTGGTCGTGCAGCATGTTATGGCGCATCACGCCACGTTCGAATTCCTTGCGCTGGGCTGCGGTCGGCAGGTCGCCATTCAGCAGCAGGTAGCACACTTCCAGATAGTCGCTCTTTTCAGCCAGCTGCTCGATCGGATAGCCGCGGTAGTAGAGCTGACCCAGATCACCGTCGATGAAGGTGATGGCGGACTCGCAGCTGGCGGTGGCCAGGAAGCCCGGGTCAAAGGTGAACATGCCGGTCTTGGAGAAGGCACGGATATCGACGACATCCGGACCCAGAGTGCCGGACAGTACCGGCATTTCCAGTGTGTCCTTGCCCTCGTTGTAAGCGAGCGTCACTTTGCGGTTAGTTTCCACAGCAATACTCCCAGTCAGTTTTGTGGTGTTGTAATCGTTTTTGGGCCCTGCAGCCTGCGACTCAAACCGAGCGCAGGATCTCGATGATGGCGGCTTCTTCCGGATCGTCCAGGTCAGCCTTGCCGTTCACCACATCCAGGAAGTCGGTGTCGGGCAAATCGAGAATACGCTTGTAGGCGTCGATCTCCGCCGGGGAGAGTGCATCGAAGCGCTGGGCAAAAAACCGCTCCAGCACCAGATCCAGCTCCAGCAAGCCCCGGCGGGACCGCCAACGGATCCGCTTGAGTTCAATCGGATCGTAAGCGGTCATACTGCACGCTTGACCATCAGGTCTTTGATCTTGCCGATTGCCTTGGTGGGGTTCAGGCCCTTGGGGCAGACATCGACACAGTTCATGATGGTGTGGCAACGGAACAGACGGTACGGATCTTCCAGATTGTCCAGACGCTCGTTGATGGCGGTGTCGCGGGTATCGGCAATGAAGCGATAGGCTGCGAGCAGGCCGGCCGGGCCAACGAATTTGTCCGGATTCCACCAGAACGACGGGCAGGACGTGGAGCAGCAGGCGCACAGAATGCACTCGTACAAGCCGTTGAGTTCTTCACGGTCTTCCGGGCTTTGCAGGCGCTCGCGTTCCGGCGGCGGCGTGTCGTTGATCACGTACGGCTTGATCGAGTGGTATTGCTTGAAGAACTGAGTCATGTCGACGATCAGGTCGCGTACCACCGGCAGGCCCGGCAACGGACGCAGCTCGATCGGCTGTTTCAGATCGCGGAAGTCGGTCAGACAGGCCAGACCGTTCTTGCCGTTGATGTTCATGGCGTCAGAGCCACACACACCCTCGCGGCAGGAACGACGGAAGGTGATGGTGTCGTCCTTCACCTTCAGCTTGGTCAGCGCATCCAGCAACTTGCGGTCAGTGGAATCCAGCTCGACGCTGATGTCCTGCATGTAGGGCTTGGCATCCTTGTCCGGATCGTAACGGTAGATGCGGAATTTGACGGTTTCTGTAGTCATCTTGTTCAAGCCCTTAGTAGGAACGTGTCTTCAGAGCAATGGTGTCGACTGTCAACGGCTGCAGGTTCACCGGCTTGTATTCCAGACGGTTGCCTTCGCGGCTCCACAGGGTGTGCTTGAGCCAGTTGGCATCGTCACGGCCGTTCGGAGTTTCCGGTGTATCCGGTGCATCGTCACGCACGTGTGCGCCGCGCGATTCGGTACGGGCATTGGCCGAGATCATGGTGGCCTTGGCCACTTCGATCAGGTTTTCCAGCTCCAGAGCCTCGATGCGCGCCATGTTGAACACGCTGGATTTGTCGGAAATTTCGGTCTTTTGAACCATCTTTTCCACTTCCAGAATCTTCTCGACACCCTCAGCCAGCATGTCCTTGAAGCGGAACACGCCGCAGTGCGCCTGCATGGTGCGCTGCATGGCGGTACGGGCATCGTTGACGGCAACGCCATTGGTTTGCTTGTTCAGGCGTTCCACGCGGGCTACCGAACGTTCTACGTCGGCAGTAGCCAGTTGCGGCAGTTCCAGCGGCTGTTGCTTGATGAAGTCGATCATCGAGTTGGCCGAGCTCTTGCCGAAGACCAGCAGGTCGAGCAGGGAGTTGGTACCCAGGCGGTTGGCACCGTGCACCGAGGCGCAAGCGCATTCGCCGGCGGCGTAGAAGCCGTGTACCGGTTTGCCGTCAACCACCACTTCACCGTGGTAGTTGGTGGGAATGCCACCCATCTGGTAGTGACAGGTCGGCACCACCGGAATCGGCGCCTTGATCGGGTCCACACCGGCAAACTTGATGGAAATTTCACGGATGCCCGGCAGCTTGGACATGATCACATCGGGGTCGAGGTGAGTGATGTCCAGCAGCACGTGATCCTTGTTCGGGCCGCAACCACGGCCTTCGTTGATCTCGGTCACCATGGCACGGGATACCACGTCACGCGAAGCCAGATCCTTGGCATTCGGTGCATAGCGTTCCATGAAGCGTTCACCCGCGCTGTTACGCAGGATGCCGCCTTCACCACGGACACCTTCGGTAATCAGTACACCGGCACCGGCAACGCCAGTGGGGTGGAATTGCCAGAATTCCATGTCTTCCAGCGGGATGCCGGCACGTGCAGCCATGCCCAGGCCATCGCCAGTGTTGATGAAGGCATTGGTGGAAGAAGCATAGATACGACCGGCACCACCAGTGGCAAACAGGGTGGCTTTGGCCTGGAATACCACGATTTCCGAGGTTTCCATTTCCATGGCAATCACGCCTTGTACATTGCCGTCGGCATCGCGAATCAGGTCCAGTGCCATCCACTCGACAAAGAAGTGGGTATTGGCACGCACATTGCGCTGGTACAGCGCGTGCAGCATGGCATGACCGGTACGGTCGGCGGCAGCACAGGCGCGACGCACCGGTTTTTCACCGAAGTTGGACATGTGGCCACCAAACGGACGCTGGTAGATGGTGCCATCAGCGTTACGGTCGAACGGCATGCCGTAGTGTTCCAGCTCGGTCACCACCTTCGGTGCCTCGCGGCACATGAATTCGATGGCATCCTGGTCGCCCAGCCAGTCCGAACCCTTTACGGTGTCGTACATGTGCCAGGTCCAGTGATCTTCCTCGGAGTTACCCAGCGAGGCGGACACACCGCCCTGCGCCGCTACGGTATGCGAGCGGGTGGGAAATACCTTGGACAGAACGGCAGTCTTCAGGCCAGCTTCGGACAGCTGCAGGGCGGCACGCATGCCGGCACCACCTGCGCCAACGATTACTGCATCAAAATGACGAACAGGTACGCCCATTACAGCCCCCAGACAACTTTAACGGAATAGATGAAACAGGACACCAGCCACACGATGGTGAAGGCATGCAGCGCCAGGCGCAGGCCGGTCGGCTTGATGTAGTCCATCCACACATCGCGGATACCAACCCATACGTGCAGGAATACTGCCAGCAAGGTGGTCTGGGTCAGTACCTGCACCCAGGTTTGCGCGAAGAAGTCTTTCCAGCCGGCATAGCTGGACGGCATGGTCAGCAGGAACAGTGCCAGAGCTACGGTATAGATCACCATGATGGTGGCCGTCACGCGCTGCATGACCCAGTCGCGCAAACCGTAGTGAGCGCCGATGACAGAGCGGTTTACCATAGTGCTACCCCCAGAATCAGAGTCAGAGCCAGGCTCACCACCACAACAGTCTTGGCGGTAGCGCGAGCGGTTTGCAGTTCCAGACCCTTATGGATATCCAGGAACAGGAAACGGATACCGGCACAGAAGTGATGCATGTAGGCCCACAGCAAGCCGATGAGGACAATCTTCATCAGCGGGTGCGCGACTACGGCACGGTAGGTTTCAAAGGACTCTGCTGAACTGAGCGAACCATGTAGGAGGTAGATCAACAGCGGGAGGGAAAAGAAGAGCGCCACACCACTGACCCGGTGCAAGATCGAGACGATGCCCGGGATGGGCAGTCTGATCGTGGCCAGATCCAGGTGCTTCGGTCGTTGCTTCTGCATATGGCTTCCTTGGATGTATTTGAACCAAGTGGTTATCTCCGGGCCCCTGTCTGGAAGCCCGCCTGAAAGGTCCGCCCTTGTAGAAACCGGGAGGTCCCCTTCAATACTTAACATCATACCGCCCGATGCTGCAGGGCAATATGATCTCGAAATTCTAGCAAAAATCACCCGGCTACTGCCCGTTTTTTGCCGGACAAGCGACATTTGCATGCTGCCAGGCGACATCAGCAGCCCTTTTGCAGTAGCGCCAGGTCTCGACTCAGACAATAGCGCTGCCGCCATTCAACCCGCTCTCCAACTGACGAAAAGGTTAGTCGAAGCATACTCAACACCGGCTCTTCCAGTGCCGCCCCGGACAGGCCAAGCAAGTTGGCATCCTCTCGCGGCAGCATCACTGCACGGTATTGCTCACGACTTTCCACCACCCTCACCCCGAAGCGCTGCTGCAAGGTGGCATACACACCCACACCCGAGCGAAACCAGCGCGCCTCCATGCCATCGAAGCGCTCCGCAGGCAGATAAGCCTCATCCAGCGCCACCGGCCTGCCCTGACCGCGCCACAACTGGCGCACTCGAAACATTGGCGCATGACGACGCAACTGCAGGGCTACTGCCATGTCGTCGCTGGCATTCATCCGGGAAATCGCCAGAAACTCGCAACTGAGCCGATCCGGCACCTCGTCAAACACACCGGGCGATTGCAACAAGGCATTACCCCAATCACTCAACACCGGCGCAACAAACGTTCCCTTGCCTTGCTGGCGGTAAAGCAGGCCATCTGCCACCAGTTCGCTCAGCGCCTTGCGAACTGTTCCCTGGCTAACCGACATTTCACCGGCCAGGTCCCACTCACTGGGCAGGGCATCATGCTCCAGCCATTCACCTTCGGCGATACGACGCAGTAAATACTGCTTGATCTGCACATACAGCGGCTGTCGACGTGGGGCATTTGCAATCATGTAGTGGCTTTGTATCATCAAACAAATCAAGCGTAAAGAGATGTCTTATATAAGACACAAGAGCAAAAGCAGCATATCAGAATTTCTGATGGGGATTCCAGCCCCACATGGTCTACACTCCGTGATACACTCGCTTCACACTTATAGTGCAGAGCAACATCTGCTATTTGAGACAGTCTCGGATATCTAAAGGAGAGTCCACCAATGAAAGCTCCCGTTCGCGTTGCCGTTACCGGCGCTGCTGGCCAGATTGGCTACAGCCTGCTGTTCCGTATCGCCAGTGGTGAAATGCTGGGCAAAGACCAGCCGGTCATCCTGCAACTGCTCGACCTGCCGCAAGCCCAGACCGCCGTTAAAGGCGTAATGATGGAACTGGAAGACTGTGCCTTCCCGCTGCTGGCCGGCATGGTTGCCACCGACGATCCGAACGTCGCTTTCAAGGACGCTCAAGTAGCCCTGCTGGTGGGTGCTCGTCCGCGTAGCAAAGGCATGGAACGCAAGGACCTGCTGGAAGCCAACGGTGCCATCTTCACCGTTCAGGGCAAAGCTCTGAACGACCACGCAGACCGCAATGTACGCGTACTGGTGGTTGGCAACCCGGCCAACACCAATGCCTGGATCGCCATGAAGAGCGCTCCGGACCTCAACCCGAAAAATTTCACCGCCATGTTGCGTCTGGACCACAACCGCGCCCTGTCGCAAATCGCTGCCAAGACTGGCAAGCCGGTTTCCGCCATCAAGGACCTGGCGGTATGGGGCAACCACTCCCCGACCATGTACGCCGACTACCGCTTCGCCACCATCGATGGCCAATCGGTTAAAGCCCTGATCAACGATGAAGCCTGGAACCGTGACGTATTCCTGCCGACCGTTGGCAAGCGCGGTGCCGCCATCATCGAAGCACGTGGCCTGTCCTCCGCTGCTTCCGCTGCCAATGCCGCCATCGACCACATCCACGACTGGGTGCTGGGCAGCAACGGCAAGTGGGTGACCATGGGCATTCCGTCCGACGGTTCCTACGGCATTCCGGAAGGTGTGATGTACGGCTTCCCGGTTGTATGCGAAAATGGCGAGTACAAGATCGTTCAAGGCCTGGAAGTGGACGAGTTCAGCCGCGAACGCATGAACTTCACCCTGGCCGAGCTGGAAGAAGAGCGCGCAGCTGTCGCTCACCTGTTTGGCTAAGCAGTAGCCAGATCAGCGAAAAGCGCACCGCATGGTGCGCTTTTTGTGTTTGATCAATAGTGCCAAGAATATTTGAATTTACTAATACAGACTGCTAACTGGAGCAAGAGCATGATTGAAGTTGAAGTCCTGAACCAGATCGCGGCCACGATTGAAAACCTGGCCGAACGCGCCGCCGATATTCGGGGGTATCTTTGACTACGACGGTAAAAAAGACCGTCTGGAAGAAGTAAGCCGCCTCACCGAAGACCCTGATATCTGGAACGACCCCAAGCGCGCCCAGGAACTGGGCCGCGAACGCAAGCAACTGGAAGACGTGGTACTGGTGCTGGACAGCATCAATGCCAGTATCGCCGATGGCCGCGAACTGCTGGAAATGGGCAAGAGCGAAGAGGATGACGAAACCATTCTCGCCGTGCAGTCCGACATGGAAGAAGTTGAGGCCAAAGTGGCCAAGATGGAATTCCGCCGCATGTTCCACGACCCGATGGACCCGAACAACTGCTTCCTGGACATCCAGGCTGGTGCCGGTGGCACCGAGGCACAAGACTGGGCCGGCATGCTGTTGCGCATGTACACCCGCTATGCCGAGCGCAAGGGCTTCAAGGTAGACGTGCTGGAAGTATCCGAAGGCGAAGTGGCCGGCATCAGCAGCGCCACGCTGAAGATCGAGGGCGAATACGCCTACGGCCTGCTGCGTACCGAAGTGGGTGTACACCGCCTGGTACGTGTGTCGCCGTTCGATTCCAACGCCCGCCGCCACACCTCGTTCTCCTCGGTATTCGTCTACCCGGAAGTGGACGACAGCTTCGAGATCGACATCAACCCCGCTGATTTGCGTATCGATACCTACCGCGCCTCTGGTGCTGGTGGTCAGCACATCAACAAGACCGACTCGGCCGTACGTATCACCCACTTGCCCACCAATACCGTGGTGCAGTGTCAGAACGACCGCTCGCAGCACCGCAACCGCGATGAAGCCATGCAGATGCTGCGCGCCAAGTTGTACGAGCTGGAACTGAAAAAGCGCAACGAAGCCAAGCAGGCACTGGAAGACACCAAGACCGACGTGGGTTGGGGTCACCAGATCCGCTCTTACGTGTTCGACCAGTCCCGCATCAAGGACCTGCGTACCAGCCACGAAGTGGGCAATATCAAGGGCGTCATGGATGGCGACCTGGACGGCTTCATCGAAGCCAGTCTGAAACAGGGCGTGTAAACGTCCGGGCCGGCACACGCTGCCGGCCTGCATTACAGCAGCGTAAAACCTTAATTGTTGGCCGATGAGGCCTGGCGGGGGAATGGCCCCCTGCCCTTACCGCAGTAGTCAACGGAGTCATCATGTCTGAACGTGAACAAGCATCATCCCTGAGTCAGGACGAAAACCAGATCATGGCGGAACGCCGCCAGAAGCTGAAGAGCATCCGCGAAAAACGCGTCGCTTTCCCCAACGATTTCAAACGCAGCCACTTTGCCAAGGATCTTCAGGAAAAACACGCGGGTAAAGACAAGGACGCGCTGGAAGCCGAGAAGATCGAGGTTGCCGTTGCCGGCCGCATGATGCTCAAGCGCGTCATGGGCAAGGCCAGCTTTGCCACCCTGCAGGATGGCAGCGGCCGCATCCAGGCTTACATCGCCAATGACGGTGTTGGTGAAGAAGCCCATGCCGAGTTCAAACACTTTGACCTGGGTGACATCATTGCCATCCGTGGCGAGCTGTTCAAGACCAAGACCGGCGAGTTGACCGTCAAGGCCAGCGAAGTGCGCCTGCTGTCCAAGAACATCCGTCCGCTGCCGGAAAAATTCCATGGAATGACCGATCAGGAACAAAAGTACCGTCAACGCTACGCCGACCTGATCATGAGCGAAGATAGCCGCACCACCTTCATCAAGCGCTCGCAGATCGTGCAGAAGATCCGCGACGTGATGGTGAGCGAAGGCTATCTGGAAGTGGAAACCCCGATGATGCACCCCATCCCGGGCGGCGCCACGGCCAAACCGTTCGTGACCCACCACAACGCGCTGGACATGCCGCTGTACCTGCGCATTGCGCCGGAACTGTACCTGAAGCGCCTGGTAGTGGGTGGCCTGGAACGCGTGTTCGAGATCAACCGCAACTTCCGTAACGAGGGGATGAGCACACGCCACAACCCCGAGTTCACCATGATCGAGTTTTACGAAGCCTACAGCGACTACCAGCGCATGATGGAGATGACCGAAAACATCATCCGCCGCTGTGCCGAAACCGTCTGTGGCAGCACCACCATCAGCTACAACGGCAAGGAAGTGGAACTGGGCAAACCGTTCGACCGCTTCACCATTGTGGGCGCCATCAAGCACTACAACCCGCAGTACACCGACGAACAACTGGCCGACGCCGCCTGGGTTGCCAGCGAAATCAAGCGCCTGGGTGGCAAGCTGCCGCCGGCGCCGGGCCTGGGCAGCCTGCAACTGGCCCTGTTTGAAGAATGTGCCGAAGGCCTGTTGTGGAACCCGACCTTCATCATCGACTACCCGGTGGAAGTCTCCCCGCTGGCCCGTGGTTCCGATGCGGACCCGTCCATCACCGAACGCTTTGAGCTGTTCATCGTGGGCCGCGAGCACGCCAACGGTTACTCCGAGTTGAACGACCCGGAAGACCAGGCTGCCCGCTTCATGTCCCAGGTCGCGCAGAAGGACGCCGGTGACGACGAAGCCATGCACTATGACGCCGACTACATCCGCGCCATGGAATACGGCCTGCCGCCGACCGGTGGCTGCGGTATCGGCATCGACCGTCTGGTGATGCTGCTGACCGACGCCCCGTCCATTCGCGACGTGATTCTGTTCCCGCAGATGCGCCCGGAATAAACAGCTTTACCCCTACAGATGTAGGTTTGCAGAGTTGATGCAAATTTTCAGCATTCAGGTGAAAAACTGAGTGCTTGCTCAAGAAAAGCTCCGACTTTACGTCGGGGCTTTTTTTACGCCTGTGATGTTTTGACTTTCACACGGCCTTATTCAATTTACAAGAAATAAGCCTGCAGAATTATTATCTGAAATTTCTGACTTTATTTGTATCACAATACAAATTTATTTATTTCACAATTTCGTTGGAAACAAATTTTATTGGTGAAAATTAAAATAATTTAATTGGAAATATTTACGGTAACGTCTAATATATTTCACCTGAAAAATTGCTCAATGTGGCTACTATAAAATTTGAGAGCAAGCATCAATGACGAGGAGGTCTATTAGCGCAATAAATAATTTTTTGAATCGTCCAAGCAGGACAAACAAGAAAGGGCAGATGCTTTCGCACCTGCCCTCACTTGATCCTTTGGGAGTACGAGCTGAACTCGATACATAAAGGGCCTTCGACAAGCCAAGTATCGTTCCCTCTCCCCCTAAGGTCAAGCTGCGTTTGTCTTTTTAAAGCGAACTCGTTGTGTCGAGAGGCATAGTCACGTCCTCTCGCTGACGAAATCGGAGAGAATTCATGACATATCTAGCACATGCTACTGGCCCATGGTCAGGTTGGCAGAGAGAAACGCATTCGCCAGCTCGTCAAATCGTCGCTCCCACAGGAACCATTATTCGTGGGAACTTTCCATCCGTCACTGCAAGACGAATGGTTGGGTTCGAACAGTTACTAGAACGCGATGCGTTATACCTATTCGACTTTGCTCCACAAGTTGTCGATATCAAGGAGCAGCCGTTCAAGTTCCGATACGCGATGGGAAATAAAGTCCGGCGCTATACCCCTGACTACGCCCTGACGATAAGCGACGGCTCGATTTTGATCGTTGAGGTAAAACCGGCGCGTTCCCTTGCCAGGCCGGACGTTAACGAAAAGCTACAACACATCCGTGATGCCATGCAGCGCCAAGGTCACGAGTTCATTGTGCTCACAAGTGACACCATTCGAACGCCACATCGGCTAGACAACCTCAAGCAACTGCACCGTTACTTGCGTCGACCATTCTCACTAGAGGACCGGCTGGCAAGGCAGCAACTGTTGAGCCACTTTGGCCACAACAGCCGGGCAACCATCGGCGAGCTTGCGCAGGAACTAGGGAACTTGGCGGCCATCATGCACCTAGTGGCCCATAGACTGGTGAGCTGCGATCTTGATCAGCCGGTCACCACTGACACGGTGATCACTTTGACGGAACAGGGGGCCGACTATGTCTTCGTCAATTCGCTTTAACCATGGCAGCGCCTTCCTCTTGGACGGGCGAGAAGTCAGCGTCGTCCGGGTGATCAACGGCAACCTCGTAACACTGGAGGATATCGCCTCCTTAGTCGTGTGCCAGTTCACCAAACAGAAGCTTCTGGAGCTATGGGCCAGTGGGCGCATTACATCTAAGCCGGTCGCCAACCCTCCGTTCGTGGCCGAACAGAACCGTACACCACCCGATACGCTGTGCAATTATCGACAGAAAGCAATTGAGGAAGCCTTACGACGGAAAAAATATCTGGATGCGCTCTCGGCCATGGGGAATAAGATCGTCTTCACTCCAGCCAAGCTCCGGCCACTTCTCGAATACATCGCTCAGCAACTTGAAGACCCTGAGGTCCCCTCGACTGTAACCATATACAGATGGTTCAAAAAAAAGCTGCAGCATAATGATCATCCGTTCGCTTTGCTGGAAAAGCCCTATTCCCGTGGATGGTTTGGCTGCCGCTTCCCAACCGAGGTTCAGGAAGCACTCATCGAACTGATCGAAACCCGCTATCTGGAAGTACCGGGATTAAGCATTGTGAACCTTCATGATGCCTTACGTGTCCGGGTTCATGCCTTGAACCAAATGCGTGCGCCCGATAGCGCCTTGCCTCTACCGAGTTATGACACCATACGTCGAGCAGTTCTTGCCTACCCGGCTTACGAGAAAGCTGTGGCCAAATTTGGCAAGCAAGAAGCATCACTCCGCTTCCGCACAAGTTTGGACAGCCCCAAAGCCAAGTTCATATTGGAAACTGCTGAAGTCGACCACACACCAGTAGATCTGTTTGTCGTAGATGAAAAAACCGGCATGCCGCTCGGTCGTCCATGGCTGACCGTCATCATCGACCGTAAAAGCCGGATGATTCTCGGCATCTATGTCAGCTTCGGAGGCCCGAGTACCGAAGCAGTATTCGGCTGCCTACGGAATGCAATCTTGCCGAAGTCTTATGTAAATGAGTGCTACCCGCGCGTCGAGGGGACATGGCCCTGCTTTGGTCTCATGCAGGTCCTGGTCTGCGACAACGGCTTGGAGTTTCATAGCCACGCCCTAGAGCAAGCTTGCTTCGAGCTTGGCATCATTCTGCAATTCTGCCCAAAGCGAAAACCTTACTTCAAAGGAATGATCGAGCGAGCCTTGGGCTCGATCTCTCGCAACTTTCTGCATGCACAGGCAGGAACCAGCCTCTCCAACTGGATGGAACGCCATGGATACGATCCGCTGAAAACCGCCGTAGCCACATTCGACGAACTCATGCATGCCCTACACATCTGGATTGTCGACGTGTACTCGGTCAAGTTTCATCGTGGCCTCAAGCGTACGCCGCTGGGAATGTGGCAGGACGGCATCCATGACAACCCACCCGCCTTACCGGATCTGAAAGTGCTGGATGTTGCGTTGACCGAGGGGGAAGAACGGGTACTTTGGCACTACGGCATCGAGCTGTTCAACCTGCGTTACAACAGCCGGGAGGTCTATCCGATCCGCCACCAATACGGCGAGAAGGTAACCGTACAGGTTCGCTATAACCGAGCCGACCTTGGCCACATCTACGTCGTCCATCCTGGCACCGGGGAAGCCATCAAAGTACCAGCAATCGAATTTGACTATGCCTCAGGCCTGCGTCTGGAGGTCCATCAGCTCATTTGTCAGGAGTTGCGCGAGGCCGGTCTATCGGAAACCGATCCCCTGAAACGCGCCCAAGCCAAAGAACAGATTCGTCAGGTAATCGGCGAGCAACTTGCTAGTAAGAAGCTCCAAAAACGCAAACGGGCAGCTAGATTGTCAGGTACCAATTCTCAGCAGGCTCCGGCAACAAGTCTAGATGCAGAACCAGCGTCTCTAAAAGCCATTCAGCAGGTCCTGCCACCCGTGATTCCACGGCAATTCAAAACGAGCTCCCATCCTCTGGGGAAAGGAGGTCAACCATGATCCCCCTCACCACAGACATGATCGCCGACACCTCAAATGTATATGACGCGATCAAAGCCATCGAAAAGCAGCGCCTTCTCTTTCCTGCTTTTGAGGAAGCGTACCGTCGCATCATCAGGATTCACAAAATGGCGCTCGCAGGCAATCGTCCTCGCCATCTGATGATCCTCGGCCCCTCAGGGGCCGGCAAAAGCTCGGTACTTGAGGAGTACGTCCACTACTTCCCAGCGACCGAGGAGACCGAGTTCCGGCGGATTCCCGTACTGCATGTCGAGATCAAATCCTCACCGACCGTGCGCAGCGTAGCCGAGGACATCTTGAAGGCCATGGGAGTCCCAATGGCTTACCGAGGCACAGTCAACGAAAAGACCGACCGGGTGATTACTTCACTGCAAAAACTTAAGGTCGAATTGTTGATGCTGGACGAGGTGCAGCATTTACTCGGTGCCAACAAGCGCAGTTTCGGGTCAAACAATGAGACCGAGTGGCTCAAAACGCTGCTCAACCAGATTGAGATCCCTGTTGTACTTGCAGGACTTCCCTACGGGCAAGCGCTTCTGAGCACCAACGAGCAGCTGCGCCGGCGCTTGGATGGTGTGCATCATCTCACACCGTTTTCGGTCGAGGACGAAGACTCAGCGGCTGATTTCGCCGGAGTGGTCAGCTGGTTTGATAGCGAAATCCACGGTGGCACCCCAATTGGCCTCCACGATGGGGATATGCTGTACCGACTGTTCTACGCCACGAATGGGTTGATCGGCTACCTCAGCAAGCTGCTAATTGGCGCAATGGAAATCCGTCTAGAGAACGGGAAGAAAGCTGTTGAAAACTGGATGCTTGAGGAGTCATTTCGCCAGAACCTGTGGGCTGAAGGCGTAGGGGCATTGAACCCGTTCCATAAGAAATTTGTTCGTCGGCAATTGAACAAGGCGAACGAGCTCTTCGCCCCGACGGCCTTCTCGGCTATGGCCACCTCAGCAACTTAACCATAGGAGCCCCCGCTAGTAGCACTGGCGGGCGTTATTGTGATGATTCCGCTTCTTCCCGTTCGTCCCTTACCGAAACCATCCGAAAGTACGATCGGCTATCTGCTGCGCCTGGGGGCAGCCAATGATTTTCAGTCGCTGCCGCGGCTGCAGAATTACCGCAAGCACATCGGCATGCCAGCACAGAGTTTTGAGGAGTTTGTGAAACTGGCCACCGGTCACGGTCCGGATTTGCAACAAAACCTGTGGGGCCCATCAAGCTCCGACCTGCCAATTCAACCCAACAAGAAGCTTGGCATCAAATCTACTTACTGGAGCCTTGATCATCGTCGGTGGTGCCCAGATTGCTTGCGGGAAGGTGGTTACTGGAAAGCCGAGTGGCTGATCACCCTGCAGGTTGCCTGCCCAAATCACCAACGACTACTCCATGAACAATGTCCGTCATGCAACCAACCAGTAGGGTGGTACAGCGGAGGCCTGACACATTGTCGTTGTGGGCAGGTGCTTACAGTGGGCCCACTCTCTGCCGTATCCGACAGCGTGATACAGATTGCCCAGATGATCAGCATCAAACTCGCTGAGGCAACCAGTTCCGATACAAATTTCAAACCTCCCCACCCCGTAGAGGTCGGCTTGGCCCAATTGTTGGCTGATGTCCGCCTGCCACGTTTTCTCGATCTACTTTGGGCGCTCGGTTGCAACGGTCGCTACGGGGAGCTCAAGAAATCGCTCAAGGTACCGGACCACCATCGTATTGCCATCGCATTTCCCGTACTCGATTGTGCTGCCCAGATGCTCACGCATTGGCCCCGGTCCTTTCATTCATTCATGCTGGGCTTGTGTGACCAATCGCAAGCACATGCGCTGCACATGTACCGATTCGTGGGCGCTCAGCTACTTGCCCTCAATCGCACTCTCACCCATCCGGAGCTTCATTTCGTCCGTCATGAATTCGAACGATTTGTTTCTGAGCACTGGAAAGGAGTCATCGCTGACCGGCATCGGTTTGCAGACGACATTGCCGCCGAGCATCCGACCATCCTAGCCAAAGAAGCCATGGAAAAGCTTGGTATTACCCGTAAGAAGTTGATCACCCTCGTCAATCAAGGACACATACAAGGCTGGTATCAGCAATCCAAGGGAGAGTTGAGGTTTCTGGTCATCGACCGACAGTCAGTCCTGCGCTTCAAGCAAAACAGTGAGGGAAAGCTGTTCACACTCGCACAGGCTGCGGAATACCTGGCGACCACCATTCCACGCGTGCGACTATTCGTGAAAGGCGGGCTGCTCACCGCAGTTTATCAACCTGAAGGGGGCAATGAACGCCGCCTCCGATGGGTATTCGAAAAGTCCGACCTTGATAAGTTATTGGGCGGGCTGAACATCCAAGTTCATGCGACCCCAGATTGTGACAGCGTGATCTCGCTCGAAAAGATTTGCCGCTCAAGAAGCAGCCATGGCGCTGACCTTGTTACCCTGCTGAACGCTATCCGGGCAGGGGAACTCGACTGCATTGCACGAGATCCCTGTTATCCGGGAATCAGGGGCTTGATGCTTGATATGAAGCAGTTTGAGACCTGGTTTACTGCTCGCTGGCAATCACAGCCCTTCTTCACGATGCAACTTGCTGCCCGCTACCTTGGTCTTAAGGGCTATACCCTGCATTGGCTACGTGACCATGGTTTCCTGCATGACTTGCTACCCCCTGAAAGAACGCGAGGACTGAGCTTGCCCAAGACAACCCTGGATAGATTCAAGTCGCGCTATCTTTGGGGACATGCTCTTGAGGAAATGACAGGCTACGGCAGAAGCAATGTTGCACGTGCACTG
This sequence comes from Aquitalea sp. LB_tupeE, assembly GCF_013391415.1. GTDB lineage: Bacteria > Pseudomonadota > Gammaproteobacteria > Burkholderiales > Chromobacteriaceae > Aquitalea. The sequence goes on from NZ_JACAXB010000009.1 coordinate 66,284, forward strand.
ATCAATCGGGGACTTATACCGGTGACGGGACCAATGGTAGATGGTGGTACAACCTATCTTTTTTTAAGGCAAGACGTTCAAGACTTCCTTAAACGGCACGGATCCGCCGAAACATGGCCGTGTAAGACTATCGGTGGTGGAGGTGGCGCATGTTGATTTTTCTCGACACCGAATTTGCCGACTTCGCCGACCGCGAGCCGATCAGCATCGGCATGGTGTCCGAGGACGGTCGGCACGTTTTCTACGCGGAACTTCAAGACTTTGACCGTAATCGCTGCAACGCTTTTGTGCGCTCAACAGTGTGGCCCCTGTTGGGCCAGATCGAAGGAGCGATGGTCAAGCGCCTCGACCTGGCCGTCCGACTACGTGCTTGGTTCGCCACCCTGCCCCGAAATGTGACGATCGCGTGCGATAGCCAGTTTGACCGCGAAGTATTGGGAACGGTGATCGGCGGTCAGTGGCCGACTAATCTAACTGGCTGGTTCGACTTGCGTCCGTTGATCGATACGACGGTTTTCGACCAAGCTGTGACCGCTTATCACGATCAACCAGGTCGACCCTGGCATCATGCATTACACGATGCTCATGCTCATCGCGCTGGTTGGCTAGCATGGATGGACAAACGCCGGCGCGACTGCCTTCGCAAGGGGTGAGAGGTGACCGCAGGTGATAGAGCGTAACCCGCTGTCCATGGGGTGCGGAACAGACTAAGCCTGTTTAACAAGCGCTGGCTGCACTTGTGCCACATTGATAAAATGCATGACCTATGCCATGCCAATCAGTTCATCCGAGATGAAGCGCTGCGTTGTCAGTATTCGTCGTTCTGGAGAACAGGAGCCGCCTCCGGGCAAGAGCCAGCCGACTGTCTGGTTCCAATCGATGGCCACGATGGCGGCAGTGCTGTCTGAAGACAACCAGTCCTTGCTGCGTCTCATCCGTGATAAACGCCCCAAGTCGCTCACTGAACTTGCCGAACTCACCGGCCGGCAAGTGCCGAATCTGTCGCGCACGCTTCGGATGATGGAGGGTTATGGCCTGATTAAGTCGAAGAAAAATGTCTGTGAGATCGAACCGATTGCTTTGGCAACCAAATTTTTGATTATGTTAGGTGAAAGCAAATGAGCAAGAGCCACGAACTGTCCAACTTCATATGGAGCATCGCCGACTTGCTCCGGGGCCCTTATCGTCCTCCCCAATACGAGCGTGTCATGCTGCCCTTGGTCGTGCTGCGGCGCTTTGACTGCGTGCTCGAAAGCACCAAGGATGCTGTACTGGCTAAGTACGCCCAGTATCAAGGCAAGCTGGCCGGTGAAGCGTTAGACAGTGTGCTCAACAAAATTTCCGGGCAACGCTTTCACAATCACTCACCGCTCAGTTTCGAAAAATTGAAGGGCGACCCAGATAACGCCCATCTGCATCTGGTTTCGTACATCAATGGCTTTTCAGAAAACGTCCGCAAGATTTTTGAGCGCTTCGATTTCGGTAACGAAATTGAACGCATGCGTGAGCACAACATCTTGTTTCTCGTCATCAAGAAGTTTTGCGAGGTCGATCTTCACCCCAGCGCTGTCGATAACATCGAGATGGGCTTGCTCTTCGAAGACCTGATCCGGCGCTTTAACGAACAGGCAAACGAGACGGCCGGTGATCACTTTACGCCTCGTGAGGTGATTCGCCTTATGGTGAACCTGCTGTTCATGCACGACGACGACTTGCTTACCAAGCCTGGCACTGTGCGAAAGATGTTGGACCCGACCTGCGGCACGGGCGGGATGCTGTCCGAGGCACGTAAGTACCTTCGGCAACACAACTTGGGTGCCAAGTTGTACGTCTATGGGCAGGACTTCAATCCGCGTTCTTACGCAGTAGCCGCATCCGACTTGCTGCTACGCACAGGCCCAGAAGAAAAGGAAACCTCGACAATCAAGTTCGGCGACACCTTGATCGACGACCAGTTTCCGGACGAGCGCTTCGACTATTTCCTTGCCAACCCTCCCTTTGGGGTGGATTGGAAGCGGCAACAGAAAGAGGTGGTACGCGAGCATGAAAAACATGGTTTCGCGGGCCGTTTTGGCGCCGGAACACCGCGCGTGAATGATGGCGCACTTCTGTTTTTGCAACATATGGTCAGCAAGTTTGAGCCGGTTGATGCTGCCAAAAATCTTGACGGTTCGCGTTTGGCCATTGTCTTTAATGGCTCACCTCTGTTCACAGGTGGCGCAGGCTCCGGTGAAAGCGAAATCCGCAAGTGGATCATCGAAAACGACTGGCTCGAAGCCATCGTCGCCATGCCCGAGCAGATGTTCTACAACACCGGCATTGGCACCTATATCTGGGTCGTCACCAACCGTAAGGAGGCGCGCCGCCGGGGCAAGATCCAGTTGATCGATGGGCGTGACCGTTGGCAATCGCTGCGTCGTAGTTTGGGTGACAAGCGTCGGGAGTTTTCCGATGCCCATATAACGGAGATCGTCCGTGAGTATGGCGACATGCACGATAGCGCCACCAGCAAGGTTTTCGACAACGCGGACTTCGGCTACAACCGCCTGACCATTGAGCGCCCCTTGCGTTTGGCATTCCAGATTACGCTCGAACGCAAAGAGCGCTTCCTTGATGCTTGCCCGGATCTGCTGGACGACCTTCAGGCGATTGATGCAAGCATTGGCCGTGACCCGAGCCTGGACTGGAACGCTACCTGGAAGCAGGTTCAAGCCATCTTGAAAAATCGAGACAGCAAATGGCGCGCGCCGCAGGTCAAAGCCTTCCGCGAGTCCTTCACGAAAATCGACCCCAAGGCAAAAGCCGTGATTGCCAAGAAATCCGGCGGCAAGATTGAATATGAAGCCAACTCCAAGCTGCGTGATTTCGAGAATGTGCCGCTCAAGGAAGACGTACAGGTCTATTTCGAACGTGAGGTTCTCCCCCACATGTCGGATGCATGGATTGACCACGAAAAAACCAAAGTGGGCTACGAGATCAATTTCAACCGGCACTTCTATCGCTTCACCACCCCTCGTGTGCTGAGTGAGATTGATGCCGACTTGAAACGTGCCGAAGAGGAAATCGTCCGGCTTTTACGCGAGGTGACCCAGGAGAAAAGCGTGTGATTGCTGTTGAACTGCTAGAAAGCTTGAACCTCCTTGATGAGAACGAACACATCGAGGTCAAACGCGACACAAAGGGGGCGGGCATCGATAACGACACTTACCGGGAACTGAACAAGGTCGATGCCTTGGCCGCCAGCGGAGCCTTGTGCCGACTGCGCGATGCCCGGCAGGGGGGCGACGAAGCGGGCTTACCGACCAAGTCCTCAGTCTTATCTGCCAACCTCGAAGCCCTATCTTACAACTTCGAGGTCTTGCCAACTAACCCCTCCCCGAATGAAGAAATCGCGCGCCGGGCTTTGTTGGCCACGTTGCTGGGCGACCTAGCCTTGCTACTGCACAGCGATTCCCACCATGTGCGCAATTCCTACCCGCGCCCCCTGATGTGGGGTGGGCGATTGGTGATAATCAATCCGGATGAGCCTAACGATCCGCAGCAGGCGTATCGGACGGAGGAGGGTGGCAATGGCAACTGAGTACCCTCCATATCAGCCAATTCAGGCATCGAGTTGGAAAGTCGCTGAAGCCAAATTTCTCTTTGACATCGTGCTAGGGAAGATGCTTCAACCCGAGCCCAGAAATCCAGCGGATCAGCTCGTGCCGTATCTGCGCGCTGCCAATGTACAGTGGTCTGGAATTAGTTTGAGCGATGTTGCGACCATGTACGCAAGCGAAGGCGAAATACAGTCCTGCTCTATCGTTCAAGGTGATCTCCTCGTATGCGAGGGTGGGGAAGTTGGGAGAGCAGCCATTTACTCTGGCGGTCTTCCGGATGAGGCAATCATCCAAAACGCCCTACATCGTGTGCGTAGCAAGAACGGAAACAGCACTCGATATCTCTGCTATGTGCTTCGGCATATTGCTTGGAGTGGCTGGTTCGACGTGCTGTGCAATAAGGCGACTATTGCTCATTTCACAGTCGACAAATTCGGTGAGCTGCAAATTGCGTATCCAGAACCGCAAGTGCAAGAATTAATCGCTGACTTCTTGGATTCAGAAACCACTCGGCTCGACACACTGATTTCTGAAAAGCAACGGCTGCTCAATCTTCTCGCCGATAAACGCCGTGCCATCATCGCCGACTTTCTGACTAAGGGCCTCAACAAAGATGCACCACGCCGCGACTCCGACGTTCCCTGGCTCGGCGAGATTCCAGCCCATTGGCAGGTTGAACGTGCCAAGTGGCTATTCACCGAGCGCGATGATCGTTCCGATTCCGGTGACGAGGAGTTACTGACGGTTTCGCACCTGACCGGCGTCACCAGTCGCGCCGAGAAGGACGTGAACATGTTTATGGCCGAGAGCCTAGAGGGCTATAAGCGCTGCCAGGCAGGCGATCTGGTCATCAATACCCTGTGGGCCTGGATGGGCGCAATGGGCGTGGCCCGCCAGCCCGGCATTGTCAGCCCGGCCTACAACGTCTATCAGCCTGTGGCTGAACTCGATCCAGAATACGTGGATCTATTGGTGCGCACTCCGCGCTTTGTCGAAGAGATCACGCGCTATTCCAAAGGCGTGTGGTCATCACGCCTGCGACTGTATCCGGAGGGACTCTATGAGGCGTGGTTGCCAGTCCCTCCCTTGGATGAACAGCGGGCGATTGTTAAACACGTTCAGATCGAAACACAAAAGCTTGATGCCCTTGCAAGCGCTACCGAGCGCACAATTACCTTGCTGCAAGAACGCCGCTCGGCGCTGATTTCAGCGGCAGTAACCGGGCAACTGGATGCTGGGGAGATGGCTGCATGATACTGCGCGAACTGGAAGTATCGAACTACAGGCCGTTCCGCAGCGAACGCTTTGCTTTCTCGGAGCGTGTAACTGTCATTGCCGGTGTCAACGGACGCGGTAAAAGCGCAATTCTCGATGCCCTTTCTCTGCTGCTCTCTCGATTGCTGCCGCAGGTCACCCCCGCAAGGGGCGGCTACAAATATCTCAAGCCGCAGGATGTTCATCAAGGCGAGCACGCACTGAAGATCTCGCTTTCTGCATCGTTCGAAGACATTCCCGTCGAATTTGCGATTGATTACGACCCGGCAGAGGGTCAGCGGCCGGGCAAGTTGTTGCCGCAAATCAAGCGTGAGATTCGTCGAATTTATGGCGACCCACAACGGGCCGGTGACGCAGCCCCGATTGCCGTCTACTACACCACTGATCGCGCTGCCTATCGTTTGCCGAAGCGCTTGCTCACCGGCTTGCCTCAAAGCCAATCGGCCGCTTACCACGGCGCGCTGTTTAACCGCCAGATCGACTTCCGCGATTTCATGAGCCGTTATCGTGGATGGGCTGACAGCATTGTCCGAGGTGAAGACCGCGATCAAAAAAATCAGCGAACGCTGGAAACGATAGACCGGGCTGTAAGGGAATTCTTGCCTGGCTTCAGCGATATTCGCGTCGAGCAGGAGCCGCTGCGCTTACTCGTTTCCAAGCAAGGTCAAACTCTCGATCTGACCCAAATGTCCGATGGTGAAAGGGCGCTGCTGGCGATGATGATCGATCTCTGCAGGCGTCTCGTGCTGGCAAACCCCGAGCTTGACGATCCATTGCAGGGCACGGGCGTAGTGCTGGTCGATGAAGTTGAGTTGCACCTGCACCCGCAGTGGCAACGCGAAATCGTGGAAAAATTACGGCGAACGTTCCCTCGTATGCAGTTCATTCTGACGACGCATTCGCCATTTGTTGTCCAGACCTTGCGCCCTGGCGAGTTGCGCCTGCTTGGCGAAAATCTCGACGATGAAGCACTTCAAGATCCTGGCGAGTATGCCAATAGGGGACTTGAAGAAGTGGCGACCAAGGTTATGGGGATCGAAGATCCGAATATTGTCCCCCGCTACACCCAGATGCTCGACGCCGCCCGCGAGTATTACCAATTATTGGAAACCGCTCAACCCGGTGATGAGCAGCAATTGGGCGAGCTCAAGGCACGCCTTGAAGAACTGGTGGCCCCCTTTCCAGATGAACCTGCATACCGGGCGTTTCTAGAGGTCCAACGTGTCGCCGCATTCCGGGAAGGCAATCGAAACGGAGAAGGAACGCCGTGAGGCCCGTAAACCACATCAAGACTGGAGCTGTGCTGACCGACCACAAGCAGGCGAAGCCAAATTTGATCGCAGCGATGGGCGAGTTCTGCGCATATTGTGAGCGCTCAATTGAGGCAATGCACCTCGATGTGGAACACGTCAAGCCACAAAAGGCGCACGGCAGACTCGCACTTACTTGGGGCAATTTCTTGCTCGCCTGTAAGTCCTGCAATACATACAAGAGACACTATCAGGACGCAAATCGGCAAACTGGAATATTGCGGAATCAGGCTTGGCCGCATTTGGACAATACCTTCTCCGCCTACTCCTACGATCAACATGGACGGATTTCCGTGTCAGCAGGACTCGGTTCTATTGTGCATCAGCAAATGGCCCAGCGCACCCTTGAGATGGCAGGTCTGGATCAGACACCCGCTGTGGCTGCCAGCTATCAGTCACTGGGGCTCGCCTACGACATCACAAGCCGACGCAAAAACGCCTGGGTCAAAGCGCAGATTGCACTGGCTGCTTACCAGCAGAATCCAACAGATATTCAGCGTCAGTCGATACTGGGGCAAGCCGAAGAAACGGGATTCTTCAGTATCTGGATGAGTGTCTTTGCTGCTCACGCCGACGTGAAGTGTGAGCTCATCGCAATCTTCAAGGCTGCTCCCGCTTGTTTCGACAATATGGGAAATCAACTCAATCCGCGTCAGGCAGGAAGAATATGAAGATTCATTCAGAGGAAGCGTTCGAGTCAACCATCGAAACCTACTTGCTGGGCGCTGGCTACGAATTAATCGGACCGGACAAATACGATGGTGATCGCGCGCTGTTCTCTGAGGTGCTACTGACATTTATTCGCACAGCACAACCCAAAGAATGGGCTAAGCTCGAAGCCCTACACGGCACCAACACCGAAGCCACAGTCCTGAAAGACCTGACCCACTGGCTCGACACTCACGGCACATTGGCGGTGCTGCGCAATGGCTTCAAGTGTTATGGACGCACACTACGGGTGGCTTACTTCAAGCCGGCCCATGGCATGAACCCCGAGCTGGCAGCTCAGTACGCATCCAACCGCCTCGGCGTTACCCGACAGTTGCGCTACAGCCAGCGCAATACCAATGAGTTGGACTTGGTGCTGTCGATCAATGGCATTCCGGTAGTCACTGCCGAGCTGAAAAACCCGATGACGGGGCAGGCCGTGACGAACGCAATTGCCCAGTACCAGCAGGATCGTGATCACCGTGAGCCGCTGTTTGAATTCAAGCGCCGAGCGCTGGTGCACTTTGCTGTGGATACCGAGCAGGTTTTCATGACAACCCGGCTAGCCGGTAGCGCCACGCATTTCCTGCCCTTCAACAAGGGGCGGGATGGCGGCGCGGGCAATCCGCCCGATCCGGCGGGCCGTGCCTATCGCACGGCTTATCTCTGGGAGGAAGTGTGGCAGCGCGACAGTCTGCTGGATATCTTTGCCCGCTTTATGCACTTGCAAGTGGATGAAAAGCGCACCGACGATGGGCGAAAGATCAAGAAGGAAACCATGGTCTTTCCGCGTTACCACCAGCTGCGGGCCGTACGCGAATTGGAAGATGCAGCAAGGTTGGAAGGCCCCGGCCACAATTATCTGGTGGAGCATTCAGCTGGTAGCGGCAAAAGCAACACTATCGGCTGGCTGGCGCACCGTCTGGCTTCGTTGCACGATGAGGCCGACCACAAGGTTTTCGATTCGGTGATTGTGATTACCGACCGCCGTGTGTTGGACCGCCAGTTGCAGGACACGATCTACCAATTTGAGCACCGGCAAGGCGTGGTTCAGAAGATCAACGAGGATTCACGGCAACTTGCCGAGGCGCTGATCAACAGCGTGCCGATCATCATCTCGACCTTGCAGAAATTTCCCTTTGTCACCAGGCAGCTGGCCAAGATGGCCGAGGAGCGCGGCGAGAACTCCGATGGAGTACTCCCTACCCGACGTTGCGCCGTGATTATCGACGAGGCGCACAGCTCCCAATCCGGTGAAACGGCAACGGACCTCAAGGAAGTGTTGGGCGGCGACGTCTTGCGGGAAGAAGCGGCACGCTACGCAGTCGAAGAAGGCGTCGACAATCTGGATGAGCTTTACCGCAGCATGGCCAAGCGCGGGCGCCAGGCCAACCTCAGCTTCTTTGCCTTTACGGCTACACCGAAGCACAAGACCTTGGCCGTATTCGGGCGGGCTGAGGCGGGCAAAGCAGGTCAACCTTTCCACCGATACACCATGAGGCAAGCCATCGAAGAGGGCTTCATCATGGATGTGCTGAAGAACTACACGACCTACGCTACGTACTACAAGCTGGTCAAGGCGAGCGAGGATGACCCCAACGTCGAGCGCAAACAGGCGGCCAAGGCACTGGCCCGTTTCATGCGCCTGCACCCTTACAACATCGCCCAGAAAACCGAGGTGATGATCGAGCATTTCAATGCCGTCACCCGCCACAAGGTTGGCGGTAAAGCCAAGGCAATGGTCGTAACCGGTTCCCGATTGGAGGCCGTGCGCTACAAGTTGGCCTTCGATTCCTATATCCGCGAAAAGGGTTATAGCTGGATCAAGACTTTGGTGGCGTTTTCCGGCGAAGTGGCGGACGACGAAGTGCCGGGCAGGACCTGGACCGAGGTTGGGATGAACGGCGGAATCAAGGAAGGCGAGCTTCCCGAAAAATTCGACTCGCCGGAATACCAGGTCTTGCTGGTTGCGGAGAAATACCAGACGGGCTTTGACCAGCCTCTGCTGCACACGATGTATGTCGACAAGCGCCTTGCGGGCATTCAGGCGGTGCAGACACTTTCGCGCCTGAATCGCATGCACCCCCTCAAGGAGGACACTTTCGTTCTGGATTTTGTGAACGACCGTGAGGAGATCAAGGCAGCCTTCAAGGAATACTACGAGGGCAGCGAAATGGGTGAGGAAGCTGACCCGAACAGGATGTACGCCATCAAGGCAGAGCTCGATGCCTCGGGTATCTATCTGGGTGAGGAGGTGCAGCGCTTCATCGGCATCTATTTCAAGCCCAAACAACGACAGAGCCAGGCTGATCACCAGGCAATGAATGCCGCGCTCGATCCGGCCGTGGATCGCTTCAAGGCGCTGCAGGAGGAAGACGAGGAGCAGGCCGAGTTATGGCGTGGCAAGCTCAATGCCTTCCGCAATCTGTACGCGTTTCTGTCGCAAGTCGTTCCCTACCAGGATTCAGATTTGGAGCGTCTGTATACCTTCTTCCGATTCCTTTCACCCAAGTTCCCCAAGCGCACCACCGGCCAACGCTATAGCTTTGATGACGAAGTGCGGCTGGAGTATTACCGCTTGCAAAAAATCAGTGAGGGATCGATCAGTCTGCGAGACGGAAAAGCAGAGCCGCTGGACGGTCCTCGCGAAGTTGGTTCAGGTGCACGTCACGACGATGACGTCCCACTTTCGAGCCTGATCGAAGTCATCAACGAAAGGTTTGGCACAGACTTCACCGATGCCGACCAACTGTTCTTTGACCAGATCATAGAGGCGGCAATCGAGGATGGCTCGCTGCGCGAAGCCGCTGCCGTCAACCCAGAGGAGAAATTTGCTCTTCTGTTCTCAGGTCTTCTGGAGACGCTGTTTATCGAGCGCATGGAGCAGAACGAGGACATCTTTGCGCGTTTTATGAACGAGAAGGACTTTCAATCCCTAGTGTCGGAGTGGATTTCACGCAAGGTTTATTCTCGTTTTCGTAGTCCACACCCGAAGGGGAAAGGCGAGTAAGAGGCTGGCGACACTCGCCCGCAGCAACCCGCACCAGTGCTCATAAGCTAGGGAGGCCAGTCGGCTCCGGCTGGCTGGCTGGCTGGAACAGCTTAAGCCAGTCCTGTCCTAGTCCCTGACTGGAGCAATTCATCATCAGTACCGAGCGCTCCGACATGACAAAAATTAACCACGCTCGCCTTGCTAATAAAGCAAGGCATGAATGACTGACCCGGATGGCCTGCCTGTTATGACAACACCACAGATCCAACTCAAAACCGTCCATGAGCTACGCACCCTCCATTCGGATGGGCATCCACAGCGCTTCTTCATACCGGCCTACCAGCGGGGATACCGCTGGTCCCCGCTCCAGGTGACCCAGCTGCTAGACGATATCCGTGAGTTCACTCAGCGTCCCAATCCTCAGCCCCAGGAGTTTTACTGCCTGCAGCCGCTGGTGATCAAGGCGCGGCCACAGGGGGACTGGGAGGTAGTGGATGGCCAACAGCGTCTGACCAGTCTTTTATTGATAATGCGCCACTTCAACGAGCGCTTGGCCGAACGCTTCCGTCAGCCACTCTACCTGCTAGTCTATGAAACTCGCCCTAAGCTGGCGGACTTTCTGGCCGATCCTTCTCCAGTGGAGGCGGAGGCCAATGCCGACAACTTTCACCTCCATCAGGCTATGCAGATCATCGAGGGCTGGTTTGCACAGCACGATAGCGAGGTGGAAACGATCAAGGCTGCGCTGCTCAACCAGGTTAAGCTCATCTGGTTCGAACTAGCTGAGGGGGACCACCCAGTAGAGGCCTTTACCCGGTTGAATGTGGGCAAGATACCTCTGACGTCTGATGAGCTCATCCGCGCGCTATTTTTACGTCGTAACACAAGAGCCGGAGCTGATCCTACAAGTGGTCAGCTGCGCATCGCCTACGAGTGGGATCAACTAGAAAAGTCCCTCCAAAATGATGCCTTCTGGTACTTCATCAGCAACAAGTCGGCTCCCACACAGAACCGGATCGGGCTGCTGTTCGAGCTAGTTGCACAAGAAGATGGCTTGCCGCAGACATGGG
>NZ_JACAXB010000010.1 GCF_013391415.1 Aquitalea sp. LB_tupeE
GTTTTTTTCGCGAAATCTGCACCTTACACCCTCAGCGGCATGTGCACGACGATGAAAAAACGCTTTGAAATCAAGGGCCACGTTTTTCACGAACTCTGCAAACCTACAACAGAAAACGCAAATGGCCTTGTTATCCGACAAGGCCATTTTTTTATTTGTGCAGATTTGATCGTAACAATTGAATAGATCATGGCAATCAACATAAAATGCCATTGGTTTAAAAACCAATGCTATGCATGTCAATCCACAACAAAGCCTATTCAGGCTCTGCTTTCTTGTGCATGCCATTGGTTTTTACAATGCCGATTCAGAAACAAGCCAACTCCGAAAGTGAATCATCCGTATGCGCCTTCTGCACACTACCCTTGCTGTTTGTTCTGCTGCCTGCCTCATCACCCCAGCATTTGCTGCTAAAAGTTCAACTGGCAATGCCGACATTCTCGCTGCCAATAATCAGTACAGCCTCTACCTGCAAAATACCAAAATGGACTATGCGGAAACCGGTGGCAGCCATGGCTCTGCTCCGGGATTGCTGGATACGGAAAACGGCAATATCCCCGGTTTTGGCCTGAGCGCCACATCCATGTCCGACTGGGCGCTGGGTAACGACTACCTGCAGTTCGACTTCAATTACAGCAACGGCAACATTGATTACGTGGGTTCGTACATCAACAGCAATGCCGGTTATGGTTCGGTCAAATCAAGCAGCACGGCTCACATCTACAACTACAGTGCCCGCTACGGCAAGGGCTTCAGTCTGTCCAAGCAAACCATGCTGACCCCCTATGTCGAACTGGGTCACCACCGCTGGGAACGCGGCCTGTCTGCCACCCAGGATGAAACCTACAGCCATAACTACGGCGGCCTGGGGTTGTTGTTGCAAGCAGCACCGGTCAACAAACTGGTCCTGAATGCGGATCTGTTTTATGGCCGCACCTTCCAGTCGAAAATCAGCACCAATAGCTACACGCTGCCAGAAGCCACGCTGGGCAACTCCTCTTTCAAGCGCTACGGTGTAGGGGCTGATTATGCGTTCAGCCAGCGCTTCCATGGCAAGATCAGCTACAGCCACGAAAGCTACTCGTATGGCATCAGCGATCTGAGCAGCTATGGCTATTACGAGCCCAACAGCACGACCAAGAACGACATCTTCCGCGTGGGCATCGGTTACGCCTTCTGACAGGCAATGAAAAAACCGCAAGGGGCAGCCCTTGCGGTTTCTTTATATCCCTCTGCAGGCAGGCTCACTCACCCGGCAGCAGCGTTCCCTTGGCCAGCAAACCAGCAAACTCCTCCGGCGGCATCGGTTTGGCCAGCAGATAACCCTGAATGAGGTCACACCCTTCCTGTTTCAGGAAGTGCCACTGGTCTATGGTTTCCACCCCTTCAGCTACCACCTGCATGTTGAGGTTTTTCGCCATATTGATGATGGCCCGGGCAATGGCCGAGTCGTCCAGATCATTCGGGATGTCACGCACGAAAGAGCGGTCAATCTTCAGCTTGTCGGCCTTGAAGCGCTTGAGGTAGGACAGGCTGGAATAACCGGTACCAAAGTCATCAATCGACAGCTGCAAACCCATGCCCTTGATGCTATCGATGGCCTGCAAGGTACTGGTGACATCTTCCATGATTACACTTTCGGTCACTTCCACATCCAGCATGTCGGCAGACAGACCATGGCTGCTGAGCGCCTTTTCCAGCACCTCGGCCAGATCTTGCTGACGGAACTGCAAGGCGGACAGATTGATGGCCAGCGACATCTTGGGCAGCCCCTGGTCATGCCACAAGGCCAGCTGACGGCAGGCTTCACGAATCACCCAGTTACCGATCTGCACGATGAAGCCGCGCTCCTCGGCCACTTCAATGAAGCGTGCCGGGCCCAGAATGCCCAGTGAGGGGTGATTCCAGCGGATCAGCGCTTCGGCACCGGTAATACGGCCATCGGCCATGGCGACCTGTGGCTGGTAATGCAGGATAAACTCGTTGCGTTCCAGCGCAAAGCGCAGCTGGCTTTCAATGGCCAGAATCTCGCGCGCGCGGGCATTGAGGTCGGCAGTGTAGAACTTGTAGCTGTTGCGACCGGACGACTTGGCGTGATACATGGCCGCATCGGCATTGCGCACCAGGGTTTCAAAGTCTCGACCATCATCCGGGTACACGCTGATGCCAATGGACGGCGTGATGGTGATGGTGTGGTTGTGCAGTTCGATAGAAGCACCAAACGATTCACGAATACGCTCGGCGGCCAGCGCAGCCTCGCTGGGGTCGGAAATGGCAGGCAGCAGAATGATGAATTCGTCCCCGCCTTGACGCGCCACCGTCTCGCCCGCCGCCAGCGAAGACTTGATGCGGTCAGCCGCTACCTGCAACAGGATGTCCCCGGCCGAATGCCCAAGTGACTCGTTGACAGTCTTGAAGCGGTCCAGGTCCAGCAGCAGCAAGGCCATCTGCTCGTTGTCACGGCAGGCATTATGAATGGCCAGTTCCACCCTGTCGTGCATGTGTGCACGGTTGGGCAGGCTGGTGAGCACGTCAAAGTGCGCCAAGAACTGGATGCGCTCGTCTGCCGCCTTGCGTTCGGTCAGGTCACTGAAAATGGCCACATAGTGGGTGATTTCCGACAAGGGGTTACGCACGGCATTGATGGCCAGCCATTCCGGATAGATTTCACCGTTCTTGCGGCGATTCCAGATTTCCCCCTGCCACGAACCCTGATTATCAATGGCCTGCCACATGGTGCTGTAGAAGGCTTCATCATGGCGGCCAGAAGACAGGATGCTGGTTTTCTGACCCAGCACTTCCTGCTGCGAATAACCGGTGATCTCGGTAAAGGCCTTGTTGACGCTGCGAATGCGTTTTTCGCTGTCGGTAATCATGATGCCTTCCACGGTGTTTTCGAACACCTTGGCCGCCAGCTGCACCCGTTCTTCTGCTGCGCGCTTTTCCGAAATGTCACGCACCATGCGCCACACCGCATTAATGCGGCCAAAAGCGTCACGCATGGCAACGGTTTTCACACTGACCGGCACATGATTGCCAAAGCGGTTCATGTACACCGCTTCGAATTCGTCGCAATAACCGAAACGCAATACCTTGTTGTCCAGGTTGAAGCGCTCCAGCGCTTCGCTCTCCTGCCCCACCAGCGACCAGAAATTCTGCTGCTTGAGCTGGTCCAGGTTGTAGCACATCAGATTGAGAAAGGCCGGGTTGGCATCCATTACCTGACCATCCAGCGAACTAATGACAATACCGTCCAGATTGGACCAGAACAGTTCACGGTATTTGTTTTCGGAGCGGCGCAGCGCATCTTCCACTTCGCGGCGGCGCGAAATGTCTGCCTCCAGTGCCAGTGTCTTGGCGCGCAGCTCGTCAATCAGGCGCTTCAGTTCGGAGCGGGTCCATTCAAGATGCTTGCCCAGCTTGCCGATTTCATCTCGCCTTGCCCAGTAGAATGGCGATTCCAGCTTGAGCTCAGCCAGCTGGGTAGCCTGCTCGGTCAGGCTGTGCATCGGCCGCAGGAAGCGGGAATGCAAAATGCTCATGATCAGCAAGATGGACAGCACCAGCTGTGCCACCAGAATCAGCAGGATGTTCTTGACCTGATTGTGCAGGGCATTGGCCAGATGTTCGGTATCGAATTCCAGCGTTACCTGGCCGATCTCCTCGCCACGGTAAATCACCGGCTTCTGCACGAAAGACACGCCACCCACACGGCGCTCACTACGCAAGGCAGACAGGAATACCTGATTGGACTGGGTATCGGTCACACGAATGGATACCACCCGCGCGTCTTCCATCACCGAGGAAATCAACGGGCTGCCAGCCTGGCGGCTCAGGTTCCATAACGGCTCCTGCATGCCCAGGGCAACAATGTCCAGCAAGCGTTTTTCGTCGGTTTCCAGTTGTGCCGTCAGGTTATCCCGCTGAATGTTGATACTCAGATAACTGATGATCGATGCAGGAATAAGCAAGCCGAGTACCACGGCGATCAAAAAGACCGCGCGCAGTGACAAACTGGAAGTGACTGGGTTTTTATCTTCTTGGGATGCCATTGGTCTTGATAATCAAAAAGCGTTAATGGCGCGAAACATCCGCCGGCAATATTCAATGATGCAAAAACTGATGCTGCCAAAGCATGCGGGGAATGCACGCATGATAAGTCAGACCTTATTCCGTTATAAGCGATTTTTACTGCGTGACGACAGTTTCTGCAACGCAGCGGACAGCCCATGGTCAATTTGCCATGCCCATGGCAGCAGCCTACAATCCTCTCCATTCCGAATTCCCCAGGATTGGCCTGATGTCACACATGCACTATGACACTATTATTTCAGCACGCTGGATCATTACCGTGGAAAACGATGGTGAGGTTCTGGAAAACCATGCCATTGCCATCAAAGACGGCAGAATAGCCCAGATCTTGCCGATCGCACAGTGCGGCAACCTGCAAGCGGATGAAACCATCACGCTGGACAACCATGTGCTGATGCCCGGCCTGATCAACCTGCACGGCCACTCCGCCATGACGCTGTTGCGCGGCATGGCCGACGACAAGGCACTGATGGACTGGCTGAACAACCACATCTGGCCGGCAGAAGGCAAACATGTACGTGATGACTTCGTGTTTGATGGTGCCAGCCTGGCCATGGCGGAGATGATTCGCGGTGGCACCACCACCATCAACGACATGTACTTCTTCCATGACGCCATGGCCCGCGCCGGGCTGGCTTCCGGCATGCGTACCTTTGTCGGCTGCTCCATCCTGGAGTTCCCCACCAATTACGGCAGCAACGCCGGCGAATACATCAGCAAGGGCATGGAAGAGCGCAAGGCCTTCCTGGGCGAAGAACTGATTACCTTCACCCTGGCCCCGCACGCACCGTATACCGTGTCCGACACCACCTTCCGCCAGGTGGTGGAGCTGGCCGAACGCGAAAACATGCTGATTCACTGCCACATCCACGAAACCGCAGATGAAGTAGCCGGTAGCGTGACCGAACACCAGCAACGTCCGCTGGCCCGCCTGGCCAAACTGGGCTTGCTCACCCCGCGTTTGATTGCCGCGCACATGGTGCATCTGGACAGCGCAGAAATAGAAGCTGCCGCCCAGCATGGCATTTCCATTGCCCACAACCCGGCGTCCAACATGAAGCTGGCTTCCGGCATCGCCCCGGTACCGGCTTTGCTGGCAGCTGGCGTCAATGTGGGTATCGGCACCGATGGTGCGGCCTCCAACAACAAGCTGGACATGCTGTCCGAAACCCGTCTGGCCGCCCTGCTGGCCAAAGTAGGCACACTGGACCCGACCGCCGTACCGGCGGCCACCGCCATCCGCATGGCCACGCTCAATGGTGCCAAGGCACTGGGCATTGCCGACAAGGTGGGTTCGGTCAAACAGGGCAAACAGGCCGACCTGATTGCCATCGACCTTTCAGCGCTGGAAACCGCGCCGGCTTTCGACCCGGTATCGCATGTGGTCTATGCCGCCGGACGCGAGCAGGTCAGTCATGTCTGGGTCAAGGGCCGCGCCCTGCTCACCCAGCGTCAGCTGACCACCCTGGACGAAGCAGATCTCAAGGCGCGTGGTGAAGACTGGCGCAAACGTATTCTGGCGAGGTAAGCAATGAGCAATGTAGACGATCTGGAAATCGACAAATTCAGTCAGCTGGCCCACAAATGGTGGGACAAGGACAGCGAATTCAAGCCGCTGCATGAAATCAATCCGCTGCGTCTGGACTATATCGATGACTTTGCCGGTATCAAGGATCTCAAAGTCCTGGACGTAGGCTGTGGCGGCGGCATTCTGGCCGAGAGCATGGCACAGCGCGGTGCGCAGGTAACCGGAATCGACCTGGCCAAGAAGTCGCTGAAAGTGGCCCAGCTGCACAGCCTGGAGTCGGGCGTTGCCGTGGAATACCGCTGTGTTGCGGTGGAGGACCTGGCCGACGAAGCAGCAGGCAGTTTTGATGTGGTGACCTGCATGGAAATGCTGGAACACGTGCCGGACCCGGAAAGCGTGGTGCGCAGCTGTGCCCGCCTGGTGAAACCGGGTGGCTGGGTGTTCTTTTCCACCCTGAACCGCAATGCCAAGGCTTACCTGCTGGCAGTGGTAGGCGCGGAATACGTGCTCAACATGCTGCCGCGTGGCACCCATGAATATGCGCGCTTTCTCAAGCCTTCCGAGCTGTCGCGCATGGCGCGCAATGCCGGGCTGGAAATCTGCAACGTCAGCGGCATGAGCTACAACCCGCTCACCCGCATCTATGCACTGGGGGACGATACCCAGGTGAACTACCTGATGGCAACTCGCCGCGCCATCGCGTAATCCCCGCTGTTACAGTAGATGATCACACCCCTGCCCGGTTTCTTGCAGGCAGGGGTTTTCTTTTGCCTGCCGCACAGCACCGGGAAGCAGACCATAAAAAAAGGCCTTCGCCGCAGCGAAGGCCCCAATCATCCCCCGGTCCAGGACCGGTAAACAACCCGCTAGATTACGAGAACACACATTGCCGCACACACGTGGCACTGCCTGCCCAAGTACGCGTTTGAAAGCCCCATTCCTCGTGTCAGCGATTTTCAAACAAGCGTTCGAATAATAAAACCAAAACAGAAAACTGTACAAGGGATTTCCCTGATACCGGACTGGATGCGCGACAAAATGCAACAGTCGGCATGGCACACTCATCGGCAGGGCAACAGACCGACTGCCCGACAATTCCACATTCCAATTGCCGAATCAGCCAATATATATGAAAATAATAATATTCGATAATGGAGACACTGATGACGTTCAAGGCCAACGATTCGCTCACCGAGCAAATCGCCCAATACCTCGGTAAAAAAATCATCCAGGGTGAAATGGCACCGGGAGAACGGATTCAGGAATTGCGGATAGCCGCCGAGCTGGAAGTCAGCCGCGGCTCGGTGCGTGAGGCGCTGCTGATCCTGCAACGCCGTCACCTGGTGGAAATCTACCCGCGGCGCGGTGCCATGGTGTCCAGCATTTCCAGCACCGACGTGCGAGACTTTTTTGAACTGTGGTTCATGCTGCTGGACCGGGTAGTGACCAATCTGGCCAGCAACTGGAAAAACGACGACCTGGCCCGTTTTTTCGAGCTGATGTCCACGCTGGACGAATGTCATCGCAAGGATGACATGCCAGCCTACTTCGACTGCGGCGTGGAATTCTTGCGCGCGCTGTACGACTTCTCCAGTAACCGTTACATGAGCGCCACCTTGCAGGATCTGCTGCCGCTCACCCAGCGCTGCCTGTATGCCATCCTGCGCGCCGGTCGTTCGCAGATGGATCGCACCCAGCAGTTCCTGGATGACCTGCTCAAGACCATCATTGCCCGCGACACCACCCGCCTGCGCATCATGGTCGCGGAATTCGGCCAGGACTACAGCAAGCTGGCCCAGCAATCTGCCGAGGCGCTGGCCGGAAGCACGGGCTGAACACAGCTCACCTTAATGACAAAGGCCGCTCATCGAGCGGCCTTTTGCTTGGAATGGCTATTGTTCAGCCCGGCTTGCGCTGATAGTCGACAAAGGCATACACCAGCCCCTTGTCGCTGGTGAAACTGCTGCGCGCCACTTCCTGCCATGCAGCCGCACTCACCTCAGGGAAATAAGCGTCGCCGTCAAACGCAGCATCAATCTCGGTCAGCCGCAGAGCATCTGCCAATGCCATCGCCTGACGGTACAAATCGGCACCGCCAATCAGGCAGACTTCAGGCACCCCATCGGCCATGAGCAGCGCCTGTTCCAGCGAATGCGCCACATCAACACCAGCTGCCTGCCAGTCTGACTGGCGGGTGATGACGATATTGCGCCTTCCCGGCAAGGGGCGGCCGATGGAATCGTAGGTTTTGCGGCCCATCAGCACCGGCTTGCCCAGTGTTACCGCCTTGAAGTGCTTGAGGTCTTCCGGCAAATGCCAGGGCAAGGTGTTGTTGATGCCGATCACGCCATTGCGGGCCTTGGCCGCCACCAGCGTCAGTACAGGCTTGCTCATACGGCTACCGCTCCCTTGATGTGCGGATGCGGGTCGTACCCTTCCAGCGTGAAGTCATCGAAGGTGAAGGCAAACAGGTCGGTCACAGCCGGGTTGATCTTCATCTGCGGCAGCGGGCGCGGCTCGCGGCTCAGTTGCAGACGGGTCTGCTCTAGGTGGTTGCTATACAGGTGGGCATCACCCAGCGTATGCACGAAATCACCGGGCTTGAGGCCGCACACCTGCGCCACCATCATGGTGAGCAAGGCATAGGAGGCAATATTGAAGGGCACGCCCAGGAAAATATCGGCCGAACGCTGATACAGCTGGCAGGACAGCTTGCCGTCCGCCACATAAAACTGGAACAGGCTGTGGCAAGGCGGCAAGGCCATTTCATCCACCAGCGCCGGGTTCCAGGCCGACACAATCAAACGGCGCGAATCGGGATTGCGCTTGATCATCTCCACCACATTGCTGATCTGGTCGATATGGCGGCCATCGGGAGCCGGCCAGCTGCGCCATTGATAACCGTATACCGGGCCCAGGTCGCCGTTTTCATCGGCCCATTCATCCCAGATGGAAACGCCGTTTTCTTTCAAATAACGGATATTGGTATCGCCGGACAAAAACCACAGCAATTCGTGAATGATGGAGCGCAGATGACACTTCTTGGTGGTGATCAGCGGAAAACCCTGTTGCAGGTCGAAGCGCATCTGGTAGCCAAACACCGAGCGGGTGCCGGTGCCGGTGCGGTCGGACTTGTCATGGCCATGTTCCAGCACATGGCGCATCAGGTCGAGGTACTGTTTCATGCTGCCATCCATCAAGTTCAATCTATGGATTGTACCTGAGCCAGGGCTGCACAGCACAGTCCCTCCCGCTGGCAAACCCAATAACCACAAGCCAAAAGGGGCTGGCCTGCTGCCCCCGGCATACGCTACCATCCGCTTTAAAATACAACGTCAGAAAACAGGGGCTAAATGGCAGAAGATTCCGATCTCGAACGGACCGAACCCGCGTCAGCCAAACGGCTGCAAACCGCGCGGGATGATGGCAATGTTCCCCGCTCGCGGGAATTGTCCACCTTCGCCGTCACCATGACCGGAGTCGCCTTGCTGATGACGCTGGGAGGCAAGCTGGGCACGGCCATCATGGTCATGATGAAGCAGTTGCTGATTTTCGATCAGCATACGGTGGCGCAGGCCGAACCGGCCATCATCCGCTTCAAGGAAGCCATGTTCGGCATGCTGTGGCAATTGATGCCGATATTTGGCGGCCTGGCCATCGTGGCCGTCGCCACACCCATCCTGATTGGCGGCTGGAACTTCACCCTGGCCCCGCTGGAACCCAAGCTGACCAAGCTGAACCCGGCCAGCGGCATCAAGCGCATTTTCTCGCTCAATTCCGCCACTGAAGGCCTGAAGGCCATTCTCAAGAGCATGCTGATCGGCGGGGTGGCGGTATGGATCATCTGGCGCGAGCGCACCGACATCCTGGGCTTGCTGTCCATGCCACTGGAAGCGGGCATCCTCAAGATGACCGACATGCTGATCACCACCTTTTTCATCGTCACCGCCGCCATGCTGATGCTGGTGGTGATCGACGTGCCCTTCCAGCTGTGGAACTACCACAAGCAGTTGCGCATGACCAAGGAAGAGATCAAGCAGGAATACAAGGAAATGGAAGGCTCGCCCGAGGTCAAGGGCCGCATTCGCCAGTTGCAGCGCGAAGCGGCCCGCAAGCGCATGATGCAGGAAATCCCCAAGGCCAACGTGATTGTGACCAACCCGACCCACTACGCAGTGGCGCTGAAATACGAAGAAGGCATGCAGGCACCGGAAATCGTGGCCATGGGCACCCTGAAGCTGGCAGAAAAGATCATCGCTACCGGCAAAGAGCACAAAGTCACGGTGATGCGCTCGCCCAGCTTTGCCCGGGCACTTTATTTCCATGGCGAATTGGGACGGGAAATCCCCGCCAGGCTGTATACTGCGGCAGCGCAGATCCTGGCCTATGTCTACCAGTTGAAAGCCTACGAGTACAATGGCGGGCTGGCACCGGTTTTCCCGGACCAGCTGGATGTCCCGGCTGACCTTGACCCGGAAAGCAAACGCCAGCAAGATGCGGCCCCGAAAGCGAGACCATAATTACGGATGGATAATTTCCTCACCCAGTTGAAGCAGTTCAACGTCACCAAGCTGGCCGGCCCTATTCTCATCATCCTCATTTTGTCGATGATGGTATTGCCGTTGCCGCCGGTGCTGCTGGACATGTTCTTTACCTTCAACATTGCGGTGTCGGTGATCGTGCTGCTGGTGGGCATCAATGTCCGCAAGCCGCTGGACTTTTCCTCCTTTCCGTCCGTGCTGCTGGTCACCACCCTGCTGCGCCTGTCGCTGAACGTGGCGTCCAGCCGGGTGATCTTGCTGGAAGGCCATAGCGGCCCGGATGCCGCCGGCAAGGTGATTGAATCCTTTGCCCACTTCCTGATCGGCGACAACGTTGCCATCGGTATCGTCGTCTTCGTCATCATCACCATCATCAACTTCGTGGTAATCACCAAGGGTGCCGGGCGGATTGCCGAAGTATCAGCCCGCTTCACCCTGGATGCCATGCCCGGCAAGCAGATGGCGATTGATGCTGACCTGAACGCCGGCCTGATCGGCGAGGATGAAGCCCGCAAGCGCCGTTCCACCATTGCCGAGGAAGCCAACTTTTTCGGCTCCATGGACGGTGCCTCCAAATTCGTGCGTGGCGATGCCATGGCTGGCATCATGATCATCATCATCAATATTGTCGGCGGTCTGATCGTCGGCGTGGTGCAGCATGATCTGGACGCCGGCACCGCCGCCAAGACCTACACCCTGCTCACCATCGGTGACGGTCTGGTGGCGCAGATTCCGGCGCTGATCATCTCCACCGCCGCCGGTATCGTGGTGTCGCGCGTAGGCACCGACAAGGACATGTCGGAGCAGTTCTTCGGCCAGCTGTTTGCCAAACCGCAAGTCCTGTACATCACCGCGGCGGTCATCGGCATGATCGGTCTGATTCCCAACATGCCGCATTTTTCCTTCCTGCTGATTGCCAGCCTGCTGGGCTTTCTGGGCTGGACCATGGACAAGAAGGAAAAAGCAGCTGCCGTACAAGCCAGCCAGCAGCAGGCGCAGGCCGCCGCTCCGCCCGACCAGCCCATGGCCGAAGTCAGCTGGAACGACGTACAGCATGTCGATGCACTGGGACTGGAAGTGGGTTATCGCCTGATTCCACTGGTAGACCGCACCCAAGATGGCGAATTGCTGCGCCGTATTCGCGGTATCCGCAAGAAAATCGCCCAGGAGCTGGGCTTTCTGGTGCCCGCGGTACACATTCGCGACAATCTGGAAATCAAGCCCAATGCCTACCGCATTCTGCTCAAGGGCGTGGAAATCGGCGAGGGCGAGGCCTATATCGGCCAATACCTGGCCATCAACCCGGGCCGGGTGAATGGCAACATGCCAGGCACGCCCACCACCGACCCGGCCTTCGGCCTGCCGGCGGTATGGATAGATGCCGCCCGGCGCGAAGAAGCCCAACAACTGGGTTATACCGTAGTGGACTCCAGCACCGTGGTGGCCACCCATATTTCCAACCTGCTGCAAACCCATGCGGCAGAACTGCTGGGCCGCGAGGAAGTCCAGGCCCTGATCGACCATCAGGCCAAGGAATCGCCCAAGCTGGTGGAAGACCTGGTGCCCAAGATTGTTCCCATCGGCATTTTGCAGAAGGTATTGCAGCAATTGCTGACCGACGGCATTCATATCCGCGACTTCCGCACCATTCTGGAAACCCTGGCCGACCATATCGGCAGCACCCAGGATGTGGACGACCTGACCTCGGCGGTGCGCACTGCACTGGCGCGGGTGATCGTGCAGCAATTGTTCCCCGGCGAAACCGAACTGCCGCTGATGACGCTGGACCCTGCGCTGGAAAATGTACTGTCGCAGGCTGTCAATTCCAAAACCGGCGGCGGGCTGGAACCCGGATTAGCAGAAAACCTGCTCTCCAGTGCAGCACAACAGGCCGAGCAGGTGGAAATTCAAGGTTACAATCCGGTATTGCTCACGCCACCGGGTTTACGTCCCTTGTTGGCACGATTCTTGAGAAGAGCACTCCCACAACTGCGTGTGATCTCGCATAATGAAGTACCTGACAATAAATCCATTCGTATAATTGCGGTAATTGGGGGAAGCAAGGGCTGATAAACAATGGTGGTAAAAAAATTCTTCGGAAAAACCACACGTGATGCACTCAGACAGGTCCGCGAGGAACTGGGTGCCGACGCCCTCATCTTGTCCAATCGCCCGACAATGGGGGGCGGCGTAGAGATCATGGCCGTGGCGGATGCAGACGTCGCCAACCTGGCCACCAATCTGTCCACACCCGGCAGCAAGCACCCGGCCCGCAATGCGCCAGCGGTGAGCCGTCCGGTTGCGCCGCCCACGCCGGCGACCGGTGCCACCAACCGCGCCATTGCCCGCACCTATGCCATGCCGGTGGAGCCGCTGGAAAGCCCTGCCCCGCCACGTATCGACAGCCCACCGCCGCGTCCGCAACAGCGTATCGAACCGTCGCTGGCAGACAGCGCCGCGGTCAATTTCAACGTCAGCCCGCAAACTCCGCCGCCCCGCCCCACGCCGGCCAGCATCGTGCCCGAATCACTGGTGAAGATGCAGACCGTGGCCGCAGGCCCGGCTAGCAATGGCAGCACCGTACCGCCACGCAGCAAACCTGCCCCGGCACCGGCCGAAGAAGAGCCGGAAATGATGGCGCAGGAACTCAAGCAGATCGGCGACGAAATCAAGCTGCTGCGCAGCCTGTTGCAAAGCCAGCTGGCCAGCTTTGCCTGGTCGGACATGGAAGGCAAGACCCCCAACCGCATCGAGCTGTTCAAGCATCTGCTGGCCATGGGTTTTTCTGCCAACCTCATCCGCCAGCTGATTGAGAAAATGCCCGCCCAGTATGAAGGCGACATTGCCATCAAATGGGCACGCTCGGCGCTGATGCATAACCTCAAGTGCGCCGATGCCAATCACGACATCATGGACAAGGGCGGTGTGTATGCGCTGGTAGGCCCCACCGGTGTGGGAAAGACCACCACGGTGGCCAAGCTGGCCGCGCACGCCACCATGCGTTTTGGTGCACAGCATGTGGCGCTGATCACCACTGATAGCTACCGGATTGGCGCGCAGGACCAATTGCGCATTTACGGCAAGATTCTCGGCATACCGGTGTTTTCCATCCAGAATGAAGGCGACCTGCAGCTGACCCTGGCCGATCTGTCCAATCGCCACCTGGTATTCATTGACACCGTGGGCATGAGCCAGCGTGATGCACGCGTTACCGGCCAGATTGAAATGTTCCGCGGTGCCGGTCGTCAGGTGGAACGCCTGCTGCTGCTGGCCGCCAATGCCGACGGCCACACGCTGGAAGACGTGGTGCGCCACTACCGTGGCAACGGCCTGGCGGGCTGCGTGCTGTCCAAGATCGACGAGGCGGTCAGCATGGGGCCCAGCATGGATGTCATCATCCGCAACCGTCTCAAGCTGTTTTACATCACCAATGGCCAGCGCGTGCCGGAAGACCTGCACTCGGCCAACGCCGCCTTTTTGGTGGACCGGGCCTTGCGCTCGCCGCAGCCCGGTTCGCCGTTCAGCCTGCAGGGTGATGAACTGCCCATCATGAACTCCGCACAGGCCAGCTGGTTATGAATGGTGCCATGCACGACCAGGCCGCCAGCCTGCGCCGTCTGACCGCCCAGTCCGGCCGCGCCCCCAGCTATGCTTTTATCGGTTCGGACAAGGCGGGTGCCAGCACGCTGGTCACCGAATTGTCACTGGGGCTGGTTTATGCCGGCCATCGCCCGCTGGTGGTGGACTGTAGCCTGGGCCAGGTACAGGCCAGACGTCTGGGCACGCCCACCACCGCTACGCTGGAAAGCCAGATGGTGAGCGTGGGCGGACTGGATGAAATGATGACGACCTCGCGTCAGGGCATTCAGCTGATCAATCTGTATGCCCGACCGGAAGAACGTGCGCTGTTTTCCGCCCAGCTCTGGTTACGCCTGGGCAGCGAGTTTGCCGCCTTGGAGCGCGACAGCAGCGTGCTGATGATAGACGTGCCGGTGACCGCCACCGACCCGGTCCCGGCCAGCGTGGCAGACAATCTGGTGCTGGTACTCAGCCCGGCGGCCGACTCCATGACCGCGGCGTATGCCAACATCAAGCGTCTTTCCAGTGGCTTTGGCCGTCAGCGTTTCAATGTACTGGTCAACCGCGCCCGTCATCTGGAAGAAGCGCGCGACCTGTTCAATCGCCTGGCCGCTGTCACCAGCGAATTTCTCAGCGTGTCACTGCGCTGGGTCGGTTTCGTCCCGGCCGACAATGCCGTACGTCGCAGCCAGGCATTACGCCGACCACTGATGGAAGCTTTTCCCGACAGCGAAGCCGCTGCCGCCTTTGCCCAATTGGCCGCCGTACTGCCGCAATGGGACAGCCCGGAAACCGAGCGCCACGATACCGGTTTCATGGACATGCTGATTGCCACTTCGCGCGACTGGGCCGAAGCCGATGGAGCCAAACGACGATGACATTGCCGTCCTTGCGCCGTAAAGGCTATGCCGCGGCGGTTACCACCCCGGAAATAGATGTGCAGCAACACCTGCCGCTGGTGAAAAAGCTGGCGGGCATGCTGATGGCGCGCCTGCCAGCCTCGGTTGAAATGGACGATCTGGTGCAAGTGGGCATCATTGGACTGATTGATGCCGCACGCCAGTTTGACCCGCTGCAAGGTGTGCAGTTTGAAACCTTTGCCAGCCAGCGCATTCGCGGTGCCATGCTGGACGAGTTGCGCCGCGAAGACTGGCTGCCGCGCCAGGCACGCCGCCAGGCACGGCAAATCGAAGACAGCATCAACAAACTTGAGCAACAACTGGGCCGTGCCCCGCTGGAATCGGAAATTGCCGACGCATTGGGCGTAGAGCTGGATGACTACCAAAGCATGCTGGGCGACTGCAAAGGCCTGAGTCTGGTGCACTTTGAAGACTTCTCCGATGGTGAAGGCGAAACCCTGAACGACGCCATTGCCAACATCGAAGACAACAATGCACCCAATCCCTTGCAGGTACTGGCTGACAGCGATTTCCGCCAGGCACTGGTGGATGCCATCAAGACCCTGCCGGAACGGGACCAGTTGGTGATGGCGCTGTACTACGAGCAAGAGCTGAACCTGAAGGAAATCGGCGCGGTGCTGGAGGTTTCCGAATCCCGCGTTTGCCAGCTGCATACCCAGGCTATCGCCCGTATCCGGGCCAAAATGAAAGAATGGTTGTAATGCAGACTCTGACTCTTGACACCCATTCTCCCTTTCCGGGAAAGGGCGGTGGGTTTGGGAATAGATGGAAGAGCTGCGGAATCAAGCAGTTAGTCAGAAGGCCCGGCTTTGTCGGGTCCAGTACAATCGCACCAAATAACTTTGTCAGCAGCCTGAAATGGCTGTAAAGCCATCTGCTTGCACAGACAACGATAACGGAATCAAGCGTGGACAAGATCAGTATTATTGCCATTGTCATGGGCCTGACGGCCATCATCGCCGGCCAGGCACTGGAAGGGGGCAATATCGGCTCCCTGCTGCAACTGACTGCCTTCATGATTGTGATTGGCGGCACCATGAGTGCCGTCATGCTGCAAAGTACCCCGCGCCAGTTTGTCGCCGGCATCCGCATGCTCAAGTGGATTTTCCAGCCGCCGCCGCAAGACAATGAAAAACTGATCCGCGAAGTGGTGAACTGGAGCCAGACCGCCCGCCGTGGTGGCCTGCTGTCACTGGAAGGCTATGTGGCACAACAAAAGGATCCCTTCACCAAGAAAGCCCTGCAAATGGTTGTGGATGGGGCCGAACCGGAAGTACTGCGCGGCGTGATGGAAGTCGAAATCGGCATGTTCGAGCACGCCCGCAAACAGGCGGCACGAGTATGGGAATCCGCTGGCGGCTACTCCCCCACCATGGGTATTCTGGGCGCAGTACTGGGCCTGATTCACGTGATGGAAAACCTGTCCGACCCCTCCAAGCTGGGTGCCGGTATTGCTGTGGCCTTTGTCGCCACCGTCTATGGTGTGGGCTCGGCCAACCTGTTTTTCCTGCCGGTGGCCAACAAGCTCAAGCACCTGGTAGCGGCGGAAATCGCCATGAAAGAAATGGTGGTGGAAGGCCTGGTGGCCATCGCCAATGGCGAGAACCCGCGCATCATCGAAAGCCGCTTGCGCGGCTTCCAGGCCATGCACGAATAAGCCAGCCCGCGTCTAGGACAACAGACGCAAGCTGCTGTTGGGATTGGGCTTTTTCAGATAGGCATCCAGCAGCTTGTAGGTGTCGATGTCAAAGCATGGGCTGCCCTGCAAACTGCTCTCCCCCGCCAGGCGCGAGCCCAGATAACACCATTGATCGAACACATGTTCAATGGCACTGCCGGTCACTTCATCGGTCTCCACCACGGCCAGCGGGCCGGGAAACTCCCAAGCCTTGATGCGCAAGCGCGTCAGCGCCTGCAACAAGCGCATATTATGTGACGGCGCGTCCTCACGCCCGACACAAGCACCACGACAGCGCCCGCCCTTCAGCGCCACACAGCCCGCGCCCTTGCGTGAGGTCACCGTTTCCACCCCAAGTACCGACTGGCACAGTCCATGACCATTGGCGATGTCGGCCAGCGCCTTGCGCGCTTCTTTCGGACTGCGGAACAAACCATACAAATCGGCGGTACGGCTGAAATCCAGTTGCTCGGCCATGACAATCATCGGCCGCAGGAATTCACCTTGGGCATGATTCAACTGGATGGAGCACACCTCGCTGGCCAGGCGGCTACGGTGATTGTAAAACGGCTTGAGTTGACGCAGTAGCTGCTGCTCCAGCAAGGCTGCACCCAGATCACCAATGGTTTCCTGACAGCTGATACGCGTTACCGTCCGGCCAATGACCGGCTGCTTGCCGTATTTGCCATCCTGCGCCAGTTGCGACACCACCTTGCCACGCACATTGCTGGCACGCCCCACGTACAAGGCCTGCTCGGCCTCGCCCCACACGGTATACACCCCGGGCAGGTCGGGCAAATCATCCACCAGCGCGGCATCCACCCCCGGGGGTAGCTCGGGCTGGGCCAGCACATGCTGGATGGCTTCCTTTACAGCGGCCTCACCCAGTTCGGCACTGGCCGCCTGCAAGAACAGCAACAGGGCCTCGGCATCCGCCATCGCCCGGTGCCGGTCTGACAGTTGCAAGTCATGGCGCTGGATGATGCTGTCCAGATTGTGCTTGAAATGCTGGGGGTACAAACGACGCGACAACTTGACCGTGCACAGCGTGGCGTTTTGCAAGCGCAGGCCGACACGACGGAACTCATTGCGCAGAAAGCCGTAATCAAAACGGACGTTATGCGCCAGCAACAAACGGCCTTGCAGCATGGGCAGCAAATCTGCCGCAATGGCACTGAATGGCACGGCAGCCTGCACCATGGCATTGCTGATGCCGGTCATGTTTTCAATGAAGGGCGGAATCGGCTGCAAGGGATTGACCAGCGTCTGGTAACGCTGCTGCCCCTCACCATCCAGCAGGATCAGGCCGATTTCAGTAATGCGGTCGCGGCCGATATGGCCACCGGTGGTTTCAAGGTCGACAATCGCCCAGGGAATATCAAACAGCATGCAATCTCGTCGGAATAATCATCAAAGCGCGGACAGCCGGTATGAAACCGGTTGCAACATGGCGGGTATGCGCGCCATCTTAACACCGCCCCACCACCTGACTATGCAATAGTCGCGGTTTTGCTGTGCTGCCTGCAACAGTGGCGCCAAGCCGCCAGATCAGACCGGAAAAAAAATTGCTGCAAAAGTGTTGACACTAAAAAACCGTATCGGTATAGTTCGCCCTCTCGAAAGACAAAACGTTTTCCGAGACAGTGCACCCGTAGCTCAGTTGGATAGAGTATTTGGCTACGAACCAAAGGGTCGGGCGTTCGAATCGCTCCGGGTGCACCACTACAGCGTCCCTATAGTTTAGCGGTTAGAACACCGCCCTTTCACGGCGGTAGCCGGGGTTCGATTCCCCGTGGGGACGCCACTTTGCACCCGTAGCTCAGTTGGATAGAGTATTTGGCTACGAACCAAAGGGTCGGGCGTTCGAATCGCTCCGGGTGCACCAAAGTCCCTATAGTTTAGCGGTTAGAACACCGCCCTTTCACGGCGGTAGCCGGGGTTCGATTCCCCGTGGGGACGCCAGGATTCAGAAATCAGCCCAGTCGCAAGACTGGGCTTTTTTCATTTCCGGTCAGCAAAGCCACTTTGCCGCATTCCAGCAGACAACAAAAATGCCACCCGCAGATGGCATCTTCAACATATGAGCTGATCAGGCATCAAACCCGGTAACTGCTGACTGTCATCACCTTGGCAGTCAGCTTCATCAGGCCCCGCACCGGAGCCGGCAAACGGGCTGCACCATATTCGTGCGCCATGTCGGCGTGACGCAGTTCGTCATCGCGCATCTGGCTGACAATGGCACGGCTCTTGGCATCCGCCTCGGGCAGAGCGGTCAGATGGCTATCCAGATGCGCGCCAACCTGATGCTCGGTTTCCTCCAGAAAGCCCAGATTCCACTTATCCCCAAGCAAACCGGCGGTGACGCCAATGGCCAGCGAACCGGTATACCACAAGGGTCCCAACAAGCTGGGCTGACCACCCAGCTCACGAATGCGCTGCTCGGTCCAGGCCAGGTGCTCCACTTCTTCGAATGCCGCATGCTGCAAGGCCTCGCGCGCGGCCGGATTGCGTGCAGTCAGGGCCTGCCCCTGATACAGCGCCTGTGCGCACACCTCGCCACAGTGGTTAACTCGCATCAGGCCGATGGCATGACGCTTTTCCTCGGCGCTCAGTTCGGCCTCTTCCAGTGCGGCATCCGGCCGTGGACGCTGGCTTTGCGCCGGCGCAAACAGGGTGCGCAAACCCTTGTCAAATTCGGTGATCAGCGTGTCAAACATAGTGTTCCCGATTGGTGCACAAATCCGTCAAAGATTATACCTGTGCACCGCACAACACGGCAGCTGCTGATATAATCCTGCAAGAAATTCCGTGTAAACAACCACCATTAACAAAGGATTCTGCCTGATGAACCTGGAACTCATCGGCCCGGGCAAAGACATGCCGGGCGACTTCAACGTCGTGATCGAAATCTCCGCCAACGCTGCGCCGATCAAATACGAATTCGACAAAGAGTGGAACACCCTGGTGGTTGACCGTTTCATGGGCACCTCCATGATGTACCCGGCCAACTACGGCTTCGTGCCGCAAACCCTGGCTGGCGATGGCGACCCGGTTGACGTGCTGGTGGTTACCCCCTTCCCGCTGCCGCCGGGCGTGGTCATCCGCTGTCGTGCCCTGGGTCTGATCAAGATGGAAGACGACGGCGGCATTGATGCCAAGCTGGTTGCCGTGCCGGTGGAAAAGCTGTGCCCGATGTACAAGTCCATCCAGAAGCTGGAAGACCTGCCGGAACTGCTGCGCGCCCAGATGGTGCACTTCTTCGAGCACTACAAGGATCTGGAAAAAGGCAAATGGGTCAAGATCCACGGCTGGGGCACGCTGGAAGATGCCAAGACCGAACTGGTGGAAGGCATTGAACGCTTCGGCAAGTAATGACACCACACGGCCTGCCTTGCAGGCTGCTGTTTGTCACAAACGGAAAAACGCCAGTGCATGCACTGGCGTTTTTGTTTTGCTGACCGAATCAGTGATTACGGTAGTCAGCCGGATTGGCAGCAATGGCCTTGCCGGCATAGTCATCAGCGGCTTTGCGCTGGGCATCGCTTTGGCTCATTTGCTGTTCGTAACGCTTGAGGACATCCTTGTCCGGGCGGCTGCGTACATCGCTATCAGCCATGGCAACAGCCACCAGTGCATTGGAAACAACAACAGCCAGCATCAATTTTTTCAACATGATTCACTCCATTCATTAAGCATGAATGCAAGCATGAACAGCCACGCGTCATAAAAAATATTCAATTTTTTTGATGACAATTCGACATGAATACGTAGAATTACTTTGCTAGTATTGGCTTATTTACTTGCATCGGGTTGGTGAAGTGAATATTAAACGCGATAAATTCCTATTCATAGCGAAATGATCTGAACAGTTCATTCAATAATTTTGAACATGAAATTATCCCTTGATGCCCTGCTGGTACTGGATGCCATCGACCGCAACGGCAGCTTTGCCGCAGCCGCTGACGAACTGCACCGTGTTACCTCTGCGGTAAGCTATGTCATCCAGAAACTGGAGCAGGACCTTGATATCACGTTGTTCGACCGCAGCGGTCATCGTGCCCGACTCACCCCGGCTGGAGAGTTGCTGCTACGCGACGGGCGCTACTTGCTGGATGCCGCACGCAGTGTCGAACACCGGCTGCAGCAACAGGCGGCAGGCTGGGAAAGCGAGCTGGTCATCACCATTGGCGACCTCATTCCGTTCGAACAGCTCATTCCGCTGATCAAGCGCTTTGACGAATTGGGCAGTGGCACTCAACTACGCTTTAACCGTGAAGTGTTTGGCGGCATCTGGGATGCGCTGTATGACGCACGGGCCGATCTGGTACTGGGCGCACCGGGACATCCACCGGCCGGGGATTATTTTTACCGCGAAATGGGCTCCATCGACTTTGCGTTTCTGGTCAGCCCGAATCACCCGCTGGCCAGCGCGGCGGAACCACTGGCGGCCCATACCCTGCGCCAGCACCGCATCATTTCGCTGGGAGACACCTCGCGCCGCCTGCCCACCCGCACTGCTGGAATTCTGGATGGCCAGGACGTCCTCACCGTCCACACCCTGGATGCCAAGCTGGCCTTGATGGTGGCAGGGCTCGGAATCGGCTATTTGCCACGCATGCTTGCCACGCCTTATCTGCAAAGTGGCCAACTTGTGGAAAAATCACTGAAGGAAAAACGCAGCTGCACCAAAATGTTCTATGCCTGGAAAGATGAATCTCCTGGCAAGGCGCTGAGCTGGTTTATCAATCATCTCGGTCTTGCCATTCAGAACAAGCAATTGCTCATTTAAGGCTTACCCATGTTCCAGCCTCACGGCATCTCACCTCAACTGCACTGGACCTGCCAGCGATTGCTGGCAGCCGGTTTGCCGTGCCAGGTGCCGGAGGAAAGCCCGCTCTGGCTGCCAGCCGACTGGGAAGGTTATCTTGCGGAAAACTGCTGGCTGGATCTGGCCACTGACAACAGTCAGGCCCTGGCGGGGCGCGCTGAGCATTGCCGGCAACATGGCATCCAATTAGTGGAAGTGTGTGGCAGCTGGTTGCCACAGGGAGAATCCATGGGCTTCATGCTGTTATGCGGCAGCAACGCCCTCCCCGCCCCGGCCGCCATGCAATGGCTGGATCATTGCGCACCGCTACCCGGGGCCTGGCTACACTGCGGCCCCTGCGGCAGTGCGCGCTATACACATCATGTGATGCAAGCCCTGCAACACGCCTGGCAACTGGGCTGGCAACACAACCCGACGACAGCCAAACCGCAACAGCTTGATTGGGAAGCGCTGATGCAACAGCAATGGCAACTTGCCGACAAACTGTTGCAGCTCTCGCAGGCTTATTTGCGCAGCCATGGCATGGCGCCGGACCCCACCGACAGCGCAACGCTGCGCCAACGCTTTGCACAGCCCCCATCGCGACAGCAACACTTTGCTGCCAACCTGGCTCTGTTGATTGTGCTGGCCATGCAGCAACGAGATACCTTGCACGATATCTGGCAGCAGGTGTCTGCTGCCTTACAGCCAAAACAGACGTCCAATGTGGACTGAACAAAAAAACCCGCCGGATGGCGGGTTTTTTATCAGTCAAGCAAGCTTGCTCAGGCGGCGGAAGCGGGAGCAGCAGGTGCAGCCGGTTTCTTGCGGCTTACTGCAGCAGCAGTAGCCTTGGCTTGCTTGCTGGCAGCTTCCACGCTGGCTTCAGCGATTTCAGCGCTGACTTTCTTGGCGGTCTTGGACACGCTTTCAAAAGCGGCGTTGGAACTGCTCACCAGGGTCTTCAGTGCAGAAACTGCAACATCGGAACCAGCCGGTGCATTCTTGGACAGACGGTCCAGATTGCTCAGCAGCTGCTTGTTCTGTTCAGCCAGTTGCTCTTCTACGAAAGCGGTCAGTTCGCCCTGAGTGACAACGGCAGCATCGTACACTTCACGTGCTACGCTGAATGCCTGGTCCAGGCTGGGTTGTGCCAGGCTGGTTTGCAGTTCGGCAAAGGCTTTCGGGTCCTTCACTTCGGTCAATGCCTTGAAATGCTTGGCATTGCTGTCCAGCAGCTTGCGGGTCAGTTCCAGCTGCAGGCTGGCGAAGCGTTCGGCACCGGCCAAAACGATGGAGGACAGGCGAACGGCTTTGTCAAATTGCGCCTGGCCGAGAGCAGAGAATTCTTGGGTATTGGTAAACATGGCTACTCCTGGAAATGTCGATATACAACTCAGCTTTACAGTCACAACAACCGTTTCGCCGCCGATGCTGCACAGCAGCAAACGTAATTTAACCAAAGCGATGGGCACGGTCAAGAAAATGTTGCATCGCACAATTCGCTAAACAGCTATTTTGTATGTGTTTTTACAACAGCAACATTCCAACAGCATTACAATTGCAAGACGATTGCCTGCCCATGGCCTCGAAGATTTTTTTTGCAACGCAATATGCAGGCGGCTCAAAGCATGCAGATTGATTCAGCGCCATTGAAAGGGGCAGTGCAAGCCAGTACACTCGCTCCATAGAAGAAATCTATTTATATAAAGCCTACCCATGAGCTCTGCGGCCAACGCCTTTGACATCAAATCTGCCAGCCTGGATCTGCTGGCCCTGATTCTCCATACGGACAATCTGGAAGAACTCACCACCGCCCTGGATGCCCGCTTCGGTCCGGCCGGTGATGCACCGGCCGAAGCCTTTTTGCTGGATGTGGAAGGGCTGCCACAAGCCGCCGATAGCGAATACGGCCGTTTGCTGCCCATGCTCAGTCGTCACGGCATCCGTGTAGTTGCCCTGCGTCATCCGGAAACATCCATGGCTGAAGTAGCCAGCCGCTATGGCCTGGCGTATGTGCGTGGCGGGACACCAGCCCGCTCCAGCCAGGCTGTCAGCGAAAACCAGAACAAACCGGCAGAAGCCGCCACCGTGGTGGCACCGCCCCCCTCCACCATGATCGTGGACCGACCGGTACGTGCCGGTCAGCAAATCTATGCCCGTGGCTGCGACCTGGTGGTACTGGCCATGGTCAGTGCCGGTGCCGAAGTGATTGCCGATGGCAACATCCATGTTTATGCCCCGCTGCGCGGCCGTGCGCTGGCTGGTGCGCGTGGTAATACCGCTGCCCGCATTTTTGTCCGCAGCATGGAAGCCGAACTGGTTTCCATTGCCGGCGTCTATCGCACTATCGAACAGGCTTTGCCCGAGAGCATCAAAGGCAAGCCAACCCAGATTCAACTTGAGAACGAGCGCCTGGTCATGACCGCGCTTGGCGAATAATTTATTTTCAAAGGATTTACCGTGGCAAAAATCATCGTCGTGACTTCCGGCAAAGGTGGTGTCGGCAAAACCACCACCAGTGCCAGCTTTGCGTCCGGCCTGGCCCTGCGCGGCCACAAGACCGTGGTGATCGACTTTGACGTCGGCCTGCGCAACCTGGACCTCATCATGGGTTGCGAACGCCGCGTGGTATACGACCTGATCAATGTGGTGAATGGTGAAGCCTCGCTCAACCAGGCGCTGATCAAGGACAAGAACTGCGACAACCTGTACATCATTCCGGCCTCGCAGACCCGCGACAAGGATGCCCTGTCGCAGGAAGGCGTGGAAAAGGTACTGAAAGACCTGGCCGACAGCGGCTTCGAATACATTGTGTGCGACTCGCCGGCCGGTATCGAAAAGGGTGCGCTGATGGCGCTGTACTTTGCCGATGAAGCGCTGATCGTCACCAACCCGGAAGTGTCTTCGGTACGCGACTCCGACCGCATCCTGGGCATACTGGCATCCAAATCGCGCCGCGCCGAACAAGGTGGCGAGCCGGTGAAAGAGCACCTGCTGATCACGCGTTATTCCCCGGCCCGCGTGGACAAGGGCGAAATGCTGTCGGTGGATGACGTGAAGGAAATCCTGCGCGTGCCGCTGATCGGCGTGATTCCGGAATCGCAAACCGTACTGCAAGCCTCCAACTCCGGTACCCCTGCCATTCATCTGAAGGGCAGCGACGTAGCCGAAGCCTATTCCGACGTGATTGCACGTTTCCTGGGTGAAGATCGCCCCATGCGCTTCCTTGATGCGCCCAAAGTGGGTCTGCTCAAGCGCCTGTTCGGAGGTTAAACCATGTCCCTTATCGACATCCTGTTCGGCAAACGACAGAAAACCGCAGCCATTGCCAGAGAGCGTCTGCAAATCATCCTGGCACATGAGCGCAACGGCCGCAGCGCCCCGGACTACCTGCCCGCCCTGCAGCGCGAGCTGATGGAGGTGATTTCCAAGTACGTGTCGGTCAACCTGGACGATATCAAGGTACAAGTGGAACGCCAGGACGACTTTGAAGTGCTGGAAGTCAATATCGTGCTGCCGGAGCATCAACGCTAAACCATGACGCTGACCGAACTCCGCTACATCGTGGCCGTGGCGCGTGAGCGCCATTTTGGCCGCGCCGCACAAAGCTGCTTTGTCAGCCAGCCCACCCTGTCCATCGCCATCAAGAAGCTGGAAGACGAACTGGGCATCACCCTGTTCGAGC
This sequence comes from Aquitalea sp. LB_tupeE, assembly GCF_013391415.1. GTDB lineage: Bacteria > Pseudomonadota > Gammaproteobacteria > Burkholderiales > Chromobacteriaceae > Aquitalea. The sequence continues at coordinate 24,834 of NZ_JACAXB010000010.1, forward strand.
GTGGTGGTCAGGAAGTGGCGGTGACGGAAATTGGTGAACGCATCATCGAGCAGTCACAGCGCGTGCTGGAAGAAGCCGAAACCGTCAAGCGACTGGCCGGCGAGCACCAGAACGAGCTGGTGGGGCCGCTCAAGCTGGGGGTGATTTTCACCATCAGCCCCTACTTGCTGCCGCGACTGATTCCGGCGCTGCGCATTCTGGCACCGGACATGCCGCTGATTCTGGAAGAGAACTACACCGCACGACTGGCAGAAATGCTCAAGCGCGGTGAAGTGGACGCCATCATCGTGGCCGACCCGTTCGAAGAAGCCGGTACCGTAGCCTGGCCGCTATATGACGAGCCCTTTGTCGTGGCCACGCCCAAGGGCCATCCGTGGGAGAAGCAGGACTGCGTGCATGCGAGCCAGCTGACTGACGAAAGCGTGCTGCTGCTGACCCAGGGCAACTGCTTCCGCGACCAGGTATTGCAGGCATGCAGCGACCTGGCCAGCAAGCAGAACCACCACTCTGGCCTGGCCAGCACCTTGCAGGGCAGCTCGCTCAATACCATCCGCCACATGGTGGCCAGCGGCATGGGCGTCACCGTGATGCCGTCCACCTCCATCGGCCCCGGCGATGACAGCCTGCTGTCGGTCGTCCCCTTCCAGGCTCCGGCACCGCAACGCCGGGTTCTACTGGTGACCCGCAAGCAGTTCTTCCGCAAGAAAGCAGTGGAAACCTTGCAGCAAGCGGTATTCCGCTCCGGCCTTGCCGGGGTGAGCATGCTGGAAGGCTCAGGGCCGATCGGCAGCTGAATGCCGTTCAACTGCACCAACGAAAAAGCCGCTGTTTCGAGCGGCTTTTTATTTGCCAACACCAATGAGGAGTTAGCCCTGTGCTGCGCGTACCAGTACAGCCAGTCGCGCAATGCCTTCGTCAATCCGTTCCGGCGCGGTGTGGCTGAAATTGAGGCGTAAATGGCCAATGCCATCTTCCGGATCGGGGTAGAACGGCTCGCCCGGCATGAAAGCTACGTTGCACTCTGCCAGCGCCACTTTCAGCAGCTCACGAGTGTCTTGCGGTCGTTTCAGCGTCAGCCAGAAAAACAGGCCGCCCTTGGGCACCTGCCAGTCAGCCAGGTCGGCAAAGTGTTTTTCCAGCGCCACTTGCATGGCATCCCGGCCTACGCGGTAGGTGTCACGCAGGGATTGCAGATGCGCCGGGAAGTCCGGGCTGGCCAGTTGCTGAGCAATGAACCACTGACCGGGGCGATTGCTGTGCAGGTCGGTGGATTGCTTGAGCTTGACCAGATGCGGGTACAGTTCAGGCGAAGCAATCAGGTAGCCTTCGCGCAAACCAGGTGCCAAGGTCTTGGAGAAGGAACCGGCATAAATCCACGGTGTGTTCTTCAAATGGCTGACCAGCGGAGCCGGTGCCTCGCCATCGTAGGACAGTGCGCGGTACGGATCATCCTCGTAAACCGGCAGGCCATGGCTGTCGATCACCTCGGCCAATGCACGGCGGTTTTCCTCGCTGTAACAGGCACCCGACGGGTTCTGGAAACTGGGGATCAGATAGGTCAGCCGCGGCTTGGCCGTACGCAGGGCCTGATCCAGCCTGTCCGGCGACAGCTGGCCGTTTTCCTGTGCCACAGCAGTAATCCTGGCACCAAACAGCTTGAATGACTGCAAGGCCGCCAGATAAGTGGGGCCTTCGGTCACCAGCGGTGTGCCCGGGTCAATGAACAACTTGGAAGCCAGGTCGATGGCCTGTTGCGAGCCGGACAGCACCAATACCTGCTGGGCGGTACAGTCCAGCCCCAGCTTGCGCGCCTGGGCAGCAATCAGCTCACGCAATTCCGGTTCACCCTCGGTCGTACCATATTGCGCCAGTGACTGCGGCATGCCGGTGAAATCCAGTTTGGGCAGGCAGCTGGCTGCCGGCAAGCCACCGGCAAAAGAAATGACTTCAGGGCGTTGTGCCGCGGCCAGAATTTCGCGGATCAGCGAACCCATCAGTCGTTCGATACGTTCTGAAAACATGGTAATCTCCCTGATTGTCACATCAGTATGTCCACCATATCGCCGTGGCCGAGGGTGGTAAGCCTACGGAAGCGGAGCTCCTGTAGCAGTATTGTTGTTAAGCTGCTACCGCCATATGGTTTACTGCTGTGCCAATCCAACGAACAATAAACGTCAATTTTTTTGACCTAATTTACCCCTAGCCGGGGAAGTCGTCAACATGCCTGACACTGATAGCTCGATTGACCTGCGCGCGGCCATGGAAGTGTTCTTCCATGCCTACAAGGCCTTTACCGCCAAGCCGGATGAAATCCTGGCCCGTCGCGGCCTGGCCCGTGTTCATCACCGTATCCTGTTCTTTGTCGCCCGCTATCCCGGACTGTCGGTCAAGGACCTGCTGGGCGCGCTGGATGTCACCAAACAAGCCATCAACATGCCTTTGCGCCAACTGGTGGAAATGGGCCTGATTGCCAGCGTGGCCGCCAGCCACGACAAGCGGGTGAAACAACTGTCGCTGACCAGCGAAGGCCGCAAGCTGGAAGAAGCCCTGCACAAGGAACAAGCCCGCCTGCTCAGCCAGGCGTTCAGCCGCATTGGCGACACCGCCACCCGCGACTGGATGGCAGTCAACAGCCAGTTATCCGGCCGCGCGGAATCTGACGACAACAGCCACTAGCGTATTCAGACATGGTCAAGACGCAAAAAAGCCCGCGCATATTGCACGGGCTTTTGCTTGTGGCCGGCAGCGGCAACTTCAGCTGATTTTCTCGTAGCGCACTTCCAGAATCTCGATATCCTCGTCGCCATCCGGGCCGCGAAACAGCACGGTGTCACCCTCCCGTGCCTTGATCAGGGTACGGGCAATCGGGGAAATCCAGCTGATATGGCCGCGTGACAGGTCGATTTCATCCACACCGACAATACGCAGCAATTGCTCGCTGCCATCACCCCGTTCAATCAGCACCGTGGCGGAGAAAAACACCTGATCGGTAGCTTCACGCGCTTCCGGGTCCACCACTTCGGCCAGCTCCAGCCGCTTGGTCAAAAAGCGGATGCGGCGGTCGATTTCGCGCAAGCGGCGCTTACCGTACAGATAGTCGCCATTTTCCGAGCGATCGCCATTGCTGGCAGCCCAGTTGACGATCTGCACCACTTCCGGCCTTTCCTTGTTGACCAGCTGGTACAGCTCGTCTTTCAGCCGCAACCAGCCACCGGGGGTGATGTAGTTCTTGCTGGAAACCGGCAGCCGCTGTTCAGCTGGCAGATCGTCTTCCGCTTCGTCGTTTTCTCGGGTAAATGCCTTGCTCATGCGAATCTTCCAGCCCTGGGTTGCAGTCCGCTTGCGTAAAAGCGGTACGGCGGGTTCATCAAGCCATTATTTGTGTGGCGGCAACAGCCATTCCTGACAATACATCAACAGGTTTTTCGGCCGCAGTTTCAGCTGCTGCAACTGCGCATAGTCCAGCCACAGCAGATGATACTGGTTGTCCTCGGTCATGCGTGCCAGTTCCGGCCCGCCCAGGCGCAGCGTGCCACGAAACTTGCTGGCCAGGAAGACGTGCTCGACACGTCCCTTGTGTTCCAGCACATCCAGTTGTTCGGCCAGCCAGACATTCAGCCCGGTTTCCTCGCGCGTCTCGCGCACGGCGGCCATGGCCGGGGTTTCACCAGACTTGATGGTGCCACCGGGCAGGACATAGTATTCCTTGCCGTTCTTGATGCGTTGCATCATCAACAGCCGGCCATCCTGGATGATGGCCACCGAGGCACGCGGCCCGCGCTTGCCAGCCAGCAGGCGGGCCGCAGCGCCAGGCAGGGAAGCCTGCTGCTTGCCCGCAGGCGACACCTCGTCAGAATGCAAAACGGGTGACCGCAAGGCAGCCACCCATTTGCCTGCACGCGCCGCCAGTGCCGTCAGCGACGGCCATTGGCGGCGGCTCACTCGCCCTTGCTGCCGCGGGTTTTCTTGCGGCCGGTCATGGTCAGGTCAGACCATTTCATCACCGCTGCCACTTCGGCTTCGTTCAGTTCATAGAACTGACCGCGCTTCAGGCGCGGGGGCAGGCCCAAGTTGCCAAAGCGCACGCGGATCAGGCGGCTGACGGTGAGGCCGAAGTGTTCGAACATGCGACGCACTTCGCGGTTACGGCCTTCCTTGATCACCACGTTGTACCACTGGTTGGCGCCCTCTTCGGCACCACCGCGCTGGAATACGCGCTGGAAGGCAGCCGGGCCGTCTTCCAGTTCCACACCGGCAGTCATTTCCTTGGCGATTTCCGGGGTCAGCTCGCCCAGCACGCGCACCGCGTATTCCCGCTCCACTTCGAAGCTGGGGTGCATCATGCGGTTGGCCAGTTCACCACTGGTGGTGATCAGCAACAGACCGGAGGTGTTGACGTCCAGACGGCCCACAGCCACCCAACGGCTGCTCTTGGCCTGTGGCAGGCGGTCGAACACGCTGACACGGCCTTCCGGGTCGTCACGCGAAACGATTTCGCCTTCCTGCTTGTGGTACATGATGACGCGCGGCAGACGGTCAGCCCATTTGAGCTTGATGACGTCGCCCTTGGCGGTGACGCGGTCTTCCGGGCCGACACGGTCGCCCAGATTGGCTTTTTTGCCATTGACCATCACCAGGCCGGCTTCAATCCATTCTTCCATCTCGCGACGGGAGCCGACGCCGGAGGCGGACAGCGCCTTTTGCAGGCGTACCGGTTCAATCTGTTCCTTGTCGAGGCGCACCTCGCGCAGCCGCTTGGACTTTTCTTTCACGTCCTGACTCGGGCTGCGCAGACGCAACTTTTTTGCCTTGATCACCAGCGACTTGCCTTCTGCACGCGGCTTGCCCGCGGCGGGTGCACGACGCTGTTCGCGCGGGCTTTGTTCACCATCGGCCACCGGCATGGCGGCATTCTTGTTGCCGAAGCGGCGCTCGTGTTGCAGGGCTTCGCCACCTTCGGCTTGCAAGCGCTCGGCCTTTTCCTGACGACGGGCAGCCTGTTGCTGGCGGTTGTTTTCCGACTGGTTGCGCTTGCCGGTGCCTACCGGCTTGGCCTGCACTTCGCCACGGCGGTTGACGGTTTCCTTGCGGCGGTTGTTGGCCGGTTTTTTCGGTTCGGCCACATTGCCGTTGGGTTCGCCGTTTTCATCACGCGGCAGGCCACGAGCCTGGCGTTGCAGTTCCAGCTGGGCCAGTTCGGCACGGCTCATCTTGAACAGCGGTGCGCTTTCATGCGGCGCGGCACCCGTTTGCGGCTGCATCAGGTTGCCATAGGCATCACGCGGTGCCGGGCGGCGGCCTTGTGGTTTGCCACCGGCCTCTTGCGGGTTGCGCGGTTTGCCAAAGCCTCCCGGCTTGCCACGGCCTTGCTGCTGCGGGGCATTGCCACGGGCGGCGTCAGGCTGACGGCGCTGGCTGGTGCTTTCGCGGCCCTTTACACGCGCCACCGGCTGGCGGGCGTTGTTTTGTCCTTTGGTAGACATAAATCATGCTCTTTCAGTACGAGCGCACAGGCTAGTCTGCCTGTGGCTCCAGATTGTCCGCCTCATCGTCGAGGGGGAGAGTGTCTTCGGCGTCTTCGCTGCCGATCTCTTGTGGCTGGGCATCGGGTATGACCAGTGTTCCCAAGTCTGCCAACGGTGGCAGATCCCTTAGCGAAACAAAGCCAAGATCATCCAGAAACTTGCGGGTGGTGGCATACAGCCCCGGCCGGCCGGGCACGTCCTTGTGCCCGATTACTTCAATCCAACCCCGCTCCAGCAGGGTTTGCATCACACTGGTGGATACCGACACGCCACGGATGGATTCGATATCACCACGGGTAACAGGTTGTCTGTAGGCGATAATCGCCAGGGTTTCCATCACGGCACGCGAATAGCGCGGTGGCTTTTCCGGATTCAGCCGTGACAGGTAGGGGGTAAATTCGGCCCGGGCACGAAAGCGCCAGCCACTGGCCAGTTTCACCAGTTCCACACCGCGGCCACGCCAGTCAGCCTGGATGTCATCCAGGATATCGTTAAGCAAGGCTGCCTTGATGTCTTCGGTAAACAGCTTTTTGAGCTGGGATACCGACAAGGGTTCCGTCGCGGTCAACAATGCCGTTTCCAGCACGATCTTGAGATAGTTTAAGTCGGTGATGGTGGTCATCGGACCTGATATCGCCCGGCCCGGCTTGCGGGGTACGGGAGCGAAATACATTGCGCGGGGGAAGCCGCGGATTTTACATGAAATCCACGCGGGCGACACTGTCTATTCATTCACGACTGTGCTGTATGCAACAGTGGGCGGCATCAGTTGATGGCGATGCGCACATAGATGGGCTGATAGGCCGCGTCCTGGCTCACCTTGATCAGCCCTTCTTTCACCAGTTCCAGCACGGCAATGAAGTTGACCACCAGATGCGCCACGCCCTTGTCGACTTCGAACAGTTCCTCGAACGGCACGTATTCGCGCCCGGACAGGTAGCGCAAAATCCAGCTCATCTGCTCGCGCACCGACAGTTCGTCCTTCTCTACCTTGTGGCTGCGCTTGTGTTTGGCGCGGGACAGAATGGCCAGCCAGGCCTGGCGCAGATCCACTGCGGCAACATCCGGCAGCCGCGCCTCGGCACCCTGTTCTATCAATACCGCCAGCCAGGCAAAGTCGCGGTCGGCCTGCGGCAGTTTGTCCAGTTCCAGCGCGGCCAGCTTCATCTGTTCGTAGTCCAGCAGGCGACGTACCAGTTCGGCACGCGGGTCGTCCGGCTCGCCTTCTTCGTCCAGCGGCGGGCGCGGCAGCAGCAGGCGGGATTTGATTTCAATCAGCAGCGCCGCCATCAGCAGGTATTCGGCCGCCAGCTCCAGCCGTTCGGCGCGCATGGCATCCACATAGCCCATGTACTGGCGGGTGATGTCGGCCATAGGGATATTCAGCACATCCAGGTTTTGCTTGCGGATCAGGTACAGCAGCAAGTCCAGCGGGCCTTCGAAGCTTTCCAGAATCACCTGCAGGGCATCGGGCGGGATGAACAGGTCTTGCGGCACCTCCAGCACCGGCTGGCCAAACACATGGGCAATAGGCAAACCGGCCGGCAGTTCCGGTGCGGTCAGGGCAAAGTTGTCGGGCGTGGTCGGGGTACTCATGCCGCAGAGTGTACGACAAGCGGGTGGGTTTTGACCCATTCCAGAAACAGCCGCGCCGGGCCGGACAGGCTGACCTTGCGGTGATAGGCCAGCATGATGGTACGCGAAGGTTCGTATTCTGCCAGCGGCAGACGGCACAGGGTGCTGCTGATCATCACCTCCGGCAGCGCTGTCCAGCCCAGCCCGGCCTCCACCAGCATGCGCAGGGCCTCCAGATAATTGGACGGCTCGCGCACATCCAGCGGGGTGGCCTGTTGCTGGAACAGGTTTTCAATCAGCCGGCGGCAGCGGGTATTGCTGCCGGGCAGCAGCGCGGGGTAGCGCGCCAGGTCCTGCAGGGTCAGGGAATCCAGCAGGGCCAGCGGGTGCTGCCCGGACACGGCAAAGCACAGTCTTTCTTCCAGCACCGCCACATAGTCCAGCGCCTGTTCGTGCAAGGGCGGCTCGGACATGAAGCCCAATTCCAGTTCGCCCTGACACAAGAGCTTGTGGGTTTCGGCCGAGGTCTTGAAATCTACGGTGAGGTCGATGCCGGGATACTGGCGGACAAAATCGGCCAGCACAGGCTTGAGGTAATACAAACCGATGTGCTGGGTGGTGGCCAGATGCAGCTTGCCCACCTGGGCCGGTTGCAGGCTGCGCAGCAGCTGGCTGGCTTGTTCGGCCTCGGCCAGAATGCGCAGCGCATGCGGCAGGAAGGCACGTCCGGCTTCGGTCAGCACCGTACGGCGGCCAATACGGTCGAACAATTCCACGCGCAGGCCATCCTCCAGGCTGCGGATGCGCTTGGACAGACCGGGCTGGGTGAGGTGCAGGCAGTCGGCGGCGCGGGAAAACGAGGACTCACGCGCGGCGGTGACAAAGGCCTTGAGGGCGGCTAGGTGAAAATCCATTCCAAATCATTATGGAAATGTCAAACAAATCCAACTTTTTGTTTGATCTTGATCTGGCTACTATACCAGCACCCTCCACACTCCGCCCCGAATTCGTCACATGGGAAATCAAAACCTGCCCTGGATTCAGCCCCTGTCGCTGAACCGCCCGGCACAACCGCAGCTGGCGCGCGCCGTGGTCATGGTGCGTCCGGTCGACTTTGCCTTTAACGAACAGACCGGTGCTGACAATGTGTTCCAGCACCGGCTGAACCTGCCCGCCGCCGCCGTCACTGCACAAGCCATGGCGGAATTCGATGCCATGACACAGCGCCTGTCTGACCACGGCCTGCGGGTGATGGTGCTGGAAAAGAGCCCGGACGGCATTGCCACCCCGGATGCGGTATTTCCCAATAACTGGTTTACCACCAGTGCCGATGGCAGCCTGCACATCTACCCGATGCACACGCCCAACCGCCGCCAGGAGCGGCGGGTGGAGGAACTGGCGCGGCTGTTGCTGCAGCACGATTACCAGATCAACCAGATCAGCTGGGTGGGCCACCCGTGGGAAGAAGAGCTGATTCTGGAAGGCACCGGGGTGATGATTTTCGACCACGCCCGCCGCCGCGTCTATGCCGCGCGCTCGCAGCGCTGCCACCCGCTGGCGCTGTACCGTTACGCCCGGCTGCGCGGGCTGGACGATGTGCAGTTGTTCGACACCGCCGACAGTCACGGCGTCCCCATCTATCACAGCAATGTGATGATGTCGGTGGGACAGGATATCGCAGTGATCTGCACCGACAGCCTGTACCAGCCGGAAGAGCGCCAACGGGTGCTGGCCACGCTGGAGTCCACCCACGAGGTGATCCGCATCAGCCACGAGCAGGTGGAGCAGCATTTCTGCGGCAATATCCTGCAACTGGCGGCACACGACGGCACACCGCTTCTGGCCATGTCGCAGCGGGCCTGGGAAGGCTTTACCCCGCAACAGCAACGGGTGCTGGAGCGCCACGGCCAGCCGGTGGTCAACCCTATTCCCACCATTGAAGCGGTTGGTGGTGGCAGTTGCCGCTGCATGCTGGCGGAAATCTTCCTGCCAAGAGTGGAATACTGACCCCCCACTCACACCCGCAATAAAAAAAGCCGGAACGTTTGTTCCGGCTTTTTTTGATCCACCATTGCAGATGAAACGTGCAGACCCTACCAGCAGTACGATGCTGCAACAGCGGTTTTTCAGCTGCGCTCAGAAACCCAGCCCCATGGCAGCGCGCACGTCACCCATGGTTTCCTTGGCAACCTTCTCGGCACGACGACAGCCTTCGAACACGATTTCCTTCACCAGGTCCGGATGGGTCAGGTATTGCTCGGCACGTTCGAACATCGGCTGCTGTTCGCGCAGCACGCCGTCGATCACCGGCTGCTTGCAGTCCAGACAGCCGATGCCGGCGCTGGTACAGCCCTGCTTCACCCATTCGCGGGTGTCGTGGTCGCTGTATACCTGATGCAGCTGCCATACCGGGCATTTTTCCGGATTACCGGCATCGGTACGACGCACGCGGGCCGGGTCGGTCGGCATGGCCTTCACTTTTTTGCTTACCAGCTCTGGCGATTCACGCATGGTGATGGTGTTGCCGTAGGACTTGGACATCTTCTGCCCGTCCAGCCCCGGCATGCGCGAGGCGGCGGTCAGCTTGGCTTCCGGCTCCGGCAGGATGGTCTTGCCCTTGTTTTCCAGCCAGCCGGCCAGACGTTCGCGGTCGGCCACGCCCAGGTTCTGGCTGGCGGCCAGAATCTCGCGCGCAGCTTGCAGGGCTTCGGCATTGCCGTCTTGCAGATAGGCAGTACGTTGCTGCATGAACTGCTTGCCCTGCTTGCCGATTTTCTTGGCAGCAGCTTGGGCCAGTTCGTCAAAATTGGGTTCGCGACCAAACAGGTTGTTGAAACGGCGCGCCACTTCGCGGGTCAGTTCGATATGCGGCACCTGGTCTTCGCCCACCGGCACCAGTCCGGCCTTGTACACCAGGATGTCGGCCGCCTGCAGCAGCGGATAGCCGAGGAAGCCGTAGGTGCCCAGGTCCTTGGTGGACAGTTTTTCGATCTGGTCCTTGTAGGTGGGCACGCGTTCCAGCCAGGACAGCGGGGTCACCATGGACAGTGCCAGATGCAGCTCGGCATGCTGCGGCACCTTGGACTGGATGAATACCGTGGCCTTTTCCGGGTCGACACCAGCGGCCAGCCAGTCGATCACCATGTCCCAGATGCTCTTTTCGATGATGGCCACGTCGTCGTAATTGGTAGTGAGCGCGTGCCAGTCGGCCACCATGAAGTAACAGTCATGGCTGGATTGCAGCTCTACCCAGTTCTTGATGACGCCGTGGTAATGACCCAGGTGCAGGCTGCCCGTGGGGCGCATGCCGGAAAGGATGCGATTGGCAAACATGGTGTGATTTCCAGATGGTCCGGGAATGACAAAGCCTGTGCCGGGCTGCGCAAGCTGCTGCGCGGACGGTACAGGCTGTATCGGCCACCAGGCAAGGCGGCCTCCCGCAAGTTAGAGAAACAGACTGAGCAGATGATACACCAGCTGGCGCAAGGGATTGAGCAGCGGCATCAGTGCGCCGGTAAAGATCAGCGCAATCAGGATCCACATCCCATAGGGCTCCAGCCGGGAATACTTGTAGGCCATGCCGGGCGGCAGCAGGCTTTCCACGATGCGGCCGCCATCCAGCGGCAGCAAGGGCAGCAGGTTCAGCACCATCAGCATCACGTTGATATTGATGCCGGCCTTGCTCATCAGCGCCAGCGGCTCGGAATAGCTGTTATCCATGACGATGGCCAGCTTGAACAGCAGCACCCAGATCACCGCCATGACAAAGTTGGACAGCGGCCCGGCGGCAGCCACCCAGCGCATGCCGGAGCGCGGATTGCGCAGCGCGCCGAAATTCACCGGTACCGGCTTGGCCCAGCCAAACAGCACGCCGCCCATCATCAGCGACAACAGCGGCAGCAGCACCGTGCCCACCGGGTCGATGTGCTTGAGCGGGTTCAGCGTCATGCGGCCCAGCATATAGGCCGTGGCATCGCCAAAACGTTTGGCCGCATAAGCATGCGCTGCTTCGTGCAGGGTAATGGCCAGCAAAACTGGCAAGGCATAAATGCTGATCTGCTGGATCAGTTGAGAGGTATCGCCCATGGCTTCTTTTTCAAATGAAAACGTTGACCCCCACTAGATGGGGGCAGGCACGGATGGTTCCAGTGCGGGTTTTACAGACCGAAGATGGCCGCGTCGCCCTTGCCCTGGCGCAGTAGTTCCACGCCATCGGTCATGTCGATCACCGTGGTAGGCTCGGTGCCACACCAGCCTCCATCAATCACCGCATCCACGGTGTGCTCCAGCCGCTCGCGGATTTCATACGGGTCGGTCAGTGCTTCCTCGTCGCCCGGCAACAGCAGGGTACAGGACAGGATGGGCTCGCCCAGCTCTTCCAGCAGCGCCAGTGCTACCTTGTGGTCCGGCACGCGCAGGCCGATGGTAGCGCGCTTGGGGTGCAGGGTGCGGCGCGGCACTTCCTTGGTGGCTTGCAGGATGAAGGTGTAGCTGCCGGGCGTGGCGGCCTTGAGCTGGCGGAACTGGCTGTTGTCGACGCGGGCGTAGTTGGCCAGCTCGGACAGGTTGTGACACACCAGCGTCAGGTGGTGTTTGAGTTCGATCTGGCGGATGGCCAGAATGCGCTCCATCGCCTTCTTGTCGCCCAGCATGCAGCCCAGTGCGTAACAGGAGTCGGTGGGATACACCACCACCCCGCCGTTACGCAGGATGTTGGCGGCCTCCCGGATCAGCCGCTGTTGCGGATTGTCCGGGTGAATCATGAAAAACTGTGCCATGTGTGTGCTTTTATGTTGGTTTATGCCGCACGCGGGGCGCGGATGATGCGCTCCTGCAATGCCTGCCATACCGGCTGGCAGATGGGTGGCAAATCGTCGGTACGGCCCACATCGCGGCCACCTTCGCCCGGGGCATGGAAATCGCTGCCGGCGCTGGACAACAGGCCGTAGCGCTGGGCGATCAGCGCAAACTTGTGCATGTCGTCCAGGCTGTGGCTACCGCTGGCGACTTCGATGCCCTGCCCGCCGGCGTCCTTGAAGTCCAGAATCAGCCGCTCGATCAGGGTGCGGCCCATATCGTAACGGCCGGGATGGGCAATCACCGCCATGCCGCCGGAGGCGACAATCCAGCCGACGGCATCGGCCAGTCGCGCCCATTCATGCGGCACATAGCCCGGCTTGCCCGGCGTCAGGTATTTGCGGAACACGGTGCGGACATCTTTCACCTCGCCGCTGTTCACCAGAAAACGGGCAAAGTGGGTGCGACCTATCATTTCCGGGTTTTCACACACCGCCATCGCGCCCTCGAATGCTCCGTGAATACCGATACGTGCCAACGAGTCGGACATTTCCTGTGCACGTTGTACCCGGCCATCGCGGATGGACTGCAAGCCCGCCGCAAGTGCCGGATGTTCCGGGTCGATGCCCAAGCCGACAATATGCACGGTGTGCTTGCCATTCCAGGTGACAGACACTTCCACGCCATTGAGAAAATCCACGCCGTGGGCGGCGGCGGCGGCACGGGCATCGGCCAGGCCGCGGGTGCAGTCGTGGTCGGTCAGCGCCACCAGCGTGGCTTCACGCTCTGCCGCGCGGGCAATCACCTCAGCCGGCGGCAGGGCACCGTCCGAGGCATGGGAATGAAAATGCAGGTCAATGCTGGCCATGGCTTATTGTCCGTCCTTGTTGTGCCGCGCCTGCCAGGCGGCCAGCCGGCTGCGGTAGTCGCGCAGCTCGGCGTAATAGGTATCGAGGATGCAGGGGTCGCAACCGCTGCCGCAACACATGTCATCCGTCACTTCAAACGGCGGCTGCGGCATGGGGTCGTCCTCCGGCGGCAGTTCGGCCTCGCTCATCAGGCTGCCACCACCGTAATGGTGAAACCGTCACCGCTCACCACCTGACCGGGGCGGATCTTGCAGGTTTTGCGCAGCTCCTGCACGCCATCCACAGCCACATTGCCCTCGGCAATGAAATGCTTGGCTTCGCCGCCGGAGGCACACACGCTGCAGGTTTTCAACAGATCGCACAGCGCGATGTAGTCATTACGCAAGGCAAAGGTTTCGTTCATTTTTACACATCCATTCTGGACAGGCTTGTGCACCGCTTGTGGACAAGGCCTGCAACTGTTTGAGCGAAAAGCAAAATTCGTCACTGCCCGTTTTTTAGGCAGTGACCACCGGTTTTCCACCCGGCGGCGGGACAGACCTGTGAGCGGCCTGTGGAAAAGCAGAACAAACCCATGAATGATAAGGGCTTTGTGCTGACTGACTATTTTTTAGGCAAACTGTCAGTCCATTGCGGCAGCTGCCGCATGGCATGCCAGGCCTGATCCAGACGTTGTTGTTCATTCCCCTGCAGCAGCACCGGATCAATACCCACTGCCACCAGTTCGGCCTGATACAAACCCAGCAGCCAGTCGCGCTCAGCAGGATGGCTGCGCAGCGGATCGGGCTGCCAGGGTATGTCTGCGGCCGTCAGCAGGGTCAGCACATAATCCTGCGGCCGGTAATCCTGCAGCAAGGCGGGCGATGCCTGCCCGAATGCCACTTCCGCCCATATCTTGCAGGTCAGCACCGTGGTGTCGCAGATCAGCCAGTCGTACTGCCGTGCTGCGGCTTGCTCCGCCTGCAACTGCCCGCGGGCAATGGCCTCGATGTCGGACATCGCCACCTGGTAGGGGCGATGGGCGTAGTAGTCACGCGCATATTCCGGCACATGGGCGGCGCGCATGCCTTGCGCCTGCATGCTGGCAGCCAGTTGGGCAGACAAGGTGCTTTTGCCGCAGGACTCCGGCCCGACCACGGCGATTCGGTGAATGATGCTCACGGCAAACCTGCTGCCAAAGAGTGTAATTATACGTCGGGATGCTGTGCTGCCAGTAGTCTTGCCGACGTTTTGTGCCGCACAAACCCTATTTCTCACCGTTGGCGGGGACAGCCCTGTGCGCGAGCTGTGGAAAACACCGGCAAGTGGCTGATACCACAATGACTTTCTACCATTGCCTGTTTTTTAGGCAACAACCCTTTCACCAAGCCACTGAGCATGTGCAAGCGGCCAGCCATCCCGTTTTGGCGTGTGGCCAACCTTTTTACACATCTGCCGGGGAAAGCCTTGTGTACGGTCTGTGGGCAAATGTGCTAAGTGCATGATGCTTAAATTCTTTTTCTCACTGCCTGTTTTTTAGGCAATCCGTTCACCTGGCAGTTTGCAGCGCCCTTCTCCCGTCCGGCCATGGCCCCACATGGGTAAAAAACCAGCGGAATGCAAGCCAGACAAGGGTTTTGCACACCGTACGGGGACAGGCTTGTGCATCGCCTGTGGGCAAGTGAGGCAAGTGCATGAATCTGCAACTTTTTTTGTTTTCTGCCCATTTTTTAAGCAGAGACCAATCTTGTGGATGCGTATGCCCCGGCATAGTCGCGCCGCAGGCTTGGGCAGCGCTTTTACACAAGCAGCGGGGACAGGCTTGTGTGTGGTCTGTGGACAAGGCAGCTAAGTCACTGAGATTAAATAGGCTTTGCAACACTGCCTGTTTTTTGAGCAACACCCGTAGTTTTCCACGCCTGCCGTGTACCGCCATGTGGAGGGGATGTGGATAGATGCGGCAAATCATTGAAGATACAGGAAAATTCAACACCGCTTATTTTTTAGTCAATTCCCACACTACTGCAGCAATAAAAAAGGCGTGCCACTGGCACGCCCCGGGTAGCGGAATATCACACGCGACTAGCTGCTCTCTCCCACCAGCACCGTGGACAATTGCTGGCGCAGGGCATCGCCACGCAGGCCTTGCGACAGCAACACCAGCAGTTTGGCGCTGGCCGCCTCCGGCGTAAGGTCGGCACCGGCAATGGCACCGGCACGGGCCAGTGGCTGACTGGCGGCATAGGCGCCCACTTCCACTGCGCCATGCACCACCTGGCTGATATTCAATACTGCACCGCCACGCGCGCTCAGCGCAGCCACACCATCCAGCAGTACCGGGTCGGCCGGGGTATTGCCATTGCCATAGCTCATCAGCACCGCACCATCCAGTTCGCCATCCTGCATCGCCTGCCCGGCCAGCGTGCTGGCATAGCCCGGCGTCAGGAAGAAGGTAGCCAGCTTGAGCGAAACATCCAGCGCCACTGGCTGGAAAGGCTGACTGGCACGCAGCCAGTGCTGGCGCTGCCAGTGCGCCTGAATACCAAAGCTGGCCAGCGCCGGGGCGTTGGGACTGTCAAAACCGGCAAAGCTGGCGGCATCCAGCTTGCGGGCGCGGCAACCGCGCAGCAGCAGGCGGTTGAAGGCGATGCACACTTCGTGCAAGTCCGGCTGGCTGGCGGCTTCCAGCGCATCGGCCAGATTGCTCCAGCCATCCGAACGCGGATGGACCAGCGGCAACTGGGCACCGGTGACGATCACCGGCTTGGCCAGGCCTTGCAGGGCAAAGGCCAGCACGCTGGCGGTGTAGGCCATGGTATCGGTGCCATGCACCACCACGAAGCCGTCGTAGGCGGCATAGCGCGCGGCCAGGTCGTCAATCAGCAGCTGCCACTGGGCCGGGACAATGGCCGAGGAGTCGATCAGCTGCGGGTATTCCACCACGTCAAAGTCCAGCACCGGGGTGCGGAAGCGCTCCAGCAGGCGCGGCAACAGGCCGGGAACCGGGGCCAGGCCTTCCGGTGTGTGGTCCATGCCGATGGTGCCACCGGTATAGAGGATGAGCAGGCGGGTCATGGTTGCATCCTTGGTCAACATCAAACAGCCGGCATGGTAGCGCAAAACCCGCCGATTTGCGGCATCCCCGCCATGACAAAGCCCCCGCAACAGCATGGCTGTGACGGGGGCTGGCAGCCAGTAAACGGCTTAGAGCGGTTAACCAGACAAGGTAGCGTCGCTGGGGCAAGGCCTGCCGACGCCGACAGTACAAGGGTAGGGCAAAGCGGCGCAACGCAGCAGCAGGTTTTTTGTCAGCGGCCCTTAGCGCAGCGCTTCGCCGATGGCGTCATTCACCGCATGCTGGGCGGCACCGATCTGACTGACGATGTAATGCTGCAGGCCGCGCAGGTAGGGGTCGTCCTCTTCATGGCTGGCATCCTGCTTGGCCTTGTCCAGCAGGCGCAGTGCCTGGTGGAAACGGTCATCCGGGCGGTATTCGGCATCCGGCGGCAGGCGCTGGAAGGGGTTCTTGCCATCATCGATGGCCGCATCGTGCATGGCATGCAGGGCCTGGTTGATGGCATCCACCGCACGGTGTTCGCCCTGCTCCACGCGCGGTTGATCCGGGCGGGCCAGCAGATCACGCGCCAGGCGCAGATCGGTCATGGCATGCATGTAGTAAGGATGTTCATCCGGGTGCCAGTGGTGCTGCTCGAAGCGCCAGGGCATGCCTTCGTGCCAGTCCTGGCGCATGTCCGGGTGCCAGCCATTATCGTGCCAGTCGTCGGCTTGTGCCGCCGAAGCAGCCAGCAGGGCTGAGCCAGCCAGCAGCAGGGCTGCCAGTGATTTTTTCAAGGTAGACATTGTGATCTCCCAGAGTTGCAAGCGGTTTTATTGTTGTTGCAGTGAGTCAGGAAAAACGGTGGGCTTAGCGTAGTGCGTCGGCAATGGCCTGCTGGGTGGCATGGTGTGCATCGTCGATATGGTGCAGGATGCGGCCTTGCAGATCGCGCACCCACGGGTCGTCTTCGCGATGGCTGGCATCACGCTTGGCCTGTTCCAGCAATTGCAGCGCCTGGTGGAAGCGGTCCGTCGGGCTCAGGCGGGCATCAGGGGCCGGAATCTGCCACGGGTTCTTGCCGTCCTGAATGGAGGCCTGGGTCATTTCCTTCAGCGCAGCGTCAATGGCACCGACAGCCCAGCGCTCATCATCCTGTACCGGCTGTACATCCGGTCGTGCCAGCAGGGCACGCGCCTGGCGCAAATCGCTCATCGCATGGCCGTAATAAGGGTGCTCGGCCGGATTCCAGTGCACAGCGGCAGGAACCTGGACCGTGACCGGTACCGGCTTGTAAACCACCTGGGTCCGCGTGGGGGTAACAACGCAGGCAGACAGGCTGGCGGTGGCCAGGGCTGGCAACAGCCAGCGTGCAGCGCGCAATTCAGACAGGTTCATCGCAGTTTCTCCATTGATGCGTGACAGTCCGAAGCATGCAACGGACAAGCCGGGCCGTCTGTAGCCGGGCTGTATCACTTGGTAAGCGTTTGTAAGAAAAGTGTGTGTAATTGTTAATTCATGCCTGTTATGCACTTAAAATCATCTACTCAGGCCAATGTCATGGTGCACTGCACACTTCAGGCCTGCGGCTGACTGTCCACCGTTACGCGGATGGCATCGTGCCGCCAGTATTCGATATCGCAGTCGATGATGCGCTGTTGCTGGTCGTAATTGACCCGGGCAATGCGCAGGATGGGCGAGCCATCGGCCAGCATCAGCGCCTGCGCCACCGCACCGCGCGCCGCCGTGGGGGTGATGTCAAAGCGGGAACGGCTGTACTGCAAGCCGTAATGCTGCTGGTAGAGTTCGGTGAGGGATTGCGACAAATCCTCGCGCATGATGCCGGGAAAGCATTCCGGCTTCAGGTAATGTTCGACGTACAACACTACCCTGCCGTCCAGACTGCGCAGACGGCAGATTTGCAACACCCGCGCCAGTGCGGGCAATTGCAGGCGCTGGCTGATTTCCGGTGCTGCCACCATGCTGCGCGATGACAGCACGCGGGTATCCACCCGCCTTTGCTGCTGTTGCACCATCTGCTGGAAATGTCCCCGGTACTGCGGGTTGTACTCCAGCCGTGGCGGGGCCACGAACCAGCCGCGTCGCTCCTCGCGGTAAATGCAGCCTTCTGCCTCCAGCGCCAGCAAGGCGTCCTTCAGGGTAATGCGAGTGGTATCAAACAGCTGCGACAAAGTGCGCTCTGCCGGTAATTTGCTGCCCGGTGGCAGCAGGCCGCCCGCCATCTGCGCCAGCAAGGACTGTCGTATTTGGGCCACCTGGGTCTGATTGTTTTCTGTTGCCATGATCTGGACTAGTCCACGTTGATTGCGCTACCGCTTAGTGTTTAGCAGAGCTGTATGACAGCCGCACGACAGCATGTCGGATTATGGCCAGAACAGGTCGGCCCCGAGACTTCATGCAAATGACACGCAACTGAAACTTGCCGCACATCATCTCGTCATCTGCACTGCCTAAGATCGCCCTGCTCAATTGACCTAGTCCAAAGGATCGTCCCAATGAACAAGAAGCTGATGGCCGCAGTTGTTTTGTCCGCACTGAGTGTTGGTGCTTCCGCTGTGCATGCACAGGATCTGAACAGCCTGATCAAGGCGGCAAAGCAGGAAGGTGAACTCACCACCATCGCCCTGCCGCATGACTGGTGTGGTTATGGCGACCTGGTGGCCGGCTTCAAGGCCAAGTACGGCATCAAGGTGAACGAACTGAACCCGGATGCCGGTTCCGGTGACGAGGTCGAGGCCATCAAGGCCAACAAGGGCAACAAGGGCCCGCAAGCGCCGGACGTGATTGACGTTGGCCTGTCCTTTGGCCCGCAAGCCAAGGAAGCCGGGCTGATTCAGCCGTACAAGGTGTCCACCTGGAACAGCATCCCGGCAGCGGTGAAGGACAAGGACGGCTATTGGTACGGCGACTACTACGGCGTGCTGGCTTTCGAAGTGAACACCGACATCATCAAGAAAGTACCGGCTGACTGGGCCGACCTCTTGAAACCGGAATACAAGAACGCCGTGGCCCTGGCCGGTGACCCGCGCACCGCCAACCAGGCCATCATGGGCGTGTACGCTGCCGGCCTGTCGCAAGCAGGCGGCAACCCGGCCAAGGCTGCCGACGCCGGCCTGAAGTTCTTCTCGCAACTGAACAAGAACGGCAACTTTGTGCCGGTAATCGGCAAGGCGGCCTCGCTGGCCCAGGGCACCACCCCCATCATCGTACGCTGGGACTACAACGCCCTGGCCGACCGCGACACCCTGAAGGGCAACCCGAAAGTGGCGGTCGTGGTACCGAAGTCCGGCGTAGTGGCCGGCGTGTATGTACAGGCCATCAGCGCCTACGCCCCGCACCCGAATGCCGCCAAGCTGTGGATGGAATACCTGTATTCCGACGAAGGCCAACTGGGCTGGCTGAAGGGCTACTGCCACCCCAGCCGCTTCAACGACCTGGCAGCACGCAAGAAAGTCCCGGCCGCCCTGCTGTCCAAGCTGCCAGCCGCGGCCAACTACAAGAAGGCTGTGTTCCCGACGCTGGAACAGCAGGAGGTCTACAAGGCCGTCATTACCAAGCAGTGGGACAGCGTAGTGGGCAGCAACGTCAAGTAAGCCTGCTCTGCTGATCTGCCTTGCCGTCATGGCCGCTGCAGCGGCCATGACGTTTACCCCATCCTGTCACCGGGACAGACCCGACCTGCCCACCAGGCAGCACAACAGCACGGCAGACCCCTGCCCATGCCGGGCTTCCCCATTTTTACGAGGCTGCACCACGGATGCCCACTTCACCCGATTCCGTCACCCACTGCCCGCCCGAAGCCGGACAGGCGCGCCCGCGACTGGCACCGTCTGCCCTGAACTGGCTGGGCGTGGTACCGTTTTTCCTGTTTGCCCTGCTGTTTCTCATCCTGCCCACCGCCACGCTGATGATAGGCGCGTTTCAGGATGCCAACGGCCATTTCACCCTGGGCAATATTGCCAAACTGTTTGACGACAGCATTCTGTCGGCCTACTGGATCAGCTTTGAAGTCAGCGCCGCGTCCGCACTGGGTGGCGGCCTGATCGGCCTGTTGCTGGCGCTGGCGGCCATTCAGGGCGGCCTGCCCGGCTGGATTCGCCCCACGCTGATGACCTTCTCCGGAGTGGCATCCAACTTTGCCGGTATCCCGCTGTCGTTTGCCTTTCTGTCCACCCTGGGCCGCATGGGTCTGGTGACGGTACTGCTACGCAACTATGCCGACTTCGACCTGTACAGCACCGGTTTTTCCATTCTCAGCTTTATTGGTCTGACGCTGACTTATCTGTACTTCCAGATTCCACTGATGGTGCTGATTGTCACCCCGGCCATTGACGGCCTGCGTGCCGAATGGCGCGAAGCCTGCGAAAGCCTGGGCGGCAGCAGCCTCGCCTACTGGTGGCATATCGCCCTGCCCATTCTGTGGCCCAGCATCCTGGGCTCCACCCTGCTGCTGTTCGCCAATGCCTTTGGCGCGGTAGCCACTGCCTATGCGCTGACCGGCAGCTCGCTCAATATCGTGCCCATCCTGCTGTATGCACAGATTCGCGGTGATGTGCTGCACGACCAGAACCTGGGCTATGCACTGGCACTGGGCATGATTGTGGTGACCGGCCTGTCCAATGCCGGCTATATCTGGCTGCGCAGCCGCGCCGAAAGGGGGCGTGAATGAAATCGACATCGCGACTGGGAGCCTGGGTGGCCATTGCCATCGGCACCATTTACTTTTTGCTACCGCTGATTGCCACTTTCGAGTTCAGCCTGAAAATGAACCGCGACGGCTACAGCTTTGAAGCCTACAAGGTGGTGCTGTCCGACCCCGGCTTTCAGGCTACCTTCGGTTATTCCACCTTGATGGCAGTGCTCACCATCATCGTCGGCATTCTGCTGGTGGTGCCCACCGCCTACTGGATTCAGCTGAAGCTGCCACGCCTGCGTCCACTGGTGGAGTTCATCACCCTGCTGCCGCTGGTGATTCCGGCCATTGTCATCGTGTTCGGCTACCTCAAGCTGTACAACAGCAGCGCCTGGCTGCCCTTGACCGGCAATGACCGCGCCACCGACTTTTTGCTGATGTGCAGCTACGTCACGCTGGCCCTGCCCTATCTGTACCGCTCGATCGACGCCGGCCTGCGCGCCATTGATGTGCGCACCCTGACCGAAGCGGCCGAGAGCCTGGGAGCCAGCTGGCCCAGCATTTTGCTGCAGGTAATTTTCCCCAATGTGAAGTCGGCCATCCTGTCCGGAGCATTTCTCACCTTTGCGGTGGTGATTGGCGAATTCACCATGGCCAGCCTGCTGGGCCGCCCGGCCTTTGGCCCTTACCTGCAACTGATCGGTGCCAACCGCGCTTACGAGCCCTCGGCACTGGCCATCATCGCCTTCCTGGTGACCTGGGCCTCGATGGGGCTGATCCAGGTATTCGCCCGCAATGCACGCCCGGCCCGCAAGACGGCCTGAGCCCAGACAGAATCCAAGGAAACAATATGGCTTACCTCACCATCAATAATCTGCACAAACGCTTTGCCGACCATGTCGTGGTGCACGACTTCAACATGAATATCGAACAAGGTGAATTCGTCACCTTCCTCGGCCCCTCCGGCTGCGGCAAAACCACCGTGCTGCGCATGATTGCCGGCTTTGAGACGCCCACCTCCGGCCACATCCGCGTGGGTGGCGAAGACATCACCCACCAGTCGCCACAAAAGCGCGGCATCGGCATGGTGTTCCAGAGCTATGCGCTGTTTCCCAACATGAACGTGACGCAGAACATCGGCTTTGGCCTGAAAATGCGTAAATGTGATAGCGCGGAGATTGCCCGCAAGGTGGCGGAAGTCATCAAGCTGGTGGAGCTCTCCGGCAAGGAAAACCACTACCCGCACGAGTTGTCCGGCGGTCAGCGCCAACGGGTGGCGCTGGCGCGCGCGCTGGTGGTGGAGCCGCGCATCCTGCTGCTGGACGAACCGCTGTCGGCACTGGACGCGCGCATCCGCAAGAACCTGCGCGAGCAGATTCGCGACATTCAGCGCCGTCTGGGCCTGACCACCATTTTCGTCACCCACGATCAGGAAGAAGCGCTCACCATGTCCGACCGCATCTTCGTGATGAACCAGGGCCGGGTGGAACAGGAAGGCCGCGCCGAAATGGTGTACACCGAACCGGCCACCGAATTCGTCGCCCGCTTCATGGGCAATTACAATCTGCTGGGCGCGGCCGACAGCCAGCGCCTGCTGGGGCTGAGCATCAACGGCCATCTGGCCATCCGCCCGGAATCCATCCACGTGCTGGACGCCCACAGCCAGCAGGCCGATACCCTGGCAGGCACCATTCGTCAGCATCAGTTGCTGGGCAACATCATCCGTTACCAGATTGAAAGCGCGGGCGTCACCCTGCAGGTAGACCGGCTGAACCGCACGGCCAGCGACCTGATGCCGGCCGGCACCGAAGTACGCCTGCAGATCAGCCGTGACGACATGCGCGAGGTGCGTTGATGCTGGCCATTTTCGATCTGGACGACACCCTCACCGACGGCGACAGCTCCAGCCTGTGGTTGCAATTCATGGTGCAACACGACCTGGCGGCCGCCGACATGCTGCCGCGCGAAGCCGAGCTGATGGCGGCCTACCGTCGGGGCGAATTGCGCATGGAGGACTACATGGATTTCACCCTGCAGCCGATGCAGGGTCGCAGCGTGGAGGAAGTGGCGGAGTGGGTAGAGCGTTTCATTGCCGACAGCATCGCCCCCATCGTGTTCGATCAGGCACGCGACACGCTGGCACGTTACAAGGCCGAAGGCCGTACCTTGCTGGTGATCTCCGCCACCGGCGAGCATCTGGTAGGGCCGATCTCGCGCTATCTGGGGGCGGATGATTTCCTGGCCATCCAGCTGGCCACCGAGGCAGGTTGCTACACCGGCCACACGCATGGCGTGATGACTTATCAGCAAGGCAAGGTGATCCGCCTGCAACAATGGCTGCAACAACATGGCCAGAGCCTGGCGGGGAGCCACGGTTACAGCGACTCCATCAACGATGTGCCGCTGCTGCAGACGGTGGATGTGGCTTACACGGTGAATGCCGACCCCAAGCTTGCCGCCGTGGCGGCACAGCAGGGCTGGCAGCCCTTGTTCTGGTCTCGCCAGACGCAGCCCGCCACATGAAAAACGGCCCTTGCGAGGGCCGTTTTTGCTGGTACAGCGCATGGATCAGGGCCGGAAGCCACCGCGCTCCATGCACTTTTCGTAGCGCCCATCTACCCGCTTGGCAAACCATTCCGTCGTCAGCTGATGGGTAAACTTGGGGCTGATCAGCACGATCTGCGGGATGATCTGGCGTGGTGCCGCCTTGCCGGACTGGTCGGCCAGCGCAAACACCCGCTTGTAGACCTCAGTCTGGCTGAAGGCCGCCAGTTTCTCCTGACGCAGATCGCGTGCCATCTCGTCCGGGCTCATACGCAAACGTCCGGCCAGGCCGTTGAGAGCACGCTGAGTATCGCTGGTGGCACCGGACAGCACACGGTTCATCTTGTCGCTATACAGCATGATGTCACCATCCAGCGCCAGCTTTTGCCCGGACAGATGCTGCACCGCCTGCTGGAAGGCTGCATTGCGGCTGGCATAGCGCCCGGCGTTGTAGTCGGCAAAGCGGTACACCATGTCCGGATAGCTGATGGGGTATTGCAGCAGGATGGCGGTGCCGAAATACACACTGCCGCGCAGGCTGAACACTTCGTCGCGCAAGCTGGTATAGCTGTAGGGGTAAGGCCAGGCGCGCACCTGGGTTTCGGCAAAGGCTACGCTCACCTGCATGGGCCCGCCATCGCGGATGGGGTTCTTGTGTTCGAAGATGGTCTGGCCGAACGGCAGTTCGCGGATCATGTCTTCAAACAGCGCATTCATCTGCTTCTTGGTACGCAGGGCATTCACCCGTTCTTTATAAGTCTGGCCATTGGGGGATTTCTTCAGCATGGCCGCATCCACCACCAGCGAGGGGATGAAATACTTCTGCCGCCGCTCTTCAATCTGCCCCCAGACAATCCTGGACAAATTCGGCACCACCGGGTCCGGATTGAAACCGGACTCCTGCTCCGCCACCGCCAGCACCGCGCAGAAGTATTGCGGCGCATACGGAATTTTCAGATGGCTGAAGGCGGTCATGATGTCGCCATGCCATTCGCGCCGCGCCGGAATGCCACGCGGCAGCAGCTTGTCCAGCAAGGCGCTACCCTCCTGCTCGTTAGCATAGGCCGGTTGCAGCGGCAAGGGCAGCGGTTTGCTGGCGGGAGCAACAAGCGGGGCAGGCGCTACCGGTTTGACGACCGGTGCGGGCAACAGGCTTTGCGGGTCCGGCATCGGGGCCGGGCGCAAGATGGGAGCAGGCGCGGGAACAGGCTGGGCCACCGGGGCCACCGTGGCGGCACAACCGGTCAAGCCCAGTAATGCCGCCACCGACAAATAACGGTACATGCAGAAAGTCCTTCAAGGACGTCCAGCTGGAATGCGGACGCCGGAATCGTGATGCTGCCATGCCGGGGCATGGCCGTATGCATCAGTGTTTGATTTTGTGGCTGGGTGCCGGGGTGGGCAAAAAGCCCTGGCTCAGCAAATGGAATACCAGCCAGCCCAGTGCGCAAATACCCACCAAAGCAGCCACGCCCAATAAGACCTTTACCAGCAGAGCCATGCGCGGCGAGCCCAGCAGCCCGTCTGCACGTGGCCGTTTGGGCGTTGCAGGTGAGCGGGCGGAGACCGGCGCTGCGCCATCCTGCGGTGCATTGCCGGGCTGCTCCGTACTCACCGGCAGGGTGGCAGTCAGCATTTCAGCTGTCGCCTCCTGAGTCGGGACAGGCGGGGCAGGCTGCGGCAGGCTGACGACGACCGCAGGGGGAATGGACGCAGCGGCTGGGGAAGACGATGCAGCCTGGGTGGTCGGCTCCGCCATGCCTCCTGCCTCGCCAATCCGCGCCAGACGGCCCATCAGCCCATCCAGCCAGCCCAGTGGTGGTGGTGGCGTCAGTCCGGGAGCGCGTTCGCGGATGATGCGGCTTTCCACCAGCACGAACACCACGCACAACAGCGGCACCACCACTTGCAAGGCCGGTGCCTGGGTATTCACCCAGTCCAGCACCAGCGGGTCATTCACCGCCAGCTGCCCTGCCACCCAGGCCAGCAGGCTGGCACCCAAGGGCAGCAGCAGCGGGTAATCGTTCAGCAGGCGGGCAATCAGCAGACTGCCGTACATCAGCAAAGGCACGCTGAACAGCAGGCCCAGAATCAGGTACAGCACACTGCCTTGCGCGGCGGCGGCCAGTGCCACCACATTATCCAGGCTGAGTACCAGGTCTGCCATTACCACCACGGACACTGCCGACCACAGCTGGCGGCTGTCCGCGGCGTTACCGGGCAGGCTGTCGGCCTCGTCATCGCCCAGTAACAGCTTGATGGCAATGCTGATCAGCAAACCGGCGCCCAGCAACTTGAGCAAGGGCACTTGCAGCAGGAAACCCACCACGGTGGTCAGCAGAACACGCAGCAAAATGGCAAAACCGGTGCCCAGCAACACGGCCTTGCGCATCAGCTGCGGCGGCAGCGAACGGCAGGCCACCGCAATGACCAGCGCATTGTCGCCACTCAGAATCAGGTCCAGCATGAACACTTGCAGTGTCATGCCCAGTGCCTGCATCAAACCATCCAGCTCCATCACACCCTTTCCATTGCAATCGGGCCTGCTGCCTCAGGCAGCCAGCGCACCGGTGATGCCGGCAAACAAGCCCAGCCCACCAGCCAGAATAAACAGCACCGCCACCACCAGGGCATACGGTCCTTGCAGTCGCAAGCCGGCCGGCAGCTCGCTGCGTGCCAACCGGTACAGAAAACACAATACCAGCGGCAACAGCACCGCATTGAGCACGCCGGTGGCAATCGACAGCCGTACCAGGCTGGGGCTGATGGTCACCACGGCAGCCGCCAGCAACAGCATCAGGGCGAATGCCGCATAAAACCAGGGCGCGGCGCGCGGATGTTCGGCCAGCGCATGATGCCGCCCGCCCAGCTCACCCAGCGCCCAGGCGGCGGACAGGCACACCACGATGGTCGCAACCAGTGCGCCGCCGCTCAGTGCCAGTGCAAACAGCAAGCGCCCGGCCAGCGGCCCCAGCGCCGCACCAAAGGCGGTGGCCAGCTGCGGAATGGTATCCAGCAATACCGCGCCATGCCCGGCAAACACTGAGGCCGCGGCAATCAGCACGGCGGCGGTGATCAGCTGGCACAGCACGGCCCCCAGCATGGTGTCCATGCGCGCTGCACGCAGGTCGGACAGATTCAAGCCCTTGTCGATCAAGGCGGACTGTTGATAGAACACGGTCCACGGCATCACGCTGCTGCCCAGGTTTGCCGCCAGCAAATACAGGTAACTGCTGTCGTGCAGGGGGAGCTGCAATATCTGCTGGCGGATATGGGACCACTGCGGCCAGGCGCGCCAGGCCATCCACAGGAAGGCCAGCTCGGCCACGCCCAGCAACATGGCCATGCGCTCCACCTGGCGGTAACTGCCGCTGGCCACCATCAGGAAAATCAACAGCGCCACCACCGCCACGCTCTGCCATACCGGTACGCCATACAGCTGCGCCACGCCGGACAGGCCGCTCATTTCGGTCAGCAGCGCGCCAAAGCAGCTGAGGATCAGGGCCGCAGTGGACAGCCGCGCCCAGCCACGACCAAAGTGTTGCAGCACCAGTTCGCCATAGCCCTTGCCGCTGGACAGCGCCAGCCGCACCGTCAGCTCCTGCACCATGAACAGCAGCGGAATGATGAGAAACTGCAACAGCAGCAAGCGATAACCCCATTGCGCACCGCTCTGGGCTGCCGTCAGCACACTGCCGGCATCGGTATCGGCCAGCATCACCACCAGCCCCGGCCCCAGCGTGGCGACCAGCCGTTGCAGGCGGTTCAGCGGCAGCGGTACAAGCGTGCGCAAGGTGCTGGCCAGCTGGCTCATGGTTTGCTGTTGGCCGGGCCGTTGCGGAAGTCATGCAGCAAGGCGGAATCCGGTGTCAGCAACAGTGTAGGAGCCGAATCCGACAGCGCCTGACGGTAAGTCTGCAAGGAGCGGTAGAACTTGTAGAACTTGGGGTCCTTGCTGAAGGCGGCCGCCAGAATGCGGTTGGCCTGGGCATCGCCCTCACCATGGATGATGGCGCTCTGGCGCTGTGCCTCGGACAGAATCACCGTGCGTTCGCCTTCGGCCTTGGCCTGGATTTCCTGTGCCCATTGCGCGCCTTGCGCGCGCAGTTCCTTGGCTTCTTGCTGACGTGCCGACTTCATGCGGTCGTAAATGGCCTGGCTGGTTTCCAGCGGCAGGTCCGCGCGGTGCAGGCGTACTTCGGTGACCTCAATGCCTAGCGTGCGGGCGCGGGTGGCGGTTTCCTGCTGGATTTGCTGCACGATGCGGGTGCGCTCCTCCGACAGCAGGGCCTTGAGCGGCACCTTGCCCAGCTCGCGCCGCAAGGAGGTGCTCACCAGTTGGGTCAGTTGCAGACGCGCCTGATCCTCGGTGCGCAGTGCCTGATAAAAACGCAGCGGGTTGGCAATGCGGTAACGGGTATAGGTTTCCACTTCCACCCGTTTTTCATCGCCCAGGATGATCTGCTCCGGCGGCGGCGCCAGCGTTTGCAGACGCACATCGTAAAACTGCAAGCTGTCCACCAGCGGCAGCTTGAACTTGAGGCCGGGCTCGGCATCCACGTCGATGGGCGCGCCCAGACGGATGATCAGGCCCTTCTGCCCCTCGCTCAGGGTGTAGAAAGAAGACGACAGCAGCCACACGGCAGCCAGCGCGGCCACGATGCCCGCGCCCTTGTAGGAAGTAGCCATCAACGGGTCTCCTTGCTGGGCTTGGCCTTGTCTTTGTCTTTGTCTTGCAGCTGCAATAGCGGCAGCACGCCGCCATTACCGCCCTTGCCGGAGGAATCCACCACCACCTTGCTGGCCTTCTTCAGCACTTCGTCCATGCTGTCCAGATACAGCCGCCAGGCGGTGACATCCTTGGCCTGGGCATAGCTCTGGTACACCGAATCAAAGCGCTTGGCCTCGCCCTGCGCCAGGTTTACCACCTGGCTCTGATAGGCCTGCGCCTCCTGCAGGATGCGGGCGGCATCGCCACGAGCCTTAGGCAAAATATCGTTGCTGTAGGCCTGGGCTTCGTTACGGGCACGCTCCTGGTCGGCACGGGCGCGCTGCACATCGTTGAAAGCATCGATCACCGCGGCAGGAGGGTCCACCCGCTGCAACTGCACCTGCGTCACCAGAATGCCGCTTTGTGCCTGATCCAGCCGGGTTTGCAGCAACTCACGGGTTTCATCGGCCACCTGCTGGCGACGGTTGGACATCACCGCCTGAATCGGCGTACGCGACACCACCTCGCGCATGGCGCTTTCGGCGGCAATGCGCAGCGAAGTTTCCGGGTTGTTTACCTTGAACAAAAACTGTCCGGCATCCTTGATGCGCCAGAACACCACGCCATCGGCCTCGACAATGTTTTCGTCGCCGGTCAGCATTTGCTTGTCACGCGGGTCGCTGGAGTCGCCCGTCACCCCGTCGTACAGGTTGGACAACTTCAGCTGCTTGATCTGGGTAACCTTGGGCAACAGCACGGTTTCAATCGGCCAGGGCAGGTGGTAATGCAAACCGGCCTGCGTGGTATCCACCCAGCGGCCCAGGCGCAGCACCACGCCCTGCTCATCCGGCTGTACCTTGTAAATGCCGGCCATGATCCAGCCGGTAGCCAGCAAGCCGCCCAGCAGCAGCAAGCCTTTGCCGCGCATGCCCATTACATCCAGATAATAATCCACCCGCTGCGCCCAGCTAATGCGTGGCGCGCCCTGTGTTGCCGCTTGACCGGCTTCGTCTTGTTGCACTGCTTTGCCTTTCTTGTTGCGGGCCCGCCCCGCACTTGCCGACTGCTTTTGTCCAGACTGATACGGCATGATTGTCTACAACGCAGCATGGTTATTAGCGGATGACATCCCTCTGCGCTTGCCGATGCTATAGCCAGGTGCTGATGGCCAGCCCTATGCCGCCCAGGGCCGACACCAGCGACACCGCCAGCAACCAGCGCCGCTGGGTCAGCACGGTGATGGAGGCCATGGCCACGGCAATCTGGATCAAGGTCATCGCCAGTGCCATGCGCTCGTGCGGGCGCAGCACCTTCTCTGACTCCTCACTCAGGCGACGCGATTCCTCCTGCAAGGCCTGGGCTTTCTTCAACTGCTCGGCCTGCTGGGTTTGCTGCTTTTGCAAGTCCGCCTGGAAACGGGCTTTCTGCGCCGGATCGGTCACCAGTACCAGCGCCAGCTGGTCCAGATGCGCCTTGGTGGATTTGGCCTGATAGTAGCCCCAGGCGTCCGAGGCCTCGGACTGCTTGAGAATGCTCTGGTTTTTCAGGAACAAGGCTTCATTCTGCTTGGCCCCGCTCTGGTAGCTGAATATCGCACCAATAGTGGCCAGAATCGCCGTCAGCAAGGCAATCTTCTGTGCCAGCTGACCTTTTTCAGCCTCTTCCTCCAGCAGCTTTTCATGTAAACCCGCGATTTCGTATTCTTCTTCCGCCATCTGTCACTCCCTGTTTGCCCGGCGATATAGTGCTGACCGCCGTTATTATTCCGCAAGCATGGCCGGCATGCTCGCGCGCGAACCCCTGTCAATCAAGTGGGTTTGTGTGCAGTTTTTGTATCAGCGCGCCGTCCTGCACCATCCGGCCCCGGCTGCTCGCCGCGCTTGCGCACAAGCAACTACCCAGCAAGAGAAAAGCCGGTTACAATGCACCCCTTCGCGGGCGTCGTATAATGGTAATACCCAAGCTTCCCAAGCTTGTGCCGTGGGTTCGATTCCCATCGCCCGCTCCAGATTCGCAAAAAGCCATTGAATTTCAGTAACCCACTGATCCTCAATGGCTTTTTTCATTTATTTTCCCCTGTGGGTGTTACACATGACTGAGAAATCGATGTCCAAGACAGCCCATGTTGTACGCCGATGTTTGGTCCAGGCCTGCCTTCTTTGCATTGCCTCTGATCGCTAGATCATCATTAACAGCAAGAACAAGATCACCTTAACTGCCTGAAACCCGCAAAGATGCCGCCAAAACACAAGACAAGGATAGGATCCTGAAGCGCGGCTGCCAGTGTTGGTGATAATGTCGGCTCTTTGAGGAGGCTACGGCAGCAAATGAAATTAACCCGCTCGTACGCACTGCTGTTCATGGTGTTGAACACGCTGATCGCAGCCTGGCTATCCAGCCCCTGCTCCGCATTCATACGGTCGCTGAGGGGTACTCCGGTTGCGCTGTTTGCCATCATCTTCGCCATCGCTCTTGCAGCCTTGCTGATAGTGATCGTGAGGATGGCAATCGAGGACATAAAGCGAACACAGACCATACCCACACAGCTTTTCCTGTATGGATGTGCTTCGCTGGTTTTCTTCAAGTTAATCGCGAGTATGGCAGCGCATGCTTGTGGTCATTAAGTGAGCAGCCAGAGTGGCTCTACGGCCAGTCACAAGGTCGAACAAGCAGTATGTCCGAGCTTGTCCAGACGACACAGCAAGTATCTGATGCCCGGCATTCCTTCCTCATGCCCTCACGTCTCGCCAAAAATGGCCGGGGCTTCGGCGCGTACCAGATCAATAAAACGGCGCAGGCGCGCAGGATAGAAACGGGCATAGGGATAAACCAGGCTGACCGGCAATGGCGCGGCCTGCCATTTCGGTGCCAGCTGGATCAACTGCCCTTGTTCCAGGTATTCGGTCATCACCCAGCGTGAGCCTATTCCTACCCCAACACCCTGCAAGGCCGCACTGCGCAAGGCATACAGGCTGTCGGTGCTGAAACGCGGGCGAATCTGAATGCGCTTGTGCCTGCCCGTCTCTGAGTGGGTCAACTGCACCTCGTTGCGGTAAAAGGTGCGCAAAGCCAGCCAGGGCAGCGCGGCCAGTTCGGCTGCGTCTTGCGGAATCGCCTGGCCATCGAGCAAAGATGGCGCAGCCACCACGATGCGCGGCACCTGGGCCAGCGGCAGTGCCACCAGGCCAGGGTCGGTCACTTCTCCCACCTGTATCGCACAGTCGATACCGGCGGCAATGTAGTCCTGAATGGCGCGGTCATCATGCAGCAGCCACTCCACCGACATGCCGGCATGCTGTTGCAGGTAGCGAGCCAGCGGGCCGATCAAGCGTTCTTGGCCAAAGGCGTGCGGCACGATCACGCGCAGCACGCCCTCTGGTTCTTCCCTGGCCCCTTTGAGTTCGGATTCAAAACGCGCCCAACCGGCCAGCAGCTCCTTGGCGCGCTCATAGCAGCGCTCGCCATCCTGGGTCAGCCGCATGGTGTGGGTAGTACGTTGCAGCAGGCGCAAACCCAGCGAGCGTTCCAGCATTTGCAAGCGGCGGCTGATGGTGGGCTGGGTCGTACCCAGCTGCTGCGCTGCTGCGGACAGGCTGCCAGCCTCGACAATTTTCAGAAAGGTCAGCATCAGCTCGATGCGCTCACCCGTTCCTGCTTGCAAGGGCATTGCTGTCCGCAATGCACGGCCCGGCTCTTGAATGTCATCCATCATGGACAGCCTCTTTTTGTCATACGTAATACGTATAACAGATCTTTAATCCACGCGCCTACACATGCATCACACACACAGCCATGATGTGACGATCATCACTTGATTCATGAGGCTGCACATGTCTTCCACCAAGGTTCTGCACCATTCTGTGGCACCGTCGGCCAAGCCGGCCAAAACACACACCCTGCCCCGCTCGCTGATATTGTTGATGGCCACCGGTGCCGGGCTGTCGGTTGCTTCCCTTTACTACAGCCAACCCATGCTGGGCGTACTGGCAGGCGATATCGGCGCGTCCGCTCAGGCCTCCGGCCTGGTGCCGACGCTAACGCAGCTGGGATACGCGCTGGGCATCCTGCTATTGGCACCGCTGGGCGACCGTCATGACCGGCGCAACATCATGCTGATCAAGGCCGCCGTATTGCTGCTGGCCTTGCTGCTGGCCGGGCTGTCGCCCTCGCTGACGGTATTGCTGCCCGCATCATTGCTGATTGGCCTGAGCGCAACACTGGCACAGGACATCGTCCCTACCGTCGCCACGCTGGCTGCAGAAGCAGAACGCGGCAAAGTGGTGGGAACCGTGATGACCGGCTTGCTGACGGGCATTCTGCTGTCGCGTGTCATCAGCGGGGTGGTGGCCGAGCAATATGGCTGGCGGGCAATGTTCTTCCTTGCCGCTGCCAGCATCCTGTGCATCGGCCTGGCCATCCGCCGTTACCTGCCGCGCTTTCAGCCCAGCACAACGCTGCCCTATCACGCCCTGCTTGGCTCGCTGCTTGGCCTGTGGCGCCAGCATCGTGCCTTGCGCCGTGCGGCCATTGCACAAGGGCTGCTGTCGGTTGGCTTCAGTGCATTCTGGTCCACGCTGGCCATCATGCTGCATGCAAGCCCCTTCCATATGGGGAGTGCCGCGTCCGGCGCGTTTGGTCTGGCCGGTGCCGCCGGTGCCTTGGCCGCTCCGCTGGCCGGTCATCTGGCAGATCGCAAGGGGCCGGAAGTGGTTACCCGTGCCGGTGCCGCGCTGGCTGCCTTGGCCTTTGTCATGCTGAGCCTGGCGCCCATGCTGTCGCTGAACATGCAGCTTGGCCTGCTGGCGGCCGGTGCAGTGCTGTTCGACCTTGGCGTACAAGCCAGCCTGATCGCCCATCAGGCGGTGATCTACCGGATTGACCCTGCCGCGCGCAGCCGACTGAATGCGGTCCTGTTTGTCTGCATGTTCATCGGCATGTCGCTAGGTTCGGTATTGGCCAGCATGTTGCTGGCAGGGTATGGCTGGAGTGCGGTCACGGCTTTTGCTGCACTGGCGTCCTTGCTGGCCTTGCTGGTGCGCTGCTGGAAATAAACATCTGGCCACAGCGTGTTGTCGGCAAATCCGATGACAGCCAGGGCAGGAAAGTGGGGGTAGCCTCTGGCGTTTCCCCACTCTTTGTTACTGGAGCGCGCCAATGCAAGCCGTGCATGCCCCCCCGCCTTTGCAACTGTGGTTAAACCTCTCGGTCACGATCGGCCCGGAAATACCACTGGGTGACACGATAGACGGGCACCGCTGCCTGTACCCGATCACCGGTGGCGTGGTGCACGGGCCGGATGGCGTCTTGGGCCGGGTATTGCCGGGTGGTTTTGACAATTACCTGCAGCGCGCGGACGGGGTGGGCATCATGGATGCCCGTTACGCGGTGCAGCTGGACGATGGCACGGTGCTACTGGTGCATAACCGGGGCTTCCTGCATTTGTCAGCCGCGGGTGCGGCGCTGGAGCGCGCAGGGGTGTGGCCGCTTCCGGCAGATCTGTATCACTGCCGCTGCCAACCCGAAATCAGGGCCGGGCATGGCCTTTATCACTGGGTCAACCATCAGGTCTTTGTCGGGACCGTGCATTATCCGCTGCCCGACCAGGTGGAGATTGCCATCTACCGGCTGGCTTGAAAAATAGCCGCCTCGCGCAGGCGGGGCGGCTGTTATATCTGGCCTAGAAAGCGTAGATGAACTGCGTGGCCAGAATGTCGTTATTGCGTGACAGACTGCCATCGCTGCGCTGGAACACCGCATTGCTGGCAAAGTCATGGCGGTACTCCAGCTTCACCGTCATTTTGTCCGCCGGGTAGAACAACAAATCCAGCGCGATATCACTACGGTTGGTCCCCTTGCAGTCGATACCGTTATTGCTGGAAGCATTCAGGCATTGCTGGTCCACGCCCCAGCCGCTGGTGGGGTTGATGCTGGCGGTGTTGCCGCTCAAGCCATACAAAATGCCGCTGCCACCACCCCCGTTGCGGCTGTTGTTCAGGTAGTCCACCCGTACCACCGTACCCACCTTGCCCAGCCAGTCGGTATTCCACTTTTTGGCGGCCAGCAAGGAGAAGCCATACCATTGCGCCATGCCGCCATTCCAAGCGCTATGCGCTTGCTGGCCGTAATCCAGCTGGGCGTTGTACTGGATGTCCGACCAGGTATAGGTCAGATCGGCCTCAGCATAGAAGTAACGGCCAAAGGGGGATGCCAGATTGCACTGGTAGCCATAACCGCTGCTACAGCTGGATGGCGTCAGAATGGTCTGGCGGCCGATATTGGCGGAGAAGCCCAGGTCCAGCGATGTGGTGTACTGGTAATCCACCCGTGCTGCCAGTGTTGGCGTGCTGTTACTGTTGCTGCGCCCGTTCTGGCTGACGATGGCACCAGCAGACTTGAGCTGCTCATTGGCCAGCATGAATTGCCACAGCGTCTGGTAGTTATTGGTGAACAGCTTGTAGTTCATGCCCAGATAGGACGCTGGCTCACTGAAGTCAAACAGCAGGTTGTGGGTGAGCGTCTGGGTCAGATTGGCCGGATTGGGTTCATAACCCGCCAGGCTGGGCAAGAGGCCGAGTTGCAGGGTGGCGGTGGCACTGAGCGGCAGGTTGACATTGGCCTGGTTGAAGATACTGTTGGTCAGGCCGCCGCCTTCGCTACTGAAGCTGGTACCGCTGCCCCGGTCCGGCTGGATAACCAACTCCACGCTGGGCGCTTCCGGGCCTACGCCAAAGGTCTTTTTGATATCCAGGTACACATCGCCCAGATTGCTGTCGTAGTAGTTGTAAGCGCTGTTCTTGTTGAGAAAGCGGAAACCGGCGGAGTTGGTGTTGCGGTTGTACAGGAACATGGGGTCAACAAAACCGGTGACGCTCAGACCGGCAATCGGCCCGGTTTGCGCCGCCTCACTCAGCGTGTCTACCTTGATCTTGAGGCTGTTGACGGTTTGCTGCAGGGTTTCCGGCTCCTCGCTTTCGCTTGCCGCAGCGGCATTGCCCGCTGTGTTGGTGCTACTGCCCAGCTGCTGTTGCAGGCTTTGCACCTG
Source organism: Aquitalea sp. LB_tupeE (assembly GCF_013391415.1). Classification (GTDB taxonomy): domain Bacteria; phylum Pseudomonadota; class Gammaproteobacteria; order Burkholderiales; family Chromobacteriaceae; genus Aquitalea. Next base: position 59,585 of record NZ_JACAXB010000010.1, read on the forward strand.
CTGTTGCAGCACAGGAATCTGCGCATTGCTTTGCTGCAGGGCCTTTACCTGCTGCTCCAGTGCCTCCAGTTTTTGCAGCAGGGCGGTACTGCTGTCGCTACCGGCGTACGCCATCACCGGCAGGGCCATGATGGACATGGCGATCAGTTTTCTTTGCATGATGTTTACCCCGAATGACCAAGCGATGATGTTCAGTGGGTTTTCAGTTCCTGCCATAGCCGGGTTTCCAGCCGCATGATTTCGGTGGGCAGGGCGCGCACGGTGAACAGCTTTTTCATTTCGGCGGCGCTGGGGTAAACCGTCGGGTCGGACAGCACGTCCGGCTTGATCAGCGGTTTGGCGGCCGGTACTGCGCTGGGGTAGAAGGTTTCATTGCTCAGCGCAGCGGCCTCGTTGGGAGAAATCACATGGTTGATCCACTTCATCGCGGCGTCGGCATTAGATGCGGTTTTGGGCACGGCCATCACGTCGAACCAGATTACGCTGCCTTCCTTGGGCAGGATGTACTGGATGGTGTAAGGCTTGTGCGCGGCCAGTGCCGCCATGCGGGCGGTGTTGACGTCACCGGAGTAACCGAAGGCCATGCAGATATCGCCACTGGCCAGATCCGGCGCGTAGCTGCTGGAGTTGAACTGGCCGATATAAGGCCGGATGGTTTTCAGCAGCTTGAATACTTCCTGGTAATCGGCCGGATTGGTGCTGAGCGGATTCTTTTTCAGGTAGTGCAGCCCCATGCCGAACATGTCCACCGGCGAATCCAGCACCGACACCCCGCACTTGGACAGTTTGGCCATGTATTTGGGGTCAAACAGCATGTCCCAGGTATTGAGTGGCACGCCCTTGCCCAGTACCGACTCCACTTTTTGCAGATTGATACCGATGCCGTCGGTACCCCAGTTCAGCGGTACGCCGTATTGATTGCCGGGGTCGCTGCCTTCCAGAATCTTCATCAATGCCGGGTCCAGCTTGGCCAGATTGGGAATCTTGCTCTTGTCCAGTTTACGGAACATGCCAGCCTGCAACTGGCGGCCAAAGTAGGCATCGGAAGGGACGACAACGTCGTAACCGGAATTACCCACCAGCAGCTTGCTCATCAGGGTGTCGTTACTATCGAACTCCTGGTAGCGCACCTTGATGCCGGTCTGCCTGAGGAAATTGGCATTGGTTTCCTTGGCCAGGCTATTGCCCCAGTTGTAGACATTGACCTGAGCGGCATCGGCTGCCGCATGGCCGGAAACGCCGCCCAGCAGGGCAAGCGCACAACAGGTATGGATCAGTTTCTTCATTTCTCAACCTTTGTAGTGATGGCCGCTCTGCTGGCGGCATGGTGTGGACAAACGGGAATCAGGCAGCAAGGGCTTGTTAATCTGTCTCTACGCCATACACGGTTTCGCCACGGAATACCGTGCATAGCACCCGGGTCTGGTGCAGCTGCTGTATCGCTTGCGCAAACAGGCTGCGCTCCAGAATCAGGAAATTGGCCTCATGGCCTGGCAACAGGCCGCGACAATCATCGAAGCGCAAGGCATGACTGGCGTTGACGGTGTGTGCTTGCAGCATCACTTGCAGGTCCAGGCGCTCGTCCGGGTTCCAGGCCTCTGCCTCCGGGTAATCGGTCGGCAGGTGGGTGACACCGGTTTGCATGATGGCCAGCGGGTCCATGGTGGAAACCGGCCAGTCGGAACCACCGGCCAGCATCACCCCTGCATTGCGCATGCTGCGGAAGGGATAACTTTGTGCAGCCCGTTCCGGGCCCAGAATTTCTTCGTATAGAGCCTGCAACTGCGGGGAAGCGGCGGTCCACAGCGCCTGCACACTGGCAATGGCACCAAGCGGGCTGAAACGGGGCATGTCGTCCGGATGCACCAGCTGCAAATGGGCCAGCTGTGCACGACGGTCTCGCGGGCCATTGCACTGGGCCGCCCATTTCAGCGCATCCAGCGCCATGCGCACGGCGCGGTCGGCCAGGGTGTGAAAGTGCAGGTCGAAACCGGCGGCATCGGCCATGGCCACAATCTCATTCAGCGCGTCCTGCTCCCACAGCGCGAGGCCTCGATCCTCGGTACCCGGGTAGGGTTCCAGCAGGGCTGCGGTTTGGGATTCGGTCACCCCGTCAATGAAGATTTTCACCGTATGCACGTGCAGGGTGTCGCCTGCGTAGCGGCGTTTCCACTCTTGAAAGCGGGCAATCTGTTGTGCCGGATCATGGCGGGGCGTGGCCAGCAGCCCGGCACTGACATGCAGCTTGAGCGTGCCGGCATCCCGTGCTGCCGCATAGGCTTGCAGCAGGCCTTCATCCACCCGGGCGTCGAACCAGCCGGTAATCCCCAGGCGGTGTGCCATGGCAATGGCCTTGGCCAGCGACTGTGGATAACGGGCGGGGCCCAGCTGCGGAATCAGGCCGAACAGGCGGTACAGCGCGGCTTCGTGCACCACGCCGCTAGGCTGTTGGCTGCCCGGCTCCCGCTCATGAATACCCCCTTTGGGGTCTTGCGTGTCGGGGCCGATGCCGGCCGCCGCCAGTCCCACAGTATTCAGGCAGCCGCTGTGCACGTCATGCCCCAGCAGCAGCAAGGGGCGGTCCGCCAGGGCGACATCCAGTTGCTGGCGGGTGGGGTAGCTGCCGAATACATTCAAATCGATGCCGCCGAGAAACACCCACGGCTCCTCTGCCTGGGCGATGGCCGCCTCGCGGATCAGCTGCAACACCCCCTCGGCGCTATCGGCCCGGTCCAGGTCGGTCTCGCCCACCATTTGCTGCCCCTCCAGCGGGTGGGCATGGCCATCGACAAAGGCCGGGATGATCTGCTTGCCAGCCAGGTCTATCAGCACGGTCTGGCTGCCGGCCATGGTGCGGATGGTCTGGTCATCACCGCTGGCGATGATCTTGCCGCCGCCTATGGCCAGCGCGGTGTGCATGGTGTTGAAGTCGTTGCCGGTATGGATGCTGCCGTTGTAATAGATTTTTTCGGGATACTGCATGCCTGCCTCCTGATTCATGACCGGCACAGGGTCATGCGTCAGGAGGCTGTTGCGCCCCTTGGCAGAACCGTGTGCAACCGGTTCTGATCATGGCGGGAGGGGGACGGGCTGTCTGTCCTCGGATTTCAGGACAAAGCCGCAGGCTGGCGGTGACGCTGTTCCACGGTCACACACCAGGCAAACAACTCGGACTTGCTGGTGACACCGATTTTGGCCAGCGCCCGCTCCATATAGGTGCGTACACTGCACTGGCTGATGGAAACGTGCTCGGCAATTTGGGGCACCGACCAGCCTTGCAGCATGGCATGACAAATCAGCCGCTCGCGCCCGGACAACTGCTTGCCTGCCAATTGCAGGCAGCGATCAAAATACTGCAATAGCGTGTCTTGCGAAGGTGTGATGCAGGGGGTGCTCAGCTGGGCATGCCGCGCCAGCAAGGGAATAAGGAAATGGCAGGTCTGCCGCAGGCGGCTAAGCTCACCCAGCGTAAAGGAAGGCGTGTGGCGGTTGCGAAAAATCGACAACAGATACACATAGTCGGTTTCACAGCCCAGCAAGCTGCACTCTTCGCCCAGCGGGCTCTGGGCAATCATGCGTCCATAGGCGGTAGGCGGGTAAACCTCGTTGCGCGACAACACCAGCTGCGGGTCCTGCACTTGTTCGATGAACTGCAATAACTGGCGATCCTGCTTCCACTCCATGTCCTGCTGGTATAGCGACAAGGCCAGCCGGGTTTCTTCCGGGTCGGCATTACCGGCAAAAAACAGCACATCGAGCTGCTCCACCGCTGGCTGCTGACTGCCACGGCGAAAACGCAGCGCTGTCATGTGATAGCAGCATGGGTCGACCACCCCGTGCAGCCAGCTCCACAAACGACTGGTGAATTGTGCTGTCCCCAGGCTCTGTAGCAAGCCACCTGCGGTTTCCAGTGCAATGGTCTGTTGCATCATGCCTCCTCATGCCGGCTGAGCGGGATATCCGTTTCAGCCACACTATATATTGATGTGACGGATAACCAGATAGAAAGCACAAATCGCGCCATGATGTCTGCACCCCTGCCCTGTCCTCCTCTTGCGGTTTGCTCGCCTGGCGATGCAAAAAAAGCCAACCGGCAAGGGTTGGCTTTTTCTGGTTTACACCACAGTCAGGACTTACTGGCCGAGTGCCGGGGTACGCGGCGGAATCATCCGTCTGTTGCCGGTAGCCTCGAAGGCACTGGCAAAACGCAACAGCGCATTGTCGTCATAAGCACGCCCGGCAAAAGTGAGCCCCACCGGCATGCCGATATCGGCCATCACACCCATGGGCACCGTGACCGTCGGTACGCCCAGGTGGCGGATGGCGAGGTTGCCATTGGCCACCCATACCCCGTTGCTCCAGGCAATGTCGGCGGAAGCCGGGTTGACGTCGGCATCCGCCGGGCCAACGTCGGCCACGGTGGGAAACAGCACGGCGTCCAGCTTGAGTTCGTCCATCCAGTCTTCCAGGTCCATCTTGCGGATTTTCTCCAGGCCACGCAGGCCGTCCGGCACGCTGGCAATCTGGTCGAAGGACTTCAGTCCGCGCTTGGCCATGTTGACGTACTCTTCCATGCCGGCGGCCAGATCGCCCTCGCGGTTGGGCAGGGTGCCGGGGTCGTGCGGGAAGATTTGCGGGCCATCCACGTCCGCCAGCTTGTTGAGCTTGGGGTCGCCGTTGGCACGCAGGAATTCATCAAAAGCCCAGCCGGACAATTCCCATAATTCATCGTGCAGGAAGTCCGGCGGCAGGATGCCGCGATTGGCCACGGTGGGTGCGCCGGGCCGGTCGCCTTCACAGTTGGACACCAGCGGGAAGTCGGTTTCAATCACTTCCGCGCCGGCTGCTTCCAGCGCCTGACGTGCGGCTTCCCACAAGGCAATCACCGACGCACGGGTATGGATGCGCTGGCCGGTGGGGCCGCCGATACCCGGTGCATCACTGGTGCCAGCCAGTTCGTCCTTGTTGATATACATGCGCGGGATGGCAAAGCGCTTGCCTTTGAGCGTTTCGGGCGCGGCCAGCAGGGCCGGATAGGCGTCCGGGCGCACTGCCGATGCCTTGGGAATGGTCACCCAGGGCTGCAGACGCCACAAATCGCCACGGGTGACCGGGTCGTCAGCCACGATGATGTCCAGCACTTCCAGCAGGTCGGCCATGGTACGGGCATAGGGCACCACCACGTCCATGGTGGGAGTCAGCGGCCAGTTGCCACGTACCGAAATCACCCCGCGCGACGGGGTGTAGGCGCACAGGCCGTTATTGGACGCCGGGCCACGACCGCTAGACCAGGTCTCCTCAGCCATACCGAAGGCCGCAAAGCTGGCAGCAGTGGCAGTACCGGCCCCGTTGGATGAGCCGGAGGCAAACGGCGCGGTCAGGTAGTTGGCGTTATAAGGGCTTTCGGCGCGGCCATAACAGCCACGCTGCATGCCGCCATTGGCCATTGGCGGCATATTGGTCTTGCCCAGGCAGATGGCACCGGCGGCGCGCAGGCGGGAAATGGTGAAGGCATCGTGCTGGGATACCAGCTCCTTGAAGGCCGGGCTGCCGGAAGCGGCAGTCAGCCCCTTCACCAGATAGCTGTCCTTGGCGGTATAGGGAATACCGTCCAGCGGGCCCAGCGTTTCGCCACGGGCACGGCGGGCGTCGGAGGCTTCGGCCTCGCGGATGGCTTCCGGGTTGGGCACCACCACTGCATTCAGCCGGGTTGCCGTAGCGGGGCCGTCGTAGGCCGCTATCCGTGCCTGATAAGCCTTCACCAGTTCCACCGCGGTGGTACGCCCGGATTCGAGCGCAGCACGCAGCTGGGCAATGGATAGCTCGGTAACCTCGATCATGCTTCTACCTCCACTAAGAAGACGGATTTCATTCCCATCACGCTGACAGCCTTGCACCAAGCGTAGGCATGGGCGATGACGCAATATGGCGGCTAATCTACAAGAGTCCGGCTCATACGGGAAAATGATTCATTTTGATGCACCCATTCATGCGATGAATACCGGTCCATCCCTGCCGCCTCAGCTAGTCGGTCGTTTCAATCAGACCGCGCATCAAGCCGCGCAGCCACAGCAAGGCCGGGTTGCTGTCCTGCACCGGGTGCCAGATGCAGTTGAGGTGATAGCCAGGCAACTCTTCCGGCAGCGCCACCATCTTCAGCGGCCAGTAGCCCGCCATCATCGCTGCCACTTTCTTGGGCAGGATGAACAGGTGGTCGGTATGGCTGACAATGGCCGCCGCCGCCATATAGCTTTGGCTGTGCACTGAAATCTTGCGCTGCAAGCCGCGCGCGGCCAGAAAGTCATCCATCGGCGAGCCCAGATTGCCCAGCGGCGCGTGGAAGACATGCGGTAAGGCAATCAGGTCGGCCAGAGTCAGCCGGTCGCTCTGGAAGGGGTGGCCGGCACGCAAGATGCCGATCAAGGGCTCGTTCAGCCAGGTTTCCCGGCACAGATAGCCGGGAATCTTCATGTATTCGTCAAAACCCAGCAGAAAGTCGATTTCCCCGTCGGCCAACGCCAGTTCCGGAATTTCTTCCCGCAGGATGGTGATGTCGATATGGACATTGGGCGCTTCCACCGCCAGTTTTTTCACCAGCGGCGGAATCAGCACGCACTCCACGTAATCGGTAGTGCACAGGGTGAAGCGGCGCGTCGAAGTGGCAGGGTCAAATGCTTCGGGCTGGCTGAAATGGCTTTGCAGCAGGCTGAGTGCCTGATGCACGCCCTGTTGCAAGTAGAGCGCCTTTTGTGTGGGCTGCATGCCGTGTGGCGAGCGCACCAGCAGCGGGTCGTTGAAGAATGTCCGCAAGCGGTTGAGCGAGTGGCTCATGGCAGGCTGGCTGACAAACAGTTTCTCCGCCGCCCGCGTCACACTGCGCAGGCTGACCAGGGCATCCAGCGCCAGCAGCAGGTTCAGGTCCAGCTGGTGCAATTTCACATCATTCACCGTATTTATGAAAGTATTCGTATTGTTCATTTGCTGAATAGTTTGCCTCTCCCTAGACTGCGTCTGTCAATCAATTCCTCGTGCATGGCAAAGAAAACCGGCTGACCTGTCGCACCGCCGGACTGTGCTGTAAGCGCACGATGTCTTGAATACTTCTGATGGCATTAATCCAGCATGGTGATTTCAATGAACAGCACAACGCACACTAGCCTGCCTGCCGCCGACGGCTTTCACATGCCGGCCGAATGGGCCCCGCAACAGGCGGTATGGATGATCTGGCCGCAGCGCCCGGACAACTGGCGCCATGCCGGACGCGAGGCACAGCAGACTTTTGCCGCCATCGCCAAGGCCATTGCCGCAGCCACCCCGGTGTTCATGGCGGTGCCGCAAGAATGCATGGCCGCAGCCCGTGCCGTGATGCCAGCCGAAGTGACGCTGGTGGAAATGAATAGCGATGACTGCTGGATGCGCGACAGCGGCCCGACCATCGTCATCGACCAGGCCGGCCAGGTGCGCGGTGTAGACTGGCAATTCAATGCCTGGGGCGGTTTTAAAGGCGGCCTGTACCACCCGTGGGACCAGGACAGCGCCGTGGCCAGCCAGGTATTGGCCCATCATGGCTTTGATCGCTACCCCGCACCGCTGGTGCTGGAAGGCGGCTCCATCCATGTCGATGGCGAAGGCACGCTGATGACCACTGCCGAGTGCCTGCTCAACCCCAACCGCAATCCGCACTTGTCCAAACAGCAGATTGAAGCCTTGCTGTCCGAATACCTGAACGTCAGCCATTTCATCTGGCTGCCCGAAGGCGTGTTCATGGATGAAACCGACGGCCACATCGACAATATGTGCTGTTTTGCCCGTCCGGGTGAGGTGATCCTGCACTGGGTGGACGATGAAAACGACCCGCAGTACCCGCGTTCGCAGGCCGCTTTCGAAGTGCTGTCGCAAGCCCGTGACGCCAAGGGCCGCGCGTTGAAGATTCACAAGATGCTGTCGCCCGGCCCCTTGTACTACACCGCAGAAGAAACCGCCGGCGTGGTGGCCAGCGGCCAGGCCGTCCCGCGTGAAGTGGGCGAGCGCATGGCGGCTTCCTATGTCAATTTCCTGATCAGCAACGGCCAGATCATCTTCCCGCTGCTGGATGCGCGAACCGATGAGGCAGCGGCCAGCCGCCTGCAGGAAATCTTCCCGGAATACCGCATTGTCGGCGTACCGGCGCGTGAAGTGCTGCTGGGCGGTGGCAACATCCACTGCATCACCCAGCAGATTCCGGCAGGCAAGGCGAGCTAAGCACTTCTCTCCACTGAATCCGGCACCACAAAAGCCAGGCCTCGCGCCTGGCTTTTTCATTGGCAAAGCCTTGCCCCTGAACGCTCCAGCACAAAAGCATAGTCTGTTTGCATTATTGTGTGTCGCTACATAATCCTCTTAACATCGAACCATACCTGATTGATGGTCAATGCCTGTGCGCCACAGCCGCCTTGCCATCAGCGCCGTCACCTGCACCGCACTGGACAGCGGGCCATCCGGCACAGACCGGCCAAGGGCATGACGGTTTCACTCCAGGCATGGGACACGACAGATGAAAAGCTTTCACAGCATCAGCGCCGGACTGATCACCGCCAGCATTGCCATTTCCGTTAACGCCGCTTTTTCCGACCTGCTGGGCACGGCCCTCCATGCTGCTGCGCTGCGGCCCCTGCTATTCACCCTGATGATGGCAGCCTGCTGTCTGGCCATGTTGCTGGTGGCGGGTAACAGCCGGCTGAAACTGGCCATTCCGGGGCTGGATGAACCGGCCATGGTTATCCTGTCCGCGCTAGTCAGTGCCAGTAGCCTGCACCTGCTGACCCGGCCATGGTCTACCGGGCAGGTGCTGTCCACCTTGCTGTGCATCAACGCCCTCACCGCCCTGTTGACCGCTGCCGCCTTTTTGCTGGCCGCCCGCTTGCGTGCAGGACAACTGGCGCGCTGCCTGCCCTATCCGGTTCTGGCAGCCTTCATGGCCAGCAGCGGCCTGCTGCTGATCGTATTCGGGCTGAGCATTGCCGCCGGACACAGCCTGTCGCTGACCCAGCCCGCCAGTTGGCAACTGGACGGCGGCCAGGCGACGCAACTGGGCTGGGGACTGGGCTTTGGCATTTTGCTGTTGCTGTGCATGCGCAAGATGGATCACCCGGCTACGCTGACGGCACTGTTGTTGCTGGCCTGCCTTTGCGGGCCGACGCTGAGCAGCGCCGTCCAGCCGCAGTCCGCCACCCTGTTGCCCAGCCTGCAACTGCCCATCTGGTCTGCGGTGCTGGGCGCTCTCCCCAGCGCTCTGGCTGCAGCACTGATGGCCATGCTGGGTAGCACCAGCAACATCATGGCGCTGGATCAGGCACAGCTGGCAAGGGCTGATCTGAACCAGGAAATGCGGGTAAACGGTCTGGCTTGCCTGGCTTCGGCATTGTGCGCAACACCGCCGGTCAGCATCATGCTGTCCGACAGCCTGCTGGCCGGCCGCATGGGTGCCCGACGCTGGCCACTGGCCATCTGCTTTGTCACTTGCTGCCTGCTGGCCATCTGGCAACAGCAATGGATGCTGGGCCTGATCCAGCCTTATGTACTGGGTGGGGTATTGCTGTATTTCGGGGTGGAGCTGCTGACTCACTGGCTGCAACGCTGGCCTGCACTGGGGCGGGCAGAGCGCGCCATTTTACTGAGCACCATGCTCACCTTCCTGACCTTGAATGTACTCAGTGGCATCGTGGTGGGACTGGTGCTGTCTGCCTGGCAGTTCTGCTACCGTGCCAGTCAGCAAAACCCCTTGCAGGACATCCGCCTGCAGCCTGCTGATGAACTGGACCAGCGGCCCGCGGTATTGACCGCCGAACTGGGCGGCCCCTTGTACTTCGGCTCGGTCAGCCACCTGCACGACCAGCTGCAAGCCGCCATTGCCGCACAGTTATCCAGCGGTGGCCTGGTACAGCTGTGTCTGCGCCAGGCCAGCCTGGACAGTTCGGCCATGCAGACGCTACACCGCCTGCGCCTGTGGTGCGATGAGCATGGCTACCGCTTGCAACTGTTGTGCCAGGACGAAGCGACCGCCAGCCAGTTGCAACGCTGGGGCTTATCGGCCAGTTGTCCTCACCACGCCCTGCATGCACCCAAACGGGTGACCGCACGGCAACATCAGGCTGAGCCTACCGGGATAGCCCATCCGGCACAGCCACGCTTCATCCATTTTATGCAAACCGGTCGCGAGTAAACCACCGCCTCACCGCAGCTGCCTTCTGTCTGGCCAGTTCCCCCGTGGCCTGGGTGGCTGCTGGTTAAAAATGGTAAACCAGCCCCAGCCCCGTCCGTCACACTGGGGCTGAGCAGCCTGTGGCGACGGGCCTTTTCCTGCCGCTCCGGGCCGCTGACAGCAATTCGTGCTAAAATTCGCGCTTTACAAATGCGGGCTGCCCGGTAATATTTTGGCTTCGCCAAACTCGGGCAAGCGGCTGCCTAATCCCTGTCAGCCAACGCATGCTTGCATATGAAACACTCCGCTTAGCCCCCCGAAGATGCACTCATGAAATGGAACTCCGGCCGGCTATGGCTACGCATTACCGTCTACGGCAGCGGCACAGTAATTGCGCTGTTCGTACTGATACAGGCCCTGATTTTCTGGCAGTTTGATGAAGCTGCCGTGCGCAAGACGCTCAGCAGCGCACTGAATGACACCGGACGTCAGGTCGCGGTGGAAGGCAAGATCACGCCACTGTTATTCCCGTCCCCGGGCCTGAGCATTCACCAGTTGAATATCAGCGAACCTGGCAGCAAACAAAGCTTTGCCCGGGTGGAACAGCTGGATGTTTATCTATCATGGATTCCGCTGCTTACCGGCAACCGCGAAATCAAGGCGCTGGAAATGCATGGCGTCACCGCCAGCATTGCCCGTGGTGCGGATGGCCGCCTGTCCATCATGGACCTGCTGCTGCACCGCTCATCCGGCACGGTCAGCATGAAGTTGGACCGCTTGCTCGTCCGTGAAGGCACTTTGCTATATACCGACCAGAGCAGCGGGACCGAACAAAAGCTGGATACCGTCAGCCTGGACGCCGATGACCTGCGCAGCGGTGCCAGCCTGACCGCCGCTGCCATTCTCAGCAATGGCAAGCGCCCCATCCGCCTGGCCGTCAGCACCCCGCTTACCATTCAGGACGATCAGGTCAGCCTGGAAAAGCTGGACGCCGTGGCCATTTCCGACGTGCCTGGCCTTGGTGAAAGCAAATTTGCCGCCACCGGCCAGTACAAACTCAACTTTGCCACCTTGCAGACTTCCGGCAAGGATCTCAGCTTCCGCTTCAGCAGCGAGCGGCCCAGCAGTCAGCTGGAACTCAAGGTGCCCGAGCTCAATGCCAGCTTCAATGAAGTCAGCATTCCCACCGGCCGTCTGAGTGGCAAGCTGAGCTATGCCCACAGCCAGTACCAGCTGGACGCTGGCCTTGACAACCTGAAACTGACCGAAGGCGGCATCGCTGCCGACAAGGTGAATGGCAACTTCAACTGGCAGGCCGGTGACACCCGTCTCAACTTCAAGCTGGATGCACCGCTGGCACTAATGGGTATGAAGCAGCTGCGCATGCAGCCCCTGAACATGACGGCCACCGTCACCACCCCGCTGCTGCCGCGCGGCAAGCTGGTGTCCAGCATGCAAGGTGCGCTGGATGGCGATCTGGACGAACCCCGTTTTAACCTGCGTGTGGCAGGCAAGCTGGACGGCTCCGACCTGTCGGTCACTGTCAGCCAGTTTGGCCTGATGAAGCCACGGCATGAGGTCACACTGTCGGTGGGCAAACTGGACCTCAACCGCTACCTGCCCGAGAGCAAGGGCGATCCGGTGGCCATCTTCCAGGACGGCAAGCCGATTCCGCTGGACTGGCTGGACTATTTCGATCTGACCGGCAAAGTGGCCATCGGCGAACTGGCCATGGGCCGTTTCCGCATGAACAACCTCAACGCCAGCGTGCGCATCAACCCGCGCGAACTGGAGCTGGACCAGATGTCCGCCGACATCTACCAGGGCCGTTTGCAAGGCGACATGCTGCTGGCGCGCCGCGATACACCGCATCTGGAAGTCAAGCAAACGCTGAAGGACATGAACATCCGCCCCTTGCTGGTGGACCTGCTGAACTTCAACCGGCTGGATGGCAAGGGCAATGGCAAGATCGACATTACTGCCGACGGCAAGTCCTTCCTGGAACTGCGCAACACCCTGACTGGCAATGTGGAAACCAGCCTGAACAAGGGCGCGCTGACCGGTATTGACCTGGTTGCCGCACTGAAAAACCTGCCGGCAGAACTGAAGGAATGGAATTCACCAGCCCAGGCCGACCAGAAAACCACCTTCTCCACCCTGTCCGCGGCCTTCCGCCTGGACAAGGGCGTGGCGCGCAGTCAGAACATGCAACTGGCGTCGCAGCTGGTGAATGTCAAAGGGGCAGGCAAGGTGGACCTGACGCAGAATATTGTGGACTACACCATGGATGTACAGGCCAATCCGCAAGAGTTCAGCCGTCTGAAAGGCGTCAACGTACCGCTCAAGATTACCGGCCCGCTCAATGCTCCGGTTTATGCGCTGGACTTCAATGCCATGGTGAAAGGCAAGAAGACCGAAGGTGAAAAACAGCAGGCGCTAAAGCAGGAACTGAAAAAGCAGATCACCACCATTCTGCCCTGAGTTGAGCCCCGTTCAGTCAGCCAACGCACAAGGCCGTGTCAATGACACGGCCTTTTTCATGCCAGCGCTGGCATCCGCACGGCAAGATCAGCCCTGCAGAATGCGGCTTTCTGCCAAGGCCAGTTGCTCTGGCGTCCCCAGCACCACCAGCACATCATTGGCGGCAATTTCAAAGCTGTTGTCAAAATCCAGCCGGCGGATGCTATTGCGGCGAATTGCCTTGACCTCCACCCCCATGGCCTCCAGTTGCAAGGCTCCCAGCGGATGACCGATGGCATGCGCACCCGGGCAGGCCTGAATGCTCAGCAAGCGGGGCACCAGCGCCTCGTCCAGCCCCTCGCCATCATCACTGGTACCACGAAAGAAGCCGCGAAACAGGTTGTAACGTTCCTCACGCACCGAGCGAATGCGCCGCAGTACCCGGTTCAGCGGCACCCCCAGCACCATCAGCGCCTGCGAGGCCAGCATCAGGCTGCCCTCCATCACCTCGGCCACCACCTCGTCCGCCCCGGCACGGCGCAGCTGGTCGATATCGCTGTCGTCCACCGTGCGTACAATGACTGGCAGATCAGGCCGCGCCGACTGCACGGTATGCAAAATGCGCAGCGCCGCATGGGTATCGGCAAAAGTCACCACCACCACCTTGGCCCGCATCAGGCCACCGGCTACCAGCACTTCTTTCTTGCCCGCATCGCCAAACACCACCGGGTCACCCGCTTCGCCTGCTTCGCGCACCCGCTCCGGGTCCATGTCCAGCGCAAAGAAGGGAATGTCTTCCGTCTCAAGCAAGCGCGCCAGCGCCTGGCCGCTACGACCGTAACCGCAAATCAGCACATGGTCAGACTTGCCCATGCCCTCCACCAGCAAGTGGTGCAGGTTCAGGGCCTGCATCATCCAGTCCTGCTTCACCAGACGACGGGTAATGGCCTCGCCGTGCATGATCATGAAGGGGGCCACCAGCATGGACAACAAGATGGCGGCAATGGCAGCCTGCTCGGTGCTTTCGGCAATCAGGCCCAGGTTGCCGGACAAGGCCAGCAGCACAAAGCCGAACTCACCGCCCTGTGCCAGGGCGAGACCGGCACGCATGGAATGATTGGGTTGGTGACGCAGCAGCCGCCCCAGCACAAACACGATGCCCAGCTTGGCCAACAGCAACAGCCCCAGCATCAGCGCCACTTCGCCAAAGCGCTGGTACAGGATAGGCAATTGCAAACGCATGCCGACAGTGACAAAGAAAAAACCCAGCAAAATATCGCGGAAAGGCTTGATGTCCTCTTCCACCTGATAGCGGTATTCGGTTTCGGAAATCAGCATGCCAGCCACAAAGGCGCCCAGTGCCAGCGACAGGCCGGACAGCTCGGTCAGCCAGGCCACTCCCAGGGTGATCAGCAAAACGTTGATCATGAACAGCTCGCCCGAGCGCTGCCGGGCTACCAGATGAAACCAGGGACGCATCAGACGCTGGCCGAAAAACAGCAGCAAGGCCATCACCGCCACCACTTTCACCGCAGCCAGGCCCAGGTCCATCCACAGGGTTTCACTGCCACCGGCAAAGGCAGGCAGCAGAATCAGCAGCGGCACCACGGCGATGTCCTGAAACAACAGCACACCGATGGCCAGTTGTCCGTGTTGCAGGTTCAATTCCAACCGCTCGGTCAGCAATTTGCTGACAATGGCGGTGGATGACATCGCCAGCGCGCCACCCACGGCAAAGCCGGACAGCGCAGAGCCAGTCAGCCAGCCCATCACCACGGCAATCAGCAGCAAGGTCACCACCACCTGCGCCAAACCCAGCCCGAATACCAGATGGCGCATGGCCCGCAGCTTGGGCAGGGAAAATTCCAAGCCGATGGAAAACATCATGAACACGATGCCGATTTCACCCAGGAACTGCGTTTCCTCACCCTCGGGAATCACGCTGGCCACGCCAGGCCCGGCCAGGAAACCCACTACCAGATAGCCCAGCATAGGCGGTACGCGCAAGCTGCGACACAAGGTAACGGACAACACGGCAGCCAGCAAAACCAGCACGATCGGGGCAAGCGAATGCATGAACGCAATCATCTCCTGTGAAAAAGCGGGAAAAAAACCATGACAGCCGACACGCCGAATGGCCATGATCAAGCGTCCCGACCGTCACACAAGCCGATGACCGGGAAGGAAAAAACAAGCGAGTACATGCCAGCATGGCAGGACAAAATCACTCGCCAAGCAAAAGATGCACCAGCTTCTGCCTCCGACGATTATAACCTTTGATATACTTTCCCCTATGGAAAAAGCGCAAACAAGCTCCCGGCTCGATCTGGCACGTGAAGTGCTGCAGACCGAGGCGGATGCAATTCTGGCCCTGTCAGACCGCCTGAACGGTGATTTTCTACGTGCCGTCGATGCCATTCTGGCCTGCCGTGGCCGCATTGTGGTGACAGGCATGGGCAAGTCCGGCCATGTGGGCCGCAAGATCGCCGCCACCCTGGCCAGCACCGGCAGCCCGGCCTTTTTTGTTCATCCGGCCGAAGCCGCCCACGGCGATCTGGGCATGATTACCGCACAGGATGTGGTGATTGCCCTGTCCAACTCCGGCGAATCCGGCGAAGTAGTTGCCCTGCTGCCCGCGCTCAAGCGCAAGGGGCTGGTGCTCATCGGCATGACCGGCAACCCCGCCTCCTCGCTGGGCCGCGAAGCCAACATCCTGCTGGACACCCAGGTGGAAAAAGAAGCCTGCCCGCTGGGCCTGGCCCCCACCACCAGCACCACGGTGCAGATTGCGCTGGGCGATGCCCTGGCGGTCACCCTGCTGGATGCACGTCAGTTCGGCCCGGAAGACTTTGCCTTGTCCCACCCCGGTGGCAGCCTGGGCCGGCGTCTGCTGGTTCACGTCAAAGACCTGATGCACAGCGGCGACGAACTGCCGCGCGTATTGCCGGGCACAGCGCTGAAAGACGCCTTGCTGGAAATGTCGCACCAGCGCCTGGGCATGGTGGCCATTGCCACGGCCGACAATGACATCAAGGGTATCTATACCGATGGCGACCTGCGCCGCACCCTGGAGCGCTCCGGCAATATCTACGACCTGCTGATCGACCAGGTGATGAGCCCCGCGCCGCAAACCATTCTGCACAGCAAGCTGGCTACCGAAGCCGTACACCTGATGGAACAGCGCCGCATCACCAGCCTGCTGGTAGTGGATGCCGACGGCAAGCTGACCGGTGCCATCCATATGCACGACCTGCTCAAGGCCGGCGTCGTCTAGCTGCCAACAAGGAAGCCCATGCAAGCCATTACCGAACAAGCCCGCAAGATCAAGCTCTTGATCATGGACGTTGACGGCGTCATGACCGACGGACGCATTTATTACAATGCCCAAGGCGAAGAGAGCAAGTCCTTCTATGTGCAGGACGGCCTGGGCCTCAAGCTGTTGCAATCCACCGGTGTACGACTAGCCATCATCTCCGGTCGGGCCGACCGCTGCGTGGAACACCGCGCACAGGCACTGGGCATCGACTTCTACTTCGGTGGCATCCACAACAAGCAAGAAGCGCTCAACCAGTTGCTGCAACAGGCAGAGGTCACGCTGGAACAATGCGCCTTCATCGGCGACGACCTGATCGACCTGCCGGTTCTGCGTCGCGTCGGCCTGGCAGTAGCCGTGCCGGCTGCCCCCACCCTGGTGCGCCAGCATGCCCACTATGTCACCGGTTTTCCCGGCGGCCAGGGTGCAGTGCGCGAACTGGCCGAGCTCATCATGCAGGCGCAAGGCAATTTTGACGCCATTGTGGCACGGTATCTGGCATGATCCGTTCGCACCGCCTGTTTCCCATCCTGCTGGTGCTGATCACCGGTTTGCTGACGGTATGGCTGGATATGGTATCGCGCTGGCAGCCCAGCAAACACGAACTGGACCCGAACAAGCCGGAGGTCGTGGCGCAGGGCGTGACGGCCACCCGTTTTGACCCCAAAGGCATGCTGCAGGACAAGATGATCGCCAGCCGCATGTGGCAGTACCCGGACCGTACCGAGTCGTATTTCGAGTCGCCAGACCTGCAAAGCTACAAAAATGGCATCCTGGCCTACCATGCCATTGGAGAAAGCGGCCGTTACAACAGCAAGACCAAGCAAGTGCTGTTCGACAAGAAAGTCACGCTGATACAGCCCGCCACCGCCACGCAACAGGAAACCCGCGTACTCAGCAGCAATATGCGCATTGACACCATCAAGCACATTGCCCGTGCCGACACCCTTACGCACTTCTACTATGGCAAGTCCAGCGGCAGCGCCGTGGGCTTCATTTACGAACAGCAGGCTGGTCTGTTACAGCTGCTGTCCAACGCAAAGGCCACTTATGAAAAATAACTGCCGCCGCTTTATCCGGCTGGCCTGGCTGGCACTCGGCCTGTGTGCCATCCAGACTGCCCATGCCGAAAAGGCTGACCGCGACAAACCCATCGAAATCAGTGCCGACCGTGGCAACCTCGACCAGCTCAAGGGCGTCACGGTCTGGCAAGGCAATGTCGTCATCATCCAGGGCACACTCAAGCTCAATGCCGACCGCGCCACGGTAACCCAGGACAAACAGGGTAACCAGACCATGCAGGCCACCGGTCGCCAGGTCAACTTCCGCCAGAAAATGGACGGCAAGAACGAATGGATCGAAGGCCAGGCCAATCAGATGGACTACAACACCGTCACCCACGTTGCCGTACTCACCGGCAATGCCCGCGTCAAGCGGGGCAGTGATCTGGTCATTGGTAACGTCATTACCTACAACACCGAAACCGAAATGTATGAAGTCAGCAGTGGTGCCAGTAGCAACGGCGGCCGTGTGACTGCCATCATTCAGCCCAAGCCCAGGGACAACAGCCCGGCTGGCAAGAAAACGGACGGAAGCACTCCATGAGCGGCCCCAGCATCCTGAAAGTGGAGCGGCTGAAAAAGCGCTTCAAAAAACGTACGGTAGTAAAGGACGTCGCACTGCAGATCCAGAGCGGTGAAGTAGTCGGCCTGCTTGGCCCCAACGGTGCCGGCAAAACCACCAGTTTTTACATGATAGTCGGGCTGATCGGTGCCGATGAAGGCGAAATCACGCTGAATGGCAACAGTATCACCCATCTGCCCATTCACCAGCGCGCCCGTCTGGGACTGGGCTATTTGCCACAGGAAGCTTCCATCTTCCGCAAGATGACGGTGGAAGAAAACATCACGGCGGTACTGGAAATTGCCGGTTACAAGGGCGACCAGCTGGAACAGGAACTCAGCCTGCTGCTTGACGACCTCAATATCGCCCACCTGCGCGAAAGCAATGCGCTGGCGCTGTCCGGTGGTGAGCGCCGCCGGGTGGAAATCGCCCGCGTACTGGCCACCCGCCCGCGCTTCATCCTGCTGGACGAACCATTTGCCGGGGTAGACCCGATTGCGGTCATCGACATCCAGAAAATCATCACCTTCCTGCAACAGCGTGGTATTGGCGTATTGATTACCGACCACAATGTACGTGAAACCCTGCGCATCTGCGATCGCGCCTACATCATCAGCGATGGCTCGGTTCTGGCTTCCGGCGAGCCGGAAGAACTGGTCAACAACGAGAAAGTGCGCCAGGTTTACCTGGGCGAGCACTTCCACCTGTAAACCATGAAACAGTCACTACAGCTGCGGGTTTCCCAGCAACTCACCCTTACGCCGCAACTGCAGCAGTCCATCAAGCTGTTGCAGCTGTCCACGCTCGACCTGCAAGCAGAAGTCGAACGTTTCTTGCTGGACAACCCCATGCTGGAACGCGGCGATGAGCCGCCCTCACACGACAACAGCCCCTCCGAGACCCCGGTTGCCCAGGAAGAATCCACCAGCACGGCGTCAGACAGCAGCGATGGTGACAACAGCCAGGAAGCCAGCAATGGCGAACTCACCGACTGGGGCAGTGGCAGCCGCCGTAACGACGGGGACGATGAGTTCGACCCCATGCTCAACGTGCCCTGCCCGGTCAGCCTGCGCGAACACCTGTTGGCGCAGCTGGGCGAACTGACCCTGCCCACCCGCGACCAGGCCATCGTCCAGCTGCTGATCGAAGAACTGGACGACAACGGTTTCCTGACTACCGATCTGGAAGAACTGGCCAGCAACCTGCCGCTGGAACTGGAGCTGGAAACCGATGAACTGATGGTCGGACTGCGCCTGTTGCAGCAATTCGACCCACCCGGCATTGCCGCGCGCAATCTGGCCGAGTCGCTTGGCCTGCAACTGGCCCGCTTGCCCGCCAACGAACCCGGCCATGCGCTGGCACGCCAGATTGTGGCCGAGCACCTGACGCTGCTGGGCAACCGCGACTACACCCGCCTGAAACGTATTCTGGGTGTAGATGATGAAGCCATCCGCCAGGCACAGCAGTTAATCGCCCGGTTGACCCCCCACCCGGCTTCCGGTTTCGGTGGCGAAGACGTGCACTATGTCATCCCGGACGTCACCGTGCGCAAACGGCGTGGTCACTGGGTGGCCGAACTCAATAACGGCGCAGTACCACGCTTGCGCGTCAACCAGCTGTACGCCCAGATGCTGTCGGAAAACCGCTCTGGCGCTGGTGAACTGACTGGCCGACTGCAAGAAGCCAAATGGCTGGTCAAGAACATCCAGCAACGATTTGACACCATTCTGAAAGTGTCAGAAGCTATAGTCGAAAGGCAGCAAGCGTTCTTTGAACACGGTGAAGTCGCCATGCGACCACTTATCTTGCGGGACATTGCCGACGAACTTGGCCTGCATGAATCCACGGTTTCACGGGTCACTACGCAGAAATACCTGCTTTGCCCGCGCGGTCTTTTCGAGCTGAAGTATTTCTTTGGCAGTGCGCTGGAAACCGACAGCGGTGGCGAATGCTCGGCAACCGCCATCAAGGCGCATATCCGCCGCATGATAGACGGTGAAAACCAGGCCAAGCCACTTTCGGACAGCGCCATTGCCGACGAACTGGGCAAGCAAGGGATTCAGGTTGCAAGACGCACCGTTGCGAAGTATCGTGAAGCTATGCAGATACCGCCGGTCAATCTGCGCAAGGCACTGTGAAGCACGCCTTGAAGTATATCCGCTCGCCCGGCCGACCCGACCGGGCAGTCAACACAAGAAGGAGTTAGGGTATGAACCTCAAAGTAACCGGTCTCCACCTCGAAGTAACCCCGGCCATCCGCGAATTCGTGGAAACCAAGCTGGAACGCATCACCCGCCATGTCGATCACGTGATTGACGTTGCTGTTACCCTGTCGGTAGACAAGCTGGTACACAAGGCGGAAGTGAATGTTCACCTCTCCGGCAAGGATATCCACGTAGAGGCCACCGACTCCGACATGTACGCTGCCATCGACGCGCTGATGGACAAGCTCGATCGCCAGGTACTCAAGCACAAGGAAAAACAAAGCGAACACCGTGCAACAAGCCCACAGGTTCAACAGGAAGCCAGCTTGTAAACATTAAGTCTTCGATGCGGGAACCCGGCGGGTTCCCGTTTTTATTTGCTCGGAGCCTTTTTCATTTTGATGAAGGCAACGTAGAATTGGCCAGTTTCTGTAGCCGCGTGCAACCATTCCTATGAGCCTGATTGGCAAAATCCTGACACAGGATCACATCCTCCCGGACCTGGATGTCGCCAGCAAGAAGCGCGTCTTCGAGCAGGTGGGCCTCCTTATCGAAAACACCCACGGCATCGCCCGCAGTGAAATTTTCGACTGCTTGTTTGCCCGGGAAAAACTGGGCTCCACCGGCCTTGGTCAAGGCGTGGCCATTCCGCATGGCCGTGCCAGAGGGCTGAAGGAAGCGGCAGGCGTGTTCATTCGCCTGAAAAACCCGATTCCTTTCGATGCACCGGATGGCAAACCGGTGCAAAGCCTGTTCGTGTTGCTGGTGCCGGAACAAGCGACCGACCTGCATTTGCAGGTGCTCTCGGAACTGGCACAGTTGTTCTCCAGCAAACAATTGCGTGAACAACTGCTCAGTGCGACCTCGCGTGCCGACCTGTACCAGTTGCTTACCGGATGGAATACCAACCATGCCTAGCATTACCGTGCGCCGGTTGTATCAGGACAACCAGCAAAAGCTCAACCTGACCTGGGTAGCAGGAACCGGCGGCGCGGACAGCCCCATCGGCAACGACGAACAACGCCCTACCCTGGCCCTGGTCGGCCACCTGAATTTCATTCACCCCAATCGGGTACAAGTGCTGGGCCTGGCCGAGGTGGACTACCTCAACCGGCTGGAACAATCCGCCGCCAAGACCGCACTGGACCAGTTGTTCCACAAATCCATGTCGGTGGTGATGGTGGCCAATGGCCAGCCCGTGCCCAAGTTGTTGCGCGACTACTGCCACACGCATAATGTGCCGCTGATGAGCACGCCGCTGGAAAGCCCCTACCTGATGGATGTGCTGCGCATCTATCTGGCACGCGCGCTGGCGGTTTCCACCGTGTTGCATGGCGTATTTCTCGATGTACTGGAAATTGGCGTGCTGATCATGGGCGACTCGGCCATGGGCAAAAGCGAGCTGGCTCTGGAACTGATTTCCCGTGGTCACGGCATGGTGGCCGATGACGCAGTGGAACTGTATCGCATCGGGCCGGAAACCCTGGAAGGCCGCTGCCCGCCACTGCTGCGCGACTTTCTGGAAGTGCGTGGCCTGGGCATTCTGAACATTCGCACCATTTTTGGCGAAACCGCCGTACGCCCGAAAAAGGTGCTAAAACTGATTATTCACCTGGTCAAGGCAAACGACCAGGCGATGCAGGCCCTGGACCGGCTGAACATCCAGTCGGAGACCCAGGACATCATCGGCGTGACGGTGCGCAAGGTGGTGCTGCCGGTGGCGGCTGGCCGTAACCTTGCGGTGCTGGTTGAAGCGGCTGTGCGCAACTACATCCTGCAACTGCGCGGCATCGACAGCACCAGGGAATTCATCGAACGCCATACCAACTTCCTCAGAGATCAGGAAAATGCGCCTGATATTGATTAGCGGCTTGTCCGGTTCCGGTAAATCCATCGCCCTGCGCGCACTGGAAGACTCCGGCTTTTACTGTGTGGATAACCTGCCTGCCACCATGCTGCATGAAGCCATGTCGCTTTATGCCGATTATGGCTACCAGCAGATTGCCATCAGCGTGGACACCCGCTCCAGCCCTTCGCTGGGTGCACTGCCTGCCGAGGTGGACAAGTTGCGTCAGCAAGGCGTGGATGTACGCTTGCTGTTTCTCGAGGCCAAGCCGGAAACCCTGGTCAAGCGCTTTTCCGAAACCCGCCGCCGGCACCCGCTGTCTGACAGCGGCTCCACGGTGGAGGAATGCATCCAGCTGGAGCAGGAACTGCTGGCCAGCGTGCAGGAAATGGGTATTCGCATCGACACCAGCGAGTTGTCAGCCAATGCCTTGAAAACGGCCATCAAGCAGTTGGTGGAAGCAGACAGCAGCCGCCTGACCATCATTTTCGAATCCTTCGGTTTCAAGCATGGCGTACCGCTGAACGCCGACTTCGTGTTTGACGTCCGCTGCCTGCCCAATCCTTATTACGACCTGGCCTTGCGCCCGTTTACCGGCCGCGACCAACCCATCATCGACTTTTTCGCGCAGCAACCGCTGGTTGCGCAAATGGCCGAAGATATCCGCTGCATGATTCTGAAATGGTTGCCGGAATTCAGCCGGGAAAACCGCAGCTATCTCACCGTTGCCATTGGCTGTACCGGTGGTCAGCATCGCTCGGTCTTTATTGCCGAACAATTGGCCAAGGCCTTTCCGGCCGAACAGGTCCTGCTGCGACATCGCCAGTTGTTTCGCGAATCCTGACCGGTCAGCCACCCGGTCCGCAGCGCCCTGCTGCACCGGCAGGAAAGACCGCCACTGGAAACAAGATGCAAACACCCCAAACCGTTACCGTTGCCCTTACCGGTGCCTCAGGCCTGCCCTATGGCCTGCGGCTGATCGACACCCTGATTCAAGAGGGAGTCCGCGTATGGGTACTCTACTCACAGGCTGCGCAGATCGTAGCCAAGCAGGAGATGGCCCTGCAACTCCCCTCCCGCCCTGCTGAATTTGCCCAATGGCTGCAACAACGCACCAGCGCGACAGAGGGACAGCTGGCGGTATTTGGCCGTGAAGAATGGTTTGCCCCGGTTGCCTCCGGCTCCAATCCGGCCGATGCCATGGTGGTCTGTCCCTGTTCCATGGGCACCCTGGCCGCCATTGCACAAGGCATGAGCGACAACCTGATTGAACGGGCTGCTGATGTCAGCATCAAGGAAGGACGCAAGCTGATTCTGGTGCCGCGCGAAACACCCTTCTCGGTCATTCACCTGGAAAACATGCTCAAGCTGGCCCGGCTGGGCGTGGTGATCCTGCCACCGTCACCCGGTTTTTATACGCACCCGTCCACCATCGAAGACATGGTGGATTTCGTGGTCGCCCGCATCCTGGACCAGCTACGCATTCCCAACAGCCTGATGCCCCGCTGGGGAGAATCGGGCAAGGAGTAAGCATGCAACATTCAGCCCTGTGGAGCCTGGCGGACTTGCGCCAACTGGAAATTGCCGCTGCGCAGCGCGGCATCAAGCTGATGCAGCAAGCAGCCCAAGCCACAGTCAGCTGGGTGGAACAAGCCATCGCACGCGGTGCGCGCATTCTGGTGGCTGCCGGCCCGGGCAATAACGGTGGCGATGCCTTGGTGGCAGCACTGCTACTGATGCAGCAAGGCTACCAGGTAGATGTTTTGCTACCACAGCAACCGGTCAGTACCGAAGCCCGTGAGGCCCTCCAGGCCCTGCGCCAGGCTGGCGGCCTGCCGCTACAGCAATTGAGTACTGATTACCCCCCTCCTGCCCTGCTGATTGACGGTCTGTTTGGCATCGGCCTGAACCGTCCGCTGGATGACTTCTGGTGTCAGCTCATCAGGCAGTTAAACCGACTGGCCTGCCCCACACTGGCACTGGACTGCCCCAGCGGCCTGAATGCCTATACCGGGCAGGCACCATCTGCCTGCATCAAGGCCAGCCACACGCTGACCTTTCTGTGCCACAAACCCGGTCTGTTCTATGCAGCTGGGGCCGACCATGCCGGGCAGGTGGAATGCGCGCCACTGGACTACCCAGCTGAGATGCAACCGCTGGCTGCTGGCTTTTTGAACCAGCAAGATGCCCGCATGCTGCAGCGCAAGCAGGATAGTCACAAAGGCAGCCACGGCACCGTCAGCATCGTGGGGGGATGCCCCGGCATGAACGGTGCAGTATTGCTGGCAGGGCGTGCCGCGCTGGCAGGCGGCGCGGGCAAGGTTCATGTGCTGAGCCTGGACCCGCGACTGGTCGTCGACACCACGTCTCCCGAACTGATGCTGCATGCTGCCGCCCTGCCGCCCTGTCTGCCAAATTGTGATGTACTGGCAGTGGGCCCTGGCCTGGGGCAAAGCGACCACGCGGTGCAATGGCTGCAACAAGCCGTGGACAGCCCGCAGCCGCTGGTGCTGGACGCAGATGCCCTCAATTTGCTGGCGACCGATAGCGGTTTGCAAAACCGTTTGCACCTGCGCAAGGCGGCCACCGTCATCACGCCGCATCCGGCGGAGGCCGCCCGTTTGCTGGCCTGCTCCACCGCAGCTATTCAGGCAGACCGGCTACAAGCCGCACAACAACTGTCCATGGCACTCAATGCAGTGGTGGTGCTCAAGGGCGCGGGCAGCCTGATTTGCGCACCAAACCGGCCCTATTACCTGAATACCAGCGGCGGCCCCGCACTGGCTGCCGCCGGTCAGGGTGATGTCCTGACCGGCCTGATTGCCGCCTTATTGGCCCAGGGTATGCCAGCACTGGCAGCCAGCTGCCTTGCTGTCCGGGCTCATGGCCTGGCCGGGGACCAATACCAACAGGAAGCTGGCGGGCCGATTGGCCTTACCGCATCGGTCACCGCCTTGCGCTGCAGCAGCATACTGAATCAGCTGATCGCGTAAAATGAGGTACTGCCCTGGCCGGCAGGGCCAAGGTTCAATACCGGCCTTCAACCCCGATTTGTATAGAAGTACCGTTCTCAGTGCTGCACACGGCTAGGTAGAATGGCGCCATTCCGTGATGGGAGATTTTCCTTGCAGCAACAGAAGAAAGCATATTTGTTTGGGCTGAGCGCAGTATTGGCATGGTCGACCGTGGCAACAGCCTTCAAGATCAGCCTGGCTCATTTATCTCCGGCACAACTGGTTTTGTATGCCAGCATTGCTTCCACCCTTTGCCTGCTGGGCATTTTGCTCGGCCAAGGCAGGCTTGGCACCCTGTGGCCTGCATTGCGCCAGCACTGGCGCCACTCCTTGGTACTGGGTGCGGTCAATCCCCTGATTTACTACCTGATCCTGTTTCAGGCTTATGCTTTGCTGCCGGCACAAGAAGCCCAGGCCATCAATTACACCTGGGCGCTCACCATGACGCTGCTCTCTGTCCCCTTGCTCAAGCACAAGCTCAGCCTGCACGACTGCCTGGCTGCCATCATTTGTTATCTGGGTGTGCTGGTCATCGGCACACATGGCCAATTGTTAAGCCTGCATTTTTCCAGCTTGCGTGGCGTAGGTTTTGCACTGGCATCCACCTTGCTGTGGGCCGCTTACTGGATCTTCAACGCCCGCGACAGCAGAGAGCCGGTGTTGGGCCTGACACTTAACTTCATGATGTCGCTGCCCATGGCCTTGCTGTATTGCGCGCTCACCGGGCAACTGACGCCAGTCGCCTGGCAAGGGCTGGCCGGTGCCGCCTATGTCGGCGCACTGGAAATGGGCTTCACCTTTGTCTTGTGGCTCAGCGCGATGAAACTGACCCAAAGTACGGCGAAGATCGCCAATCTGATTTTCCTGTCACCACTGCTATCACTGGTGTTGATTCACTTTGTCATCGGGGAAGCCATCCTGCCATCCACCCTGCTTGGGCTGGGGCTGATTCTGGGTGGCCTGTTACTGCAAAAGCTACAAGGTAGCAACGCCAGCTGCGCCGTAGAAGCTCAATAGACCATCCACTCCGTATTGCACAGATGGGATCAGCACAGCGGATTCCACAGCCACGCTTGCACAAAAGTGGTGCCATTTACCACCGGAATCCATGGAATTGACGTTTCCCTGACAGATTGAAGTGACATCCTCATGCAAGCAGTGCCACCATGCATGACGGGCAAAAGTGGCATTTCAGTTCAAGACTTCCTAGGATTAAGCAGGCCTAAAGGGATAATAAAAGTAATGAACAGTATCAAATCCAAGCTCAGGCTCTGGCTAATGATAGGGGTGACGGTAGTGGTGGCCATTACCGGCTTGATGACGTATCAGCAAAACCGTAGCCAGGACGAGGAAGACTACCAGGCACAACGCGCCTCGCTGCAAGCGCGACTCGCACTGGCGCTGCCACACGGGGTGTGGCAAATGGATGATGCCTACACCAGGCTGACGCTGGATGCCGAACTGGGTTGGAGTTCCGTGCTCGCCATCCGCATTACAGGTGATGCCGGGCTGAATATCGGACGCATCCGCAACAATGACACTTCCTCATTGCGCGATATGGCACCGGCAGAGAAGCCGGTTGGCGATGATACGCTGACCATCCCCATCATCTATCAAAACCGTGAAAAGCTGGGCGTGGCAACCATTTATCTGTCGCGTAGCCAACTGGCCCATCGCCAGACCATGCACTTGCTGGAAATCCTGCTGGAAATCCTGATTCTGGATGGCCTGATTTTCATTGTGATGACGTATAACCTGAACCGCTTTGTGTTTGATCCGCTCAAGGAATTGCAGCGCGCGCTGGACCAGGCCGCCAGCAGCAATGATGCCAAGTCGCTACGCCTGACCGAAGCCACACAAGATGAGTTCGGCGCCGTCAGACACAGTTTCAATCGTATTGTGGATCGCATCTCGGCGGACTTGGCCATGCGCACCACGGCCGAAGCACAGGCACGTCAGGAACGCGACAATGCGGAACACGCGCTGCAACAATTGGTGCAAACCCAGCAGACCCTGGTGGAAAGTGAAAAGCTGGCGTCCTTGGGCAGCCTGGTTGCTGGCGTCGCCCATGAAATCAACACCCCGGTCGGCATCACGCTGACCACGGCTTCGCACCTGGCCACCACGACCCTGCACATCACCGAGAAACTGGACAATGGCGGCATCAAGAAAAGCGACTTCCAGGCCTATCTGGATTCGGCACGCGAATGCTGCGACCTTATCCTGTCCAATTCGGAAAGAGCAGCCAGCCTGATCCACAGCTTCAAACAGGTTGCGGTCGACCAGACCAGTGAACAGCGGAGGGATTTCCAGCTCAACGATTACCTGAGTGAAATCGTCACCAGTCTCAGACCGCGCTTCAAGCGCTCCCAGACTAATATCACCATCGACTGCGAAGACGACTTGCTACTGGACAGCTATCCGGGCGCCATCTCCCAGGTGGTGACCAATCTGCTGGTCAATGCACTGGTACATGGGTTTGAAGAAAAACCTGGCGGCAACATCCATATCCGTGCCGAGCGCTACCAGGCTGCCGAAGTGCGCCTGAGCATCCAGGATGATGGCAAAGGTATACCGGTAGAAAACATCAACCGGGTATTCGATCCATTTTTCACCACACGGCGTGGCAATGGCGGCAGCGGCCTGGGCTTGCACATCGTCTATAACATCATCCGGCAACGTCTCGGCGGCACGATAGAAGTACACAGCGAAGTGGGCAAAGGTAGCATCTTCACCATTACCATGCCCTGCACTGCTCCCGAGGTTTCCCACAAGGAGGGTAAACGATGAGCCAGCAAGAAAAAAATGACGACAACTGGCTGTTGGATGACGAGCCGGTGGACGTCAGTAACGCGCTGCAGTCGTACAAGCGGCCATGGAAAATCCTGATTGTCGATGACGAGCCGGATGTTCACAGTGCGACATCGCTGGCAATACGCAATATCCGTTACAAGGAGCGCGGGCTGGAGCTGATCAGCGCCTACTCGGCAGCACAGGCCGAACAGATGTTGCAGCTGCACGACCATGTCGCCTTGATATTGCTTGATGTGGTGATGGAAACCGATGATGCCGGATTGCAGCTGGTACAGCGCATTCGCGAAGTCATGCAGAACAACACCACCCGCATCGTGCTACGCACCGGCCAGCCCGGCCAGGCACCAGAGCAGGAGGTCATCCTCAATTACGATATCAACGACTACAAAACCAAAACCGAGCTGACGGTACAAAAGCTGTTCACCACCGTGATTGCCTCCCTGCGGGCCTATGAGAACCTGATCACCATCGAAAAAAACCGTCAGGGACTGGCCAAGATTCTGGAAGGCGCGGCCGACTTGTACCAGATGTTTTCGCTCAAGGAGTTTGCCTCGGGGGTACTCAAGCAGATCAGTGCCATTCTGGATGTGGGCACCGATGGCATTCTGTGTGTGGAAAGCACGGCAGACCTGACAGGCCGGCCTCAGTTGGAAATCCTGGCCGCCGCCGGTGCCTATGAAACCCTGCTCGAAGGCGGCAGCCTGGACGACTACCCCGACTTGGCCCAGGCCATTCGTCAGGCTCTGCAGGAAAAGCGCAATATCTATCAGCACCCATACGATGTGCTGTGCATCACGGCCCAGAATGGCCGCGAATTTGCCGTCCACTTCACCCCGCCCTGGCCGCTGGATGATGTCGAGCGCAATCTGCTGGAGGTTTTCTGCCAGCGTATTTCCTCGGCCTATGACAACCTTTACCTGTACAACCAGCTGCGCCACTCGCAAGAGGCTACCGTAGTGGCACTGGCTGCCTTGGCCGAATACCGCGACACGGATACCGGAGCACATGTACAACGGGTGCAGAAGCTGACCCATGCCATTGCCAGTGAAATTCGCAGTGCCGGCCATTATCTGGAACAACTCAGCCCGGATTTCATGGACATGGTGGGCATGGCCAGCATCCTGCATGATGTGGGCAAGGTCGGTACGCCAGACCACATCCTGTTCAAACCCGGCAAGCTGGACCCGGATGAGCGCCGCATCATGGAGCAACACGCCAGCATTGGTGCCAGCATTCTAGCCAAATCCGCCCAGATGGTAGAAGGGCAAAGCTATTTGTCACTCGGCTCGGAAATTGCCGGAGGACATCACGAACACTTCGATGGCAATGGCTATCCGCAGAAGCTGAGCGGCCAGGCCATTCCGCTGTCGGCCCGTATTGTCGCCGTGGTGGATGTGTTTGATGCCTTGCTCAACAAGCGCCCTTACAAAGAGCCGTGGGAACTATCCGACACCCTGGACTATATCCGCAGCCGTGCAGGCAGCCAGTTCGACCCGGTGGTTGTCACTGCATTGTGTACGCTGATCGAGCAGAATCGCCTGCCCTTCGAGCTATAGCCCGCAGTGTTGCAAAAGAAAAAGCCAACCATTACCGGTTGGCTTTTTCATGCCTGCCATGCCCACACTCAGGCAACGTAAAACATCACGCTGACAAACTGGCAGATGCTGCCCCCCATCACGAACAAGTGCCAGATGCCATGCCCGTGACGGATCTTTTCATCGTTGATGAACCAGTAAATACCGACGCTGTATATCACCCCGCCCAGTGCCAGCCAGAACAGACCGCCCCAGGACATGGCCGCAATCAGGGGCTGCATGGCAATCACCACCAGCCAGCCCATTACCACGTAGAGAATCATCGACAACAAACGGGTGCGTCGCCCCAGCGTGAGTTCCTGAATGATGCCGAAGATAGCGAGGCCCCAGCTCAAACCGAACAAGGTCCATCCCCATGCACCACGCAAGGTCACCAGACAGTACGGCGTGTAGCTCCCGGCGATCAGCAGGTAGATGGCCGAGTGATCGCACTTTTGCAAAATCGCCTTGGCACGGCCTTTGGCGCTGTGATACAGGGTGGAAATCAGATACAGCAATACCAGGGTGGAGCCGTACAAGCTGAAGCTGACGATCTTCCAGGGGTCTCCCTGCTCGGCAGCCACATACACCAGGCTGACCAGCCCGGTTACCGCCAGCACGGTACCAATCAGGTGGGAAATGCCGTTGAAGCGCTCTCCGTAATACATGTCACTCTCTCTTCTTACTGCAACCATGGGTATGGTCAGCGTCATCACTGCGGGTCAGACTGAAGGTTGACCTGAACGGTGACAAGCGGTTCCTGCGGGGACTACAACTAGTTGGCGGCATAAACCGGCAATACAAGTTCAAACCGCCACTTATTCTCGATATCAAGCAGTATACAAAAACAAAGCGGGCCGTAGCCCGCTTTGTCACATTGGCAGTAAAAAACGTCGCTCAGGCA
Organism: Aquitalea sp. LB_tupeE; assembly: GCF_013391415.1. GTDB lineage: Bacteria > Pseudomonadota > Gammaproteobacteria > Burkholderiales > Chromobacteriaceae > Aquitalea. The sequence goes on from NZ_JACAXB010000010.1 coordinate 89,517, forward strand.
CCCAATGCCTTCAGCACGTTGCCACGCACCACATCAACGGGTTGCGTGCCGTCTATCTTCACATACTTCGGTGCCTTGGCATCGCCTCTGGCTGCACGCTGGCCGTAGAAACCAACCAGTACTTCGGTTTGCTCGTGATAGACCGCCAGACGCTTTTTCACGGTTTCTTCGTGGTCATCATCACGCTGGATCAGGTCTTCACCGGTTTCGTCATCCTTGCCTGCCACTTTCGGCGGGTTGAAGGTGACGTGATAAGTACGACCGGAAGCCACGTGTACGCGACGACCAGCCATGCGTTCCACAATGGCGGCATCCGGTACGTCGATTTCCACCACATAGTCGATGTCCACGCCAGCCGCAATCATGGCTTCAGCCTGCGGAATGGTGCGCGGGAAACCATCAAACAAGAAACCCTTGGCACAGTCGTCCTGCGCAATACGCTCCTTGACCAGACCAATGATGATGTCGTCACGGACCAGGCCACCGGCATCCATGATGGCCTTGGCTTCCAGACCCAGCGGCGTACCGGCCTTCACGGCCGCACGCAGCATGTCGCCGGTGGAAATCTGCGGAATGCCGAATTCCTCGCGAATATAGTTAGCCTGAGTACCCTTGCCAGCGCCCGGAGCGCCCAACAGAATCAATCGCATAATTACTCCCGTCAGTTTGTATGTCGTTTATTGTGATTGGTGTTCTTCGGCCGTCTTGCATTGCGGCCTTGCCTGACGCTCAGCGCCCGGCCAGTACGGCACGCACCCGTTCCAGATCCTCCGGCGTATCCACGCCGGCTGCGGGTGCCTCGCTCACTGTGGCCACCATGATGGGGTAGCCGTGCCACAACACGCGCAGCTGCTCCAGAGCTTCGAACTGCTCCAGCGGTGCCGGGCTCAATGCGCTGTAGGTCTGCAAAAAACCTGCCTGGTAGGCATACATGCCGATGTGCCGCAGGACCGGTAGGTCGGCAGGCAATGCGCTTGTATCGTGTGCAAACGCGTCACGGGCATAGGGAATGGGCGCCCGGCTGAAATACAGGGCCCGCCCAGCGTGATCCAGTACCACCTTGACCACATTGGGATTGAACATGTCCTGCGCTGCATGAAACGGGTGTGCGACCGTTGCCATCGGCACGCCGGTTTCTGCCATCAATGCGGCCAGCTTGTCGATCAGGGCCGGATCAATCAAGGGCTCATCGCCCTGTACGTTCACCACCACCTGTTCGGCTGGCCATTGCATGTGCTGCGCCACTTCAGCCAGACGGTCGGTGCCGCTGGCGTGATCCTCCCGCGTCATCACCGCTGCTATGCCATGGGCGGCACAGGCGGCGAGAATATCGGGATGATCGGTTGCCACCACCACCTGGCTGGCGCGGCTTTTTGCTGCCTGCTCGGCCACGCGCACCACCATGGGTTTGCCGCCCAGGTCGGCCAGCGGCTTGCCCGGCAGACGGCTGGACGCCATGCGCGCCGGAATGACGATGGCAAAACCGCTCATTTAACTTCTTCTTCCGGCGCCAGTTCGCGCGCCTCGGTTTCCAGCATCATCGGAATGCCGTCCTTGATCGGGAATGCCAGGCGGTCGCCCTTGCAGATCAGCTCCTGCCGGGTCTTGTCGAGTACCAGCGGGCCTTTGCACAGCGGGCACACCAGAATGTCCAGAAATTTAGCGTCCATGTCTTATCTTCAATCGGGAAAGTAGCCAGCCGGCAAGATCCGGCGTCAGCTGGGCCGTCACCGGCAAGATCCATAGTCTAGCACGCTGCGCCGCATCATGAATCACTCCCCGCAATTTCACCGCATCTTTGCTGGTGACGATGATGGGACTGTCGCCACCAGGCAAATCGGCAGCGCTAAATGCATGATGATCAGGAAAATACAGGCATTGCTGCAGGGTAAAGCCCTGCTTCTGCAAAGTATGGAAAAAACGTTCCGGATGGCCGATGCCAGCCAGTGCAATCACCGGCTGCCCGGCAAAATCATCTGGCGAGCGATAACAATCAAGCTGCGCCAGTGATTGCAGCATCCCGCATTGCAATTGCATGTCAAACCGTGGCAAGTCTGCGGGCAAGGGCAGGTCTGCGCCCTGGCCATTGACCACCACGGCATCAACGCTGGACAGACGGCTGGCGGGCTCGCGCAGGGGGCCGCCGGGCAGCAGGTGTCCATTACCCAGCCCTCGCCGACCATCCACTACCGCCACCTCCAGCGTACGGGCCAGGCGGTAATGCTGCAAACCATCGTCAGTCAGAATCAGTTGAATCTCCGGGTGCTGACGTATCAGGTGCTCACCTGCGGCCACCCTGTCCCGCCCCACCACCACCGGTGCACCACTGGCCGCCAGCAGCAAGGGTTCATCTCCCACTTCGTCAGGCGTACTTTCTGGCAAAACCAGGGTGGGCTGAGCATGCGAACCACCATAACCACGGCTGATCACCCCCACCCGGATACCTTGCTGTTGCAGGCTGGCCAGCAAACCCAGGGTGAGTGGCGTCTTGCCCACACCACCGACATTGATGTTGCCAATGACAACCACCGGCACGCCCAGACGCTGGCTGCGTAGCACACCAAGCCGGTAGCCTGCCCTGCGCAAGCCGGCCACCAGAGCAAACAGCCCTTCCAGCGGAGCCAGAAGGGCTGTCAGCCACCATGTCGGTTGATACCAGTGGCGTTCGATCAATTGACTGAGTCGACTCATGGCGTGCTGTTCTGCGTCGCAAAGGTCAGCTGCAACAAACCAGCTGCCCTGGCAGCCTCCATCACGCTGATTACCGATTGATGTGTCGCCTTGGCATCGGCATTCACTACCACCACAGGGTCTTTCTTGCCGGCAGCAGCATCGCGCAGTTGGGCCTGCAAGCCCGCCTTGTCGCCAGGCAACAGTTTATGGCCCGCCACATCCATTTCACCGGACGCCGCCACCGCCACGGTGATGGGCGTAGCTTGCTGCTGACTGGTATCGGCCTGCGCCGTAGGCAGGTTAATCTTCATCTCGGCAAATTTGGAATAAGTCGTGGTGACCATCAGGAAAATCAGGATCACCAGCAGCAGGTCAATCATCGGAATGAAGTTGATTTCCGGCTCCTCACGGTGCCGTCCGCGGCGAAAATTCATGACTGGTTACCGTTCTGACGCTCGCCATGCACCACTTCAACCAGCTTCACCGCCTGCGCCTCCATTTCCACCAGCAAACCATCCACACGGGCACGGAAATGACGGTAGAACATCATGCTGGGAATGGCCACGATCAGGCCGAAAGCGGTGTTGTACAGGGCAATGGAAATACCATGGGCCAGCTGTTGCGGATTGGTGGAACCACCCGGGGCCTGGGAACCAAAGATTTCAATCATCCCGATTACCGTACCCAGCAAACCCAGCAGCGGTGCCATGGCGGCGATAGTACCCAGCGTATTGAGGAAACGTTCCAGCTGATGCGCTACCACACGGCCCTCGTCTTCGATGGCATCCTTCATCACTTCACGACTGACGCCAACATTACGCAGGCCCGCAGCAAACAGCTTGCCCAGCGGTGAATGACTCTGGAGCAGCTGCAACAATTCAGCAGAGGCTCCGGCGCGGCGGAATTCAGCCACGGTTTGTGCCAACAGACCATCAGGAACGATCAACGAGGCACGTAAACTGAACAGACGCTCGAAGATAATGGCCAGCGAAATGACCGAGGCCAGAATGATGGTCCAGATCGGCCAGCCGGCCGCTTCAACAATTGACCACACGAAACACTCTCCAAAGCTTTAGCTAAACGCTAAACTTTAGCGGTTGCGCCAGTTCTCGGCAACCATGGCAGCTATCATGCCGAGCAGAAAGCGGGAAATTACGAAACAAATACAAGAAAATTCCCTAAGCTGTGATTTTGTAAGGGAAATTTTCCTGCATCCACAGATGCTGTGGATAACTTTGTTGATAAGCATGTGAACAGATAGGGCAAAACCGCACTGCTGGCCCATTTCCAGCAGCTGACTGCAATTTGAACAAGCAATTTAACTTGTTGATTTTAAAGTGATTTATTTTTAAACACTCAACACCACATCCTTCTTTGTCCGACAATTTACAGACGACAAAAACCGGTATTTTTGTTGTGGATGACTTGACAACCATGAATTTCAATAGCACGGCCAATGACGTCATCAGCGTCTCTTCTCTTAATCGCATGGTGCGTGACTTGCTGGAATCCGGCCTGCCACCCTTGTGGATTGGCGGAGAAATTTCCAACCTTACCCTGGCCGCGTCTGGTCATGCCTATTTCTCCCTCAAGGATGGTGGTGCGCAAATACGCTGCGTGATGTTCCGTCACAAATTGTCCTTGCTGCCATTTCGTCTGACAGAAGGCATGCAAGTGGAACTCAAGGGCCTGATCACCTTGTACGAGGCGCGGGGCGACTACCAGATCAACGTCGACACCATGCGCTCTGCTGGTCTTGGCCGCCTGTACGAAGCGTTCGAAAAACTGAAAAGCCGCTTGAGTGCAGAAGGTTTGTTTGACACTGCACGCAAACGTCCGCTGCCACTACACCCGGCAGCCATCGGCATTGTCACCTCACCGGCGGCGGCGGCCCTGCGCGACGTAGTGACTACGCTGGCCCGGCGCATGCCGGACATCCCGGTCATTCTTTACCCAGCACAGGTACAAGGGGAAAGCGCAGCACGCCAGATTGCAGCCGCCATTGAGCAAGCCTCCACACGCCAGGAAGTCGATGTGCTGATTGTGTGCCGTGGTGGGGGCAGCATTGAAGACTTGTGGTCGTTCAACGAGGAAATTGTGGCCCGCGCCATTGCCGCATGCCGGATTCCGGTGGTCAGCGGCGTCGGCCACGAAACCGACTTCACCATCTGCGACTTTGTCGCCGACCGCCGCGCCCCCACACCCACCGCCGCCGCAGAGCTGGTTTCCCCCAGCCAGGAGCAATTGCGCCTGCAACTGGAGCAAGCCAAACGCGGGCTGGAGCGAGCACTGGGTCGGCTGCTGGTGGATAAATCACAGCAACTGGACTACCTGTCCCGCCGGCTGAATCACCCGGGAGAAATACTGCGACGGCAAGCGCAAAGCCTGCAGCAGGCATCCGCGCGCTTACGTCGCAGCCTGGATGGCGTATTTGACCGTCGCCGCTTTGGTTTGCAACTGGCCAACAGCCGCCTGCAACGACATCAGCCGCAGCTACTACGCCAGCAGCATCAGCTGAACCAATTGCAAGGGCGACTGCAACACGGCATGCAGCTGCTGATCAGCCGCCGCAAACAGACCCTGCAACAGCAGGCAGCCACGCTGGAAGCCATGAATCCGCAGGCGGTACTCAACCGCGGTTATGCCATCGTGCAAAAACAGGATGGTCATGCGGTGAAGTCGCCACAGGAATTGCTGAACCGCGAGCGCGTGCTGTTACGTCTGGCTGATGGCGTCACCGAAGCGCTGGTCGATCACCCCACTGGCGCGCAGCCGGAACTGCCCTTCTGAAAAACAAGGCCGCTTGACAGCAGGGTGAAATGTATCGAGGATGAATATCAAACAACCGTTTGAATTCATGCCATGAAACTTTCACCACGCCTGCTCAAGACACTGATCAACCTGTGGCCGCCCTTTCTGGGTGCCGGCATCAAGGTGGGGCATATTGCGCCAGATTGGCAACAGGTGGATGTGCGTTTGCGACTGGGACTGACCAACCGCAACTACGTTGGCGTCCATTTCGGTGGCAGCCTGTATGCCATGACCGACCCGTTTTTCATGCTGATGCTGATACAGTCGCTGGGGCCGGACTACGTGGTGTGGGACAAGGCGGGCAGCATCGAATATCACAAGCCGGGCAAAGGTGTGGTGCACGCCCGCTTCAAGCTGGATCAGCAGCAGATTGCCGATATCAGACGCCACACGGCAAGTGGGGAAAAACACCTGCCGCAACTGAAAGTGGATATCCGGGACAGTGCTGGCGATGTAGTGGCCACCGTGCACAAGACACTGTACGTCAGACGCAAAAAAGGCCGCTAAGCGGCCTTTTTGCATTGACGATGCCAGGCTGAAAGATCAGTCGACAAAGCCACAAAATACTTCACGCATCATTTTCAGCACTTCCAGTGTCCGGATATCGCCAACCCGGTAATAAACCCGGTTGGCATCTTTTCGTGTCCGGAGAACCCCCTTGTCGCGCATGATGGCCAGATGCTGGGAAATATTGCTCTGCGAGGTTCCCACCTGCTCCACAATATCCTGCACACTGACTTCCTGGTCGCCCAGTACCGAAATGATCTTCAAGCGCAAGGGATGGGACATTGCTTTCATCGCCCGCGAGGACTGTTCGATCTGGTCATCGTTGAACAGCAAGCTCTGCTCCTAAGTAGTTTGCAATGCGTATTTATATTGGTTTGACTACGGTACAATACTAACTAAAAAAATCAATACCATCAAGAATTTCTAATATTCTGATTGTGGACATCATGACAGCTATCACACCCGTTTTACTCCTTATTCTCGACGGCTTCGGACACCGGCTGGAAGGTGACGACAATGCCATCCTGCATGCCAACACCCCCACCTGGGACGCCCTGAAACAGCAGTATCCCTACGGCGTGATTGATGCCTCCGAAGGCTTCGTCGGCCTGCCCAGCGGGCAGTTCGGCAACTCCGAAGTGGGGCACCTGAATATCGGTGCAGGTCGGATTGTCCAACAGGACATCAGCCGTATCGACTGCGATATCGAAGAAAACCGCTTCGACCAGAACCCGGTACTGCAACAGGCTATCCAGCAGGCCAAAGGCTCAGCACTGCACGTCATGGGACTCTTGTCCGATGGCGGCGTCCACAGCCATGAAAATCACATCTTTGCGCTGATCCGTGCCGCCCAGGCCGCTGGCGTGCCGCATATTTACGTGCATGCCTTCCTGGATGGCCGCGACACCCCGCCGCGCAGTGCCGAAACCTATCTCAAGCGTCTGGATGAAGTACTGGTCAGCTGCCCTGCTGCCCGTCTGGTTTCCGTTACCGGCCGCTACTGGGCCATGGACCGCGACAAACGCTGGGAACGGGTGGAGCCGGCTTACCGCCTGCTGGTGGAAGGCGAAGGCCTTTACCATGCGGACAGCGGCCTGCAAGCCCTGGCTGCCGCCTATGCGCGTGATGAAAACGACGAGTTCGTTGCAGCAACCGGCATCGGTGCCCCAGTCAAGATGCAGGATGGTGATGTCGCCGTCTTCATGAACTTCCGCGCCGACCGTGCACGCCAGCTCACTACAGCACTCACCGACCCGGCCTTCAATGGCTTCAGCGTGCGCCAGCCGAAACTGGCCGCGTTTGTTACGCTGACTTCATACGGTGAGGCCTACAGCAACCCGGTGGCCTATGCACCGCAAAAAATCAGCAATGGCTTTGGCGAATACCTTGCCAGCCAGGGCCTGAAACAGCTGCGCATTGCCGAAACCGAGAAGTATCCGCATGTGACCTACTTCTTTAACGGTGGCGAAGAACAGGTTTACCCTGGTGAGGACCGTATCCTGGTGCCATCTCCCAAAGTGGCCACCTACGACTTGCAGCCGGAAATGAATGCGCCGCAAGTCACCGACCATATCGTCGAAGCCATTGCCTCCGGCAAGTACCAGGCCATCATTTGCAACTATGCAAATGGCGACATGGTGGGCCACACCGGCAAGTTCGACGCTGCGGTCAAGGCAGTGGAAACGCTGGATGCTTGCGTCAAGCGCTGCGTAGAAGCCATGCAGGCAGCGGGTGGCGAAGTGTTGATCACGGCAGATCACGGTAATTGCGAGCAGATGTACGATGCCGCACACCATCAGCCGCATACCCAGCACACCCTGGACAAGGTGCCCTTCCTGTATGTCGGTCGCAAGGCGCATATCCAGGAAGGCGGCGCACTGCGCGACATCGCACCGTCCCTGCTGGCCATGATGGGCTTGCCGCAGCCAGCAGAAATGACTGGCCGCTCGCTGATCGACTTCGAGTAAGACCCCACGCCGGCCTGCCATGCAGGCCGGCAATGAGGCTGCCCAGTGCGCGCGGCCCTGTTATCATGCTGGCACCAGGTGTAATCCGAAGTGAAAATGGAATGAAACCGATATTGCTGCTAGCCCTGCTGGCTGGCGCGGCCCAAGCCGCTCCCTCTTCTGCCTCTCCCCCCTTGTCCACCGCACCGCAACAACAGAACCTGCAATCGGTCCGCAAGGAAATCGATAATCTGAAAAAGGACCTGGCGCAGAAGCAGGCGGTGCAACAAGAAGCCAAATCCGCCATTCAGGAGTCGGAACAGGCCATTGCCCAAACCAATCAGGTGATTGCCAAGCTGGAAAACAAGCAAAACAATTCGGCCCAACAACTGGCTGACTTGCGCCAGCAAGTACAAACCACTGCGCACAAACTGGCAGAAACCCGCCAGCGCGTGGCACAAATGCTGGCCAGGCAGTACAAGAGCGGCGATCACGACGCGATGAAGCTGATGCTCAATGCCGACGACCCGAACCAGACCTCGCGCGACATGGTGTATTACCAGCACATTGCCAAAGCTCAGCAACAAATGGTGACGCAACTGATCAGCCGCCAGCATGAGCTGGAAGCACTGACCTATCAGCTGGAGCAGGAACTGGCGCGGCTGGACGCACTGTCCAGCCACAAAAGCCGGGAAAAGAATGCCCTGCTCAACAGCAAGAGCAACAAGCTGGCCCAGCTGAACAAGATCGCTGGTGAAATCCAGGCTGGACAAAGCCGCTTGGGCAAGCTGCAGGAAGACGAAAAACGGCTGACCAACCTGATTGCCCAGATCAACCTGGAAATCGAACGCCGCCGCCAGGAGGCCATCCGTAAGGCAGCTGAGGAGCGCAAGGCCCGTCAGGCTGCCGCGCTGGCAGCCAAGAAGGAAAACGAGCGCCGTCGCAAACTGGCCGAAAACGCCCGCAAACAAGGCAAGCCAGTGCCGGAAGTAGCCAAAAAGTCAGTTCCGGTACCGGTTGAAAAACCGGTGGCGGAAGTGGCCGACGGCAGTGCATCCGGCAAAGCCTTTGCCAGCCTGCAAGGCCGCATGAAAATGCCGGTGTCAGGCCAGCTTGCCGGCCGCTTTGGTAGCGCACGTAGCGAAGGCACGTCGTGGAAAGGTGTGTTCATCAAGACTGCGCCGGGCCAGCCGGTTCATGCAGTCGCCGATGGCAACGTAGTGTATGCTGATGCGCTACGCGGATTCGGCAATGCCGTGATTGTGGATCACGGTGGTAACTACCTGACGGTCTATACCGGCCTCTCTGCCATCGGCAAGAGTGTTGGCAGTGCCGTCAAAGCTGGCGAAACACTCGGCAACACTGGCGCACTGGACAGCGGCGAATCCGGCCTGTACTTTGAAATCCGGCACATGGGACAACCTCTCAACCCGCAAACCTGGGTACGCTAAGCCCCGCGGTATCGGAGACCAACACACAATATGACTAGTCATCGCATGAAAAAAATTGCCTGGCTTGCCGCCGGCGCACTGGCAGGCGGCGCCCTCACCCTCAGCGTGCAGGCTTTTGCCGGCAAGGAGCCCACCACGCTCCCGCTGAATGAACTGCGTACCTTTGCCGAAGTATTTGGCCGGATCAAGCAGGATTATGTTGACCCGGTCGATGACAAGAAACTGATCACCGAAGCCATCAAGGGCATGCTCAGCGGACTTGACCCGCACTCCGACTACATGGATGCCGACGCATTCAAGGAACTGCGCGAAGGGACCCAGGGTGAATTTGGCGGTCTTGGCATCGAGATCGGTGCCGAAGACGGCCTGGTTAAAGTCGTTTCGCCGATTGAAGACACGCCGGCACAGAAGGCCGGCATCAAGAGTGGCGACCTGATCATCAAGATTGACGATACCCCGGTACGCGGGCTGTCGCTGAATGACGCGGTCAAGCGCATGCGCGGCAAGCCGGGCAGCAAAGTCACGCTTACCATTGCCCGCAAGAACGAAACCAAGCCGCTGGTCTTTGCCATCACCCGCGCCATCATCAAGACCAAGAGCGTGAAGTCCAAATTGCTGGAACCGGGTTATGGCTATGTGCGCATCACCCAGTTCCAGGAGCACACCACCGAAAACCTGGCCGAAGCGATTGCCAGCATGACCAAGCAGAACAAGCAGCCGCTCAAGGGCCTGGTGCTGGACCTGCGTGACGACCCGGGTGGCTTGCTGACCAGTGCCGTTGGTGTTTCTGCCGCCTTCCTGCCCAAGGATGCGCTGGTGGTGTATACCGAAGGCCGCACCGCGGATGCCAAGATGAAACTGACGGCGTCTGCACAGAACTATGGCCGCCCCGGCATGCCGGACCCGCTGTCGGTACTGCCACAGGAAACCCACAAGGTGCCGCTGGTGGTCCTGGTGAATGGTGGCTCGGCCTCAGCATCCGAGATTGTTGCCGGCGCGCTGCAAGACCACAAACGTGCGGTACTGGTGGGCACCCAAACCTTTGGCAAGGGCTCGGTGCAATCCATCCTGCCGCTGGGTAGTGCCGGTGGTATCAAGCTGACCACTGCACGTTACTTTACCCCGAGTGGTCGCTCCATCCAGGCCAAGGGCATTGTGCCGGATGTGGTGGTGGAAGACGCGACAGTCACGGCGGCAGACCAGGCGCTGCGCGTTCGCGAAGCCGATCTGGAAAACCATCTGGCCAATCCGAATGGCGAAGAAACCCCGTCCAAGTCGGCCACACCAGCCAAACCGGCGACAGCTCCTGTGATCAAACAGCAAGCACCCAAGCCGCAGGACGACAAGAACGCCAACCCGGACAATCCGCGCGAGCCAAATCCGAAACAGGATTACCAGCTGTCCCAGGGCCTGAACATCCTGAAGGTGCAGCAAATCCTGATCAAACAAGGCAATTGAGCCTTGAACAGACAGCCACCCCGTCCTTTGCCGGGGTGGCTGTTTTCATTTCCGACCGCCCCGCAACAAGCGGCGAAAGCGCTGCCCATCCCCTGCTATTCCTGCTAGGCTTGTCGTTTCTGACGTATTTATCTGGCGGGAGCCTATCCAACAATGCTGAACCGGGAATTTGTCCTCTCCTTCCGTGAAGCCGCCCCCTATATCAATACCTTCCGCGGTAAAACCTTCGTACTGGCTGTCAGTGGCGAAGCCGTGATGGAAGGCGGTTTTCACAATCTGTCGCAGGATATCAACCTGTTGGTCAGTCTGGGTGTGCGCGTGGTGCTGGTCCATGGCATCCGCCCCCAGATCGAAGCCTTGCTCAAACGCAATGGCCTGAACCGGCTGTTTCACCGCGACCGACGAGTGACCGATGCCAGCACCATGGAAATCGTCAAGCAAGCCAGCGGCGCTACCCGCTATGGCATTGAGGCCCAGTTGTCGATGGGCATGCCCAATTCGCCCATGTTCGGTGCCCATTTGCGCGTAGCCGGTGGTAATTTCATCACCGCCCAGCCGCTGGGTGTTCTGGACGGCGTGGACATGCAATACACGGGCCAGGTACGACGCATAGACGTAGATGCCATCAATACCCGACTGACCGCCGGTGAACTGGTATTGCTCTCGCCGGTGGGCTACTCGGTCACGGGCGAAGCCTTCAACCTCACCATGGAAGAAATGGCCGCCCAGCTGGCATCAGCCCTCAAAGCCGAAAAGCTGATCTTCGTGATTGAAGGACGTGGTGTCACCAATGAGACGGGCCAGCACGTCAGCTCGCTCACCGCCCAGCAGGCCGAAGAATTGCTGCAAGCCGGGCACCTGCAGCGCGATGTTACCGCCTATCTGCCTTATGCCATCAAGGCGACCCGCGATGGCATCCCGCGTGCCCACCTGGTCAGCCATCACGAAGATGGCTCGCTCTTGGCCGAACTGTTCACCAATGGCGGTACAGGTACCATGATTGCCCGTGATGCATTGGTCAAAGTGCGCAATGCCAGTGTGGATGACATCGGCCCCATCCTGAACCTGATCCGCCCGCTGGAAGAGCAGGGCATTCTGGTCAAGCGCAGCCGCGAGCATCTGGAAATGGAAATTTCCCAATACTCGGTACTGGAGCACGACGGCAAGATTTATGGCTGCGTGGCCATGCATGTGTTTCCAGAAGCCGGGATGGCAGAGCTGGCTTGCCTCGCAGTAGCACCGGAACGCCGTGAAGGCCGCTTTGGCGAAACCTTGCTCAAACACGTGGAATATCAGGCACGTACCCGCGGCCTGAAAGCCCTGTTCGTGCTGACCACTCAAACGGCGCACTGGTTTGTCGAGCGCGGTTTTGCCGAAGCTGGCCGTGGCCAGCTGCCACTGGCACGCCAGGCTTTTTACAATAATCAGCGCCGTTCCAAAATATTCGTCAAGGAATTGTGAGCCGGTATACCACCTCGCCAGCGGCATGGTTGGAAGGGTGTCATGGTTGTGACACAATAATGCAGTATATTCAGTTCAATTTTGCAAGGATGAGCAATGGCCAGAAACGTCAATTGCATCAAGCTGGGCCGCGAGGCCGAAGGTCTGGACTTTCCGCCCCTGCCGGGCGAGCTTGGCAAGCGTGTATATGAAAATGTCTCCAAGGAAGCCTGGCAAGGCTGGCTGCGTTATCAAACCATGCTGATCAACGAAAACCGTCTCAGCCTGGCTGATGCACGTGCCCGTCAGTATCTGGCTGCACAGCTGGACGCCTACTTCTTCGGTCAAGGTGCGGATGCACCGGCTGGCTATACGCCACCGCAGCAGTAATTATTCCAAGCCCTCCTGCGCGAGGGCTTTTTTGTCTCCACACCTCATCACCATTGGCGCGAAACCGTATGTCACAAAGCCACGAGTTGCTGCTTAACCGTGAACTGGGCCTGATCGAATTCAACCGCAGAGTACTGGCGCAAGCTGAAGACCCTAGCCTGCCGCTGCTCGAACGCCTGAAATACCTGTGCATCGTCTCCTCCAATCTGGACGAGTTTTTTGAAGTCCGCATGGCCTGGCTGAAAGATACCGCCCAGCTCACACCCAGCCGTATCCTGGCCGATGGCTCGACACCGGCACAGATCATGGCCAAGGTGTCTGCCGCCTCGCACGAACTGGTACGCCAGCAATATGCGGTGATGAGTGATGTACTGTTCCCGGCGCTGCGTGAAGAAGACATCATCTTCCTGCGCCGTAACGAATGGACCGAACAGCAACAGGAATGGGTGCACGATTTCTTCAGCAATGAGCTGATGCCCATCCTCACCCCGATCGGGCTGGACCCGTCCCACCCCTTCCCCAAGGTGCTGAACAAGTCGCTCAACTTTGCCGTGGAACTGGAAGGCCGCGATGCCTTTGGCCGTCAGTCCGACATCGCCATCGTGCAGGCCCCGCGCATTCTGCCACGCGTGATCAAGGTACCGCCGGAAGTGTGCAGCGGCCACCCGCATACCTTTGTGTTCCTGTCTTCCATCCTGCACTCGCACGTGCACGAGCTGTTCCTGGGCATGACGGTGAAGGGCTGCTACCAGTTCCGCGTCACCCGCGACAGCGAACTGACCGTGGAAGACGAAGACCTGAAAAACCTGCGTACAGCCTTGCAAGGTGAATTGAGCCAGCGCCAGTTTGGTGATGCGGTACGGCTGGAAATTGCCGATACCTGCCCGCCGCACATGGAGGAATTCCTGCTCACGCAATTCAACCTGAAAAAGCAGGATGTCTACCGCGTCAACGGCCCGGTGAATCTGGTACGTCTGATGCAGGTGCCGGACCTTGTAGACCGTCCCGACCTGAAATTCCCGCCCTTCGTACCGTCACTGCCCGACCAACTCAGCAAAAAAACACCGCTGTTTGACGCCATTCGCAAGGGTGACATCCTGCTGCACCACCCCTTCCAGAGCTTCCAGCCTGTGATTGACATGCTGAACCTGGCCGCGACCGACCCGCAGGTGGTGGCCATCAAGATGACGGTATACCGTACCGGCACCGACTCGGTGCTGATGGAATCGCTGATTGCCGCTGCCCGCGCCGGCAAGCAGGTGACGGTGGTACTGGAACTGATGGCGCGCTTTGACGAAGAAGCCAATATCAGCTGGGCCAGCCATCTGGAAGACGCCGGTGCCCACGTGGTATATGGCGTGTTCGGCTACAAGGTGCACGCCAAGATGCTGATGGTGATTCGTCGCGAGGACAAGCGCCTGCGCCGCTACGTGCATCTGGGCACCGGCAACTATCACCCGCGCACCGCCCGTTTCTATACCGACCTTGGCCTGCTCACCTGCAACGAAGAAATCGCCAGTGATGTGAATGACATCTTCGTGCAGCTCACTGGTCTGGGCCGCGCCAGCCAGCTCAAGCAGTTGCACCAAAGCCCGTTCACCCTGCACAGCTTGCTGATCGACTCCATCGAGCGTGAAATCGAGCACGCCCAGCAAGGCCGCCCGGCACAAATCATCGCCAAGATGAACGCGCTGCTGGAACCACAAGTCATTCACGCGCTGTACCGCGCCAGCCAGGCCGGGGTGAAAATCCAGTTGATCGTGCGTGGCGTCTGCGCGCTGCGCCCCGGCGTACCGGGTCTGTCGGACAACATCACCGTACGCTCGGTGGTAGGCCGCTTCCTGGAGCATCCGCGCGTGTATTACTTCTACAACGACAAGCAGGAAAACCTGTATATCGCCAGTGCTGACTGGATGGGCCGCAACCTGTTCCGCCGTATCGAAACCTGCGTGCCGATTCTGGATCCCAAGGTCAAACGCCGGGTGATCAAGGAAGCACTGCGACTCTATCTGGAAGATAATGTCAACGCCTGGGACATGCAGCCGGACGGTAGCTACAAACGCCGCCCCAGCCGTGGCAAGGAGCGCTGTGCCCAGAACATGCTGCTGGAAGAATACGCACGCTGACAGGCATTGCTTGTCTACATGCCCGCGGCCGGTCGGTGGAACTTCCACCCACCGGCCGTTTTCTTATGGCAGCCACCTTATGAAGGAATGTCTGTGGAAATCCTGTTCACCCTGCTTGCAGCCCTGCTGATCGTCCTGGGTATGGCGGGCACCTTGTTCCCCGCCCTGCCCGGCCTGCCGCTGATGCTGGGCGGCTTTTTGCTGCTGGGCTGGGTCGATGGTTTCGCCCATCTGGGCAGCACAGCATTACTGATCATGACTGTGCTGACCGTTCTGGGCCTGACTATAGATTTTGTCGCCGGTTTGCTGGGGGCCAAACTGACCGGTGCCAGCAAACAGGCTTTGTGGGGGGCCTTCATCGGCAGCCTCGCTGGCCTGCCGCTGGGACTGGTCGGTGTCATTCTGGGGCCGCTGCTTGGTGCCGCCATCGGCGAGCTGTTGGCCCGGCGCGATGCCTGGCAGGCTGGCCGTGTCGGCCTGGGCACCCTGGCCGGTTTCCTGGTTGGCACGGTTGCCAAGATTGGCTGCGCCTTTGCCATGCTGGCTACGGCTCTGTTCGCCTGGCTCTGGTAAGAGCCAGCACTGGCAGCGCAGCACGGCAGGCCCGCTTTTGGTAGAATCTACCGCTTAACGATTATCTTCAGCAGGGTCCCTCATGGCTCAATACGTAATGTCCATGCTCCGCGTGAGCAAAGTGGTGCCGCCCAAGCGCCAGATCATCAAGGATATCTCGCTGTCCTTCTTCCCCGGTGCCAAGATCGGCCTGTTGGGCCTGAACGGTTCCGGCAAATCCACCGTGCTGCGCATCATGGCCAATGTGGATAAGGAATACGACGGTGAAGTACAGCATCTGCCTGGGGTGAAAATCGGCTATCTGCCGCAGGAGCCGCAGCTGGACCCGGAGAAGACCGTACGCGAAGAAGTAGAAAGCGGCATGGGCGACGTGATGGGTGCGCAAAAGCGACTGGAAGAAGTGTATGCCGCCTATGCCGACCCGGATGCCGACTTCGACGCTCTGGCCGAAGAACAGGCCAAGCTGGAAGCCATCATTTCCGCCGGTGCCGGCGACAATGTCCAGCTGCAACTGGAACTGGCCGCCGACGCGCTGCGCTTGCCGCCGTGGGATGCAAAAATCGGCCCGCTGTCCGGCGGTGAAAAACGCCGCGTGGCACTGTGCAAGCTGCTGCTATCCAAGCCGGACATGCTGCTGCTGGACGAACCCACCAACCATCTGGATGCCGAATCGGTAGAGTGGCTGGAACAATTCCTGGTGCGCTTCCCCGGCACCGTGGTGGCCGTCACCCACGATCGCTACTTCCTCGACAACGCCGCCGAGTGGATTCTGGAACTGGACCGTGGCGAAGGCATTCCGTGGAAGGGCAACTATTCCAGCTGGCTGGAGCAGAAGGAAGAGCGCCTGGAGAAGGAAGCCAAGAGCGAAGGCGCCCGCATGAAGGCGATGAAACAGGAGCTGGAATGGGTGCGCCAGAACCCCAAGGGCCGTCAGGCCAAGTCCAAGGCGCGTATCGCCCGCTTTGAAGAACTTTCCAGCTACGAAACCCAAAAGCGCAACGAAACCCAGGAAATCTTCATACCGGTGGCCGAGCGCCTGGGTAATGAAGTGATCGAATTCGACGGCGTATCCAAGGGCTTTGGCGACCGCCTGCTGATCGATAATCTGTCGTTCAAGGCACCGGCCGGTGCCATCGTCGGCATCATCGGCCCCAACGGTGCCGGTAAATCCACGCTGTTCAAGATGATTGCCGGCAAGGAGCAGCCGGACTCGGGTACCGTGAAAATCGGCCAGACCGTGCAAATGGCCTTTGTCGAACAGAGCCGTGAAGGCCTGGAAGATGACAAGACCGTATTTGACGATGTATCCGGCGGTGCCGATCTCTTGACTGTAGGCCGCTTTGAAATGTCCAGCCGTGCTTATCTGGGCCGCTTCAACTTCAAGGGTGCGGACCAGCAGAAGAAGGTAGGCATGCTGTCCGGTGGTGAACGTGGCCGTCTGCATCTGGCCAAGACCCTGCTCAAGGGTGGCAACGTGTTGCTGCTGGACGAACCGTCCAACGATCTGGACGTGGAAACCCTGCGTGCGCTGGAAGATGCGCTGCTGGAATTCGCCGGTACCGTGTTCGTGATTTCCCACGACCGCTGGTTCCTCGACCGTATCGCCACCCACATCCTGGCGGCGGAAGGCGAATCGCAGTGGACCTTCTTTGACGGCAACTATCAGGAATACGAAGCCGACAAAAAGAAACGTCTGGGCGAAGAAGGTGCCAAGCCCAAGCGTATCCGCTACAAGCCGATCACCCGCTGATCTGCCTGCCGCACGACAAAACCCCCGCTTGCGGGGGTTTTGTCATTCAAATACACCAATAACTCAGGACAGCTGGCTGTGCGAACCATCACACAGGGGCTGGCCCTCGCTCAGCTTGCAGCCACAGAAGTAGACCAGGCCACTCTTGTCCGCCACATACTCGACCGGACTGAAACAGGAGCCGGCATGACTGCCATCGCAAAACGGCTGCTTTTCGCTCTGCCCGCAAGCACACCACCAATAATGCTTGCCGGCCTCCACTTCGACTGCATAGGGAAAACTCTGCGGTGAAAACGGTTGATCAGCCATGCGACACTCCTTGCAGAACCACACCCGGGCTTTCAGCTTAGAAGACCGCTGCCCGCTGCGCCAGCCCGTGTCATGCAGGACGTCAGGGAAATGTTAAAATACCGGTCATGCGCTATTTCGTTTGCCTGTCCTTCCTGTTGCTGGCAGCCTGCAGCACCCTGCCCGACACCTCGCCAGCCCCTGCCGGGTATTACCGCGTCCGTGCCGGGGATACCTTATACCGCATTGCGCTCAACCATCACCAAAGCGTGAACACGCTGGTGGCGTGGAACAAGCTGGCAGACCCGTCCAGCATCACTGCAGGACAGTTGTTGCGCGTCAGCCCGGCAAGCACCGCTCCGGCCAAGACCACTACTCCTGCTACCACGGTCAAAACCACACCACCCCCTGCCACTCGCCCGGCTCCACCTGGCATCAGCCTGCAATGGCCCATTCGTGGAGCCTTGCTTGGCAAGTTCAACGGCAACAGCAACAAGGGCATAGACATTGCCGGCAAGGCGGGCGACCCGGTACGCGCCGCAGCCAGCGGTACGGTAGCCTATGCCGGCAAGGGCATACGCGCCTATGGCAACCTGCTCATCATCAAGCATGGTAATGATTACCTGACCGCCTATGCCCACAACCAGACCTTGCTGGTGAAAGAAGGCCAAACCGTACAGGCTGGCCAGCAGATTGCCACCGTTGGGCATACGGGGAGCAATCGCGACATGCTGCATTTCGAGTTGCGCCGCCAGGGGCAGGCCATCGACCCGCTAAGCGCACTCCCCGCTCAATAGCCCCGCTCGCGCTCTACCAGGCCATGTGGCAACTGTCCCTGCTTGATGGCCTGCAAGTTGGCAGAAATTTGTGCGACAGCCGGCTGTACCTGCGTCATGGCAGCAATATGCGGAGTCAGCAGCACCGAAGGATGACTCCACAAGGGATGCACGGTTTCCAGCGGCTCCACTTCGAACACGTCCAGCATGGCAAAACGCAGATGGCCGCTATCGAGCAAGCCCAGCAGGGCCGCTTCGTCCACTTGCTCGCCACGACCGGCATTGATCAGGGCCGCACCAGATGGCAGGCGCGACAACAAATAGGCATTCAGCAAGCCACGGGTCTGCGGCGTGGCAGGCAACAGATTCACCAGAATATCGCTACGCGCCAGCAAGTCGGGTAGCGCAGCTTCGCCAATATAGTCCTGCACGCCCGGCAATTGCCGACCAGTACGGCTCCAGCCAGCCACCGCATAGCCCATGGCAGCCAGGGACTGCGCCACCCAGCCACCAATCTCGCCCAGGCCAAGCACACCAATGCGCGTTTGTCCCGCCGATAGCGCAGTCAGCGCTTGCCACTGCCGCAATGTCTGCTGACGGCGGTATTGCCCCATCTGCCGCTGTACATGCAGCACGCCGTACAGCACGTACTCCAGCATTTGCTGCGCCATGCCAGCGTCGGTCAACCGCACAATCGGCACGGTAGAGGGCAAGTCATCTCGTTTCAGGATGCGATCGACACCGGCCCCCAGTACAAACACGGCCTGCAGATTCACCATGCCATTGAAGAAACCGGCTGGTGGATTCCACACCACCGCATAGTCAACTTGACCGACAGCCACCTCCTCCGGCCAGCACTGCACCTTATGCTGCGGCAGCGCCTGTTGCAAAGCATGCTGATAGCGCACCATGTCCTGCGGGGCATAGAGGTATAACATTGACATCTCCCGATATGACCAGCTCACTGGTTTTAATCATGCATTGTAGATAAGGCCGCTCAGCATGGGCAGTCCCATCCCGTTTTATCTCCGATTGCCCCAAACCGCACAATGCGCCAAGATCACGTCTTGCGATTCTGGAATAACAAAGCGCATGCGTCGCCATCTTCCGCTCTATCTGTTGCTGGCTTGCCTGAGTGCATGCAGCAGCACCGTTGCACCACCAGTCAACACCCCAACGGCACCGGCAGCCACCCCGGCAGTCAGCAACCCCACTCCTGCCACGCCAATTGCACCACCGCCGCTCGTAACGGTTCCTCCGCCGCCTTTGGCACCTGCAAGCACCAGCAAACCGGTGCTGAATGAAGCACAAGGCCGGGCCTTGCTGGACCGCTTGCTGCCACCACGCATCAGCGATCGCCAAGGCTGGAACCACGATATCGTTGCTGCTTTTACTGCATTGAAAATTCCGTACCGGGCAGACAATTTCTGCGCAGTTGCCGCAGTCATCGAACAAGAATCCAGCTGGCAGGCAGACCCGACAGTCCCCAATCTGCCAAGCATTGTCTGGGAAAAAATTGGCGAACGCGCCAACAAATACCTGGTACCGCTGCCAGTGGTGAAGGCGGCACTGCTCAAGACCTCACCCAACGGCAAAAGCTATAAGGCACGTATCGACAGCTTGCGTACCGAGCGCGAGATGAACCTGCTGTTTGAAGACATGGCAGCGGAAGCCAGCAAGCTGGGCTTGCCCATGAACATGAAAAACCCCATTCGCACCGGCGGCCCGATGCAGGTCAGCGTGGAGTTTGCCGAAGCGCATGTCAAAATCTGGCCCTATCCCTACCAGACTGGCAATAGCATCCGCAACGATGTATTCACTCGCCGTGGCGGTATTTATTTCGGCAGTGCCATCCTGCTGCAATACCCTGCCCCGTATCAGGACATGCGCTACCGTTTTGCCGACTTCAATGCCGGGCGCTATAGCAGCCGCAATGCGGCCCTGCAGGCGGCCGTCAGTCAATTGACCGGCCGCAAGCTGGCTCTGGATGGTGATTTGCTCAGCTATACCGGCAAGCAGGCCAGCGGCAGCACCTATCAAGCCCTGCTTGGCTTGCGCAGCCGCCTGGACATGAGCCAAAGCGAGATTGAAAGAGACTTGCAGCAAGAAAAAAACAGCGCCTTGGCGCAAAGCGAGCTGTATCGCAAAGTGTTTGCCCTGGCAGACCGTCAGGCGGGCAAGCCAGTACCACGCGAACGCATGCCGCAGATCGACCTGCACAGCCCGAAAATTTCGCGCAAGCTGACGACACAATGGTTTGCCGACAAGGTGAGTACACGCTATCAGGCCTGCATGGCCAGACAGTAGCGGAGTGAGTGCTGCAGGTAAGGCCTTCCGGGGCGCTTGCCTGTGGCACTGTGCATTTGCCGACGGCAACTGAACACTTGGCGGGAAGAAATGCAAAAACGAAAAAGCCCAGTCTTGCGACTGGGCTTTTTCTTGAATCCTGGCGTCCCCACGGGGAATCGAACCCCGGCTACCGCCGTGAAAGGGCGGTGTTCTAACCGCTAAACTATAGGGACTTTGGTGCACCCGGAGCGATTCGAACGCCCGACCCTTTGGTTCGTAGCCAAATACTCTATCCAACTGAGCTACGGGTGCAGATTCTGGCGGAGAAAGAGGGATTCGAACCCTCGATACAGGTTTAAGCCCGTATGCTTCCTTAGCAGGGAAGTGCCTTCGACCACTCGGCCATTTCTCCGTTCAGAGAGCGCCATATTAAGCAAGGCAGCGCCCTCTGTCAAGCATTTGCGTAAAAAATTACGCCGGCTGATCCAGGCCGAATACCTTGTGCAACACGCGCACACCCAGCTCCAGGTATTTCTCGTCAACCAGAACCGATACCTTGATTTCGGAAGTGGAGATCATCTGGATGTTGATGCCTTCTTCGGCCAGGGTGCGGAACATGGTGGAAGCCACGCCACAGTGCGAACGCATGCCCACGCCAACGATGGAGATCTTGGCGACTTTCTCGTCCGCGTCGATCTTGGCAGCACCAATGTGGGTTTGTACTTCACGCAGAATTTCCATGGCACGGTGGAACTCGCCACGCGGCACAGTGAAGGAGAAATCGGTAGTACCGTTTTCGCCCACGTTCTGGATGATCATGTCGACTTCGATGTTGGCATCGGCAATCGGACCGAGAATCTGGTAAGCAATGCCCGGTTTGTCCGGTACACCCTTTACATTGATGCGTGCTTCATTACGGTCAAATGCGATGCCTGCAACGACGGCCTTTTCCATGTTTTCATCTTCCTCGAACGTAATCAGCGTGCCTTCCCCTTCATCCTCGAAGCTGGACAGCACACGCAGACGTACCTTGTATTTCCCTGCGAACTCTACCGAACGGATCTGCAATACCTTGGAACCCAAGGAAGCCATTTCCAGCATTTCCTCGAAGGTAATGGTCTTCAGACGGCGGGCTTCCGGCACCACGCGCGGATCGGTGGTGTAAACACCATCCACGTCGGTGTAGATCTGACATTCATCCGCATTGAGTGCGGCAGCCAGTGCCACAGCGGAAGTATCGGAACCACCACGGCCCAGCGTGGTGATGTTGCCGTTTTCATCCACACCCTGGAAGCCGGCCACCACCACTACCGAACCGGCAGAGAGGTCTGTCCGCATGGCGGCTTCGTCGATGGATTGAATACGGGCTTTGGTGTGGGAGTCGTCCGTGGTGACACGAACCTGCCAGCCACAGTAGCTCTTGGCGTCAACGCCGATTTCCTTCAGCGCCATGGCCAACAGGCCGATGGTGACTTGCTCGCCGGTGGAAATGATCACGTCCAGCTCGCGCGGGTCCGGATAAGCCTGGATCTCTTTGGCAAGGGCAATCAGTCGGTTGGTTTCGCCACTCATGGCAGATACCACCACCACGACATCATGTCCCTGCGCTTTCCATTTGGCGACACGGCGGGCCACGTTCTTGATGCGCTCCGGAGAGCCCATCGAGGTACCGCCGTACTTTTGTACGATGAGTGCCATGCTTGCTTCTTATATAGAAAGGTTGATATGTCGGACTTCGATTCTGACCCGATCCTTGCCACAAAAGCAAGGCCATTGTTCGACAATGCCCATCCGCCTTTGCGCAATGCAACAAAAGCAGTCCTCTGCCTGGCAGGATTATTGGGAATGAATACAGCCGGAGCACCACTTCCCAGCTCAGCCCATGGGCAGTGGCCGCTCAGACAGCTTCGGTCAACAGGCGCTGCGGGTGGGTGTACACATTCACCCGGCCTGGGCGGGCAAAACCCAGCAAGGTAAGCCCGTATTGCTCGGCCATTTGTACGGCCAGCGCGGTGGGGGCTGCCACCGCCACCAGGATTTCAATCCCGGCAGCGGCAGCCTTTTGCACCATTTCATAACTGGCACGGCTGGTCACCAGCGCCACACCCGCGCCCCAGTTGCCTAGCGCACGGCAGCCAATCAGCTTGTCCAGCGCCACGTGCCTCCCCACGTCCTCGCACACTTGCAATAACTGTCCATCCAGCGTCAGCCAGGCTGCCGCATGCGCGCAGCCGGTCGCCTGCGACAACACCTGTTGTACCGGCAGGCTTTCCAGCGCCTGATTCAATGCCGGCAAGGCCAGGCGCACGCTGTGCGGCAGGGCCGGCAGCGGGCGGAATACTTCGGCCAGTTGCTCCACCCCACACAGGCCACAGCCGGTGCGCCCGGCCAGCTGACGGCGCCTTTCCTTGAGTGCGGCAAAGCAGGCGCTGGCCAGCTCGACATGAATTTCAATCCCGCTGGCCGCTTCACGCACTTCGATGTCGAAGATGTCAGCCACCGTGCGGGCAATACCTTCGGCCAGGGTGAAACCACGGGCAAACTGCTCCAGCTGCTGCGGGCTGACCATCATCACCACATGCGCCAGCCCGTTGTAGACCAGCGCCGCCGGCACTTCGCAGGCCAATACGTCCTCACTTGCCTGCAATGCCTTGTCATCCCGCCATTGCCAACGCTGGACATGCTGATGCAGCGGAAACGACGAATCGGGTTCTGTGCTCATCTGATTGAGATTTTCAATAGTTGAATTGACATCGGCTATTTGAGCTTAAGCATTTTGCTGACGATAATGCGTTAAGGCTACAACCGTCTGATGGGTCAGGCCAGTCCTTATTGTCGTGAGTACCATGGGGCGGGACTGGCCGGATGACATCCCGGAGCCCATCATTTCTTTCTTGTTCAACAAGGAGTCCCTTCATGCAGGTCAATCGGCGACAGTTTTTCAAACTGTGTGCCGGGGGTATGACAGGTTCCACCATTGCAACACTGGGGCTGCTGCCGGCAACGGCAATGGCAGATGTGCGCAGCTACAAGCTGCTGCGCGCCAGTGAAACGCGCAATACCTGTCCTTACTGCTCGGTAGGCTGTGGCATTCTCATGTACGGCCTGGGCGATGGCGCCAAGAACGCCAAGTCCGAAATTTTCCATATCGAAGGCGACCCGGATCACCCGGTGAACCGTGGGGCACTCTGCCCCAAAGGCGCAGGCCTGGTGGACTTCATTCATAGCCCCAACCGCCTGAAGCACCCGGAAGTGCGCGAAGCGGGCAGCAATGAATGGAAGCGCATCAGCTGGGATGAAGCGTTTGCACGCATTGCCAAGCACATCAAGCAGGACCGCGATACCAACTTCACTGCAAAGAACGCCGATGGCGTGACGGTGAATCGCTGGCTGTCCACCGGTTTTCTGGCGGCCTCCGCCTCCAGCAACGAGGCTGGCTGGCTGACCCACAAATTCACGCGCAGCCTGGGCATGCTGGCTGTCGACAATCAGGCGCGTGTATGACACGGACCAACGGTGGCAAGTCTTGCCCCAACATTTGGTCGCGGTGCCATGACAAACCATTGGGTCGACATCAAGAACGCCAATCTGATCGTGGTAATGGGTGGCAATGCCGCCGAAGCACACCCGGTTGGCTTCCGCTGGGCCATTGAGGCCAAGACCCGCAACAAGGCCAAGCTGCTGGTCATCGACCCGCGCTTTACCCGTACTGCCTCGGTGGCAGACTTCTACGCGCCCATCCGCACCGGCACGGACATTACCCTGTTGTCTGGCGTGATCCGCTATTTGCTGGAAACCGGTAAGTACAACAAGGAATACACGCTCGCCTACACCAATGCCGCACTGCTGGTACACCCAGACTTCAAGTTCGAGGATGGCCTGTTCAGCGGCTACGACGCAGAGAAACGCAAGTACGACAAATCCACCTGGGCCTACCAGCTGGATGAGAAGGGCATGGCCAAACGCGACGACACGTTGAGTGACCCGCGTTGTGTGATCAACCTGCTCAAACAGCATGTGTCGCGCTATACCGCCGACGTGGTGGCCAACATCTGCGGCACACCCAAGGAAGCCTTCCAGGCCATTTGTGAGCATCTGGCGGAAACCAGCGCACCGGACAAAACCACCTCCTTCCTGTATGCACTGGGCTGGACCCAGCATTCCATCGGCGCGCAGAACATCCGCACCATGGCGATGATCCAGCTGTTGCTGGGCAATATGGGCATGGCCGGAGGCGGCATCAATGCGCTGCGCGGTCACTCCAACATCCAGGGTCTGACCGACTTGGGCCTGCTGTCCACCAGCCTGCCGGGCTACATGACCATGCCGTCAGAAAAAGAGCCGACGCTGGACAGCTATCTGGCCAAGTACACCAGCAAGCCGCTGGCAGACGGCCAGATGAACTACTGGCAGAACTACCCCAAGTTCTTCATCTCTTTCATGAAGTCCATGTGGGGCGACAAGGCCACGGCAGACAACAACTGGGGTTATGACTGGCTGCCCAAGTGGGACAAGGGCTACGACGTGCTGCAGTACTTCGAGCTGATGCACCAGGGCAAGGTGAATGGCTACTTCTGCCAGGGCTTCAACCCGGTGGCGTCCTTCCCCAACAAGAACAAGATCGTGGCCTCGCTGTCGCGACTCAAGTTCCTGGTGATCATGGACCCGCTGGTGACGGAAACCTCCACCTTCTGGCAGAACCATGGCGAGCAGAACGATGTCGATCCGGCCAAGATTCACACCGAAGTGTTCCGCCTGCCTACCACCTGTTTTGCCGAGGAAGACGGCTCCATCGTCAACTCCGGGCGCTGGCTGCAATGGCACTGGAAGGGTGCGGAAGGCCCTGGCGAAGCGCTGACCGACCCGCAAATCCTGGCTGGCATCTTCCTCAAGCTCAAAGCCATGTATGCCAAGGACGGTGGTGCCTTCCCGGATGCCATCAACAGCCTGTCCTGGGCTTATGGCGACCCGCACGAGCCCAAGCCGGAAGAGTTGGCCAAGGAGCTGAATGGCAAGGCGCTGGCCGATTTGCCTGACCCGAAAAACCCCGGTCAGTTTCTGGCGAAAAAGGGCGAGCTGCTACCCGGCTTTGCCCTGCTGCAGGCCGATGGCAGTACGGCGTCCGGTTGCTGGATTTTCGCCGGCAGCTGGACCCAGGCGGGCAACCAGATGGCACGGCGCGACAACAGCGACCCGTCCGGCCTTGGCAACACGCTGGGCTGGGCCTGGGCATGGCCGGCCAACCGCCGCATCCTGTACAACCGCGCCTCCTGCAAGCCCGATGGCACGCCATGGGACAAGAAGCGCATGCTGATCAAGTGGAACGGCGAGAAGTGGGTGGGTGTGGATGTGCCGGACTTCAAGGCCGACGAACCGCCAGGCAGCGCCATGGCTCCGTTCATCATGCAGCCGGAAGGACTGGGACGCTTGTTTGCGCTGGACAAGATGGCCGAAGGGCCGTTCCCGGAGCATTACGAGCCGTTCGAGACACCGCTGGGCACCAACCCGCTACATCCCAAGGTCATCTCCAACCCGGCCGCGCGGCTGTTCAAAGACGACAAGGCCGAGCTGGGTCAGCACGAGCAGTTCCCGTATGCCGCCACCACCTACCGCCTGACCGAGCACTTCCACTACTGGACAAAGCATGCACGGCTGAACGCCATCATGCAGCCGGAACAGTTTGTGGAAATCGGCGAAGAGCTGGCCAGGGAAAAAGGCATCGCCCACGGCGACTTGGTGAAAGTGTCGTCCAAGCGCGGCTATATCAAGGCCAAGGCGGTGGTGACCAAGCGCATCAAGGCACTGCGGGTGAATGGCCAGTTGGTACACCATGTCGGCGTGCCGATTCACTGGGGCTTTGAGGGGCTGGCCAAGAAAGGCTTTATTGCCAATACGCTGACGCCGTTTGTCGGGGATGCCAATACCCAGACGCCGGAGTTCAAGTCTTTCCTTGTCAACGTTGAGAAAGCTTAAGGAGCGACCATGTCACTGCAATCGCAAGATATCCTGCGCCGCTCTGCCAGCCCCACCCAGCCGCCCATTGCGCGCGAGCACAAGGCGGAAGTGGCCAAGCTAATCGACGTGTCCACCTGCATAGGCTGCAAGGCCTGTCAGGTGGCCTGTTCGGAGTGGAATGACCTGCGCGATGAGGTGGGCAGCAATGTCGGGGTGTACGACAACCCGGCCGACCTGTCCGCCGAAAGCTGGACGGTGATGCGTTACAGCGAAACCGAGCAGAACGGCAAGCTGGAATGGCTGATCCGCAAGGACGGCTGCATGCACTGCGCCGACCCCGGCTGCCTGAAAGCCTGCCCGTCGCCCGGTGCCATCATCCAGTACGCCAACGGCATCGTGGACTTCCAGTCCGAACACTGCATAGGCTGCGGCTACTGCATTGCCGGCTGTCCCTTCAATGTGCCGCGCATCAACCAGAAGGACAACAAGGCCTACAAGTGCACCTTGTGTTCCGACCGGGTGAGCGTGGGACAGGAACCGGCCTGTGTGAAAACCTGCCCCACCGGTGCCATCCGCTTTGGCAGCAAGGAGGACATGAAGGAATACGCACAGGAACGGGTGGACGAGCTGAAAACCCGTGGCTATGCCAATGCCGGTCTGTACGATCCGCAAGGCGTAGGCGGCACCCATGTGATGTATGTGCTGCACCATGCCGACCAGCCCGAGCTGTACCACGGGCTGAAGAAGGATCCGCAAATCAGCCCGGTAGTCAGCCTGTGGAAGGGCATTCTCAAGCCGCTGTCCACCATTGGTCTGGCCGCTTCGGTGCTGTTCGGCTTCTTCCACTACATCGGCGTCGGCCCCAACAAGGCCGAGGATGACGACGAGGAGGACAAGGCATGAGCAAGGAAAAGCTGATCAAGCGTTACAGCGCGGCGGAACGCATCAACCACTGGATCGTGGCAGTGTGTTTCCTGTTGCTGGCCATCTCCGGCCTGGCCTTTTTCTACCCGGCCTTCTTCTGGCTCACCGGCGTATTCGGCACGCCGCAGCTGGCGCGCATCATCCACCCCTTTGTCGGGGTGCTGATGTTCGTCGGCTTTGCCCGCCAATTCTTCCGTTACTGGCAGCACAATTTCATCAACCAGGAAGACATCAAGTGGATGAAATCGGTGAAGTCGGTGCTGGCAGGGCATGAGGTGGGTGATACCGGCAAGTACAACGGTGGTCAGAAAGGCATGTTCTGGCTGATGACGGGCTGTCTGCTGGTACTGATTTGCACCGGTGTGGTCATCTGGCGGCCCTACTTTGCCTATTCCTTCCCCATAGATGTAGTGCGCATTGCCCTGCTGCTGCATGCCTGGGCGGCACTGGCACTGATTGCCGGCATCGTGGTGCATGTCTACGCGGCCATCTGGGTGCGTGGCACCATCCGTGCCATGGTGGAAGGCGTGGTCACCCATGCCTGGGCCAAGAAGCACCATCCGCGCTGGTATCGTGAAATGACAGGAGACAAGCACAAGCCATGAGCATACGCATTGTTCCGGCCGAGCAATTGGCCGAACGTCAGGCAGCCAGCCTGGACATCACCCCGCTGCTGTTACCGCAGCCAGGCACGCTGTATCGACAGCGTGCCACACGACTGCAGCAGCTGGCAGCGGGGCATGTGATGGCAGACTACCTGCATTTGGCCAGCCGCATTGCCGAGGCCCAACACCAGCTGGTGCACAGCCAGCCGGTGTTGCTGCCTGTGCGGGAGGATTACTTCCGGCACTGTGCCGAGCACGGCCTGCCCCCCCTGGGGGCCATGGCCTGGCAACGTGACAGTCAGTGGCAGCCGCTGCTGTTAGCCCTGTGCACAGAGCTGGCAGAAGCTGCCAGCCCGGTGCTGGCCGGTGTGCTGAACGGACTTCTCGACAGCGCTCCGGCACAGCTGGAAGCGGCAGCACAGAAGCTGTTGTCGGGGGATCTGACAGCGGTAGATAGTGCGCAAGCACCCTTCATCTGGGCGGCCTTGTCGGTGTACTTCAGCCAGTTGGCCAGCCAGCTGAAAATTGCTGCCGTGGCTGAAGCGGGCGATGCGCGCCACCTGTGCCCGGTATGCGCCAGCGCGCCAGTGGCCAGCATCGTGCATCAGGGCAATGCAGCCGGACTGCGCTATCTGCACTGCAGCCTGTGCGAAAGCGAGTGGCATCTGGTGCGGGCCAAATGCAGCAACTGCGAAGCCACCCGCGACATCGGCTACTGGTCGCTGCAGGAGGCGCATGATGCCGTACGCGGCGAATCCTGCGGTGATTGCGGCAGTTATCTGAAAATCCTGTCGCTGGACAAGGACCAACAGGCCGAAGCAGTAGCCGACGACCTGGCCAGCCTGGCGCTGGATGCCGCACTGGAGGAACAGGGCTTTGCCCGCAGCGGGCTCAACCCCCTGCTGTTCCCCGGCACCCCAGCCTGACAGCTGCAACCGGCCCGTGTGGCCGGTTTTTTTTGGCCTGCGGCCGACCGTACATCCGCTGCGGCAAGGCAGCCGCCTGCAACTGCGGACCGCTTTGCGGTTTGCATTCAATCCGGCGAGCTACTAGAAAGAAAAAATAACAAATTCATGCACGGCCGCCAGGCATGCAGGCATGAATGAACAAGCCGCACATACAGTCATTGACGCACAGCGGCTGTTGAACCGGGTAAGAGGGAGGCCATGAGCAAAACCATCCTGATCGTCGACGATTCGCTCAGCCTGCGCCTGGTGGTGAAGATGACGCTGGAGGGCGCTGGCCATACCGTATTGCAAGCCGCCGACGGCAAACAAGCGCTGGATATGCTGGATGGCCGTCAGATCGACCTGGTGCTGTCCGATCTCAACATGCCGGTACTCGATGGCCTGGGCTTGCTGGAGCACATTCGTCAGCACTCCTTGTATGCACACACCCCGGTCATCATGCTGACCACGCAGGACGCCAGTCACATGCAACTGCGTGGCCAGCAACAAGGCATCAGTGCCTGGATACTCAAACCCTTCGAACCACCCTATCTGCTGGCCGCCATTGCCCGGCTCACTACGCGGTAACAGGCTCTCATGGAAAAGCGCATCACGCTGGGTGCAGAGCAGACCCTCTATCAGGCAGCCAGCCTGCATCAACAGCTACTGGAAGCCAGCCGCGACGCTGACGACCTGGTACTGGACTTGTCCCAGGTCAGCGAAATGGACTGTGCTGCGGCTCAGGTGCTGTTATGGCTGCAAGCCCGCCAGCAACGGCAGCAACACGGATTGCGACTGAGCCAGCCCAGCCAGACAGTGCTCAGCTTTGTCCGGCTGATGGGCCTTGACGCATTGCAAGCCTGCCTGGAGAGCGATGATGGATCTTGAACAGGCCCGGCTATCCTTTCTGCAAGAGTCCGCCGAACTATTGGAAGAAATGGAAGGCATCCTGCTGGATGCCGAAGCCGACAACATCACCGCCGAGCAGCTGGGTGCATTGTTCCGGGCCATGCATACCATCAAGGGTTCGGCCGGGCTGTTCGGGCTGGAGGACATTGTTTACTTCACCCATCAGGTAGAAGACCTGCTGGACCAACTGCGGGATGGCAGCTTGCAGCTGGACGCCGAACTGGACGGCCTGTTGCTACGCAGTCATGACCACGTCAAGGCCCAGCTGGCGGCACTGGAAGGCGGCATCCCGCCATCCGCGGAAGAACAGGCCGGCATACTGGCCGATATCGCTGCGGTGATGCAGCACGGCAGTGACACCTTGCAGTATGCAAGCGGCGAACATCTGGAGCCGCCCCCAACCGGGCAGCCCCGCAGTGAATGGCTGCTGTCGCTGCGCTTTGGGCCGGATGTACTGCGCAACGGCATGGACCCGGCGTCCTTCATTCGCTATCTGGGCACCCTGGGGGAAATCCAGGCCATTGCCAGCTGCTGCCCGGGACTGGCAGCAGAAGGCGATGAGGACCGGTTTGACCCGGAGCGCAACTACCTGCGGGTGGAAGTGCAATTTTGTGGTGCTGTCGATGCGGCGCAGCTGGAAAGCGTGTTTGCCTTCGCCAGCGAAGACAGCCAGTTCATCATCAGCCCGCGCCAGCAACTGGACAGCCACTTGCAACAGGCGCTATCCGCCGGCGATGCCGCCGAACAACAGGCCGCCAGTGAAATCTGGCAACAATGGGGCCTGTGGCAGCCCCCGACAGCCAGTCCGCCCTTAACCGGGGCGGATGATGCAGCGCAGGCAACCGTCGCAGCAACGGCCGCACCAAAGACCGGCAAAAACAGTGAAAGCCGCTTCATCAAGGTGGAAGCGGCCAAGCTGGACCAACTGATCAACCTGGTGGGCGAGCTGGTGATTGCCGGTGCAGCCAGCCACCTGCTGGCCAGACAGCATGGCAATGCGTCATTGCTGGAATCCACCTCGGTGCTGGCCGGACTGATCGAACAAATACGCAGCCAGACCCTGGGCATGCGCATGGTGCCCATCGGAGAATGTTTCAGCCGCTTTGGCCGGGTAGTGCACGATGTAAGCCAGGCGCTGGGCAAGGACATCCGCCTGTTTGTCAGCGGTGCGGATACCGAACTGGACAAATCCATGGTGGACAAGCTGACCGACCCGCTGACCCATCTGGTACGCAATGCCATCGACCATGGCATCGAGGACACCGCGCAGCGCCGTGCAGCAGGCAAGCCGGAAGCCGGTCGCCTGTGGCTGGATGCGTATCACGAATCCGGCAGCGTGGTGATTGAAGTGGCCGATGATGGCCGGGGCCTGAACCAGCACACCATCCTGGAAAAAGCACGACAACGCGGCCTGCTTACCAGCGACCGGGAACTGGCGGAACAGGACATCTACCGCCTGATTTTCGAGCCCGGCTTTTCCACCGCCGCCGCCATCAGCAACCTGTCCGGCCGCGGGGTGGGGCTGGATGTGGTGAAGCAGAATATTGCCCAGCTGCGCGGCACGGTGGAAGTGGAAAGCGAAGTTGGCCTGGGCAGCACCTTCCGCCTGCGTTTGCCACTGACCCTGGCCATCATTGACGGCTTTCTGGTCACGGTAGGCGCGGCCACCTTCGTGGTTCCGCTGGACTGCATTGCCGAATGCATTGCCCTGCCGCAAGACTGCCAAACCGCCGCGGCTGCCGGTTATATCAACTTGCGTGGCGAAATGCTGCCCCTGCTGTGCCTGCGTCGTTTTCTGGGACTGGAAGGCCAGCCGGGGCGGCGCCAGAACGTGGTCATCATCCAGACCGGCGAATACAAGGTCGGCTTGCTGGTGGACGCCCTGCATGGCGAATACCAGACCGTCATCAAACCGCTCAGCCCGCTGTTCCAGCATCTGAAAGCCATCAGCGGTTCCACCATCCTGGGCAGCGGGGAAGTGGCCCTCATTCTGGACGTGCTGGCCTTAAGCGAGCACGCGCGCAGTCTGGAATACGCACACCATCAGCACGCGGCCTCTGGCCATCCGTCATCCAACATTCTGTCTGCGGGGAAAACAACATGAAATCAACACAATCCATGCGGGTCACCACGCGGTTGAGTCTGGGGTTTGGCAGCATTCTGCTGTTGCTGGTGTTGTGTGTGCTCGTTGCCCTGAACGGATTTGCCCGCAACAGCGCCATGCTGTCCAACATGCGAATCAACGACCGGGATGCCGCTCGGGTTTCCACGCTGATCGAGCAGGCACAAGAGTTACGGGTGATCTACCGCAACATCATCATTTACCCTGATCTGCACGCCATCAACATGGCAGTCCAGCAATACAATCAGGCAAAACAGCGCTATCTGGACACCGAACAGCTCACCCAGCGCGACATGCTGGCCGAAACCGGGCTGACCCAGCGAGAGCGTGACTTATTGAGCCAACTGGCCAAAGTCCGGCCAATCGCCTTCAACCTGATGGACAAATCCGAAGCGCAGGCAGCCATCAATGAAAAGGAAGCGGCCACCCGCATCATGCAAGCGGAAGTGACACCCGCCATGAGCCAGCTGATGGAAGTGCTGCGGCAGCTGTACGACACCGAACTGCGGCTGAACGAACAGGCCCGGCAGGAAAGTGAAGTGGAAATGCAGCAGGCCCACCGCATCATGCTGCTGCTGTCGGTGGCTGCCATTGTGCTGGGTAGTGTACTGTCCTGGCTGACCGTACGCGCCCTGCGCCGTACCCTGGGTGGCGAACCACAGGAAGTGGCCCACATCATGCAACAGCTGGCTGCCGGCAAGCTGGATGTGCAGCTGCCGCTACGCAAGGGAGACCAGCACAGCATGATGCATGCCATTGCCCGCACGGTTCACACCCTCACCACGATCATTCTGGAAGTGAAAAATGGCGCCGCTAACCTGGCCTCGGCCGCCCAGCAGCTGAATGCCACCTCGGAATCGCTGGCGCAATCGGCCAGCGAATCGGCTGCGGGCATTGAGGAAACCACCGCAGCCATTGAAGAAATGTCCGCCGCCATCAGCCATAGCAATGACAATGCGCGGGTGACCGAAGGACTGGCCGAACAGGCTGCCCGCGAAGCCCGGCAAGGTGGCGATGCCGTACGCCAGACCACGGCGGCCATGCGGCAGATTGCCAAGCGGATCAACATCATCGACGACATTGCCTACCAGACCAACTTGCTGGCACTCAATGCCGCCATCGAGGCCGCCCGTGCCGGAGAGCACGGCCGCGGCTTTGCCGTGGTGGCCGGAGAAGTGCGCAAACTGGCAGAGCGCAGCCAGGTGGCGGCCCAGGAAATCAGCCAGGTTGCCGCCAACAGTGTGGAACTGGCCGACGATGCAGGAAAGCTGCTGGATGGCATGGTGCGCTCCAGCGGCCGCACCGCCGATCTGGTACAGGAAATTGCAGCGGCCACCAACGAACAGGCTACGGCGGTGAACCAGATCAGCAGCGCCGTACAACAACAAAACAGCACTACCCAGCAAAATGCCTCCGCCAGCGAAGAGCTGGCCTCCACCGCCGAGCAAATGAGCAGTCAGGCCGAGCATCTGCTGGAGCTGATGCGTTTTTTCCAGTGCGAGGAGCGCGCAGCGCATCCAGTCCGTCCGTCCATTGCACCGGACATGGATGATGGCTCCGGTTTTAATACTTACTAGGCCGGACGATATGGGAGCCCCACGCCATTGGCGACAGCCGACTGCCACGACAAACGGCATGCAAAGCGATGCGCCGGCAGAGGCCATGCTGCAATGTCTGCGCTTTCGCTGTGCCGCCACCACACTTGGTATCTTGCTGCATCAGGTATGCGAACTGCTGGAATACCAGCCGCTGACACCCTTCCCTACCATGCCGGCGCCGCTATGCGGCTTGCTCAACCTGCGCGGCAACGCCGTGCCGGTCATCGACCTGGCGCAGCGACTGGGCTTGCCCGCCACCGTGCCGCAACGCCGCAGCTGCATCATCATTCTGCAACTGGCCCTGCCATTGCAGATCCGCGAGCTGGGCATGCTGGTGGATGAAGTACTGATGGTGGAAGACATCCAGCGTCAAGATATTGAAGCGGCACCGCCCCTGGAACCCTTGATGTCCACCGGCATGCTGGCCGGCATGATTCGCGAAACCACAGGCTTTACCTTGTTGCTGGATGCCAACCACCTGCTGAGCCATCACACCCTGGGCAGGCTGGCCCAGGATTTGACCGCCAGCAGCACCGACCCCGCCTGCGGAGCTGACGATGACTGAAACACCTGCATCGCCCGACAGCCAATACCTGTGCTTCCAGCTGGGCACGCAATACTTCGCCTGCAATATCCTGCAGGTGCGCGAAATCCTGCAATACCAGCGCCCGACCACTATCCCGCAAATGCCGGGCTTCATTCATGGGGTGATGAATCTGCGTGGCAGCGTGCTACCGGTCATCGACCTGGCCCAGCGGCTGGGCCATGGGGCAGGTCGCGTTCTGCGCCGCAGCTGCATTGTCATTGTGGAAACCGCGGCCAGCCGTGGACAGGTCCTGGGACTGCTGGTCGATGCGGTACATGAAGTCATCACCCTGCCCGTGACCAACATCATGCCGCCACCGCCATTTGGCAACCCGATCCGGCCCGACTTCATTTCCGGCATGGTCATGCAGGGCGAGCGCCACATTCTGCTGTTGAACATGGAACAAGTGCTGTCACTGGAAGAGATGATCGCCCTGGCAAAACCGGGTCTTTGTCAGATAAAGGCGGCAATCACCGGTGCGGTGAACTAGATTGGGTTAAGCAGTTTGTTGCAACCCGCCATGTCGGGCGGGGTGAGATAGCCACTGGTCAGAACATCATGCCGAACAATGCTGACAAGGAAATTTTCCTCCACCCCGGAGAATGGGCATTTGCAGCAGGCCATGTCCGCATCAGCACCCTGCTGGGTTCATGCGTCGCCATTGTGCTGTGGCATCCACAGCTGCAACTGGGCGGGATGTGCCATTACCTGCTGGCCCGGCGCAATGGCCAAAGTGACACCTTGTCCGGCCGCTACGGCGATGAAGCCATGCTGCTGTTGTTGCGCGCCGTACTGGACTGCGGCAGGCCGCTGCGGGAATTCCACTGTCACCTGCTGGGTGGGGCATCGGTACTAGCGTATCCCGATGGCGATCATCAGCACGATGTGTCCGGGCACAACATCGAACAGGCCCGCCAGATGGCACGGCAACTTGATTTGCAAGTGCAAACGGAAAACCTGGGAGGCAGTTGTCCTCGCATGGTGGTTCTGGATGTGCAAACAGGCGAGGTGCGGGTTCGCCTGTCCCAGGAAAGCGAGCTGCCAGCGCTGACAACAACAAGGAAAAAAGCATGAGCATCAATGTCATGATCGTGGACGACTCCGCCGTGGTACGTCAGGTGCTAAGCGAAATCTTTACCGCCAGCAGCGGCATCAATGTGATGGATGTCGCCACCGACCCCATCATGGCCATGGAAAAAATGAAGCAGCGCTGGCCGGATGTCATCGTGCTGGACGTGGAAATGCCACGCATGGACGGCATCACCTTTCTCAAGCAGATCATGGCCAGCCGCCCCACCCCGGTGGTGATCTGCTCCTCGCTTACCCAGAAAGGGGCCGACATCAGCGTGCAGGCCATGGCAGCGGGGGCGGTCGAAGTCATTGCCAAACCCCACGCCGGCGTGAAGCAGTTTTTGCAAGACAGCAACAATCTGCTGGTACAAGCCGTCAAGGCTGCCGCCAATGCCCGCATGAGCCGCATGCGTACCCTGCCGCCCACACCGCTGGAAACCCGCCCCAAACTGTCTGCCGATGCCGTGCTGGCCGCTCCCACCGGGCAGCAAATGTTCCAGACCACCGAGCGCATTGTCGCCATCGGCACCTCCACCGGCGGCACCCAGGCACTGGAAGCCATTCTCACCAAACTGCCGCGCACCTGCCCTGGCCTTGCCATCGTGCAGCACATGCCGGAAAAATTCACCGCATCGTTTGCCGAACGGCTGGACCGTCTATCAGAAATCGAAGTGAAAGAAGCCGCCACCGGCGATCGCATCCTCCCGGGGCGGGCGCTGATTGCCCCAGGCGGCAAGCACATGATGATCAAGCGCAGCGGGGCCTACTACCAGGTGGAAGTGGTAGACGGGCCGCTGGTCAGCCGTCACAAGCCATCGGTCGATGTACTGTTCCGCTCGGCCGCCAAATTTGCCGGGCGCAACGCACTGGGCATCATCATGACCGGCATGGGCGATGATGGCGCGCGTGGACTCAAGGAGATGCATGATGCAGGAGCCACAACCATTGCCCAAGACGAAGACAGCTGTGTGGTGTTCGGCATGCCCAAGGAGGCCATCAAGCTGGGCGCTGCCGACGAAGTGATGCCGCTGGACAACATTGCCAAGGCCATATGTCGCTGAAGGAGACGCCAAGCATGCAGCCTGCCGACATGCAAGATGTCCTGATCGTGGAAGACAGCAACTTGCACCGACAACTGGCCAGCGAAATCTGCCAGCAACTGGGTTTTAGCAGCGTGCGCCATGCGGGCAACGGTGAAGAAGGCATGGCCATGATGCGCCAGTGCGTGCCGGACTTGCTGCTGCTGGACCTGGAAATGCCGCGCATGGATGGCGTACAGGTCATGCAGCAGTTGGCGGCAGAAAAGCTGACACCGCACATCATTCTGACGTCCGGCAAGGATTACATGCTGATTTCTACCCTGGAACTGATGGGTGCCGGTTTGGGCCTGCCCGTGCTGGGTGGGCTGAAAAAGCCCTTGAACAAAAACCAGCTGCAAGACCTGCTGCAACGCCTGTGCCCGCAAGCCGGGAAAAACCGTGAAGCCTGCCCGCTATACGAAGCAGCCCGCGTGCGCGAGGCACTGGATCTGGGGCAGATCATTCCCTACTACCAGCCCAAGATTGACTTGAAAACCGGGCACATCAAGGGCGCAGAAATGCTGGCCCGCTGGCAGCATCCGGAATGCGGGCTGATTCCGCCTGCGAGCTTCATTCCGGTCATCGAACAGCACGACTGGGACACCGACCTGACCCTGTCCATGCTGGATCAGGGATTGCAGCAGTGGCAGGAATGGGCGCGGCAAGGCTTGCGCCTGCCCTTGTCGATCAATCTGTCCGGCCGGTCCTTGCATGGCAGCAGTCTGAGCGAGGCGGTGGAAAAACGCTTGCAACGCAGCAAGGTGCCAACGCGTTACATCACCTTTGAAATTACCGAAACCGCCATCTCCGACAGCCTGACCGACGCCATCGGCATTGCAGCCCGCCTGCGGCTGGCCGGTATCGGCCTGTCGATTGATGATTTTGGCACCGGCTTTGCCACCTTCCAGCAACTGACCCGTTTTCCGTTTACCGAACTGAAAATCGACCAGTCACTGGTAACCGCCATTGCCGACAAACCGCATTTGCAGGCCATCACCGACAGCATCATCGAACTGGGCAGCCGCATGCAGTTATGCACCGTGGCCGAAGGCATCGAAACCCAGCAGGACCTGGAGATCATGCAGCAGCATGGCTGCCAGTTGGGACAAGGCTATTTCATTGCCCGCCCGATGGCCGCTGCCCAGCTGCTGCCCTGGGCCAAGCAACATCAGCCCGGCCTGAACCTGACGCAACGCACACCGGGCTGAACGCCGCCGCGCCGCTCAGTCTAGGGCAGCGTCCACAACGGCGGCTCATCCATCAGCGCAATCTGTTCGCGCAGGGACAGGATTTGCTCCTCCCAGAAACGGGGCGCAGCGAACCAGGGGAAAGCCTGCGGGAAAGCCGGGTCATGCCAGCGCCGCGCCAGCCAGGCGGCATAATGCAGCAAACGCAGCGTGCGCAGGGCTTCTACCAGATACAGCTCACGCAAATCGAAGTCGCAGAAATCCTCGTAGCCAGCCAGCACGTCGGCTAACTGGCCTGATTGCTCTTCACGCGAACCGGACAGCAGCATCCAGATATCCTGCACCGCAGGGCCCATGCGGCTATCGTCAAAATCGACAAAGTGCGGGCCGTCGTCCGTCCACAGCATATTGCCCGGATGACAATCGCCATGCAGGCGTAACTGGCGCACTCCTCCTGCCCGGTCAAAACAGCGACGCACACCATCCAGCACCTGCGATGCCACGCCGCGATAGACCTCGCGCAAATCCGCAGGCACCACAGCGGCATCCAGCAGATATTGCACCGGCTCCTCGCCAAAGCTGAAGATGTCCAGTACAGGGCGCTCTTGGTAAGCCTCTACCTGCCCCAGCGCATGGATGCGCCCCAGAAAGCGGCCTATCCATTCCAGCGTATTGCTGTCGCTCAGCTCTGGCACACGTCCGCCGCGACGGGCAAACAGGGCAAAGCGGATGCCCTGGAAATCATGCAGGCTGGCTCCGTCAAACAGCAGGGGTGGGACCACGGGGATTTCCCGCTCGGCCAGCGCCAGACTGAAAGCATGTTCTTCCAGAATCTGCGCATTGCTCCAGCGTGCCGGTCGATAAAACTTGGCCACCAGCGGCGGGCCGTCTTCCATGCCCAGCTGGTACACACGGTTTTCATAGCTATTGAGTGCCAGCAGGCTGCCAGAAGCACGCAGGCCCAGGCTTTCTACCGCGTCCAGCAGCACATCCGGCGTCAGGCCGGCAAACGGGGGCGTGGTTTCTTGTGTCATGGGCGCATTATACGTGCAGTTCAGTCATCGCTATCCATCTCTGCTCGGAGTCGGCTAGTATCCAGAATGCAAGACCACCCAATCGCAGGAGACTGCCATGCACACCAACAACCCGCGTCACGATAAAAACCTGTTGTCACTGCCTGCAGTTATCGCCGAATCCACCTGGAGCGGCTGGCAATGCATTGCCAACACCCTGCATCGGCAACGTTGCGAAAGCGCGGATGATCGCCCCGCCGGCTTGCGCCACATGCTCGGATGGCTGGCCGGTAATCTTGTTCTGGTGGGGCTGCTCTATCTGCTCTATCGATTTTCCCGTTTCTGAATCGCCATCATGTCGCTGAAAACCCTGTATTCGCGCCTGCCATCGGTAGACCGGCTGCTCAACCACCCGCTGCTGGAAAAACTGATTGACCGCCATGGCAATGCCGCGCTGGCCGCCGCCGTGCGCCAGACGCTGGACGAAGCCCGCCAGCATATCCGCAATAATCACAGCCTGCCGCAATGGGCTGAGGATGAAGGACTGCTGGTTCACGCTGCCAGTCAGCGGGTTTCTGCACGCCAGCAAGTACAGATGCGGCCGGTGTTCAACCTCAGCGGCACGGTGCTGCATACCAACCTGGGACGCGCACCGATGGCTGAAGAAGCGGTGGCTGCCGTCAGCCGAGCCATGCGCGAAGCGGTAACCCTGGAATACGATCTGGACGGTGCAGGCCGAGG
Source organism: Aquitalea sp. LB_tupeE (assembly GCF_013391415.1). Lineage (GTDB taxonomy): Bacteria > Pseudomonadota > Gammaproteobacteria > Burkholderiales > Chromobacteriaceae > Aquitalea. Next base: position 128,732 of record NZ_JACAXB010000010.1, read on the forward strand.
CCACCGCGACAGCACCATCAGCGCGCTGCTGCAAGAGCTGACCGGTGCCGAAGCGGCTTGTGTCGTCAACAACAATGCCGCCGCCGTGCTGATCATGCTGTCCACGGTGGCAGCCGGGCGCGAAGTGATTGTGTCACGCGGCGAACTGGTGGAAATCGGCGGGGCCTTCCGCATGCCGGACGTGATGCGCCAGGCAGGCTGCCGCCTGGTGGAAGTGGGTGCCACCAACCGCACTCATCTGCGCGACTACAGCCAGGCCATCACCCCGGACACCGGCCTGCTGATGAAGGTGCACACCAGCAATTACCATATCGAGGGCTTCACCCAAAGCGTGAACGAAGCCGAACTGGTCACATTGGCGCACCAACATGGCTTGCCGGTGGCGACCGATCTGGGCTCTGGTGCTCTGATTGACCTTTCCGCCTATGGCTTGCCAGCCGAGCCCATGCCACAGCAAATGATTGCCCAGGGTGTCGACCTGGTTAGTTTCTCCGGCGACAAACTGCTGGGGGGGCCGCAAGCCGGGCTGATCATCGGCAAACAAAGCTGGATAGACAAAATCCAGAAGCATCCGCTCAAACGCGCCCTGCGTTGCGACAAAATGACACTGGCGGCGCTGGAGGCCACCTTGCGCCTCTACCTGCAGCCGGACAAGCTGGTACAGCAGCTGCCCACCCTGCGCCGCCTCACCCGGCCACAAGCTGAAATCCGTCAACTTGCGGAGCGTCTGTTACCCACACTGAGTAGCTACGCCGGCAGCGGTTTTGACCTTGGCAGCAGCGCCTGCCTGTCGCAAATCGGCAGCGGCTCGCTGCCGGTAGACCGTCTTCCCAGCTGGGCCATCACCTTCAGCCCATGTGACGGACGCGGGAGCACACTGGAAGCGCTGGCCCAGCAATTGCGCAGCCTGCCCTCTCCGGTCATTGGCCGCCTGTACGATGGCAAGCTGTGGCTGGACCTGCGCTGTCTGGAAGATGAAAGCGCTTTTCTTGCCAACCTGCAGCCAGCAGACGGTGCCAGTCAGTCCCCTTAACCGTGCCAGCGGCTCCAGCCGACAATCAGCACCAGAGCGGCCACACCCCAGCTACAGGTAGCCGCTGCCAGTGCCCACGGCAGGCGCAAACGGTCCAGCAGACAATACAGGCTGAACAGGTAGACGAAATACGGCAGCAAGGACCACATGCCAAACAGTACCGTGGTCTTGAGGGCCAGTGCGCCACGTTCGCTGCCGACAATATAGTGGGCGATCAGGGCAAAGGTGGGGAACAGCGGCACCAGGCCAGCAATATAGTAATTGCGCGAGCGGGACAACAGGCTGATCAACACCACAGCCAGTGCACCCAGCAAAGACTTGAGCAACAGTGCCAAGATCATTCCTGAAATAAATGCGGACGGCGGCTATTCTGACATGAACCAGCACAACTGCTGAATGCACATTATTCTTATTATTGTTTTTATTTACCAAACAACAACATCCAATTAAGAAAAACTTAAGACAGCTATGGCATACTGCACATCCCACCCGCTTTGAAACAGACAGCCATGACCTTGCACACCAGTCATTCTCCTCAGGAAACCACGGACGAAGCCACCCGCAACAAGGCTGCGCATCGCAGCACCATGGTCAGCGTATGGGTCAATATCGTGCTGGCCACTGCCCAGGTATTGATTGGCGTGTTCGCCAAATCACAGGCGCTGGTGGCAGATGGTGTGCACTCCTTGTCCGACCTGCTGTCAGATTTTGTTGTCCTCTTGGCCGGCCATCACAGCCGCAAGGCACCGGATGCCGATCACCAGTATGGCCACCAGCGTTATGAAAACGCTGCCTCGCTGGTACTGGGCGTATTGCTGCTGGCCGTCGGCATCGGCATGTTGTGGTCCGCTGCCGTGAAGTTTCATGACCCGTCCTCCATCCCCACCGTGCACAGCGTTGCCCTGTGGGTGGCCATCGTAGCGCTGGTCAGTAAAGAGCTATTGTTCCGCTTCATGCTGGCGGTGGCACAACGCGTCCGCTCCAGCATGCTGGTGGCCAATGCCTGGCATGCACGCTCCGATGCAGCCTCCTCGCTGGTGGTGGCCATTGGCATCATCGGTAACCTGATGGGCTACCCGATACTGGACCCGGTCGCCGCCCTGATTGTCGGTTTCATCGTGGGCAAAATGGGCTGGAGTTTCGCCTGGAGCTCGCTGCACGACCTGATGGACCGCGCGGCCGATGCGGAAGAAAGCGCAGCCATCCGCCAAACCCTGCTGGCCACCAAGGGGGTGCTGGCCCTGCATGATTTGCGCACCCGCAAAATGGGTGACCTGATTCTGGTGGATGTGCACCTGGAAGTGGATGGCAACATGAATGTGTTTGAAGCACACGATATTGCCGAGCGGGCACGCGATGAGGTCATGCGTGCGCATCCGGTACTCAATGTGATGACCCATATCGACCCGGTTGGTCTGGAACATCCGGCAGACCGCTCAGTCGCATGATTTTTGCCACAGCCGGCCATGTCGACCATGGCAAGACATCCCTGCTGACCGCGCTGACCGGCCACGATGCCGACCGGCTGCCGGAAGAGAAAAAACGCGGCATGACCATAGACCTGGGCTATGTCTACCTGCCGCTGGACGATGGTCGCATTGCCGGTTTCATTGACGTTCCCGGTCATGAAAAATTTCTGGGCAACATGCTGTGCGGACTATCCGGTATTCCGCATGCCCTGCTGGTGATTGCAGCCGACGACGGCATCATGCCGCAAACGCGCGAACATCTGGCGATTCTGCAACTCAGTGGCATTCCCCGGCTCACCGTGGTCATCAGCAAATGTGACCTGGTAGATGAAGCCAGCCTGCAGGCGCAAGGCCGTGCAGTGCGCCACTGGCTGCAGGACAGTCCCTGGCCGTATGCGCCGCTGTTTCATGTCTCCAGCCAACAAGGCCTGGGCATTGCACAATTGCGCCAGTATCTGCTGGACAGCCTGCAGCCGCCCCGCCCACCGCAGGGGCAACGCTTCCGCCTGGCCATCGACCGCGCCTTCACCCTGAGCGGTGCCGGGCTGGTGGTCACAGGCACCGCACTGAACGGCCAGGTGTCCGTGGGTGACAGACTATGGCTGAGCGGACTTGATACCCAGGTACGCGTACGTAGCCTGCATGTACAGAATGCCACCGCGCAATCTGGCCAGGCAGGACAACGCATTGCACTGAACCTGGCCGGAGACGTACAAAAGCAGGACATCCAGCGCGGAGACTGGCTGTTTGACACTCGCCCCCCCGCGCCCAGCCAGCGCATCACCGTTCAGCTACATGCCATTGATGCCATCAAGCACTGGCAAGCTGTACATATCCACCACGCGGCACGCCACATCACCGGCCGTGTTTGCCTGCTTGATCACAGCCAGTTAGCCGCCACGGACAACGGTTTGGCCGAACTGGTACTGGATCAGCCCTTGTGGCTGGCCGATGGCGACCGGCTGATCCTGCGTGATGCCAGTGCTCGCCACACCATCGCCGGGGCCCAGGTGCTGGAACTGCAAGTACCTGAGCGGGGGAAGCGCCAGGCAACACGACTGGACTATCTGCGGCAATTGCTTGACCCGACACAGACACTGGCAGCGCAGCTGCAAAGGCAAAGCGAACAACAGGCCGTGGCACTGGATGCTTTCGCCTGGGCCAAGCAGCTGGACACCCAAGCCATGCAGTCCCTGTTGCAAACCAGCCCGGGCCAACAGGTAGAAGGCTGGCTCTATCACCCGACACATTGGCAGTCGCTGCAAAACAGCGTGCTGGAGCGGCTGGCCATGTTGCATCAGCAACAACCGGATCAACTGGGTGCCAGCCGGGGACGGCTGCGCCGACTGGCCCTGCCCAAACAGCCAGAAGCCGCTGTCCAACGGCTACTGAGCCAACTACTGCAACAAGGCCAGCTATGTCAGACACGTGGCTGGCTGCACCTGCCGGGACATGTGCTCAGTTTCAGCGCACAAGAACAAGAACAATGGCAGCGCCTGGCCCCCTGCTTTACCAGCAAGGAACCGCAATGGGTGCGCGACCTGGCCCACCAGCACGCCATGGAAGAAACAGACATGCGTCGCCTGCTGCACAAGGCTGCCCGGCTGGGACACGTGGTCGCCGTGGTGCAAGACCGCTATTTCGCCACACAGCACGTACACCAGATGGCCGACATCATCCGCGCACTCTGTGAGCAGCACGGCCATGCCGATGCCGCCAGCTTCCGCGACCAGTTGGGCTGTGGCCGCAAGCTGGCCATCCAGATTCTGGAATTTTATGACCGCAGCGGCTTTACCCGCCGCCTGGCAGACCGCCACCTGTTACGGGAAAGCATGCTGTTTGGCAGTGCCAGCCTGCAGGCAGAAGCCCCCGCTGCAGGCCATCAGTGAAACCGCTATAATCAGCCGTCACGGAAGAGAGGCACTCCCGGTGGGGTGGCTGGTCTTCAAAACCAGAGAGGGCCGCCAGCGGTCCTAGGTGGGTTCGACTCCCATTCTCTTCCGCCATCAACGCAGCCACAAGCATTGCTCCGCATGCTGCTGCCCTCTTTCTGCTAGATAAAACCATCGTCCTTACACCGGGAGAGCGGCTGGCGAAATCAGTCCCCTCCCATACACGAAGCAGTAACAGTCCCCACAATGAAAAAACCCGCAGCAGCGGGTTCGGCAGGGTAAAGCGGACTGACCAAGGTCAAACAACCGGTCAATCCGGCTGACTGGCCTCCCCCATCAGGCGATGACGGTAGTAGTCCAGATAAGCTGTGTACAGATGATGGAGCACGCTGACACTGCGACGACCCGACTTTGCCATGCAGGCTTGGCGTGCAGCATTCAGCTCACGGACCTCATAGGGCATCAACACGATTTCATCACGGGACTGATAGACCGAAAACACCGACTTCAGGTTATCAATCACATGTTGAATCAGTTTTGCCTCTGGCGAATGTACATTCACATACAAGACATGAAAGGCCTTGAACAGGGCAATGGTCTGGATGATTTTTTCTTCGTCTGCTTTTCCGGAACACAGCGCTGCACAGCAAATCGTCATATTTTGTTTGATATTGATCATGATGCCACACTGACTTTCGCTGACTATTGCCTGTAACACCGCATGCCCCTTGCAGGCAAAAAGCTTGCGTGCAATGAAGGGCATGGATTTCCTGCATGACAACCATGCACGGGTAGCAGGCGGTGGGGGCGCTGCATGGGGCCGGACAAGGCAACAGACGGAAGGTCTGATTGCTCGCTGTCATACAGGTTCTGCCAAGCATATCACTCCGGTGCCGCTTGCCAAGTGTGTGCGGCAGCCGGTTTTCCGCTTTGCCCTGCATTTTATAGTTATAAGTCATATCAGCATAATTAAAGCAAATCATTTAAATTATTCGCCGTCAATTACCTGTTTTCGGCATCCTGCCTGTGCATGGCAAAAGTCACCCGTTTCGACAAATCTTTTGACAGGATGTCCTTAGCCGCGCGCCAACAAGAACAAGATCCTGCTTTCTCTCCACCTGGCCAGCTTCTATAACAAAACGTACAAAAAAGCGTCAGCCCGGGGATAAGAATCATGTTTAATCCGCAATTCAAGCAACGTATTGCAGCTGGGTGAAACGTCGAGGCAAATCGGTTCCATCGTGCAAACTATCAAGGACATTGCCGATCAGACCAATCTGCTGGCGCTGAATGCCGCCATTGAAGCCGCCCGCGCCGGAGAAATGGGCCGCGGTTTTGCCGTGGTGGCGGATGAGGTGCGCAAAATGGCGGAACGCACAGCCAGTTCCACCGTTTCCACCGTGGAAATCAATCGCATGGTGCAGGATATCCAGAGCCATACCGGGCAGGCCGTCGCCAGCATGGAGCAGCTGCTGCAACAGGCCAATGGCAATGTCGGCCTGTCCCAGCGCGTTGGGGAAACCATCAGCCAGATCAATCAGCAAGCCAAAGGCGTAGTCAGCAGTGTCAGCCGCTTTGCCGAAATGAAATCGGCAGCCTTCTGAGGCCATTCGGCAGCGCTGACAAGGGTAAATCCGAATTGGCAGGCGCAGGGAGATCATTATCTAATGCGCGCTGAACCCTGCTCCTGCCTGTCGGAGGCCCCGCCCCATGAAAATCGGCCTGTTCATTCCCTGTTTCATCAACGAACTGTTTCCCCATGTCGCCATGGCAACCCTGGAGCTGCTGGAAAGCCTGGGCTGCGAAGTGGAATTTCCGATGGAACAGTCCTGTTGTGGCCAACCACTGGCCAATAATGGGGACAGCAAAGGCGCTTGCGATGCAGCGCGCCGCTTTACCAATGTCTTCCAGCGTTACGACTATGTGGTTGCCCCTTCCGGCAGCTGCGTGTCCCACGTCACCCATCATTACGACTGGTACATCGCCGAAGATACCGCCTATCAGCAACTCAAGCCCAAGGTCTACGAAATCATCGAATTCCTGCAGGATGTGCTGAAGCTGGAAAAACTGCCCAAACCGGTGTATTTCCCGCACAAAGTGTCCATTCACCAGAGCTGCCATGGCCTGCGCGAGCTGCATCACGCCAGCCCGTCCGAACTGATGATGCCCTACCACTCGCGGCTGGAAGAGATTCTCAAGCTGGTGGATGGCGTGGAAGTACTGCTGCCGGAACGCCGCGATGAATGCTGCGGTTTTGGCGGGACCTTCTGCGTGGACGAACCCGAACTATCCACCGCCATGGGTGAAGACCGCATTGCCCAGCACGAAGCCACCGGCGCGGAATACATTGTCGGCGCCGACCCTTCCTGCCTGATGCACATGGGCGGCATCATCCGCCATCAGGGCAAGTCCATCCGCCCGCTGCACATTGTGGAAATCCTGACTGGCCGGGGAGCTGGGACATGAAAGACGATAGCGTAAAACACCCGCAAGCCACGGCTGAATTCCTGAAGGATCGTGCCCAGGCCAAGTGGCACGACAGCGCCATCTGGTGGGTGCGTCAAAAACGCGATGCCCAGGCCAAGCAACTGCCGGAATGGGAAGAGCTGCGCCGCCTGGCACGCGAGATCAAGGCGCATACTCTGTCGCAGCTGGACGACTACCTGGCCCAGTTTGAAGCCAATGCACAAAAGAACGGCGTCACCGTGCACTGGGCGGCCGATGCCGACGAACACAACCGCATCGTGCACGGCATTCTGGCAGCAAAACAGGTGAAGAAGCTGGTCAAGTCCAAGTCCATGCTGACCGAAGAGTGCGGGCTGAACCCTTATCTGGAACAGCACGGCATCGAGGTGGTGGATACCGACCTGGGCGAACGCATCGTGCAATTGCGCCACGAAGCGCCCAGTCACATCGTGATGCCGGCCATCCACCTGAAAAAAGAGCAGATTTCCGAACTCTTTCACAAGGAGCTGGGCACCGAGGCCGGCAATAACGACCCCACCTATCTCACCCACGCAGCGCGAGCCAATTTGCGTGAGCATTTTCTGACCGCGGATGCCGGCCTGACCGGGGTGAACTTTGCCATTGCCGAAACCGGTGGCGTGGTGGTGTGCACCAACGAGGGTAATGCCGACCTGGGCACCAGCCTGCCGCCTATTCACATAGCCAGCATGGGGCTGGAAAAAATCATTCCCAAGCTGGAGCACCTGGGCGTATTCACCCGCCTGCTAGCCCGCTCGGCCATTGGTTCCCCGGTGACGACCTATACTTCGCACTTCCATCAGGCCCGGCCCGGTGGCGAAATGCACATTGTCATCGTCGATAATGGCCGCAGCGACATCCTGGGCAATGAAGACTTCTACCAGAGCCTGCGCTGCATCCGCTGCGGTGCCTGCATGAATACCTGCCCGGTGTACCGGCGCAGCAGCGGCTTCAGCTACAGCTACATCATTCCCGGCCCCATCGGCTCCACCCTGGGCCCCAGCCGCGACATGAAGAAGCACGGCAGCATGGCCTTTGCCTGCAGTACTTGCGGCTCCTGCTCCAATGTTTGCCCGGTCAAGATCAATCTGCACGAGCAACTGGTACTGCACCGCAAGAAGGCGTTTGAGCAGAACCTGCTGCCAGCCGGCAAAAAAATGGGCTTGCTGGCCATGCGCTTCCTCACTCAGCATCCGGCGCTGTTCGACCTGGGTGGCAAGGTGATGCGCAAGGTGGTGCCCATCATTCCGGAAAGCCTTACCCGCCACAGTGCCTGGAGTCGTGCGGGACGCGATGTTCCGCCGATGCCGGCACAAAGCTTCAAGGAGCTGTACCAGCAGCGCAGCCAGAACAAGAAGGACAAGGAGGGCCAACAATGAGCGCCCGTGACAACATACTGGCGCGCATTCGCCAGAACCGACCGGCAGCAAGCGCGCTACCGGATATGCACGCCGTACCGTTCATCCGTTACGACAACCAGTTCGAGGCATTTGCCACGCTGATCCGCAATCTGGGTGGCGATGCAGTCCAGTTGCAAGATGGCCAGAGCGTGAGCGACGTTGTGGCAGCACGCTGGCCGGATGCCGGTCGCACCATCGACCTGACCGTAGCGCAGCACGAAGAGGTGGACGATCCGCACGCCTGGCACGATGTGGACCTGGCCATCGTCCCCGGCCAGCTGGCCGTGGCGGAAAACGCCACGGTATGGGTCAGCCATCCGGACAACCGTTTCCGCTCGATCTACTTCCTCACCCAGAAACTGGTGCTGGTAGTACCGCGCGATGCCATGGTGGACACCATGCGCGATGCCTATGCCCGCATCCGATTGGCCGAACACGGCTTTGGTGCCTTCATTTCCGGCTCGTCACGCACTGCGGACATCGAGCAAAGCCTGGTGATGGGTGCCCATGGTGCCATGGCGGCACTGGTGATATTTGTCTGATTTCTACGTATGGAGCATTTGCTTCCTTGGGCCCTGCGGGGCTTTTTTTATGGCTCGCAGCCATGAAAAAACCGCCAGTCCGAAGAGTGGCGGTTTCTGCGTGTGGTCAATGTCAGGCAATCAGCGACTGACTTCCACCTTGTAGCGCGGCGGCAGCAGCAGGGCCGGTACTTCGCGCTGCGCCTTGCGGCTGCGGCGGCTGCTACCGGCAGGCTTGATGGTTTTAAGGCCTTCGCCGGACTTGCCGGCCATCAGGGCGGATGCCGGTACCGACATGGGGTCGCGCTGGGTTTCACGCAGCGGCGCACGCGTGGTGGAACGGCCATGCTCACGACCACCATCACGATCGCGTTCACGGCGCGGCGCAGATTCCTCACGTGGTGCGGCTGCACCAGGCTCGAAACCGGCCACGGTCTGCGGCGTCAGTGTTTGACGGGTCAGTTTTTCAATGGCTTCATGCTGACGCGTTTCCGCCGGGCTCATCAGCGAGATGGCCACACCACTGGCACCCGCACGACCGGTACGACCAATACGGTGTACATAGTCTTCCGGCGAGTTGGGCAGCTCGTAATTCACCACAAAAGGCAGCTCGCTGATATCCAGGCCACGCGCCGCCACATCGGTGGCCACCAGTACCCGCAGGCTGCCTTCCTTGAAGGCCGACAGAATTTCCAGTCGCGAAGCCTGTGCCTTGTCGCCATGAATGGCTTCGGCCACCAGACCATCACGCTTGAGGTCACGCGCCAGTTGGTCGGCACTGAGCTTGGTTTTGCAGAACACGATGACCTGGCTCATGTCGCGCTGCTTGATCAGATGGCTCAAGAGATAACGCTTGCGACCGGCATCAACGGAATACACCAGTTGCTCGACTTGCTCGTTGGTCGCGTTCTGGCGCGCCACTTCCACTGTTTGCGGGTCTTTCATGAAGTCCGCCGCCAGCCGTTTGATTTCCGGCGCAAAGGTGGCCGAGAACAGCAGGGTTTGCCGCTCTTTGGGCAACATGCTCATGATCTTGCGGATATCCTGAATGAAGCCCATGTCCAGCATGCGGTCGGCTTCATCCAGTACCAGCACTTCCACTTTGTTCAGCTGGATGCTTTTTTGCTGGATGTGGTCGAGCAGACGGCCCGGCGTGGCAATCACCACTTCCACACCACGGCGCAGCTCGGCGGTTTGCGGGTCCATATTCATGCCGCCAAATACGGTGGTGGCACGCAGCGGCAGATACTTGGTATAGGTTTTTACATTTACGCCAATCTGGTCGGCCAGCTCGCGCGTGGGGGACAGTACCAGCGCACGCACCGGGTGCATGGCCGGGGAAACACTGGTATTGGCAAACTTTTTCAGCCGCTCCAGGATGGGCAGCATGAAGGCAGCAGTCTTGCCGGTACCGGTTTGCGCGGCAGCCAGCAAATCACGGCCGGACAATACCAGCGGAATGGCCTTGGCCTGGATTGGTGTGGGCTCGGAATAGCCCTGTTCTTCAATGGCACGAAGAATCTCGGGCGACAGCCCGAGTTCGGAAAACAACATGTGTGTGCTCCTGCAATTCGGTTGGGCGATGGCATCGCAGCATGCGACGCATCTCCTTGTTCATGAACATGGCCAGGCTCAAACGGCAACGCCGCCCATCAGGGGCGGCGGCAGGCGGGCATCAGGCCATGTGGTTGGCAACGCTGAGCAACAGGATGACAAACAGCCATAGCAGGGCTGAACGCCAGACCAGCCCGACTGCGCTTTTCAGAAAGCCCGGATCGGCTTCATCACCCAGGCCCAGTTCCGGCCGGAACTTGATGGTGTAATCCTGTCTGAGCGGATCGCCCAGCTTGACACCCAACGCACCGGCAGCGGAGGCCAGCAGAATGCCATTAGCGTAGTTACCCCAGGTCCTGGCCTGGGAACGCCAACAGTAGACTGCATCTTCAAAATCGCCCATTACGGCAAAGCTGGCAGCGGTCAGGCGCACTGGCAACCAGTCCAGCCAGGCTGCGGCACTACCGGCAAAACGCCCGAAACGGTCTTCATCACCCTGACGGCTACCCCATTTCTGCCCCAGCATACTGCACAGACGGTACAACAAGGCACCAGACGGGCCTGGCAGCAGCACAAACCAGAACATGGTGCCAAACACATGCCGGTAACTGTCCACCACACCCTGCTCGATTGCCAGGCGAGAGATTTCACCCACAGACAACTCGGCTGAGGGATGCCCGGTCCAGCGTGTCAGCGCCATGCGGGCGTCCAGATCGCGCCCCTCGGTCAGGGCCAGCGAAATCTCGGAAAAGGCGCTGGAGAAATGCCGGAAACCCATGGTGAGGTAAAGCACCAGCACATTCCACAGAATGGCCAGCAGCGGATTGGCCGCATACAGGGCGTAGTACACCCCCAGGCTCAACAATACCGGAGGCAGGATGGCCAGCATCCACGCAAAAACACCGTGCCGGTTGGCTCCGGCATTCAGATTGCGTTCCAGATGGTTGGCATAACGGGTGAAAACGTGCCAAACGCGGTTGCGGTTGCCCAGTGGGCGCAGCTGCTCAAGTGCCAGCGCAATGATCAGGGAAATCAGGGTCATCAGAATTTGAATGGTGGTTTGCTCAGGCCCAGTGGCGAAGATACCACAAAGGGACAGGTACGCCCACCACATCGCATGTGGCCAGCAGTACCGACAGCTCAGGCAGAGCCGAGAAAACGGCGGCCGCCGGCAGGTTGCGGCTGCTGTCCGCCACGGTCATAACTGAGCGTGGATGCCGCCGCTTGACGCAGCACAGCGAGAGAGGCTTCCACCTGGCCCAGTTGCTGCTCGATGAAAGTACCATTGAGCTGGTTGATACCCTGGGCGCGATGGATAAGATCTTCCAGCGCCAGCCAGGCTTGGCGTTCTTCGGGCTTGTCTGCCAACCAGATATACACGGTATCGCTGTCGGACAGGCCCAGCGACTTCATCAACCGGGCACGGGACTGCGAGTGCATGGCCAGTTCATCCAGCACTTTGCTCTTGCTGTCTGCCAGGTCTTCCAGCAGATGCACCTGACCAGCAATCATCACCTGCTGTTCTTGTTGCAGCAGGTGGATCAAGCGTGCCACCTGCTCGGCTTCAGCACGGCACAGTTGGGCAAAACCTTGTTCTTGCGTCATTGCTGCCACACCCATCTGCCGTACTTACTGGTTCAGCAGTTCTTGGGTGGAGGCGATCAGGCTGTCGGCAATCTTGTCCGGATTCACCGAGAAGGTGCCCGCCGCGATGGCATTCTTGATGGCATCGACCTTGGCCGCATCAAAAGCAGGCGTGGTATCTGCCTGGGCAGACAACGCGCTGATGCTGCTGGCCAATGGATTGATACTCACGCTATCGGTCGGGGCGGACCCTGATCCGGCAGCCGGAGCGCTGGTATCGCGCCGGGCCAGCTTGCTCTGGCCGCTATAGGCAGCAACGGCATTTCCCGAGTTGTCGATTTTCATGGCGTGGCCTTCCAAACTAGCTAGGGGTTTCTCTATTATCGGCTGAAAAAGCAAACTCTTGAAATATTTATCAGTAATTCAGACTGACGCTGCCGTCCGGCTGCGCCATGCCGCGCACCACCCGCCCGCTGGACAAGCGTACCGACACGGCATCACCAACCGCAGCATTGTTATTGGCAATGCCTTCTGACAACACGGTAAAGCCATCACCACCCGCCACAACCTTGACCGGCTGACCGGCACGAATGGCATAAGGAGCATGCACCATGAAGGTTCGCAGCCAACTGCCGGCAGGAGCACCGCTACGCATGGTCTGGCCGATGGCGAGAGCCGGACTGGTCAGCACATTGCGCGCCATGGCAGGGTTGGCCACCTCCACCAGTTTGACATCGCCTTCCTGCAACACTTCACCGGCACTCACCGAGCGGGTCAGTACCACACCCAGCTGTTTTTCGTTGATGCTGACTGGCAGGCGTATGCTCCACCCGCTATCCGGACAGACAATCACGAGGGCCGTATTGCCCGTAGTCTGTGCTGCATTGGACCAGTCCACCCGTGGGGCCGGGCAGGCAGGCAGTACCAGCCGCCGGTCCAATTTGCCCAGCTTGTAGCTGGCCTGACGCGCGGCCATTTCCTGCTGCATGAAGCGATCTGCCAGTTTTTCCAGCGCAGCCATGTCCTGACTGGCAGCAGCCTGCACAAGGCCGGGCAAAAGCCAGGCCAACATCAGTGGGGAGAATTTCATCCTGCCATTGTATCCGCTACGATCTTGCCTGCGTATCGCTACCGGCCCATGCGGTCACTGCCAGGCTAGTCGGCCTGACAATCACCGCCTTCTGAGTGCGAAATCCGCCGACAGTTGCGCCGACAGATAAAAAAACAGGCCCTTGGGGCCTGTTTTGCATTCACACTGGGACTTACTGCGCCAGAGTCTGTTCGACAAATGCTTTGACCTTGGCAGCATCGGCATCGAACACCACCACTTTTTGCGGCAAGTCTTCCAGGCCGTCAAAACCGGCGGGGCGCGGCGGATCACGGTCCAGCGCTTCGCGGATGGTGTCGGCAAACTTGGCGGGCAGCGCGGTTTCCAGGCAGACAATGGTTTCGCCCGGCAGACGCAGTTCACGCGCCACCTTGATGCCATCGGCGGTATGGGTATCCACCACCACGCCATCGGTCGCATCCACCGCACGGATGGTGGCCAGACGGTCGGCATGGCTGCTCTTGCCGGAAACAAAACCGAACTGGTCGGCGGCCTCACCCAGCTTGGCCGACAGATCAAACCCCTTGCCGGCGTCCACATCCGCCCACAATGCCTTCACGGCAGCACCATCACGGCCTACCAGATCGAACACGAAGCGCTCGAAGTTGGACGCCTTGGAGATGTCCATGGATGGACTGGAGGTGACATAGGTATTGGCCGTGCCGCGCGGACGGTAAGCACCGGTGCGGAAGAACTCGTCCAGCACGTCGTTTTCATTGGTGGCAACGATCAGGCGCTGCACCGGCAAGCCCATCTGGCGGGCGATATGACCGGCGCAGACATTACCGAAGTTACCCGACGGCACGCAGAAGCTGACTTGTTCGTCGTTGCTGCTGGTGGCGTTGAAGTAACCCTTGAAGTAATACACCACCTGCGCCACCACGCGGGCCCAGTTGATGGAGTTGACGGTACCGATCTGGTACTTGGCCTTGAAAGCGTGGTCGTTCTGCACGGCTTTCACGATGTCCTGACAGTCGTCGAACATGCCCTTGATGGCGATGTTGTGGATGTTGGCATCTTGCAGGCTGAACATTTGTGCACGCTGGAAGGGGCTCATCAGGCCATCCGGGCTGAGCATGAACACGCTGATGCCCTGCTTGCCACGCATGGCATATTCAGCGGCACTGCCGGTGTCGCCAGAAGTGGCACCGAGGATGTTGAGCGACTGACCTTTTTTGCCCAGCACGTATTCGAACAGATTACCCAGCAACTGCATGGCCATGTCCTTGAAGGCCAGCGTCGGGCCATTGGACAGTTCCAGAATCACCAGGCCATCGGACAGGCGCTTGACCGGGGTGATAGCCTCGCTGCCAAACACCGCTGCGGTGTAAGTGCGGCTGACGATGTCCTTGAGGTCGGCCTCGGGAATATCGGTGGCGAACAGGCGGATGATTTCAAACGCCAGTTCGGCATAGGACAGGCCGCGCCAGGCATCCAGCTGGCTGCGGCTGATTTGCGGATAGCTTTCCGGCAGCGCCAAGCCGCCATCGGGGGCCAGGCCCATGAGCAGGATGTCGCTGAAACTTTGCGGCTGCATGCCGCCACGTGTGCTGATGTACTTCATGTGATGTGATTCAACCTGTACGAATGCAGAAGACGATGCAAGAAGGATGGCCGCGGACTGAAATACATCAATCGGCGGCGCTGGCCTCCAGATGATGACTGCAAGCAGCAGAGGCTTCGGCCAGGCGTTTTTTGCCGCGTGGGTCGTCCTTGCGGATTTGCCCGGTCAGCACGCCCATGACTTCTTCCGAGCTGAAGGTATTGGCCAGATGCTCGCTTGCACACTGGCAATATTTCTGGATCTGGGTATCCGAACGCTCACTGGCACCATCCGATGCCGGTGTGCGCTTGATACAGCTGCGCATCAGGAAACCCTGCAGCAGATTATGCTGACCCGGTGTCAGTGGTGTTGCGTGCAGGGCCGATGCAGTCAATGCACAAGCCATGCCCACTCCATTCATCCAGTACCTTGCCATTTGCAGCCATCCTGTCACCACCCCGCCCCCAGGCGCGGGGATGGCAACTGCTTTAGTCGTTGAGTTCTTCCATGCGCAGGCGCACCACCTTGCCCGATACGCTTTCCAGCGCTTCGATGGCGGTGATGGCTGCATTGATGGCGCGTTCCTGCACACGGTGGGTGAGGATCACCACTTCGGCATTGCCCTCGCTGGCCGATCCTTTCTGGATCAGCGCCTCGATGGAAATGCCGTTTTCTGCCAGCAGACCGGTGATATTGGCCAGCACACCAGCGCGGTCAGCAGCACCGATACGCAGGTAGTAGGAGCTGTAAACCTCATCAATCGGCAGGATGGGCAGGTTTTTCAGCTGGTCCGGCTGGAAGGCCAGATGCGGCACGCGGTGTTCCGGGTCTGCAGTCAGCAGGCGGGTCACGTCGACAATGTCAGCCACCACGGCAGAAGCCGTCGGCAGCGCGCCGGCACCGGCACCGTAGTGCAGGGTCTGGCCGATGGCATCGCCCTTGGCCAGCACGGCATTCATCACGCCGTTGACGTTGGCAATCAGCTGGCTGGCCGGAATCAGTGTCGGATGCACGCGCAGTTCGACACCGGCATCGGTGCGGCGGGTAAAGCCCAGCAGCTTGACACGGTAGCCCAGTTCTTCGGCGTACTTGATGTCGCGGCCATCCAGCTTGCTGATGCCTTCCAGATAACAGCTGTCGAACTGCATCGGGATACCAAAGGCCAGCGCAGCCATGATGGTGAGCTTGTGACCAGCGTCGTGGCCTTCGATGTCGAAGGTAGGGTCGGCTTCGGCATAGCCCAGACGCTGGGCTTCGCCCAGTACGTCGGCGAAGCTGGCACCCTTGTCGCGCATTTCGGTGAGGATGAAGTTGGAGGTGCCGTTGATGATGCCGGCAATCCATTCGATACGGTTGGCCGACAGGCCTTCACGCAGCGCCTTGATAATGGGAATGCCACCGGCCACGGCAGCCTCAAAGGCCACCATCACGCCCTTTTCCTGGGCGCGGGCAAAGATTTCATTGCCATGCACGGCCAGCAGCTTCTTGTTGGCCGTTACCACGTGCTTGCCGTTTTCGATGGCCTTGAGCACCAGCTCCTTGGCGATGGTGTCGCCACCGATCAGTTCGACCACGATGTCGACTTCCGGATTGTTGACCACCAGCATGGCGTCATCCACCACCGGTACGCCTTCGCCCAGTACTTCCTGGGCACGTGCGACATCACGGTTGGCAGCCATGCATACGCGGATGGGGCGACCGGCGCGGCGGCTGATTTCCTCGGCGTTACGCTTGAGTACGGTGGCGGTACCGCCACCGACTGTCCCCACTCCCATCAGGCCAATATTGATCGGCTTCATAACATTCTCCATGTCTGTCTCTAGTGTTTTGTCCCGGGCCGACGGCCTCTTGGCAAAACGGCTGCTGCGGGCTTGCCAGGAGGTCTTCAGGCGGATAACTCAGCCGACGGAGTGTGACATCCGTCGGCTGAAAGCAGCATCAGGCGGTGCCGTGACGCTGGCGGTAACGCGCCAGGAAACGGGCAATACGGCCAATGGCTTCGATCAGGTCATCCGAGTTAGGAAGGAATACCACGCGGAAGTGATCCGGCGCAATCCAGTTAAACCCGCTGCCCTGCACCAGCAACACTTTTTCTTCCTGCAGCAGTTCCAGGATGAACTGCTGGTCGTCGCTGATGGGGTAAATCTTGGGGTCCAGCCGCGGGAACAGGTACAAAGCCCCTTGCGGCTTGACGCAAGTCACCCCCGGAATATCGGTGAGCAGCTTGTGCGCCAGGTCACGCTGCCGCGCCAGACGTCCGCTGGGCGCCACCAGGTCGTCTATGCTCTGATAACCGCCCAAGGCAGTCTGAATGGCGAACTGTGCCGGTACGTTGGCACACAGGCGCATCGAGGCCAGCATGTTCAGGCCTTCAATATAGTCGCGCGCATGTTTTTTCTCGCCACACAGAATCATCCAGCCAGCGCGATAGCCACAGGCGCGGTAGTTCTTGGACAGGCCGTTGAAAGTGACGACCAGCAGGTCCGGTGCCAGCGAGGCAATGGAGGTGTGCTTGACCTCGTCGTACAACACCTTGTCGTAGATTTCATCAGCATAGATGATCAACTGGTGCTGGCGCGCCAGGTCGACAATCTGTTGCAACAGCGCCGGCGGATACACAGCGCCGGTAGGGTTGTTGGGGTTGATCACCACGATGGCGCGGGTATTGGGGGTGATCTTGGCGCGGATGTCGTCGATGCTGGGGAACCAGCCCTGCTCTTCGTCACAGACATAGTGCAGCGCCTTGCCACCAGCCAGGCTGACTGCGGCGGTCCACAGCGGGTAGTCCGGAGCGGGCACCAGCACTTCGTCGCCATTGTCCAGCAAGGCCTGCATGGCCATCACGATCAGCTCGGACACGCCGTTGCCGATGATGATGTCATCCATGCTGACATTGGGCAGCTGTTTTTCCTGCGCGTAATGCATGATGGCCTTGCGCGCGGCGAACAGGCCTTTGGAGTCGGAATAGCCGGAGGCGGATGGCAGATTGGCGATGACGTCTTCGATGATTTCATCCGGCGCAAAAAAACCGAACGGCGCCGGGTTGCCGATATTCAGCTTGATGATGCGATGGCCTTCATCTTCCATCTTCTTGGCATGCTCAAGCACCGGGCCACGGATGTCGTAGCAGACATTGGCGAGCTTCTGCGATTTGTGTACTGGCTGCATGGTGGCCTGTTTTTCCGTCACGATCCGCGCCCCGGCTACGGCAGTATGCTGACGGCGGCGCGGCTTGTTGTCTTTCATTGGAGTCCCTTGTCTGTCCCGGCCACGGGCAAAGCGTACCTTGGCGGCTGGTCAGGGTATAATCCTATCCCAATCCGTGTTGCACTGCATGACGACGTGCGCGCCATACCGGCATGGCTGCAACAGCGCTGCGTGCTGATTTTTATTCCTTGCGGGAAATCCACTCCATGAAAATGCATCAGGCCCTGGGACTGGGCAAAAACCTGTTTACCGGCTACGGCGAAGGCCATGTCCTGATCAATGCCGAACGCCATGATGGCAACCTGATTGTCACCCCGGACAGCGTGCAGCCCTGGGGCGTGGCCGATTTTGCCAGCCTGACGGAACAGCATTTCAGCATGCTGCTGGAGATGCAGCCGGAGGTGGTGCTGTTTGGCTCTGGTGCCAGCCTGCGCTTTTTCCACCCCAAACTGATGGCTGCCCTGACCAATGCCGGGATCGGCGTGGATGTGATGGATACCCAGGCGGCCTGTCGTACCTTCAATATCCTGATGGCGGAAGACCGCCGGGTGATTGCCGCCATCCTGGCCATCTGAACCTGCGTCCAACATAGCAAAGCCCCGCATTGCTGTCCTGCGGAGCTTTTGCTTGTATCTGGCAAGCAGCTGGCTTCAGACAGCCGCAGCTTTCTCGCCACCAAACTCTTCAAACGCTTGCAAGCTTTCGGCTGCGGTCATCAAGGATGGGCCACCGCCCATATATACAGCCACTTGCAGCATTTCCATGAACTCCGCCCGCGTACAGCCCAGCTCCACCAGTGCCTTGCTGTGGAAGGCCAGACAGCCCTGACAGCGGCTGGCAATGCCGATGGCCAGCGCAATCAGCTCCTTGGTCTTGTTGGATAGCGCACCCTCGGTATGGGCGGCGCGGCTCATCTGGCCGAAGCCTTTCATGGTGTCAGGCA
Source organism: Aquitalea sp. LB_tupeE (assembly GCF_013391415.1). Taxonomy (GTDB): domain Bacteria; phylum Pseudomonadota; class Gammaproteobacteria; order Burkholderiales; family Chromobacteriaceae; genus Aquitalea. The sequence goes on from NZ_JACAXB010000010.1 coordinate 147,470, forward strand.
TTTCGCGACGGAATTCAGCCAGCTTGCTGCCCAGGTCTTGTGCCAGTGCGGTGTAATCGTGGCTCATTTTGCTCTCCCAATAAGTTATAAATTGATATTATATATTTTTATATATCATTGCAAGGCATGTTGGCACCGCGCCAGCACAAAATGCAGGCATGGTAATCTGGCTGCCTTGCACTCGCCCGAGGATGACCCGTGTCCCACACTCCCACCGCACTGGCCGACTACGATCATGTACGCCAATGGGCAATGCAGTCGCTGTTCCAGCACATGGACGACAGCTACCAGGGCACGGTCATCGTGGACGATCAGGCGCGCATCATCTGGATCAATGCCCGTTATGCCGAGCGCTTTGGCTTTGCCGACCCGGCCGCTGCGCTGGGCCAGCCGGTGGAAAACGTCATCCCCAACAGCCAGATGCGCGAAGTGCTGAGAACCGGCGTGCCGATGCTGCTGGACATCATGCCCACCGGCAAGGACCAGCTGGTGGTGATGCGGCTGCCGCTGAAGGATGGCCAGGGCAAGATTATCGGTGCAGTGGGCTTTGCCCTGTTCGACCAGATTCAATCTCTGGCCCCCCTGGTGGCCAAGTTTGCCCGCCTGGGCGAGGAGCTGGCCGCCACGCGTGAATCGCTGGCACAGGCCAGGCGTGCCAAATACAGCTTTGACGACTTTGTCGGTCACAGCAGCCAGATCAACGAAGTGCGGCGTCAGGCCATGCTGGCCGCCCCGCGGGAAGGCGCGGTATTGCTGCTGGGTGAAACCGGCACCGGCAAAGAGGTGCTGGCGCATGCCATTCATGCCGCCTCGCCCCGCGCCGGCAAGCCTTTGGTCAGCCTGAACATGGCGGCCATCCCAGACACACTGCTGGAAGCCGAGTTATTTGGTGCCAGCCCCAATGCCTATACCGGCGCAGATAAGAAAGGCCGCATTGGCAAGCTGCAACTGGCCGATGGCGGCACCTTGTTCCTGGACGAAATCGGCGACATGCCGGCCAGCTTGCAGGCCAAGCTGTTGCGGGTATTGCAAGATAAAGAATTCGAGCAATTGGGTAGCAACCGGGTATTGCGCGCCGACATCCGCATCATCGCGGCAACCTCGGCCCAGCTGGAAGAAAAAGTGGCCGCCGGCAGCTTCCGTGCTGACCTTTACTACCGGCTGAATGTCCTCACCATTCAGCTGCCGCCCTTGCGCGCCCATTTGCAAGACCTGCCGCAGCTGGCCGAATCACTGCTAGCCCAGCTGGCGCGGCACGGCCATGTGGCGCGCCAGCAGATCAGCCATGCCGCCCTGCAAAGGCTGGCCGCCTATCACTGGCCCGGCAATGTGCGCGAGCTGCGCAATATCCTGGAACGTGCCAGCATGCTGGGGCGCGGCAGCCTGCTGGACGAAGAAGACATCAATGCCCTGCTGGGCAAGCCGAGCACAGCTGCTGCGCCGGTCGGTGCCAGCTACCAGCAACAAATGGCACACTATGAAGCCCAGTTGCTACGCCAGGCCTTGCAGGCCTGTCAGGGCCATGTCCCCAGCGCCGCGCGGCAATTGGGCATGGGCCGTGCCACCTTGTACAAAAAGCTGGCGGCACTGGGCATCAACCCAAGTGATTTCTGAAACGCACCCAGACCATTCCCACTAGCCGTCTCCAAACAGAGACGGCGTCTACAAAGCGAGACTCCTCCGTTTTTCCTGCTGCCACAAGGCTTTCCCGCCATGCGGTACCGTTGAGCTCGTCTCCAAATCGAGACAACAAACCAGTCTCCCGCCCCGAAATCACGGCAAGTCATTGATTTAAAACAAACAGTAAATCTGGCACGCTTCCTGCAATGTCAATGCACCGACATGGGGCATACCCATGATCGACCGGTCTTGCACAGGCCATACAACAATGATTGAGGAGATACACCATGAGTTTTATCGTGGTCTTGCTGGCCCTGTTCTTCCTGATGCTGGCCGCTTATCGCGGCTACAGCGTCATCCTGATGGCACCACTGGCCGCACTGGGTGCGGTGCTGCTGACCGACCCCTCTGCCGTGGCACCCGCTTTCAGCGGCCTGTTCATGGACAAGATGGTGGGCTTCATCAAGCTGTACTTCCCGGTGTTTCTGCTGGGTTCGGTATTCGGCAAGCTGGTGGAAATGTCCGGCTTTTCCAAATCCATCGTGGCAGCCGTCATCCGTTTTATTGGTGAAAAGCGCGCCATCGCCGTGATTGTGGCGGTGTGTGCGTTGCTGACTTATGGCGGGGTATCGCTGTTCGTGGTGGTGTTTGCCGTCTACCCCTTTGCCGCCGAACTGTTCCGCCAGAGCAATATTCCCAAGCGACTGATCCCCGGCACCGTAGCGCTGGGCGCGTTTTCATTCACCATGGATGCGCTGCCGGGCACGCCGCAAATCCAGAACATCATCCCCACCACCTTCTTCAAGACTACTGCCTGGGCCGCCCCGGCACTGGGTATCTGCGGTGCGGTATTCATCACCCTGGTGGGGCTGGCGTATCTGGAATGGCGTCGCCGCAGCCTGATGGCCAGGGGAGAAGGCTATGGCACCGACTTGCGCAACGAGCCGGAACACGTCGATACCAGCAGCCTGCCCTCACCCTGGCTGGCCATAGCACCGTTGCTGTTGATTGGCATCAGCAACTTTGCCTTCACCCGCTGGATTCCCGCCTGGTACGGCAGCAGTCACGCACTGCATCTGGCAGGCATGGCCAAGCCGGTCACCACCCAGATTTCCACCGTTACGGCCATCTGGTCGGTGGAAGCCGCCCTGCTACTGGGCATTGCTTTTGTCGCACTTACTGCCTGGCCCGCCATCAAGGAGCGCTTTGCCGAAGGCAGCAAGGGGGCGATTGCCGGTGCCATGCTGGCGGCGATGAACACCGCGTCGGAATACGGCTTTGGCGCGGTGATTGCCGCCCTGCCCGGCTTCATGGTGATTGGCCATGCCTTGCAAAGCATTCCTAACCCGCTGGTGAATGCCGCAGTCACCGTCAGCACACTGGCGGGCGTCACCGGCTCGGCTTCCGGCGGCATGAGCATTGCCCTGGCCGCCATGGGCGAGCAGTTCATCGCTGCCTCTCAGGCTGCCGGCATTCCACTGGAAGTGCTGCACCGGGTCGTCGCCATGGCCAGTGGCGGCATGGACACTTTGCCGCATAACGGCGCGGTCATCACCCTGCTGGCCGTCACCGGCCTGACTCACCGTGAGGCTTACCGCGACATCTTTGCCGTCACCCTGATCAAGACGCTGGCTGTGTTCTTCGTGATCAGCGTGTTCTACCTCACAGGTCTGGTGTAAACCCATCCATCAAACCGGCCCTGCCTTGCAGCGGGGCCAGACAGGACAATCAACATGACAACACTGGCAGGCAAAACTGCGCTGGTTACCGGCTCCACCAGCGGTATCGGTCTGGGCATTGCCCAGGCATTGGCCGAAGCCGGGGCCGATATCGTACTGAATGGTTTTGGCAACATCGACGCTGCGCTGGAGAGCATCCGGGCCTGTGGCGTGCAGGCATGGCATCACCCGGCAGACCTATCCGACCCGGCCCAGATTGACGCACTGTGCGCCTTTGCCGCACACGAAACAGGCGGCGTGGAGATTCTGGTCAACAATGCAGGCATCCAGCACGTAGCCCCTATCGAAGCCTTCCCGCCGGACCAATGGGACAAGGTGCTGGCCATCAACCTGAGCGCGGTATTCCACACCAGCCGCCTGCTGCTGCCACTGATGCGCCAGCGCGGCTGGGGCCGCATCATCAATATCGCCTCCACCCATGGGCTGGTGGCTTCCAGCGGCAAGGCCGCCTATGTGGCAGCCAAGCATGGCGTGCTGGGCCTCACCAAGACCGTGGCACTGGAAACCGCCCACAGCCCCGTCACCTGCAATGCCATTTGTCCCGGCTGGGTGCTCACCCCGCTGGTGGCACAGCAGATTGCCGACCGCGCCAGCGCACAGGGCATCAGCCCGCAGCAAGCCCAGCATGACTTGCTGGCCGAAAAGCAACCCTCCGGCCAGTTTGTCACCCCGGCGCAACTGGGTGCGCTGGCAGTGTTTTTATGCAGCCCGGCTGCCGATGAAGTACGCGGTGCCGCCTGGGCGATGGATGGCGGCTGGACCGCCCAATAAGCGACGCAAGCAAGGACAATGCAATGAACAAGCTTTACCCCGACGCCGCCAGTGCATTGGCTGACATTGTGGCCGACGGCCAGACCATTGCCGTGGGCGGCTTCGGCCTGTGCGGCATTCCCGAAGCGCTGATTGCGGCACTGCGCGACAGTGGCGTGCGCAATCTCACCGCCATTTCCAATAATGCCGGGGTGGATGGCTTTGGCCTGGGCCAACTGCTGCAAACCCGGCAAATCCGCAAGATGGTGTCGTCCTATGTCGGGGAAAACAAGGAATTCGAACGCCAATACCTGAGCGGCGAGCTGGAGCTGGAATTCACCCCGCAAGGCACACTGGCGGAAAAGCTGCGTGCTGCCGGCAGCGGCATTCCCGCCTTCTTTACCCGCACCGGCTACGGCACGCTGGTCGCCGAAGGCAAGGAAGTGCGCGAATTCAATGGCCACCCGCACATTCTGGAACAGGCGCTGTTTGCCGACATTGCCCTGGTCAAGGCCTGGAAGGCCGACCGGGCCGGGAACCTGGTTTACCGCCGCACCGCGCGTAATTTCAACCCGAATGTGGCGATGGCCGGACGCATCACCGTGGCCGAGGTGGAAGAAATTGTCGAAAACGGTGTACTGGACCCGGACACCATCCATACCCCGGGCATCTTTGTGCAACGACTGGTACTCAACCCGCATCCGGAAAAACGCATAGAGCAGCGCACCGTGCGCAACGCCACCCTGACGGAGGCATGAACATGGCCTGGACACGCGAACAAATGGCTGCACGAGCAGCACAGGAACTGCAAGATGGCTTTTATGTGAATCTGGGCATAGGCCTGCCCACGCTGGTGGCCAACCACGTGCCTGCCGGCATGGAAGTGTGGCTGCAATCGGAAAACGGCTTGCTGGGCATTGGCCCGTTTCCGACCGAAGACGAAGTCGACCCGGACCTGATCAACGCCGGCAAACAAACCGTCACCACCCTGCCCGGTTCGGCCATTTTCAGTTCGGCCGACTCCTTCGGCATGATACGCGGCGGCAAGATCAATCTGGCCATCCTCGGCGCGATGCAGGTCAGCCAGCATGGCGACCTGGCCAACTGGATGATTCCAGGCAAAATGGTCAAGGGCATGGGCGGGGCGATGGACCTGGTGGCCGGTGTCGGCAAGGTGGTGGTGCTGATGGAACACACTGCCAAGAAAAAGGACGGCAGCGAAGAAGCCAAGCTGCTGGAACGCTGCACCCTGCCGCTGACCGGTGTGGGGGTGGTCAGCCTGATCATCACCGACCTGGGCGTCATCCGGGTGGAGGCAGACGGCCTGCATCTGCAAGAGCTGGCACCGGATGTCAGCGTAGCCGACATCCGCGCCCGTACCGCTGCCCCGCTGCATGTGCCGGCAGCCCTGCACGCAAGCGAAAGCGCCATCACCAGCTGAGTTAGCTTCACATCAGCCATGAAAAAAGCACGCGTCTGATGGCCAGAGGCGTGCTTTTTTATTATCCGTCCGCAAGTGCTAGAGCAAGGATTTGACCAGCAAGGCGGTCAGCAGGATAGCAATCAGGCTGAGCAGGAAGTTCTGCCGTTTCTGTTCGCGCATCAGGTGCATATAGCCCTCCACCAGCAAATCGCTCTTGGCTGCTGACAAGGCTTCGTTCAGCTTGCGCGGCAGTGTGGGCAGGGTGGTGGCCCATTGCGGTGCCTCCTGCTTGAGCGTGCGCAGCATGCCGCGCCAGCCGATCTGCTCGTTCATCCACTTGGTGAGGAAGGGCTTGGCAGTGTCCCACAAGTCCAGCTCCGGGTCCAGCTGGCGACCCAGGCCCTCGATATTGAGCAGGGTTTTCTGCAGCAATACCAGCTGCGGCTGGATTTCCACATTGAAGCGGCGGCTGGTTTCAAACAGGCGCAGCAGCACCAGACCAAAGGAAATCTGTGACAGCGGCTTTTCGAAAATGGGTTCGCACACCGTGCGCACCGCTGCTTCCAGCTCTTCGGCCCGTGTTTCTTTCGGTACCCAGCCCGATTCGATGTGCGCGGTGGCCACCCGGTGGTAATCACGGTTGAAGAAAGCCAGGAAGTTGACGGCCAGATAATGCTTGTCCTCGTCGGTGAGGCTGCCGACGATGCCGAAATCCAGTGCGATATAACGGCCGTCTTCCGCCACGAAGATATTGCCCGGGTGCATGTCGGCATGGAAAAAACCGTGACGGAATACCTGGGTGAAGAAGATTTCCACCCCGAAGCGCGACAGCTTGCGCAGGTCCACGCCCTGCTCGCGCAGGCGGTCAATCTGCCCTACCGGTGTGCCGTGCATCCATTCCAGCGTCAGCACCTGGCGGTTGCTGTAGTCGTAAAACACTTCCGGCACGATCAGCATGTCCGAACCGGTAAAGTTGCGGCGCAGCTGCGAGGCATTGGCCGCTTCGTGCATCATGTCCAGTTCGTCGTGCAGGTATTTGTCGAACTCGGCCACCACCTCGCGCGGCTTCAAGCGCTTGCCGTCGATGAAGAAGCGTTCCACCCAGCCTGCCAGCGTGGCCATCAAGGCCAGGTCCCCTTCGATCACCGGCTGGATGCCCGGGCGCAATACCTTGACCGCCACTTCGCGGCCACGGCTGCCATCCGGCTGTTTCAGCCAGGCCTTGTGTACTTGTGCCACCGAGGCACTGGCCACCGGGGTGATATCAAAATCCACATACAGGTTTTCCACCGGCTGTCCGAAGCTCTGTTCGATCACCTGCCGTGCCAGTGCGCCGTCAAACGGGGCGACACGGTCCTGCAGGTGAGCCAGTGCATCGGCATAGTCCGGCGGCAGCAAGTCGCGCCGGGTGGACAGCACCTGGCCGAACTTGACGAAAATCGGCCCCAGGCTTTCCAGCGCCAGCCTGACACGCTCAGGCAGCGGTGCACTGACATCGCGCGGCACCGGGCACAGTTTCAGCAGTGAATGAACAAAGCCCAGCCGGGAATGGCCCTGGAAGAAATCATCCAGGCCATACCGGTACAGCGTGGAAACAATCTTGAAAAAACGCGAAATCCGCATAATGAGAACGGGCTTGCCCTTATTCCTTGGTTTGCGCCAGCGCCGCTTCCAGCCGCGCCAGTCGTTTTTCGCTGCGCGCCACATCGTCACGCAGGCTATCCACTGCGGCCACAAAGCCGCCTACTGCCTGGCGGCTGGCCAGCAAGGGGGCTTCTTCCCGCAAGTGTTCCACCCAGTTTTCCAGCAAGCGCCAGGCAATCTCACCCTTGAAACCCAGTGAGGCGCGCGCCACGCGTTGCAGGCGATTGGCAGCGACATCGCCCACCACGCGGGACAAATCTTCACCGGCATCCCAGCGCAGACGCGACAACAGCCTGCCCACAGCGGCGGCCAGTTCGGCATCGCCCTCCAACGTCACCTCGTTCAACGCCGGGTCGCGCCCGCTGGCAGCAGCCAGCGCCGCGGCATGACTCAGGCGGATGGTGGCCTCCGGCTCGCCCTCGCAGGCGGCCAGCAACCCTTCCTCGGTAATCACGCCACGCACCGTCAGCGGTGCCAGCACCACGCCCAGGCGTCGCCCGGCATGGGCTGCCAGTTCGGCTCGCACGGCGGGCTGCTGGTTGAGCAGATGATTGAATACGGCAATCTGAATGCGCATCGTGTCTTCTCCGGAATGAGTGCTGGCTCAGTGTTTCAAGCGGGCAAACAAGAGATTGATACCCAGCAGGATGAACAGGCCACCGCATAGCTGGTCCAGCCGCTGTGCCACGCCCTTGCGCCGCAGCCAGTCACCCAACCGCGCCGACAGCAAGGCCAGCAAGGTGCACCAGGCCAGGCCGGTGGCGACAAAGGTCAGCCCCAGAATGACAAAAGACAGGGCGGTGGCACCCGGTTTGACGAACTGCGGCAGAAAGGCGAGGAAAAACAGCGCCACCTTGGGATTGAACAGATTGGTGAAGAAGGCCTCACGCAGAATCTTGCCCGGCCGAGCCGCTTCCAGCGCGGCGGTATCGCCAGCCACGCTGTTACCGGGCTTGCGCAGCATCTTGACGCCCAAGTAAAGCAAATAGCCTGCGCCCAGCAGCTTTACCGCCAGAAAGGCCATGGCCGAGGTGGCCAGCAGCGCCGACAGGCCAAAGGCCGCCAGCAGGGTGTGGCCCAGACTGCCAAGACCTATGCCCAACGCCGACAACAGCCCCACCTTGCTGCCCTGCGCCGTGCTGCGGCCTAGAATGTAAAAGGTATCCGGGCCAGGCGTCAGGTTGAGTAACAAGCCTGCCGCCATGAAGGCCCACAGATTGGTGATGCCATCCATGGCGTGCTTCCTTACAGTTTGTAGCCCTTGTGCAGCGCCACCACGCCGCCGGTCATATTGTGGTAATCCACCTTGCCGAAACCGGCTTCCAGCATCATGGCCTTCAGGGTTTCCTGATCCGGATGCATGCGGATGGATTCGGCCAGGTACTGGTAGCTGTCAGCATCGCCGGCAACCATCTTGCCCATCACCGGCAGCGCCTTGAAGGAATAGAAGTCATAGAAGGGCGACAGCGGTTTCCATACCTTGGAAAACTCCAGCACCATCAGCTTGCCACCCGGCTTGAGCACGCGGCACATTTCTTTCAGCGCGGCGTCCTTGTGCGTCATGTTGCGCAGGCCGAAGGCCACCGACACGGCGTCGAAATAATTGTCCGGGAAGGGCAGTTTTTCCGCGTCCGCCAGCGATACCGGCAGAATCAGGCCTTCATCCAGCAGGCGGTCACGCCCCACGGTCAGCATGGAGCTGTTGATGTCGGTCAGCCATACTTCGCCCTTCTTGCCCACGCGCTTGCTCCAGCCGCGCGCCAGGTCGCCAGTGCCACCGGCAATGTCCAGCACCTTGTCACCGGGTTTCACGCCGGAGGTGGTGAGGGTAAAATGCTTCCACACGCGATGCAGGCCACCGGACATCAGGTCGTTCATCACGTCGTACTTCTTGGCGACAGAGTGGAAAACCTCGGCTACCTTGCCGGCTTTTTCACTTTCGGCCACCGTCTTGAAGCCAAAATGCGTTTCTTGATCCATATTCACTCCCTGCTCGCGCCAGCGGCGGCGAGGCGATTCAAATAATCCTGCCAGTACGCGGTCTGCTGCGTGCCCAGCTCGTAAAGGTAAGACCAGCTATAGAGGCCGCTATCGTGGCCGTCATCAAAGGTGATCTTCAGTGCGTAATGGCCAACCGGCTCCAGCGCGGTGATGCCGACATGGCGCTTGCCTGTTTGCAATACTTCCTGCCCCACACCATGCCCGCGCACTTCGGCCGATGGCGAATACACGCGCAAATATTCGGCCGGCAACTGGAAACGGGCACCGTCTTCATAACTGATTTCCAGCGTGCGGGACACTGCGTGCAAGGTGACTTCCTGCACTTGCGGGCTATCTGGGGTCAATCCTGCCATGTCTGCCTCATCGGTAGAGTTAGGGCTTCAGCCCTGTTCATCCTTGCGCTCCAGCAGCATGGCGTCGCCATAGCTGAAGAAACGGTATTCCTGCTGTACCGCATGGGCGTAGGCCGCACGCATTTCCGCATAGCCGGCAAAGGCCGACACCAGCATCAGCAGTGTCGATTTGGGCAGGTGGAAATTGGTCAGCAGGCGGTCCACCACGCGGAAGCGATACCCCGGCGTGATGAAAATGTCGGTTTCACCCCGGCCAGCCACCAGCTCACCGCTGCGCGCAGCGGATTCCAGCGCGCGCATGCTGGTGGTGCCCACGGCCAGCACCTTGCTGCCACGGGCATGGGCGGCCTGGATCAGATCGTATGTCCGTTGCGGCACATCGTAGATTTCGCTGTGCATCTTGTGGTCAGCAATGTTTTCCACCCGTACCGGCTGGAAAGTGCCCGCGCCCACATGCAGGGTGACATAAGCCAGTTCCACACCCTTGGCCTGCAAGGCCGCCAGCATTTCTTCGGTAAAGTGCAGGCCGGCAGTGGGTGCGGCTACTGCGCCTTTTTCGCGCGCATACACGGTCTGGTAGCGCTCATCGTCCTCGCCCTCTGCCGTTCTCTCTATATAGGGAGGCAGCGGCAGCTTGCCGGAGGCGTCCAGAATATCGAACAGATTGTCCTCGGCCAGAAAGCGCAGCTTGAACAGCTCGCCCTCGCGCCCCAGCATTTCCGCTTCCCAGCGCTCGGCAAAAATCAGCCGTGTGCCCGGCTTGGGCGATTTGGAAGAACGGATATGGGCCAGCGCGGTGTGTTCGTCCAGTACGCGTTCGATCAGCGCTTCAATCTTGCCGCCACTGGCTTTTTCGCCAAACAGCCGCGCCTTGATCACGCGGGTGTCGTTGAACACCATCACGTCGCCCGGCCTAAGCAGACTGGCAAAATCGGCAAACTGGCCGTCGCTGAGGGTAGAGCCGGCAACGTGCAGCAAACGGCTGGCACCACGCACCGCAGGCGGGTGCTGGGCAATCAGGTGGTCAGGCAGGTGGTAATCAAAATCAGACAGCAGCATGGTGTGAAGCTCGAATCAAAACCGGCAAATTATACCTGCGACCGCCAGCCCCGGCACGGACTTGTTCGGCCTTGGGCCGAATTTGAGCTTGATCAAGGGTATGTGGCAAGAAACTGTAAAAAATTTGCCACCGTTTAAAATGCGGTTCACTGTAGTGCTTTCGCTCGAAATGGCGGGCTTTTCGGGGAAACCGGCGGTTAGCTTCACACATCAAACAACCGTTTGAAATACTGGAAAAGCTAGACATCGTGTCGTCATTTGCGGCAAACTCGCGCCCATGTTGAACTCAGGAGCAAAGCTTTGACCGGAAAAATCCTTGTGCTGCACGGCCCCAATCTCAATCTGCTTGGAACACGGGAACCACAGCACTATGGCCGGGATACGCTAGCCTCCATCAATCAGCGGCTGACCGAACAGGCTGAAGCCGCCGGTTTCGAGCTTGAGGCGCTGCAAAGCAACGCCGAACACCTATTGATCGAACGCGTTCATGCCTGCATGACAGACGGAACGTCGTTCATCATCATCAATCCAGCGGCCTTTACCCACACCAGCGTTGCCCTGCGTGACGCCATTTCCGGGGTGAAGGTGCCGTTCATAGAAGTTCACCTGTCCAACGTCCATGCCCGCGAACCGTTCCGCCATCATTCGTATTTTTCGGATCTGGCAGTCGGCGTGATTTGCGGCCTTGGCGCTCAGGGCTATGAACTGGCACTTGCGCACGCCATCCGGCGTTTGTCCGCGCAAGCCTGAACATAAAAAAGTACATCCCATCCGAAGGATTACCATGGATCTGCGTAAACTGAAGAAACTGATCGATCTCGTCGAAGAATCCGGCATTGCCGAACTCGAAGTGACCGAAGGGGAAGAAAAAGTCCGCATCACCCGCGTATCGGCCAATGCACAGCAAATTGCCTACGCTCAGCCGATGATGCAAATGCCGATGCAACAGCAAGTTGCCGCGCCGGCTGCCGCCGCCCCTGCCGCCGCAGCCGAAGCTCCGGCTGCCGCCAACAATGCCAATGCACTGAAGTCGCCGATGGTAGGCACCTTCTACCGCTCCGCCAGCCCGGGCTCCAAGCCTTTCGTGGAAGTTGGCCAGAGCGTGAATGCCGGTGACACCCTGTGCATCATCGAAGCCATGAAGCTGATGAACGAAATCGAAGCCGACCGTTCCGGCGTGGTGAAGGCCGTACTGGCCGAAGATGGCCAGCCAGTGGAATACGGCGAGCCGCTGTTCATCATCGAGTAATTCTCTCTGCCTCGCTAATAGACGCCAGAGATGACAGGGGCACGACACCGCGTCAGTGCCCCTGTTGTTTGACGCGCCACCCAACGGACGTCCATACCATGTTTGAAAAAATCCTGATTGCAAACCGCGGCGAAATCGCCCTGCGTATCCAGCGCGCCTGCCGCGAAATGGGCATCAAGACCGTGGTCGTGCATTCCGAAGCCGACCGCGAAGCCAAATACGTCAAGCTGGCCGATGAATCGGTCTGCATCGGCCCTGCTCCGTCGACCAAAAGCTATCTGAACGTGCCGGCACTGATTGCCGCTGCCGAAGTGACCGACGCCCAGGCCATCCATCCCGGTTACGGCTTTTTGTCGGAAAACGCCGACTTTGCCGAACGCGTGGAACAGTCCGGCTTTGTCTTCATCGGCCCGCGCCCGGAAACCATCCGCCTGATGGGCGACAAGGTTTCCGCCAAGGACGCCATGATCGCTGCTGGCGTACCTTGCGTGCCGGGTTCCGACGGTGCCTTGCCGGATGATCCGGCCGAAATCGTCAAGATTGCCAAGAAAATCGGCTTCCCGGTCATCATCAAGGCCGCCGGTGGTGGTGGTGGCCGCGGCATGCGCGTGGTGCATACCGAAGGCGCACTGATCAATTCGGTACAGATGACCCGTACCGAAGCCGGTGCTGCATTCGGCAACCCGACTGTATACATGGAGAAATACCTGCAGCAGCCGCGCCATATCGAAATCCAGATTCTGGCCGACGAATACGGCAATGCCATCTACCTGGGCGAGCGCGACTGCTCCATGCAACGTCGTCACCAGAAAATCATCGAAGAAGCACCGGCTCCGGGCATTACCGACGAGCAACGTCAGCGCATTGGCACCGCCTGCGCCGAGGCGTGCAGCCGCATTGGCTACCGTGGCGCCGGTACTTTTGAATTCCTGTTCGAAAACGGTGAGTTCTACTTCATCGAAATGAACACCCGCGTTCAGGTGGAACACCCGGTGACGGAAATGATCACCGGCGTGGACATCGTGCAGGAGCAGATCCGCATTGCTGCTGGCGAAAAACTGCGCTACAAGCAAGAAGACATCATCCTGCGCGGTCATGCCATGGAATGCCGTATCAATGCCGAAGATCCTTTCACCTTCGTCCCCTCCCCGGGCAAGATCGAAAGCTATCACCCGGCTGGCGGCCCTGGCATCCGTATCGACTCGCACATCTATCAGGGCTATACCGTGCCGTCGCATTACGACTCCATGGTAGGCAAGCTGATTTCCTACGGTGACACCCGCGACCAGGCCATGGCCCGCATGCGCGTTGCCCTGTCGGAAATCTCCATCTCCGGTATCAAGACCAATATCCCACTACATCAGGAATTGTTCATGGATGCCGCTTTCCAGCGTGGTAGCACCAGCATCCACTATCTGGAAGAGCGCCTGTCGCAAATGAAAAAGGGAGACGCATAATGGCCTGGCTGCAAGCCACCATCGATACCGATTCGGCGGTGGCCGAACGCCTGGCCGATGCGCTGATGGACGCGGGCGCGCTGTCGACCGCCATTGAAGACGCCCTGGCCGGTACCGACCAGGAACAGCCCATCTTTGGCGAACCGGGCATGCCGGTGGACAAGCTGTGGAATCACAGCCGCATCATCACCCTGTTTGCCGAAGATGCCGACGTGGCCCTGCTGATTGCCGCCGCCTGCAATGCCTGCAAGCTGGGTATGCCGGTGTACAAGACCGAGCGCGTGGAAGAGCAGGACTGGGTGCGTCTGACCCAGTCCCAGTTCGAACCCATCCGCATCTCGGACCGCCTGTGGATTACCCCGACCTGGCACGATGCGCCGGCACCGGATGCGGTAAACCTGCAACTGGACCCGGGCCTCGCCTTCGGCACTGGCAGTCATCCCACCACGCGGCTGTGCCTGCAGTGGCTGGATGCACATATTGCCGGTGGTGAAAGCGTGCTGGACTACGGTTGCGGCTCCGGCATTCTGGCCATTGCCGCGCTCAAGCTGGGTGCCGGCAGTGCCGTGGGTGTGGACATCGATGCCCAGGCCGTGCGTTCCAGCCGCGACAATGCGGACCAGAACAACGTAAGCGCCACCTTCTGCCTGCCGGATGCCAATCCGGCCGACCAATACGACGTAGTGCTGGCCAACATTCTAGCTAATCCGCTGCGCATGCTGGGTCAGCTGCTGGCCAGCCATGTGAAAACCGGTGGTAAAATCGTGCTGTCCGGCATTCTGGCCGAACAAGCCGACGAACTGTCTGCGATTTATGCGCAGTGGTTTACCATGGACACTCCGGTGTTCGATGAAGGCTGGACCCGACTGACAGGAACCCGACGCCCAAGCGTATGAGCTACACCACACAGTGCCCAAGTTGCCAGACCCGTTTCAAGGTTAACGATACGCAGCTAGCCGCCGCCAAAGGCCTGGTTCGCTGCGGGCGCTGTGCGCATGTTTTCAACGCCACCGAGCATTTTGTCAGTACCGAACCGGCAACCCCGCCGGTTCTCACCCAGCCAGAAGCGCCCGCCCCGGCGCCTTCACCCAGCCCGGTGGCGCCCAGCCCGCTGGCACCATCGCCAGTCACGCCGCCAGTGCACGACCCGATGGACGATTTCGAGCTGGAATTGCCCGACTTCGACCCGCAGACCGCCACCGAAACTCCGGTCCGTGATGACTTCAATCTGGACATCGCGCCAGAAGACAAGATGACTGCGGTCGACACCGAGCAGCAACGCAGTGAGGCGGAAGAATTCCAGCGCGCCCTGGCCGAAGCCCTCAACACCCGGCGCGCTCCCACCGCCAGCGCTGCCTATGCTGCAACGCCGCTTGATGCCGAAGAGGACAAAGGCCTGCCCGATGTCTTCGGCAAATCTCGTCGCGGCAGCGACGAAAACCCGCCGCCCGCCGCTCCCCCAGACAGCACTGCAGCCGAAGTGCCAGCCAGCACCACCAGCATGGAGTTGCCACACGAGGATGCCAGGCCAGACAGCGAACATGCTGACGCAGCCGCAGCCGGCAAGGCTCGCAATCCACTGCTGACTGTGTTGATGGTATTGCTGGCGACCATCGCCACCCTGCTGCTGGCCGGCCAACTGGTGTATTTCAACCGCACGCGCATTGCGGCAGAAGTACCGGAAGCTCGTCCGGCGCTGGAAGCATTCTGCTCGCTGGCCGGTTGCAAGGTACCGTGGCCTAGCGATATTGCCCAGATTCGTACCGAATGGTCGGAACTGGCTTTTGTACCGGAACACCCCAATCTGGTCCAGCTATCTGCCACGCTGAAGAACCACGCGGCCTTTGCCCAGAATTACCCGATGCTTGAGGTTTCGCTGAAAGATGCCGACGACCAGGTGCTGATCCGCAAGGTGTTTGCACCCAAAGAGTATCTGAAGGCGGACGACCTCAAACTGCAGCGTTTCAATGCCAACAGTGAGGTGAAGATCACCATGCGGCTGGACATCGGCAAAGTACGGGCCATGGGCTACAGCCTGTACTGGTTCTACCCCTGATTCAGCACATGGCAAAAAAGCGGCCCCGGCCGCTTTTTTTACGTTATTGGTCAACAAAATCTGCAATCGGCCTTGTTTTTAGCGCCATGCTGTCCACCATGATGATACGGACAAGGAGACAAGCATGAGCGATTTCATTCTGCAATACGGCGACGAAGACATTCCGGTTGCCGGAGACTTTCCCCAGGTGGGGCACTTTCTGCCCAGCTTCATGCTGGTGGATGAGCACAAGCGTGACCTGGCGCTGGAAAACTTTGCTGGCCGGCCCAAGGCCATCATCACCCTGTTATCGGTAGATGAAGGTGAGCATGCTGGACTGGCGCTACTGCAAGATACCCGACGCTTTCTGGAAAGTTGGCCGGAACTGGCCATCATTGTCATCACGGTGGATTCCCCGTCCTCCCTGCTGCGCTGCCGTCAGGCGCACGGCCTGCCCGGTGTGAGCCTGCTATCCACCTTGCGTGGGCGCGACTTCCACAAGCAGTACGGCGTGCTGGCGATGGGCTATCCCTTGAGCGGCTACACTGCGCCAGCCATCCTGATTGCAGATGGCGATAACCTGATCCACTACGCCGAACGTCTGCACCATACGACAGACCGTTTCAACCAGCATGCCATTGCTGCCTTGCTGACAGCGGACCCGGAGCAGGACAACACGACAGCCGGCTGAGGCTGACTCACGGTGTACTTCAGGCCTGCAGCGACAGCCTGCTGGCAGCTAAGTTTCCACCAATTAAACACCAATGGTAAACAAATGATTAAATTAATTGATATTTATTGAATAAAAAATGGTCAATATACTGTGCTCAAGCTGTAAGACACAGCAGAAAACGCACTTAGCAAGGAGCACAGTATGAAAACCGCCGCCATCGCCCTGATTACCCTGATTGCCAGCAGCACTGCATTTGCCCACGACACCAACAACAACCCGCCGACCCCGGACAGCGTGGCTGCCTGGCAAGCCGAACAGCAAGCCATCAAGGCACAATTTGCCAAGCTGCCGGCCGCCGAGCAGCAGCGCATCCAGAAAATCAATGCCTACTGGGACGCGCAAAGTCTGCGTGAAAACCAGCATAATCACTAAGCCAGATCAGGCCATGCTGCTGGCAAATGCCAGCATGAAAAAAAGCCTCCGTTGCGGAGGCTTTTTTTCATGCTGGTCAGTTGGCATCATTGCAAGGTACCGCCACCTTCAGACTTGGGCGCCCGACTGAGCAATCCCTCAACCACCCGGTGAGGGTCATTACCCTGATACAGCAGGCCGCATACCGCAGCGGTAATCGGCATTTCCACTTCCAGCCGCTCGGCCATGGTCAGCACTTCACGTGCGGTGCTGACGCCTTCGGCTACATGGCCCAATTCGGCCAGAATGCTGTCCAGCGACTTGCCCTCGGCCAGCTTCAAGCCCACCTGCCGGTTACGCGACAGCGCACCCGTGCAAGTCAGGATCAGATCCCCCATACCGGCCAGGCCCATCATGGTTTGCTGACTGGCACCCAATGCGCTGGCCAGACGGGTGATTTCCGCCAGGCCACGGGTAATCAGCGCGGCACGCGCATTCATGCCAAAACCCAGTCCATCCGCCACACCGGTGGCAATGGCCATGACATTCTTCACCGCACCACCGACTTCCACTCCCACCAGATCATCATTGGCATACAGCCGCAGCAGCGGGCTGTGCAGTTCGCGGGCGATACGACGGGCAAACTCGGCATCATCCGACGCAATGGTGACGGCAGCGGGCAGGCCTTCGGCCACTTCACGGGCAAAGCTGGGGCCGGACAACACACCACAAGGGTGATCGGTCGGCAATTCTTCGGCCACCACTTGGTGCGGCAGCAAGCTGGAGCCTGCCTCAAAGCCCTTGCAAGCCCACAGGATGGGCGGCAGGTCGGATGACAGCGCGGTCAGCGCCCGCAAGGTTGGCCGCAAGCCAGCGATGGGCGTGACAATCAGGATCAGCTCGGCCTGCTGGATGGCACGCGGCAATTCAGCAGTCAGGGTAATCGAGTCGGGAAAGCGGCAATCCGGCAGATAACGCCGGTTTACACGTTCGGCGGCCAGCTCGGCCATCAAGCCGGCATCGCGCCCCCACAGACTGACATCATGATGACGGGCAAACGCCATGGCCAGGGCACTGCCCCAGGCCCCGCTTCCCAGAATGGCCAGTTTCATGATTTACAAACCCCACAGATCGCTGATGCGGGCATAGCCACCACTGCCATCACGGTGCTTGATACGCACCCAGCCGTCCTTGGGGGCTTCCTGCCATTGCAGCACGCCATCGCGTGCGACAGAAAACAAGGGTTTGGCATTGGCCGCCGGCGCATCCCGCACCACGGCCTGATCGGCAGTCACCAGCAGCCAGCGTTGCGAGGACAATGCCGCCAGCGGAATCCAGGCGATACCGCCGGTGGCATCACGCACGCGTGACCATTCCTTCTGGCTGGACAGAACCTCCACCGGGTAATAGCGGCTGACCACAAACAGCTTCTTGGCACTCAGCGCAGGCGCCTCGTACAGCGCCACGCCGGTTTCCTTGACCGAACGGAACTCCAGTGCCTGGGCCGGCAGGGCGATGAACCCGGCCAGCATGGCAGTGACAGTGACGAGGCGGCGCAGCATCAGGCGTTGCCGGCTTCGGCTTGCTGGGCACGCTGTTGCATGTACAGCGCTTCAAAGTTGATCGGCGAGAGCAGTACCGGCGGGAAACCGGCACGGTTTACCAGGTTGGACACGGTTTCGCGGGCATACGGGAACAAGATGTTCGGGCAGGCAACGCCAAGAATCGGCTCGATGTCTTCGGCCGGTACGTTTTCGATGCGGAAGATACCGGCTTCGGTGACTTCGCACAGGAACATGGTTTTTTCCGGCAGTTTGGCCGTTACGGTAACGGTAAGGGCAACTTCGAAGAAGCCATCGTCAATCTGCTTGCCTTCGCTGGCCAGTTGCATGTCGATTTCCGGCTGGGCGGCTTCCAGATAGACCTGCGGTGCATTCGGCACTTCCAGGGACAGGTCCTTGACATAGATCTTTTCGATGGAGAAAACCGGTTGCAGCTCTTGTTGTTCGCTCATGTCTTGTCTCGCTCAAGGCCGCACGCTGGCGGCCGGTTGGTCAGAAAATCAAGCTCGCATCATCGCATGAAAGCACGGCAGGCCACCAGAGGGGGACTGTGCTATCCCTGTCTGTGCTGCATGCTGGCTGATGCGGGCTTGATGGCGGTCAATCCGCCAGCAGAATGTCCAGCTTGCCGGCCTGGTTCAGGGCCACCAGATCGTCGCAGCCACCCACATGGGTATCGCCGATGTAAATTTGCGGCACGGTGCGACGGCCGGTGCTGCTCATCATGCGGTCGCGGGCTTCCGGGTCCAGGTCGATGCGGATTTCTTCGATGCCGGTCACGCCCTTGCTGGCCAGCAATTGCTTGGCACGAATGCAGAACGGGCAAACCGCCGTGGTGTACATGGTGACGTGTTTCATGAAAAACCTGTTGATGCGTGGTGGGTTCAGGGTTGCATTATAGCGTCAGCCGGGGCAGGCGCGCTGCCATCGGCCACACTGTGGTCGAAGCGGTGAATCAGGTCGGCCACCACGGCATCCAGTGCGCCGGCCATGGCTGGCGCGCGTGGACTGTTGATGATGGCCACAATGGCCAGGCGACGGCCATCGGCAGCCTGCCAGTAGCCAGCCAAGGCCTTCACATCTTTCAGCGTGCCGGTTTTCATGCGCAGGCGCGGGCCGATGCTGGCAAAGCGGCGCTTGAGCGTGCCGTCTTCGCTGGCCAGCGGCAAGGAAGCCATCAATTCGTTGCCATATGGCCCACGGGCGGCATTAAGCAATACCTGGCCTAGCAAGCGGGCTGATACCCGTTCGCGCCGGGACAGGCCGCAGCCGTTTTCCAGCACCAGCGCAGCCGCCGCAATATGTTGCTCCGCCAGCAGGCTGCGCACGGCGGTCTGGGCATCGGCCGGGGTATCGCCACTCTTTGCCGCCTCGCGCCCCAGCGTCAGGTATACCGTGCGCGCCATGGTGTTGTTGCTGTACTTGTTGATGTCGTTCAAGGCCGTGGTGAGTGGCTCGGACTGGTATTGCGCCAGCGTGCGCGCATTGGCCGGTGCGCGGCCCTGCGCCATGCCCTGCGGGCCGCTGCCTCCAAGTTCTTGCCACAGGGCGGCAAAACTCTGCGCGGCAAAGTCGTTGTGTTCCAGCACGTTTACATAAGCCTGGCTGCCATCACAGGCGGTGGGCAGCTTGCCGCTGACGTCAATCTGGCTGCCCTGCTCTCTGATGTGCACCCACTGGCGTACATCGGGGCAGGTGGCGGCTGTATCGCCACCATTGCTTAGTCTGGCCTGCAGGCTGACACCGGCCAGCGGCGGGTCAAGCACCACACGCGTGCCGTTGCTGTCATTGAAAAAGCGCAACCAGGCCACTTTCAGGCCGGTCAGATGGGTATCCGGTTCCACGGTGAAGGATTTGCCTTCGTCCCCGCCAAAATTGTCAGCCGTCCCTATGCTGCTGAAGGCGCTCTTGTCCAGCAGCAGCCGGCCTTCAATCTGGCGAATGCCACGCAGACGCAAGTCATGCAGCAGGCTGCGCAAATTGGCCATGCCAAAGCGCGGATCGCCGGCCCCCACCCACACCAGGTCGCCCTTGAGCACGCCGTCCTGCACCGGGGCGGCGGAAACCAGCCGGGTGGTCCAGCGGTAGCCGGGGCCCAGCCGGCTAAGCGCAGTCCAGCTGGTGAGCAATTTCATGGTGGAGGCCGGGTTGACCGGCACATCCGCACGCAAGCTGGCCAGCTCCGGGCCGCCTTCTACCGGAGCAGCCCAGACAGCTACTTCGTCCGGTTTGAGTCCGTGCAGGTCAAGCGCGGCGGCAGTGGCAATGTGGCAGGACAGCGCCAATACCAGGACGGAGGAAAACACCTTCATTTACATCTCCTGCGGGTCGACATCCAGCGACCAGCGCAAACCGCGGCCATACTGGCGGGCCAGTTGATCCAGCAGCGGGGGTAGTTGATCGAGAAACTGATGCAGTTGCTGACGGTTGGCACATTCCAGCACCAGCTGGGCGCGCTCACGGTTGGCCAGCCGCACCATCAAGGCCGGGGCCGGGCCGGAAATCAGCACGCCTGCAGCTATGTTCTGTACCTGGTTGCGCACCTGAGTGAGAAAGGCCGTGGCCTGCGCCAGTTCGGTGGCATCGGCGCGCAGCAGGGCCTGATGCACCGACGGCGGAAAGGCCGCCTGACGACGCTCTTGCAGCAAGCTGGCGGCAAAACCGTCAAAATCGTGCGCCACCAGTGCCTGATACAGTGGGTGATCCGGCCATTGCGTCTGCACCAGCACTTCACCCGGCGCATCCGCCCGGCCAGCGCGGCCCGCCACCTGGGTGAGCTGGGCGAACAGGCGTTCGGAGGCGCGATAGTCAGCGGAATACAAGCCGCCATCGGCATTCAGTACCGTCACCAGCGACAGCGTGCCGAAATCGTGGCCTTTGGCCAGCATCTGCGTGCCCACCAGCATGTCCACCTCTCCGGCATGCACCTGGCGGTAAATCTCCTCCCAGGCCTGTTTGCGCTGGGTGGTGTCGCGGTCTATGCGCAAGATGCGCGCCGTCGGGAACAAGCGTCCCAGTGCGGATTCCAGCCGCTGCGTCCCCTCGCCCAGCGGCTTGATGTCCGGCGCACCGCACTCCGGGCAGGCATGGGGTACCGCTTCCTCCCAGCCGCAATGATGGCAGCGCAGCTTGCGCTCCAGCAGATGCAGTACCAGCCGGGTGGAGCAGCGCGGACAACCACTGGTCCAGCCGCAATCACTACAAGCCAGCACCGGGGCAAAACCACGCCGGTTGATGAATACCAGGCTCATTTCCCGTCGTTCCAGCCGGACGGCCAAAGCCTTGATCACCGGGTCGGACAACCCTTCGGTGAGCTTGGCGCGCCGGGTATCCACCAGCCGTACCTGCGGCAGCTTGGCCGCGCCATGTGCCCGCTGGCTGAGTTTGAGCTGGCGATAGCGCCCGGCTTCGACATTGGCCACGGTTTCCAGACTCGGGGTGGCGCTGCCCAGAATAATGGGCAAGCCGGCCCGGTGTGCGCGCCAGATGGCCAGATCGCGCGCATGGTAGCGCAAACCGTCCTGCTGCTTGAACGAACCATCATGCTCTTCATCCACCACAATCAACCCCAACCGTGGCATGGGGGTAAAGACCGACAAGCGGGTGCCGATCACGATATCGGCACGCCCTTGCCAGGCGTCCAGCCAGTTGCGCAGGCGCTCGCCCTCCGCCAGCTGGCTGTGCTGTACCGCAATGCGGGTAGCCGGAAAACGCTGGATGAAGCGCTCCACCAGTTGCGGAGTGAGATTGATTTCCGGCACCAGCACCAATACCTGCTGCCCGGCAGCCAGGCTATGGGCAATGTGCTGCAAATACACTTCGGTCTTGCCGCTGCCGGTAATGCCATGCAGCAGCCAGGGCTGAAAGCCGCCGGGCTGCGCCAGCAAGGCATCCAGAGCCGCCTGCTGGTCGGCATTCAGTTGCGGTGCACTGCCTAGCTGCAAGGCAGGCTTTTCTGCTGCCACACGCAGCACCAGCCCCTCGGCCAGCCAGTCCGCCAGAATCTTGCCCGCTTGCGGGGTGACCTGCCGGGCTTGTTCCTGTGTGAGCGGGCCATCGCACAGTGCCTGCCACAAGGCCAGACGCGCCCGTTGCCGTGCTGGTGGCTGGGCAAGCTGCCCCTGATCGCTCAGGCCAAACGGACGTTCATCGGCCGGAATGATGTCGCGTGCTTCACGCAGACCGGTGGGCAAGGCGGTAAACAGCGTCGGCCCCAGCGGATAATGGTAATAAGCGGCGGCAAATTCGGTGAGCGCCAGAAAATCCGCCGGTAGCGGCGGCAAGCCGTCAAACACCTGCTCTATGGCTTTGAGCTGACTGTCAGGCAAACCCTCGGGGGGTATGCCCGTGACAGCCACGCCACACAGCTGGCGTTTGCCAAAGGGAACCGCCACCCGTTGACCGGGTATGACATCAAAATGAGACAGGTAGGTAAATGCGCCAAACAGGGGCAGATCAACCACCACCTGAACTCTCTGAGAACCCACGGTAAATTTTCCCTTTACAGCAAACCCAGCACCGACAAGGCTTTGCGCCATCTATGCACAGAAGCTGTGGATATCTTTGTGAACAACTCTGCATCCCGGCATGGAAAGGCCATTAAATCAGCATTTCCATTAGATTGCACAAAAATTAATCAGAACAATATTTCTTTTAATTTCAATAACTTAACTACATTGCACTAATTTTGCCCATCGGACTTGACAATTTGCCGCCAAGGGCGATTCCAGTGTGCATAACTCCGAGAACAACAGTCGGTGCAACTGTCAACACCCCTTTCATGCATGCCATCCATTTACCGCGAGAAGCAGACAAAACCGCACGGCAAGGCAGGGTATACCCCCTCCCCCGCAGCCAGGAGAAAAGATACAGCAAGTGCGGAAAATCGAAAAACAATTGGAAATCAGGCAGGAAATAAAGCTTGGATTCTTGCAAATGGACAGGCCGGGGCAGCATGCCCCAGCCTGTCAGCAAGACTTACTGATGGTAGGAACGGGACAGGCGATGTACCGCTTCAACCAGAGCCGCGGCATGGGCCGGGTCGGCATGCTGGGAAATGCCATGCCCCAGGTTGAACACATGGCCGGAGCCCTGACCATACGCAGCCAGAATACGACCGGCTTCGGCCTCGATGGCCGCAGGCGAGCCGAACAAGGCATTCGGGTCGAAATTGCCTTGCAGTGCCACCTTGTCACCCACACGCGCACGGGCCAGGCCGATGTCGGTGGTCCAGTCCAGGCCGACACAGTCCGCACCGATGGCGGCGATGTCTTCCAGCCATTGACCGCCATTCTTGGTGAACACGATCACCGGCACGCGACGGCCGTCGGCTTCGCGCTTCAGGCCGGACACAATACGCTGCATGTAAGCCAGCGAGAATTCCTTGTAGGCCGCGTGGCTGAGCGCACCGCCCCAGGTATCGAAGATCTGCACCGCCTGGGCACCGGCGTCGATCTGGGCATTCAGGTAGTCGGTCACTGTCTGGGCATTGACCGCCAGGATGTGGTGCAGCAGTTCGGGACGGCTGTAGAGCATGGCTTTCACGTGGCGGAAGTCATCCGAACCACCACCTTCAATCATGTAGCAGGCCAGGGTGAACGGGCTGCCGGAGAAGCCGATCAGCGGCACGCGACCATCCAGCGCCTTGCGGATGCTGGACACGGCGTCGAACACGTATTGCAGCTTGTCCAGTACCGGTACCTGCAGTGCACGGATGGCTTGCTCGTCGCGCAGCGGGCGTTCGAACTTGGGGCCTTCGCCCTCGGCAAAGTACAGGCCCAGGCCCATGGCATCCGGCACGGTGAGAATGTCGGAAAACAGAATGGCAGCATCCAGCGGGAAGCGGTCCAGCGGTTGCAGAGTCACTTCGGTGGCGTAGTCAGGGCTGGTGCACAAGCCCATGAAGCTGCCTGCGCGTGCGCGCGTGGCGCGGTATTCCGGCAGGTAGCGGCCAGCCTGGCGCATCATCCAGATGGGGGTGTATTCAACCGGCTCCTTCAGGAGCGCACGCAGGAAAGTGTCATTCTTGAGCTGGGTCATGTCGGTGTGGGCTTGCTAGCCTGGCGTAATGAATTCAGCGGCATTATACCCATCCCTGACTTCTACAGGGGTATTACCGGCAGATGGTCTCTGGCCTGAAGCTGCCATTGCACCCCGGTCAAACGCTCCAGATAAGCCCCATCCCAGTCCAGGCCGGTACTGGAAAACTGCTGTGGCAGCGCTTGCCAGGGTAGATGCGGCCAGCGCTGGTGTACACCGCGCAGATGGCTGTTGAGCAGGCAATATCCCAGCCAGCGCGGCAAGAACAGATTGGCCGCTCGGCGGGGACAACCCAGCGCCTGGGCAGCAAAGCAGACATGGTCGGTGAGGGAAATCAGCACGGCGCGTGACAGCAGTGCCAGCCACAACATCCAGTCATGCTGGCCGTACACCAGCAAGGACAGCAGCGGCAACAGCAGTGCCAGCGCGGCATCGGTGCGCGCAGCGGACAGACGGCGACAACGCTGCATGCGCACATGCAGGCGCGGCCACAAGGCAAAGTGCCGACATAACAAGGGCCAGCGGGCCGCAGCCGGGACAAACAATAGCAACAGGCTACCGCACCAGGCCAACAAATAAGCACCACCACTGATGCGCAGTATCAGCAACAACTGGCGTGACCAGTAGCGTTCGCAGGACGGGTCGTACACTTCCACCTGATGCCAGCGGCTACGGCTGTAGCGATGGTGCAATTGATGCGCCTGCCGCCACACATCAAACGGCAGACCCAGTGCAATGCCCATCAATCGCCCCGCCAATCTGTTATGTGTGGCGGAGGGCAACAAATGGCCATGTGCCGCCTCGTGCAGCAATTGCCAGCGCAGCGGAATCAGCAACAAGGTGAGCAACAATATCAGTCCGCAAGCCGGGTGCAGATAGAGCAGTGCCACAGGAACGGCCACCAGCTCCACCAGATACAGGCGCAAGGCCAGCAGGCACAACAGCAGGTTTTGCCGGGCAGGCGTCAACGACCACAGCCGCATGGTTTCTCCATCAGCTTGCAAACGGCTTAGTCTGCCCACGCTGCGTGAAACACTGATGACGCGCCGGAGCAAGCTTCAGATCCACCCCAGCCAACCCAGTACGGCACCGCCAGCCAGTAGCCACAGCGGATTGATGCGGCTGCGCCAGGCGATGACAGCGACTACGCCGCACAGCAACCAGCCGGTCCAGCGCGCATTGGCCGCCTCACTCATCAGCATGGCACTGCCCGCCACCAGGCCGATGGTCAGCGGGGCCAGGCCGCGCTCGATGGCGCGTCGCCATGGCGAACCATGAAAGCGTTGCCACAGCCGGGTGACGTAGTAACACAGCAGCGAGGACGGGCCACACATGCCCACAGTGGCCACCAGCGCACCGGCGAGGCCTGCCACTTTCCAGCCAATCAGGCTGACCACCAGCACGTTCGGCCCCGGTGCCGCCTGAGCAATGGCAAACAAGGCGGCAAACTCCTGTCCGCTCATCCAGTGATGGCTGTCCACCACATAGCTGTGCATGGCGGGAATCAGCGTTACCGCCCCCCCCACCGCCATCAGCGAAAACAAGGAAAAACTGGCCAGCAAGGACAGCAGGATCAGCATGATTCATCTCCAGATCGCTGGCGTCGACGGGCCAGCCACACCGACAGCGGGCCCAGCACCAGTAACACCGGCAGCAAGGGCAGGCGCCATACGCCGACCGCCACAAAGGTGAGTATGGCCAACGACACCGTCTGCCAGTGCAGCTCTATTTTCTGCCCCATGCGCAACACCATGGCCAGCAGCAAACCTGCCGCCGCCGAGGCCAGTCCGTGCAAGGTGCCCTGCACGTCCGGCAGGCTTTGGTAGTGGTCGTACAGCATGACCATGCTCAGCACGATGATGAGCGGGGCCAGCATCAGCCCGGCCACAGCCAGCCAGGCTCCGGCCACGCCATGAAAGCGCGAACCAATGGCGATGGACATATTGACGATATTGGGCCCGGGCAGAATCTGTCCCAGCCCCAAGAGTTCGGTGAACTCTTCCTCGTTCAGCCAGCGACGCTGCTGCACCAGCATGCGGTGCGCCAGTGGCAGCACACCGCCAAAACCGCTCAGACCGATGCTGAAGAAACCCAGAAACAACTGGCGGCGAGTGGGAATAATCAGTGATGAATTCATCGTGCAAGGCTAGCCCGCCAATGCCGTCAGAACAAACGAGTTTTTATGGCATTCTTTGTGAGCTAAACTCACCAGCATGAACCGTCGCCTTCCCCCACTCAATGCGCTAAAGGCCTTTGAATCTGCTGCACGACAAGGCAGTTTCACCGCTGCAGCCGAAGCCCTGTATGTGACCCACGGTGCCATCAGTCGCCAGATTCAACAGCTGGAGGACTGGCTGGGCGTCAGCCTGTTTGAACGCCATGGCCGCCGGGTTCGGCTATCGGCGGCCGGTCAGGCTTATCTGCCAGCCATCCAGACTGCGCTGGACGGCATTGCCACTGCCACCGAAAAACTGCAGGCCCGCCAGCAGGGACACCGGCTGAACATCAACGTCACCCCCACGCTGGCCATGCACTGGTTATTGCCCAGGCTTACCCGCTTTCAGCTGCGCTACCCAGGGGTGGAATTGCGACTGGCTACATCCGATGCCAGCATCAACAACCAGAATGCCGACTTCGACATTGCCATCCGTCGTGGCAAGGACCACTGGCATGGCTTTGTCTCGCATGCCTTTCTCACCGAGCGGGAAATCCCGGTATGCAGCCCGGCCTTGCTGGCGCGCCTGCCCATCCGGCAGCCTGCCGACCTGGCGCAACACACCTTGCTGCACGCGGAAACCAGGCCGGTGGCCTGGGCACGCTGGCTGGCAGCTGCCGGGGTGCCCGGCTTGCAGTCCGGCGCAGACCAGCATTTCGATCATTACTACCTGGCCTTGCAGGCGGCAGTGGACGGGCTGGGTGTGACGCTGGGCGCGCTGCCGGTGATTGAAAGCGAATTAGCCAGCGGCAAACTGGTGGCTCCACTGGCGGGACCGGAAATCTCCGTACGGGGTTATTCCTGGGCCGTACCGCAATCACTGGTGGGCGATGAGCTGGTCACCGCCTTTTGTCAGTGGCTGGAGGAGGAAGGGCAACAACATTGATGTGCCAGTACCGGATCAGGGCCGATACCATAGCGTACGGTCCTGCAAGGGCGTAGCCGGAGGCAGCAGCGGATTGTCGAGCGGAATTTCCCGCCGTGTGGCCAACGCCAGCTGTGACAGCAGTTGGCCGTTATAACGCTGGAACAGCTGGTTGAAACGGCCATCCTTCAATGCCTTGCGCAGTCCCTGCTCCAGTTGGGCCGCCAACTCTGGTTTGTTGCGGCTGACAAAGAAATACATGGCGGTGGGGTAGTGCAATACCAGATGACGGTCGATCAGCAAGCCCTTGGCCACCGGCAAGGCTGCTTCGCGCTGCACTTCGATCACACTGCGCGGGAAATAATCAAAACGTTTTCTTTGCAGCATGGGAAACAGGTTGCCGTAATCCTGTGTGGTCAGTACCGGCAAGCCGGCATGACGCAAGATCTCGGTATCCGGCCAATCCGCCACCTGCCCTGCCATCAGCCGGGAAAGCTGCTTCACATCACGCACACCGGCCAGCAAGTCTGGCTGACTGGCATGGATCAACGCCACCCGCCAGCCCAGCAAGCCCTTGTCCAGCGGAATGCGGATGGAGATGGCCTGCTGTTCGCGCTCACGACTGGTCATGCCCCAGAACAGATCAATACCACCTTCACGCTTGCCCAATTGCACCATCGCCCGCGACTGGTTCATGGTGGAGGCGGCCTGCAGCTGACAGCGCAAGCCCGCCTCGTCACAGGCCAGTTGCAACAGCGACAGCATGTAGGGCAGGTGCGGGTCTTCCAGCCCGGACACCAGCGCATAACGCACCGGGACGGGCCGCACGGTAGCAGAGGCCGACAGTGACATCAGCAAACCCGACAAACAGCAGACAATCCAGCGGTACATGACGTTCTCCCCTGCCCTTCCGCTACCGTTCAGGCCGCGGGTCGGAAAACCGGATGCTTCAGACAGAATCAAGAATCCGATTATAGAAAACGAGACTGTTGGCTATCTGTTCTTTCGGTCAGTCGGCTCAAACCACACCGCCGGCCTCAAGCATGCGGGGGGCTGCCCGCGCCCAATATGCGCCGCAAGCACTGGCGTACGCCATCCAGATAGCTGTACACCACCGGCAGTACCAGCAAGGTCAGCACGGTGGAACTCACCATGCCGCCGATGATGGCAAAGGCCATCGGCGCGCGTGTTTCCACCCCTTCGCCACTACCGATGGCCATGGGCAGCATGCCGAAGATCATGGCCAAGCTGGTCATCATGATGGGGCGCAGCCTCACCCGGCCTGCGGCGATGATGGCATCGGTACGCACCATGCCCTCGCGGCGCGACTGGTTGATGAAGTCCACCAGCAGGATGCCGTTCTTGGCGCACAGGCCCATCAGCATGATGATGCCGATGACCGAGAACATATTGAGTGTAGAACCCGACAGCCAAAGCGCCACAAACACACCGACGAAAGCCAGTGGCAGAGCCACCATGATGGCCAGCGGCAAAGTAAAGCTGCGGAACTGGGCGGCCAGAATCATGTAGATGAAGATCACCCCCATGGCCAGCGCCTGCAAGGCATAGCCCAGCGACTCTTCCATGTCGCGCCGTTCGCCTTCTTCGGCCAGGCTGACACCGGCGGGCAGCTTGAGGCTGGCGGTGATTTTGCTGATATCGGCAAAAGCCGAACCGGCGTCACGCCCGGCGATATTGCCGGTCACTGTCACCTGGCGCAGCAGGTCTACACGGTCGATCTGGCGTGGACTGAGCCCCGGGCTCAGCCGGGTAACCGTGGACAGCGGCACCATGCTGGCCGCACCATTGGCATCGGCCCGGCCGGCCACGGTAATGATGTCCAGCAAGGCATTGCTGCGTTCGCTGCGTGGCACTTGCAGCAGCACATCGTAGTTTTCTCCGTCCGGCGCTTCCCAGGTACTGACCACATCCCCGGCCAGCAACTGCGACAAGGTGCTGCCTACCTTGTTGAGGTCCACGCCCAGGCTGGCGGCGGCATCGCGGCGCACTTCCAGCTTGATGGCCGGGTCGGCATCGGACAGGCTGCTTTGCAGATCGCCCACCCCTCTTACCTGCGCCAGCCGGCTCATCAACTGACTGGCTGCGGCATCCAGCTCGTCAAGATTACTGCCACGCAGGCCAATGCTGACGGGCTTGCCACCCGGACCTTCCTTGCCCATTTCCTCGACCGATTCCACCTCCACACCCGCCACCCGGCTCGCCTTGGCCCTGGCCTGTTGCATCAGCGAGAACAGGCTGTGCTGGCGGCTGTTCTTGTCGCCCAGGTCCACCACCAGCCGCCCGTCACTCTTGCTGGCACCAAAGCTGCTGCTACCGGCGGTCAACTGGATGGAACGCACAGCGGGCAACTGGCGCAGCAAGGCTTCCAGTTCGCGGCCCTTGGCCACGGTGTAATCCAGCGAGGAGCCAGGCGCCGTCTTGAAGGAGAGTGAGAATTTGCCCTTGTCCTGACGCGGCATGAATTCGCCGCCGATATGCGGCAACAGCATGAAACTGCCCAGCAATAGCAGGACAGCCAGGGACAGTACCGTCTTGCGATGAGCCAGCGACCAGCTGATCACCCCGACATAACGATTGGCCAGCTTGTCCAGCGAGGATTCAAACCAGTCCAGCATGCGCCCCAGTGGGCCACGGTGCCGGTCGCCATGCTGGTGCGGGTCCGGCCAGATGGAAGACAGCATGGGGTCCAGCGTGAAGCTGACCAGCATGGAAATCAGCACCGCTACCGTGACGGTCAGGCCAAACTGGTGAAAAAACTTGCCGATGATGCCGCTCATGAAGCCTACCGGCAGGAACACCGCCACCACGGTAAGGGTGGTGGCCAGTACCGCCAGGCCGATTTCATTGGTGCCATCCAGCGCCGCCTGCACATGGCTTTTGCCCAACTGGCGATGACGCACGATGTTTTCCCGCACCACGATGGCGTCGTCAATCAACAGGCCGATGGACAGCGAAAGTGCCATCAGCGTCATCAGGTTGAGGGTGAAGCCCAGTGCCTGCAAGGCAAACAGGGTGCCCACCAGCGCCACCGGCAGGGTGAGGCCGGTAATGACCGTACTGCGCCAGCTGCCCAGGAACAGGAACACGATCAGCACCGTCAGCGCCGCGCCTTCCAGCAAGGTGGCTTCCACATTGGCCAGCGACTTTTTCACCTCGGCGGACTTATCGTAGGTGAAGTGCACCTGGGTGCCGGCCGGCATGTGGTCTTGCATGGCATCGATCACCTGCTTCACACCATTGGCCACGTCCACCACATTGGCCCCGCGTGCCGCGCGGATGTCTATCCCTACCCCGGGTTTGCCATCAATCAAGGCCGTACTGCTGGCTTCGGCTTCGGCATCACTGACACTGGCCACATCCGACAGCCGGATAGGGCTGCCATTGCGGTAGCCGGTAACCAGATTGGCAAAGTCTTCCGGCGACTTGAGCTTGCCACTCACCCGCACATTCAGTTCGTTGCTGGCGCTGCTGACCGCACCTGCCGGAAAGTCCCGGTTGCCGGCGCGGATGGCATCGGCCACTTCCTGCAAGGACAGGCCGCTGGACTCCAGCCGGTAAGGGTCGACATCAATGCGGATTTGCCGCCTTACTCCGCCTACCACTTTGGCCTCGCCCACGCCAGATACCATTTGCAGGCGCTTTTTCAGCGTATTTTCCAGCCAGGTGGTCAAGCTGCGTTGCGACACCTGGTCCGAACTGAAGGTGATGGACAGCAAGGGCTGATCATTCGGATTGAACTGCGACACCGAAGGTGTGCCGATTTCACGGCGGAAGCGGCCTTGCACGCCGCCCACCCGGTCGCGTACATCCTGCACCGCCACCGCCGGGTCCACCGTCAGCGCAAACTCCACCACGATGGTGGAACTGCCTTCAAACGAATAGGAACGGATATGCTTGATGCCGTTGATGGTATTGATGGCCTCTTCCAGCGGACGGGTTACTTCGCTTTCGACCACCTCGGGCGAGGCACCGCCATACCCGGTACTGACCACCGCTACCGGGAAGCGGATGTCCGGCAACTCCTCCACCGGCAGCCGCGTCCAGGCAAACAGCCCCAGTACCAACAGGGACAACATCAGGACGGTAGCGAAATAGGGATTGCGCACGCTGACGCGGGTCAACCACATGCCATTCCCCTTATTTCAGATCAGTCGGCAAGCGCACGGCATCGCCGCTGCGCACACCCAGCAAGGGGGCGGCCAGCAACACCTTGCCAGGCGACAGACCGGCAACGGCAACCTTGTGTTCGGTCTGCGACCATAACAACAGCTGCACCGGCTGGCGCTGCAAGCGCCCCTTGTCCACCAGCATCACCCAGGGATGTGCGGGCAAATCCTGCACCGCCTCTTGTGGCAGTACTACCTGCCCGCGCTCCTCATGCAAAACCAGGCCGCCCTTGGCAAACTGCCCGGCCTTGAGGCGGCCATCCGCATTATTCACCCGGATATAAATCAGAAAACTGCGGGTGCCGCTTTGCGCCACCGGATTGACCCGCACCACGTCCCCCAGTACTTCATCCGGCAGGCCTTCCACACTGAAACGCGCTTGCTGGCCCGCCTTGATTTGCCCTATCCACTGCGATGGCACACTGGCACTGAGCTCCAGCACCGATAAATCGGCAATGGAAAACAGCCGGGCGTTGCGGGCGGCAATTTCACCGGGATTGATCTTGCGTTCGTACACCACACCGGCAATCGGAGCACGCACCACACTATCCGCCTGCTGACGGCGGGCACGCGCCAACTGGCTGGTTTGCGCCTGCAACTCGCCCTGGCGCACGGTGAACTCGCTTTCGGCCTCGTCGTAGGCCAGCTGGGAGATAAACCCCTTTTGCAAAAGCTCGTGCTGCTTGTCCAGCTTGGTACGTGCCAGTTTCAGCCGCGACTGGTTGGCCGCCAGCTGGGCCTGTTGCTCGGTCACCGACTGGTCCAGCGATTCGGAGTCCAGCCGGGCCAGCACTTGCCCGGGTTTTACCGTCTCCCCTTCCCGCACCAGTACCTGCTCCACCCTGGCTTCCACTTCAGCAGCGATACTGCTGCTTTTCAGCGCTGTCAGCGTCCCGGTAAACGGCAAGGTGTCACGCAGCACACCAGTCCGTGCCACCACCACATCGGCGCGCGACAATGTCCGCACCATGGTCTGCGCGCTTGCGGCAGAAGCCGGCTGGTCAGCCACAGCACCCTCTGGCGCACCATGACACGCGGTCAACCCCATCAGCAATACGCACCACCCCAAGCTGGCTGACTTCATTTCTTATGGTTCCACTGGTTTTACTGGCATTCATTACGGTAACGCCACCCTGGATGGCGTCATGCCTCTGGGCAGCAACATCCACAGCTTGCCGTTCTGTTTCATCCTGCCTGCATACATGCCGGCCTCACTGCCAAAGCCCCAGAACAAATCGGCCCGTGCCGCACCGCGAATGGCATTGCCTGTGTCCTGTGCGTGCACCAGCCTGGCCAGCGGCTGCGCACTGCCAGGCCAGCTGGTGGACAGGAAAACCGGTGTTCCCAAGGGGATATAGCGCGGGTCCACCGCAATGCTGTAACCACCTGTCAGCGGAACCCCCAGCGCACCAGCCGGGCCGCTGTCGCCACCGGGCAGTGTCTTGAAAAACACATAGCTGGGGTTAACGTCGAACAGAGCTTGCTGACGCCCGGGGTTGGCCTTGATCCAGGCCTGGATGCCCTGCATCGAAGCATTGGCCAGCGTCATTTCCCCTTTATCCACCAGCCATTTGCCGATGGACTGGTAGTTGTAGCCATTCTGCTCGGCATAACCCAGGTGCAGAAAGCTGCCATCTTCCAGCTGAATGCGACCCGAACCCTGTACCTGCAGGAAGAACAACTCTACCGGGTCTTCCACCCAGGCCAGCACCGGAGCGCTGGCCACTCCCTTGCCCTGGGCGATTTCCGCCCGGGTGTAATACGGCAGCAAGCGGTTGCCCGCCAGACGGCCCTTGAGCTTGCCGCTGCGGTTATCCGCCGGGAAATCTGCCGGATGGATTTCAATCTCTCCACTACCGGCCTGGGCCTTGCCCGGCAGCCATTGCAGGCGGTTTTGCCCGATTTTGCGCGCCACCAGCACGCTATTACCGCGCGCTGCGGGCGGGTAATCCATCACCAGCAAGTCGGCGGGCACGCCGTAAACAGGCCATGGCGTGCGCGGACTACGCGTGTGGCTGCCATTGAGCAAGGGTTCGTAATAACCGGTGATCAAACCATTGGGATTAACGGCATCCTGCACCGCCCAGGCATTGAAGTGCTGCTCGAAGAACTGGCGCACCTGTCCCTCGTCTTGTTCGGCAATACGGGAGGCATCGCTACAGACCGGCTGCCAGGCGGACTTGTGCGCCAACACCTTGCAGCTTTGCAACAAGGCTTGCAGGCTATCGCCGGTGCGCTGCTGTTGCCAGCCAGGCAAGGCTGACGGGCTGAGCGGGCCACTGCCGACAGATGGCGGCGGTGTTGACGTGGTGGAGCAAGCAGCCAGCCAGATGAGCGGCAGCAGTAACAGCAAGCGTCTGAACATGATTTGCAACATCGAGAAGAGAGTGAGAAAGACCGACATACTGCGCCGGTCGCCCATGTTACCGCGCAGCGAAACAAGCTGCACGGACAAGGCCTTGGGACCATCCGTGCCACGGCGGGTTCTGCCGCCTGCGCATTTCATCGAGCTGCAACAAAAATGCAAACAAAGCTGGCTAACATGGCGAGCACAACATTATTCACTGGCGCGCTACCACAAGCTTGGCCAGGCCATCACTCAGCTTGAAGCAAGGAGATATCCGATGAAACGCCTTTTCGCCCGTTCTGCCCTGTTGGCTAGCCTGGCCCTGTTCATGGGCTCGCACGCTATCATCGCCCACGCCGAGGACGCCCCGGTCAGCGATGAACAGCTGGCAAGCAACGTCAAGAACGCGCTGGACAGCGATCCGGAATTGAAAGCCCTGAACCTGCATGTAGTCAGCAAGAAACAGGAAGTCACCATTGACGGCAAGATGACCGATGACCAGCAAATGTACAAAGCCGGTGTAATTGCCGAAAAAGTACCCGGCGTCAAATTTGTCATCAACAACATGAATATGTAAGCCTCAGGCTGCACCTGCTTGCCGCGCGCCCCCGCCTGTCGGGGGCGTTTGCATTAATGCAGGCAGAACATGACATTTCCCGTCCTGGCCGCTGATCGCGCAACGATTCTGCCATCCGATTGCCAATGAATATGCTGAATCTTCCTGGTGGCTGCTCACTCCCCAGGCATTCCGTACAGTCCTTGCCAGCCCACAGCCGCACCGTGGCCAGCAGTGTCGCCGAAATTGAACGGTAATTAAACGAAAATACCCCTGAAAACAGGAAAATTATCGTAAAAACACGCTAACAACTCTCCTCACCCTGAGCCATTGACGCCTGAACAGGCGGATTTGCACACTCTGCACCGCAAGCACCTTCCCCTGATCCAGCGGAAGGTTTTTTTATCGCCTTCATGCTCAGGAAACATCATGTCCCACCGTATCTTGCCCATCACACTATTCACCTTGCTTCCGGCCATCGCCATGGCCGATACCACGCTGTACGGCAGCCTGCGCGTTGGTATCGACAGCATGCAAAGCGTGGACACCCGTTTCAAGCGCAGCACCGGCATTGACGACTTCAGCAGCCGTATCGGCTTCAAGGGGAAGGAAACCCTGGCTGGAGCATTGCAGGTCATCTGGCAGCTGGAAACCGGCCTGGCCATGGATGGCGTGGCAACCGGCGGCACCGGCAGCGGCACCCTGGCCAACCGCATGAGCTTTGTCGGCCTGCAGGACAGCTGGGGCAGGCTGCGTGTCGGCTATCTGGATGATGTGCTGACCAGCACCCAGGCAACCGACATCTTTGCCAGCCCGCGCCGCGAAGCCAGCAGCGGCATTGCCTACCCGCTGTATGAAGCACGCGATATTTTTGGCAGCAACAACTACGGCGACAGCCGGGCCAAAAACAGCCTGCGCTACGACAGCCCGCGCTGGAAGGGCATGGAGGCCTCGCTACAGTATGGTGCCGGAGAAAGCCAAAGCGATGGACACAAGTCCGGCGAAACCTGGGGCTTACGCCTGGGATATGCCGATGCCGGCTATTTCATCAACTACGCAGTCATGACCCGCCTGAATGCCATCAACACCAATAACAGTGCCATCCAGCGCGTGGAACTTGGCTATCGCGGTGATGCACTGCAACTGGCCGCCACCGTGCAAAAAATCCGCCTGTATGGCAATGCACTGAAGAACAAGAATGGCAGTGATGATTTCGAGATTCCCGGCATCTTGCAGCAAACCGGCATTGCCCAGGACGGGGTAAACAAGCTGAGCAGCCAGGTAGTGGCGCTCAGTGCCGGCTATCAGCTGGGCGCCTTCAAACCCATGGCGCTGTACTCACACCGAGGCCGGGTGTACATGGATGGTCAGCATCTGAATTGGTCAGCCAATCAGTGGGCAGCGGGTGTTGAATACACGCTGAGCAAGCGCAGCCTGCTGCAAGCGGGTTACGGCGCGGTACGCCAGAATGCCGGGGGACAAAGTGCGCTGACCTGGGCCAAGTCCAGCGCCAGCACCGCGTGGATGATGATGCGGACCGATTTCTAAGCAAACCGGGGCAGTTTCATCGCGCTGTTGTACACAGGAAACCCCCGCCCACCGGCCCTGTCCGGCATGCCGGCGGGTAGCCGGTGCAAGGTGTCAAGGGCCTGCCCTGTCTGAGCGATTTGACCTTAGCCAATCGCGCGTTCAGGCGCACCCTGGCCCGGGCTGGGCCTGTCGGGCAGCCGCAGGCCATGCTTGCGGGGCTGGTCTTGAGGTAAAGGAGGGCTTGACCAGGCAAGCCCTCCTTCCCGTTTACCGCGCGGCAGCGGCATCGTAATCATCCTCCGCATGCGCGGACTCTGACTCAAAATTTATTCACAGACCCAACGCCAAGCCGGATTTACACCGTCTCCAGCGCCAGCAGTTCGGCCATGGTTTGGCGGCGACGGATCAGCCTGGCTTCATCGCCATCCAGCAACACCTCTGGCAACAGCGGGCGGCTGTTGTAATTGGAGGACATGGTAGCGCCATACGCACCGGCATCATGGAACACCAGCCAGTCGCCTACCGTGGCTGGCGGCAAGTCGCGGCTCTCCACCACGCCGCCTTCCTGCTGGGTAAATACATCACCCGATTCGCACAGCGGACCAGCCACCACGGTCGGCACCGCGCCGGCCTTTTCGCTGCCATTGCGCTCCAGCACCGAAATGGCGTGGTAACTGCCGTACAAGGACGGGCGCATCAAGTCGTTGAAGCCGGCATCCACCAGCACAAAATGGCGGCTGCCCATGTCCTTCACCGCCCGCACCTCGGCCACCAGCGCGCCGGACTCGGCCACCAGGAAGCGACCCGGTTCGATCTCCAGACGCACCGCGTGGCCCAGCAGCTGTTCCACTTCCTTGCGCGCGCTGTCCCACAGCTGGAAGTAGTGTTCGGTATCAATGCGGCTGTCACCGTCGCGGTAAGGAATGGACAGGCCGCCGCCAGCGGAGATGGCCTCAATATCCTGTCCCAGGCTGCGCACCAGCTCCACCATGGCACCGCACACCTGTTGCAGATGGCCATAATCCACCCCGGAGCCAATATGCATGTGGATGCCCACCAGTTTCAGACCGGTTGCGTCAATCACTTGCAGTGCCTGCGGCAGGTCCGCATGCCAGATGCCATGCTTGCTGTTTTCACCGCCGGTATTGGTCTTGTGGCTATGGCCATGACCGAAACCGGGGTTGATGCGCAACCATACCCGATGACCGGGGGAGCGTTCGCCCAGTTGGCGCAGCATGTCGATGCTGCCTGCATTTACCACGATGCGCTCGGCCACCACCTTGTCCAGTGTGGCGCGATCCAGCACGTCAGCAGTAAACACCACCTCGGAAGGTTCGGCCGTGCTCAGATCGTAACCGGCGACGCGCGCTCTTTCGATTTCCCCCAGCGACACGGCATCCACCATCACGCCCTGCTCGCGCATCAGACGCAGGATATGGGTATTGGAGTTGGCCTTTTGCGCATAACGAATGACATCAAACTGCTTGAGCTGGGCAATGCGCTCGCGAATGAGCCGGGCATCATAAACCCATAGCGGAGCGGAAAACTGTTCGGCCAGCGCGGCCAGGCGTGAGGGGGCAAAGGTTTTCATGGCAATCCATTCATGGTTTTCCAGCAGTGTGAGGCTTGCATGGACAAAAATAAAATATCAATTCATCGCCATGTCTTTCATTTATGATATGAGTCTTCTCTGTCACTACCAGATGCCATGTCCTTCAACCTGCGCCATGTGGAAATTTTCCACGCCATCATGACCAGCGGCAGCGTGACCGAAGCGGCCACCTTGCTGCATACCTCCCAGCCCACCATCAGCCGGGAACTGGCCCGGCTGGAGCAACTCAGCGGCCTAGTGCTGTTCGAGCGGGTGCGCGGGCGCTTGCGCCCTACCCTGCAAGCCTTGCAGCTGTTTGAAGAGGTGCAGCGTTCCTATCTGGGCCTGGAGCGGATAGTCAGCACCGCGCAGGCTTTGCGCCATTTCGATACCGGTCAGCTGTCCATTGCCTGTCTGCCCATGTTTTCCCAGGCGGTACTACCCACGGTGTGCCAGCGCTTTCTGGCGCGCTATCCCAAGGTAAAGCTGAATATCACGCCGCAGGAATCTCCCTTGCTGGAAGAATGGCTGGCCGCCCAGCGCCATGATCTGGGCCTGAGCGAAAGCCATATCCAGCCACCGGGCACCAGCCAGCAGCAGCTGTTCTGCGGTGATGAAGTGGCGGTACTGCCCGACACCCATCCGCTATGCAGCAAGTCCGTGCTGGAACTGAGCGATTTTGCCGGGCAGCCTTTTATCAGCCTGTCTGCCAACGATATCTATCGCCAGCAACTGGATATGCTGTTTGCCAATGCCGGGGTCACGCGGCAACTGGTGCTGGAAACCAACAGCGCAGCCTCGGTGTGCTGCATGGTGCGCCAGGGCATAGGCATGGCGGTGGTCAATCCGCTGACCGCGCAGGAATATGCCGGCCAGGGTGTTTGTATTCGCCCATTGGCGGTTTCGCTACCGTTCCGGGTTAATCTGATTCGCCCGCTGCATCGCCCTGCCTCGGCACTGGTGGAACATTTTGCCGACGAATTGTGTGCGGCTATGGCGGTCCGTCAACCATCATCCTGATGATTTAAAAGTACTTAAAAACACAGACATCAATAATGCTTTGCAAAAAAATGATTATGGCATTAGCCTTTTTCAGCTATACCGCTATCAGGACAGTATATTACTGAGCTGAAACCGGGCGTCACGCCAAAGCAGAACCATGCCATGCCAAAACTGGCGGATTGGCTGACGCTGTCATTTTCCAGAGAAAACCATGCGTAACAACCAGCCTGTCACCCAGCACGAGCTGTTTTTGCATCCCAAACGGCCCATCGTCACCAAGACTGATATCAAGGGGCTGATTACCTATGCCAACCGTGCCTTCATCGACATCAGCGGTTTTACCGAGGAAGAGCTGATCGGCCAGCCGCACAACGTCGTGCGGCATCCGGATATGCCCGCCGAGGCGTTCGAGGATTTGTGGCGTACGGTGGAAGCAGGCCACCCCTGGCGCGGCCTGGTGAAGAACCGCAGCAAGCAGGGTGACTTTTACTGGGTGGATGCCTATGTGACGCCGATCCGGGAAAACGGCCACACAGTGGGCTACATGTCGGTACGCAGCGCACCGGACAAGCAGCAATGCCAGCAGGCCGACCAGTTGTACGCCGAGATTCGCGCCAGGCGCAGCGCCTTCCCGGTCACCCGACATCACAGCGGGATCTCCATGCAGCGCCTGCTGTTGCTGGCCATGCTGCCACCGGTACTGGCGCTGCTGGCCCAATTCATCCTGCCGGACAGCATCGTCCACGACATTCTCAATGCTGGCAGCATCATCTGGCTGATTGCGACTGGACTGGTCATTTACCAGAGCATTGCCACACCATTGGCGCAAGCCAAGCAAGGACTGGGCAGGCTGGCCGAAGGCAACTTCAAGGAGCCGATTACACAATCTGGCTGCCAGGACATGCGCCAGATGATGGAAATGCTGGAAACCATGCGCATCAATACCCGTGCGGTGCTGGCCGATGTGGTGTCCGGCGCGCATGACATCAGCCAGGCGGCAACCGCTACGCATACCGAAGCCTCCCATCTGGAAAAACGCGGCGAACACGCACTGGAAGGCATCACCCGTGTTGCCGCCGCACTGGAACAGCTATCCGTATCGGTGAATGAAATCTCCCTCACCACTCAGGCCGGCAAAGGCCATGCCAGTGCCGCCACCCAGCTGGCGGATCAGGGTGAAGACAAAATGCGGGAAACCAGCCAGGCCACCCGGCAGGTGATGGGTGAGTTCGAACATACCCGCGATGCCATTCTGGTACTGGAAAAGTCGGCAGAAGAAATCGGCTCGGTCACCTCGGTCATCAAGGAAATTGCCAACCAGACCAACCTGCTGGCACTGAACGCCGCCATCGAAGCGGCCCGCGCCGGCGAACAAGGCCGCGGCTTTGCCGTGGTGGCCGATGAAGTACGCAAGCTGGCAGAGCGCACTGCCGGCAATACCCTGGAAATCGAGCAGTCCATCAATGTGTTGCACGAACGCACCCGCCAGGTATTGCAAAACGTCCAGCAGGCCCTGAACAAAGTGGAAGGGGTGGAAAGTGCCATCAGTATCGCCAGCGAAAGCCTGGAAGCCATCCGCGAGGCCAATCAGGGCGTGTCGGCCTCTGCGGCCAATGTAGCCGAGATGTTGCAGCAGCAATCCTCGGCCTCCACCGAAGTGGCACAGAACATGGAAACCATGAGTGTGCTGACCGAGCAGAACAGTCACAGTATTGCCACCACCCGCGAGGTCGCCCAGCAACTGCACACCACCGCGCACGATCTGAAGCGACTGGTCAGCCACTTCGAACGTCATCTCTGAGCCGGAAGGCATCACCGCGAACCCTGGCGCTTTTGCTACAATAGCTCCTGCCCCGTCAACTGGGGCATCACTAATCTGAACAAGGCGGCCCTGGGCCGCCTTGCTGTGTTTTACGGCCAGCCAGACCGCCAGCCGGGCAACTTTCGACCTCAGGATTGGATTTCGCTTGAAACTGCGTACCGTGCTACGAATTGCGCTGTTATTGGTGTTGATGGACATTGCTGCCGTCAGTGCCTTTCGCGCCAGCGTGGACGGCTCGCTGGAAGAACTGCGTGCGGCCAACACCCAGCGGCTGGAGCTTTACGCCAACAGTCTGGAAAGTGAAATCGGGCACTACGCCCGCCTGCCCAGCCTGCTGGGCCTTTCCCCTTATGTAGACCGTTTGCTGCACGCGCCGGACGATGTCCAACGGCAACAGGCTGCCAATGATTATCTGGAACGCCTGAGCCAGCGCACCGGGGCCAGCGCCATTTACATCATGGATGACAAGGGCGTGGTCAAGGCCACCAGCAATTGGCGCCAGCCAGACAGTTACCTGGGTGAAAACGATTCCTTTCGCGCCTACTTCACCGATGCCATGAACGGCCAGCCCGGCCGCTTTTTTGGCGTTGGCACCACCCGTAGCGAAGCCGGTTACTATCTGTCCGAACCACTGAGCAACCGCGGTCGC
This sequence comes from Aquitalea sp. LB_tupeE, assembly GCF_013391415.1. Taxonomy (GTDB): domain Bacteria; phylum Pseudomonadota; class Gammaproteobacteria; order Burkholderiales; family Chromobacteriaceae; genus Aquitalea. The sequence continues at coordinate 188,249 of NZ_JACAXB010000010.1, forward strand.
ATCATCGGAGTGGCGGTGGTGAAGGTAAACATGGAGTACCTGGAAAAACTGTGGCGGGAAAACAAGACTACCGTCATGGTATCGGACCAGAACGGCGTGGTGATTCTGGCCACAGAACCCGGCTGGAAATTCAACACCCTCAAGCCCTTCAGCAAGGCCCTGCAGGACGCATTTGACCGCAATTTGCAATACAACCGCAAACGCCTGCCACCGCTGGGGCTGGAAGAGCGGCGCAGCCTGGGCGATGGCAGCCACATCTATAGGCTGGAACAGGCAGGACGCAAGCCACTGAGCCGTCTGGCCTACCCGCGCGACATGCTGGGCCAGTCGCTGCAGCTGCCCTTGTCCAACTGGCGGCTGACCGTGTTGTCCAGCCTGGACCCGGTCTACCAGCTGGCCTACAACCGCGCCGCGCTGGCCGCAGTGCTGACCTTGCTCAGCCTGACCGGTATTTTGTGGCTGAACGAACGCCGTCGCCGCCTGCGCGACAAGCTGGCCGCCCGCGAAGCACTGCAGCAAGCCTACCGCGAACTGGAACGCAAGGTGGAAGAACGCACCGCCGACCTGTCGCTGACCAATCAGCGGCTACAAGAAGAAGTCAGCGAGCGGATTCGCACCGAACAGCATTTGCGCCAGACGCAGGACAATCTGGTACAGGCCGGCAAACTGGCAGTACTGGGCCAGCTGGCCACCGGGGTGGCCCACGAACTGAACCAGCCACTGGCAGCGCTACGCACTTTGTCGGGTAATGCCATCAAGTTTCTGGAGCGCGCACAAACCGACACGGTGCGTACCAATTTGCAAACCATCTGCCAGTTGGTGGACAAGATGGGCGAAATCACCAGCGCGCTCAAAAGCTACTCGCGCAAATCCACCAACAGCCTGGGTACGGTGGACATCAGCATGGCCATCGACAGCGCCTTGTTATTGCTGCGCAACCGGCTGGAGGGAAGCGGCATCCGGATATTGCGCCCCCATGCCCCGGAACCATGGCAAGCACGCTGCGACCCCAACCGCTTTGAGCAGGTGCTGGTGAATCTGCTGGCCAATGCACTGGACGAACTGCAACAGCGCCCGGAAGGGCAGATTGAAATCAGCGGCCATCGCACCACCACGCAGCTGGTGCTGCAAATCCGTGATAATGGCCCCGGCCTGCACGAGTCGGTGCGTGCCCAGCTGTTCGAACCCTTTGTCACCACCAAACCCGCCGGTATCGGCCTGGGCCTGGGGCTGACGCTGAGCGCCGGCATCATTGCCGAGGCCGGCGGCAGCCTGAGCGCCGACAATCACCCGCAGGGCGGTGCCGTGTTCACCATCACCCTGCCGCTTGCCACAAAGGAAAACCGTCATGTTTGATGGGATGAAAGTGTTGATCGTCGAAGATGACCCGGACGTGCGACTGGGCTGCGAGCAAGCGCTGATGCTGGAAGGCCTGGACGCGCGCGGCGTGGCCAGCGCCGAACAGGCCCTGGCGCTAGTCACCCCCGGCTTTCCCGGCGTCGTGGTCAGCGACATCCACCTGCAAGGACAGGATGGCATGGCGCTGATGCGCAACTTGCTGGCTCGTGATGCCAGCCTGCCGGTGATTCTGATCACCGGCCATGGCGATGTCAGCCTGGCGGTACAGGCAATGAAAGATGGCGCTTACGACTTCATCGAAAAGCCCTTCTCCCCCGAACGCCTGCACGATGTGGTGTGTCGCGCCATGGAGCAGCGCCGCCTGAGCCTGGAAGTGGAAACCCTGCGTCGTCAATTGCAGGACAAGCAAAGCCTGGAGTCGCGCCTGATCGGCCGCTCGCCGGCCATGGAAAAAGTACGTCGCATGATTGCCGACCTGGCCGACACCTCGGCCAATGTGTTGATTCTGGGCGAAACCGGCACCGGCAAGGAGCTGGTGGCACGCTGTCTGCATGAAGTCAGCCGTCGGCAAAAACATAATTTTGTGGCGGTCAACTGCGGTGGCCTGGCCGAGAACCTGTTCGAGAGCGAGATTTTCGGCCACGAGGCCCATGCCTTTACCGGCGCGGCCAAACGCCGCATCGGCCGTATCGAATATGCCCACAACGGCACGCTGTTTCTCGATGAAATCGAGAGCATGCCGCTGCCGCTGCAAATCAAGATGCTGCGCGTGCTGCAAGAACGCACGCTGGAAAGGCTGGGTTCCAACACCCCCATTCCGGTGGACTGTCGCGTGATATCCGCCACCAAGGCCGACCTGAAAGCCATGGGCAATAACGGCAGCTTCCGCAGCGACCTTTACTACCGGCTCAACGTAGTCACGCTGCAACTACCGCCGCTGCGCGAACGCCGCGAGGATATTCCGCTGCTGTTCGAGTATTTCCTGCTGCAATCGGCCAGCCGCTTCGACCGCCCCACGCCGCAACTGGAAGCGCATGAGCAAGCCGAACTGCTGGCCTACGACTGGCCCGGCAATGTGCGCGAATTGCGCAATGTGGCCGAACGCTATGTGTTGGGCATTCGCACGCCATTGTCCGAATCCGGTGAGCCAAGCCAGAGCCTGCCGCTGGCCGAAACGGTGGAAGCCTTCGAGCGCGCACTGATTGCCGAAGAATTCCGTCGCCACGGTTATAGCCTGAGCCGCACCAGCGAAGCGCTGAAAGTGGCCAAAACCACCTTGTTCGACAAACTGAAAAAATACGGTCTGAACCAGGCGGGTTGATGGCCGGGCTGACGGCTAACCCGCAGTCCCGGCCCAAGCCTGAAGCGGGCATAAAAAAAGCGGCCACCAGGGCCGCTTGCCAAAGGCTGTGTGATCAGTCGCTACACCGTGCTGTCGCTGCGGGGGGTCCCACCCCAAAGGGTGTCGCAGTCGACAGACAGGCCGGTGCCGCGCCTGTCAGCCAGCTCAATAGGTGTAGAACATGCGTTGCAGTTCTTTGGTGTCGTGGGTCTTGGTCAGACCCAGCATCAGCAGAATGCGGGCTTTTTGCGCATTCAGCGTGTCGCTGACGACCAGATCTTCCTGATCGTCGTTGGCTTCACCATTACGCGCCACGATACCGCTGCCCACGCGCGAGCTACGCACTACGATCACACCCTTTTTACGGGCGTCACGGATGGCAGGCATCATCTGGGCGGCAATACTGCCATCGCCCACACCGGCTTGCACGATGCCCTGGGCACCGGCAGCAATGTCGGCGTCCATGGCCACGCGGTCCATGTTGGCGTAACCGTAAACGATGTCGACGCGCGGCAGGCTGTTCAGCTTGGAGATGTCAAATTCGGTATCTGCAGTGTTCTTGCGGGTGGACATGCGGTAGAAGTGCGGCTTGTTGTCCTGCATGTAACCCAGATAACCCAGTTCCGGCGTCTTGAAGGTGTCGGTAGTGGAAGTGTTGGTCTTGGTGACTTCGCGGGCGGCGTTGATCTGGTCGTTCAGCGCAACCAGCACACCCTTGCCAACCGCATCCTTGCTACCCGCCAGAATCACGGCGTTATACAGGTTGATCGGGCCGTCAGCACTGATGGCGGTGGACGGGCGCATGGAACCCACCACAACTACCGGCTTCTTGCTCTTCACCACCAGATCCAGGAAGTAAGCGGTTTCTTCGATGGTGTCGGTACCGTGGGTAATCACCACGCCGTCCACATCCTTCTGGGCCAGCAGTTCGTTCACCCGCTTGGCCAGCTTCAACCACACTTCATTGGTCATGCTTTCGCTGGCAATCTGGGCAACCTGTTCGCCACGTACGTCGGCCACCTTGGACAGCTCGGGCACGGCGGCAATCATCTTGTCCACGCCCAGCTTGGCTGCGGTGTAACCAATGGTGGTGGTGCTGGTGGCACCGGTACCGGCAATGGTGCCGCCGGTGGCCAGAATCACCACATGCGGCTTGGCCGCATCAGCCGCCTGGGCGGACTGACCACACAATGCAGCCATGACAGCTGCGCTGGACAACAACATTTTGAAGGTTTTTTTCATGTCTCTTCCTTTGTAGAAAGACAAGTGGGAGATGACGTTGCCGGGGAGCAACTCACTGCAGCGATCCCCCCGTCACCAGCTTGTCCGCCTGTATCGGCAGCTTTGGCTGGGCGGGGAGTCTCGCCTGATTTTTTATTTGTTTATGCGTGGCAGGGACGCCGAGGCTCAGGCCTGATCTTCGGCCAGGGCCGGGTTGGCATGGGCAGCTTCGGCATCGATATCGCCTTCCGAAGCGGCAACCACGGTAGTGGCAATAGCGTTACCCAACACGTTGGTTGCGGTACGGCCCATGTCCAGGAAGTGGTCGATACCCAGAATCAGCAGAATGCCGGCTTCAGGCAGGTTGAACATCGGCAGCACGGCAGCTACCACCACCAGCGAAGCACGCGGTACACCGGCAATACCCTTGCTGGTGATCAGCAGAATCAGCAGCATGGTGATTTGCTGGCCCAGGCTCAGGTTGATATTGGCAACCTGGGAGATGAACAGGGCGGCAAACGAGGTGTACATGATGGAACCGTCCAGGTTAAACGAATAACCCAGCGGCAGGACAAAACCGGAAACACGTTCCTTGATGCCAAAGCGTTCCAGCTGCTCCAGCAGGGTCGGGTAAGCAGCTTCGCTACTGGCGGTGGCAAAACCCAGCATCAGCGGCATGCGGATGGTTTTGAGCAGGGCGAAGATCTTCTTGCCAACAAAGCCATAGGCCGCGGCAATCATCAGCAGCCACAGGCAAGCCAGGGCCAAGTAGAAGCTACCCATGAACTTGGCGTACATGGACAGTACGCCCAGGCCATCAGCGGTAATGGTGGAAGCAACGGCACCAAATACACCAACCGGGGCAAACATCATCACGATATTGGTGACGCGCAGCATGATGTTGGCCAGTTGTTCCAGGCCTTTCATCAGGATGTCCGGTTTCGGGCCCTTGTAAGAAGCAATGGCAAAACCGAAGAACACCGAGAATACCACCACTTGCAGCACTTCGTTTTTCGCCATGGCGTCAAAGAAGCTGGTGGGGAACATGTGGGTGATGAAGTCTTTCAGGTTCAGCGCACTGGTTTTCAGGGCCGGAGCAGCAGCATCAGCCACCGGCAGGGTGTAACCCACGCCCGGTTGCAGGCTGTTGGCGAAAATCAGGCCCAGGAACAGGGAAACCAGCGAAGCACCCATAAACCAGCACATGGCCTTCAGACCAACACGACCCACAGAACGGGAATCGCTGCTGCCAATACCATGCACCAGGGTGGACATCACCAGTGGGGCGATGATCATCTTGATCAGACGCATGAACACGTCGGTCAGGATGGAGAAGTAACCGGCAACATCTTTCAGTTGTTTCGGATCGGTAATCGAGGTGTGACAGCCGTAGCCGACTGCGATGCCCAGCACCAGGGCGATCAAGACCCACAGGGTAATCTTGTTGGTTTTCACGAGCGTTTCTCCAGAGTAACCCGGCTTTATGGCCGGTGTTGAGTACGCTCTATACAGCAGAAAACGTGCCAAGAAATTTTCACATTTTCAGGACGTAAATATCTGATTTTTATAAGAAATAATAAAAATACAATAGCATGCATTCGGAAAACCGAATCAGGCAGAAAAAGGGCGTTTGGAAAACCGACCGAAATGCAGGAGTACAGCTCAGAAGGAAGGATTATTCCGACCGCCTGTTCATCAAAAAGTTTCCGCACTGCAACATACACTTACGGACAGTTCTACCTCGACCACCACCCTTTGGTGCGCCTGACAGAATCACCGAAAATGACCGACTCCATCGGCAAGCGGTCTACCAGGGCAGCTGCTGCATCATGATCAAACCACCTCAGGAAGCCTGCCTTGAGCATCATCACAAATTTCCGCGATCTGGGTGGCATCCAGACCATAAACGGTCAGCACCTGCTGCCACGTCGTCTGCTGCGCTCTGCCGAACTATCGCAATTAGCTGCCGAAGAGGCCCGGCAGTTGCTGCAGGATTACCGGCTGAACAAAGTCGTTGATTTTCGCAGTGAGGAGGAAGTACTTCAGCGACCGGACCTGCACATTGACGGCATCTGTTATGTCCATATCGACCTGCAACCCGAAGTAAGGCACATGGCACACGCCTCCATCAGCACCCTCAGCAGGCTGGAAAGCATCAGCCAAACCCATGACTACATGTTGGCGCTGTATCAGCAACTGGCTGTTTCCCCGACCTCTCAAGCCGGGTATCAGCAGTTTTTCCTGGAGCTGCTCAATAATCCCGCACATGAAAGTGTGCTGTTTCATTGTGCAGCAGGCAAAGACCGAACCGGTATTGCCACCATGCTGATTCTGGAAGCACTGGAAGTAGCCAGACCACGGATCTATCAGGACTACCTGCAAACCAACCGCTTGCGCCAGGCGGAAAATACCCGTCTGCTTGCCCAGGCCGCGGCCGCGGGAGCAGACCAGGCTCAACAGGCCGCCTTCGCCATTGCGCTACAGGTCGACAGCCGGTATCTGGATAGGTTTTACCGCACGGTGGAGGAACACTACGGCTCGATGGATGATTACTTGCAATCTGCCATCGGCCTGGATACACACAGCAAACGACAATTGCGCCAGCAGTATCTGCAATAGACTTGGCCCGACGGCAGGAAATGAAAAAGCCGCTGTGAATGAATCACAGCGGCTTTTGATTTGGTGGGCCCCCCGGGAGTCGAACCCGGCACCAACGGATTATGCTTACCCGCTACGGCTTTCGCCGCCCCTTTCGGGTTTGTGGTCTGGACTGTCTCTTGTCTTTACGACCTGCCCGTACAGTCTCTACACGTTCTCTCTCGCGAGAGCTTCGCTCGGGATTGCCACGCTGCCAAGGCAACAGAGGTTTCCCCGAATTTGAGCAGTTCTACCAGGGAGCAGAGTCAACTTGCTCCAAGGCAACCCAATCAGTGCGCTCCGTACCCTTGCGAGTCGTAGGAGTTCACTTGTTAAGTCCGCTGCTCTAACCAAGCATGAGCTAGAGGCCCGAAGCTGCGCAGTATACCAGAATGAAATAAAAATCCCCAAGCCCTGATGCAAGCCGCTTGGGGATTCTGTCTTAAAAGACAGGCTGTATTACTGACCGCCTGGCTCGTTGTCCAGGAAGCTGCGCAGACGTTCCGAGCGGGTCGGGTGACGCAGCTTGCGCAGAGCCTTGGCTTCGATCTGACGGATACGCTCACGCGTCACGTCAAACTGCTTGCCCACTTCTTCCAGCGTGTGGTCGGTATTCATGTCGATACCAAAACGCATGCGCAATACCTTGGCCTCACGCGGGGTCAGGGTATCCAGCACTTCCTTGGTGGCGTCCTTCAGACTGGAGTACATCGCAGCATCAGACGGTGCCAGGTTGTTCTGGTCCTCGATGAAATCACCCAGATGGGAATCGTCGTCATCGCCGATCGGGGTTTCCATGGAGATAGGCTCCTTGGAAATCTTCATGATCTTGCGAATCTTCTCTTCCGGCATTTCCATCTTTTCCGCCAGTTCGGCCGGGTCCGGCTCACGGCCGGTTTCCTGCAGGATCTGACGCGAAATGCGGTTCATCTTGTTGATGGTTTCGATCATGTGCACCGGGATACGGATGGTGCGGGCCTGGTCCGCAATGGAGCGGGTGATGGCCTGACGAATCCACCAGGTGGCATAGGTCGAGAATTTGTAACCACGACGGTATTCGAACTTGTCCACCGCCTTCATCAGGCCGATATTGCCTTCCTGAATCAGGTCGAGGAACTGCAAGCCACGGTTGGTGTACTTCTTGGCAATGGAAATCACCAGACGCAGGTTGGCCTCGATCATTTCCTTCTTGGCACGACGTGCCTTGGACTCACCCGCCGACATCTGGCGGTTGATTTCCTTGAGCTCCTTGATCGGCAGCATGGCGCGATCCTGCAGCTCGGACAGCTTGGTCTGCTTCTCGATGATGGCGTACTTGAAGCGGGTCAGCGCCTCGCTCCAGGCTTTGCCGGAATCGATTTCGGTTTCCACCCAGGCGGTGTTGATTTCGTTGCCGGGGAATACCTTGATGAAGTGGGTGCGGTCCATGCGCACGCGCGTCACGCAAATATCCTGGATATCGCGTTCGAAGGTACGGATTTCATTGACACGGCGACGCAGCGATTCACACAGCGACTCGATCTGACGGGTGGAGAAACGCACCATCATGAATTCGGTGGTGATGGCGTCTTGCAGTTCCAGATAAGCCTTGGACTTGGAGCCTTCCTTTTCCAGCACCTTGATCATCTTGTCGAACATCATGCGCACGCCGGCAAAGTGCTCCAGCGTTTGCTGCTTGAGTTCTTCCAGATTGGCCAGATTGGCGGCCTCGGCGCTGGCTTCGTCGTCCTCGCCCTCTTCTTCCTCATCTTCCAGCAGGGCGTCTTCTTCGACTTCCGGCTCGGCAAACGGGAGCGCAGCGGCTTCCGCTGCTTCGGCGTTGGGATCGATGAAACCGTCGACCACTTCGTCAACCCGGATTTCTTCCCTGCCAATGCGTTCTACCAGCTCCAGCACTTCCGCCACGGTACCCGGACAGGCCGAGATCGCCAGAATCATGTGCTTGAGGCCGTCTTCGATACGCTTGGCAATTTCGATTTCGCCTTCGCGGGTCAACAGCTCAACCGAACCCATCTCACGCATGTACATGCGCACCGGGTCGGTGGTACGGCCAAACTCGGAATCCACCGACGACAATGCCGCCTCGGCTTCTTCCACCGCATCTTCGTCGGCCACGGCCGGCGTGGCATCGGACATCAGCAGGGTTTCTGCGTCCGGTGCTTCGTCATAAACCTGGATGCCCAGACCGGAAATCATCGTGACGATGTTTTCAATCTGTTCGGCATCGGACACATCTTCCGGAAGGTGGTCGTTGATCTCCGCGTAGGTGAGATAACCACGTTCCTTGCCCAGGGCAATCAGCTGGCGCAGCCGTTTACGCTGCTCTTCCAGGCTCATGACCTGTTCTTCGTTGTCCTGCACATCTTTTTGATTTTCGGGAGAGGCCGCCATTTTGCTTCCTGCTTTAAAAAAGCCGAAAAAAACAGTTGATTATAACACAACTACGTCACTTCCGCCCGGGCTCACGGTGGCGAGCCGAGCAGGTCTCGGAGCAGTTCCCTGAATAATGCTTTTTCTTCCGGACTTAGACCTTCATTACGGTCTTTCAGTTTTAGCCTTTCCACCTGAGCTTCACGCAACATTTTCAACAGTCTGGCATTGCCATGCTGAAACTGAATGCGGTCATCCTCACCGGGATCGACAAACTCGTCCGGATCCTGCATGGCCTGGTGCAATACACTGTCGATCAGCCCTTCGTAGGGGGTGCCACGCAGCCCCTCTATCAATTGCGCCGTATTGGGCGGCTGTTCGTGTTGTTGCACACTTTCGGCCAACATCGCAAAGCAGGCCAGCTCGTCAGACAGCGGCAGGCTGTCCGGCAAACTCACATCACTGGCCCACGCCGGGTTCATCAGCAGCCATTTGATCTGCTTGTGAACAATGGGCGTGTTGATCTGGCGATATGATTCCTCCGGCAAACGGTATTCCCGCTTGCCCTTGCGCTCCGGCGCTTTCTTGCCCGTGGTCAGCATGTCAAAATCGTCGACGTCCATGCCGGCAAGCTCTGCCAGCCGCTTTCTGATCATGAAGCCAAGCGCCGGTGCTGCAATCTGAGCCAGAAGCGGGCTGGCCTGTTTGATCAGGTCAGCACGCCCTTCCGGCGTATTCATGTCCACGCGGCCTGTCAGCTCGCGGGTAAAGTAAACCGACAGCGGCAGGCTGTGCTCTACCAGCTGCTGTTCGAATGCTTCTGCACCGAACTCCCGTACATAACTGTCCGGGTCGTGTTCTGACGGCAAGAACAGAAAATTCAGCGCCTTGCCATCCTGCAATTGCGGCAGGCTGTTTTCCAGCGCACGCCAGGCTGCCTTCTGGCCAGCCTTGTCACCATCAAAACAGAAATAAACCTGGTCGGCATGGCGCATCAGCTTGCGTACATGCTCACCGGTCGTGGCCGTACCCAGGGTGGCAACCGCATAGTTGATACCGTATTGGGCCAGCGCCACCACATCCATATAACCTTCAACCACCAGCACGCGATTCTTCTCGCGAATAGCCTGGCGGGCTTCATACAGGCCGTACAGCTCACGGCCTTTTTCGAACAGCACCGTTTCCGGCGAGTTCAGATACTTTGGCTCCCCCTTGCCCAGCACACGACCACCAAAACCGATGATGGCACCGCGCTGATTGCGGATGGGGAACATGACCCGCTCACGGAAACGGTCGTAACGCTTGCCGCTTTCTTCATTGAAAATGACCAGGCCAGCATCCACCAGCTTGTCATCCTGATACTGCGGAAAAACAGCTTGCAGGTTCTGCCATTCACCCGGGGCATAGCCCAGACCGAAACGACCGGCCACTTCACCGCTAACGCCGCGCCCTTTCAGGTAGCTGATGGCAACCGGTGCCGACTTCAACTGCTGCTTGAAATAACCGGCAGCCAGTTGCATGGCTTCTTCCAGCGACATCTGGCGCTCGCGCGCCACCCGGCTTGCTTCCGGATTGGCGGTGCGCTCTTGCGGCACCTGCATGCCGATACTTTCGGCGAGCAGCTTGACAGCGTCGACAAAGCCCAGCCCCTGATACTCCATGACAAAGCCGATGGCCGAGCCATGCGCACCACAGCCAAAGCAGTGATAGAACTGCTTGCTGGGGCTGACCGTGAAAGAGGGGGATTTTTCCTTGTGGAACGGGCAGCAGGCCAGATAGTTCTGGCCAGCCTTTTTCAGCGGGACATAGCGATCCACCACGTCGACCAGATCGACACGGGACAGCAACTGATCAACAAAGTCCTGTGGAATCAACGCCGAACACCTGCCTTACACGGAAAAAACATTACCGGAGCCATGCGACACCGGGCGGAGATCAGGCAGAGAGCCTGGCCTTGATACGCGTCGAAACCAATGCCATATCGGCTCGACCCGCCAGTTGCGGACGCAACAGACCCATGACCTTGCCCATGTCCTGCATGGAAGCCGCACCGCTGTCGACCACGGCCTTGGCAACCAGCTCGTCGATTTCGGCCTCGGACAGTTGCTGCGGCATATAGGCCATCAGCACGGTCATTTCGGCTTTTTCCTTGTCGGCCAGATCCTGGCGCTGGGCAGCTTCGTACTGGGAAATGGAATCACGGCGCTGCTTGAGCATCTTGTCGATCACCGCCACGATGGCGGCATCATCCAGCTCGATGCGTTCGTCCACTTCTTTCTGCTTGATGGCTGCCATCAGCAGACGAATTGCGGCCAGACGCTCGGTTTCCTTCGCCCTCATGGCGGACTTCATATCATCGCTGATACGGACTTTGAGGCTCATGTCGTGCTCACGGGAGGGCCATGTCAAGACATGGCGAGAATTCTGGAGTACAAATGGCAAAACCGCAGGCATGGCCTGCGGTCCCGCTTTATGACCGATGCAACTCTTAGTAGAGTTTCGGCGGCAGCATCTGGCTGCGAATGCGCTTGTAGTGGCGCTTAACGGCAGCAGCGTGCTTACGCTTGCGTTCGGTGGTCGGCTTTTCGTAGAACTCGCGAGCACGCAGTTCGGTCAGCAGACCGGTTTTTTCTACAGCGCGCTTGAAGCGACGCATGGCGACTTCGAACGGCTCGTTTTCTTTAACGCGAATATTCGGCATTGACTCAAGTATCCTTAGATTTCTAGGCTGCGCCCATAGGGCAACCTATAAAAAACAGCATTTTAACAACAATACGCAGTTTGTAAAAGTCTGAAGCATTCCCGGCAAGCTTTTTGTGGCGCTTTTGTGCATCACGGCTTGCGAGAAGAAATCACCCCCTCACTAGGAGAACTTGGTACAGCGCTATAAAAACGTTTCGGCATCCGCTCTGCACAGTAGGCAGCACGGCCAGCCTCGACAGCCAGTTTCATGGCATGCGCCATCAATACCGGATTGCCGGCAGCGGCAATTGCGGTATTCATCAGCACGCCATCACAACCCAGTTCCATGGCGATGGCCGCATCGGAGGCGGTACCCACCCCGGCATCCACCAGCACCGGCACACTGGATTGCTCGATGATCAGTTTCAGGTTCCACGGATTCAGAATGCCCATGCCGGAGCCAATCAGGCTGGCCAGCGGCATGATTGCGCAACAGCCTATCTGTTCCAGCTCACGCGCAATGATCGGGTCATCGGAGGTATACACCATGACATCAAAGCCTTCGGCCACCAGCACTTCGGCAGCTTTCAGGGTTTCCTTGACGTTGGGGAAGAGATTGCCGGAATCACCCAGCACTTCCAGCTTCACCAGCCGGTGATCATCCAGCAGCTCGCGCGCAAGGCGCAAGGTACGGATGGCATCCTCGGCGGAATAACACCCCGCCGTATTGGGGAGCAGAGTGTAACGGTTTCGCGGCAAAAAATCGAGCAGATTGGGTTCGCCTGCGTTTTGGCCCAGATTCACGCGCCGGATGGCGACGGTGACGATATCGCAACCGGAGGCATCCAACGCCTGGGCGGTTTGTTCGAAATCGCGGTATTTGCCGGTGCCAACCAGCAAACGGGAATTGTATGCCTTGCCTGCGATGACCAGTTGATCCTGCACTGTCTACTCCTTGCTACGGTGTTGTCAGCCGCCGCCAACGGCAACGACGATTTCCAGCTCATCCCCGTCGGCCAGGGCCATCACGGCATGCTGGCTGCGCGGTACGATTTCTCCATTCAGCTCGACGGCGATGCGCTTGTCTCCAATTTGCAGCGCCTGCACCAGCTCAGCCACCGTGGCCAGCCGGGCGAATGTTTTCATTTCACCATTGATGCGCAATTGCATGTGTTATCTCCGCTCCGTCCGCTGCACCACCACCAGGCTTTGCACGGCATTCAGTACGCGGGAGAGGTGATCCACACTCTCCACCTGCAAACGGAAATGAATGTGGATGAAGCCATCGCCCACATGGGTATCCTGCGTGTCCACGCTTTCGATATTGGCTGAAGCCTGCGAGATGGCAGCGGCGATGTCCGCCAGCGCGCCACGCTCGTTACGCGCCAGCACGCTGACACTGACGCCGAACATGCGGTCGCGCTGGGTTTCCCAATTCACATTCAACAGCTTGTCATGATCGACACGCTGCACATTCGGACAGCTTACCCGGTGAATCACCAGGCCCTGCCCCTTGGTGATGACACCAAGGATTTCATCACCCGGCAACGGATTACAACAGCTGGACAGCTGCACCGTGCCCCCTTCATTACCACGGATGGTGACAGGGCCAACCTTGACGTCCTCGCCAAGACGCTCGCCCGCCAGCTCTACCAGACGGCGCGCCACAGCAATCGGCAACAGCTTGCCGGCGCCGATTTCGGCCAGCACCTCGGCAAAGCCTTGCAGCTTGTCGCCATGCACCGCCATGTATTCGGCCTTGAGCGCATCGTCCAACAGCAGCGGTGACACCGCCAGGGCACCAATCGCCTGCTTGAGCAGTTTTTCGCCCAGCGTGGAAGCTTCTTCGCGCTGCAAGCTCTTCAGATAATTGCGAATGCCGGAGCGCGCCCGGCCACTTTGCACGAAAGTCAGCCAGGACGGGTTGGGCTTGGCCTGGGTGGAGGTGATGACTTCCACCGTATCGCCATTGCGTAGCACGGTGCGCAATGGCATCAAGACATGATTGACGCGGGCGGCAATGCAGCGATGACCGACGTCGGTATGTACGGCATAGGCAAAGTCGACCGGGGTGGAGCCTTGTGGCAACACCATGATCTTGCCCTTGGGGGTAAACACGTACACTTCGTCCGGGAACAGGTCGATCTTGATGTGTTCGAGGAATTCGACGGCGTCGTCGCTCTCCTCCTGCATGTCCAGCAGACTTTGCAGCCACTGGTGCGTGCGCTGCTGGGCGGTATTGATGCCGGCATCGCCACTCTTGTACATCCAGTGGGAAGCCACACCGGCTTCAGCCACGCCGTTCATTTCCCGGGTGCGGATCTGCATTTCCACCGGCGTGCCGTAAGGGCCGAACAAGGTGGTGTGCAGGCTTTGGTAGCCATTACCCTTGGGAATGGCGATGTAGTCCTTGAACTTGCCCGGAATAGGCTTGTACAGGCTGTGAAGGGCACCCAGCGCCAGATAGCAGCTGGGGATGTCATTCACCACCACGCGGAAGCCATAAATATCCAGCACCTCGGAAAACGACAGGTGTTTTTCCTGCATTTTCTTGTAGATGCTGTAGAGGTTTTTCTCGCGCCCCTTGATGGTGGCTTCGATATTGCTTTCCACCAGCCGCTGGCTGACGGTTTTCAGAATCTTGTTGACCACTTCGCGGCGGTTGCCACGTGCGGCGCGCACTGCCTTGGACAGTACGCTGTAGCGATGCGGATGCAGGTGCTTGAAGGCCAGATCCTGCAGTTCGCGATATACCTTGTTCTGACCGATGCGATTGGCAATTGGCGCGTAGATTTCCAGCGTTTCCAGCGCAATGCGCTGGCGCTTGTCCTCACGCATGGAGTCCAGCGTGCGCATATTGTGCAGCCGGTCAGCAAGCTTGACGATGATGACGCGAATGTCGCGCGCCATGGCCAGCACCATCTTGCGGAAGTTTTCCGCCTGGGCGGTTTCCTTGGTCTGGTATTCCAGCCGTTCCAGCTTGGAGAGGCCGTCCACCAGGTCGGCCACTACTTTGCCAAACTTCTCCACCAGAGTGGGCTTGGTCACCCCGGTATCTTCCAGCACGTCATGCAACAACGCCGCCGCCAGGCCCTGCACATCCAGCCGCCAGTCGGTCAGCATGGTGGCTACGGCCAGCGGATGGGTGATGTAAGGTTCGCCGCTCTTGCGCGTCTGGCCTTCGTGCGCTTCACGACTGACTTCGAATGCCTGGCGCAGCAGTTGCACGTCTTCCGGCTTCAGGTAACGCGCCGCCGCCTCGAAAAAGGCCGCGGCTTCGCGCTCGATCAGTGCGTTGTAGTCGATGACGCTCTGAACTCCGGTCTCCATGCTTCGCTCCGCCACCACCCAGATCAGCCCTTGTTGCGTGTCAGAACTTCACGGCCAACATGACCAGCTGCGATTTCACGCAGTGCAACCACGGTAGGCTTGTGACGGCCGGCATCCACAAAGGCGGTGGCACCGGAGGCTACCTGACGGGCACGGTAAGCCGCGGCCAGGGTCAGGTCAAAACGGTTCTGGATACGATCCAGGCAGTCATCTACGGTAATACGTGCCATGTGATTTCTTTCATGAATGAAACGCAATGCGTTTAACTATATCGAGTTTTGCCGGGGCAACCAATGCGTGCTAGCTGCGCTGCACGCCCATGCGCGCCAGTGCCGGGGCCAGCCGTGCCACTTGCACGGCAGCACGCAGGCGGCGGGCACGGAAAATACTGATCAGATCGAGCCGGGCGCGTTCGAAGTCATCGTTGACCACGATGTAGTCGTATTCTGCGACCTTGTCGATTTCCGAGCGGGCCGAGGCCAGACGACGCAGAATGACTTCTTCGGTGTCCGTACCACGACCACGCAGGCGGCGTTCCAGTTCTTCGATGGACGGCGGCAGAATGAAAATGCCCAGCGCCTCAGGGAATACCTTGCGCACCTGCTCTGCCCCTTGCCAGTCAATTTCCAGCAGGATGTCGCGGCCCTCTTCCAGGCGGCTTTGCAACCAGCGCACGCTGGTGCCATAGAAATTGCCATACACTTCGGCATATTCCAGGAAGTCACCCGCGGCAATCATGGACTGGAAAGTTGCATGATCAACAAAATGATAATGCTGACCGTCCACTTCACCAGTACGCGCTGCACGCGTGGTATAGGAGATGGACAACTCCACCGTAGGCTCTGCCTGTAACAGGGCAGACACCAAAGAGGTTTTGCCGGCACCGGACGGGGCCACTACGATATAGATGTTCCCGACTGCTTTGGTCATCAAACGCGCTTCCTGCCAAAGAAAGGGTAATTTTTCAGAATACCACAGACTGCTTTTCCGGTTAAGTGTAAAAGTATCTTCATGTCAAGATTTAGGTATTTGTCTTCACACCGAAGTAAAATCGCGCGTCTTCACCAAACCATAACAAGGCTCGGAGCATCTCTGACATGCAAATACTGGAAAGCTTTTTCAAGCTGAGGGAACACGGCACTTCGGTCAAGACCGAAGTCATTGCCGGCTTCACCACTTTCCTGACCATGGCGTACATCATCCTGGTCAATCCGCTGATCCTGTCGGCCACCGGCATGGACCTGAACGCAGTCTTTGTGGCCACCTGCCTGGCCGCTGCGCTTGGCACCGCCATCATGGGACTGGTAGCCAATTATCCGATGGCACTGGCACCGGGCATGGGCCTGAATGCTTACTTCACCTTCAGCGTGGTCAAGGGCATGGGGATCCCTTGGCAAGCGGCGCTGGGTGCGGTTTTCATTTCCGGCATCGTGTTCCTGGCAGTCAGCCTGTTCAAGGTGCGTGAAGCCATCGTTAACGCCATTCCGCGTTCGCTCAAGTTTGCCATTTCTGCCGGTGTCGGCATGTTCCTGGCCATCATCGCACTGAAGGATGCCGGCGTGATTGCCGCCCATCCGGCCACCTACCTGACCCTGGGCAACATCCACAACCCGACCACCCTGCTGGCCATTCTGGGCTTTTTCCTGATCGTGGCGCTGGAATACCGCAAGGTGCCTGGCTCCATCATCATCGGTATTCTGGTGGTGACTGCGCTGTCCATCGCGCTGGGTCTGTCCAAGTTCGAAGGCATCTTCGCGCCGGTACCGAGCATGGAACCCACCTTCATGAAGATGGATCTGCACGCTGCGATGAGCGCCGGTCTGGTAGGCGTGATCTTCGTCTTCTTCTTTGTCGATCTGTTTGACACCACCGGCACTCTGGTGGGCGTGTCGCACCGCGCCGGCCTGCTGGACAAGGACGGCAAACTGCCGCGCCTGAAGCGCGCCCTGCTGGCTGACTCGGTGGCCATCACCGCCGGTGCCATCATGGGTACCTCCTCCACCACCGCCTATATCGAATCCGCCGCTGGCACCGCCGTGGGTGGCCGTACCGGCCTGACC
Organism: Aquitalea sp. LB_tupeE; assembly: GCF_013391415.1. Lineage (GTDB taxonomy): Bacteria > Pseudomonadota > Gammaproteobacteria > Burkholderiales > Chromobacteriaceae > Aquitalea. The sequence goes on from NZ_JACAXB010000010.1 coordinate 205,250, forward strand.
GCCACCGTGGTGGCCATCCTGTTCCTGGCCTGCCTGTGGATTTCGCCGCTGGCGAAGACCGTACCGGCCTACGCCACCGCCCCGGCCCTGTGCTATGTTGCCGTGCTGATGGCACGCGGCCTGGCAGAAATCGACTGGAGCGACCTGACCGAGTCCGCCCCTGCGGTGATGACTGCACTGGCCATGCCGTTTACCTTCTCGATTGCCGACGGTATCGCTTTTGGCTTTATCAGCTATGCTGTGATCAAGATTCTGGCCGGCCGCTTTGCCGACCTGAAACCGGCGGTCGTGGTAATTGCCGCACTGTGGATCTTCAAGCTGGCATTCTTTGCCTGATCCTTATCCGGCGAATCAAGGCCTGCCGCGTGGTGCGGCGGGCCTTTTTGCTTTGTGCAACAGCAAACACGGTCGCTTCATTTGAAAGTACAATAGCGCCATGGAAAATCTCAGCAATCTCGACTATTCCAGCTATCTGAAAGGCTGGATCCGCACCGTGCCCAACTGGCCCAGCCAGGGCGTGATGTTCCGCGACATCACCCCGCTGCTGCAAAACCCGAAAACCTTCCGCATGCTGATTGACATCTATGTGCATCGCTACATGCTGGAAAAGGTGGATCTGATCGCCGGGCTGGATGCACGTGGTTTCATCATTGGCTCGGTTCTGGCTTATGAGCTGAACGTCGGCTTCGTGCCCATCCGCAAGAAGGGCAAGCTGCCGTTCACCACGGTGGCGGAAGAATACGAACTGGAATACGGCAATGCCACGGTGGAAATCCACACTGATGCCTGCAAGCCGGGTGACCGGGTGGTGCTGATTGACGACCTGGTGGCTACCGGCGGCACCATGATGGCTGGTTATAATCTGCTGAAAAAACTGGGGGCGGATGTACTGGAAGCTGCCGCGATCATCGAACTGCCGGAACTGGGTGGCGGCAAGCTGATCCGCGATAGCGGGCTGGATGTCTTCACCGTCTGCTCCTACGACGGCCATTGAGGCTCTCAGCGTCATCACCATGCAAAACGGACCCGCGGGTCCGTTTTTGTTTGTCATCTCCAACTACTCAGTCATCCCGTCCCCTGGCCTTGTCCAGAAGACCCAGCTGGTAACGGCCATAGGCCAGCAAGCCACGCCAGGTCCAGCGTGCCAGCAGGTAGCACAGAAACAAACCGCCACCACCCAGCGCCATCAATACCAAGCCAGTCAGCAGCATGCCATGTCGGCTGGGGCCCCAGTCCAGGCCACCGATATCCACCTGCCCGGTTTCATCTTTGATGTGCAGCCGGCCAAGCGCAGCGCTCGCATTGCGCTCCAGGCTGACCGTCCCATCACTGGACTGGATATGGATGCTGGCGCGGCCCGAAGAAGCCTCCCGCACCACATCCACCGTTTCGCCGTTACTACCACGGATATGAATATTCCCCGCCGGACCACCCTGGGCAAAATCGGACCAGATGGCACGAACATCGCGCGATTCATGAATGGCAGGCCAGCCGAACAGCTCATTGCACGCCAGTGTGCCAAACAGCACCAGACCGCCAATCAGGATGCCGGTGGAAGCCAGTGCCGCCATGGTCAGCATCCACAGATAAAACAGGAAGGGTACGGCCAGCAGGAAGTTGAGCAGCCCCATGCCGGCAATGGCACCGACCACGGCAAACAGGTTGCCGACCGTCTTGCGGTCTTCCCAGCGGGCTATATGGTGGCGCGCCATCAGCTCCCTGGCCAGCTGGCGCGGGTCGCCCAGGGCGGCAGCGATCTCCTCCTCCGTCCGGCCGGCCGCCAGTCCATCGCGGAAGTATTCCTGATAATCGGCAATGATTTCCTGCTTTTCTTGCTGCGGTAGTCGCACCAGGGCGTCCTGCAACTGACGAATGAATTCTTGCTGGTTCATGCTGTTTCTCCCGTGGCCCGGCCTGCGGCCAGTTGCAACACACTGTTTACATCGCCGACAAACTCCTGCCATTCCTGCTGCATCAGTGCCAGCTGGCGTCGTCCTTCTGCGGTCAGGGTGTAGTACTTGCGCGATGGCCCGCTGGCTGACTCCACCAGATAAGTCGACACCCAGGCTTCGGCCTGCAAGCGGCGCATCAAGGGGTACATGGTTCCTTCACTTACCTCCATGCTGCGCGACAGGATGCTCACCAATTCGTAGGCGTAGCTATCCCCCGCCGCCAGCGCCGCCAGCACACACATGTCCAGCGTGCCCTTCTTCAACTGTGTTTTCATGTTTCACCCCCTACCTTGCATTACACGATAGTTTGGCGTGCCCAATGCAAAGTCAGATCCGAGTCTAGCTCCAACTATCATGTATTACAAGGTACATGGTAAAACCACGTAGTCAAGCAGACAGCGCCTGCCAAAGAATTTTCTGAATAAATCAAAGAAAATTCACAATTCATAAAGCATAATTCTTATTATTTCCCATGCAGGAGTGGCAGACATGAGCAGCAAAAAGAAATCGCTGGCGCTGGTACTGGGCGGTGGTGCCCCCAATGCCACCTTGATGGCAGGCTCGCTGGTGGCCTTCATCGAAGCGGGCGTGGAGTTCGACATCATTTCCACCTCGGGTGCGGGTGCCATTGTCGGCTTGCTGTATACCGCCGCCAAAGGACAGGACCCGAAAGCCGCGCTGGAAAAACTGGCCGACATGGGGGTGGCCGATGCGCTGTACTCCGTCTTCCCGGTCAACTTCAAGGTATTCAACAAGCCCGGCCCGATGGCCGACCTGTGGCGCCAATGGCAGCAGGCCAACCCGGTATTGCAAGCCATCCAGGCCCAGGCAGACCAAGGCCCCTTGCAACGCTTGGCGGCCGACTGGAGCAGCTGGCTGATGGCCACCCTCTGCCCTAGTGACCTGAATGCGAAAAGCCAGGGTCTGTGCGCGCATGTGCCCTTCATCGACCAGGTAGTGGACTTTGCCAAACTGGCCGACATCAAGCCGCAGTTTTATCTGAATGCCTACAATCTCAGCAAAAAACGCATGGATTGCTGGAACAAGCAGCAGATCAACCACGACCACTTTCTGGCCGCACTGTCCTTCCCGCTGATCTACCCGCCTTACCTGCTGGATGGTGATTACTACATCGAAGGCGCTGCCATCGACACCCTCAACTTCAAGCGTCTGTTCCAGGATCATCCTTATATCGATACCACCGTGGTGTTCGATGTATTGGGCAGCGAAGAGATCCTCCATCCGCCACGCGATCTGTACGACGCCTGGGTGCAGTCCATCATCACACCGCTGACTGAAATTGCCCGCGATGACCTGAAGCTGTTCGAAGCCCTGCATAACAAGGATGCCGAGGGCAAGCCGCGTACCCGCTTGCTGCGTGTGGCTTACGACCAGTTCATCCGGCCGGAGCAGCGCGAGCAGGAACTGGACTGGTCCTACTCCAACCTGTCGCAGATGTATCAGGCCGGCTATGCCGCCGGGCAGGCATTGTGCCGCGACCATGCCGCCGAACTGGGCTTGGCCTGATTCCGCTAGTATCATGCAACAAGGGCTGCCATGGCAGCCCTTGTTGTTTAACACCTCAACCGCCCTGCAGCCGAGGCCACAACGCCGCCGCAGGTGTTTCAGCGCCCTGCCTCAGTACCACTCAATCCCGGCCTGT
>NZ_JACAXB010000011.1 GCF_013391415.1 Aquitalea sp. LB_tupeE
TGTCATGATCAAACTCCTGCAATTCGGGTAAGGGAGTCGGGGAGCGCGCTCTCGGCGCTCCTCCGTATTGTTTTCAGGTCAGAGGGTGAGCTGGCCGGTGATCAGTTCGTAGGCGGCAATGGCACCCAGCACTACGATGATGGCGGCCAGTGCGGCTTCAGCCCCCTTGAACGGCTTCTCACCGTGTTCTTTCTTGGCCCACAGGTAGAACAGCAGGCCCGGGGCGTACAGCACCATCGACAGGAACAGGTACTTCACACCAGCGGCATAGATCAGCCATACACCGTACACACTGGCGATACCGGCAATACTCAGGTCACGACCCTTGCCTTCACCAGCCTGGTAGCCTTCGCCACGCTGAGCCACCATGAAGGAGTACACGGCACACAGCAGGTAAGGAATCAGGATCATCGAGGTGGCCAGCGACAGCAGTGCCAGGTAACCGGCCGAGCTGAACAGGGTGATGATCAGGAACAGCTGGATCAGACCGTTGGTCAGCCACAGCGAAGCTGCCGGGGAACCATTGGCATTGGTGGTGCCGAAGATGCGCGGCATCACGCCGTCTTTACCTGCCAGGTAAGGTGCTTCAGCGGCCAGCAGTGTCCAGGCCAGCAGCGCACCACCGACAGAGATCACCAGACCAGCGTTCATGATGTTGGCACCCCAGGGGCCAATGGCCTTTTCCAGCACATAGGCAGTGGACGGGTTCTTCAGTGCGGCCAGTTCCGGCTGGGTCATCACACCCAGTGCCAGTACCGATACAGCCACCAGCAAGGCAATGGTCAGCAGGAAACCCACTACGGTAGCCTTGCCCACATCGCTCATTTTTTCAGCACGGCCCGAGAACATCGACGCGCCTTCGATACCGATGAACACCCACACGGTCACCAGCATGGTGCTCTTCACCTGATCGACGATGGAGCCCAGTTTCGGATTACCCCAGAAGTCGAGATTGAAGGTGTCAATCTTGAAGGCAAACACGACCAGCACGATGAACAGCGCCAGCGGTACCAACTTGGCAATGGTGGTGATGGTGTTGATGAAAGCTGCACCATGCACGCCACGCAATACCAGGAAATGCAGGCCCCACAACAGGATGGAGGCGCAGATGATGGCAGTCGGCGTATTGCCGTCGCCAAAAGCGTGGAACCAGAAGCCCAGCGCCGAGAACATCACCACAAAGTAGGAAACATTACCGATCCAGGCCGAAATCCAGTAACCCCAGGCCGAGTTGAAGCCCATGTAGTCGCCAAAGCCTGCCCGGGCATAGCCATAAACCCCGCCTTCGACTTCCGGCTTGCGGTTGGCCAGCATCTGGAAGGCAAATGCCAGTGTCAGCATGCCCAAGAAGGTGATGGCCCAACCAATGATGATGGCGCCGGCACCGGCACCTGCCGCCATGTTTTGCGGTAGCGAAAAGATGCCGCCGCCAATCATGGAACCCACTACCAGTGCGGTAAGTGCACCCAGTTTCAGTTTGGGTGCTCCGCCACCTTGCACTTCTGTATCAGTGGACATTTTCGTTCTCCGTGAAATACATTGATCTGAAAACTATCTGTATATTATTAATTTCTAATTCAATGATGCAATGATAATCATCGAAGCCTCGGGCTTCCAGAAAGCGCATACAGATGTTTGATCAGGATCAAATGAAAAAAACGAACAAAACAGAGGGACAGAAGAAAGATGGCTGCGTTATAGGCTGGGGGGCCTATCTATCCAAATTGGATTTTTTTATATGTCCATATTCTTTATTGATAATTTTTAAGAAATTATTTTTCAATAAAGACTGATAGATAAACAGCAGGCAAAAAAAATGGATACGGCCCACCACCGTATCCACCAACACACACATCAAGAGGAAATCTAGACACACACCACGATAAAACCCTGTCAGTCGTTCGGTCCTGCGTTCTTTACCTTACGACTGATCACAAAAATCACACCACATACCACCACAGTAGCAAAGACAATGGTTGCCAAACCCAGAACACCGACATCGTCGGAAAGAAGTTGACCTAGCAGTTCCATCTCCCACTCCTCATAGCTGGCGTTTGCCGCCTTGATTGATTAGTCGATGGTCATAATAACCCTACAAAAATTGTGGATGTTGACACAAATCAACAATCCGTACGCCGCGCCATCCAGATAGAAAAATGCCTGAAAATCAGCATCATGCTGCTTGCGGACAGCATGACAAAAAAATACACACATGAAAAAGCCCCTGCATGCAGGGGCTGTTTGATTGGCGAAGCGCAAGCAGATCAGGGCTGCTTGTTACCACCCATATCCTTGGACAGGAAGAAGGCATCAGAGAAAAACTCGTCTTCCGGCAGCTTGCGTTCGGCAATGAAGCTGCGATGGGCGGACTCCACCATGATCGGCGCGCCACAGGCATACACCTGGTAGCCGGACAGATCGGCAAAGTCATCCAGTACCGCCTGGTGTACAAAGCCGGTACGACCTTGCCATTCGTCTTCCGGCAGCGCTTCGGACAACACCGGAATCACGGTGATATTGGCATTGTCGGCCTGCCAGCTGGCGGCAAGGTCAGCCATGTACAGGTCGGCCTTGGTGCGTGCGCCCCAGTACAGCACCATCTGGCGCTGGATGCCATGATGGATGGCGTGCTCGATGATGCCCTTGACCGGCGCAAAACCGGTACCGCTGGCCACGAAAATGATGGGTTTGTCCGAATCTTCACGCAGGAAGAAAGAACCCATTGGGCCTTTGAAGCGCATGATCTCGCGCTCTTTCATCTGGGTGAAGACATAGTCGGAAAAACTGCCACCGGGCTGATGACGGATATGCAGCTCCAGGAAGGCATCGTCATGCGGGGCATTGGCGATGGAAAAACTGCGTTTCTTGCCATCCTTCATCAGGATGTCGATGTACTGACCGGCGCGGAACTGCAGGCGCTCGGAAACCGGCAGCTTGAGCTTGAGCACCGCAACATCATGCATCTTGACCATGCTTTCCACGCGGCACGGCAGGGTCTTGATCTGGATGTCACCGGCACCGGCCACTTCACGGGCTTCAATGGTGATATCGCCTTGCGGACGGGCACAGCAGAACAGGGTCATGCCCTGGACACGTTCGCTTTCCGGCAATGCCTTTTCCTGATAGCCATCCTGGCTAACCTCACCCTCTACCACCTTGCCCTTGCAGGCGCCACAGGCACCATCACGGCAGCCATAAGGCAAACCGACATTCTGGCGCAAAGCCGCTTCCAGAATGGTTTCATGCGCTTCAACACTGAACGTATGCCCGCTCGGGAGCACTTTGACCTGGGAAGTCATTGGGTACCTTTATTATTCCAAATCTCGGTAAGATGCAGCCTATGCGTACTTTATTGATTGCAGGCATGGGTGATGTCGCCCAACGGGCCCTGCCCCGACTCGTGCAGCACTGGAAAGTGCTGGTTCTGGCACATCACGCACACGCCGCAGAAACCGCGCGCGCCGGTGGTGCCATCCCGATCATGGCCAATCTGGACGATGCCGCCAGCCTTGAGCGGCTGGCCGGTCTGGCTGATGCGCTGTGGATAACCGCACCGCCACCCAGCCACGGAATGCGCGACAGCCGCACGCGCAAGTTGTTGTACGCACTGGCAAAAGCCGACAGGATACCACAGCGTATTAGCTATATCAGCACTACTGGCGTGTATGGAAATAACCATGGCCGCTGGCTGGATGAATGCTCGCCCCCCATGCCGCAAACCGAACGCGCCTGGCGTCGGCTGGATGCAGAAAACACCCTGCGTGCCTTTGCCCGCCGCCATGGCAGCCAGTTGACCGTTTTGCGGGCCCCGGGGATTTATGCGCTGGAACGCCTGCCACTGACCCGTCTTGTGCAAAACACCCCGCTGATCCGCCCAGAAGAAGACAGCTACAGCAACCATATCCACGCTGACGACCTGGCCAGCCTGTGTATTGCCAGCCTGCAGCAAAACCGTGGCGGCATCCGCATTTACAATGCCTGCGATCAGGAACCCCTCACCATTACCGACTGGTATGCCATGCTGGCCGAGGCGCTGTCCATGCCACTGCCGCCAAGGCTATCCCGCGCAGAAGTACAAGCTGCGGTCAGCCCGGGTTTATGGTCTTACATGGCCGAGTCGCGCCGCTTTCGCCATCATCGCCTGGCAGAACTGGGCGTGACGCTGCGCTACCCCACTGCACGCGAATTTGTCGCACAACTGGCGGCAAATCCCGCCTGGCAGAGCGTGGCACTCGCTAAGGGCGGCAAGATTCGGTAACATTCGCGTCTTCTTGCAATTATCTGTTTGAATCACATGGAAAATCCGGCATTCGGGCGCGCCATCAGAAGCTTTGTGCTGCGTCAGGGACATCTGTCTGCAGGCCAGCAACGCGCCATGGACGAGGGCATGCCCAAATGGGGCATTGCATATCAGCCAACCGTCATCGACCTGGAGCAGGCTTTTGGCCGCCAGGCCCCCAAGGTGCTGGAAATCGGCTTTGGCATGGGTGGTGCAACCGCAGACATTGCTGCGGCCAATCCCGACATCGACTATCTGGGCGTGGAAGTGCACTCCCCGGGCGTGGGCAATCTGTGCAAGCTGATTGCTGAAAAGGAACTGAGCAATCTGCGCATCATCCGTCACGATGCCGTAGAAGTGCTGGACAATATGCTGGCCGACGGCAGCCTGGACGGCGTGCATATTTTCTTTCCCGACCCATGGCACAAGAAGCGCCACAACAAGCGCCGCCTGATTCAGGCCCCGCTGGTGGAAAAACTGGTCAGGAAACTGAAGCCAGGCGGCTATCTGCACGCTGCTACCGACTGGGAAGACTACGCCATCCAGATCATGGAAGTGTTCAGCGCCAATAGCGACCTGGCCAACAGCGCCGATGGCTATGCCCCGCGCCCGGACTACCGTCCGCTGACCAAGTTTGAGGCCCGTGGCATCAAGCTGGGTCATGGCGTATGGGACATCATCTTCCGTCGCAAGTAAGCCCCGCGAACAAAACTCCCGCTCCAGCGTTGCACCGCCTTGCCGTACGCCATGTACTGGCTGCGGCGGCGCGCCTTGGCCCGGGTTCTCTACGAGGTTTTGTTCGCGGTTCTGAGCCAGACCCGTTCTAATCGGCAGTAACACGCCGGCTCAGCAAGACTTCGATGTCCGGCAGCAGTTCATGTGGAGCCACTGCCGGCTCGAAGCGCTTCACTACCCTGCCCTTGCCATCCAGCAGAAACTTGGTGAAATTCCATTTCACCGGGTGAGGATGTGCACTATCTGCCTGGGTCAGCCAGCGCCACAAAGGGTGTGCATGCGGGCCGTTAACCTCCACCTTGGCCGACAGCGGCAGCGTCAGTTGAAAGCGGCTGGCACAGAAACTGGCGATCTGTGCATCGGTACCGGGCTCTTGCCCGCCAAACTGGTTGCAGGGAAAGGCCAGCACCCGCAAGCCTTGACCGGACAGGCTGTCATGCAATTCCTGCAGGCCCGCATATTGCCGGGTATAACCACACTCACTGGCCGTATTCACCAGTAGTACCACCTGGCCCTGCAGGGTACTCAGTGCCATGGAACTGCCATCCGGCAGGGGCACGGAAAAATCGTAAAGCGTGGTCATGGTGGGCTCCATTCCGTATAATCAGGCCTTATCCGAGAAACCTACTCAGGTATTGCGCATGTTGTTCTCACCTAGCCGCCAGGATGCGCGCGGCTTCTTTTTTGAAACCTGGAAAAAACACCAGACCGGCAGCGTCCTGACCGATCTGGAAAAGATCGTGCTTTCCATTCTTATAGACCACCCCGAGTACCACTCCATCCTGAATCATCCGGAAAAGTACCTGGAACAGGAATGGACGCCGGAAATGGGCGAGACCAACCCGTTCCTGCACATGGGCCTGCATGTGGCCATCGAGGAACAGCGTTCCATCGACCAGCCCTTCGGCATCCGTTCGCTCTACGCCCAGCTGGCCTTGCGCCATGGCAACGAGCATCGTGCCCAGCACGAGATGATGGAATGCCTGGGCGAGATGATCTGGCATGCACAGCGCTATGGTGGCGGCCCGGATGTGAACCGCTACATTTCCTGTGTGCGCGGCAAGCTTGGCATGGGCGAAGAAGAAACACCGCGCATCAATCCGAACGATATTCCGGACTGAGCATATTCAGGCGCGAAACAAAAAAGCAGGCTCGCAAGCCTGCTTTTTTCATGTGCTTCGCCATTGCGCTCACACCAGGCGATTGGCTTCCTGACCGCTGACAAAGGCCGTGACATTGTCCACCAGTTGTTGTGCCAGACGCTGCATGGCCTGCTGACTGGCCCAACCGACATGCGGCGTGACAATCAGGTGCGGCAAGCGCGCCTTGAGCAGCGGATTGCCAGCCGACGGCGGTTCCGTACTCAGCACATCAAAACCAGCGCCACCCAACTGGCCGAACTTGAGTGCAGCCACCAGCGCTTCTTCATCCACCAGTCCGCCACGCGCGGTGTTGATCAGGATGGCACCCGGCTTCATGGCCATCAATTCCGGCTGGGCAATCATGTTGCGGGTTTCTTCGTTCAGCGGGCAATGCAAGGACAGCACATCCGAACTGGCCAGCAGCTGATCAAAGCTGACATAGCCATCGCGCACGGTGGTAACGCCCTTGCGCTCACCAAACTGCACATGCATGCCAAAGGCGCGAGCACGTTCGGCCAGCGCCTGACCAATGCCGCCCGCGCCCAGAATACCCAGCGTGGCACCCTTGAGGTCGCGAATGGGCGCGCCAAAATGGCAGAACTGCTTGGCCTGCTCCCAGACACCGGCAGCGACATCGCGCTGGTAGGCCGGCAGATTCTTCATCAGGGCCAGCATCAGGGTAAACGCATGCTCGGCCACGGTTTCGTCGCCGTAATGGCGGATGTTGGCCACCGCAATGCCCTGCTCACGGCAAGTGGCGATATCGATATGGTTGTAGCCGGTGGCCGCCACCGCCAGCATCTTCACCCCCGGCAACTGCAGCAGGGTTTCACGGCTGAACAGCACCTTGTTGGTGATCACGATGTCGGCATTACCCACATGCTGGACAATCTGCTCCACCGTGGTGGCGGAAATTTCGCGATAGGCATGGGCAAAAGGAAAAGCGGGAACCGGGACAGGCAGGCTGTCCCGGTCGAGGAATACGATGGAAGGTTGGCTCATCAGTCTGGCGTCAGCTTTCGTAGGAAATCATGGCGCGGTAAGCATGCCAGCTGGCCAGCCCCAGTACGGGCATGATGACGATCAGGCCAATGAAATAGGTAGCAAAGCCCACCGCAGTAAGAGCCACAATCATAACGGCCCATACCGCCATCGTCAGCAGATTCTTGTACACCGCCTGCACGCTGTTGATCATGGCGGTCACCGTGTCCACATCCTTGTCCAGCATCATCGGGATGGCCACCACGCTGAGCGAGAACACCGCCACCGCAAACAGGAAGCCGACACCAAAATAGGCCAGCAGGAATGTCATGTTTTCCGGCAACAGGGCATTGCTCAACAAGCTGTCCAGTGATGGCAGGGCTGCGGTATCAAAAAACAGCGCAAACATGAGCAGTGAAACACGGAACCAGCCAAACACCATCAAGGCCAGCAAGGCGGCGTACAGGGTAAAGCCGGGGAGATTGACTCGCCAGGCAAGCATGCTGTGCCACAAATTGACCCGCTGCGTGGCAAACGTGTTTTCATGCTGGCGCGCCAGATCATACAGACCAATGGCCAGAAACGGCCCGGCCAGCAGGAACAGCGTGGACAAGGTAAGTACGAACTGTGGCGCGCTATCGAAATAGGCAATCAACAGATAGCCCATCAAGACAAAAACGGCACCATAAAACATCGCATCGGCCGGTGCGCGGCGCAGGTCCTTCACGCCCTGCTGCAGCCAGACCATGGTTTGGGAAACTTCAACATGATGAACAACCGGGTGTTCCCGGGACGAGCCGTGGGTGATGTCCATGACGAATCCCCTTCTGGTGGTGGGTGGGTAAACCAGACAGTTAATTCTTTATAAGCTACTGATTGCAAAATACAAATTGCAAATCAATGCTGTCAGACCACAGCGCGCGGCAACTGGTACAATACGAGCCTGCTTGAACCAGATACAAGGAACACAAGATGAGCGAATTGATCATTGAAGACCTGACGGTGGGCGAAGGTGCCGAAGCTGTCGCCGGCCAGGAAGTGACTGTGCATTACACCGGCTGGCTGACCAATGGCAGCAAGTTCGACTCCAGCAAGGACCGCTTCCAGCCCTTCAGCTTTCCGCTGGGTGCCGGCCATGTGATCAAGGGCTGGGATCAGGGCGTCGTTGGCATGAAGGTAGGTGGCAAGCGCAAGCTGACCATTCCAGCAGAACTGGGTTATGGTGCACGCGGTGCTGGTGGCGTGATTCCGCCCAATGCCACCCTGGTATTCGAAGTGGAACTGCTGCAGGTGGGCTGATCCGTCTTCTGTGCATGAAAAAGCCACCGTCGCGGTGGCTTTTTCATTTGGCAGTCCGGCTCATTTTTTCAGGCCGGAATCCTCACAGCATTTCTTGCGCTTACACAGGTAGAGAATCGCCAGACCAGCCAGTAATACTCCGACCACGGAAAGAATACCCATCTGGCCACGATGCACCATATGCATCAGCCATTCGCGCTGTGTGGCACCGTAATGGCCCAGGTAAACCCACACCGGCACGGAAATCAGCGCGGCAAAGCCATCCATTAGCAAGAAACGCCAATAGGGTACGCGCCGTGTCATGCCAGCGGTAATGAAGATGGGAGAACGCAAGCCGGGCAGGAAACGGGCAACGAACAGCACCCAGGTACCGTATTTTTCAAACTTTTCCTGCACAGCTTCAAAGCGTTCGGGCGTCAGGATGCGGGCGATGGGACGGAAACGCTGAACCTTGTGGCCATAGAAACGCCCCGCAGCAAACATGATGCCGTCACCAGCCAGAACCCCGGCCATCCCCACCATAAACATGATATCGACATCAGCATAGCCAAGGCCGGAAATGATGCCGCCAGCCACCAGCGTGATGTCTTCCGGAATCGGAACACCGAAACCACACACCAGCAATACGGTAAAGACAGCCACATAACCGTAACCGGTAAAGAAATCGAGAAGTATCTGCAGTATGTCCATAGTGCTCCGCCGACCGGCACAGTCTTGTCCTGTCACAAGATTTGGCCACGGGCTGATTGTCCGAGTGCATGATCGGGCGCTTATAATAGCACACCTCGACCTTATCCTTTCTTGACATGACACGCCCCATACGGGTGGAAATCAATCATTCCGCCCTGCGCCATAACTATCTGCATTCCCGTCAACAAGCCGCAGGCTGTTCTGCGCTGGCCGTAATCAAGGCTGATGCCTATGGCCACGGTGCACTGGGCTGCGCCCTTGCCCTGGCTGACATTGCCGACGGATTTGCCTTACTCAATATTGAAGATGCCATCGCCCTGCGCAAGGCAGGCATCCAGCAGGCGATTACCCTGCTGGAAGGGCCGTTCGACCAGTCCGAAGTGGAGGCCATGGCAGAATACCGCATTGCCGGTGCCATTCACTCCTCTCACCAGATTGCCTGGTTACCGGAAGGTTCCCTGCAACAACCGGTGGAAGTGTGGCTCAAGATCAACAGCGGCATGAACCGGCTGGGCTTCCGTCCGGAACAGGCTGCCTCCGTGATGCAGCAACTGCGCACATTACCGCAAGTGCAGCTGAGCACCATCATGACGCACTTCGCCACTGCGGATGACGATCGTGGTGTGGCGGCACAATGGCAACGCTTTGCGCCGGTCGCCACTGCTAGTGGCCTGGCCATCAGTGCGGCCAATTCTGCCGCAGTCTTCCGCCATCCACACACCCATGGTGCTATCGTCCGCCCCGGCATCACCCTGTATGGCTGCTCGCCTTTTTCCGAATGTCAGGGTGCTGCGCTTGGCCTGCAAACCACCATGACATTGAGCGCGGACATCATTGCCATCCAGCAGTTACAAGCCGGCGACGCCGTGGGTTATGGTCTGAATTTCAAGGCCGACAAGCCGATGCGAATAGGCATCGTCGCCTGCGGCTATGCCGACGGCTACCCGCGCATTGCCGCCAATGGCACTCCGGTGATGGTGGAAGGCATGCGCAGCGGCACCGTGGGCCGGGTATCCATGGACATGCTGGTGGTGGACTTGACCCATATTCCTGCAGCCACCATCGGCAGCCGGGTGGAGCTGTGGGGGCCAAATGTGGCGATAGAAGAAGTGGCTGCCGCTGCCGGCACCATTGGCTACGAGCTGATGTGTGCCATTGCGCCGCGCGTACCGCGCCGCTTGATCTGAACCGATCACACGCCTCCATAAAAAAAGCCGCTGCAACAAACAGCGGCTTTTTTTGCAGCCCGACTGAATCAGGCTACACGTTCGATGGTGGCAGCAATTTCTTTGGCCCACCTTTCCGACAAACTACGGTCGTTGGCCTCTACCATCACCCGTACCACCGGCTCGGTGCCGGAAGGACGCAACACCACGCGGCCAATCCCGCTCAGCGCAGCTTCTGCGGCAGACAGTGCCTCGGCAGATGCCGCTTTCCAGTCGCAACCATTGTGACGGACATTGATCATGGTTTGCGGGAAGGGCGTCCAGTCGCTGCAGGCTTCTTCCAGACTGATGCCCAGTTCGGCCAGGCTGGCCAGAACCTGCAAGCTGGAGATAATGCCATCGCCTGTGGTGTGCTTGTCCAGGCACAGGATGTGGCCCGAGGCCTCGCCACCCACCAGCCAGCCGTTGGCATGCAGCATTTCCAGCACGTAGCGGTCGCCTACCTTGGCACGGCCAAAGGCCACGCCAAGCTTGTTGAGCGCCAGCTCCATGGCCATATTGGTCATCACCGTACCGACTACACCACCCTTGAGCTCGCCCTGGGCCGCACGCGCCTTGGCAATCACGTAAATCAACTGGTCGCCGTCGTATACCTTGCCATGGCGGTCCACCATGATCAGACGATCACCGTCGCCATCCAGCGAAATCCCGTAGTCAGCATGGTGCTCCAACACGGCAACTTGCAGGGTTTTCGGATAAGTTGCTCCGACCTTGTCGTTGATGTTGTAGCCATCTGGCTCACCGCCAATCACCACGACTTCTGCGCCCAGTTCATGGAATACCTTGGGTGCAATGTGATAGGTGGCACCATTGGCACAATCCACCACCAACTTCAGTTGCTTCAGATTACGCTCGCCGGGGAAAGTACTCTTGCAGAATTCGATATAACGCTCGGCAGCTCCGGAAATACGGCGGGCACGCCCCAACTCGGCCGAGCAATTGGTGGTCATCGGCTGTTCCAGCATGGCCTCGATTTCCAGCTCCAGCGTGTCATCCAGCTTCTTGCCTCCCTCGGCAAAGAACTTGATGCCATTATCCTGATAGGGATTATGTGATGCCGAAATCACCACACCGGCTTCCAGACGCAGGGCGCGGGTAAGGTAGGCAATACCAGGGGTGGGCAGTGGGCCGGTCAGCAGCACATTGACCCCTGCGGCAGTAAAGCCGGCTTGCAAGGCCGCTTCCAGCATATAGCCGGAAATACGCGTGTCCTTGCCCACCAGAACTGTCGGGCGGTGATCCTTGTCATGATCCACCAGCACCCGTCCAGCTGCATGACCTAACTTGAGAACAAAATCGGGGGTAATGGGAAACTGCCCTACTTCACCACGTACACCATCCGTACCAAAATATTTGCGACTCATTTCATCATCCTAGTCACGTTGCTGTAGCACCTGGCCAGCAACGGGTAGCTGCAACAATAACCCTACGGAACAGGCATATTGTACCTGCCAGTCCCGTGCGCAGTGCAAGACTGCAGCAGGCAAATCAGATAACACCCGATGGTAAAATCAGCTTGAGGCCGAATACGGCTGCAATGCAGCCCAGACTTCCAGCGCCTGCCGGCTGGCTTTGACATCGTGTACCCGCACGATTTTGGCACCGCCTTGCAAGGACAACAGCGCCACTGCGACGCTGGCACCAAGTCGTTCTGATGGAATAGCCTCGCCGGTAATGGCACCCAGCATGCTTTTGCGCGACAGGCCAACCAGTAGTGGAATGCCGCTGATGGCCTCGATACGCTGCAAGCCTGCCAGTAATTGCAGGTTATGTTCCAGTGTCTTGCCAAAACCGAAGCCTGGATCAATCAGCAAACGCTCGACAGCAATGTCCGCATCAAGGCATAACTGCACCCGACGTCGCAGGTATTGTCCAACCTCGTCGACCACATCCTGATACGCCGGCGCATGCTGCATGCTGTCCGGGTTACCCTGCTTGTGCATCAGGCACAGTGCCACCTGGGATGCAGCTACGGCATCCACCGCGCCATCGTCTTCCAGCGCAGACACGTCATTGATGAGGTCGACAGCCCCCAGTTGCAAAGCCGCTTGCATCACCGCGGTTCGGCGCGTATCCAATGACAAAGGCGCACCAATGTCCTTGAGCTTTTCCAGTACCGGCAGCACCCGGTCCATTTCCTCTTGCACGCTGACTTCTGGCGCACCGGGACGGGTGGATTCGCCACCAATATCCAGAATAGCTGCGCCATCAGCCAGCATGCTTTGCGCGCGCAGCAATGCAGAGTCCAGCGTATTGTAGCGACCACCGTCAGAGAAGGAGTCGGGGGTGACATTGAGGATGCCCATGATCATGGGCCGGGAAAGATCGAGCTGGAAGCGCCCGCATTGAAGCAATTGCATGGAAAATTCTGCCAGATAAATGCAAAACAGGGTGACAGCCTGCGCTATCACCCTGTGGAAACCGGTTATCAGAGTTCCTGAGCCGGGGTGGATGTCGGTTCTACGGGTGTGGCTTGGGCTGCCTTTTCCTCCGGTTTGGCCGGGAAGCCACTGCCCGGCTTGGGCGGACGTGGCGGCTTGCCATCCATGATGTCGTTGATCTGCTCGGCGTCGATGGTTTCCCACTCCAGCAGGGCAGCCGTCATGGCTTCCACCTTGTCGCGGTTCTCATCCAGCAAGCGACGGGCCAGGGCGTATTGCTCGTCGATGATGCGGCGGATTTCCATATCCACTTGCTGCATGGTGGCTTCCGACATGTTCTTGTGGGTGGTGACCGAACGGCCCAGAAATACCTCGCCCTCGTTGTCGCCATACACCATGGGGCCGAGCTTGTCGGACATGCCGTAGCGCGTCACCATGTCGCGCGCCATTTGGGTGGCACGTTCGAAGTCGTTGGAAGCGCCAGTGGTCATCTGGTTCATGAACAGTTCTTCGGCGATACGGCCACCAAACAGAATGGCCAGACGGTCCAGCAGGTAGCCGCGGTCATATGCAAAGCGGTCCTGCTCCGGCAGTTGCATGGTGACACCCAGCGCACGACCGCGCGGGATGATGGTGACCTTGTGCACCGGGTCGGACTTGGGCAGCAACTTGGCCACCACCGCATGACCGGATTCGTGATAAGCAGTGTTACGCTTTTC
The DNA here is from genome assembly GCF_013391415.1 of Aquitalea sp. LB_tupeE. Lineage (GTDB taxonomy): Bacteria > Pseudomonadota > Gammaproteobacteria > Burkholderiales > Chromobacteriaceae > Aquitalea. The sequence continues at coordinate 13,453 of NZ_JACAXB010000011.1, forward strand.
TTCCTCGGTCATCACCATGCTGCGGCGCTCGGCACCCATCATGATCTTGTCCTTGGCCGATTCAAAATCCAGCATGTCCACCAGGCGCTTGCTGCGACGGGCAGCAAACAGCGCGGCTTCGTTCACCAGGTTGGCCAGATCGGCACCGGAGAAACCCGGTGTGCCACGAGCGATGATGGAAGCTTCCACATCGGCGGCAATCGGCACCTTGCGCATGTGCACCGACAGAATCTGTTCACGGCCACGGATGTCCGGCAGCGGTACCACCACCTGACGGTCGAAACGACCCGGACGCTGCAAGGCAGGGTCCAGTACGTCCGGACGGTTGGTCGCGGCGATCACGATGACGGTCTGGTTGGTTTCGAAACCGTCCATCTCCACCAGCAGCTGGTTCAAGGTCTGTTCGCGTTCGTCGTTACCGCCGCCAAGACCGGCACCACGCTGGCGACCTACCGCGTCGATTTCGTCGATGAAGATGATGCAAGGAGAGTTCTTTTTGGCTTGCTCGAACATGTCACGCACACGGGCGGCGCCCACACCGACAAACATTTCGACAAAGTCAGAACCGGAAATGCTGAAGAACGGTACCTTGGCTTCACCGGCAATGGCCTTGGCCAGCAGGGTTTTACCGGTACCCGGCGAGCCGCACAGCAGGATGCCGCGCGGGATGCGGCCACCCAGGCTTTGGTAGCGGGAAGGGTCGCGCAGGTAATCGACGATTTCCTTCACCTCTTCCTTGGCTTCGTCACAACCGGCCACATCGGCAAAGGTTACGGTGTTGGTGTCCTGGTCCAGCATGCGCGCCTTGCTCTTGCCAAAGGAGAAGGCACCACCTTTGCCACCACCTTGCATCTGGCGCATGAAGAATACCCACACACCGATGAGCAGCAGCATCGGGAACCAGCTGATGAAGATGCTCATCAGCATGGACGGTTCTTCTTCCGGCTTGGCCGAGAAGCGGACATTGTTCTTGATCAGGTCTTCGACCAGTTGCGGATCGTAGGGCGCATAGGTGGCAAATGCCGAACCATCGGTGCGCTTGCCCTTCAGCCACTGGCCACGCAGCGGATGGCCCTCAATGCTCAGGGACTGCACCTTGCCGGATTCGACATCGCTGATGAATTGCGAGTATTCGATCTGGTTCTGGGCATCCTGACGTTTGTTGAACTGATTGAATACAGTCATCAGTACCAGACCGATGATGACCCAGATGGCGATGTTTTTGCCGATATTGTTCACGAGTAGCGGACTCCTCTGTGCCCTGACTTTACGGTTGTATATTGCATTGGAATGAATTGTAAACCCCGAGGGGGCATATGTCAGCGTCGGCCCTTGCCCAGCAGGTAAATTTCGCTGGAGCGGTCACGCGAAGCCTTGGGTTTGCGGGTAAGCACCTCGTCAAACAGGTCTCGCATGGACTGCAGGTAGGCCTGGAAATCGCTGCCCTGGAACACTTTGACGAGAAAACAGCCGCCAGGTTTCAGATGATCACGTGCAAATTCGAGCGCCAGCTCACACAGCAGGAAGCTTCTGGCCTGATCCATGGCACTCATTCCTGAGATATTGGGTGCCATGTCGGAAATTACAAGGTCCAGCGCGCGACCATCCAGCAGATCGACAAACTCAGCCAACACTTCATCTTCACGGAAGTCGCCTTGAATGAAGTCGACGTCAGCAATCGGATTCATCGGCAAAATATCCAGCGCAAATACCTTCCCCTGCGGCCCAACAATACGGGCAGCCACCTGCGACCAGCTGCCCGGTGCGCTGCCCAGGTCGGCCAGTACCGTGCCCGGGCGGATCAGTTTGTCTTTTTCGTTGATTTCCAGCAGCTTGTAGGCTGCCCGCGCCCGATAGCCATCTTTCTTGGCCATCTGTACATACTGGTCGTTAACATGCTCGCGCAGCCAGGTATTGCTGCTGGTACTTCTTGCCATGAGTCGTTTCCTGCCATTTCACTCAGGTCAGCCATGTCGGCTATCCTGTTGTTTTTCAGTCTGTTTGTGACCAGAGTTTGGGCTATGGGCCAAACTCTAGTAGAATCCGGTTTTGCTTTGAAACCAAGCCTGTCCAATGAAAATCGAACTGCAACCTTTCCAGCGCCAGCATCTCAAGGGCCTGGCTCAGACTCTCAGCCCGGTCGTGATGATCGGCAACAACGGCCTGAGCGACTCCGTACTGCGCGAAATCGCCATCAGCCTGGATGCCCATGAACTGATCAAGATCCGTGTTCAGGGTGATGACCGCGCTGCGCGCATTGCGCTTTACGAGCAAATTTGCGACGAACTGGGTGCGGCACCGGTGCAGCATATCGGCAAATTGCTGGTACTGTGGCGCCCCAGCGACAAGCAGCGCATTGTTCTGCCCAAGAACAAGAAAGCGCTGAAGATTGCTTCCCAATCCTGATACTGCCCTTGGGCGGTATAGCAAAAGCGGTGGCTTGCCACCGCTTTTATTTTGCCCGCACCTTATTGTGGACAGGCCATTGGCGGTATTACAAGGTCAATCACGGCGCAGGATGTAGGCTAGGCCCATCAGGCTCTGCACCAGGTAAATCAGGCTGGAAATGGCGTGCCAGGTAGCAAAACCACCGCCAAACAGGCCTTCTGCCGCGTGGTTCATCTGCAGCTTGAGGGCCGCGATGATGGGCGTTACGGCAAAGTGGTTGATCACGGTACACAGCAGCATGCCGACAATCAGCCAGAAACTGGCTTCTTTCATGCCGCGCACGCCATTGCGCCAGATCGCATCCACCAGCAGGAATACCCCACACACCAGCCCTACCCAGGCAATGGCGGCAAACAATTTGCCGGCTACCATGCCAGCCGTCACGGTATCCAGCGACCGGAACAATACCGGGGCGACGATGATGCCTATCACCCACAAGCCACCAATCCAGAAGGTTCTGGCTATCGCTCGCAATCCGTCCATGCGTGCTCCCTGACTCCACAGCAAAAACGCGCTAAAACGCGCGTTTGATCTGTCTGCTTAGATGTATTTGACGTCCAGCACTTCGTATTCGCGAATGCCGCCCGGGGCCACCACTTCGGCCACGTCGCCGCTTTCCTTGCCGATCAGCGCACGGGCGATCGGCGAATTGACCGACACCTTGCACAGCTTGATGTCGGCTTCGTCGTCACCGACGATCTGGTAGGTTACCTGGTCTTCGGTTTCCAGATCCATCAGCTCGACGGTGGCACCAAACACCACGCGGCCATCAGCGTCCAGCTCGGCCGGGTTGATGATCATGGCGTTGGAAATCTTGCCTTCCAGTTCGGCGATACGGCCTTCCACGAAGCCCTGGCGCTCTTTGGCCGCATCGTATTCGGCATTCTCGGACAGATCGCCATGCGACCGTGCCTCGGCAATCGCTTCGATCACCGCCGGGCGCTCCACGCTTTTCAGGCGTTGCAGTTCTTCTTTGAGAAGTTCGGCGCCACGCAGCGTTAACGGGACTTTGTTCATTCGGGTGCTCTCCTGAGGCGGTACCCCCGCCGTCATCAAAAACACAAGCCGCCGTACGAGACGGCGGCTTGGCTGTTGCAGTTCAATGTCTGGATTGTAACGGCAAATCGTCCGCGGTTCAAAGCTTCAACGCACAACTTGCCATCACATTCCGACAGTCAACCACGTCAAGGCTTGATGGAGGCGTGCAGTTCCTGGACGCTGTAGACATCAAACTCTTCCACATGGGCCATGCCCACGCACACGGCCTTGGCACCAGCCAGGGTGGTGTACTGCGGAATGCGCGCCTGCAAGGCACTGCGGCGGATGGAATGGCTGTCCTGGATAGCCTGACGCTTTTCGTCCACGGTGTTGACCAGCACGTCGATTTCGCCGTTCTTGATCATGTCGACGATGTGCGGACGGCCCTCGTTCACCTTGTTGACCACCTGCACCACGATGCCGGCTTCGGCCAGGGTCTTGGCAGTGCCACGGGTGGCGCAGACGCCAAAGCCCAGGCGTTGCAGCTCGCGTGCCACGTCAACCGCACCATTCTTGTCGGACTGACGTACCGACAGGAACACCTTGCCGGTGCGCGGCAACTTGTCGCCGGCGGCCAGCTGGCTCTTGACGAAGGCTTCGGCAAAGCTCTTGCCCACGCCCATTACTTCGCCGGTGGACTTCATTTCCGGTCCCAGGATGGTGTCGACGCCCGGGAACTTGATGAAGGGGAAGACGGCTTCCTTCACTGCGTAGTACGGCGGGATTACTTCCTTGGTGAAGCCCTGCTCGGCCAGGCCGATGCCGGCCATGGCACGGGCAGCGATCTTGGCCAGCGGTGCGCCGGTTACCTTGGAAACAAACGGTACGGTACGCGAGGCACGCGGGTTCACTTCCAGCACGAAGATGGTGTCGCCCTGGATGGCGAACTGTACGTTCATCAGGCCAACCACGTTCAGCGCACGCGCCATGGCTTCGGTCTGACGGCGGATTTCATCTTGTACGGCCGGGAACAGGCTGTACGGCGGCAGCGAGCAAGCGGAGTCACCGGAGTGCACACCGGCTTGTTCGATATGCTGCATGATGCCGCCGATGACCACGTCCTTGCCGTCGGAAATGCAATCCACGTCCACTTCAATGGCGTCGTTCAGGAAGCGGTCCAGCAGCACCGGGCTGTCGTTGGACACCTTCACGGCTTCGCGCATGTAGCGTTCCAGATCGGCCGGTTCGTGCACGATTTCCATCGCGCGGCCGCCCAGTACGTAGGACGGACGCACTACCAGCGGATACCCGATTTCCTCGGCCAGCTTCATCGCATCGGCCGGAGTGCGGGCGGTGCGGTTCGGCGGCTGTTTCAGGCCCAGCTCGTTCAGCAGTTTCTGGAAACGCTCGCGGTCTTCGGCTGCGTCGATCATGTCCGGCGAGGTGCCGATGATGGACACGCCATTGGCTTCCAGCGCACGTGCCAGCTTCAGCGGGGTTTGGCCGCCGTACTGTACGATCACGCCGAACGGTTTTTCGATGCGGCAGATTTCCAGCACGTCTTCCAGCGTCAGCGGCTCGAAGTACAGACGGTCGGACGTGTCGTAGTCGGTGGATACGGTTTCCGGGTTGCAGTTGACCATGATGGTCTCAAAACCGGATTCACGCAGCGCCAGCGCGGCATGCACGCAGCAGTAGTCGAATTCGATACCCTGACCGATACGGTTGGGGCCGCCACCCAGTACCATGACCTTCTTGCGGTCGGTCGGCTGGGCTTCGCACTCTTCTTCGTAGCTGGAGTACATGTAGGCGGTGGAGGTGGCGAACTCGGCCGCGCAGGTATCCACTCGCTTGTAAACCGGGTGCAGGCCCAGTGCCCAGCGCTTGGCGCGCACGGCAGCCTGGTCGGTATTGAGCAGTTCGCCCAGACGACGGTCGGAGAAGCCCTTGCGCTTCAGGCGACGCAGTTCGTCAAAGTCCAGCTCTTCCACCTTGCGGCCGGCCAGTGCTTTTTCTTCACCCACGATGTCTTCGATCTGGGCCAGGAACCACGGGTCGATCTTGCTCAGGGCAAACACGTCGTCACGGCTCATGCCAACGCGGAAGGCATCGGCCACGTACAGGATACGTTCTGGTCCCGGGGTGCTGACTTCGTGACGGATGGTTTCTTCGTTGGTGGTGACCGGGTTGAAGCCGGACAGGCCGGTTTCCAGGCCACGCAGCGCCTTGTGCATGGATTCCTGCAGGGTGCGGCCCATGGCCATCACTTCGCCCACCGACTTCATCTGGGTGGTCAGGCGGTTGTCAGCTTGCGGGAATTTTTCGAAGGCGAAACGCGGAATCTTGGTGACCACGTAGTCGATGGACGGTTCGAACGAAGCCGGGGTGGCACCACCGGTGATGTCGTTCTTCAGTTCGTCCAGGGTGTAACCCACGGCCAGCTTGGCTGCAACCTTGGCAATCGGGAAACCGGTAGCCTTGGAAGCCAGTGCCGAAGAGCGCGATACACGCGGGTTCATCTCGATCACGATCATTTCGCCGTTCACCGGATTGGTGGCGAACTGCACATTGGAACCGCCGGTGTCCACGCCGATTTCACGGAGTACCGCGATCGATGCATTACGCATGATCTGGTATTCCTTGTCGGTGAGGGTTTGTGCCGGAGCCACGGTGATGGAGTCACCGGTGTGCACGCCCATCGGGTCGAAGTTCTCGATGGAGCAGATGATGATGCAGTTGTCTTTCTTGTCGCGCACCACTTCCATTTCGTACTCTTTCCAGCCGAGTACGGACTGCTCGATCAGCAGTTCATGGGTGGGAGACGCTTCAAAACCGCGCTCGCAGATCGCCAGGAATTCTTCCTTGTTGTAGGCGATACCGCCACCGGAGCCGCCCATGGTGAAGGACGGACGGATCAGCGTGGGGAAGCCCACCTTGGATTGCGCTTCCAGCGACTCTTCCATAGTGTGGCAAACAAAGGACAGCGGGCAGGACAGGCCGATCTTGGCCATGGCTTCCTTGAAGCGGCCACGGTCTTCGGCCTTGTCGATGGCGTCTTCGGTGGCACCGATCAGCTCGACATTGTACTTTTCCAGCACGCCGTTACGGCCCAGGTCCAGCGCACAGTTCAGTGCGGTCTGGCCGCCCATGGTGGGCAGGATGGCGTCCGGGCGTTCCTTGGCAATGATTTTTTCCAGAACAGGCCAGGTAATCGGTTCGATGTAGGTGACATCGGCCATGTTCGGGTCGGTCATGATGGTGGCCGGATTGGAGTTCACCAGGATGACTTTGTAACCTTCTTCACGCAGGGCCTTGCAGGCCTGTGCGCCGGAGTAGTCAAACTCGCAGGCCTGGCCAATCACAATGGGGCCAGCGCCGATGATGAGAATACTCTTGAGGTCGGTACGTTTCGGCATGTTATCGCTCAGTCAATTTCAATTGTTCAGTTCAGGCTGGCTGCCGCCAGTTTGGCCCCGAAGCCCAGAAACAGCGCGCCCACTCCACCAGACATGGCAGAGGACAGTTTGCGGCGGCGGCGGAAAGCTTCGGCCAGTCTTGCGCCGGACACGATGATGGTGGCCAGGTAAAGGGCACTGCACAACTGCAGCAGCGTGCCCAGCGCAAGAAAGGTCAGCACCGGGTGCGGATAGGCCGGGTCGACGAATTGCACGAAGAAAGACACGAAGAACAAGATGGCTTTGGGGTTCATCAGGCTGATGACCAGCGCCTTGACGAAGGGACGGCTGGCGTCCACTTCGCGGCGGGCTTCCGGCACAGCAGCTTCCCCGCGGGAAGCATTGCGCCAGGCACGCCAGGCGCCACACAGCATCTGCAGGCCCAGCCAGGTCAGGTAAGCGCCACCGGCATACTTGACCACGGCAAACAGGGCCGGATTGGCCTTGAGCACCCCTGCCGCCCCTGTGGCGGCCAGCGTCATCAGGATGGCATCACCGACAAAAATCCCGCACGCCCCGACAAAGCCGCGACGAATGCCGCGCTGCGCTGCCACCGACAGCACATACATGGAGTTGGGGCCTGGCAGCAGCACGATGATGATGGTGCCGATCAGGTAGGTGGTGATATCGGTAATGCCCAGCATGCTTGTTCTCCGTTCTGGTCCGTTTACTTCGCCTGGCTCATCGCCGTGATGAAGCGGTCAAACAGATAGGCCACGTCTTCCGGGCCCGGGCTCGCTTCCGGGTGTCCCTGGAAGGAGAAGGCCGGACGGTCGGTCAGTGCGATGCCCTGTACAGTCTGGTCGAACAGGCTGCGATGGGTCACGCGCACATTGGCCGGCAGGGTGGATTCATCCACCTGGAAGCCGTGGTTCTGGCTGGTGATCATCACGCGGCCGCTGTCCAGATCCTGCACCGGGTGGTTGGCACCGTGGTGGCCGAACTTCATCTTGCTGGTCTTGGCACCAGTGGCCAGGCCCAGCAGCTGGTGACCCAGGCAGATGCCGAATACCGGCAGGCGGGTTTCCAGGATTTCGCGGATGGCGGCGATAGCGTAGTCGCACGGCTCCGGATCACCCGGGCCGTTGGAAAGGAACACACCATCCGGATTCAGCGCCAGCACGTCCTTGGCCGGCGTCTGCGCCGGCACCACGGTCAGCTTGCAGCCGCGTTCGGCCAGCATGCGCAGGATGTTGTGCTTTACACCGAAGTCGTAAGCCACCACGTGGAACGGGGTTTCAGTCTTCTCGCTGTAGCCGCTGCCCAGTTTCCATTCGCCCAGTTTCCACTGGTAGGACTCGGTGCAGCTCACTACTTTGGCCAGATCCTGACCGGCCATGGAACCGAAACCGCGTGCCAGTTCCAGTGCGCGGGCTTCGTCCAGATCGGCGCCAGCCATGATGCAGCCGGGCTGGGCACCCTTTTCACGCAGGATACGGGTGAGACGACGGGTGTCGATATCGGCAATGGCCACGACATTGTTCTTGGCCAGGTAGTCGGACAGCGAATCTTCCGCGCGGAAGTTACTGTGCAGCAGCGGCAGATCACGAATGATCAGACCGGATGCGAAAACGGCGCGGGATTCGGTATCTTCCGAATTCGCGCCGACATTACCGATGTGGGGATAAGTCAGGGTGACGATTTGTTTGGTGTAGGAGGGATCGGTGAGGATTTCCTGATACCCGGTCATGGCGGTATTGAATACCACTTCGCCGACCGTATGGCCGGTGGCTCCGATGGCACTGCCCTTGAAGAGGGTACCGTCAGCCAAGACGAGGATCGCTGGTACGGTTGACACTGACTAGCTCCTGTTGCGTTTTCGCTTGTATGTTTTTGCGGATTTTTATGTGAATAACGGGACACGACGTTTTGCGCCTGTCCCGTTTGGTTAAACCTTACCATCATACCGCTTTCGGCCAGTTGAAACAAGTCACAAGCACCTGTTTTTGCATCACTTCCTGATTTCCCCTGCCTGATCTCCCATACCTTTACATAAAGAAACAGCCACCAGCAGGTGGCTGTCGGCAGCAGGAAAACGTGGGCTTAGAACAGGTTCTCGTCCAGTTCCAGCACGCTGTCAGCCCCGTCCACAATGGCGGCCGCCAGACCGCCAACCTGTGGCAGCAGATGCTCGGCAAAGAAGCGGGCGGTGGTGATCTTGGCCTTGAGGAAATCCTCGTCCACACCATCCTCACCCAGCTTTTCACGGGCAATCAGCGCGGCGCGGCCCAGTTGCCAGCCACCCAGCACAATACCCATCAGCTTGAGGAAAGGCACCGAACCGGCTGCCGCCAGCTGCGGCTGCGTGCCAAAGCTCTCCAGAATGAAGGCCACGCAACGCTCCGCCTCGGCAGCGGCCTGCTGCAGATTGCTCGCCATGCTGGCGTAACCGGCAGCTTCCAGCTTGCCGGCGGTGGCGCGCGCCTCATCCAGCAGCGCACGGGCGGTGGCACCGCCTTCGCTGAAGGTTTTGCGGCCAATCAGGTCCAGCGCCTGGATGCCGGTGGTGCCTTCGTAAATGGCGGTAATACGGGCATCGCGATAGAACTGGGCCACGCCGGTTTCCTCGATGAAGCCCATGCCGCCATGCACTTGCACCGCCAGGCTGGTCAGCTCGTTGGCCTGTTCGGTATTCCAGCCCTTGACGATGGGAATGAGGAAGTTCACCAGCGCCTGATTGCGCGCAGCTTCGCTGGCCACCGGGTGACGTGAAGCGCGATCCAGCGCAGCGGCGGTGTAGAAGGCCAGGGCGCGTTGCGCTTCGATCTGGCTACGCATGGTCATCAGCATGCGGCGGATGTCAGGATGCTTGATGATGGCAACACCAGACGGGTCGGGCGAGCCGATGGCACGGCTTTGCACGCGGTCACGGGCATATTCCACCGCCTTCTGGTAGGCACGCTCGGATACCGACATGCCTTCCACACCCACCCCCAGACGGGCGTGGTTCATCATGGTGAACATATAGCCCAAGCCCTTGTTGGCCTCGCCCACCAGATAACCGACCGCACCGCCATTGTCGCCAAAGCTCATCACGGCAGTCGGGCTGCCATGAATGCCCAGCTTGTGTTCCAGCGATACACAACGCACATCGTTGCGCGCACCCAGGCTGCCATCGGCATTGACCAGGAACTTGGGCACGATGAACAGGGAAATGCCTTTCACCCCGGCCGGTGCATCTGGCAGGCGGGCCAGCACCAGATGGACGATGTTGTCGGCCATATCGTGCTCACCCCAAGTGATGAAAATCTTCTGGCCGGTCACCAGATAGCTGCCATCCGCTTGCGGCACGGCGCGCGAGCGCACCTGGGCCAGATCAGAACCGGCCTGCGGCTCGGTCAAGTTCATGGTGCCAGTCCATTCGCCACTGGACATGCGTGGCAGATACACCGCCTTCAGTTCTTCCGAGGCATGGTGATGAATGGCCTCCACCGCACCCAGCGTCAGCAGCGGTGCCAGCGAGAAAGCCAGATTAGAGGAGCACCACATTTCTTCAGCGGCAATCGCCACCAGTGCCGGCATACCCTGCCCGCCAAAATCAGCCGGAGCACGCAGGCCCACCCAGCCGGATTCGACATATTGCTGCCAGGCGTCCTTGAAACCAGGGGCGGCAGTCACTTCACCATCTTTCAGCGTGGCACCCTTGTCACCCTGCTTGTTGATGGGAGCCAGCACGCCTTCGGCAAACTTGGCGGCCTCTTCCAGAATGGCATCCACCAGTTCTACCGAGCAGTCTTCATAACCCGGCAGGCTGCACACCGAGGTCAACTCGGCCAATTCATTCAGTACAAAACGGATTTCTTTGACTGGCGCGTTATAGATCATGAATCTCTCCTCATTCTTGCTGCACAACAATCGTCGTAGATATGAAAAAACCGGCACGCCGTCTACCTGATGCATGAGCGCACCTTCCCGCCACTGAGTGAGTGACGGGAAAGCTGGCTCCTCCACGAAGCAGACCGGTCGTTGCCGGTTGTTTTTTTGTTTTGATCCGGCGGCTATCTTGCCTGCTCGGATGGGGAGGGTTACCCCTCCCCGCACACCATTACTTGGACAGCTCGGCCAGCAGTTCCGGCACCACGGTGAACAAGTCACCCACGATGCCGTAATCGGCCACCTGGAAGATCGGCGCTTCCTCGTCCTTGTTGATCGCCACAATCACCTTGGAGTCCTTCATGCCAGCCAGATGCTGGATGGCACCGGAAATGCCCACGGCGAAGTACAGTTGCGGTGCCACCACCTTGCCGGTCTGGCCAACCTGGTAGTCGTTCGGGGCGTAGCCAGCGTCAACCGCGGCGCGGGAAGCACCCACAGCAGCACCCAGCTTGTCAGCCAGCGGCTCGATGACGGACTTGAACTGTTCTTCCGACCCCAGCGCACGACCACCGGAGACGATGATCTTGGCAGCGCCCAGTTCCGGACGGTCCGACTTGGTCAGCTCCTGGCCGACAAAGCTGGACAGCTGGGTATCAGCCACCGCAGCCACGGCTTCAACAGCGGCGCTGCCACCCTGGCCAGCCGCGTCAAACGCGGTGGTACGCACGGTGATGACCTTGATGGGGTCAGCCGATTGCACGGTAGCCAGCACGTTACCGGCGTAAACCGGGCGCACGAAGGTGTCGGCGGATTCGATGGCGGTGATTTCGGAAATCTGCGCCACATCCAGCAAAGCAGCCACGCGCGGCAGCAGGTTCTTGCCAAAGGAGCTGGCCGGAGCCAGTACATGGCTGTAGCCCTTGGCCACTTCCACCACCAGGGCGGACAGCGATTCGGCCAAGCCATGCGCGTACTGGGCGGCATCAGCCAGCAGGACCTTGCTCACACCAGCCACGCTCTTGGCGGCATCGGCAGCAGCAGCGGCGTTGTGACCGGCTACCAGCACGTGCACTTCGCCCAGCTTTGCAGCGGCGGTTACGGTATTCAGGGTGCCTGCTTTCAGGCTCTGGTTGTCGTGTTCAGCGATAACGAGAATGGCCATGGCTTACAGCACCTTTGCGTCGTTTTTCAGTTTGGCTACCAGCTCGGCAGCGTTGGCTACCTTGATGCCGGCAGAGCGCTTGGCCGGTTCGGCCACTTTCAGCGTTTTCAGGCGCGGCGCAACGTCCACACCCAGGTCGGCCGGGCTGGTCTTGTCCAGCGGCTTCTTCTTGGCGGCCATGATGTTGGGCAGCTTGATGAAGCGCGGTTCGTTCAGGCGCAGGTCGGCGGTGACAACGGCCGGCAGACGCAGCTTGACGGTTTCCAGGCCACCGTCGATTTCGCGGATCACATCCACGGTTTCGGCAGCGATATCCACCTTGGAGGCGAAGGTGCCTTGCGCCCAGCCCAGCAGGGCAGCAGCCATCTGGCCGGTCTGGTTGGCATCGTCATCGATGGCTTGCTTGCCGACGATCAGCAGCTGTGGCTGTTCCTTGTCTGCAACGGCCTTGAGCAGCTTGGCCACGGCCAGGGGCTGCAGTTCGGTGTCGGTTTCCACCAGGATGGCGCGGTCGGCACCCATGGCCAGGGCGGTGCGCAGCGTTTCCTCACACTGCTTCACGCCCATGGACACGACCACGATTTCGCTGGCCTTGCCGGCTTCTTTCAGACGCACGGCTTCTTCTACCGCGATTTCGTCAAAGGGGTTCATCGACATCTTGACGTTGGCGACATCCACATCAGAACCGTCGGCCTTTACGCGAACCTTCACGTTGTAATCGACAACGCGTTTAACAGCGACTAGAACTTTCATATTCCTCCAGCGAATAGCTCTCTGGGTTAATCGAACTGGGAAGGGACTTGCTACCGTGGTGTTTCCCGATTATGCCCCAACGCTTTTTCAAACGAGCGTTTGGTTGATTATTTGTGTGTGACACGTAGCAAAAAAACAACTGATTGCAGATACTACGTCATTTCCGCTTAATTTGCATTTCGTCTGCCGCATGGCACAATGCAGTGCAACAATTTCAACGTCATAGCCGGAGAAACATGCATGACTGTCTACTTTGAAGATATCAAGATTGGCGACTCCGCCGAGTACGCCAAAACCATTACCGAAGCCGATATCCTGATGTTTGCTGCGGTCTCCGGCGATGACAATCCGGTGCATATCAACCAGGAATATGCCGAAACCACACCGTTCCAGAGCCGCATTGCCCATGGCATGCTGACCGCCAGTCTGATTTCCACCGTGGTGGGCACCAAGCTGCCGGGCAATGGCACCATCTATTTGTCGCAATCCACCCGTTTCAAGGCACCGGTACGCATCGGCCAGACCGTCACCGCCCGCGCCACCGTGGTCGAAATTTTCCCCGAGAAAAAACGCGTCAAGCTGGCCACCCAATGCCTGGTACAAGGCAAGGTGATTCTGGATGGTGAGTCGCTGGTGATTGCGCCAAGCCGCTCCGAGTAAAGATGAACACAACTTTGCAGGTGGTCGCCCTGACCGATGAGCAGGGCCATGTCATTGCACCAGAGCTGCTGGCCAGCTGCAGCCAGCTGCATCATCAGCTACGCCCCATGTTGCCCCTGGACGGTGCTGCATATGCAGCAAAAATGCAACGGGTGTGCAGCTACGGTGCCCGCATGGTTGCCGCAGTGGACAGGGATGGTCGGCCTCTTGGCCTTGCGCTGTTCCGGGTCTATGAAAATACCTATGAGGATATGCGGCTTTACATCGACGACCTGGTCAGTGACGAAGCGCACCGCTCACGCGGTATCGGCAGTCTGTTGCTGGACTGGTGTGCCACAGAAGCCCGCCGGCTGGGCTGTGGCTATCAGGTGCTGGATTCCGGCACCTGGCGTACCGAAGCCCATCGCCTGTACTTCCGCCAGGGCTTCAGCATTTCCTCGTTTCACTTCACCAAGCCATTGAAGTAAACATTGGATTAATCTGGGCCGCAGCCACACCACGAGGGAGCGCAAGCTCCCTTTTTTATTTGGCTTGTTGTTGCCGCTGATGCTGGCAGGCCAACGCCCAGCGCACCGGCTCGGCCACCAGTTCGTCCGGCCAATCCAGCCGCTGTTCCAGCGCAGCCACAATGGCCGGATCATACGGCGCATTGCCCAGCCCCACCGCCAGATTGGAGAGCCATTTGGCGTAACCGATACGGTAAATCGGGCTGCCGGCCAGCTTATCCTTGAACATGGCCTCACTCCAGCCAAACAATTCCAGCAGGCTGGCTTGATCGAGACCATGCCTCACGGCGAAGTCCGGCTCACTGGTATGCACGGCAAAACGGTTCCACGGGCAGGTCAGCTGACAGTCGTCACATCCATAGACACGGTTGCCAATCATGGAGCGAAATTCCAGCGGAATAGCCGTTTTCAACTCGATGGTGAGATAGGAAATACAACGTCGTGCATCCACTTTATAAGGTTCGGTGATGGCCTGGGTCGGACAGACATCGATACAGCGGGTACACCGACCGCAGTGTCCTGCTTCGGACAAATCAGCAGGCAGCGGAAGGTCGGTAAACAATTCGCCCAGAAAATACAGCGAGCCTTGCTCACGGTTTAACAGCAAAGTGTGCTTGCCACGCCAGCCCAGACCGGACTGCGCTGCCAGTGCCACTTCGGCTACCGGCGCACTATCGGTAAACACACGATAGCCAAACGGACCGATATGCGCGGCCACTTTGTCCGCCAGCTTCTGTAAGCGTGCCCGCAACACCTTGTGATAATCCCGCCCCAGCGCATAGCGCGACAGATAGGCCAGATGGCCATCAGCCAGCACATCTTCGCTGGCACTCGCTTCCGCCGGCCAGTAAGGCAGACGGACGCTGACAATGGACAGGGTACCGGGCACCAGGTCAGCCGGTTTGACCCGCAGGCTGCCATGGCGAGCCATGTAGTCCATCTGGCCATGGCAGCCTTCATCCAGCCAGGCCTGTAACTGTGCCTCGGCCTCTGGCGGCAGCTCGGCCTTGCTGATGCGGGCTGCGGCAAAACCCAAATCTTGCGCCCAGGCTTTGATTTGCCCGGCCAATTCGGGATAATCCAGTTTTTGATAGGATTTCTCAGTCATATGGCCATGGATGATACCAGTGTTCGCAGTGGCAACCTGCCCGATGAGTCAGCAACCCTTGCGCTGGGCGCAAGCATGGCTGCCGTACTGCAGGCAGGGGTGGTCATTTTCCTGCAAGGCGACCTGGGCGCAGGAAAAACCACATTTACCCGTGGCCTGCTGGCTGGCTTGGCCTATCATGGCAAGGTAAAGAGCCCCACCTACACACTGGTGGAAAGCTACCCGTTTGCCGACTTCACCATCCACCATTTTGACCTGTATCGTTTTGCTGACCCCGAAGAATGGGATGATGCAGGTTTCCGTGATTACTTCGGCACGGATAGCGTTTGTCTGGTTGAATGGCCGGACAAGGCCCAAGATTTGCTGCCATCAGCCGACCTGACACTGGAACTTGAAGTCAGCAACACAGGTCGCACGTATCGTTTAACTGCAAGAACAGAAACCGGACAGTCATGCCTGACTCGACTTTCGACCCCATCCGCCGCCGCCTGATTGGTGCGGCTGCCGCTACTTTTTTGCTTAGCGTCAGCAAGCTGGGCTTTGCCAGCAATAGCCAGGTGGTTGCCATCCGCATCTGGCCGGCGTCCAGCTATACCCGCATCACGCTGGAAGCCAGCGATGCCATCAAGTTCAAACAGTTCACCATCAGCAATCCTGACCGGCTGGTAATTGATCTGGAAGGCGTGCAGCTCAACAGCGTGCTGAAAGACATCAGCAGCCAGATTGCCGATGCCGACCCGTATATCAGGACAGCCCGTGCCGGGCAATTCAGCCCGGACACTGTCCGCCTGGTTTTGGAACTCAAAACCGATGTCAAACCGCAGGCCTTTACCCTGAATCCGGTGGCCGAATACAAACACCGCCTGGTGATCGACCTCTACCCTTCCAGCGGCGCGCAAGACGACCCACTGATGGCGCTACTGGACGATTACAACAAGGGCAAGCTGACCGAACCGCCACCGCAGGTGAAACCAAAGAAAAACGACAGCAATCGCCCCATCGTGGTGATGCTGGACCCTGGCCATGGCGGTGAAGACCCAGGTGCCATTGGCATGAATGGCACGCGCGAGAAAGACATCGTGTTGCGTATCGGCAAACAGTTGAAACGCATGATTGATGCCGAACGCAATATGAAGGCGTTCATGACCCGGGAAGAAGACATTTTCATCCCGCTGGGTGTGCGCGTAGCCAAGGCGCGCAAGCTGAATGCCGACCTGTTCATTTCCATCCATGCAGATGCAGCCCCCAACCGCAGCGCACGCGGATCTTCGGTGTTTGCCTTGTCAGAAAAAGGGGCTTCAAGCGCCTTTGCCAAGACCATGGCCCAGTCGGAAAACAGCTCCGACCTGATTGGCGGCGTGAAAATAGCCAGCAAGGATAAATTCCTGGCGCACACCTTGCTGGACCTGACCCAGACCGCCACCATCAATGACAGCCTGAAACTGGGCAAGATCATGCTGGGCAAGGTGGGCGGCCTGAACAAACTGCACAGTTCCCAGGTTGAACAAGCCGGCTTTGCTGTTCTCAAGGCACCGGACATCCCGTCCATTCTGGTAGAAACTGCCTTCATCAGTAATCCGGAAGAAGAGCAACGCCTGCTGGACAGCGACTTCCAGCAACAAATGGCAGGCTCCATCCTCAGTGGCGTAAAAACCTATTTCACCCAGGGTGCTGCGCTGGCAGCACGAGCCTGAAGCAGCAACAGGACGCAAAAAAGCCCGCAAGCGCGGGCTTTTTTCTTGAATGGATCAGCGGTAGCGCGCCGGATCAATCTCGCTATCCGGGCTTTCCTCTACCGCAGGCACACGGTAGGTCTCGTTGGCCCACTCACCCAGATCAATCATCTTGCAGCGCTCGCTACAAAAGGGACGATACTGGCTGGCGGGCTCCCAGCGCACAGCGGAGCCGCAAGTGGGACAGGACACAATACGAACAGCTTGGGACATAAGGCTAGAACTTGCAGTTGGTCAAAGTGAATTCAACATCCGACTCGGTCTGGCGCGGACGGCTCTCACCGGTGACTGCGCTGACAAAACGGACATTGATGGCATATTTATTGGCCGAGAGTTCCGGCAGCACGTTCAGGGCCGGATCATAGGCAATACGGATCATCTGCACCACCTTGCCTCCAGACATCTGCTGGAACGCACCATTACGGGCGACATAATGATGTGTCTTGCCGCTATCGCGCAGCAGATGCAACAAAATGCGGGCCGCTTCTGCCGTGGGCATCAGGGGGGCAGCCCAGCGACGCATGTCACGGCGTCGCTCTTCAGCTGGCTTCTGTTGCCACAGGTAGTAGGATGGTAGATCGAACTGGCAAGTCCCGCCGGGGATTCCTGCACGCTGTTTGATGGCCATCAGCCATTCGTTTTCGCGCAGATGCTGGCCGAATTTGCCGGTAATGCCATGCAGCTTTCCGGCGGCCAGTTCAATCTCATCCAGCACCTTGTCCAGGCTGTCTTCAGCCACATTCGGATTCTCGCGCAGCGCTTCGAGCACCTGCTTCTGACGCTCAAGTTCTTGCAGTAAATCGGCTTTCAGGTCGGCACGAGATGCGGTCTCCAGCAACTCGAACAACACCAGCAACGCCGCATGGTGGTCCATTGCATGGTCTTTGCCCAGAAAATAGGCCAGCCGATCATACAACTGCTCCAGACGCAGCAATGTGCGGGTTCGCTCGGTGACAGGAAACTCGAAACTGATCACAAGACGTCTGCCCTTCTTGGTGGCTTGGAAAATGCCTTGTCACGCGCCGTGGGCAAGGTTTGCAAGATAATACTGGTGTTTGGCCTCGACTTGAAGCTGTAATGCTGCAAGTGTGCCGCCATTATCAATGACATCATCGGCCAGTGCCAGTCTTTGGGCGCGGCTCATTTGCGCCGCCATGATGGCGCGCACTGCTTCTGCGGTCAAACCACTGCGTGCCTGCACACGCTGCAACTGTAAATCCTCGTCACAGTCCACCAGCAGAGTGCGCTGCACCAATGCCCGGTATTCCGGGCTTTCAAACAGCAGGGGTACCACCAATACGGCATATGGTGCTGTTGAATTTGCCAGCTGTTGCACGCTCTGCTCCATGATCAGCGGGTGCAGGATGCTCTCCAGGCGCTGACGGCTCGACGGATTGGCAAACACCAATTCGCGCATTCGCTTTCTGTCCATGGCACCGCTGACATCCAGTACAGCATCACCAAAAGCGGCCACAATCTGTGCCATCGCTTTGCCAGCAGCGGCAGTCAGCTGATGGGCGATCACATCGGTATCCACAACATCCACCCCCAGCGCAGCAAAATGGCTAGCGGCTGCACTCTTGCCCGAACCAATTCCACCGGTCAGGCCAACGACCTTAATGGACATAGCTACCCAGGTACCAACTGACGATTTGCTTGCCCCATAGCAGTGCAATCCACCCGGCAGCAGCCAGATAAGGACCAAACGGCAAGGCCTGGCCGCGGCCGATACGCGACAACATCATCAGGACAATGCCAACCACCGCCCCCACCAGGGAGGAAAGCAAAATAATCAGAGGCAACATGCTCCAACCCAGCCAGGCGCCGAAAGCTGCCAGCAACTTGAAGTCACCATAGCCCATGCCTTCCTTGCCAGTACATAACTTGAAAAGCCAGTAAACCAGCCATAGGCTCAGATAACCGGCAACTGCCCCGATGACCGCATCCTCAAGCGCAACCGCTCCGGTATACAGATTGAATAGCAAACCGCCCCACACCAAGGGCAAGGTCAAGTCATCAGGCAACAACTGAGTGTCTGCATCAATGAAGGTCAATGCGACGAGTACCGCCGTCAGCAGCAAATAACCCAGCATGGGCGCACCCCAGCCAAAGCGCCATGCCACGACAGCAAATAACAGTCCGGTGAGCAACTCTACTGCTGGATAGCGCCAGCTGATTCCGGTGCCACAGTGCGCGCAGCGGCCGCGCAGCAAGGCATAACTCAGCAAGGGAATGTTTTGCCAAGCCTGTACGGCCTGCTTGCACTCAGGGCAATGTGATGCCGGCACCAGCAGATTGTATCGTGCTGCTTCCTGCATATCCCGACCGAGATATCGATCGCATTCGCGCTGCCAGCCACGCTCCAGCATGACCGGCAAACGATGAATGACTACATTCAGAAAACTGCCGACCAACAAGCCCAGCAACAACGCCATCACCACCAGCAAGCCAGCATTTGCTGACAGCAGACTTCCGATTTCCCCCATGCTTAACCCACCACCTGACCCATTTTGAAAATCGGCATGTACATGGCGATGACCAGACCGCCAATCAGCACACCGAGAATCACCATGATGGCTGGCTCCAGCAAGCTGGAAAGCGAAGCAACGGCGTTATCCACTTCTTCTTCATAAAAGTCGGCAATCTTGTCCAGCATTTGGTCGAGTGAACCGGACTCCTCACCGATAGACGTCATTTGCAGCACCATATTGGGAAACAACCCGGTGCGCTGCATGGAATAGCTCAGGCTGGAACCTGCACTGACATCATTTTGAATCAGTTTTGTCGCCTCGCTATACACCTGATTACCTGATGCACCGCCAACAGAATCCAGTGCCTCGACCAAGGGAACACCGGCAGCAAACAGGGTAGACAAAGTGCGTGACCATCGGGCAATGGTAGCCTTGCGAATGATGTCTCCGATGACGGGCAGTTTCAGCAGGATGCGGTCAAATTGCTCCTGCAGCTTGGGCGTGCGCTTGAATGCGTAGAAAAAGGCAAAGATTGCACCAAATATGCTACCGAATATCAGCCACCACCAATGTACGAAGAAGTCGGACAACCAGATGACAATCAGTGTTGGGGCAGGCAAATCCGCTCCAAAACTGGAGAACAGATCCTTGAATGCCGGGATAACGTAAATCATGATTACGGCAGTAATGATGAAGGCAGTTGCCACAATGGCGGTGGGGTAGATCATGGCAGACTTGATCTTGCCCTTGATCGCCATCACCTTTTCCTTGTAGGTCGCCAGCTTGTCCAGCAAGGAGTCGAGTACACCACCCGTTTCACCAGCTGCAATCAAATTGCAAAACAGCTTGTCAAAATACAATGGCCGCTTGCGAAAAGCTTCGGCCAGCGACAAACCGGTTTCTACATCGGCACGAACTTCCAGCAACATTTTGGTGACCGCAGGGTTACCATGACCTTTGGCGGCAATATCAAATGCCTGCAGCAAGGGCACCCCGGCCCGCATCATGGTGGAAAGCTGACGGGTAAACAAAGTGATGTCTTTTTCGGTAATCTTGCGACCGAAACCACTACGACGGCGTTTAACCTTGACGACATTAATGCCCTGCCGGCGCAGCTGGGTCTTGGCGACGGCCTCCGTTTCGGCACGCAACTCGCCACGCACCACCTTTCCTGCGCGATCCTTGCCTTCCCATTCCCAGATAAAACCCGGGTTTACCTTTTTCGCCACGGTTGCCATGGTTTTCTTTCTTATACCTAATCGTTGGTCACAGCCTCGATCTCGGCCAGCGAGGTCAGCCCACGCTTCACCTTCATCAAGCCGGCATGCCGCAAATCAATCATGCCCTCTTGCAAGGCAAGGTCGCTGATATCAATGGCAGTACCATTCTGCATGATCAGACGGGTCATGGCATCACTGATGGGCATGACCTCATAAATACCGGTACGTCCTTTATAGCCCGAGCCACGGCATTCGTCGCAGCCAACCGGACCGTATGGTTTCCAGCTGCCATCTAGTTCCTCCGGGCGGAAACCCGCCCGCAGCAATGCCGGTTCAGGAATATCTATTGGTGCCTTGCAGTGGTTGCACAAGCGCCTGGCCAGACGCTGGGCCATGATCAACAGTACCGAGCTGGCTACGTTGAATGGTGCCACACCCATATTCAGCAAACGGGTCAAGGTGGCTGGCGCATTATTGGTATGCAAGGTGGAAAACACCATATGACCGGTCTGCGCCGCCTTGATGGAGATGTCTGCCGTTTCGAAATCACGAATTTCACCCACCATGATGACGTCCGGATCCTGCCGGAGAAACGCTTTCAAAGCCGATGAGAAGGTAAGACCGGCCTTTTCGTTAACATTCACCTGGTTAATACCAGGCAAGTTGATTTCCACCGGATCTTCGGCCGTTGAAATATTGATATCCGGCTTGTTCAGAATATTAAGGCAAGTGTATAGCGAAACCGTCTTACCACTACCGGTAGGCCCGGTTACCAGCACCATACCGTATGGACGTGCGATAGCCTCGAGCAGCATTTTCTTCTGCTCCGGCTCAAAACCCAGCTGTTCGATATCCAGCGATGCGGCAGAAGCATCCAGAATACGCATCACGATCTTCTCGCCAAACAGGGTTGGCAAGGTGCTGACACGAAAATCAATTGAATGTGTCTTGGACAACACCAGCTTCAAACGGCCATCTTGTGGTACGCGCTTCTCGGAAATATCCAAGCGCGATATCACCTTGATGCGGGATGCTATTTTTTCTTTTAGCAGCAAAGGGGGCTGCGCAATCTCTTTCAGCTGGCCATCTACGCGATAGCGGATGCGGTAAAACTTTTCATAAGGCTCAAAATGGACATCGGATGCTCCACCGTTAATGGCATCCAGCAGAACCTTGTGAATGAATTTGACGACAGGGGCATCATCTACATCAGGCTGATTAGTTTCACTATGCGGCGTCGGCTCATCCGGATCAACGAACTCCAAATCACCAAACTCTTCGTTTTCCAACGCTTTGATGGCCGCCGTAGCATCTTCGGTGTACTTTCCAATCACTTTGGAAAGCTTGTCATCCTCAACTACCACGACTTCAACCGTCAGCCCGGTCTTGAAAGTAATCGCGTGAAATGCGGATGTCTGAGTCGGGTCGGACGTACCAATAAACAATTTATTGCCACGCTTGAACAAAGGAACCAGACGACGACTGCCAATCAGCTCATCGTCAACCAACCCCTTGGGCAGTTGAACGGGGTCGATGGCACTCATATCCAGCAAGGGGTAACCAAACACCCCCGATGCAAACGTGGCAACTTCCACTGCGGACATCTTCTTGCTGGCAATCAGTTGCTCAACAAAACTGATGCCAGATGCCTGCGCCTGACGCTGGATCGCCTCTGCATCCTGCAATAGCAATGCATTGTTCTGAACCAGCGCTCTTCCCAGACCAGATATCCCAGCAGAAGCTTCCATAACTCCCCTTCGCGACTAGACGCTACCAATCAAGCCATATGGCATGCTGGCATTATATGCGTTGCACGGGCAAAGTGGCAGGCCCCCTGGTCCGACCCGCTCACTATCCCGCCACTCCAGCAGAATAATGCAAAAAGGACTGCCGAAGCAGTCCTTTTCTTAAGTTTAACTCTCTAAACGAGAATTAGAACTTGTGCTGAACGCCAACAGCAACAGTGTGCTCGTTGGAGTACTTGTTATCGCTGGAATCACGATAGGTGTTTTGAACGTAGCCGTAGGAAGCGTAAGCAGTGGTACGCTTGCTCAGAGCATAGTCAGCACCCAGAACGTACTGGTTCAGGTGACCCTTGATATCGGAACCACCTTCAACCGAAGCACCCCATACGCGACCGTAGGAGAATTTCGGAGTGATTGCACCGATGGTGTAACCCAAGGTCAGACCAGCTTCTTTATGGGTAACAGCCGCAGAACCAACAGTGGTGGCACCAGCGAAGTTATTAGCAACAACGTCAGAAGACGCACCCAGCTTGGAATGGCCATAGTAAGCCGCAGCCAGGATGTTGTTGGCATTATAGCCACCTTCCAAACGCCAGTAGTTAGATGCCTTGTCAGTTGCAATAGCATTGGCGGTGCGAACGTAACCAAAAGTACCGAAGTAGCCAGAGTTGGTATAAGTTGCACCAACACTCCACTCGTTCTTCTTGTTGTTTACGTTGGTTTCATCAACACCATACTGAACGGCGCCGCTAAGACCTGCAACGAACTCGGGGATGTCGTAACGAACCGAGTTAGCGTAACGATTGTCCAGTTGGTTGATCGAGCTGTAGGACTGACCGTTAACACCTTGGTTGCCATAAATCCATGCATCCGGGGCACCAGCGTCGGAGTTCAGGAACGAGCTCAGCTTACCCAAACGAACTTTACCGAAAGCACCTTGCAGACCAACGAAAGAGTCGCGGCTTGCAAAGGTGTTGCTGTAGCCGTTACCGGAAGAGGAACCAGTGGTGCCGTCGATGTTCAGGCCTTGTTCAACTTGCCAGATAGCTTTCAGGCCGTTGCCCAGGTCTTCGTTACCCTTGAAACCGATCAGGGAACCGGTATCGTCAACACGGGTAATCGACTTCAGCTTGCCAGTGTTGTTGGCAGCGGAGTTCGCACCATAGGTCTTGCTGCTTTCCACGTCGGCTTCGATAGTGCCGTAAATGGTTACATCAGCCATTGCGTGAGCTACCGGCAGAGCGGCCAGAGCCAGGGCGATCAGCTTCTTGTTCATCGCTAATTCCTTTCGAAGTCAGTTAATGTAGTCCTGTTAGATTGCCTTACCAGCGCAGGGCACCCGGACATTTTTTCACCGCCGATTGATCGGCTGGTTGCTGGCTGAAATATAAAACGCCCGTTGCAAAAATACAAAACATCGCAGCAAATACGTGGCGACGGTCTAACACCCACAGCCGACACACAAACATCAACACATTGTTTTTATTGATTATTTTAAAAAAACAACCCTGAGAAACGGTTAAACCAAAAAAACAACAACCCCTGCAAAGTGTTGCAAAAATGCTAATAATGGACTGTTTTTGCCCACCCTCACATCACCTGACAACGCCCCATCATGTTCAACATCAATATATTCTGGTTCCGCCGCGACCTGAGGCTGGATGACAATGCTGCGCTATACCATGCACTGAAAGCCGGAAAACCGGTTCGCTGCCTGTTTGTTTTTGATCGTGAAATCCTCGATGGTCTTGCTGCAGATGACAGGCGGATTGACTTCATCTGGCAATCTGTTGTCGAGCTACGTCAGGAGCTGAATCGCATAGGCAGCGATTTGCATGTGGCACAAGGGCAAGCCAGTGATGTCGTTCAGGCACTGGCGCGACAGTGGCAGGCTGAGTCAGTGTTTGCCAACCGTGACTACGAACCTGCCGCACAGGTGCGTGATCTGCATGTCGCCGAGCAACTGGCACAACAGGGACGTCAACTGCACTTATTCAAGGATCAGGTCATCTTTGAAACAGATGAGGTTCTGACGACCACACGACGACCCTACACGGTATTCACACCGTATAAGAATGCATGGCTGAAAAAACTGGATGGCTTTTACATGCAAGCTTATCCAACGCTCCAATATCTGGAGCACATGGACAGGTGGAGCTCCTCCCCTACTCCATCACTGGAAGAGCTGGGATTTAAACCCGGCCTGGTGAGCCTGAAAGGCGGTAGTCATGCGGCACAGCATCTCTTTGCCGACTTTTGTCAGCGCATCACACACTACAAGGAATGGCGTGATTATCCGGCAACCAAAGGTGTGTCCTATCTTTCCACCCACTTGCGCTTTGGAACTATTTCAATCAGAAAACTGGTTCAGTTTGCCTGCATGCAAGGCGGAGAGGGGGCTGATTGCTGGCTGGGCGAGTTGATCTGGCGTGATTTTTATCAGCAGCTGATTTGGCACTTCCCCGTCGCGGCCGAACAGAGTTTCAAGGAAGAGTATCGCCAGCTTGCATTTGAGGATCGGGAAGAGTGGCTGGTTGCATGGCAGGAAGGACGGACAGGCTATCCGATTGTCGATGCGGCCATGCGCCAACTGAACCAGAGCGGCTACATGCATAACCGCTTACGCATGATTACAGCCAGTTTTCTGGTCAAGGATTTGCTGATTGACTGGCGCAAGGGTGAAGCGTATTTCGCCGCGAAGCTGCTGGATTTTGACTTGGCTGCCAACAATGGTGGCTGGCAATGGGCTGCATCAACGGGCTGCGATGCCCAACCATATTTCAGAATCTTCAACCCGGTCACCCAGTCCGCCAAGTTTGATCCTGATGGCAAGTTCATCCGTCGCTATGTACCCGAACTGGCCGAGTTCAACAACAAGGACATTCATGCTCCATGGTTGGCCAAAAATCCGCCCATGGGGTTTCAACTTGGCAGAGACTACCCGAAACCACTGGTTGATCATGCAGAACAGCGACAGAAAGCCTTGATGCTGTTTGGTAAGAATAAGGAGTAACAACCGCAAAAAGCGCCCTTTCGGGCGCTTTTCATTTACAACAATCGGGCGAACAACTCACTTCTTAGCCGGCGCTGGCTTGGCGGCTGGTGCCGCAGCCTTGCTGGAAGTTGTTGCCCCAGGAACAGGCACCGCACTGGCACCAGTAACACTGATGTCCTTCTTCAACTTTTCCAGTGTCTTGTCGCCGATACCGCTTACCTTCTTCAGGTCATCCACGGTCTTGAATGCACCATTCTTGGTGCGGTAATCGATAATGGCTTTGGCTTTTACCGGGCCGATACCATTGAGGGACTCCAGCTGCTGCTGGTTAGCCGTATTAATGTTAATAGCGGCCAGCGCAGAGGCACAGATAAAAAACATACCAACAATCAGCGCAAACAGTTTTTTCATGAAACGAGGCTCCTTACATTGATTGAAAACATTCCAGTCAATAACGATGCAACAGTAATTCCAGTACTACTTTGCTACCGATGTAAGCAAGCAACAAGGTCCCGAAGCCAGCCAGTGTCCAGCGTATGGCAATCTTCCCGCGCCATCCCTTGAAATGTCGACCCAAGAGCAAAGCAGCGAACAATAACCAGGAGATGACGGAAAAGACTGTCTTATGGCTCAGGGCAACTGCTTTGCCAAACACCTCTTCAGAAAAAACGATGCCGGTCAGCAGGGACACCGTCAGCAGCAGGAAGCCGATGCCGATTACCTGAAACATCATTTTTTCCAACGAGAGCAAAGGCGGAAGCTGTCGTACCAGCGATAACCAACGCTTGTCGTGCAGGGCTTTCTCGAGGAACAACATCAATACGGCCAGCAACGCTGCAATGGCAAACAGACTGTAAGCCACAATCGATACCAAAACATGCAGGGCGAAAGCCGGATTGCCAAGGTCATGGATGATGTGCTCACCCGGAAATACCAGCGAGAACACCAGTGTGAATACGGCCAATGGCATCATGAACAACTGCAGGCCCTCTACCCGGTAGAAAAAGCCGCATGTCCAGTAAATCACCAGCATCATCCAAACCACAACCGACAGGGCACGCCCCACTCCCAAAGAAAACATCACGCCTTCCGACAAAGGAGACACTACCGCATAGGCATGCACTAACAGCAAGAAACCCAGCGCGGTATGCTCCAGTTTCGGGTTACGCGGCAAACTGGCAACACCCTTCCAGTTACCGATGAAATGCCATGAGAGCCCGGCATAGGCCAGACTCAGCAGAATAGTCAGGGAAAAAAGAAACGCGGTCATGGTGTTAGCGCCATCATTTGCGGGCGTCAACCCGGCAGCTCGTGGTAAAATCGTAAGTTTGAAAGTCTACACCAACCTGTCCCTTGTTGGCAGACAGAAGGACTCAGCATGTTAGACAACCTGACCAACCGCCTGTCCGGCGTCATCAAGAACCTGCGCGGCAATGCCCGCCTGACCGAAACCAACATCCAGGATGCACTGCGGGAAGTCCGCATGGCATTGCTGGAAGCCGACGTCGCACTTCCTGTTGTGAAGGCATTCATTTCCCAGATCAAGGAACGTGCTCTGGGCCAGGAGGTCATGGGCAGCCTGACACCGGGGCAAGCCCTGGTCGGCGTGGTCAACGAAGAACTTGTCAAATTGATGGGGGAGAAAAACGACGCCCTCAACCTGGCAGCTGTTCCGCCAGCCATTGTACTGATGGCTGGTCTGCAAGGTGCTGGTAAAACCACAACCGTTGGCAAGCTGGCCAAACTGCTGAAAGAAACCCAGAAGAAGAAAGTTCTGGTGGTTTCCGCTGACGTTTACCGCCCCGCGGCCATCGAACAGCTGAAATTGCTGGCTGAACAGGTAGGTGTTGAGTGGTTCCCGTCCGATGGCAATCAAAAGCCGGTGGATATCGCTCGTGCCGCTGTCGATCACGCCAAGCGTCACTTTTTTGATGTGCTGATGGTGGATACTGCCGGTCGCCTGGCCATTGATGAAGCGATGATGGCCGAGATCAAGGCGGTACACGCCGCCATCAATCCGGTCGAAACGCTGTTTGTGGTGGATGCAATGCAAGGCCAGGATGCGGTCAATACTGCCCAGGCCTTTAATGAAGCCCTGCCACTGACCGGCGTCATCCTGACCAAGATGGATGGCGACTCGCGCGGTGGTGCGGCGCTGTCTGTACGTCATATCACAGGCAAGCCGATCAAGTTTATCGGCGTGGGCGAAAAAGTAAGTGGTCTTGAGCCCTTCCACCCGGATCGTATTGCCAGCCGTATTCTGGGCATGGGTGACGTGCTGTCCCTGATCGAAGAAGTCCAGAAAGGGATTGATCAGGACGAAGCCGCGGCCATGGCCAAGAAGCTGAAATCCGGCAAGGGCTTTGATCTGGAGGATTTCAAGGCCCAGATGCAGCAGATGAAAAAAATGGGCGGCATGTCCAATCTGCTGGAAAAAATGCCAGGTCAGCTTGGCCAGATGGCCAAGGGTATTCAGGGTGCGGAAGCTGAAAAATCCATGCGTCGTATCGAAGGCATCATCAACTCGATGACCATGGAAGAACGCCGCAAGCCGGAACTGCTGAAGGCCAGTCGCAAGCGTCGCATTGCGGCCGGTTCCGGCGTAACCGTGCAGGAAGTCAACCGGCTACTGAACCAGTTTGAGCAGACCCAAAAGATGATGAAACAGTTCTCTGCCAAGGGTGGACTGATGAAGATGATGCGTGGCATGAAAGGCATGATGCCGGGTATGTAAGCAAAACGGGTGCGAGTCACCCGTTTTTCTTGATGTGAAGGAAATGAATGCAGTTCGATGTTGTCGTGCTGACCAAGCAAACTCTGCTGGACCTGGATCTTACCGACTGGTATAGCAAACAGGTTCACCTGGAGGATGGACTAGTCCTCGATGCCCTGCAACGACAGGGGCTGCGGGTAACACGCAAAGCTTGGGATGACCCGGATTTTGACTGGAAACAAACAAGCAGCCTGCTGTTTCGCACCACTTGGGACTACTTTGACCGCTATGCGGAATTCCGCCCCTGGCTGAGCAAGGTGGCCAAGCAGACCACCCTGTTTAATGGTGCAGCACTGATAGACTGGAATATCGACAAACATTATCTGCGCTTCCTTGCAGAAAAAGGCATCAATGTGGTGAACACCCACTACATTGAAAAGGGTGATACACACACCTTGGCACAATGCCTGGCTGAGAGTGGCTGGACGGATGCCATTCTCAAACCAGTTGTATCAGGCTCTGCACGGCATACTTATCGTATTTCTCTCGATAATGCTCGGGAACTGGAATGCACTTTCGCTGAACTGGTGCAACAGGAAGCCTTGCTGTTACAGCCTTTCCAGCATGCCATTCTGGCCGAAGGCGAGGTATCGCTGATGGTAATTGACGGTCAGTTCAGCCATGCCATCCGCAAGACGCCAAAAACCGGCGACTTCCGGGTACAGGATGATCACGGCGGCAGCGTGCATGCGCATGCCGCCAGCACTGAAGAGCAGCAGTTTGCTGAACATGCTATTGCGGCGATTCCGTTTGATGTGCTTTATGCGCGTGTGGATATTGTGCGTGACAATGCTGGTCAGCTAGCGATCATGGAAGTTGAAATGATTGAACCGGAGCTTTTTTTCCGCTATCGGCCTGAAGCCGCCGATAGCCTGGCTAGCGGATTAGCACGCCGCTTGACCATGCTGTAAAACCGATTTGTTTTGTACTGAAACCTGCCGGCATGTCCGGCATACCACGTTTGGAAATACCTCGTCATGAATCTGAACCCGCTGATCGCCCTGAGTCCTCTGGATGGCCGTTACGCCGCCCAGGTTGAAGGCTTGCGCAACCTGTTCTCCGAATATGGCCTGATGAAATTCCGTATCAAGGTTGAACTGGAATGGCTGAAAATGCTGGCTGCCGAGCCGGGCATCGAGGAAGTGAAACCTTTCTCCGAAGCGACCATCCGCGAAATCGATGACGTCATTGCCAACTTCACCGTACAGCATGGTGAAGAGGTCAAGGCAATTGAAGCCCGCACCAACCATGACGTCAAGGCGATTGAATACTGGCTGAAAGAACGCCTCTCCGGCAATGCCGAAGTCATGGCTGCCAGCGAGTTCATTCACTTCGCCTGCACTTCCGAAGACATCAACAACCTGTCGCATGCCCTGATGCTGAAGACCGCACGTAATACCGTGGTATTGCCGGCACTGGATGAAGTGATTCACAAGCTGCAACAGCTGGCACACGAACTGGCTGACCTGCCCATGATGTGCCGTACCCATGGCCAACCCGCCACGCCGTCCACCATGGGCAAGGAACTGGCCAACACCGTTTATCGCCTGAAGCGCCAACGTGAACAACTGGTGTCGCAGGAAATCCTGGGCAAGATCAACGGTGCCGTTGGTAACTACAATGCGCATCTGGTGGCTTATCCGCAAATCGACTGGGAAAGCCTGTGCGGCCGCTTCGTCTCTGGACTGGGCCTCACCTTCAATCCCTACACCATCCAGATCGAGCCGCATGACTACATGGCCGAGCTGTACCAGGTGGTAGGCCGCGTCAATACCATCCTGATCGACCTGAACCGCGACATCTGGGGCTACATCTCGCTGGGCTACTTCAAGCAAAAAGTGAAGAAGGATGAAGTGGGCAGTTCGACCATGCCGCACAAGGTCAACCCGATCGACTTCGAAAACTCCGAAGGCAATCTGGGCATGGCCAATGCCATCCTGCAACACCTGGCTGAAAAGCTGCCGGTTTCCCGCTGGCAGCGTGACCTGACCGACTCCACTGTACTGCGCAATATGGGTGTTGGCTTTGGTTACACCATGCTGGGCTTCAAGGCCTGCCTAAAGGGCTTGAACAAGCTGGAAATCAACCCGGCAGCCATTACCGAAGAATTGGGTCGCAGCTGGGAATTGCTGGCCGAGCCAATCCAGACCGTGATGCGCCGCTACGGTGTACCCAACCCTTACGAGCAACTGAAAGAGCTGACCCGCGGCAAAGATGGCATTACTCGCGAAACGCTGTCCGCCTTCATCAAGGGATTGGAAATTCCGGAAGCTGAAAAGGCACGCCTGCTGGAACTGACCCCGATTGCCTACGTTGGCAAGGCTGCGGAACTGGCAAAGCGCATCTGATCATCCCCATCGGCCAAGCAAACCGCCTTCAATGAAGGCGGTTTTTTATTGTCTATTGTTGCCTTAGGCATGCATCAGAAAAAGAAATGGGCCATCTTCCAAAGAAGACGGCCCGAAAATATGACTCGAGGGAATACGTTCCTGAACAGCAAACTGAACGTAATTGGTGTGCTTGCGCACATACAAGAAAAGACCACTCTGTTGAGTGGTCTTTTCTTGAAAACTTGGTTGCGGGGGCAGGATTCGAACCTACGACCTTCGGGTTATGAGCCCGACGAGCTACCAGACTGCTCCACCCCGCGTCAGAGAAATGAATAGTACCTGCTATTTATCAAAGCGTCAAGTTTTCGTCCGCAAAAAGCAAACGCCTGCAAGTGCAGGCGCCGCCATCAGTACATGCATTACTTGATATTGCTTTCAGCCTTGGCTTTGGCAATGACGTCATTGAGCACTTCGATCAGACGCTCCGGAGCAGCAGGGGACAGCGCATACTTGCCATTCACAACAATGGTAGGCGTTCCTTCGATGTTGTAGGCGCGAGTGATCTGGCTGGCGCGCGCGACCTGACTGTTGATACCGAAGGAGTTATAGGTTTGCATGAACTTGGCCAGGTTCACACCAGGCTGTTTTTTCAGCCAGTCATTCAGCACCGAAGGATCGGCCAGATTGATTTTTTGCTGCATCACCGCATCGAAAACCGGCGCATTCAGCTTCCCCATATAACCAGTCACGTTCAGCGTGGCAAACAGGCGGGCAAAACCTTCCATCGGCTTTTGCCAAACAATCTGTTCACGACGGAAATCGACATAGCCCGGTTTTTTCTTTTCCCAGGCGGTAATCAGCGGATCCAGATGAAAGCAATGGATGCAGGTGTAGGAGAAAAACTCAATCACCTCAACCTTCTTGGGATTCGCCACCGGCTGCGGCTTGGCCATCAGCACATAATCCTTGCCCAGCTCGGAAGCTGCATTGGCAAAACCACTGACCAGCAACAAGGTCATCAACAACCATTTGTTCATTTTTGTCCTCTAGACGTTTATTTGACTCACTCTGCCTTGACGACGGCAGCATTGATACCATCTTGCTTCAACTGGGCGCGCAAGCGATCTATATCTTCAGGCTTGCTCAAGGGGCCGATACGGACACGATGGACCATGCCCTTGTCAGGAATCGTAACAGACTGGATTTTGGCTTCGACACCAAGCAAGGCGAGCTTGGCCTTGAGGTTGTCGGCCTCATTTTCATTCTGAAAAGAGCCCAGTTGCAGGAAGACCTTTTTGGCTGCTGCAGCAGCAGAAGGTTCCCGGTCTTTACTCGCAGCCTTGCCATCGGCAGGCACGGCATCCACCTGGCCCGGCAGGATTTTGTAAAAATCAAAACGTTGCTCATCCTTACCCGTAGTGGCCGGAGCAGCGGTAGCCGGTTTGCTCTTGGTGCTTGCCACAGGCGCTGTACTTGTTGCGGCAGGTTGCTCCGCAGGCATAGGAGGCGGTACCGGCTGTTCAAGCTTCACCGGCGCAGATGCCACAGGCGCGGGTTGATTCGCTTGTACATCGGCAATCTTGGTGCCTGGTTCCAAAAGCTCGGTCGATGGCGCCGAAGCGGTGGAACCGGCTTTCCGATCCAGCTTTTCCAGATTGGAAAATGGCGTTGCGGAACGATTCAGATACATGGCCAGGCCAACTGCAACAACAACCCCCACGATCAGGCCGATGACAATTCCCGCTACCAATCCGCCCCCCCCACTCTTGCGACCAGGGCGTCCTCGCCCGGAAGTGCTGGAACGAGAAGAATTCTTCACATCACGATTTGCCATGTACTACTACCATTTCCATACAATCAATCGGTACATTATCTATTAAAACCAGACGAAAATATATTTACCGTATCACGCAGCAAAACCACTCCTTCTTAATTGAATGGCTTGCAGCATATGATGTCGCTCCAGTTTCACTTTTCCTTCCAAATCCGCCACCGTACGTGCGATACGTAAAATCCGGTGATAACTTCTGGCAGACAGCCCCAACTTCTCAAGAGCGCCTGCCAGCAATGCCAGCGCTGCCGGGTCGGCAGCAGCATATTGCTCGAGCGCAAGGCCCGACAAGCGGGAATTACTGCATCCCTGGCGCTGCAACTGAACATTACGCGCCTGCTGAACCCTGATACGCACCAGATCGCTTGCCTCCCCTGCCTCTGCACTGGTCAATTCATCTGCCTTGAGGGCGGGAACCTGCACATGCATGTCGATCCGGTCCAGCAGCGGGCCTGACAACTTGCCGACATAGCGCGCAATTTGTTCCGGAGTACATTGACACCGGCCTGATGATTGGCCCAGATAGCCGCAAGGACAGGGATTCATGGCGGCAACCAGTTGAAAGTCGGCAGGGAAAGTGGCTTGCCGGCTGGCGCGCGAAATATGGATTACCTTGGACTCCAAAGGTTCACGTAATACTTCCAATACCTTGCGATCGAACTCAGGCAACTCATCCAGAAACAACACGCCATGATGCGCCAGGCTGATTTCACCCGGCCGGGGGTCTGAACCGCCGCCAACCAGCGCAACGGCGGATGCAGTATGGTGCGGTGCCCTGAAGGGCCTTTGCCGCCACTGCTCCAGTAAAAAGCCCTGACTGCCGAGTGACTGAACCGAGGCAGCTTCCAACGCCTCTTCCTCATTCATCGTTGGTAGAATGCCCGGCAAACGCGATGCCAGCATCGACTTCCCCGTGCCCGGCGGACCAACCAGCAACAGACTATGCCCACCTGCGGCTGCGATCTCCAGCGCATAACGCGCAGCACCCTGACCTTTTACATCGGCCAAATCCGGATAAACGGGACGGGAGTCAGTCTGGTTGACGGTAATGGGCAAACACAGCTGGGTGCCATTCAGGTGTGCACAGACTTGCAGCAAGCTATCCACTGCATAAACCTGATCGGCCAGCACGAGCACAGCCTCTTGTGCGCAGTCCCGCGGCAGCATGAAGGCACGGCCTGCACGACGGGTTTGACATGCCATGGCCAGGGCACCGCGCACTGAGCGCAGTTGGCCGCTCAGTGCCAGCTCGCCGGCAAATTCATAGTCAGCTAGATGTGGGCATTGTATCTGGCCAGCAGCAACCAGAATGCCAATGGCAATGGGAAGGTCGAAACGGCCTGAGTCCTTGGGCAGATCAGCCGGTGCCAGATTGACCGTAATGCGACGCGCGGGGAATTCAAAGCCGGAATTGAGAATGGCTGCGCGGACACGGTCCCGGCTTTCTTTCACTTCGGTGTCGGGCAAGCCGACGATGGTGAATTGCGGAAGTCCATTGGCCAGATGGACTTCAACGGCAACTTCCGGGGCATGCAGCCCCGCCAGGGCACGGCTCGCAACTACGGCCAGAGCCATTGTACTCAGGAATGTCCCAGTTCGGCCTGGGCTTCGGTCTTGGCCTGGGCCTCCTCAGGGAAAACCTGGGCTTCAAGCTTGGCCAGGCGGGCCTCCAAGGCAGTAAGTTTTTCACGGGTACGTATCAGTACTTCCTGCTGCACATCGAACTCTTCACGCGTGACCAGATCCATGCGGGAGAAAGTGGATGCCATCATGGCCTTGATGTTCTTCTCGATGTCCTTGGCCGGACTGGCTGCGATGGTATCGCTGATCTTGCTGCTGATTTCTTCAAAAATCTTCTGACTCAACATCTTGGTGCTCCTTTGCAGGTAATCGATAGTCCGTTTCGAGTGTAGCAAAATCCGTTCGGCACTGCAGCGCAGCGAGCAACGCACCAATTGAGTGCAGAGGCTCAATCATAAATGCTCTGCCTTGGTGCTGACAGTCATTCATGCTCAGCAATTACAGATTTAATCGCGGAAAACACTTAGGTAACAGCAAGATAAAAAGCTGGCACGGTTTATGCACTAGTGTTTCTCAGTAACGCAAGCAACTAACCGGGTCCACCGAAAAGGAGTGAACATGAAACTGGTCACCGCCGTGATCAAGCCCTTCAAGCTTGATGAAGTACGTGAAGCGCTATCCGCCATTGGCGTGCAAGGCATTACCGTCACGGAAGTCAAAGGATTTGGCCGTCAAAAGGGTCATACCGAACTGTATCGTGGTGCCGAATATGTCGTGGACTTCCTGCCCAAGGTCAAGCTGGAAATTGCCATTGATGACAGTCTGCTCGACCAGGTCGTCGAGGCCATCGAAAAATCGGCTCGCACCGGCAAGATTGGCGATGGCAAGATTTTCGTCTTCGATCTTGAACAAATCGTGCGGATCCGGACCGGGGAAACCGGTACCGACGCGGTTTAAGTCACGCTATAGCCATACAGGGGAAATCACATGAAGAAGAAACTTGCTGCCTTGGGTGCCGGCCTGCTGTCGCTGGCCCTGCCCGTTCTGGCTGATGCACCGGCAGGTCCGGCCATGGCGGACTTCAAGGTCATCAACTCCGGCGACACTGCCTGGATGCTGACCTCCACCGCACTGGTGCTGTTCATGACCATTCCGGGCCTGGCCCTGTTCTACGGCGGCATGGTCCGCAAAAAGAACGTACTGGCCACACTAATGCAAAGCTTTGCCATCACCGCACTGGTGACCGTGCTGTGGGCCATCGTTGGCTACAGCCTGGCCTTTACTGTTGGCAATCCCTACCTGGGTGACCTGAGCCGTGTCTTCCTGGATGGCATGGACTACATTGCCGATACCAAGAAAGTAGCGGTTCACCCGGCTGCAGGCACCATTCCGGAATCGGTGTTCATGATGTTCCAGATGACCTTTGCCATCATTACCCCGGCACTGATCACCGGCGCATTTGCTGAGCGGATGAAATTCTCTGCCCTGCTGATCTTTACTGCACTGTGGTCCCTGCTGGTTTATGTACCGGTTGCCCACTGGGTATGGGGTCCGGGCGGCTGGATGAGCGGCCAGGGCGTGCTGGACTTTGCTGGCGGCACCGTGGTGCACATCAATGCAGGTATTGCCGGTCTGATCTGTGCGCTGGTAATGGGCAAGCGTGTGGGTTTTGGCAAGGAAGCCATGCCGCCGCATAACCTGATCCTGACCCTGATTGGTGCTTCCATGCTGTGGGTAGGTTGGTTCGGCTTCAATGCCGGCTCTGCAGGTGCTGCTGATGGTCGTGCCGGCATGGCCATGGTGACCACTCAGGTTGCAACCGGCCTGGCTGCACTGGCCTGGACTTTTGCTGAGTGGATTCACAAGAAAAAGCCGTCGGTACTGGGCATTGCTTCCGGTGCGGTAGCTGGCCTGGTTGCCATCACTCCGGCAGCTGGTTTCGTGGATGTGAAAGGTGCCTTGATTATTGGTGCAGTGGCAGGCGTGGTTTGCTTCTGGGGCGCCACCGGCCTGAAACACATGCTGGGCTACGATGACTCGCTGGATGCTTTTGGTGTGCATGGCGTTGGCGGTATCGTTGGTGCCCTGCTGACCGGTGTATTCGCAGTGAAGAGCATTGGTGGTTCCGAAGGTAGCCTGGCGACTCAGGCAATCGGTGTGGGTGTGACCGTGGTGTACTGCGCCATCATCACCTTCATCCTGCTGAAAATCATTGATGTGGTTGTTGGCCTGCGTGTGGCTGAAGACGAAGAACGCGAAGGTCTGGATGTGGTTCTGCACGGCGAGCGTGTGGAGTAATAAGCAGCCAACACCATCTACAAGTTGTGGTAAGGGACTTCGGGGCGCTTCGGCGCCCTTTTTTTATGTCCTTGGCAAACAGGCATGAAAAAAAGCACCGAGATGAATCGGTGCTTTCTGGCTTGGAAAAAATAGCTGTGTTACAGACCGGCGTCAGCGCGCAGCGCTTCCACCTTGTCGGTGCGCTCCCAGGTGAATTCCGGCTCTTCACGGCCGAAGTGGCCGTAAGCGGCGGTCTTGCCGTAGATCGGACGCAGCAGGTCCAGCATCTGGATGATGCCTTTCGGACGCAGGTCGAAGTGCTTCTTCACCAGTTCCACGATCTTTTCATTCGGAATCTTGTTGGTGCCGAAGGTATCGACTGCAATCGAGGTAGGCTCGGCCACGCCGATGGCGTAGGAAACCTGGATCTGGCACTGACGGGCGAGGCCGGCAGCGACGATGTTCTTGGCCACATAACGACCAGCATAGGCGGCAGAGCGGTCTACCTTGGACGGGTCCTTGCCGGAGAAGGCGCCACCACCGTGCGGGGCGGCACCACCGTAGGTGTCGACAATGATCTTGCGACCGGTCAGGCCGCAATCGCCCATCGGGCCGCCAATCACAAAGCGGCCAGTCGGGTTCACCAGATACTTGGTTTCAGCAGTCAGCATTTCCGGCGGCAGGACCGGCTTGATGATGTCTTCAATCACCGCTTCGGTCAGCGTCTTGTGGTCGATGTCCGGGCTGTGCTGGGTGGACAGCACCACGGTGTCGATGCGCTTGGGCAGGCCGGTTTCACCATCGTAGACGCAGGTGATCTGGCTCTTGGCATCCGGACGCAGCCACGGCAGGCGGCCATCCTTGCGCAGTTCGGCCTGCCGCTGTACCAGACGATGGGCGTAGTAGATGGGGAAAGGCATCAGCGTCGGGGTTTCGTCGCAGGCATAGCCAAACATCAGGCCCT
Organism: Aquitalea sp. LB_tupeE; assembly: GCF_013391415.1. Lineage (GTDB taxonomy): Bacteria > Pseudomonadota > Gammaproteobacteria > Burkholderiales > Chromobacteriaceae > Aquitalea. The sequence continues at coordinate 50,202 of NZ_JACAXB010000011.1, forward strand.
GGTCGCCAGCGCCCTGGTTCAGGTCCAGGCCTTCGCCTTCGTTCACGCCCTGGGCGATGTCTTGCGATTGCTTGTCGTAGCAGGCCATGACGGCGCAGCCATGGTAGTCGAAACCCAGCTCGGAGTTGTCGTAACCGATGCGCTTGATGGTCTCGCGTGCAATCTTGATGTAGTCGACATTGGCCGAGGTGGTAATTTCACCAGCCAGTACCACCAGGCCGGTGTTGACCAGGGTTTCGGCTGCTACGCGAGCGTATTTGTCTTCGCGCAGGATGGCATCGAGGATGGCATCGGAGATTTGGTCGGCTACTTTGTCCGGATGGCCTTCCGATACCGATTCCGACGTAAACAGATATTCGCTCATTTGTTTGTTGATTCCCGAATAAAGCAAAACAGTGTGATGATAAAATAGGCCGCTTTACGATCACCACTGACTAAACCATGTCCAAGCTGGTCCAACTCGTGTTGTCCTTGCTGGCGCGTTTGCCGCTGTCGTGGCTGCAATGTCTCGGCGCCATTCTGGGGCGGCTTACTTACCTTTCATCCCCGCGCTATGCAGAGCGGATGAGAAGTAATCTGGCGTCGAGTAAAATCTGTGAAAATTATCAGGTTTTACAAGGACTAGTCAAACAATCCGCACTGGAAACCGGTAAAGGTGCATTGGAATTGTCAATAGCCTGGTGCCGGGAGCCGGAAGACATTGCCGCGCTGGTAAAAGACTGTCATGGCTGGGAGCATGTTGAACGTGCCTTGCAGGCCGGTCACGGTATTGTTTTTGTCACCCCGCACCTTGGCAGCTATGACATTGCCGGCCGTTACATCAGCTCGCGCCTGCCCTTTCCGTTGACTGCCATGTACCGGCCGCCAAAGCTTGCCTGGCTGGAACCGGTGATGCAGGCAGGCCGCGCGCGCGGCAAGGGCAAGACCGCACCGGCCACCGGGGCCGGTGTGCGTATTCTGATGAAGGCGCTGAAGTCGGGCGAAGCCACCATCATTTTGCCCGATCAGGTTCCTGGCAACGGGGAAGGGGTATGGGCAGCTTTTTTTGGCAAACCGGCTTACACCATGAGCCTGGTACCGCGCCTGGCGCAGGTTAGCGGTGTGGAAGTGCTGTTTTTTGTTGGCGAGCGCCTGCCACGTGGCGAGGGCTTCGTCGTGCATATCGAAGCCATGTCCCAGCCATTCAGTGGTGACAAGGATGCCGATTGCGCGCTGCTAAACCGGACCGTGGAAGACATGATCCGCCGCTTCCCCAGCCAGTACCTGTGGAGCTACAACCGTTACAAATGCCCGGCGGGCGTCACGCCGCCGGACCATCAGCAAGGAAACCCATGAAGATTGTTTTTGCCCTGTTATGGCTGATTCGCCTGCTGCCCATGTGGGCGATTGGTTCACTGGCGGATGGAATTGGATTGGTGGCCTATCACCTGGCAGCTGACCGTCGCAAGGTAGGCCTCACCAACTTGCGCATTTGTTTCCCTGACATGAGCGAGGCTGAACGCAAGCGGCTGATCAAGGCCAATTTTGGCTACATGATCCGCCTGGCACTGGAATACGGTGTTGCCTGGTGGAGCTCTGCCGAGCGCATCCGCAAGCTGGTTACCATCAAGAATCTGCACATCGTGGAGGAGCTGCGCGCCAAGGGAGAGGATGTGATCCTGTTCTATCCCCACTTTGTCGGCTTCGAGATGTGTGTTTTTGCGCTGAACCAGGTGCTGCCGCTGGTGAGCGTTTATTCGCAACAGAAGAATGACACGCTGGATGCCCAGATCTACGCTGGCCGTCAGCGCTACAACAATTGCTATATCGTGCCGCGTAATGAAGGCTTGCGCTCCATCATCAAGGCCATGCGCAAGGAACACACGCCTTTCCTCTACCTGCCTGATCAGGACTTTGGCGCGCGCGACTCGGTGTTCGTGAAATTCTTCGAGAAGGATGCCGCGACGATTACCGGCCTGTCACGCATCAGCAAGCTGGCCAAGGCGCACGTGGTTCCCTTGATCGCGCGCCGTGTTGGCAATCGCTTCGAGCTGGAATTTTATCCGGCATGGGAAAACTACCCGACCGATGATGTAGTAACTGATACACGGCGCATGAATGCCTTTCTGGAAGAGCGGATCCGTGAGATACCTGCCCAATACTTCTGGCTGCACAAACGCTTCAAAAGCCGCCCAGAAGGTGAACAGCGCATTTATTGAATGCCATGCCTGTAACAAGAAAACCCGGCCCCGTGCCGGGTTTTTTCTTGTCCGTTGCAATTGGAAAGCCCGCAGATAAGGATCAATCCGACCTGAAGGGTTCTTTGACATCCCAACGTAGCCCGCCTGCACTCCCCTGCTACCCTGCACTGCCATGCCCGGCGACTGCAAACCCAGTCGCTACCTGCAAGCAATCCTTTGTCCTGAACAGGCAATGACAAGCCATGAAAAAACCCAGCCGAAGCCGGGTTTTCTTTGCAAGCCTTACTGCTTAGTGGCTGCGCTTCTTCCAGAACATCTGATAGACAAAACCGGGAAACGCAAACACTACAAACAAGGCAGCTGTCGTGACATAGAACTGCCAGTGCTGCTGCTGAACCGGCATCTGCTTGGTCTCGAGAAAACGCGCAAACAGCCCGACCAGCAGAAACAGCACCGCCATTTCCAGCAAACGCCAACCGAAATGCTTGTTGGCAAGCGGGAGCACACCAGCCAGACGCGAGGTCAGGAAGGGCAGGTTTGCCGCCAGGAAGGCGACGATCAGCAAGGTAGCAACACTGGCTTGCATGTACAGGGCTTTCGTTTAGATGGCAGCCAGCGATTGCTTCATCGCTTGCATGCACAGCACGATCACACGTTCCGGCACTACGCCCAGTACCAGCAGCGCAATGGCATTCAGCGACAGCACCAGCTTCATGTCGGCACGCATCACGATGGCGGAAGTATCCTGTGCTTCGTCGAAGTAGATGTTCTTCACCACACGCAGGTAGTAGAAGGCACCAATCAACGACATCATCACGGATACCACGGCCAGCCAGTACAGATGGATGTCTGCAATGGCCTTGATGACGGCGAACTTGGCATAGAAGCCAGCGAGCGGCGGAACACCTGCCATGGAGAACATGGTCAGCAGCATCAGCAGGGCATACCAGCTGTTGCGGCTGTTCAAGCCCTTCAGGTCGTCCAGGGTTTCGCATTCGAAACCGGCACGGGACAGACCCAGCAGGATACCGAAGCTGACCATGGACATCAGCACGTAGATCAGGGCGTAGAACAAGGCAGCGGCATAGCCATCCGGGGTACCAGCCAACAGGCCCAGCAGCAGGAAGCCCATATGGGAGATGGTTGAGTAAGCCAGCATGCGCTTGATGTTGGTTTGTGCGATGGCAGTGATGTTACCGATGGCCATGGACAGCACAGCCACCAGGGCCAGCATGGCCTGCCAGTCGGCCACCATGGCTTCCAGGCCTTGCACCAGGATGCGCAGTACAAAGACAAACGCAGCCAGCTTCGGCGCTGCACCCACCATCAGGGTAACGGCTGTTGCCGAGCCTTGGTAAACGTCCGGTACCCACATGTGGAACGGTACCGCACCCAGCTTGAAGCACAAGCCAGCCACGATGAACACCAGGCCAAATACCAGCAGCATGTCGTTGGCGGTATGGGCCTTGATTGCCTTGGCAACCAGCGCCAGATCCAGCGTGCCAGTAGCACCGTAAATCATGGAAATACCGTACAACAGCAGGCCGGAAGCCAGTGCACCCAGCACGAAGTACTTCATGGCCGACTCGGTTGCCTTCACCGAATCACGCTGCAGCGCAATCAGCGAATACAGCGACAGCGACAGCAGTTCCAGACCCATGTACAGCGACACGAAGCTGGATGCAGATACCATGAAGTTCATGCCCAGCAGTGCAAACAGTGCCAGGGAGAAGAACTCGCCGCGCAGCAGGCCGCGGTCAGCAATGTACTGACGGCTGTACACCAGCACGATGGCGGTACTGCCATACATGGCCAGCTTTACCAGACTGGACAATGCATCACTGACAAACATGCCAGAGAAGGTATGTACCGGAACCACCGGGTAGGTTTGCACCTGCAACAGGGCACAGACTGCCAACGTCAGCAAGGCGAGGCCGTAATGCATGCCGCGCTTTGCGTCCGAAATAAAGGCATCGAGCATGAGGATGACCAGAATTGCCCCGGACATGAACAGTTCGGGCAATGCAGGCATCAGGTTCAGATCAGCCCAATTCATTATGTTTTCCTTATGGCCTTAGCTTAGAGCTTGGTCTGCGCAACATGCGCAATCAGGTCATTTACCGACAGGTGCATCTTCTCGACGAAGCCTTGCGGATACAGACCCATGCCCAGCACCGCAATGGCCAGAACGACCAGCACCAGGAACTCGCGTTTGTTCACGTCAGCCATTTCTTCAACGTGGTGATTGCTCACCTCGCCAAAGATCACCCGCTTGTACATCCACAGTGTGTAAGCAGCACCGAAGATCAGGGTGGTTGCGGCCAGCGCGGCGTACCAGAAGTTCACCTGTACCGCACCCATGATCACCATGAACTCACCGGCAAAACCGGAAGTTGCCGGCAGACCGGAGTTGGCCATGGCAAACAGCATCATGAAGGCAGCAAAGATCGGCATCTTGTTGGCCACACCACCGTAGTCGGCGATATTGCGGCTGTGCACGCGGTCGTACATCACACCGATACAGAAGAACATGCCGGCGGAAACGAAGCCGTGCGACACCATCTGAACCAGTGCGCCCTCAACCGCCCACTGGTTCAGGTGCGAACCGGTGAACATGAACATGCCCAGGGTGACAAAGCCCATGTGGGAAATGGAGGAGTAAGCCACCAGTTTCTTCATGTCGGTTTGTACCAGCGCAACCAGACCGATGTACACCACGGCCACCAGCGACAGGGCAACCATGATCCACGACAGTTCACGTGCTGCATCCGGCAGGATGGGCAGCGCAAACCGCAGGAAGCCGTAAGCACCAATCTTCAGCGTGATGGCTGCCAGCACCATGGAACCACCAGTCGGCGCTTCCACGTGGGCATCCGGCAACCAGGTATGCACCGGCCACATCGGCACCTTTACGGCGAACGACAGGAAGAAGGCGATGAACAGCAGGATCTGTACGTGCAGCGGAATCTTGGCAATTGCCTGAAAGGCCTGGATGTCGAATGTCTTGCCAGCCTGGAAGTACAGGTAGATCAAGGCAACCAGCATCAGCAGCGAACCGAGCAGGGTGTACAGGAAGAACTTGAAGGATGCATACACACGACGCGGACCACCCCAGACACCGATGATCAGGTACATCGGGATCAGCATGCCTTCAAAGAAGACATAGAACAGAATGGCATCCAGCGCGGCAAATGCACCGTTGATCAGGCCGGACATGATCAGGAAAGCGGCCATGTACTGCGACTGGCGCTTCTTGATGACTTCCCAGCCAGCCAGCACCACCATCAGGGTGGTGAAGCTGTTCAGGATGACAAACAGCATGGAAATGCCGTCAACACCCAGATGGTACTGGATACCGAAGGAGGCAATCCACGGCTTCACTTCCTCGAACTGCATGCCGCCGTTCAGGTTGTCAAAGCCGGTAAACAAGGGCAGGGACAACAGGAAACCGATCAGGGCACCGGCTACGGCGACCCAGCGAGCCATGGTGGCCCGTTGGTCTCCTCCCGTAGCCAGTACCAGCAACCCGGCCACGATCGGGGCCCAGATCACCAGACTTAACTGATTTGTGAACATAGTCAAAACCTAAGTAGTTATTCCAATTCCAGAGGTCTGGGCCTTAGCGCAGGATGATCTGCGAGAACCACAGCGTCATCAAAGCCAGCACGCCAATGATCATGGTCGTGGCATAACTGTAGATGAAGCCAGTCTGCAGCTTGCGTACCACTCTGGAGAAGGTTCCCACCAGTTTGGCTGCACCATTCACCACCAGGCCGTCGATCAGCAGCATGTCGCCCACCTTCCAGAAGAAGGTACCCAGAGCACGGGAGCCCTTGGCAAACACTGCAAAATACAGTTCGTCCAGGTAGTACTTGTTTTCCAGAATCTGGTTCACGAAGCTGAACTTCTGCTTGATGGCAGCGGGAATCTGCGGCGCCTTCATGTAGAAGAACCAGGCAGTCACCACACCGGCCAGGGCCAGCAGGAATGGCAGCGAAGTGAATGCGTGAACCCCCATGGCAACAGAGCCGTGGAATTCGTGTGCCAGTTCTTCCAGCGCCGGATGTGCTTCACTGTTGATGGTGATCACACCCTTGAAGAAGGAACCGTACAGCAGCGGTTCGATGGCGAAGAAGCCTACCAGCACCGACGGAATGGCCAGCAATACCAGCGGCAGGGTCACCACCCACGGGGACTCGTGCGGCTTGTCATTCGGACCCAAACCATGATGATGGTCGTGATCGTCATGACCATGATGGTGGTCGTCCTTTTTCTCCATCCAGCGTTCCTTGCCATGGAAGACCAGGAAGTACATGCGGAAGGAGTAGAAGGCGGTGACGAATACACCGGCAATCACCGCGAAGTAGGCAAAACCGGCTGCCGGCAGGTGCGACAGCTGTACCGCTTCGATGATGGAGTCCTTGGAGTAGAAACCGGAGAAGAACGGCGTACCGATCAGCGCCAGCGAACCCAGCAGCGAAGTCAGCCAAGTAATCGGCATGTACTTGCGCAGGCCACCCATATTGCGCATGTCCTGGTCATGGTGCATACCCATGATCACGGAGCCGGCACCAAGGAATAGCAAGGCCTTGAAGAAGGCGTGGGTCATCACGTGGAACATGGCCACCGGATAGGCGGAAACGCCCAGTGCCACGGTCATGTAACCCAGCTGCGACAGCGTGGAGTAAGCCACCACACGCTTGATGTCGTTCTGCACGATGCCCAGGAAACCCATGAACAAGGCGGTGATGGAACCAGCCACCAGTACCACGTTCAGCGCGGTATCCGACATTTCGAACAGCGGGCTCATGCGCGATACCATGAAGATACCGGCAGTCACCATGGTCGCCGCGTGGATCAGTGCGGAGATCGGGGTCGGGCCCTCCATCGAGTCCGGCAGCCACACGTGCAGCGGGAACTGGGCAGACTTACCCATCGCGCCGATGAACAGCAGGATGCAGGTGACGGTCAGCAGCGACCACTCACAACCCGGGATGATCTGGATGGTCTTGTGCGCCAGAGCCGGAGCAGCAGCAAACACATCGCTGTAGTTCAGCGAACCACCGAAGTAGGCCAGTACCAGGCCGATACCCAGCAGGAAACCGAAGTCACCCACACGGTTAACCAGGAATGCCTTGAGGTTGGCATAGATGGCGGTCGGACGCTTGAACCAGAAGCCGATCAACAGGTAGGACACCAGACCCACTGCTTCCCAACCGAAGAACAGCTGGATGAAGTTGTTGCTCATCACCAGCATCAGCATCGAGAAGGTAAACAGCGAGATGTAGCTGAAGAAGCGCTGATAGCCCGGGTCTTCCTGCATGTAACCGATGGTGTAGATATGCACCATCAGCGACACGAAGGTCACCACGACCAGCATCATTGCTGTCAGCGAGTCCACCAGGAAGCCGACGGAGAACTCATAGCCCCCCACCGTCAGCCAGGTGTAGACCGGCGCGTTGAAAACTTCAGCCTGCCCGGTAAGGAAGGCATAAAGTACCTTGAAGGACAGGGCTGCCGAGACTGCCACGCCGAGAATGGTCACGACGTGGGAAGCGCGGCGGCCGATTGCCCATCCAAACAAGCCTGCGATGATGGACCCCACCAGAGGTGAGAGCGCTATCAGCAGGTATAAGCTTTTCATATCCATGCTTGTGTGCTTTGTAGTTTGGTAACCGGTTTGCCTTAGCCCTTGAGGCTGCCCAGGTCTTCAACGTTGATGGTCCGCATATTGCGGAACAGCACCACCAGAATGGCCAAGCCAATGGCGGATTCTGCCGCTGCTACCGTCAGGATGAAGAACACGAAAATCTGGCCTGCTGTATCGGACAGGTAATGCGAGAAGGCAATGAAATTGAAATTCACTGCCAGCAGCATCAGTTCGATGGCCATCAACAGTACGATCAGGTTCTTCCGGTTCAGGAAAATCCCCAGCACGCTGATGGCAAACAGGATTGCGGCCAGCACCAGGAAGTGAGTTAGTGTCAGCACATTTCCTCCCTTATGTTGTTCGGCCGTCAGGCCTGTTGCTCACCGGACTCGGCAGTATCGGCCGCTTCCACGTTTTTCTCGGCTTGCATCTTCACGATGCGTACACGGTCCTGACTGCGAACCTTGACCTGATCGCCGGCATCCACCACCTTGGTATCCTTGCGGCTACGCTGGGTCAGACCAATGGCAGCCACCATGGCCACCAGCAGCACAACCGCAGCCAGCTCGAACGGCAGCAGGTAGGTGGTATACAGCTGACGACCCAGTACCTTCACATTGCTGGCATCAGCTGCCAGTGCGGCACCGGCTTTGTAGTCAGCCAGGCCGGTGTGCGGGTTGGTCAGGATCAGTACCATTTCGAAAGCCATGATGAGGCCGACAGTCACTGCCACCGGGAAATTGCGCCAGAAACCCTCACGCAATTGCTCGATATTGATGTCCAGCATCATCACCACAAACAGGAACAGCACCATCACCGCGCCGACATAAACCAGTACTAGGGTAATGGCCAGGAACTCGGACTGCAGCAGCAACCAGTGTCCGGAGCTGGTGAAGAAGGCCAGAACCAGATACAACACGGCGTGTACCGGGTTCTTGGCAGTGACCACCCGAACCGCCGCAAACAGCAGAATGGCGGACAGGATGTAGAAAATAACCGTAGTCATGCTCATGAGGCCCCCTTAACGGTACTTGGCATCGGCTGCCTTGTTGGCAGCGATTTCGGCCTCGTACTTGTCACCCACCGCCAACAGCATCGGCTTGGTGTAGTAGAGGTCGCCACGTTTTTCACCGTGGTATTCGAAGATATGGGTCTCGACGATGGCGTCGACCGGGCATGCTTCTTCGCAGAAACCGCAGAAAATGCACTTGGTCAGGTCGATGTCGTAGCGGGAAGTACGGCGAGTGCCGTCTTCGCGCTGTTCCGACTCGATCGAGATCGCCATTGCCGGGCACACCGCCTCGCACAACTTACAGGCAATGCAACGCTCTTCACCGTTGGCGTAGCGACGCTGCGCATGCAGGCCGCGGAAACGCGGGGAGATCGGCGTCTTCTCTTCCGGGAACTGGACGGTAATCTTGCGGGCAAAGAAATAACGCCCGGTCAGCATCAGGCCCTTGACCAGTTCCACCAGCAGGAAGGTTTTGAAAAAGTTGCGAATCGTATCCATGTTCTTTACCTATCCCCTCAGTTCCACAGCGACAGCGGGGTCATCATCCAGATACCCAGGACCAGGATCCACACCAGGGTAACCGGAATGAACACCTTCCAGCCCAGACGCATGATCTGGTCATAGCGATAACGCGGGAAAGTCGCGCGGAACCACAGGAAGCAGAACAGCACAAAGGCCATTTTCGCAGCCAGCCAGAAGAAGCCGCCGGCACCCAGCAGGCCCCAGCTTGCCGGGAAGGGCGACAGCCAGCCACCCAGGAACAGGATGGAAGTCAGGGCGGAAACCAGAATCATGTTGGCGTATTCGGCGAGGAAGAACACGGCGAATGCCATACCGGAATATTCCACGTGGAAACCGGCCACGATTTCAGATTCACCTTCGGCCACGTCAAACGGAGCACGGTTGGTTTCAGCCACACCGGAGATCAGGTAGACGATGAACAGCGGGAACAGCGGCAGCCAGTTCCAGGAGAACAGCGAACCACCCGCCATGCCGTGTGCCTGCTGCTTGACAATGTCAACCAGGTTCAGACTGCTGGACACCATCAGTACGCCAACCAGTGCGAAGCCCATTGCCAGTTCGTAAGAAACGATCTGTGCGGCAGAGCGCATGGCACCCAGGAAGGAGTACTTGGAGTTACCCGCCCAGCCGGCCACGATGATGCCGTAAACACCAATCGAGGACAGCGCCAGGATGTACAGCAAGGACGCGTTGATGTTGGCCAGAACCAGCGTATCGCTGAAGGGAACCACAGCCCAGGCAGCCAGTGCTGGCCCGATGGCCAGCACCGGAGCCAGCAGGAACAAGCCCTTGCTGGACTGCGTCGGCAGAATGATTTCCTTCATCAGCAGCTTCAGGCCGTCAGCCAGCGGCTGCAGCAGGCCCAGCGGACCGACCCGGTTAGGGCCGATACGGATCTGCATATAGCCAATGACCTTGCGCTCGGCGTAGGTCAGATAAGCGACGGTAATCATCATCGGAGCCACGATGGCGATGATTTTCAGCAGGGTCCACACCGTGAGCCCCGCTTCATTACCGAGAATGCTTTGCAAGAACTCCATGTTTTACCCCTGTGAAAGCGCGATGGAATCGAACATGCCACCCAGACCAGCAGTCAGCGGATGCGCGGTTGCCAGGCGCACCGTATCAGCCGGCAGACTGTCGTCGGCTTCAACCAGCACCTTCAGCTCGCCACTGCCCTGACGCAATACGGCCTGGGAACCGGCAGCCACATTCAGGCTGGCCAGCAGGCTGGAGTGAGCGGTGGCAACCGGCGCAGCTGCATCAGCAGTCTTCTGCAAGGACGGGGCGCGACGGCAGATGGCATCAGCCTGGTACAGCGGCACTTCGCCAATGCGCACCAGACCGGTGCTTACAGCGGCATTGATGGCCACATCGCCCAGTGCATTGCTGAGGGAGGATTCGATGGAACCCTCGGCCAGCAATTCGGCACGGACTTCTTCAGCACTGTTCTGCTCGAAGCCGGTCAGACCCAGCATATTGCCCAGCACACGCAGTACCTTCCAGGCCGGACGGGTTTCGCCCAGCGGACGCACTACACCGTTGAAGGACTGCAGCTTGCCTTCCATGTTGACGAAGGAACCGGCTGTCTCGGAGAACGGCGCGATCGGCAGCAGCACGTCAGCGTAATCCAGCAGACCTGCGCCCTTGTAGGCGGTCAGCGCAATCACGGTGGCAGCCTGTTTCATTGCGGCTACCGCAGCTTGCGGGTTGTAGCTGTCGGACTCGACTTCGGTGTTGAGCAGGAAGTAAGCCTTGCGCGGCGCGGCAATCATTGCGGCAGCGTTCAGGCCTGCAGTGGCCGCAGCACCAAAGACTGCGCGGTGCGGCAAGGCACCAACCAGTTCAGCACCGGTGCTGTTGGCAGCTTCAGCCAGCAGGCCGAAACGTGCGCCGGTCAGCGCGGAGATTTCCTGTGCCAGCTTCAGCAGTTGCGCAAATGCCGGATGGTGTTGCGCTACATTACCCAGCACGATGGCGGCAGACTCTGCACCAGCCAGGCTGGCGGCAATGGCTTGCGCCTCGGCACCTACGGTAACGGCAGCCAGATCAACGGCCGTTTGAGCAGACTTGAGCTCAACCACTGCCTTCAGCACCTGGGCCAGCGCGTTGACCAGCGCCAGCGGCGATACGATCAGCTTTGCATTGACTGCGGTCAGCAGCGCATCGTCAGTCACGTGGATGACGTTGAGCGCACTGCCCTTCTTCACCGCCTGACGCAGGCGGGAAGCCAGCAGCGGCTGCTCCTTGCGCTGGGTGCTGCCCACCACCAGGATGGACTTGGCCGTGGTCAGCTCGACAATGCTGGAACCCAGCCATTGCGCGCCTTGCTGGGCGGCATCGGCCGAGAAGTCACTACGACGCAGACGATAGTCGATGTTGTTGACACCAAAGCTGCGAGCCAGCTTTTGTGCCAGATACAGTTCTTCGGTGGTGGAATGCGGACTGGTGAGGAAGCCGATGGCATCCTTGCCGTGTTCGGCAGATACGCCGTTCAGACCCTTGACCACGTAGGCCAGTGCGGTTTCCCAGTCGGTTTCGTGCCACTTGCCGTCAAACTTGATCATCGGCTTTTGCAGACGCTCGGCCGAATTCAGGCCCTCATACGAGAAGCGGTCGCGGTCGGCGATCCAGCATTCGTTGATGGCTTCGTTTTCCAGCGGCAGTACACGCATCACTTCGTTGGATTTCACCTGAACGATCAGGTTGGAACCCAGACCATCGTGCGGGCTGACCGACTTGCGGCGGGACAGCTCCCAGGCACGGGTGGTGTAGCGGAAAGGCTTGGAGGTCAGCGCGCCAACCGGGCAGAGGTCGATGACGTTACCGGAGATTTCCGAATTAACGGTCTTGCCCAGGTAGGGCATGATTTCCGAGAATTCGCTACGGTTGGCCATGCCGATTTCCTGGAAGCCGCCAATTTCTTCGGTGAAGCGTACGCAGCGGGTGCAGTGGATGCAACGCGCCATTTCTTCAGCCGATACCAGTGGACCCATGTCCTTGGCCACCACGGTGCGCTTTTCTTCCTGATAGCGCGAGGTGGAGTTGCCATAGCCCACAGCCAGATCCTGCAACTGGCACTCACCGCCCTGGTCGCAAATCGGGCAATCCAGCGGGTGGTTGATCAGCAGGAATTCCATCACGCCGGCCTGGGCCTTCTTGGCCAGGTCGGAATGGGTATGCACCTTCATGCCGTCGGTCACCGGCGTAGCGCAGGCGGGCAGCGGCTTGGGTGCCTTTTCCACTTCAACCAGACACATGCGGCAGTTGGCTGCGATGGACAGTTTCTTGTGGTAGCAGAAGTGAGGGATGTGCGTACCCACGGAATGGGCGGCATCCATCACGGTACTGCCTTGCGGGACAGTCAGTTTTTTACCGTCGATTTCGATTTCAAGCATCGCTCAACACCATTTGTGGTCCACCAAGGGCTTCTTGTGTTCGATCAGATACTCGAACTCATTGCGGAAGTGCTTGGTGAAACTGCGAACCGGGAACACGGCAGCATCTGCCAGTGCACAGATGGTACGGCCGGCCATGTTATTGCCTACCGAATCCAGGAGCTCCAGATCACCCGGACGGCCTTCACCGTTGGCGATGCGATGGATCACCTTGTACAGCCAGCCGGTGCCTTCGCGGCACGGCGTACACTGGCCGCATGACTCTTCGTGATAGAAGTAGGCCAGACGCTCCAGCGCCTTCACCATGCACACATCTTCATTCATCACGATGACAGCGCCAGAACCCAGCATGGAGCCGGCCTTGGAGATGCTGTCGTAGTCCATCGTGCATTGCATCATGACGTCGCCAGGCAATACCGGAGCGGAAGAACCACCCGGAATCACTGCCTTCAGCTTTTTGCCATCACGCATGCCACCAGCCATTTCCAGCAGTACCGAGAACGGGGTGCCCAGCGGAATCTCGTAGTTGCCCGGACGATTCACATGACCGGATACCGAGAACAGCTTGGTGCCGCCATTGTTCGGTTTGCCCGCTTCCAGGAACTTCTGTGCGCCATCACGAATGATGAAAGGCACGGAGGCGAAGGATTCGGTGTTGTTGATGGTGGTCGGCTTGCCGTACAGGCCGAAGCTGGCCGGGAACGGCGGCTTGAAGCGCGGCTGGCCTTTTTTGCCTTCCAGCGATTCGAGCAGCGCGGTTTCTTCACCGCAGATGTAGGCGCCATAACCATGGTGGGCGAACAAATCGAAGCTGAAATCGCTGCCGAGGATGTTCTTGCCCAGGAAACCAGCCTGACGAGCCTCATCCAGTGCGGCTTCGAACAGTTCGTACTCTTCGAAGATTTCACCGTGGATGTAGTTGTAGCCTGCCTTGGTACCCATGGCGTAGCCGGCGATGATCATGCCTTCGATCAGCGCATGCGGATTGAAGCGCAGGATGTCACGGTCCTTGAAGGTACCCGGCTCGCCCTCGTCGGTGTTGCACACCACGTATTTGTCGCCCGGGAAGGAGCGTGGCATGAAGCTCCACTTCAGGCCGGTGGGGAAACCCGCACCACCACGGCCGCGCAGACCGGAATTTTTCACTTCGGCGATCACGTCTTCTTGCGCCATCTTGGATTCGATGATGCGACGCAGGGCCTGGTAGCCGCCGCGGGCCACGTAGGCCTCCAGCTTCCAGCAGTCCTGCGCAGAAGTATCCACGCCGTCGAAAATCACACCATTGACGAAGATTGCCATCAGTTCAGCTCCGCCAGTTTCTTGTCGATTGCTTCGGGCGTCATGAAGCTGCACATCTTGTGGTTGTTCACCAGCAAGACCGGCGCATCGCCGCAGGCACCCATGCACTCCCCTTCCAGCAAGGTGTACTTGCCGTCAGCGCTGGTTTCGCCAATGGCGATGCCCAGCTTCTTGGAGATGTACTCGGCGGCATTCACGCCACCGGACAGGGCACAGGGCAGGTTGGTACAAACGGTAATCTTGTACTTGCCCACCGGCTTCATGTCGTACATGTTGTAGAAGGTGGCGACTTCGTACGCAGCTACCGGAGCGATATTCAGGTAGTTGGCAACGAACTCGATCACCTCGGTATTCAGGCAACGCTCTTCCGGTGTCTTGCCGGTTTCCCGACGCTCCACCAGAGCAATGCGCAGCGCGCCCATAACCGCCGAACGAGCCTGGTCAGCCGGATACTTGGCGACTTCGCGATCGATGGCGGCGAGTGATTGTGCGGATAGCATTAGCGGTCAATCTCCCCAAACACGATATCCTGGGTACCGATGATGGCCACCACGTCGGCAATCATGTGACCCGTTGCCATTTCATTCAGGGCTGCCAGATGGGCAAAACCCGGGGCACGGATTTTCAGTCGGTACGGTTTGTTGGCGCCGTCGGATACCAGATAGATACCGAACTCACCCTTCGGATGTTCTACAGCCGCGTAGGCTTCACCTTCCGGCACATGCATGCCTTCGGTAAACAGCTTGAAGTGGTGAATCAGGTCTTCCATATTCGACTTCATGCCTTCGCGGGAAGGCGGAGCCACTTTATGGTTGTCGGTGATGACCGGGCCGGGATTGTCACGCAGCCATGCCACACATTGCTGGATGATGCGGTTGGACTGGCGCATTTCTTCCACGCGAACCAGGTAACGGTCGTAGCTGTCACCCTTCTTGCCCACCGGAATATCAAAGTCCAGACGGTCGTATACGTCGTAGGGCTGCTTCTTGCGCAGGTCCCACTCGATGCCGGAACCACGCAGCATCGGGCCGGAGAAGCCCAGGTTCTTGGCACGTTCCGGGCTGACCACGCCGATGTCCACGGTACGCTGCTTCCAGATACGGTTATCGGTCAGCAGGGTTTCGTATTCGTCAACGTAAGTTGGGAAACGCTTGGTGAAATCGTCGATGAAGTCCAGCATGGAACCCTTGCGGCCTTCGTTCAGGCGCGCGAGTTCCTTGGCGTTCTTGATCTTGGATACGGTGTACTGCGGCATGGAGTCCGGCAGATCACGGTAAACACCACCCGGGCGGAAGTAGGCCGCATGCATACGAGCACCGGACACGGCTTCGTAGCAGTCCATCAGGTCCTCACGCTCACGGAAAGCGTACAGGAACATGGTCATGGCGCCGATGTCGATGGCGTGTGCGCCAATCCACAGCAGGTGGTTCAGGATACGGGTGATTTCAGCAAACATCACACGGATGTATTGCGCACGCAGCGGCACTTCGATTTGCAGCAGCTTTTCGATGGCCAGGCAGTAGGCGTGCTCGTTGCACATCATGGATACGTAGTCGAGACGATCCATATACGGCAGAGACTGGATGAAAGTCTTGCTTTCAGCCAGTTTCTCGGTACCGCGATGCAGCAGGCCAATGTGCGGGTCGGCACGCTGGATCACTTCGCCGTCCAGCTCCAGCACCAGACGCAATACGCCGTGGGCTGCCGGGTGCTGAGGACCAAAGTTCAGCGTGTAGTTACGGATCTCAGCCACCGTAGTTCTCCTCACGAATGATGCGCGGAGTGATTTCGCGCGGTTCGATGGTGACCGGCTGGTAGATCACGCGCTGCTGGGTCGGGTCGTAACGCATTTCAACGTGACCGGACAGCGGGAAATCCTTGCGGAACGGATGGCCGACAAAGCCATAGTCGGTCAGGATGCGACGCAGGTCGGGGTGACCTTCGAACACGATGCCGTACAGGTCGAACGCTTCACGCTCGAACCAGTTGGCTGCATTCCAGATGGGGTTGACCGAGGCGAGCAGCGGGAAGCTGTCGTCTTCGGCAAACACGCGCAGACGGATACGGACGTTATGCTTGAGTGACAGCAGGTGGTAGACGGCGGCAAAGCGCGGGCCATCCCACGGCTCGTCACGGTAGACGCTGTAGTCCATACCGCACAGGTCGATCAGTTGTTCGAAGGAAAGTTCGGCATGATCACGCAGCGTGGTGGCCACGTCGGTCAGATCCGCCGCCTTGCAGACAATGGTCAGTTCATCGAGGGCCAGCGTGCTTGAAACAAGCTTGTCGCCCAGCACACGCTCGACGACCGATCCCAGTGCTTCCATTTTCTTGGAGGCCATAAGTGCTTACCTTATCGGGCGATGGTAGAGGTGCGTTTGATCTTGTTCTGCAGCTGGATGATGCCATACAGCAGTGCTTCGGCAGTCGGCGGACAGCCCGGCACGTAGACATCGACCGGCACAATGCGGTCACAGCCACGGACGACAGAATAGGAGTAGTGGTAGTAGCCACCACCGTTGGCACAGGAACCCATGGAGATGACCCAACGTGGTTCTGCCATCTGGTCATACACCTTGCGCAATGCCGGTGCCATCTTGTTGCACAGTGTACCAGCCACGATCATCAGGTCAGACTGACGGGGACTGGGACGGAAAACGATGCCGAAACGGTCCAGGTCATAACGTGCGGCACCGGCATGCATCATCTCCACCGCACAGCATGCCAGGCCAAAGGTCATGGGCCACAGCGAACCGGTTCGGGTGTAGTTGATGAGCTTGTCGGCTGTCGTGGTCACGAAGCCTTTTTCCAGAATACCTTCTACTCCCATTCCAGCGCTCCCTTTTTCCACATGTAGACGAAGCCCAGCGTCAACACCGCCAGGAACTCCACCATTACGCCAAAGCCATAGGCACCAAGTTCTTTCAGGACCACAGCCCAGGGAAACAGAAATGCAATTTCCAGATCGAACAGGATGAACAGAATGGCGATGAGGTAGTAGCGAACGTCAAACTTCATGCGCGCGTCTTCGAAGGCTTCGAATCCACACTCATAAGGAGAGAGTTTCTCAGGGTCGGGACGATTGGGCGCAAGGACCTTGCCAAGGACAATAGGACCCACGCCGACCAACAAACCGACGATGACAAACAACAGAATGGGAAAATAATTTTGCAGCATTTCCCGTACACCCCCAAAAAAAGGAGGAATTACCCTCCTTGGCTCCAAATAAAATAGGCCACCGGAATCCCGGTGGCCTATTTTTGAATGGTGGTGCCGACAGTGAGACTCGAACTCACACAGCCTACGGCCACTACCCCCTCAAGATAGCGTGTCTACCAATTTCACCATGTCGGCACTATATAACTTTACTGTCACTCCGGAATTTTTGATGTAGTACCCGAAGCTTTGCCAGTGGTTGCCCCGACCGGGATTTGCGGCGCAACTTGCTCAACTTTGCCACCCATCACACCCAGATCTGTTTTTCCGCCCCCCGACAGATAAACAAGGGTGAGACTTGTGGAGAAGAATACAACCGCTGCAATTGCAGTGGTTCTACTCAAGAAATTCGCAGAACCAGACGCACCAAACAGACTACCGGAAGCGCCGCTACCGAAAGCTGCACCCATATCCGCACCCTTGCCATGCTGCATGAGGACAAGGACGACGATCGTCACTGCGGAAAGGAGGTTTATCACCCAAATAAGCGTCTTAATAAGTTCCATACTATATCAATTTTCCTGCGGCCTGGCAAATCATCCTGAATGATCCGGCGTCCAGAGATGCCCCACCAACAAGGGCTCCGTCGACATTTGCTGTCTTCAGAATTGACTCGGCATTCTCTGCCTTTACACTGCCGCCGTAGAGGACGCGAATATTAGCCGAGGGCTTGGCATTTTGCAAGCACCACGTTTTGATTGCGGTGTGAATCTCGGCAATCTGCTCCAGCGAAGCCACCTTGCCGGTACCAATCGCCCAGACAGGCTCGTAAGCAATGACGTACTCGCCCTCTTTCACTTCAGCCAAAATAGACAGCTGGCTGAAAATCACCTCAAGGTAGCGCCCGGACTCACGTTCTTCGAGAGTCTCACCCACGCACAGCACCGGCACCAGGCCACCAGCCATGGCATTGTTCATCTTGGAGAGCAAGGCCGGATTGGCTTCGCCAAAGTACTGGCGGCGCTCGGAGTGACCAACCAGCGCATAACGGCAGCCAACGTCTCGCAGCATGTCAGCAGATACTTCACCGGTGAAGGCACCGTCAGCAGCAAAGCTGCTGACATCCTGCGCCGACAGCTGCAGAGCCTGACCGGCAAGCTGTGAACCCAGCGCTGCCAGATAGACAGCAGGTGCCGCGACACCGACCCAGGGCTGATTGCAGACCGGATCGGCCAGCAAGGCCGCAACCAGGGATTGTGCGCTTTGCGCGCGGGTATTCATCTTCCAGTTGCCGATGATCAGCTTGCCTGCCATGTCGCTTGTCTCCGTATTTGAGCTGCGAATTATATCCCCACTCGCGGTGCCGTCAAAACATCGCATACGGCTTTTCGACGACTTGTAATATTTCTGAAAACTTGGGGGGATAGGATGCGCCTCAACACTTAGCACGCCCTTACCCAAATACTCAGGAGCAAGCATGAAACAGTCTGTACGTCTGGTCGCTTCGCTGGCCTTGTCCGCCGGCTTTGTTGCTGGCGCAGCCATGGCAGCCGACATCACCGGCGCCGGCGCTACTTTCCCCTACCCCTTGTACGCTAAGTGGGCCACTTCCTACAAGGCAAGCACCAGCAACAACATGAACTACCAGTCCATCGGCTCTGGTGGTGGCATCAAGCAAATCCAGTCCAAGACTGTTGATTTCGGTGCCTCCGACATGCCGCTGAAGGCTGAAGAGCTGGAGAAGTCCGGCCTGACCCAGTTCCCGACCGTGATCGGTGGTGTTGTACCGGTAATCAATGTACCCGGTATCGCCGCAGGTCAGGTGAAGTTCACCGGTCCTTTGCTGGCTGATATCTTCCTGGGCAAGGTTGCCAAGTGGAATGACCCGGCCATCGCCAGCCTGAACCCGGGCGTCAAGCTGCCGGATCAGAAAATCACCGTGGTACGTCGTTCCGACGGTTCTGGTACCAGCTTCATCTTCACCAACTACCTGTCCAAGGTTTCCAGCGAATGGTCCAGCAAGGTGGGTTCCAACACCGCCGTGAACTGGCCGACTGGTGTGGGTGGCAAGGGTAATGAAGGCGTAGCCAACTATGTAACCCGCATCAAGGGCGCCATCGGTTATGTTGAATATGCCTACGCCAAGCAAAACAAACTGACTTACGGTCAACTGAAGAATGAATCCGGCAACTTTGTTGCTCCGGACGAAAAGACCTTCAAGGCTGCCGCTGCGAATGCAGACTGGAAAAAGGCTCCTGGTTTCTACCTGATCCTTACCAATCAGCCGGGCAAGGATAGCTGGCCGATTTCTGGTGCCACCTTCATCCTGATGCACAAGAAGCAGGACAAGCCGGCACAGGGCACCGAAGTACTGAAGTTCTTCGACTGGGCTTACAAGAATGGCGACAAGACCGCACTGGATCTGGACTACATCCCGATGCCGGATAGCGTGAAGACCGTGATTCGTACCAGCTGGAAGCAGATTACCGACGCCAGCGGTAAGCCGGTCTTTAACTGATAACAATCTGGCTACAACGAATGAGCGTGCTTGTTGTGCACCTTTCAGATAGTTGTAGCCGCAAGGCCGGGGCTTACCACCCCGGCTTTTTGTCTGAGACGCGACCGAGTATCTCTCATGGAAAAGTTCAGCAATAACCAGCAAATGCAGCGGCAACTGCTGCTAGACAATCTATTCAGAATAGCCACGCGCTGCTTTGCCTTTCTGGTACTGGCTTTGCTGGTGGGCATTCTGATCTCCCTGATCATTGGTGCCATGCCCAGCCTGAGCAAGTTTGGCTGGGGTTTCCTGACCGATAGCGACTGGGATCCGGTAGCGCAGAAATTCGGTGCACTGGTGCCGGTATTCGGCACGCTGGCCACCTCTTTCATTGCCTTGCTGATTGGCGTGCCAGTCAGTTTCGGCATTGCCGTCTTCCTGACCGAACTGTGCCCGAACATGCTCAAGCGTCCGCTGGGTATTGCCGTCGAGCTGCTGGCAGGTATTCCGTCCATCATTTACGGCATGTGGGGCCTGTTTGTGTTTGCCCCGATGTTTGCCGACCATATCCAGCCGATGCTGATTGACAACCTGGGTGACATTCCGCTGATCGGCATGTTGTTTCAGGGTGCGCCGATGGGCATCGGTGTGTTTACTGCCGGTCTGATCCTGGCCGTGATGGTGATTCCGTTCATCGCATCCGTGATGCGTGATGTGTTTGAAGTGGTGCCCACCATGCTCAAGGAATCCGCCTACGGCCTGGGTTCCACCACCTGGGAAGTCGTACGCTACGTGGTTCTGCCTTACACCAAGACAGGTGTGGTGGGTGGCATCATGCTGGGTCTTGGCCGTGCACTGGGTGAAACCATGGCCGTGACCTTCGTCATCGGTAACTCTTCCCGTTTTGCCGTCGGCCTGTTCGAACCGGGTCAGTCCATTTCTTCGGCACTGGCCAATGAATTTGCCGAAGCCACCGGAGAATTCCACATGGCTTCGCTGATCGAACTGGGCTTGATCCTGTTTTTCATTACCTTCGTCGTACTGGCCTGTGCCAAACTCCTGTTACTGCGCCTGCAGAAACAGGAAGGCAAGGCATCCTGACAAGGCGCTATCACCATGACCAACAGTACCATCAGCGAATCCGTGAAACTGCAGGGTCGCAGCGAAAGCAGCAGCACCATGAATACCTCGATCTATCGTCGCCGTCGCCTGGTGAATGCCTTCAACATGGGGGCCTCCACCCTTACCATGGCCTTTGGCCTGTTCTGGTTGCTGTGGATTCTGTTCACGCTGCTGCAGCACGGCCTGTCCGGCCTGAACCTGCAGGCATTCACGCAGAGCACGCCGCCACCAGGCAGCCAGGGGGGCCTCGCCAATGCCATTTACGGCAGCCTGATGATGACCTTGTTTGGAACCGTGATCGGCACCCCGGTCGGGATTATGGCCGGCATCTATCTGGCTGAATTCGGTCAGCGCGGCTGGCTGGCACCCGCCACCCGCTTCATCAACGACATCCTGCTGTCGGCACCGTCCATCGTGATCGGCCTGTTCGTATATGAAGTTTATGTGGTCAGTGTCGGTCACTTCTCCGGCTGGGCCGGTGCCTTGGCCCTGGCCCTGCTGGTGATTCCGGTAGTGGTGCGTACCACCGAAAACATGCTGCGCCTGGTACCCAATACCCTGCGCGAAGCTGCAGCTGCGCTGGGTACCCCGCAATGGAAAATCACGCTGTACGTGACACTGCGCTCGGCCAAGGCCGGGGTGCTGACCGGCATCTTGCTGGCGGTGGCACGGATTTCCGGTGAAACCGCGCCGCTGCTGTTTACCGCGCTGAACAACCAGTTCTTCAACAACAACATGAACCAGCCGATGGCCAATCTGCCCATCGTGATTTTCCAGTTCGCCATGAGCCCGTACGAAGACTGGCACACCCTGGCCTGGACTGGTGCTTTGCTGATTACCCTGAGCGTGCTGACGCTTAATATCCTTGCCCGCTGGATGGGCAGCCAGAAAACCCAATCGCATTAAGGCATGACGACAATGGCTGATAACAACGTCAAGCTTCAGGTCAAGAATCTGAACTTCTTTTACGGTAATTTCCACGCATTGAAGAACATCAATCTGGAGATTGCACCGCGCATGGTCACTGCCTTTATCGGCCCTTCCGGCTGTGGCAAATCCACCCTGCTGCGTACCTTCAACCGCATGTACGAGCTGTACCCTGGCTTGCGTTCCGAAGGTGAAATCCTGCTGGACGGGCATAACATCCTGGGCCGCGATGTGGATATCAACCTGCTGCGCGCCAAGGTGGGCATGGTGTTCCAGAAGCCCACGCCGTTCCCGATGTCCATCTACGACAACATTACCTTCGGGGTGAAGTTGTACGAAAAACTGGCCAAGACCGAGATGGACGACCGCGTGGAATGGGCCTTGCGCAAGGCCGCACTGTGGGATGAAGTAAAGGACAAACTGAAGCAGTCTGGTAACTCGCTGTCCGGTGGCCAGCAACAGCGTCTGTGCATTGCGCGTGCCGTGGCATCCCGCCCGGAAGTACTGCTGCTGGATGAACCGACGTCGGCGCTCGACCCGATTTCCACTGCCCATATCGAAGAACTCATTCATGAACTGAAAGAGGACTACACCATCGCCATCGTGACCCACAACATGCAGCAGGCGGCTCGGGTTTCCGACTTCACCGCCTATATGTATCTGGGTGAGCTGGTGGAGTTTGGCGAAACCGACAATATCTTCACCGCGCCCAAACAAAAGGCCACGGAGGATTACATCACCGGCAAGTTCGGCTGATCCGCCATTTACGGCCCCCGCAACTGGTTTATCCAGGGCGGGGGCTTTTGCATTCCGCCCTATTTTTCCCGCCATTATTCCAGATGATTTGGCTTGGGACGCCTGAAAAAACCGGCGAAAACAGACACCTGTCAAGCAAGCTGTCAGTTACGCGGCGGGAAAACGACAAGCCGCTTTTTTTTTGGTTCATTTACTTGACGCACGAAGGTCTGGACACAACAATCCCGGCTTTCCTTAACACGATTTTCATGATCATGCTGGACCTCTTTGCAGGGCTGGACACCCATGTGGCCATCACCCTGATCTTGTCGCTGGGCTTTGTCCTGGCCTTCGAGTTCATCAACGGTTTCCACGATACGGCCAACGCTGTTGCCACCGTCATTTACACCCAATCGATGAAACCACGCCTGGCGGTGTTTGCCTCTGGCGTATTCAACTTCTTGGGCGTATTGACCGGCGGTCTGGCGGTGGCCTACGCCATTGTTCACTTACTGCCGGTTGATTTGCTGGTATCGGTCAACACCGCACGTGGCATGGCCATGGTGTTTGCCTTGCTGACCGCGGCCATTGCCTGGAATCTGGGTACCTGGTATTTCGGTTTGCCGGCTTCCAGCTCGCACACCTTGATCGGCGCCATCCTCGGCGTTGGCCTGGCCAATTGCCTGATCAACGGCACCCCGCTGTCGCAGGGCGTGAACTGGGGCAAGGCCATCGATGTGGGTTTGTCGCTGCTATGTTCGCCGCTGGTCGGTGCCCTGCTGTCCGGTCTGCTGGTGATTGCCCTGCGCCGCTCCCGCCCGCAAAGCAATATGCACAAGACGCCCTTCCAGCGTCAGCAGGTGGAAGGCCGCAAGCATCCGCCGTTCTGGATGCGCTTCATGCTGATCGTCAGCTCGATGGGGGTCAGCTTCTCCCACGGCTCCAATGACGGCCAGAAGGGTGTTGGCCTGATCATGCTGGTGCTGATTGGTATTGTTCCGGCCAAATACGTGCTGAATCTGGACAGTACCCCTTACCAGATTGAACGTACCCGCGATGCGGCCCAGCACCTGCAGCAGTTCTACAACCGTCACCAGACCGCGCTGGATGCCATGTTCAAGCCATCCGCCACTGGCAGCAATGTGCATGACTGTCGCCCGCGTGATACCTTGCGCACTGCCGACAGCCTGATTGCAGCACTGGGCGATGGCAGCACTTATCGCAACCTGCCGGATAGCAAGCGCTGGGATGTCCGTACCGACTTGCTGTGTCTGGATGATGCCGCCAAGAAGGCCGGCTCGCTGCCCAATCTGAGTGCCGACGACAAGCAACTGCTGAGTAATCTGCGCAAGGATCTGACTGTCACCACCGAATACGCTCCCACCTGGGTCATCATTGCCGTGGCGCTGGCGCTGGGTGGTGGCACCATGATTGGTTGGCGTCGTGTGGTGAAAACTGTGGGTGAGGGCATAGGCAAGAAGGACATGACCTACGCCCAGGGTATGTCGGCGCAGCTGACTGCGGCCGTCTCCATCGGTCTGGCCAGTCAGTTTGGCCTGCCGGTTTCGACCACCCATGTATTGTCCAGCGGTGTGGCGGGCACCATGGTGGCCGACAAGGCCGGCCTGCAATGGTCGACTGTGCGCTCCATCCTGTTGGCCTGGCTGTTTACCATGCCGGTGGCCATGCTGCTGTCCGGCAGCCTGTACTACCTGGCCAGCAACTGGCTCAAGTAAGCTTTCTTGCTGCGAGATTGCCTGAAAAGCCGCCCAAGGGCGGCTTTTTCTATGATGGGCATCATGGCAGCCAGAACTTGATCATGATCAAACAGCAAACAAAACACCATTGATTCGTTATTTAATTATTTGCTAATATTAAATCGCTTCATCATGGTTTCTCCTTTGTTGTTTGCAGCAATCCCTTGACGCCTCATTCCTACCGGAATGGGGCGCTTTTTTTGGCCGGTTATGGAAGGTGGAACAGGAAAAACGAGTGTGACTTCAGGCCTTGAGATACTGCTCGCGCCCCGATAACCAACGCTCCAGATGCGCTTCTGCCGCTTCCGGCCAGCGCTGCAGCACTTCTGGCGCCAGCTCGCGGGCAGCTTCCAGCAGTTCGATATCGTCTTCCAGATTGGCAAAACGTAACATCGGCACACCGCTTTGCCGTGCACCGAGAAACTCACCCGGCCCACGTATCAGCAAATCCTGCCGTGCAATCTCGAAGCCATCCACATTTTCGTAAATCACTTTCAGGCGCGCCTTGGCCAGGTCTGACAAGGGATTCTCGAACAGCAACATGCAGACACTGCGGGCTGTCCCCCGACCGACCCGACCACGCAGCTGGTGCAATTGCGACAAGCCCATGCGCTCGGCATGTTCAATCACCATCAGGCTGGCATTGGGTACATCCACCCCAACTTCGATCACGGTGGTGGCCACCAGCACATGCAGCTCCCGGCTGGTAAAGGCAGCCATCACGGCGGCTTTTTCGTCCGGCTTCATGCGGCCATGCACCAGGCCAACTTTCCACTGTGCCAGTTGAGCGGCCAGCACGCGGTGGGTATCTACCGCAGTTTGCAACTGCAGCGTTTCCGACTCCTCAATCAACGGACATACCCAATAAACTTGCTGGCCTTCGCTGCAAGTCTTGTGGACATAGTCGATCACTTCTTCACGCCGGCTGCTGTTGATCAACTTGGTGACGATGGGGGTGCGGCCCGGGGGCAATTCATCAATGACAGAAACATCCAGATCGGCATAGAAGCTCATGGCCAGGGTGCGGGGTATGGGCGTAGCCGACATCATGAGCTGATGGGGCTCCTGCCCCTTTTGCTTGAGTGCCAGGCGCTGTCCAACGCCAAAGCGATGCTGCTCATCCACAATCACCAGCCCCAGCCTGGAAAAGCTGACACCGTCCTGAAACAGGGCATGGGTGCCAACGGCCAGCTGGGCTTCACCATTGGCCATCTGTTGCAGCGACTGTTCTTTCTGCTTTTTGCGCAGACTGCCCGATAACCAGCTTACCGTCAGCCCTAATGGCTCCAGCCAGCCAGACAATTTGCGGTAGTGCTGCTCCGCCAGGATTTCGGTAGGAGCCATCAGCGCCACCTGGAAACCGGCCTCAATGGCGGTGAGCGCCGCCAGGGCGGCCACCACTGTCTTGCCGCTGCCCACATCGCCCTGCAGCAAGCGGTGCATGGGGTGTGACTGCGCCAGGTCGGCATCAATTTCAGCCAGCACTTTTTGCTGTGCACGGGTCAGCGCAAAAGGTAGTGTGGCAAACAGTGCCTGCCGCAACTTGCCATTGCCACGGATGGCGGCAGCCTGCCCTTGTCGGCGCCCGCGATAGGCCAGCCGCATGGAAAGCTGCTGCGCCATCAATTCGTCAAATTTCAGCCGCTGCCATGCCGGCAAGCCTGGCTCGGACAGCTGGCTGGCGCTGTATTCCGGCGGAGGCGAGTGCAGGAGCTGCACTGCATCGGCAAAGCTTTGCAGGCCCAGTCGGGTCATCACCGGCTCTGGCAGGGTTTCCGGCAGTGGCAGGGACTTGAGTTCCTGGCGGATGAGCTTGCGCAGCATGGGCTGGGTAACGCCGTTTACCGTGGGGTAGACCGGCGTCAGGCTTTCCGCCAGCGGGCTGCCCTCCACCACTTCACGGGTTTTGGGATGCACCATCTCGTCGCCATGAAAACCACGACGGATTTCACCCATGGCGCGAATCAACACACCATCGGCAAATTGCTTGAGCTGACTGGGGTAAAAATGAATGAAGCGCAATACCAGCACGCCACTGGCATCTTCAAGACGCACCATCAGCTGCTTGCGTGGGCGGAACTGCACTTCATGACTGATGACCCGTCCTTCCACCAAAACAGGCTGGCCATACGGAGCGGCGCCAATCGGGTAGAGATGGGTTTCGTCTTCGTAACGCAATGGCAGGTGCAAGACCAGATCAAGACGACGGCGCAAGCCGAGCTTGTCCAGCTTTTTGGCCAGAGCGGGGGCCACATTCAGTGGCTGGTTGGCGAGATCGTTGGCGTGGGTCATCGACAGCGATTGTAACCAAAAAACAGGGCGGCGCACCGTCCTGGCGCGCCGCCCTGCCTTGTCCTTGCCGCAGAATGCTTACTGGCGTTCCCACACTTGGGTGCGGCCCAGCAGCGAAACGCCCAGGAAACCACGTACTTCAAGCTTTTTGCCGCCATCCACCAGCTTCATCTTGGCGCTGTATACCTTGCCATTGTGCGGGTCCAGAATCTTGCCGTTGGCCCAGCTATCGCCGTCTTTCTTCAGGCCCCACAGAATGGTCATGCCATTGACCGGCTTGCCTTTGCGCTCGCCATCGCATGCTTCGCACACCACGTCAGGGTTCTGGAACAGTTTGACGATCTTGCCGGACAATTCGCCATTGGCACCTTCGGCGATCTGCACCACGGCCTTGGCCTGCTTGGTGTCGTCGTCGATGGTTTTCCAGCTGCCAATGGGGCTGTCTGCCAGCGCTGCGTGTGACAGCGCCATGAATCCCACCGCCGCGACAGCGGCTTTCCACAATGTGCTCATGATGTTTTTCCTCGTGTTGTTTGTCTTATTGAAACGCTAGTTTGAAGTTTCGGCTCCAGAATGCCAAGGGCTTGGACAACCGTCAAGCATGGCTCCGGCTCACAAGACAAATTCGCCACGCGCCAAGGGAATGACGCAACCGCCGACATAAATACGACGCTGCTCATCCACCGTCAAGTGCAATACATTGGGGCGTTGCAGCACGGCACCCTGCTCCACCCGCCATTGCACAGGATAGGCCTGATGCAGGCTGCACCAGCCGCCCAGATTGGCGCAGGCCGAGCCGGTACCCGGGTCTTCCAGCACTGCGCCGTCCTGTTCGTAAAACAGGCGCACGGTGGCCAGATCGTTGGACACGTGCCACAGATAGGCCACGCTGCGACCTGGGTACAGGCAGGCATCCCGTGCAAACAATGCCGGGTCGGGCCGGGCGGCCAGCACCGCCTCTGCACTGGCGGCGCGGATCAGCAATTGCTCGCTGCCGGTATCCAGCCAGCTGGGTGCTGCGGCAATGGCAGAAACAGGCAGGCGCAACATGGCGGCTGCGCCTTCGATGCTTAGAGCGGCAGCACGCTCCCTGGCCGGATTGGCCTGCAAGATGAACTGCCCGTCCTGATGCCTGATCGGGATCACCCCGGCCTTGGTTTCCAGCGCAAAGCTCTCGCCCAATTGCCGCTGGTGATACAGCACAGATGCCGCGCCTATGGTCGGGTGACCGGCAAATGGCAGTTCGTGGGCTGGCGTAAAGATGCGCAAGCGCGCATCGGCCTGGGTCGAAGGCAGGACGAATACCGTTTCGGACAGATTCATCTGCCGGGCGAGTGCCTGCATGCTGGCATCCGGCAGATTCTGCGCAGCAGTAAACACCGCCAGCGGATTACCGCCAAACGTGGTTTCGGCAAACACATTGACGATTTCAAAAGGTAAACCGGACATGCACCTCTCCCATCAGCTTGAACAACGGGCATCCTGCAAGGCTTGTTGCTGACTGGCAAGCCGTTGTTGCAAACGCTGTGTTTGCAGGGCTGAACGACTCGCTTGCAACTGACTTGCCAATTGCTGCTGACGACGGTGGAGTTGCCTGCAGGTTTTCTGCCTCTGTTTCAGTTGGCGCTGCTGCCATTGCCTGGCCTTGTCTTGACGCTGTTGCTGTCCGGCTTCTTGTCGGGCTTGCTGTTGCTGCTGTTGTTTTAAGGCGTGGATCTGGTAGGGTTCGCGGCTGATCTGGCTGAAGTAACCGCTTTTCAACGCATGGCTGACATGATCTGCCGGGCAGGGATGATCCTGATAGCTATGTTGCCCGGCGGGGCTGACACATTTGAACACGCCAGCGTGCAGCATGAGCGGCAGCAACAGCCAGACAAACAGCAAAAAACGGGCAGACATGCGCTGCACTCCAGGGAGAGAATCGAACTCCAGATAAGAGCCGATTTCACCTTGGCTGGCTGCTGCGCCATCAGGCAGGACGTGGTAGCAATAAAAAAACAGGCGATCAAGATCGCCTGTTTCTGCACTATTAGAGCGAAAAATCAGCCCAGGAACAGTACGGCTTCAGCTTCAACCTGTACTCCCTTGGGCAGGCTGGCCACGCCCACGGCGGCACGTGCCGGGTAAGGCTGGCTGAAGTACTGGCCCATGATTTCGTTGAAAGTAGCGAAATTGGACAGGTCAGTCAGGTAGGCATTGAGCTTGACGATCTGGTCCAGGCTGCCACCTGCAGCTTCGCACACGGCTTTCAGGTTCTTGAACACCTGGTGGGTTTCGGCAGCGAAACCGCCTTCCACCACGGTCATGGTGGCCGGGTCCAGCGGAATCTGGCCGGACAGGTAAACAGTGTTGCCAGCCTTCACAGCCTGGGAGTAAGCACCGATGGCGGCCGGAGCGTGTTCGGTATGGATGATTTCTTTGGTCATTTACTGGTCTCCATCCCTGAGAAACAGGGTTAACAGGTCATTGAGAAAACGTTGCCCCTGCAAAGTGGGGCGAATGGTGGTGGCATCCTGCTCCAGCAATCCTTGCTGGATGGCCTGCTGTAATTCATTCCGGATACAGGATACAGGCAAACCGGTACGCTCGGTGAACAGGCGCGTTTCAAAACCACCGGTCAGCCGCAACAGATTCATCATGAATTCAAACGGCAGTTCGTCGCGCAGCACCTTGCGGCTGCTTTGCACCGGCTGGCCGTCGGCCACGGCCTGGATATAGGCCGCAGGCTGCTTGTGGCGCATTTCCCGCACAATGCCCTCGTGGCTGCTGATCTTGCCATGCGCGCCGGCACCAATGCCCAGATAGTCACCAAACTGCCAGTAATTGACGTTATGGCGGCTGCGCTTGCCGGGCCGGGCAAAGGCCGAGGTTTCGTAATGTTCGAAACTTGCAGCGGCCAGCCGCGCTTCGATGGCATCCTGCATGTCGGCCGACACTTCGTCATCCGGCAGGTTCTGCGGCGTGCGTACAGCGTACAGCGTGTTGGGCTCGATGGTGAGGTGGTAAGCCGACAGGTGAGTGATGCCATGCGACAAGGCGATGTCGATATCCTGCAGCGCCTGCTCCAGCGTCTGGCCGGGCAAGGCATACATCAGGTCGAGGTTGACGTTGTCAAAGCAGGACAGCGCAATATCGATGGCGCGGCGTGCTTCATCGCCATCATGAATCCGCCCCAGCACTTGCAGATGTTGCGGATTAAAGCTTTGAATGCCGATAGACAGGCGGTTGATGCCCGCCTCACGGTAGCCACGGAATTTTTCCGCCTCGAAGGTGCCGGGGTTGGCCTCCATGGTGATTTCCGCTTCCGGCGACAAGCGCAGCCGGGCGCGAATGCCCGCCAGCAGCGTGTCCATGGCCTGGGCCGAAAACAGGCTGGGCGTGCCACCGCCCATGAAGATGGTGCTGACACTGCGGCCCCAGATGGCAGGCAGACTGTATTCCAGATCGCGCAGCAGGGTTTCCACATAGGCCATTTCATCGAAACCACTACTGGCGACGCCAGCTTGCGGATTCCACTGCACGGTCTGGCCGTTACTGTTTTTCAGCTCGTGCGAGTTGAAGTCGCAATACGGGCATTTGCGCACGCACCAGGGGAAATGGATATACAGCGACAACGGTGGCAGCTCGCGCAGGCCGCCTTTCAGCCCTGACAGGTCAATCACGCTCATGCCAGCTCACGCAGTTTGCCCAGCATGGCCTGCATGGCTTTGCCACGATGGCTGACACGGTTCTTGTCCTCGGCTGCCAGCTGGGCCACGGTGCAGCCGAATTCCGGCAGATAGAAGTAAGGGTCGTAGCCGAAGCCACCCTTGCCTGCCGCCGTATCCTGCACCTCACCCAGCCACATGCCGTCGGCCACCAGCGGTTGCGGGTCGTCGGCATGGCGTACCAACACCAGCACGCAGTAATACCAGGCCCGGCGATTGTCCTTGCCTTGCAGCTTTTCGATCAGCTTGGCGTTATTGCGCTCGTCCGATTTGGGCTCGCCGGCATAACGTGCCGACAGCACACCCGGCTTGCCACCCAGTGCTTCCACGCAGATGCCGGAATCGTCAGCCAGCGCCGGCAGGCCGGTGACATGGCTGGCGTGACGGGCTTTTTCCAGGGCATTTTCCAGAAAGGTGTAATGCGGCTCCGGGCATTCCGGCACATTGAGTTGCCCTTGCGGGATGACTGTGACACCCAGCGGTGCCAGCAGGGCGGAAAACTCCCGCAGCTTGCCAGCGTTATTGCTGGCGAGAACCAGTTTGTCGAACATGGAGATTCATCCTGTTGCGTATAGTGCAGAACAGCAGGGTAAGTGGCAGCACATGTCGCGTCCACCCTGCTGTCATGTCAATCATTCGGTATGTTCATTGCGGGACGGCATGGCCGCCAATGCCTGCAACAACAGGCCCTCGTCGGCACCATCCAACAGCTTGGCATCGGACAGCATGCGCCGCCACTGGCGTGCACCCGGCATGCCCTGGAACAGGCCCAGTATATGACGGGCAATATTACGCAGCTTGTGGCCCTCAGCCAGACGGGCGCGGATATACGGCAACATGGCATCCACCACCTGCTGGCGGCTCACCGCGGTGCTGTCATCGCCATAGAAAGTGGCATCCCAGTCGGCCATCAGCCAGGGATTGTGATAAGCCTCGCGCCCCACCATCACGCCATCGACATGACGCAGGTGTGCGGCGATTTCGGCATTGGTTTTTACCCCGCCATTGATCAGGATTTCCAGTTCCGGTCTTTCCTGCTTCAGCCGGTAGACATAGTCATATTTCAGCGGCGGAATTTCGCGGTTTTCCTTGGGGCTGAGACCCTTGAGGATGGCATTGCGCGCATGCACGATAAAAGTGGTGCAACCAGCAGCGGCCACCTGGTCGACAAAACCAGCCAGGTAGTCGTAATGCTCGATCTGGTCGATGCCGATGCGGTGCTTGACGGTAACGTCAATGTCCACCACATCGCGCATGGCCTTGACGCAATCAGCCACCAGTTGCGGCTCGGCCATCAGGCAGGCACCAAATGCCCCCTTCTGGACCCGCTCGGACGGGCAGCCGACATTAAGGTTCACCTCGTCATAGCCCCACTGTTGCGCCAGCCGCGCGCATTGCGCCAGTTCGGACGGCTCGGAGCCGCCCAGTTGCAGGGCGACGGGGTGTTCTGCATCGTCAAAGCGCAGGTGCCGCTCCACATCGCCATACAGCAGCGCCCCGGTGGTGACCATTTCGGTGTACAGCCAGGTGTGGCGGCTGATTTGCCGGGCAAAGTAGCGGTAATGGCGGTCAGTCCAGTCCAGCATGGGCGCTACAGACAGACGGCGTGAGGGCAATACGGGCTTGGTGGCATTCATCGTGGTCAGGGCAAGTGGGCCCGGCCTTGCAGGCCAGGGTGCATCAGAGGGCAGCGGCGGCTGACATGCTGCAAAAACAGAGACTTAACAGGGCGCACATTATCCGGCGCGCTCTGGTGCAGGGTCAAGCCTCGTCATGGTCAAAGCAGGCGGACAAAGAAAAACCTCCGCGGCAGCCATGCTGCTGGCGGAGGTTGGATCTGACGTGAGCAGGACTCAGAGCATCCAGCCGATATGGGCCGGTACCTGGCCATCTACCGCCATCATTACCGACAGTGCGGTGACGGTGATGATGGAGAAGAAGAACACCTGACGCGCCCAGACGCGGTCGTCGGTGCTTTCCTTGTAACCGGACAGGGCCATCTTCAGCCACCACAGGCTGGTGGCACAGGCCACGGCCAGGTAGCCATAACCGGCATAGCCGTAGAACACCAACAGCAAGGTGGCGACGGCAAAGGCCAGGATGTAAAGCACGATCTGCTGCTTGGCCTCGGAAATGCCCTTCACCACCGGCAGCACCGGAATCTTGGCCGCTTCGTAGTCCTTGAAGCGGAAGATGGCGATGGCGTAGGAGTGCGGCATCTGCCACAGGCAGAACATCAGCAGCAGGATGGCAGCACCGCTGTCAAAGCGGCCACTGGCGGCACAGTAGCCCGCCACCGGCGGTACTGCGCCGGACAGGCTGCCCACCAAGGTGCCGTAAACCGACTTGCGCTTCATGTACAGGCTGTACACACCGACATAGATCAGGAAACCGAACAGCGCGCAGCACAAGGCCAGCACATTGGTCCAGATGGCCAGCGTGGCAAAGCCGGCAACACCCAGCACAAAACCATGTGCCAGTGCTGCCTTGGGGCTCATGTCGCCGGTCACCAGCACCCGTTTCTGGGTGCGGGCCATGCGTGCGTCGATATCGCGGTCGATGCAGTTGTTGATGGCGCAGCCGGAGGCCACCACCAGCGACAACCCTGCCACCGTGGCTAGCAGCAGGGTCCAGTCCAGCCTGCCCTGCGATGCCAGCAAGAAACCACCCACAGTGGAGATGAGGTTGCCGAAGATGATGCCCGGCTTGGTCACCTGCAAATAGCGCTTGAGTTTCATCACGTCCCGGCTCAGCGCAACATCAGTGCATCGGCGGTGGAGATGATCCATACCGACAGGCCAACCAGCATCACGATGATCATCGCGGTGAACAGGAAGGAGAAGCTGTTGAGCTTGCCTTCCTTGGTGAAGTTCAGATGCAGGAAGTACTTGAGGTGCACGATGATCTGCACCACAGCGAAGCCGAAGATGCCGATAACGGTGGCCTGTTTGGTGAAGTTGCCGCTCATTACCATCCAGAACGGAATGGCAGTGAGGATGACAGCCAGCACGAAACCGGTGAGGTAGCTTTTTACGCTGCCGTGGTCGGCGGCGTGTTCATGAGCCTGACTCATTACATGGCTCCTTTCAGGTACACGACGGTAAACACGCAGATCCACACGATGTCCAGGAAGTGCCAGAACAGGCTGAGGCAGCTCAGGCGGGTCATGGCGCGGCCGGTCAGGCCGGTCTTGGCCACTTCGAACATCATCACCGCCATCCACAGCAGGCCGGCGGTCACGTGCAGGCCGTGCAGGCCAACCAGGCCGAAGAAGGAAGACAGGAAGGCGCTGACATTGGGGCCATGGCCTTCGGCGATCAGGTGGTGAAACTCGTTCACTTCCATGCCGATGAACACGGCACCGCAGGCAAAGGTCACAGCCAGCCAGCCCAGCACGGCCGACTTGTTGCCCTTGTAACCGGCAATCATGGCAAAGCCGTAGGTGATGGAGGACAGCAGCAGGGCTGCGGTTTCACCCATCACATAAGGCAGCTCGAAGATTTCCTTGCCCGAAACGCCGGTGGCAACGTTACGGTACAGCACCGCATACGCCGCAAAAGCCGTGGCGAACAGGATGCAGTCGGTCATCAGATAGAACCAGAAGCCCAGCACGGTTTGCGAACCGCTGTCGTGATGCTCGTGGTCATCATGCGCGTCGTGCGCGTGTTCTACATAAGTACTCATCTTGGCTCAACCTGTTAAGCAGTAGTGGTGGGACGGCTGCCACGACGCGGCTTGTCAGCATCGCGCTCGCTGTAATTGTCCACATCAATGCCCATGTTTTCAAAGTGGGCACGCTCGATTGCTTCCACTTCATCCGGCTGTACGTAGTAGTCCAGATTGTTGTCGTAGGCACGGGCCAGCATGGCGCCGATGATGCCGACCAGGCCAACAATCGCCAGCCACCAGATATGCCAGATCAAGGCAAAACCCAGCAGGGTGGTGAAGCCGCCGATATACACGCCGGTCGCGGTATTGCTTGGCATGTGAATCGGAGCGTACTTCTGCGGTACCTTGTAAGCCTCGCCCTTTTCCTTCATGTCGGTGAAGGCGTCGATATCATGCACATGCGGCACGACCGCAAAGTTGTAGAACGGCGGCGGGGACGAGGTGGACCATTCCAGGGTATGGCCATTCCACGGGTCACCGGTCACGTCGGCCAGTTTCTTGCGATCACGGATGCTCACCACGATCTGCAACAACTGGCAGCCGATACCGCAGGCAATCAGCACCGCACCCACGCAGGCGATGTACAGCCATGGGTCCCAAGCCGGATTGTCGGTATGGTTCAGACGACGCGTCATGCCCAGGAAGCCCAGGATGTACAGCGGGATGAAGGCGAACATGAAGCCGCTTTGCCAGAACCAGAAGGCAGCCTTGCCCAGTTTTTCATTCAGCTTGAAGCCGAAAGCCTTGGGGAACCAGTAGGAGAAACCAGCCAGATAGCCGAATACCGCGCCACCGATAATGGTGTTGTGGAAGTGGGCAATCAGGAACAAGCTGTTGTGCAGCACGAAGTCGGCACCCGGAACGGCCATCAGCACGCCGGTCATGCCGCCGATGGAGAAGGTCACCATGAAGCCCATGGTCCACAGTACCGGCGGGGTAAAGCGGATACGACCCTGATACATGGTGAACAGCCAGTTGAACAGCTTCACGCCGGTCGGCACCGAAATCACCATGGTGGCGATACCGAAGAAGGCGTTGACATCCGCACCGGAACCCATGGTGAAGAAGTGGTGCAGCCACACCATGAAGCCCAGCACCGAAATCACGCCACTGGCGATGATCATGGAAGTGTGGCCAAACAGGCGCTTGCCAGAGAAGGTGGAGATGACTTCGGAGAAGATACCGAAAGCCGGCAGCACCAGAATGTAAACTTCAGGATGGCCCCAGGCCCAGAACAGGTTCAGGTACATCATGGCGTTACCACCGGCTTCCGCAGTAAAGAAGTGGAAGTCCAGGTAACGGTCCAGGCTCAGCATGGCCAGCGCGCCGGTCAAAATCGGGAAGGAAGCCACGATCAGCACGTTGGCCCAGGTGCAGGTCCAGGTGAAGATCGGCATTTGCATCAGCTTCATGCCCGGTGCGCGCATCTTGATGATGGTGACCAGGAAGTTGATCGCCGTCAGCGTCGTCCCTATACCGGATATCTGTAGCGCCCAGGTGTAGTAATCCACCCCCACATCCGGACTGAAACCCAGCTCGGACAGCGGCGGATAGGCCACCCAGCCGGTACGGGCAAAGTTACCCACACCCAGCGACAGGTTGACCAGAATCACCGCCGACACCAGCAGCCAGAAGCTCAGCGAGTTCAGGAAGGGGAAGGCCACGTCGCGCGCGCCGATTTGCAGCGGCACCACGATGTTCATCAGCCCGGTCATGAAAGGCATGGCCATGAAGATGATCATGATCACACCGTGCGCGGTGAAGATCTGGTCATAGTGTTCTGGCGGGAATACCCCCAGATGCCCGTCGGTGGCCATGGCCAGCTGGGCACGCATCATCAGTGCATCGGCAAAGCCGCGCAGCAACATGATCATAGCGACGACGATGTACATCACGCCAATCTTCTTGTGGTCGACCGAAGTCAGCCACTCTTTCCACAAATAGCCCCATTTACCGAACTTGGTAATGAGCGCCAGCACCACCAAGCCCATCAGGCCCGCGCCGGACAGCGCAGCCACGATGATGGGTTCCTTGTAGGGGATGGCATCCAGAGTCAGTTTGCCTAACAGCATTGCTTATTGCTCCTTCACAGCCGGGGTTTCGCACAAACGCTTGGTCAGCGCGGCCAGCTTCAATTCGTCGTCGGTGGCAGCCAGCGACTGACGACCTGCCATGTACTTGTGCAGTACGGCATCGAACAGACGCGGTTCCGGCATGGTGTAGAACGCCACCGGATTGTTCTCGCTCGGCTTGGCCAGGGCGAGATAAGCATCAGCATTCAAGGACTTGCCAGCAGCACGTACCTTTTGCACCCAGGCATCAAACTGCTCGGGCGTTTCGGTGGCAATGGCGTTGAACTTCATGCCGGAGAAACCGGCGCCGCTGTAGTTGGACGACATACCCTTGTAAGTGCCAGCTTCATTGGCGATCAGGTGCAGCTTGGTTTCCATCCCGGCCATGGCGTAAATCTGGCCACCCAGCTGCGGGATGAAGAAGGAGTTCATTGCGGCATCAGAGGTGATGCGGAAGTTAACCGGTACGTTCTTGGGGAAGGCCAGCTGGTTGACGGTGGCGATGTTCAGATCCGGGTAGATGAACAGCCACTTCCAGTTCATGGCGACCACCTGCACGTTGATCGGCTTCTTGTCCGAATCGAGCGGGCGGTACGGGTCCAGCTTGTGCGTGGTGTTCCAGGTCACCACGGCCAGACAGCTGACGATGATGATGGGAATGATCCAGACCACGGCCTCGATCTTGTTGGAGTGGGACCACTTGGGCGTGTAGATGGCGTCCTTGTTGCTGGCACGATACTTCCAGGCAAACAGGAAAGTCATCACGATGACCGGAATGACAACCAGCAACATCAGCACAGTGGCGGTGATGATCAGGGATTTCTCATCGGCTGCGACCTGCCCTTTCGGGTCAAGAATGCCACCCTGACAACCGGTGAGCAGTGCAGTCACGACTGGAGAAAGCCCCCACAACAGGCGGGTGGGTCTAGAGTTTCTCATCATACGACTTTACGGGTTAAAGATTCCTTGCTCGCCGCGGCGAGGGACAGCGTCATGTCAGAAGACGCCATCGTTCATGTCGGATACGGGAGGCCCGTATCTGGAACAAGGCGATTACCTGCGGCCTTGCTCCTGTTGAATACCGTTTGACTACCATTCCACACGACACTGCAGCCGTGCCATGACCCGCTGCCGCACACGCTGCACACCTGCTGCGTGCTGCTACCGGATCGGGTCGCCGGTGCCATCTGTCCTGGGTGGACCTGCTTGAAGAAAACGTGCATCGTCACCATCTGCCATCAGCCTGATTTACGGCATGGGCTGACAAGACTGCGACAATTTGTCACAGTGACGGGCGCGCTATTAAAAATCAGTTTTATTCTCTTTAGCAAGCCATCTGGCAGGTATCAAGCCCTGATTTGTTAGTACAAACACGCCTCAAAATGGTGCATATTTGATTTGCATCAATGCGCAAATGTCAGATTTATTGCAGTAGCAGCAAAGCTTTAAGCCATGCGCATGCACGGTGCAGCGCACCATTCCGGCGGTTACATTTCGTTGCAAAAAAGTTCCCGTTGCGTAACGCCACAGCTA
The DNA here is from genome assembly GCF_013391415.1 of Aquitalea sp. LB_tupeE. GTDB lineage: Bacteria > Pseudomonadota > Gammaproteobacteria > Burkholderiales > Chromobacteriaceae > Aquitalea. The sequence continues at coordinate 87,730 of NZ_JACAXB010000011.1, forward strand.
CACGCAATAAAAAACCGCCGCTTGCAAGCAAGACGGCGGTTGGCGATCGGGGATCTGATTGGTGGTGCGTCAGCTCAGCGTTCCAGCTCCAGGATGGCTTCCATGTCCTGGTCCACCTTGCGCATGCGCTCGTAGAGCTCGCCGGTGCTGCCCACCATCTGATCCAGTTGCTCCTGACTGCTGTTGGACGAAGCGGTGAGCTTGCCCAGCAAGTTCACCACTTGCTGCATTTCGCCAGCAAAACTGCTGACATGCTCGCTCATCAGCCGCATATCCATGCCAACTTGTGCCACACCGCTCATCACATGCTCCACGGCGCCACCGGTGGCATCCAGATTGGACTGGGTATTGTTGGCCAACTTGCGCACTTCGTCTGCCACCACGGCGAAACCACGACCGGCTTCCCCGGCTCGCGCAGCCTCAATTGCAGCATTCAGCGCCAGCAGATTGGTCTGTTCGGCAATTTTCTTGATCATCAGCATCACATCACCGATTTGCCGGGCATCCTTCTCCAGCTCGACAATGCGCAGGCTGACATTGGCAGAGGTCTTGTTACCCTGCTCCACGCTACCGGAAAAACGTGAGATCTCGCTCTGGATGGCAATCAGGTGCGTCACCAGTTCGGCCGAGGCCTGGCGGAACATCGGCAGGCTTTCCATCAACTGGCTGGCAAAGCTTTTGTAGCCTTGCAATTCGTGAATGACCTGCGACTTCATGTGGTCGATACAACGGGCGCGCGATACTTCGCGGCTGGCAAAGTAGTTCTTGAAGTTGGCGTAATGAATGGGAAAACGCTGGATGAAGTCATCCTGGAAGCCATCCTTGGCCGGGTAGAAAAATACCGCGGTCTGCGTCTGGTTGATATTGACGCCCAGCAACTCGCCAAACGAAGAGAAACCGGCTACCGGGATATCCCCATAGACATTGCTGCCGGACAGGGCGGTGCTGTTGTTGAGTCGGCGCAAGATGCAGTCATTGAGCAGACCGCCGACTGCGGCCGGCTTGCCTTGAGTAAAACGGCTGAAATCGCTCTGGGTTCTTTCCACTAGGCCTTCTTGTTTGAGCAGGTGCAGCTCCTCACCAAATGACAGGTCACAGGCAAAGTGCAATACCCCGTTCTGGGCATCCACGCTCAGCACCGAGCGCACAAACATATCGTTCTTGATCTTGATACCGAAGCTGTACTTGCCCAGTCGGTCCCCCACGTCGGCAGGGCTACAGGAGAAGTGACGCGCCAGCACTTCCACCACATTGGCCACCTTGCCATCGCGGTCGAATACCGACTCCACGGTGCGCAATTCCGCACTAGCCTTGGCAATAGTGAAAGATGTGCCGGTTTCCTGGAAATTCTGCGACTTGAACACACCATAGCGATAAGCCGGGGACAGCTTGATGAACACCAGAACCGCATGACCGTCGCGCACGCTCTGGCCGTCATGCAGGCGGGTCATGGAGAAATCCAGCGGCCCACCGGCCGAACCACCGATAAACAGGTAGGGGAAGCGTTCCGACTCGTACACGGCTTCCATCAGATAGCTTTCACTACTGGACAGGCCGTCCACCAGGGTCAGCACGAAGCCATCCTGATAGCTCATGGAAAAGCCGGGCTGCACGCGGGACAGGTTGTCCATGATGCGGCGCACCCGTTCATCACGTCCCATCTTGCTCTGGCCTGACTTGAGGTCCTCACAGCCCAAGGGCACGCTGGCCACATGCACGCCAGACAGGATTTGCTTGTCAAACAACTGGAACACCATGCTGTCCCAACCCGGATTGGCCGGAAGATAGAGCGGGTCGTTTGCCTTGAGCGAACACAATTCACCGGCGGTGGTGGTCAGCACCACTTTGGCACCGGGAAAGGCTGCGGCGGCGCTACGTGCCACTTGGTCCAGATTAGCTGCCGGGTTGATAAAACCAAGCACCAGAGCGATGTCGCCGCGGCTGGCGGCACGCAGGTCGGCATCTACCGAAGAAGTTCGGCTGCGGACGACCTGGATAGGAGCAGAGCCCTGCTTGCCTGGCTCATGTTGAAGGGTGGGTTTATTGCGCTTGAAAAACATCCTGACACTCTCCCGTTGGCAATGTGAATCATTATTATTTTCATGCTTATGACATGCGTTGAACTCCATATTAGCAATAAAAACCGCACATTCCAGCTGGTTATTAGAAATGTTCTGATCTACCTCAGAATCAAGTCCATGTGCTGCACGGTTGAGTCTGAGTCGGCCTCAGGCCATACTCCCCCCGTATTGTGTCAACCGGATGGATGAGCAGGCATGACCTACCGTATCGTATTTGTTGAAGATGACCCTGATCTGGCCGAATTGATCAGCGACTTTCTGGCCCGCCACGAAATGGACGTCGTGATAGAGCCGCGTGGTGATACGGCGCTAGCCACCATTGAAAGGGAAGCACCGGATATGGTGCTGCTGGACATCATGCTGCCGGGCAAGGACGGCTTGTCCATCTGCCGCGAGCTGCGACCCAATTTTGACGGGCCCATCATCATGCTGACCTCGCTGGACAGCGACATGAACCAGATTCTGGGGCTGGAACTGGGCGCCAATGACTACATCCTGAAAACCACGCCGCCGTCGGTACTGGTGGCCCGCTTGCGCTCGCAGCTGCGCAATATGCGCCCGGCCCAGGCCGCCAGCGAGAGCGCACCAGTGAAAACCCAGCGCAAACTGGTCTTCGGCCAGCTGTCCATCGACCCGGTCAGCCGCGACGTGGTGCTGGGCAAGGAAAAGGTGGCGCTATCCACCTCCGACTTCGACCTGCTGTGGTTGCTGGCCAATCATGCCGGCGAAACACTCAACCGCGACATCCTGCTCAAGGAAATGCGCGGTGTCAGCTACGACGGGCTGGACCGCAGCATTGACGTGGCTATTTCCCGCCTGCGCAAGAAGCTGGGCGACAACCCCACCGAGCCTTTCCGCATCAAGACCGTGCGCAACCGCGGCTACCTGTTCTCCTTGTCCGGCTGGGAATAATCCATGCGTCGTCTGTTCATCCAGTTTTACCTGCTGCTGGTCACCTGCTTCATGGTGGCCGTGGTGATGGTTGGCGCGGTTTACAAACAGGCGGTTGACGATGTGGGCGAGCGCTATCTGTCGGACTTGCTGCGCACCACCCTGTCGCTGATCGAAGCCGACTTGCACGGTGTGCCGGAAGACCGCTGGACCGAAACCCTGCAAAGCTCCAACCATGACTTCACCTTCAAGGTGACGGTGGAAAAGCAGAGTAACTATCTGCTGGATGAAGAATCGGAAGAAGCCCTCAACAATGGCGAAATCGTCATGCTGGAGGACAAATACCTGTTCTTGCAGAAGATAGAAGACAGCAATTACTTGCTGGTAGCCGGCCCCTTGCGCTACCTGTTCTTCCTGCATCAGCTCAAATCGGTGGATTACGCCTTGCTGGCGCTGCTGGGCCTGTCACTGGCCATTCCGGTGTTTTTGTGGATGCAGCCACACTGGAAAGACTTGGTCACCCTGGAAAAAACGGCAGGCAAGCTGGCTGGCGGTGATTTTTCCGCCCGGGTGCATTTGCCCAGCCGCTCCGGGGTGCGCCAGGTCGCCGCAGCGTTCAACCATATGGCGGACAGTATTGCCGCCCTGCTGGCCAGCAAAAAGGCACTGACCAATGCGGTTGCCCATGAACTGCGTACGCCGCTGGCCCGTTTGCGCTACCGGCTGGCCCTGCTGGAAGGCGATGAGGACTCCCCCGCCAAGCAAGCCATCGAGAAAGACCTGTCCGCCATTGACTCGCTGGTGGAGGAACTGTTGTTTCATGCAAAGCTGGACCGGCCGGAAGCACCGTTGCAGCTGACCCAGTTTGATGCCGTCAGCTGGGCCCGCGAGCGCATTCACGAACAAGCCACTCTGGCACCTGAGTTGAACTGGCTGGAACCGCCGACCGAAACACTCAGCTTTTTAGCTGACCAGTATCTGGTCACGCGCGCGCTGGATAACTTTTTGTCCAATGCCCGCCGCTATGCCAACAGCACGATCCAGACCACCCTGCGCGTAGAAGACCGCAACTGCATCATCATGGTGGACGATGACGGCCCGGGCATTCCGGAAGAAGATCGGGACCGGGTGTTCGACCCATTCATCCGCCTGGATGAAAGCCGTGGCCGCAAGACCGGTGGGCACGGACTGGGACTGGCTATCGTTGCCGGTATCGCGCGCCTGCACCATGGCGAGGTGAAGGTGGAAACCTCACCCTTGGGTGGTGCGCGCTTCATTATTCGTTGGCCAACATGAGAATGTACATTTGGTTACATTGAGAAACATGGCGTGGGTAGACGTTGCCGTGCAGCACCGTTAGGATGCCCCCCTGAATAGGACTATCCGTCCGCCTTCAAACTTGATTTTCAAGATGAACTTAGGAGTTTTACAAAAATGAAAAAGCTGGCTCTGCTCGCTCTGACCGCCGCCTTTGGCCTGACCTCCACTGCTTCCTTCGCTGCTGATACCTCCGCTCCGGTAGCTATCCACAAGGCCAAGAAGGCTGAGAAGAAAGTTAAGAAAGACGCTTCCGCTCAGAAAGCTCAAGCCGCTGAAGCTTCCGCTCCGGCCAAGAAAGCCAAAAAAGTAGCCAAGAAAGACGCTTCCGCTCAGAAAGCTCAAGCCGCTGAAGCTTCCGCTCCGGCCAAGAAAGCCAAAAAAGTAGCCAAGAAAGACGCTTCTGCTCAGAAAGCTCAAGCTGCTGAAGCTTCCGCTCCGGCCAAGAAAGCCAAAAAAGTAGCCAAGAAAGATGCTTCCGCTCAGAAAGCTCAGGCTGCTGAAGCTTCCGCTCCGGCCAAGAAAGCCAAAAAAGTAGCCAAGAAAGATGCTTCCGCTCAGAAAGCTCAGGCTGCTGAAGCTTCCGCTCCGGCCAAGAAAGCCAAGAAAGTAGCCAAGAAAGACGCTTCCGCTCAGAAAGCTCAAGCTGCTGACGCTTCCGCTCCGGCCAAGAAAGCCAAGAAAGTAGCCAAGAAAGACGCTTCCGCTCAGAAAGCTCAAGCTGCTGACGCTTCCGCTCCGGCCAAGAAAGCCCACAAAAAGCACGCTAAAAAGCACGCTGCCAAGAAAGTAGACGCTTCCGCTCAAAAAGCCCAAGCTGCTGACGCTTCCGCTCCGGCCAAGAAAGCTCACAAAAAGCACGCTAAAAAGCACGCTGCCAAGAAAGTAGACGCTTCCGCTCAAAAAGCCCAAGCTGCTGACGCTTCCGCTCCGGCCAAAAAAGCTCACAAAAAGCACGCTAAAAAGCACGCTGCCAAGAAAGTAGACGCTTCTGCTCAAAAAGCCCAAGCTGCTGACGCTTCCGCTCCGGCCAAAAAAGCTCACAAAAAGCACGCTAAAAAGCACGCTGCCAAAAAAGTAGACGCTTCCGCTCAAAAAGCCCAAGCTGCTGACGCTTCCGCTCCGGCCAAAAAGCACGCTGCCAAAAAGCACCACGCTAAAAAGCACGCCGCTAAAAAAGCTGACGCTTCCGCTCAGAAAGCCCAAGCTGCTGAAGCCTCCGCTCCGGCAAAAAAGGCTAAAAAAGCCGCTTCCGCTGCCAAGTAATTCGCACGGATACGACAGCTGACCCCGGTTTGCTGTCAGTCTTACCTTCGGGGCGCTTCGGCGCCCCGATTGCATTGGAGCCCCACCCCATGTTGCGCACTACCCTGCTTGCCCTGAGTCTGTGTCTGCTGCCCCTGGCGGCCCAGGCCAAACCCACCGCCGAACAACTGGTGTTGTTTTTCGGCAAGGATGATCGCGTCAAGACCGATCCGGACAGCGGCTTGTGGCAGGCTGTCGGACAGCTGGAAACCAAAAGCCATCTGGTATGCACCGCCACGCTGGTGGCAGAGGATGTGGTGGTGACCGCCGGTCATTGCTTCATCAACAAGCATGGGCGCTTCGATCCGGCCATCAGTTTTACGGTTGGCCTGTCCGGTAATGAATTCAGCGAACAAAGTGCCATCCGCGAAGTGCAGGTGGACAAGGCCTTTCTGGCAGGCCTGGAGCATCGTCCGGACGGGACGTATATTCCCAAGAAAATCGCCGGGCGCGATTTTGCCTTTGTACGCTTAAGCCAGCCTTTAGGCCGCAGCCGTGGGGTGATTCCGGTCTTTGCCGGCGATAGCCAGGCGTTGAAACAGCAGTTGCAAGGTATCCACAATACGGTCACCAATGGGGGGTATCCACTGGATGACCTCACCCACCTGCTGGTCCACAATAATTGCCAGGCAACCGGTCTGCTGGCCGATGGCCGCCTGACTCACCGCTGCGACACGCTGGAAGGCAATAGCGGCTCTCCCATTCTGGCGCGCATCAATGGCCGCATGACGCTGATCGGCATCCAGAGCTCGGCCCCGGTGGCAGCACGCCGCCGCAAGGAAGACAATATGGCGCTATCCAGCCCGGTGTTCTACCAGCAGCTGCAGCAGTTCATCCAGCAAGGCCGTCCCCAGAAATGACAACAGGGGCAAAAGCCCCTGTCGAACATGGCTTCAGCGCCTGTTATTGGCTTAAAGGTCGAGAGCCTGACGTTGCAGGGCAATCAGTTCGCTAATGCCCTTTTTGGCCAGACGCATCATGGCAGCCATTTCTTCTTCGCTGAACGGCTCACCTTCTGCCGTGCCTTGCACTTCGACAAAGCGGCCATTACCGGTCATCACCACATTCATGTCGGTTTCACAGTCCGAATCTTCCAGGTAATCCAGATCCAGCACCGCTTCACCCTGGTGAATACCCACGGAAATGGCTGCCACGAAATCGCGCAGCGGGCTTTGCGCGAGCTTGCCCTGGGCAATCAGGCCGCTGATGGCATCATGCAGCGCGACAAATGCGCCGGTGATACTGGCGGTACGGGTGCCACCATCCGCCTGGATCACGTCACAGTCGATCTGGATCTGCCGTTCACCCAGCTTTTCCATATCCACCACCGCACGCAGCGAACGGCCGATCAGGCGCTGGATTTCCTGCGTACGGCCACTTTGCTTGCCGGCCGCCGATTCACGCCGCATGCGGCTGCCGGTGGAACGCGGCAGCATGCCGTATTCCGCCGTCACCCAACCCTTGCCCTTGCCTTTCAGAAAACCGGGTACAGACTCCTCCACACTGGCAGTGCAAATGACTTTGGTGTCGCCAAATTCAACCAGCACCGAGCCCTCGGCATGCTTGGTGTAATGACGGGTAAGACGGATAGAACGCAAGGCGTCGTTATTTCGTTGGGAAGGTCGCATCGTCGATGTCCTGTATGAAACAAAAACAGGTGATCTCCTGCGACATCACCTGTCTGATGAAAATTCGGGGTGGCCGCTTCAGCCTGGTTTGCTACCCAGGATTTCCTGATGCATCAGCTCCAGATTGGGGTCGAGAATCTGGCGGCCGGCATAACGCGGCGGTGTGACCAGCGTATCCAGTGTATCGGGCTTGCCTGCCAGTTCGGCGGCATCATCCAGCAAGGTCACTGCAACGGCGGACAGATTGTCGCCATTGCTACCGGCACGCCGTTCGGCCACGTTCATCAGGGCTGGCATTACCTGGCCCACCGCCCGGCCGATGAACACCTTCTCCATCTCGGTATCGCTGATTTGCGACCACAAGCCATCGGTACACAGCAGCACCGAGCAACCGGGCTGCAGCAACTGTTTTTCGCCTATGTCGATATCCGGGTCGGTGGTAGCCCCCAGGCAGTTGTAGATCTTGTTGCGTTCCGGATGGGTGCGCGCGCCTTCTTCGGTCAGCTTGCCCTGGTCGATCAGGCGCTGGACCTGGGAGTGGTCGCGCGAGCGCAAGCGCATGCCCTGCTTGCCATCAAGCAGATAGAGCCGCGAGTCACCCACATGGCACCAGTGCAATACACCTTGCTGAATGATGGCCGCCACCACCGTGGTACTGGGTATCTCCGGCAGGCGATGGTCTGCCGCATAGTCCAGAATGGCCTGATGCGTGGAACTGATTGCATTCACCAGAAAACGGTTGGGATGGGACAAACTGGGCGTAGCCTGCTGGTAAAACAGCTCGCTCATCAGATCGATGGTGATTTGTGCGGCCACCTCGCCTTGCAAGTGCCCGCCCATGCCATCGGCGACCACCAGCATGACCGCCTCACGTGAATGGGCAATGACCTGGCGGTCCTGATTGTAGGAGCGGCCTCCGATGCGGCTTTCCTGATACAGGGATAATTTCATCGCATGCTCCTCAGGAAGAACGGCCGCCAGCCAGGCCCTTGATCCAGCCGACCAGCCGCTTGGCCGCCACGGCAGGCTCCGGCAGCGGTTCGGGTTGGCTGTAACTGGAATCCAGCAAACGCTTTTGAATGGCCAATACGGTGGAAGGACGGGCATCCGGTGCCAGATTGAGGCATTGGTCGGTCAATTCGAGCAACTCTTTGGAATAATAGTGGCGAAACAGCTTGCTGGCCGGTACCAGTTTGTCCGCTTGCAGGCGCTGCTGGGCGATTTGCGGCGTGCGGCCACCCATACAGACGTACAGGCAGGCACCGACGGCGTAGATATCGGTCCACGGGCCAAGCGGCTGGTCTTTTTCATATTGCTCCGGCGCAGCAAAGCCGGGGGTGTACATGGAGGCGAAATGCTTGTCGCGTCGTGACAGGGTTTGCCTGGCCGCGCCAAAATCCAGCAACAGCGGATAACCGCTACGGCGCAGGTAGATATTTGCCGGTTTGATGTCCAGATGCAGCAGGCGGTGCAAATGCACTTCGCGCAAGCCGGACAGCAAGGCGGCAAACCATTTGCGTATCCGGCGTTCTTCGAGACGACCTCCGGCCAGCTCCAGCTCGCGACCAAGCGAGCGGCCATCGGCATATTCCATCACCATGTAAACCGTTTGGTTGGCACGGAAAAAATTGCTGACGTGTACCACGCTCTTGTGGCTGATTTCCGCCAGGATGCGGCCTTCTTCAAAAAAGCATTTCAGGCCCAGATTGAAGGCGTCGCGGTCCAGTTCGTGCGGAACCGTCACCATGCCCTCTTCATCACGCTGGGCCAGGTTACGCGGCAGGTATTCCTTGATGGCATATTTGCGGTCGGCATCGTCCAAGGCCAGGTAGACAACGCTGAAACCACCGACAGAGAGCTGGCGGACAATGGTGTACTCGGCCAGGCGATAACCTACCGGCAAGGCAGTCAGTTGGCTGGATTGAGTCATGACATGGCAGTTGCTATAGTGTTCGTTGGCCCGGAATTGAGCATGCACAGCAATTCGGGCCCTGTTCTGAATTTTAATGACACCACAAGCGGGGGCCCACAATGATCCTAAGTATGACAGGCTTTGCATCCATCAGCAGAGACTTTCCAGGCGGTTTGCTCAGTCTGGAAGTACGTGCAGTGAATCACCGTTATCTAGATGTACAGATGCGTCTGCCCGAAGAGCTGCGCATCATCGAGCCACAGCTGCGTGAGATGGTGGCATCTCGTGTCAGCCGTGGCAAGCTGGAATGTCGTGTCGGTCTCAATCAGCTTGAAGCCGACAATCCGACACTGGAACTGAACGCCGACTTCCTGGCCAGCCTGCTGCAAGTGGCCGCACAGGTTGAACAGCAAGCCCCTCAGGCCAAGGGCCTGTCGGTGGGCGAGCTGCTGCGCTGGCCCGGCATTCTCAAAACCAATACCCTGGCACCGGAAGTGCTGCAGCAGCTGTGCCTGCAAAGCCTGACCACCGCGCTGGAAGACTTCAACGCCTCACGCGCACGCGAAGGTGAAAAGCTCAAGCAGATCCTGCACGACCGCGTTACGGCCATGGAGGGCATCATTAGCACCATCAAGCCCAAGCTGCCCCTGATTCTGGATGCCTACATGAGCAAGCTGTCCAGCCGCTTGCAAGATGCGCTGGGTAATGTGGAGGACGACCGCATCAAGCAGGAATTTGCCCTGTTTGCCCAGAAGATTGATGTGGATGAAGAGTTGTCGCGCCTGACCACCCACCTGAGCGAAGTCAAGCGCATCCTCAAGGCTGGCGGCCAGACCGGCAAGCGGCTGGATTTCCTGATGCAGGAACTGAACCGCGAAGCCAACACGCTGGGCTCCAAGTCGGTCTCCACCGAAACCACCCAGGCATCTGTCGAGCTGAAAGTGCTGATCGAGCAGATGCGCGAGCAGATCCAGAATATCGAGTAAGCTTTCATATCGTGTCACACCGTGGCACCGAACCAACAGAAGCCCCGCCAGTCGGGGCTTTTTCATTTCAGGTCGTGTCACTGCATCGCAACAAAGCGCATACTTGGCGTGTACCCAAGCGTGTACCCAATGCACTTTTCTGGCAATTGTTTGGGTACACACCCCTATTCGCTGTTCTGTTTTTTGCTGATCCAGCAGCGGCAAGGGCTTGGGGCTGATACTCACTATTCAGGACATGGCATGGAAGATCAGGAAGATAAGAAAACTAAGGTAAAACTGACCGACCAAGGCATTAAAGCCTGGATTAAGGCTGGGGAGCACTTTGAGGGAAAGTCAGATGGTAATGGCTTGTGGCTGCGCTTCCGTCAATCAGACAAGATGCCTGTTTGGCGATTCCGCTACCGCTTTGAAGGCAAGCAGCGAATTGTGCAAATAGGTAGCTATGCCGAGTTTCCCATTGCCCAGGCCCGAAAAGCTGCCCGCGAACTGGCTGCACGTGTGGCGCTGGGCTATGACGTGGCCGGGGAGAAGCAAGAGCGCAAGGCCGCAGCCCTGGCCAAGATCGAGGAGGAGAAGAACGCCATTACCATGCTGGTGCTGGCCAATGAGTATTACGAACGGCAGATTCTAGGCCGCTGGAAGCACCCGGATATTGTCCGCCGCCGCATCGACAAGGACATAGGCCCAGCACTTGGCCACATGAAGGTGGAGGACATCAAGCCCCGCCACATTGATGACATGCTGCAAGCCATCGTCAAACGGGGAGCGCCCAGCATTGCCAATGACACCTTGCGATGGGTGCGCCGCATGTTTGACTACGGTATCAAGCGCCACATTCTGGAAATCAACCCGGCAAGCGCCTTTGACCTGAACGATGCAGGCGGTAAAGAAGAAGCCCGCGACCGGGCCCTATCCCGCGACGAGATTGCCAAGCTGTTTGCAGCCATGAAGCTGGCCAGAGGTTTCAGCGTAGAAAATGACCTGTCCATCAGGCTGCTATTGCTACTGTGCGTCCGCAAGATGGAACTATGCGCAGCCCGCTGGGAGGAGTTTGATCTGGCCAATGCCGTGTGGCACCTACCCGGCGAACGCAGCAAGACCGGCAAGCCGATTGATATACCCCTGCCCGCCTTGGCCATCGAATGGCTGCAACAGCTTCACACAATGGCTGCGCCCAGCAGCTGGGTATTACCTGCCCGCAAGATGCAGCACCGCATGGTTCCCCACATTCATGAAGGCACCATCGGCACAGCCCTGGGCAAGGTCAAACCGCACATGCCGGACGTGCCAGACTTCACCGTGCACGACCTGCGCCGCACTGCCCGCACCCAACTGGCCGAGCTGGGCATTGATCCAGTCGTGGCCGAGCGCTGCCTGAATCACAAGATCAAGGGCGTGGAAGGGATTTACAACCGGCATGACTACTACAACGAGCGGCGCGACGCCCTGAACAAGTGGGCTGGCCTGCTGGATGCCCTGGACAAGGGCGAAGCGTACAACGTGACACCAATCAGCAAGGGCAGAAAGAAAACGGCCTGACGCTGAATTTACACCAGCAATATCATGAAATTCTAACTAACAAGCTTTGCCGACACCTAGCCCGACGGGGCGAAAAGCGGAAACCCTTGCCGCCTGGTGTTGGCAAACCCAACAAGGGACGCCGAAGGGGGCGTGATGCCAGACCAATACTATGGCAAGGAAGTAATTCACTGGGAAGATTTGCCACGACTTACGGAAAATGGCCTACCACCCAAAGCTTATTACAGCCTTGATGACGCGGCAGGCATCCTAAAATGTCGTCCGATAGATGTATTGCATTATGCTGCAACAGAGCGACTTGATGTTGTTGCGAGCGCAGAGTCCATTTCCGTGGCTGCCGTACTGACACTTCCAGATGATTATGAATTTGACCCCAATGACAAACGACAAGAAGGTATTGAATTTATTGCCCTTAATGCAGGACAGGCGAGGGAAGTTGAATTAAAGGGTGAAACATCAATGCATTTTGCTTTCTGGGGGTACTCTGTAAACAATCCGATTGGTGTGTACGGAGCGCCGCCATGGGAGATTGGATATGGGCAGCGAGGATCGTACAGATTCTTTTCTCTCGTTGAGATAGTAGATGAGGAGGATTTTTCTGAAGGTCCGCTTGATCAAATAACCATAACGATGAGATCTATATATGTTATGGCGGTAAGCCTATACCGATTCAAGTTAGGCTTATTGCAAACCAAAGAAGATGTAGCCAAAAAGCTGGAATTTTCAGGGTTGAATGCGAAGCCAAGGAGGCAAGACGGCATGGCAAGAGTTGTTGCAGCCCTTGCCGCCGGATACCTTGGCTCAACAGATGACATTGGTAGCAAAGCTAATCAAATTCTTGACGGCCTAGTCGAAACGCAAAACAGAGGCGGACTCGAAGGGCTACAACTTCCAGACGTTAAGACTTTGCGCGGCTATCTCAAACAAGCGCAAGACCAGATAAAGAGGTAATTCCCTCTGTACCATGGGTAATTCCCTCGAAGCCGCCACCGTGCGGCTTTATCTTTGCCTCGCAATGTCAATCAACGGAGCGATGCAACATGAAACCCCACGCCACAACTGGCAAAACCATCAAGATTGCCGACGCACAGGCCAATATCCTCGCCACCTACGGCGCACTGCCTGCAACCGGCTTTGTCCGCCTTGCCGACCTGCGCCAGATCATCCCCCTGTCTGACTCCACTATTTGGCGAAGGGTGAAAAATTCCACCTTCCCACAGCCACTGAAATTGTCCGAACGCGTGACTGTTTGGCGAGCTGAGGCCATCCGCCAATGGCTGGACGAACAAGGCCAAGCGGCATAAGGGGGCGACATGGAAAACATCCTGACCTTCCCCTGCAAGACTGACCACGCACCCGGCAAGGATTGGCTGCACGGCGACGAACTGGCCGAGCATGTTGGCGGCACTGGCAAGACCACCGCGCAATGGCTGGCCCTGCCCGAGACGCAAGAGTACCTGGCAGCAATGGCCGAGCATCTGGCGCTGCCCACCGCTGCCGACCTGTACGCTCACAAGCCTGATGGCATTTGGCTGCACCCTGCCCTGTACGTCTGCCTTGCCCGCTGGGCCAATCCAGTGTTTGGCGTGTGGTGCGATGGCCAGATAGTGGCTGCTGGGGGGTACTACGCATGATTCCCCTTGCCTGCCTGACTTCTCAGCGTGATAATGCCCCCGTGCTGTTCAATAGCGGCACCGGGATTGGTCTCCCGAACACTAAGGCGGACAGCCGCCACTTGCAGCATTTTTTGCGTCCGTTTCACACCACTGGTGCGCCTTTTCCTATGGCAGGCCGTGGTGGGAGCGTGCTTGCACGCGCCGGTTCCTTAGTGCCGGTAGACCAATCCCGCCATGCGCCTGCCACCCCCGATTGGTCTCGGGATGGTGGGTCTAAACTCACTAAGGAGGCACCAATGCCTAAGCTTTCCCGCGTCTTGTCACGCCTGCACCCCATTGCTCACAACATCGGCACCGCTGCCACTCAGGCCGAAGCCCAAGCCCTTGCCCGCCTGCATCTGGCCCGCACTGGCCACGCTGTACGCATTGCCCCGGCTGCCGTGGGCTTTACCGTGGCGGAGGTGCGCTAATGGCTGCCCTGACCGAAGTTTCCCGCCTGACCATTACCCTGCTGGCCACAGGTCAAATGCTGCTGAAACCTAGCTGCGACCTGTCCGACCTGATCAGCCACATCAGGGCCGCTGTTGACGAGACAGTCGAGATTGATGACAGCTTGGCTGACACTGACGACACCCGCCCGACCACTGCCCGCCTTGTCGTGGCCATGATGTCTGATGGCTCTTGCAAGTCCGGTATCCATGGCGATGCAGACGCACTGATGGCCCGCTGGAAACAGGCATACAGCAAAATGGAGGCCTGCCAATGACCGCCCGCTACAAAGCATTCATCCAGCGCGACCCCAATTGGATGACCCGTACCGAAGAGTCCGCAGAGCCGATCAAGCTTGAGTCTGTTTGTTTGGGGGTGTTTCCTTCCAAACTGGATGCACAGTGGGCTTGCCTTGAGCGCCTGCATCAGGATACCGATGCCGTTGGATACACAATCCGCGCAATCAAGGAGGCCGTGCCATGCTGACCCTGAACCAGCGCCATGCCGCCGAGTTTGACGGCCAAGCCGCCGCCCACCGCCTTCTGTTGCTGCTGAACGAGCATCTGCACCCGGCAGCATACGATAGCGCCACCGACCGCACAGAAGCGGCCTGCACCCTGCTGGGAGCCTTTGCCGCCGTGTTTGGCGAATGCCTGGCAGACGCGACAGACGCACAGCGGCGATATGGTGCGGCACAGTCCACCGTGCTAGTGACGCGAATCATCCAGAACGCCCCCCAACTGCTGGCCAGCCTGAACCGCTGACCCTTCCCCCGACAATCTGAAATCTAAGGCCGCGTCCCAAGGCCGATAACGGGCAACAGGGCGCGGCACGTCTGAAAGGATCATTTCATGACGCCATCAGAGATGAAGCAGGCCATTGGCGAGGCCATCGACGGTTTTTACCGCAATCTGCGCCAGAAAAAAGAAACGGCCCAAGGAATGGGCCGATCAAAGGGAATACATCAACTTCCCTCTCAGTCTGGCACAGCTACAGGGCAATTCAACCGCGACTTGCTGCCTGACCCGCAAGCGTACTTTGAGGCCCAAGGGATGAAGCTGCGGGGCCGTGGCGCTTGGCGCATGACCAAGTGCGTATTTCACGATGACAGCCGCGCCAGCCTATCCGTAAACGTCCACACCGGGGCTTTCCGCTGCCATAGCTGCCAAGCATCTGGCGGGGATGTGCTGGCATTCCACCGACTACTGACCGGCAAGGGCTTCCGTGAAGCTGCCGCTGAACTGGGGGCACTGCGCCATGACTGACCTGGTAATGAAAGCAAGCGACGAGGCACGAATGGCAGCAGGCCGCCTGTCTGCCCAGGCCAAGGCCGAAGGCTACAGGGCCGAAGCCCTGCATGTTTACACCGACGCCAGCGGCACCCCGCTTTACTGGCGCATCAGGGCCAAGCATGACAACGGTGATAAGTGGATCAGGCCCATGCACTACGATGGCAGCCAATACCGCATTGGCGAACCGCCCGCCCCTGCCGGTGGGAAGCCACTGTACGGCCTGCACTCCCTCGCCCTGCAACCGGATGACGCTGTTTACCTGGTGGAAGGTGAGAAGGCTGCCGACGCCCTGCTGAGGCTGGGCCATGTTGCAGTAACTAGCGGGGCCGCTGACAGCGCCAATGTGGCTGACTGGACGCCACTGGCGGGCCGTAGCGTGACAATCTGGCCCGACAATGACGAAGCCGGAACAAAGTACCTGTCAGACTGCCTGCCGCTGCTATGGGCCACTGGTGTGGCGGCAATCAGCATTGTGGACGTGTCTACACTGTCACTGCCCAGCAAGGGCGATGTTGTGGACTGGCTGACCGTGCACAAACCCGCCGAATTGGCAGACCTGCCGCTGATCGAAATGGAGACACCAGACACAGGGCCGGAGCCTTTCGAGCGCGATAGTGAGCCGACACCGTGGCCAGCCGATTGCCTACCGGGAGCCATGCAACAGGCTGCCCAAGCAATTGCCGAGCATGTCCAAGCCCCTGAGCCATTGGCAGCAATGGCCGTTTTAGCTGCCGTGGCGCACGTCGCCCAGCGCATTGCCAATGCAGACCACCCCAAGATGGGCGCAATGCCTAGCAGCTTGTTTGTGCTGAGCCTGGCCAATAGTGGCGACCGTAAGAGCGCCACCTTTTCACTGGCCACCCGTCCAATTGACAAGGCCGAGGTGGAGCAGCGCCAGCACCATAGAAGCCAGACAGAGGCCATCGAGCGCGAAGCCGCAACAGCCAAGCCGCAAGAGCGTGAAAGCATCCTGCAAGATAAGCCACGCGATCCGCGCACCATCTACAGCGAGGCCACACTTGAAAAAGTGGTCCGCGACTTTGTGAAAGGTAGCCGCCCTGCCCTGTCCTGGTCGTCTGATGAAGCTGGGCAGTTTTTTGGTGGGCATACCATGAAGTCTGACACGATGATGGCAGCCCTTGGCACCCTTACCCGGCTATTTGATGGCAAGGGCGTAGAGCGCGACCGCGTAGGGGCCGAGTCTGGCAGTGGCTTCCGGCCTAATGTCCGGTTTGGCTTGTTCCTGTCCGGCCAGCCCAGTGTTATTGCTTCCTCACTGGCCAACCCGATGCTACGGGGGCAAGGCTTGCTGCCGCGCTTCATTCTCAGTTGCCCGGCAAGCATGGCAGGTGAGCGTTTTCTTGATGAAAGCGCACTGGAACAACGAACTGACCGAGATCAGCGACTGATCCACTACTGGGCAACGCTTGGGAGAATGAACCAGTACCCGGAGTCATTGGATCAGTACGGCGGCCTGGACCTGCCTAGCGCCACGCTGACACCTGACGCCACCGCACTATGGCTGAACTTCTACAACGCAACAGAAGCGCGGCAAGCGCCACTGGTGGGCGATCTGACCGGCAGCCTGCAAGCCTTCGGGGGCCGTGCTGGTGAACTGGCGGTGAGAGTGGCCACCGTGTTTGCCGTCTGGCGGCACTTTGAGCGCCTTGATGATGATTTGCAGGTATTGGGTGAGGACATGGCCCGCGCTTGCCGTCTGGTGGGCTACAGCCTGGCTGAATGGCTGCGCTTGTCGGAAACCACCCAGCTATCCGCAACAGAGCGCGACGCCCGCGACCTGCTGGCATTCCTGCAACGTGACACCGGCAAGTGGGCCAGCTTCACGAAAACCGCCGCGGCACAGAAAGGCTATCGCCCACTGCGAGATGACAAAGACCGGCGCAATGCTGCTCTTGATGAGCTGGTCCGCCGCCGGTGGCTGTCTTTCGATGGATCACGCTTCACCCTCGCAAAAGATCAATCTCAGGGTGTGGCTAAGGCTAAAACGGCTAATTCGGCTAATTCCTGGGGGGTGGCCGGGTCTGAAATTAGCCAGATTAGCCAAATTAGCCTTAGCCATCCGCCCAAACCGAGTTTTTCAGAGCCGGTATTGAGTAGCCCGCCACCTGTCACAACAGCACCGCCAGCCCCCGAACTGGACTGCCAAAGCCTGGACGACTGGAACGCCGCCTATGAGGCCGCTGACCACCTGCTCACCGGCACTGACGAGGTGAAATTCTGATGACGCCCGAAACCCTTTACAACGCCATTGCCGCGACCGGGGCCAACTGCTGGGCACAGCAGGGCAAGGTGCATCTCAGCCCCCTGTCGATTGTTCCTGCCGCCCTGGTGGAGCAGATCAAGCGCAATCGTGATGCCCTGTGCGTCTGGCTGGAGGGTACTGGCCGGACCACTCCGCCAGCACCTAAGCAGACAAGCGCCACGATAACCGCCATTGCACCGGGAACAGGCCACCCCCTGCCTGCCATCCACGACGACCTGATGCGAGCCATTACGACCACTGCCCGACTAGATGGATGGGATCAGCACAGCATTGACGAAGCCATCCTGTTTGCCCGCCGCCAGATAGCCCGCAAAGAGTCCACCGAGTGGGAGTTATTCGAGACATACCGCCGCCACGTCAAAACCTTGCTGATTGGCCGCAACGAAGAAAGGAAACGCAAATGACTAAGCCGCTGAACCTGCATGAACACTTCACCCCGATTCCCGGCGATCCTGACGGCGCTATGCACCTGAGTATGCCCGCAACCCTGCTGGTGATAGCGGACTGCATCAACAGCGATGACAGCACACCAGAGGGCCAGCAACGGGCCAAGGCAGTCATCACTGAGTTTGTTGCGATGCTGCGCAAGATTCACTGGCCACAGGCCGAGT
The DNA here is from genome assembly GCF_013391415.1 of Aquitalea sp. LB_tupeE. Taxonomy (GTDB): domain Bacteria; phylum Pseudomonadota; class Gammaproteobacteria; order Burkholderiales; family Chromobacteriaceae; genus Aquitalea. The sequence goes on from NZ_JACAXB010000011.1 coordinate 105,681, forward strand.
ATCTGGAAACGTGGCTGCTACGGGGCAACCCGGATGCCCGCCGATTGCTGCCCGCCCTGGTCAAGGCCGTGGATGCCGTGGGACAGATGGAGGTGGGCAACATGCTCAACCGGATGATGGAGGGCCTGTGACAGGCTGGTGATGGAGGCGGGGCGACCCGCCTTTTTTGCGTCTGGAATCTGCAATCAGACTGTTTTTGAAATTAACCCCATGCAATCGGCTGTCAAGGGGGTATTTCCGGCAATCCGACTGATTTTGAAAACTCCCCCATGCAATCCCCATTCGATGCGGCAAGTGCGCAGCAAGAGGCCCTGCCGTGCGCACAATCCGCATTGCTTGTCACACTTCCCCACCAGCCCACTGCTGAACAACATTTATGGGTGAGCTTTCAGATCAACAGGTTATGGCGCGACGTGGGGATGGGGTGCAGCTTTTGCGCCCCACGGCAATGGGAGCGAATGGCAGAGCGTGCGCAAGATCGTGCGCATGGAAATGCACGTTTTCAAAGTTGCGCACCCAGGACAAAACGGGGGCCGCACCCCAAGAAACCCTATGATGGCACGCACGGATCACCCGGCCAGCAACCTGATAAAACCTGACATGCCGACCCGAAAGCAGGCCGCCCACATACTTGTCAAAACTTGACATGCCGGGAGCTGGATTGCTGGCAAATGTTGGCGTGGCCATGCTGACATTTGCTGACATGCACGCCGGACAATTGATAAGGAATGATAAGGTTTCCCGGAGGGTTTCAGGGCACCAGCAGGCCGGGCATACTGTTAGCAAATGTTAGCTTTCTGGCTAGTTGGAACGGGACGCAAAGCCGCGCCGCTACTAGAAAAAACTAGAAATTTACCCAACAGCACAATGACCATCTGCCACAGAGAAATACAGTTTCCACTGGCACAAAGGGGGTGGCGTTTTACCATCCCCTGCCCGGCTGCCTACTTCAAAAAACTTCAATTCTGCTGAACGGAATTTTTCGTTTACTCCCCCTGGCGCCTCCCTGCGCAGTTTTGCGCTTTGCTTTGCAAACAAGGGTTTATTGCACGGCTGGTGTAAGGAAGCGCAAGGTTAACGCCCTGCCGACAAAGAGGCGGTACGCAAGACAGAGGTACGCAGCGAGGTACGCACGGAAACAGTCCACTGCACCGTAAGGAGTCGCAAGGCATGCACAGCCTTGCTGCCCGGTTAACAGTGGGAGTTAACAGCACTGGTTAACAGCAGAATGGCAAGTTCGCACTGCACTGGTTCGCACCGGTTCGCACCCGAAGGCATGGTTGCCAGTGAGCAGGTTTCCACGCTGGTTTCCACCCAAAGCACTAAATTTGCAGGCCTGGTTGCAGGGGAAAGCCAAGCAAAGGCTGGTTGCCAAGTCACTGGTTGACGGCTGGTTGACAGCAGAACGCTGGTTTCCAGTCGCTAGGTTTCCACAGTGGTTTCCACGGGAAAGGCTGGTTTCCGACCAATGCGTTAAGTTGTGTTAACCGTCCTTTATTTCCAAGCAGCAACTAACTAATGTGACACCTATCAAATCATAAGAACAAACTCGCCGCGTCCTATGAATAGCCATCTTCATGCAAAGTTACATCCAATAGGCCTACTGGATATTCCTGCTGTCTACGACTTGGTTCAAGCGGGTGCTATGCGAGGCGCGTACTCAGACAACTACCTGAATGAACAAGGCTTGGTTTCATTGCTATGGCAGTTGCTTTGTGGATGGGCTGCGAATACAAAATGTCCCATTCCAATGGAGACTGGGGCGGGCAGCATGCAAGTTCTCAAGGACAATGAAAATCTGTATGGCTTTGCTTGGCTTGAATGTGCCAGCCGTCAGCACAACGGAATTGTCACGCTCAAGATGTTTTCCGTCAGACAAGACATGAACGGAATGGGGATAGGCAAGACAATGCTGGAATTGATTGAGGCGCGCTTACCAAAGTGTTGGGTACTCAGGGCAGAGTGCACCCCTTACGCCAAAGGAATGAAAGCATTACTCCGTCACAGCGGATTTAAGAGAGAGAGGCAAAGCATTGTGCCTATGGGATGCCATGGTTTAGATGTCTATATCAAAGACACTAGCGGTGTTTAACACCTTAACCTACTTGGCTACCCGGCCCGCCCAGCGCGGGCATTTTCCCGTCTGAGGGTGTGTTTGCGAAATTGCCCCATGAATGAGGCGTGTCACCCCTTGGCTGCCAGTGAGGTCAACGCTGGTATCCAGCGCGTGGTATCCACTCAGGTATCCACGGATACCAGGGTATGCTCAAAAGTGAGTAGACCCACCGATGGGTGTTTACACCAGACTGACTGTGATTGCCCTGCCCAGGGTGAGGCACCGCGAACCGCCCAGCACCGAGAACCCCTCTTCGGGGGCTTCGGGGCGATGGGAATGGAAACCATATTTCCCCCATGGATGAGGCGATCCAACCATGTCATCCGGTAAGGGCTGAAACTAGAGCACTCCGTTTTAGCGTGTACCCATGGGTGTACCCATAACAAAAACGCGAGTAGCACAATCCTTTACTGGCAAGGCTTTGAGCCACCTACTCAGTAAACAGATCCAACATCGAGTAAACCTGTGTCCCCTGCCCTCCTGACAGGGAAGCAAACCAAGCCCCGCCCGCCGGGGCTTTTTTGCGCAGTTTTCCGCCGCCACAGCCTTACCTTTCTTTACATGCCAGGCCGAGATCGCCAGCGGTCCCAGCCCTTAGAATGCGCATTGGCATACGGGGAGGAATCATGTTGAAACAATGGTTGGTGACGGCGGCAGCGCTGAGCATGACTGGCTGCAGCTATGGTGACATGCTGGACACCATTCCGGCAGACCGGCATCAATCCTATGTTCCCAGCCTGTCACGGCAGGCCGTCCGCCTAGAGGTCTCCCCGGCAGAGCAGCGTTTCCTGCAGGCCGAAGGCTGCCAGCAATGCCGGGCAGCCGACCAGTTTTATCGCTTCATCCATGACGACCCGGCAGTGCGCAAATCGCGTTTGCCGCGCAACCCGCTATTGGGCAATGATGCCGGTGATGCAAAGCGACAGTGGGTGGATGAGGCGCGTACCGCCGTTTATTTCTCCCGGCACATCCGGCTGGCGGACGGGCAAAGCCTGTTCCAGCTGATTACCAAGTGCAGCAATGGCTGGGACAATCCGGCCACCGTCGCTACCTTCAGGCATCCAGCGGGACAAGAAGCCGGTTTTGACATCGAATACCTGATACGTTTCAAGAAATACGGTCAACCCATCGCGCAGGAAGTGCGGGCGGTTTTCCTGCGTCAGGGGACGCGGATCATGGCCAACAGCAGCTTTGCCGAAGCAGTGGTCAATACCCCGGACTTCATGCAGCAATACCAGTTGCGCTGCTGGCAGGATTAGCCAGGCCCGGCGCGGGCCTGGTTTGCATTTTTTTACCTCATCGCGCGGACATGCACGGCACAACAAGACATGGGGCACGTTAAGATGCGGGCATCATTCATGCCTCGCTGGCGGACCCTGCCCGTAATGCCTCACTTTCCGATTCCATCCTCGGTCTTTTCACCATACCGTCTGGGCGGGCTTGCCTGCCTGATACTGTGCACAACCCTGTTGCAAGCCTGTACTACAAGCGACTACACCATGTTCGAGTACCGCAATGGCAGCAAGATCATCGATGGCGAGGGCGGTAGTAAACGGACCGTGGACGGGGTGGAAATCTGGGATGCAGGCGACCCACCGCACCGCTATCGCATCATGGGCATGATACGGGTGAGCGATTACGACATGGCCTATGTCAACACCACCATGCTGCATGCCATTGCCCAGCAGGTAAGACATTCCGGCGGCTCGGCGGCCATTTTGCTCAATAGCAACGGAGGCATGCGCACCGCGATAGACAGCATGACCTGGCATGAGCGTTTGGGCACACCACAAGAAAATGGCTATCGCATTCTGCGTGCGCTGGTGGTGCAATACTTGCCTGAGCAAGCGAGCACGCCAACGACGGCATCCGCACCGCAAACCAGCAAACCAGCCAAAGCGCTCAAGGCGGTTCGCTAAGCTGCTTGACCAGCAAATCTGCCGCCACACTATCAAACTGCGGATCCTGCTGATGGGCACACAGCGCGGCACCGACGGCAATCAGGCGTTCCAGCTCACTCACCGTCAACTTGCCGGCAATGGCGACCAGCGCTTGCGCCAGCATCAAGGGGATGGACGTCAGGCTTACCGGCTCGGTCGGCGGGTGCTGACGCATCAGGTTGAGGATATCAATGGCATCCATGTCACTCTCCTGCAGACCGGTTATCCGGTCATGAGCAGTTAGAGTGGCAAACAGCAGTGCCGTTCCGGTATTGCCGCCAGCAAGATGGCGCAATCCGGCGGTGATGATGGCTGTATTTGCCCTGTGCAAGACAGGGCCAGGCTGGCAAGCTGACTTCAACATGATCAGGAGCCAACCATGCTGGAACTACGCCCGAATTGCGAACATTGCGGCTGCGCCCTGCCCCCCGACTCGCCACTGGCCCGTATCTGTTCGTTTGAATGCACCTTCTGTGCCGACTGCGTGGCACTGCTACAGCATGCCTGCCCGAACTGTGGCGGCAATTTTGTGCCACGCCCGGTGCGACCAGCCACCGATACACGACATGGCAATGACTTGAAGCATTATCCGGCCTCGACATCAACACGCTATCGCCCGGTCGACCTGGCCGCTCATTTACAGTGGCTGGCACAGCAGCGCAAATGAAAAAGCCCGCACAGAGGCGGGCTGGAAATAGTGCGGCAGGAAATCAATTTTGCTGCCAGATCAGGCGGGCAATGGCTGAAGAATCCAGCTCGCCCTCACCTTGCTCTACCAACTGGCCGATCAAGCCGGCCACACGCTCGGCCTCGGGCAAACGGATGCCCAGTTGTTGCGCGGTATCCAGCACAATACCCATGTCTTTCAGGTGCAAGTGCGCCTTGAAGCCCGGCACATAATTGTCATCAATCATGCGCTGACCGTGGATATCCAGCACCCGGCTCTGGGCAAAACCACCCAGCAGGGCTTCACGCACCGGTGCCGGGTCCACCCCGCAGGCCTTGGCCAGCTTCATGACTTCGGCCACCGCTGCCACACCCACGCCAACTGCAATCTGGTTACAAGCCTTGGCCACCTGGCCAGCACCGGAGTCGCCGATATGGGTGATGGTCTTGCCCATGGCTTCCAGTACCGGGCGAACCTTGTCCAGTGCCGCAGCCTTGCCGCCCACCATGATGGTGAGGGTGCCGTTGACCGCCCCTACCTGACCGCCGGACACCGGGCAATCCAGGAAGTCGACACCGTGCTCGGCCAGTTGACTGGCAATATCCCGCGCACCAATCGGCGAGATGGTGCTCATGTCCACGCAAACCAGACCGGCAGCTGCGCCATGTACCGCGCCTTGTTCGCCCAGCAATACCTGCGCTACATCCTTGGTGTCGGAAACATTGGTGATCAGTACATCAACCTGTGCGGCAAGTTGCGCCGGGCTGTCCGCCCAGGTGGCCCCAGCCTCCAGTGCGGTCTGTGCCTTTTGCTGCTGACGCGACCACACCGAGACGGCATGACCGGCTTTCAGCAGATTCAAAACACAGGGCAATCCCATGATGCCCAACCCGATATAACCGACTTTCATATCTACTCCAGCAGTGTGCAGGGGGAAAGCATAAGATTACCGCAAAGCCAGGGGCGTGACAGCGCTGATTTTATTCATCCGCCTTGCACGGCAAACAAGGACAGCCTGCATGCAGCGGAGGACTCCAGCAACAGGGATGGGGTCAGGACTTGTTTTTACGGCTAGCCAGCCAGGATTCAAACTCGAAGTCGGCGCCGGTGGCCTTGTTTTCCAGAAAATAAACAAAGGCCAGAATCTCGGCCACCGCGCGGTAAAGTTCTTCTGGAATGTGGCGGTCCAGATCCACCTGCATCAGCAGGGAAACCAGCTCCGGGGAATCGTGGACAAACACGCCGGCATCCTTGGCGCGGTCGATGATACGCTCGGCCAGTTGGCCATAGCCCTTGGCCACCACGGTCGGCGAGCGCTGCCCTTCCCGGTAGGCCAGGGCGACCGCTGATTTGCGGCCTTCTTCAGTCTTGGGTGACTGTGCCATTTTTCACAACCAGGTTGGCCAGGGTCAGCCCAGCGGCCGCCATGCCACTTTGCAGTTGCTCGGCATGCTGCTGGATCAGCCCGCTGGCTTCATCTTCCTCGGCAACAAAAGAAACCTGCACATTCTGCCCCACCAGGCGCACCCGTGCGGCCACTCCGCCCAGGGCGGGCAGCTTGAGTGACAGGGAGGTACTCCACACCCCGACGTCATCCGCTCCCAGGCTACCGGTGCGTTCGTTGGTGTGTTCCTGTTGTATTTGCAGCTGCATGGGCTGGCCGGGCCAAGCATAGCCATTCAATTGCAGTTGCTGGTTTTCCACGATATCCAGCTGGCGTTGTACCAGATTGGCCAATTCGGGGGCGACCGTGCGCGGGCTCAGGCTGCTGCTGGAATTTGCGGTACTACTGCGACTGTCTGTGCTGGCCAGATCCTCATTGAGCTTGCTGAGCAGGCGCGACTGAGGCTCCTGCTGCACCTGGGACAGGTTGTGCCGCCCATCCAGCCATTCCTTGAGATGCGACTCATAAAACAGGCCGCTCTGGCTGACATTGTTCTTGAGGGTTTGTGCCGTCTCGGCAGGTTGCTGCTTGGCAACGTCCAGACTCAGATCCGTGGCCGGCAAGCCGGGCTTGCTGGTTTGCAGCATGCCAGTCAGGTATTTGGATGCCGGGCTAAGCTGTACCTCAACCGAGCCATCCTGTGCGGCCTCTGTGCTTTGCTCCTGCAAGGCAAAACTGAGAGTGGGGGCCAGTGTGGCCACTTTGAGCGACAGATTGTTGCCGCTTACCGTCATCCCCTGCGGCACGATCAGGTTGAACAGGCTGTTCTTGATCAGTACCGACAGCTGCTGGCCATTATCCTTGCTATCCACCACCTGGGCACTGACTTGCTCGCCCAGCATCAACGGGGGGAGTTTGGCCGGAACAACACTGGCATCCAGCAGCGCCCGCCCGCCCTCCAGCAGCAGGCGTAGCGAAGAGACCGTTTGCGGGGCAAGGGTTCCTGTCGTCGCGGTGGTGGTGGGCAGGGATGGAATCATGAAGTGGAATTGTTTCGGTAGAGGGAAATGATCAGCTCGGCCTCACTGCGTGAGATGCCACACTGACTGGCAACTTCAGAGGCGGGGACACCTTGCTTGATCATCTCGATAGCCTGGTTGTAAGGGCTGAGGCTGGCAGGTTCACTACGCGTTTGCTGCTCCAGCCGCGCCATCAGGCGCGACAAATCGCGCTGCAAGGTGCTGATTTGCTGCTGTTGCTGATCCAGATACATGGCCGTCAGGCTATCACGCCGGTTTTCCAGCAACTGCAAGCGCCAGTACAAATAAGCGCAGACTGCGCACAGGCCCAGCAGCAAGACGACGACAATATAGAAAAAGAGCGAACCGGACATGATATGACCCCTCACACAGCACTTTTTCTAAGTGTATGGTGAAACTGGCCGTAACCCAAGCCGCTCATTACGATGTGTAGGTCTTGAGCAATCGGCTGTTCTGACTGACTGTCTGCATTTCCTCCCGCATCTGCGCAATCCACTCGCTGATGCGTTGCTGCACGACCTGACGCTGGGCAATGACCTGTTCCAGTTGCAGTCTTTCAGACTGGGCAAGCTGGGCCAAATCATGTCGGGAAGACATGAAGCCAGCCAGTTCGGCTTCCTGCTGTTCGGCCAGGCGGATCACCAGCCCGAAGTCACGTGCATCACAGGCTGCCAGCGCTTGTGACAGCGTGTCCAGCATGATGCCGATCTGTTCAGACTGGGTCTGCATGTCCTGGGCTCCGTACCGCATCAATAAGCATTACTTGCCGCACCTGCGGACATGCTGGAACGATTCAACTCTTGCCAGGCAGGCAGGATGGTTTCCAGCAGACGACGCACTTCGGCCAGGATTTCCAGGTCATTCTTGAGGTTGGCAATGCTCATCCGCTGCTTCATGTAGATGTACAGGTCGTTCAGATTATTGGCGGCATCACTGCCTTGCTGCAAATCCAGTGACTCGCGCAGGCCATCAATGATATCGATGGTTTTGGACACCAAGCGCGCCTTTTCGTCGTAACGCTGGGCTTCCATTGCATAACCAGCTTGGTTGATGGCCTTAATAGCACCTTCATAGAGCAGTACCACCAGGCCCACCGGGCTGGCACCGTAAACGGCAGCTTTCAAGGCATCGTCTTCATAAGCCTTGTTAAACTGCTTGAGCATCTTGGAATTCAGCATGATTCTTTACCGTTTGGTTCTGTCCTAGGCCAACAGGTTGGCCAGATTGCTGGTCGATTGCTGCATTTTCGACAATACGGCGTTCAACGCTGTGTATTGCTGGGTATACATGGTCTGGCGTGCGCTCAGCTTGGCGCTCAGACTGGTTTGCAAACTGGTTTCCGACGTAATCAGGCTGTTGATGGATGTCTTGCTGGTTTCAATCACCCCATTCGGTCCCAGCAAATCATTCACCGCCGAACTTAGTCTATCGGCAAAACCGGTACTGCTGGTATTACCGAACAGATTGGCCACTGCTGTCGGATTGGCGCTGAGCGCCTTGCTGAAGGCGGTCTGGTCCAGCTTGAGTGTGCCATCCTTCTGGATGGAAATACCTGCCTGCGCCAAGTAGGCATAGGATGTCGTGGCATCCACGCCCGGCACCGGGGTACTCAGGATGCTGGTGAGCTTCTGCTGGATGGCCAGCACCGAGGCATTGGCCTTCAAGCTGCCGGAACGTGCAGAGTCTACCGCAGATTTCACCTGATTGTAGGCGTCGACAAAACCCTGTAGCGAGGTGGTGATGCCACTGCTATCCGAGGTCATGGTGATGGTGGACTGCCCCAGTTTGGTAATGTCCACATTGGCACCGGAAATGACATTGGTCAGGTGGTTGCTGCCGGAGGAAACACTGACCCCGTTGACGGTGAGCAAGGCGTCCGAAGCTGCTGCCGATTCACTGGCAGCGGTGGTGCTTTGCGTCAGCCCCAGCAGCGTGGAACCGGAGGTAGTACCCGAATCAGTCCCGCCAGCGCTGATGCTGAATGAATTATCACTGCCGGAATTGGACGAAGCCAACACCAGCTTGTACTGGCCATTGTTCTGTACCACCGAGGCACTGACACCGGCACCGCTCTGGTTGATACGGTCGGAAATGGACTGCAGGCTTACGGTGTCGTTGGCGCTGGGTGTCAGGTTGATGACGGTATTCTTGCCAGCTACGGTTAGCGTCAAGGAAGTGGGCGCACCGGCAAGCGTGGCCTTGGGATCGGTAATGGCATTGCCACCATACTGGTCGAACACCAGTTGGCGCGACTTGGCCAGCTGCGTCACGTTCAGCGCATAGCTGCCAGCCGTACCGCCGGTGGTGGTGGTGACACTGGCAACGCTGGTATCGGTCGAACCAGCTTTGAATTGCTGCAGGAAAGCACCGGTGGACATCTTGCCGGACACGGACTGCAGGTTGGACAAGGCGGAGCTGATCTGACCGATCGAACTCAGTTGGGTATTGTATTTGCTGGAGCGCTGCTGGCTGGCTTGCAAAGGCTGCTGCTCAATGGTCATCAGCTGACTGACGATGGACTGGACATCCAGCGTACCGACACTCGTCGTTATTGAAGCCATCTGGCATTACCTCCCTTGCATGCGAGCGCTGCCGGACTCAGGCCTTGTCCTTGAGCAGCAAGCCCTTGAAATCGTCAATCGCCTTGGCAATGCGTATTGCATCTTCAGTCGGTATCTGCCTGATAACCTGATGCGTTTCCTGATCCACTACCTTGACGACCTGGATGTTGGTTTCCTTGTCGACCGAGAACTCCAGCTGGCTGGAATACAGCTTGGCCACGTCGTTCAGTTGCTTGACTGAATTCTGCAATTCCAGTGGATCCGGCTTTTTCTGCTGAGTTCCGTCATTGGTGGAATTTTGCGCCTGGCTTTGGCCTACGGCAACAACGCCACCTGGCGTATTGGGTGTGACCGAGCTGGCTGTGGCATCCGCCGTATTTCCCTGAGTCAGCTGGTTTTGCTGGCGAGCCGTTGGTGTGGCTGTCAGAGGAAGAACAGGGTTGTTCGTAGATGATATTTGCATGACAACGACTCCCGGACAAACGGCCCCGGTCAGCATGCTGACCGAGGCCGGCTCTTCAGCTTAAGCTATTACTGTAGCTTACTGCAGCAGGGTCAGTGCGGACTGGGACAGGGAGTTAGCCTGTTTCAGGATGGAAGTACCGGCCTGTTGCAGAATCTGGTTCTTGGTCAGGTTGGCAGTTTCCGACGCGAAGTCCACGTCCACGATACGGCTGTTCGCTGCTGTCAGGTTGGTCACGTAGTTTTGCAGGTTGGCAACCACAGCATCAAAACGGTTTTGTACCGCACCGAAAGTGGAACGGATATTGGAAACAGTGCCGATATCCGCATCCAGGGCCGACAACTGTGCCTGAGCACCGGTCTGGCTCAACACGTTAATGGTAGCGGTGTTGGTCAGAGACGAGTTGTAAGAGGACAACTGAGTGGTCAGGTCAGACGCTGATACCGATACGGTGTTGTCAGTCGAACCAGAAGAACCAACCTGGAAAGTCAGGGTATTACCACCAGACAGCAATTTGGTGCCGTTGAACTGGGTGGTTTGTACGATACGCGAGATTTCCTGGGTCAGCTGGTCAACTTCTTTTTGCAGCTGCGAACGGTTGGTGTCACTGACCGAGCCGTTGGCAGACTGGGTGGCAATTTCACGGATACGTTGCAGGTTGTTACCGATCTGGCCCAACGCACCTTCAGCCGTCTGGCCGACAGAGGTACCGTCATTGGCATTACGGATGGCCTGGTTGTTACCACGAATGGCGGAGGTCAGGGTTTGGGAAATGGCCAGACCGGCAGCATCATCCTTGGCACTGTTTACGCGCAGACCGGAGGACAGGCGTTGCAAGGACAAATTCAGCGAGGTGCTGGAGTTGCTCAGGTTGTTCTGCGCGGTGAGCGACGCAATATTGGTGTTGACGGTAAGTGCCATGATGATTCTCCTTAGAGCATTCGGGGGGGCGACTGTGTGGGCCTTGACTAGTTATCGACCCCCCGTTGGCAAACTTTAGTACCGGGATAATTATTTTTTTACCGCCTGGCCGGTAAGTGCCTGCTGCCAGTCCTCCAGGTGATCCTCTATCCAGTAATGACGGTCAACCCAGGCACGCAGGGCATCCCCTTCCCGGTATGTGCTTTCCAGATCATGAATCCGGCTGCGAATGGCTTCCACCCACGCCTCGGTGGTGTTGGGCACGCGGCACACCGGTGCGTCATTGGTGCGATAGGGATAGATATCGGTGCAGATCACCGGCCAGCGCATCACACCGTACTCCAGCAAGCGCAAATTACTCTTGGACTCGTTGAACGGGTTGATTTCCAGCGGCGCAATGGCCAGATCCAGATTCAGGCTGGCCATTTTTTCCGGATATTCCTGGAAAGACACACAAGGGTGTTCTTCCGCAATGTACGGGCGCATTTCCGGCAGGCACATACCCATGAATACCCACTCGACTTCATCTGCCGTTTGCTTGACCACATCGATGATCAGCGACAGGTCGCCCTGATGCTGCTGGGCCCCCACCCAGCCTACCCGTGGCTTTTTGCCTTGCCCGCGCAATGAGGACACCTTGCCCCACATATGCCGCGCCAAACGGTTTGGCACCACGCGGATATCGTCAATCATGTCGCGGCAGGCCTCGGCCAGTGGCTCGGTAGACACCACCAGGGTGTCGAAATGCTTGAGCATGGCACGCAGGCGCGGGCGGGCATCCGGCATGGTCTTGCGCCATACCCGGTTGAGAATGCTCTTTTCCGGCAGGGCTCCCACCAGGTCATCCAGGCCGAATACCAGACGCAGGTTCGGCATGAATTCACGGTATTGCTTCACGGCATGCAAAACGCCATCGGTCAGCATGGTGTGAATCAGCAAGGCATCCGGGTTGAAACGTGCCATCTCGACCACCGACAGCAGCGGCGCGGCACCGTTCTCGGGCGAGATCATGGCGACATCCAGTCGCCCGCCTTCTTGCAGGGCATGGAAGGGCAAGGAAACGCGGTACTCGCCGCTGCCACCCGGAATGGGCAGGCCCAGCACCTTGTAACGGCCAGCCAGGTGCGGCAGCCAGTTCACATCCCGTGTCGGCTCGAACGCCATGTCCTTGGTACGGAAAGTCAGGTGTCGATTGTAGGCCGGGTCACGCGCCAGCTGTGGCAGCCAGCGCTTGAGCACCACGGCCAGTTCCTGCTGCTCGCGCACGGCGGCGGCCAGAGCAACCGCAGGCTCATAAGTGAGCTTGCCGATACTCTTGGCATGGTGGTGCACCATGGTGATATAGGGTGTGAACACGTTCAGCAAGCCCTGCTGCTGCAGCTTGAGGCAGAAGTCCACGTCGTTGAACAGCACGGTGAGCTGCTCGGCATCAAAGCCGCCGACTGCCTGGTATTTCTCGCGCGAGACCATCAGGCAGGCAGCGGTGACGGCGGAGTAATTCTGCTCGGTCAGCAGGCGGTTCATATAGCCCGGCGCGTCCAGTTCGGACTTTTCAAATACGTGGTCCGCCACCGACAGCACTCCGCCCGGCAAGCCCAGTACAATGCCTGCATGCTGGATGCTGCCGCTTTCCGGATACACCAGCCGGATGCCCACGGCACCGACTTCCGGACGCTGGGCAATGCCTATCATCCGTTCCAGCCATTCGGGCTGGATGATTTCGGTGTCGTTGTTCAGCAGGACAATGTATTCACCCCGTGCCTGCTCCACCCCCAGGTTGCACTGGGCGGAGAAATTGAAGGGCTGCGGGTAATCAATGATGCGCACCCGGTCCGGGTAATCCTGTTGCAAGTCCTGGTAGAAGCGGAAGGTGTCCGGGTCTTGCGAGCCATTGTCGATGATCAGCAATTCGAAATGATGATACGTGGTGCGGGCAAACAGGCTTTCCACGCATGGCTGCAGGTATTCCATCTTGTCCCGGGTGGGGATGATGACAGAGACCAGCGGCGTGCCGCTGACCTGGTATTCCACATGCAGGGTGTTCTCGGCATAGCCGTTGACCACACTGGCAGCAATCCCCAGACGCTGCAGGTGATTTTCCAGTGCCACCTGACGCGCAGCCTCGCGCTGATGCTGCACACCCAAGGGTTCGGCTGGCAGATGCATCAACACTTCGTCGATATGCTGCACCACGTTCAGGCCGAAGTTTTCGGCCAGACGCAGCAGGTGGTTCCAGCATTCGCAAGCCGGGTAGGGTTCGAAACCGCCCAGACTGGCCAGCCCCTGATAGGACAGCGCCACGGCGGCACCGACATAATCCTGTGCCCGCAGGTAATCCAGCGAGAAGTCCGGCTTCAGTTGCGGCAGTACGCGGCACTCAGGCTGGGTATAGCTGTCATGGTCGGTGTAAATGGCCAGCGCTTGCGGCTGGGCGTGGATGGTGTCACCCATGCGCAAGAACAGCTGTGGGGCAGGCATGGCGCCGGCCGGCAGCAGCATTACCCAGTCAGCCGGCACTTCGCCCAGCAAACCGTTGAGCGCCATGGTGAACAGCTGCGGGTCATCCAGCGTGTCCAGCTGCAGCCAGCCCAGGGTGTCGTTCTGGCTGAAAATGGGGTCCGGCATGTCCCAGTCGGCAATGACAATCAGCTTCCAGTTTTTGTACAGCTGCTGTTGCAGGGCATCGATGGTATTGGCCAGCAGTTGGGCTTCGCTGGCGCGGATGGTCATCAGCATCAGGAACTGCGGGCGTTGCTGCCATTGCATCAACATGCGCTCGGCCATCATCTCGGCGTCGATTTCGCGCAGCTCATGCTTATTTTTCCAGTTCTGCCATGCGCGATACGGATCCGGCCCCATCAACATGATGTCGCCTTGCTGTGCGTTAGATTGCAACGCAGGGTGATAGCCATCCAGAATCTTGGCCCGGGAAGTTGGCAACAAAGGCTTCAATAACTCAATCCACCGATAGCATTGGGTTTCCAAAGTGGCAAATTGTTGAAGATACTCGCGTGAACGGGCGACCAAGCTGGTCCGGAGCGAAGCATCTTCAATCAGTTGTATCAGTGCACTTTCCCAGCTCTTGGTGTCATTCGACACCACCAGTGCCAACTGCAGCTGCTTGGCTTCCTCATAGGCAACGACATCACTCAATACAGCAGCAGCACCTGCCGCCGAATATTCAAGCCATTTGAGATCGGATTTGCCTTGGTTGAAAAGATTGTCTTCCAGCGGAGCAATCGCAATGTCCAACCCTAACTTGTTCAGTTGTTCCAGATAATGCGGATAAGTCACGCCCTGGGAGACAACACGCACATTCTGAGCCCCCTCAAACCCTAGAGGTACACATCCCCAGAATACGAAGCGCACCATATGCGGGCCGTACTTCTGCTGGATATTCAGCAGGGCCTGATTGATTACCTTGATGTCACCCACATGAGTCGACGTACCAGCAAAACCGATGGTCAAAGGTTTCGATGAGTCATTTTCATTCAGAGACAATTTGTCATAACGAGATGCCAGCAAGGCATTCGGCAACACTTGCACATTGTCATGCAATGGGCGGAGATGTGCTGCAATTGCCTCTGTGCTGACAGTAACTGCACTGATCTGATGGAGATGCTGCTTCCAAGTACGCCACAAACCGTTCGGATCAAACTCCAAGTATTGACGATGAGAGCTGGGCATTGCCGGTAGCCAATCATCCAGCTCGAACACAATGGGCTTGCCGGATGCAAAGAGGGCTTTGATAAACTTATCGTTCCGGTCAGAGAACGCACCGCGCTGCAGGACAAATACATCAGACCAGGCAACCAGACGCTCGATATCAACGGCCTCTGGACGGCACCCATACACACCATTACCGGGGAAATAAACAGTATCCAGCCATGGGGAGAGCAAGGAGAAGCCGTCATGCAAGCGCAAGCGCATGCAGGCTCCATCCACGACATCGCCGGACAATACACCCACACGAATTCGCTCCTCCGGAGAAGGGAGTTGATTACCGGATTCAAACACCGGCGGCAATGAGCGACGCGTACGCAAATCAGATGCACCACCGGTCAAGCTCACCCGAGACATCAAGCGCTGGTGAGCATCACTTGCAGCCTTCTGGGTTACTTCGATAAAGCGGGACAGCTGCTCATCAAATTGACGGATATGTTCCTGGTAATGACCAAGAATTTTATGTACCGTCGCCTTGGCATGGGAGACTTGCTCAGGAGTATTACCCCATGCAACACCATCGCCATGAAAGAACTGTAATGCAGGGATACTCTGCATCCATGGATTGGGAATGTAAATAACCGGGCAACCGCATAACATCGCCTCGGTACACATCGCGCTCATTTCATAGCTATAAAGACACTCCGCTTCACGGAACAAGGCGGCAAGTTCCGATAAGCTACGAGGATTGGCCATACTGAGCTCAGTAGCATTCTGGACAATCTCCGGATCAACCACTCCGCCTAATGTGCAATAACGATTGGCATAATAGTAGCGCCCCTTGCGCTGGCCATCATGAGGATTATTATTGTTATTGAACAACTCAGTATTGAAAACCGGAACCCGGAGAACATCCGCCTGCATTCCTGCCGGCACAAAATCAGCCTGATTGTAGGTGAATAGCAACTCTGCGTTGTGATACTTGCTTTCCCCACCCAGAAAACCCGGTTTGTTCAATATGTAGCGAACGACAGTACGTGCGCCGTAAGGATTTCCCGGAATAATTTCCGGATAAATTACTATTGGCTCAAGCCCGGCTTCATGATGTGATTTACGCAACTTATCGGTCAATTGCGGAGTATCCAGTGCAGCATCACCGTCACTCGTCGTCACATAGGCATTCATGCCACGCTGGCGCAAATAATGGCATAGCAAATGCAGTACGCGCACCCCGGAAGAAGTCTCACGATATGGTGGCGACACAATATAATACGGATGATGGACCATATTCAGCTCAGACAAACTCACAAGTATTCCTTCATGAGAAACCAACGCCACAAAATGCACTCAGCATGACAAAAAAACATCATCACTAACCAGACTTAATGATGATGCAGCCAACCCACCACCATCGACAAACCAGTACCTACTAATAAACCACAGGGATGGCAACATCATCAACCGGACATCAGCCCAATCCTGATCCTGCATCGCTAGAAACGCGCTTTCAGCCCTTCCGCATGAACATGAATGGCATGTAAAAGTTCAGAAATCTTATCAACCATTTCCAGACTAACCTTCGCCCCTATCGGCAATTGGAAAATACGTCGAGAAAGAAGGTCTACCCCGGGAAGACTTCTACCACTACGCGAGAATTCATCGGCAAAAGAAACTACCCGATGTGTACCCGGATAGAAATAACGTCGTGCATTAATATTTTCCAGCTTTAACAAAGCTATCAAAGTATCTCTATCCAGACCAAAAACATCAGCATCCACATCGCAAACAAAATACTGGCAGTTACTGAAATCAACACCACTTGCCTCAATGATACGCAAACCAGGTATAGATGAAATGCGTTCCCTATATCGATCATAAATCTTCTTGTTATGAGAAATATACACAGGCAATGCTTTCAGATTCAATAAACCAATAGCAGCCTGCGCCTCAGAGAAGCGACCATTACAAGTAACCGGAACCTTGACCTGTGTGCCAATTCCATAACTACTGCGCATGCTGCGTACACGTGCAGCAACAAAATCATCGTTAGTTGTGATGCACCCACCCTCTGCAGTACTCATCACCTTGGTTGCATGAAAAGAGAAGACCTCCAGCTCACCGTTGGCGCCGAGGGTTCTTCCTGCAATCCGGCTGCCAAAGCCATGAGCCGAATCAAAGTACAAATGCAAGCCATACTTTATCGCCAGCTGTTCCATTGCTTGGATATCAGCGACACCACCCCAAAGATTGACCCCGAGAATGGCTGATGTATCTTCATCAATCAGGGATTCAAGATGTTCAATCTGCATCTGGCCATCGACAGGATTGGAATCGCAAAAGACAGGTGTCAAACCATTCCAAAGCAGTGATTGTCCGGTTGCCACAAAAGTAAAGGAAGGCATAATGACCTTGCCTTCCAATTCAAGTGCGACTGCCGCAAGCATCAAACCTATCGTGGCATTGGTGACACAGATTGCGTGCTTCACCCCCAGATATGCGGATAGCTCACTTTCAAACTGCTCAATCAAGGGTCCATGATTGGTATAGTATCCACGGTCAAAAATACCACGCATTTCTGCTGCGTAATCAGACCACTCAGGAAAATATAGTTGACCAACGGGTAAAGCCACATCAAAAATCGGACGCCCACCAGCAATTGCGAAGTCGGAAATTTTAGTTTTCATAGCGATCTCCCATTGATCTCCGCAATGATGCCTTTTGAATTGCTTGCGATATATTTCAGTAATTCAGCAATCTGATTAATATCTGCACACTCAACTGTATGGCCACTAGGAAGCAGCAAGTACTTTCCTGCCAAGCTATTGGTAACCACCATCTCGGCATTACGAACCTCACTGGAAGCACTGACGTGATGCAAAGGTGGAGTATATTGGGCTCTGGCTATCACTTTTTCAGCATGCAATAATTTCAGTGTCACTTCGCTAGAAAGTGGCCAGCTCTCAAGCAACTCAATCACTACACATTTATAACCACAGCGTTCTGCCTCATCAAATTCAAGCAGCCTTACACCCGGCACAGTAGAAAATTCGGTGTAGTAGGTTCGGTATCGCTCTTGATTACGGACAATCTGCGAGTCAAGATCATCCAGACACGCCAAAGCCATCGCCGCATGCACCTCGTTAAGCTTTGCATTCATGCCAAATGTAACCACTTCATCCTGACCAACGAAACCAAAAGCTCTCATTGCATACAGCTGATTTGCCAATTCCGTATTATTCGTTGTGACATAACCTCCCTCAAAACCATTAATCAGCTTACTGGCATGCATGGAAAAGCACTCAGCATCGCCAAAAGAACCAATGGGTCTTCCATTAACGGTTTCATAAGTTGACTCAACAGAGTCAAAAACAAGCGGAATTTTTCTTGACTGGGCCAATGTCTCCAGATCATCAACCGGACACTGGTTGACAATTGGATGAACTGCCAATATTGCTGCTGTATTGTCATCAATCAGAGGGGCAACGGTCTCGGCACTCATGGCCAGGGTGGAAGCATCCACCTCACAAAAAACCGGAGAAAGTCCGGCCCATGAGACAATATCAGCCAACTTACGATAGGTATACGAAGGCAGAATTACATTCTTACGGCCAGTCAGTGCCAGACATTTCAGCGACAAGACCACGGCCCAAAATCCACCGGATAAAACCAAGCAGTGCTTCACATCATGCAACTTTGCCAACCTGGCTTCCAGCATCTGACTTAATGGTCCACGATTGGTATACTGTCCCTGCGTGTAGAAAATTTTCGAATAATCTAAAAATACATCAAAAGAGGGTTTGACCAGATTCGATGTAGACAAAAATTTATCAAAAAGGGCAGATCCACCAAACAAGGCCAAATCAGTCAAATCATTTTTCGCCCCACATTTTACAGGATGATTTTCACTTGTCATGCCAGACCTCACTAGGAATAACAGAAAACAATTTTCACAGAAATGCCTTAATGAGATCAGGACAATAATTAAGGCAAATAACCGGCAATATTCAGGACAATGCAACCATTAATTACAAGCAGCATCAATCACGGCCAAGCAAACCAAGTAATAGTGGCATAACTTTATAAACATTCATTGCCTGCAATTGCCCGGCAAATCCTCGCTTGAAAAAAATCAGATTCATGTCATGCTGGCTTTTCACCCGCAGCTGCAATCTATCCATCGAAATAGGTGCCGAAAAATCTCGATTCAATGAATAAGTATGTGCACCCCGCGCCTTGGCACGCAGTATCGAATTATAGACAACATACTGCCCGGGGTTTTTATTACCCTGTGGGATTGACCCACCCAATGCATAATAAGCAACATCACCAACAATCGTCGTGACCGTAACACCACAAACAGTACCTTCCTGCGTGCGATAAATAGCTACCTCACCAAATCCTCGCTGGCACAGCACTATTGGCTGCATGAACAATTCCGCCGTCATTCCATCACCATACTTGCTGATTACTTTCTGGTGACAAAGTTGAATAGCTTGGTAAATTCTTTCAACCGCTGCATTATCAATAGCAGCACCAGAAAGATATTCCGCCACCAAATTGCTTTTCCCCCAGTTTATATGTGATTTATAGCTCTTCCTGACTACCTGGAAAATGCTTTCTTCACTCTGGTTCAGATCGAGCACTGGGCGATCCCACACCTCGGCAGAAAATGCATGCTGTTTGCTTAGCAGTTGATAGAGTAGAAGTTCTTCCGGACTAGCTTCCTTGATGACATATTCCTTGGCACCATAAGAACGCAACAGATGCTCCAGATATCGTAGCACCAGGTCCAACACCATTCGTTTATCACATAGTGGTTCAACAAAATGAATACTGATCGGGATACCTCCGTCTGCGACGATCGGGGCTACCCAACTGATGACATTATCAGAATGAATCACACATGGAACGACTGCCAAAAGCTGTTTTCCCTTACAAACCGCAAAGGAAACATTATCGACACTATCATCATTTTGGAGGATTGCTTGCCCTTCAACGCCCAGCAAACCACCGAATACTGCCCCTGGGTGCACGAAATTGTTGCAGATTACATCCTGACCAAGCAATTGCCTAAACTCCACCCCATCGTCAGCAAATGAAACGATCCGTAATCGATCATCCGCAGCCATGGGGAAGTGGCCTGCTGCGGATCTCGATTCAAGGAGTTCATTCACTGGAGCGAATCGACCATTGGCAATCCGCCGTGCAATTCTTAATGCAGCAAGTTCATCAATATACTTGCCTTGAGCGTGACAAACAGTAGCAACATTCAGCAAGGTAGCCAGTTTGCTGACTAAATCCCCATTCCCCTCCAATGCGCGTCGAACCACCTCGCACCAGGCAATTCCATTGCGCTGAATATCAAGCATATTGACATTGGTTTGATAGTCCTTACCAACACCATTTTGAACAATATTAATAGAAGCCGAAAAATTCAAGGCGATATCCCCGCGCGCAAAGGCTCAAACACTCATGACCGATAAAAATTCATCAATCAAACCAATGATTCCACTACTGATAAAAGCTGAAGCTCTCAATTTGTTTTGACTGTAATAATTCAGGCATCTGAGCCGGTTCAACATGCATCAGTACATCAACAATAGAAAGCGAGGGTTCAAATACAGTCACCCCCTGATTGTATTCGCATGGTAACATGCGATGAAAACTGAGTTCGATGCCATTTTTTGCAAACTCTGCCTCACTGTACAACGACAAGCCACCAATCGGGTTGATATAGCGAGTTCCTTGGCAGCGTCGAACAATTTCAATCACACGTTGCTGTCCGGTCAAACAAGAAGGTAATTGCAATGAAGAAGAAGAAATAATAGGCGTAGTGATGTTGACAACACCACATATCGCACGCAATCCTCTTTCATTAATTGCAGCCAAGCTCTTTTCATTCTTTGAAACAACTTCCGAAACCATATCGATAACGTATTGCCTTCGCGCGGCTCTACGATATGCTTCATCCAGCTTTCTTATCATGGATTGCGGATCAAAGTCTTCAGCAATATGCCGCTCGTTGATGAGAGCAAATGAGGAAGCCTTGGCCAGGGACAAGCCAAACCATACCGGCTTTCCATCCCGCAAATAACGATTTCGATGCACCCAACCTGACTTGATGAACTGAACATCGTCATGCAGCACAAATAGATCAACCGAATCAATGAGCTGAAAATAGCCCAGATAAGGAAAAAAATAGGGCTGCATAATACCTATTTTCATACATAACCCCTTTGATCCGGCATCAATCCATCATGAAAAAACCACAACTCAGGCAGGATCAAGCAAAATATCATCCAAATTTTCAGACTGATTAAATTCTTGCAACGCAGAAAGCAAAACATCATTTGAAACGCCAACTTGCTGCAATGCTTGTTCAAGCATTGATGCCTGATTTCGCACCCCAGCCATTGTGAAATTATTATTTTTAGCCGCCAAAATCACTCGCATTGCTTTTTTAATGTACAAATACCGACCAAACACCTGGTAATAGGTTGCGCTCTCTTTATGGTAATCCACGCTACCACATGATGTATTTGCAACAAATACTCCGTCATCACTCAGGATTTGACGAACTTCCTGCAAAAATTCCAGTGTTTTCAAGTGAACAGGCACATCACCATCGATAAATGCATCCAGTACAACAAGATCGTATTTTTTACCATTCGCCAAGGCTTTTTCAACAAACATCCTGCCGTCCATTTGATGAACGGCAGAGTCATTGCGCATCACAAGCCCGAAGTATTCAAGTGCGACCTGAATGACATCTTCATCAATTTCCACCATATCAATGGTGGCATGAGGAGCAATACTCCAGAATGCCGCGGGTAAGACGCCACCCCCTAATCCGATAATCAGAACGCTGGCCGGCTGTGGATTCAGATAAAAGGATGCCATGATGAGGCGGGTATATTCCAACATGAGCAATGCTGGGTTCTTGAGTGAAATGCAAGTTTGTCTAGTGGGCGTTGAGCTACTGAATTTCAAAATTCTGAAATCATCTTCGTCATACACATAAATACCCGGACGGTTTACATGCACGATCTGCTTGTTCACTGGCACTGAAGATTGCGACTGTGCGGCAATCCATTTATCGCCCTGAGGCAGCTGCAAGGGATGATGCTCAAAACCAACTTGCACACGTCCTCCTGCTGTTACCCTGCCCTTCATGTCAAAGCGAAACTGACGAGCCCCCGGAATACCTGCTGCCACTGCATCGGAACGGATTTCGTCACACACAGCAATACCAATATGTTGTCCATTCAAATAAATTGACACATAAGTAGGCGATTCACTATGCGCTATATTTGCAGCCCAGCCTGCTATTTCATTGCAATCCAGGCTATCCACCCAGCCTCGAAAATTTTCGGTACTCATGTCTACCTCGGCAGCCATACGAACTAAACCGTTCACTTAATTTACCGGTGCAAATCAAACTACATCCGGATAGAGATATGGAGCATCAAACGCTCAGCAATTCCAGCAGCACGGCAGTGACATCATTCATGCCGGCTTCGGCCGTGGCCGGGTCGAAATTCACCGTGGCACTGCCGCCCTTGCCTGCCGCCCAGTTCACCACCAGGCACAGATGGACATAAGGCAGGTTCATTTCACGGGCGAGGCAGGCCTCCGGCATGCCGGTCATGCCGACAATATCGGCACCATCCCGCTCCAACCTGAGGATTTCCGCTGCGGTTTCCAGCCGCGGGCCCTGGGTGCAGGCATACACGCCCTGATTCACCGCCGGTTTGCCACTGGCATTGACGGCGGCAATCAGCCTGGCGCGCAGCGCATCGTCGTAAGGATTGCTGAAGTCGACATGCACGACCGGCCGCTCCGGGCCATCAAAAAAGGTGTGCTTGCGGCCCCAGCTGTAGTCGATGATGTTGTCCGGCACCACCAGGGTGCCCGGCCCCATGTCGGCGCGGATGCCACCGACCGAGCCGATGGACAGGATGCCCTTGACGCCCTGGTTGTGCAGCGCCCAGATATTGGCGCGGTAATTGATTTCGTGCGGGGCCAGCGAATGGCCGTGACCGTGACGGGCAATGAACACCACGTTTTGCTGGCCGATATGGCCGAATGTCAGTGCGCAGGACGGGTCGCCATAAGGTGTGCGCACAACCTGACGATGGGTTACTTCCAGTAAGGGCAGCTTGGCCAGGCCGCTGCCTCCGATGATGGCCAACATAGTCGGTCCCCCTTGTAATGACATGGCGTCAATGCAAACGCCATGCCGCTTGGTTTTTACCGCATTATGGCTGAATCGGACGGGGGGATAAATTGCTTTATCCCCGGACAGGGCAAACCGGGAATGATTTGCCGGAGGAAAACCATCAGCCCGGCAGATGGCATCAAGCGGCTGCAGCCGCTTAATCGGCGCGCAACAGCAACCAGGCCGCCACCGCGACAATCAGCAAGGCAATGGCCTTGCCAACCCATGCCGTCCAGTGCTGGCCGGTTTCCAGGCAAGCCTCGGCCGGATTGGCCGGATTGTAATACACCCGTACCTGCGCGCCGGCCGGATAACGCGCCAGAATGGCCGTCACTTCCTGCTGGCTGCGGCTGTAGCCGGGATTGGGAAAACGGCGGTTGCCGGATTGGTAGGTGTGGCCTTGTACCTGGTACTGATAACGCAGCTGCGGAAAATATTCCCAGGTATTGTCGCGATCGCCGCCGGCATTCACCTGCCGTTGCTCCAGCCGGCTTTCCTGCACGATACCCACCGCACTGGGCCAACTGGCCGAAGCGTCGCCCTTGGCCCCCAGCCACCACAGATAGGCAAAGGCGGCCAGCCCGGCCAGCAGCATCAGGCCTTGCAGCAGTTTTTCAACCATGGGCACCAGCCCTCAGCCGCCGGACATGACGCCAGCGTTGCAACAAGCGGTCGCACAGGGCCCAGCCAAACAGGGTGCTGAGCGCTGCCAGAATGAAGCGGCCACTGCCGATGCTGCTGTCACCCTCGCGAATCAACACGGAGCGTGACGGTGCTTGCGGGTTGTAATACACCACCACGGCCTTGCCGGTGGGAAAGCGCCGCGTCAGGTCTTCGGCACTGCTGTGATCGCCGGGCAGCGCACTGGCCACCGCATACAGCTGGTCACCGTGGTACACCTCACCATTCACCGTGTACAGGTATTGTACGTAGGGCTCCCAGCGGGTTTGGTCCGGATGCCCTTCCGGGCTGCTGACCATGATGCGGCTGGATTCCACATGACCGGGAGCAGCCTGCCAGTGCTGTACGGCCTGGGCCGGGTCCAGCAGCAGGTTGATGAGGCCCATCAGACTGAGCAGGAAGGCCAGCATCAGGATGGAAGTTTGCCAACGCGGGGAAAGATGCATGATGGGCTGGCTCAGACCGCCGTGCCGTGGCTTTCAAACCAGGTGGTGAGAATGGCCTGGGCGGCTACCTGGTCCAGCGCCGGTTTTTGCTTGCGGCCACGCACGCCGGCCTCGGCCAGCATGGATTCGGCAATCACCGAGGTCAGCCGCTCGTCCACCAGCCACACCGGCAGGCCAAAGCGCCCTTTCAGGCGATTGGCAAAACGCCGTGCCAGCTGGGTCATCTGGTGTTCGGTATCGTCTTGATGCATGGGCAGGCCCACCACCAGCTGGGCCGGATGCCATTCGTCGATCAGCTTGCCGATGGCGGCAAAGCGGGCGTCGGTCACTTCGGTATCAATGGTGAGCAGCGGATGGGCAATGCCCAGCATGGTTTCACCCATGGCTACACCAATACGACGTTCACCAAAATCAAAAGCCAGTACCGTTCCCTCAGGCATGGCCGACATCTCCGGACAGCAGAGACGGGTCAAAACCCAGCAAGGCCATGGCAGCGTCGTAACGCGACTCGGCGGGAAGGTCGAACAGGATGTCCGGATCGGCCTTGACGGTCAGCCAGCTGTTGTCGCTGATTTCCTGCTCCAGCTGCCCGGCCGACCAGCCGGCATAGCCCAGGGTGAGC
Source organism: Aquitalea sp. LB_tupeE (assembly GCF_013391415.1). Lineage (GTDB taxonomy): Bacteria > Pseudomonadota > Gammaproteobacteria > Burkholderiales > Chromobacteriaceae > Aquitalea. The sequence continues at coordinate 130,403 of NZ_JACAXB010000011.1, forward strand.
AACAGGCGCTGCGGCCCCCGGCCTTCCGACACAGCAATCAGCACATCCTTGGAGGTGGTGAGCGCCAAGTCGTCCTTCACCACCAGGCTGGATTGCCATTGCCCGGCCGGTGCGTGCAGCACAAAGCCGCGATCCGGCTGCACCGGCCCGCCAAAAAACACCGACTCGCCACGCAGCGGGTCGATCTCCAGCGCAAGGTCGATCTGGTCGAACAACTGCGCCATGGCAATGCCCGACGGTTTGTTGACGATCAAGCCCATCGCGCCGTGGTCGCCGTGTTCGCACAGGTACACCAGCGAGCGGGCAAACAGCGGGTCGGCCATATTGGGCATGGCAATCAGAAAGTGATCGGTGAGCGATAACGGTTCCATGGGGGCATTATGGCACAACACATCTGACAAAAGTTCTACCAAGCCACAACAGCGCCCATGCGCTTGTCTTGCAGCAAAAGCAAACAAAAGCCGCCACCCTGATAAAATGCCGCGGTTGCTTCCTTTTCTTGCGAGAACGCCTTGCGCCTCACCCACGTCAAACTGTCCGGCTTCAAGTCATTTGTCGACCCCACCAGCATTCCGGTCCCCGGCCAGCTGGTGGCGGTAATCGGCCCCAATGGCTGTGGCAAATCCAATGTGATTGACGCGGTGCGCTGGGTGCTGGGCGAATCCAGCGCCAAGCAGCTGCGCGGCGAGTCGATGCAAGACGTGATCTTCAATGGATCCTCCACTCGCAAGCCGGTCAGCCGCGCCTCGGTGGAGCTGGTATTCGATAATGCCGACGGTCAACTCACCGGCCCGTGGGGCCAATACGCCGAAGTCTCCATCAAGCGCGTGCTGACACGGCAGGGTGAATCCAGCTATTACATCAACAACCAGCAGGTGCGCCGCCGCGACATTACCGATCTGTTCCTCGGCACCGGCGTGGGCGCACGTGGCTATGCAGTGATCGAGCAAGGCATGATCTCGCGCATCATCGAAGCGCGGCCGGAAGAACTGCGTGCCTATCTGGAAGAAGCCGCCGGGGTGTCCAAATACAAGGAACGCCGCCGTGAAACCGAACACCGCATTGCCGATACCCGCGCCAATCTGGAACGCATCGAAGACCTGCGCCAGGAGCTGGAACGCCAGGTAGAACGGCTGAGCGAACAGGCCGAAGTGGCCGCCCAGTACCACGACCTGCGCGGCACCCTGACCCACAAGCAGAACCTGCTGGCGCTGGCGCGGCGCGAAGAAGCCGGCCGCAACGAAGCCCATGCCCGCGCCGAGCTGTCGCGCATCGAAACCGAAGAAGCGGCAATGGAAGCGGCGCTCACCCATCTGGACACCGAGCTGGAAACCGTGCGCGAAAGCCACTACGCCGCCAGCGACGCCGTACACGAAGCGCAACAGCAACTGTTTGAAGCCAATGCCGCACTGGCCCGGCTGGAAGAACAACAACGCCATCGCCAGCAAAACCAGGTACGGGTAGAACGCGAACTGGCCAGTGCCCGTAACGAACGCCAGCAACTGGCGGAAAGCCGCCAGCAGGCCGCCATGGAGCTGGATGACTGGCTGCCAAGGCGTGAAGAGGCGCAAATGCGGCTGGAAGAAGCCCAGATGGCACTGGAAGACGGTGCCGACCTGCTACCCAGCGCCGAAGCCGAATTCCGCGCCAAGGACCAGTTGCAGGCACAACTGCTGGCACAGCAAGCCAACCTCACCCGCGAGCGCGACCTGGCCCGGCAAAAGGGCGAACACCAGCGCCGCACGCTGGAACAGCTGGCCAGCCGCCAGCAAGCCCTGCAACGCGAGCTGACCGAACTGAACCTGCCCGATCAGGAGCAGCAAGCCGCCGCACTGGCCGAAGTCGAACGCGCCCGTGCTGCACTGGACGCGGTGCGCGCCCGCGTGGTGGCCGACGAGGCCAAGCTGGCCGACCTGGCCGCCGAGCGCGAAAAGCTGGACGAACAACTCGCGCAGCAACGCGCCGAACTGGCACGCGCCGAAGCCGAAGTCGCGGCACTGGCTGCCGTGCTGGCACGCGAAGCCGCCGGGGAAAAACTGGGCGACTGGCTGCACGAGCAAGGCCTGGCCGATGCCCCGCAACTGTGGCAGGCGGTACAAGTTGCACCGCAGTGGCAAACCGCACTGGAAGCCATACTGGGCGAGCGGCTCAATGCCCGCGCCGCCTCCAGCCAGCACATCCCCCCTGCCGCACTGACCCTGGTGGATGGTCAGGCCGCTCCCTTGCACAGCCCGGCTCAGGACTGGCCACGGCTGCTGGATCAACTGACCGCCAGCGCACCGTTTGACGCTGCGCTGCAAGACTGGCTGAGCGGCGTCTATCTGGCCGATGACCTGGCTCAGGCCATCAGCCAACGCAAACAACTGCAGGCTGGCGAATGTCTGCTCACCCCGCAAGGCCATCGGGTCAGCGCCAGCAGCGTGTGTTTCTACAGTGCGGCAAGTGGCAGTGGCGTGATGGAACGCAAACAGCAACTGGAAGCCGCCCAGGCACGCCAGCAGCAGATGCAGCCGGAAATCGACCGCTTGCAACGCCGCCGCGAATCACTGCAAAGCATGAACGGCATGCTGGCCGAAGCGGTGCGGGCGCAAAAAGGGGCGCTTACCCGGCTGGAAGCCGAACTCAATGCGGTAACACTTGAGCACGTCAAGCTGGATCAGGCCGCACGGCAAGGCGCGGCCCGCCTGTCCTTCATCCATGCCGAGCAACAACGCCTGCAGGAAGAACGCCAGCAAGCCCAGCTGGACATCGAAGAAAGCGAACTGCAAGGCGAAGAAGCCGCCATGACGCTGGAAGAACTGGCCGAACAAATGGAAGAAGTGCGGCTGGACCGGCTGAATGCCGAAACCGGCCTGCAACTGGCGCGCAACAAAACCCGTGATGCCGAACGCCAGTTACATGAAATCCGCCTTGAGCTGCACACCGCCGAACAAAAGACTGCCGAACTGGCCCGCCGCGCCCGCGAACTGGACGAGCGCGACCAGCAACTGGCCGAGCGGCTGGAAACCCTGGCCGAAGAAGCCGAAGTGGTGGAAGACACCGTCCCGGAAGAGGCCATGCAACAGGCCATCGAACTGCGCACCCGGCAAGAGGCCGCACTGGCTGCCACCCGCGACCGGCTGAACGGCCTGACCGAGCAACTGCGCCAGCTCACTCAGCGCCAGCACGATACCAATGCCGCGCTGCCAGCCCTGCGCGAGGCACGCTCCGACTGGCTGCTCAAACATCAGGAAGCGCGGCTGGCGATGGAACGCTTTGCCGAGGAACTGAAAGAAGCCCAGGCCGATGAAGCCGCCCTGCTGGCCGACCTGACCGACGCCATCAAGCCCAATGCGCTGGCAGCGGAAATCGCCCGCCTGGCCCGTGCGCTGGAAGGGCTGGGCGCAGTCAATCTGGCGGCACTGGAAGAGCTGGAAGAAGCGCGCAAGCGCGGCGAATACCTGGCTAACCAGGCCGAGGACCTGAACCAGGCCATGGCCACGCTGGAAGAAGCCATCCAGAAGATTGATGGCGAAACCCGCCAGATGCTGCAAGGCACTTACGAGGCGGTGAACGCCAAGATGCGGGAATTCTTCCCCACCCTGTTTGGTGGTGGCCGTGCCGAGCTGGTACTCACCGGTGAGGACTTGCTGGATGCCGGCGTGCAAATCATCGCCCAGCCGCCGGGCAAGAAAAACAGCACCATCCACTTGCTGTCCGGTGGCGAAAAGGCGCTGACCGCCATGAGCCTGGTGTTTTCGCTGTTCTCGCTCAATCCGGCCCCCTTCTGCCTGCTGGACGAAGTGGATGCGCCGCTGGACGATGCCAACACCAGCCGTTTTTGCGATCTGGTCAAGCAAATGTCGGAACGCACCCAGTTCCTCTATATTTCCCACAACCGCCTCACCATGGAAATGGCCGAGCAGCTGGTGGGGGTGACCATGCAGGAACAAGGGGTCAGCCGCATCGTGGCGGTGGATATCGTGGAAGCCCTGAAGATGCGCGAAATTGCATGACGCATCTACGCAAGTTTCTGCGTAGCCCAGTTGATACATCGCAATCTATCTTCTGACGGTGGCGCTCATACTGCGCGACTTGCAGCAAAACGGGCTGCGATTATTCTTCTTTGGGACCGCTGGCATGACCGTCCGCATCACGCGCTGGGAGCCGGAAAACATCATTTTCTGGCTGACCCGCGGCCGCAGGATTGCCAACCGCAATCTGCTGCTTTCCACCCTCGCCCTGCATCTGAACTTCAACGTCTGGATGATGTGGAGCATTGTTGTCAGCAATCTGCCGGCAGTCGGCTTTGCCATGACAGGTCAGCAGCAGTTTCTGCTGGTATCCATTCCGCCGCTGGTCGGCGCCATCATGCGCCTGTTTTATGCCTGCATCTGGAGCTGGGTGGGCGGCGGCACCTGGCTGGGTATTTCCACCCTGTTCCTGCTGATTCCTGCGCTGGGCGTGGGCTGGCTGGTGCAGGACATCAGCGCGCCCTTTCCGCTGCTATTGCTGGTAGCAGCCTGCTGCGGCATTGGTGGTGCAGCGTCTTCATCCCACTTGTCCAATACCAGCTTTTTCTTCCCCAAATCAGCCAAGGGCTTTGCCATGGGGCTGAATGCGGGAATGGGTAATCTTGGGGTGTCAGTGGTGCAGATCGTGGTACCGCTGGCAATCAGCCTGCCACTGTTCGGCAGCCTGGCGGGCGATGCGCAAATCTGGGGTCGCGGCGCGCAGGTCCATCCGATATGGCTGCAAAATGCTGGCTATATCTGGATTCTGCCGATTTTGCTGATGACCTTACTCTGCCTCCTGTATGCGCACGACCTGCCCAAGCTGCGGCTGACCCTGCACGACCAGTGGCTGATGATGAAGGAACGCCATACCTGGTATATCTGCCTGCTTTATCTCAGCAGCTATGGCACCTTCATCGGCTTTTCTGCCGCCTTCCCGCTATTGGCCCATGCGCTGTTCCCGCAGGTGAATGTCACGCCCTATCTGTTTCTGGGGCCCATGATCTGCGCGTTGGCACGCCCGATTGGCGGCTGGTGCGGCGACCGCATCGGCGGCGGCATCACCACGCTGATGTGCAATCTGCTGATGGCGCTGGCAACACTGGGCGTTCTGTACAGCCTGCCGAGCGACAGCGATGGCGGCAGCTTCAGCCTGTTTCTGGTGTCCATGCAGCTGATTTTCTTTGCCGCCGGCATGGGCAACGGTTCCTCCTATCAGCTATCCCCCAAGGTATTCCTGATTGAGGCCGGGCGGCAGGCCAGGGATAGCGGTGAAAGCGTGGCCGATGCCTATGCCCGTGGAGGCCGCCGTGGCGTGGCCGCCATGAGCATCAGTTCGGTATCCGCCACCTTGGGCGGTTTTTTCATTCCCAAGGCATTTGGCAATGCGCTGGACTGGTTTGCCAGCTTTGTTCCGGCATTTTTGCTGTTTCTGGCTTTTTATCTGGTTTCGATGGCGGTAGCATGGTGGCAATACGCCCGCCCGCGCGCCAGCATGCGTTGCTGAGCCCCCAAGACCAACCGTGATGCCTGTTACCTTTCTGCCCCGCTCCAGGCTGTCCACCGCCTTGCTGCTATCCGGCCTGCTGCATGGCACATTGTTGTTCGGGCTGGCCCCTGCCCTGCTGCACACACCACCGCCGCTGCCCGCCGCCTTGCCATTGCAATTACAAGCCGCTCCCGCCCCGACAGCCACCAAGGCAAGAACACGTGCAGCAGCCAGCCAGTCCCCGCTGCACAGCACAAGCCACAGTGCTCATGCCACGATGACGGCACCAGCCAACACGCAGGTGCAGCCTGTGGCCGACAGCAGCCCGCATCCGGCGGCCACTGCCAACCCGGCTGCAACAGTCAGCACGGCACCGGGCAGCACCATGACCAATACTGGCGAGGGCAGCAACGCCAAACCCGCAAACAGCGGGGCAAGCGTGCATCAGCCTGCACTGTACCGCTCAGCCTATCTGCACAACCCTGAACCACCCTACCCGGAACGCTCCCGCGAGCTGGGCGAACAAGGCCGGGTGATTTTGCAGGTGCGGGTGAGTGCCGAGGGACGTGCGCTGCAAGTGGAAGTAACTGGCAGCAGCCGCAGCCGTCGTCTGGACGAAGCGGCCCGGCAAGCGGTGGCCGACTGGCGTTTCATCCCGGCAAAGCAGGATGGGGTGGCGCTCGAGTCCAGCCTGCAAGTCCCCATTACTTTCTCGCTGCAAGCGCCCTGACGGGCAGCGGGCATGAAAAAAGCCGCCAGCAGTCTGACTGCGGGCGGCTTTCTGGCCGATCTTCGTGTGCTTGATTACTTCAGCGCATGGATGGCCGGCAGGTTACGCCAGGCGCCACGTACGTCCATGCCATAACCGAATACATAACGGTCCGGCACGTCCAGGCCGACAAAGTCAGCAGCAATCGGCTTGTCCTTGGGGATCAGCTTGTTGGCAAATACGCCGCTGTAGAATTCCTTGGCACCCATGCCCATTACTTTGTCGCGGATGGCAGCCATGGTGTGGCCTTCGTCCAGAATGTCATCCAGCACCAGTACCACGCGATCTTGCACGTCCTCTTTCGGAGCCTGTTTCCATACCAGTTCGCCGCCGTGGGTCTTGTCGCCATAGCGGGATACGTGCACATAGTCGAAATCCAGCGGGAAGTTCAGACGCGGCAGCAGCTGACCGGTAAACACCACGGCACCACCCATCACGGACAGCACCAGCGGGTAGGTCTCCCCCAGCTTGGCAGTGATTTCTTCTGCCATGCGATCAACGGCTGCGCTCACTTGTTCGGCAGTAAACAGAATATCCGAACTGTTGATCAGGCCACGGGCTTCGGCAATGTTAGGCATGTTGGCTCCTAGAGAAAATGCAAACGCCGCTCCGTCGCTGGAGCGGCGTGATGGTTAATAATGGATCAGCCCTGCAGTTCTTGCAGATAAGCCGAGAAATCTTTTGCTACTTCATGGTGCTTCAGGCCGTAGCTGACCGTGGCTTTCAGATAGCCCAGCTTGGAACCGCAATCAAAGCGGGTTCCCTTGAACGGCAGCGCCAGTACGGCCTCTTCTTTCAGCAAGGCGGCAATGCCGTCGGTCAGCTGGATTTCACCACCGGCACCCGGCGTGGTATTCAGCAATTTGTCGAAAATGCGCGGGGTGAGGATGTAACGCCCCACCACGGCCAGATTGGACGGTGCCACATCCGGATGCGGCTTTTCCACAATGCTGACCACACGCTGCTGACCATGCTGCTGGCTGCTGACTTCCACAATGCCATAAGAGCCGGTCTCTTCGCGTGCCACGGTTTCCACCCCCAGCACCGAGCTGTGCGTGGTATCGAACAGGCTCACCATTTGCTCCATGGCACCGGGCTCGCCATCAATCAGGTCGTCCGCCAGAATCACGGCAAACGGTTCATCCCCCACCACCGGACGGGCACACAATACTGCATGGCCCAGGCCCAGGGCCTCGGTCTGGCGGATGTAGATGCAGCTGACCGACGGCGGGATGATGCCGCGCACCGTGTCCAGCAGCTTCTGCTTGTTCTTGTTCTCCAGCTCGGTTTCCAGCTCGTAGGCCTTGTCGAAATGATCTTCGATGGAGCGCTTGTTACGACCGGTGATGAAAATCAGCTCGGTAATGCCGGCGGCGATGGCCTCCTCCACTGCATACTGGATCAGCGGTTTATCCACCACTGGCAGCATTTCTTTGGGACTGGCCTTGGTTGCCGGCAAAAAACGGGTGCCCAGACCGGCAACCGGGAATACAGCCTTGCTGATTTTTTTCATCGTCGTAAAAAGTCTTCAATTGAAAATATTTCTGACTGGCGCGCATTCTATACCTGACTTGCACGCCGCTCCAAACAACAACTCAACAGGGATGCCACTGCCGCAGCGTTTTTGCCACGCTGTCAATCAGTGGCGGCCAATCGCCCGGGGTCTGCTGACGGCAAATACGCATGCTGGCATACCAGGGTGACACTTCTGCGCTGGCCATGAAAAACGGTGCGCTTTCCGCCCGCATCAACACCCATACCGGCTTGCCCAATGCCCCGGCCAGGTGCACCACCGAGGTATCGACGCTGATCACCAGATCCAGCTGTTCGATAATGGCGGCGGTATCGGCAAAATCGCCGATCTGGGCGGCATGGACGCGCCCTTGCAATTCCGCAGGCAGTGCGCCCAGTTGCAGCGAGACAAAATCCACCTGCGGCATGTCCAGCAAGGGCAGAAACTGCGCGAGCGGCACCGATTTGTTCTGGCGGCCATGGTCGGCAATGCCCACGCCCCAGCTGCCGGTTTCCCAGACTATCCCCACCCGCAGGCGGCCAGCCTGTCTGGCTGGCAGGCGTTGCGCCTGCGCGGTACACAGTACGGGGTCGGCTCGTAGATAGGGCTGGTCGGACAAGGTGTCCAGGGTGACATCCAGCCGCAGTGGCAAGGACATCAGTGGAATTTGCCAATCGAAGGCTGGCGGGGCATCTTCCAGTGGCACCAGGTCAATGCCCTCCAGCTGACCGAACAAACGCAGGCAAGCCGTCTGACAAGCCAGCGTAATGCGAGCTGCCGGGTGCTGCTGACGCAAAACGGGCAGGAAGCGTGCCATTTGCAGGGTATCGCCCAGCCCTTGTTCGGCCCACACCAGCAAGTGCTGATCGCCCAGCGGCTGGCCTTGCCAGGCATGTTCGCGGTAACGCGGCTGCATGATGGTGCGCCAGCGCTGTTCGTACAGCGGCCAGGCTGCGCGGTACTCGCCCTGCAACAGCAAGGCCACCGACAGGTTGAAAGCCAGATAAGCATTATCCGGCTGCAGTTCCAGACCCTGGCGATAGGCAGTGACCGCCTCTTCCAGCCGCAAGGCGCAAGTCAGGGCATTGCCCAGATTGTTCAGCAGCCCTCCACTGGCGCCGGCCAGTTGCAGGGCATTCTGGTGGCAGACTACGGCATCGTCGTAACGCAACGCGTATTGCAACACCACGCCCAGATTGCTCCAGGCCTCGGCATGCTGCGGTTCGGCCTGCAACACTTCCAGCAGCAGGTTTTCCGCCAGGGTCAGTTCGCCCAGTTCTTTGAGCAGCACCGCCAGATTGCATTTGATATTGCTGGAGGACGGATTCAGGGCTGCAGCAGCCAGATAATCCTCCAATGCCTGCGGGTACTGTTTCAGCCGCATATGCGCCGTGCCACGATTGAACAAGGCCTGCCAATCCTGCGGATTGTGTTGCAGACACTGGCTGAAGGCAGCAATGGCTTGCTCTTGCTGATCGGCTGCCGCCAGACGGTTGCCGCGCTCGAATGCCGTTTCGCGCATGATGTCCCTTTCAGTCCGCAGTTTGCTGCAACATGGCTTGCAACCCGGCTTCGTCCAGAATGGCAACGCCCAGCTCTTCGGCCTTGGCCAGTTTGCTGCCTGCTTCGGCTCCGGCCACCACGAAATGGGTTTTCTTGGAAACGCTGCCAGACACCTTGCCTCCCGCGGCCTCAATCAGCGCCTTGGCTGCATCGCGTGACAGCGTGGGCAGGGTGCCGGTCAGCACGAAGGTTTTGCCGTCAAACAGCGGATGGGCGGCTGCGGTCTCGGATGGCAATTGCGTCAGGATTTCGTCACGCAAGGCAGACAATGCCTGCAAGCCACTGCGCTGGGTCGGGACGTCCAGCCAGTCGGCCAGCGCATTGATGACTTCGGCCGGCAATTGCAGCAGCAAGAGCTGGCGTCTTTCCATGCGCGCCAGCTGCTCCAGCCCGCTGACCTGGGCCGCCAGTTGCTGGCTGCGCACCTCGGTCAGCCGTGGAATGTCCAGCCTGGCCAGCAGGACTGCCGGCTCCAGCCGCTCTGCCAGCTTGGCAGAGGGGGCATGCTCGTCAGCCGGGCTGACATACTGCAACAGGGCATCCAGCGCCGCTTCGTTATTGGCTTCGGCAAAAAAATCTGCCAGCGATTGCGCCACCACACCGCCAATATCGGGCAGCGCGGCAAACAGGGCGGCAGGCGCACGGCGGATCAGCGCCAGTGAACCCAGCCAGTCTGCCAGTGTCTTGGCGGTGGACTCACCCACATGGCGAATGCCCAGTGCAAACAGCAAGCGTGCCAGCGGCGGGGTACGGCTGGCGGCTATGGCCTCCAGCAGGTTTTCTGCCCATTTGCTGGCCACCTTGCCGGCTTTTACCGTTTCCGGCGTCACGCCTTCGTCTTCATCCGCCCGGCGTTTCATTTCCAGCAGATCATCCAGCGTCAGCCGGTACAGATCGGCCACGCTGTGCACATAGCCATACTCCACCAGCTTGTCGATGTAACGTTCGCCCAGGCCGTCAATATCCATCATGCGGCGTCCGGCAAAATGCTGGATGGCCTGGCTGCGCTGGGCCTGGCAGGACAGTCCGCCGGAACAGCGGGCAATGGCTTCGCCTTCTTCGCGCACCACATGACTGCCACATACCGGGCAATGGCTGGGCAGGCGATAGGCCGGATACTGCGGTTCTTCACCCTGGCTGAACAGGTCGCCACCGGCTTGCGGGCGCATCGGGCGGCGCTCCAGCACCACGGCTACCACTTCGGGAATCACATCACCAGCCCGGCGCACGATAACGCTGTCACCAACGCGTACATCCTTGCGGCGCACTTCGTCTTCGTTGTGCAAGGTGGCGTTGGTGACGGTCACCCCTCCGACAAACACCGCTTGCAGGCGCGCAACCGGGGTGATGGCACCAGTGCGCCCAACTTGCTCCTCGATGGCTTCCACCAGGGTGACGGCCTCTTCGGCCGGGAATTTGTGGGCAATGGCCCAGCGCGGCGCGCGCGACACAAAGCCCAGCTCTTCTTGCAAGGCACGGCTATCCACCTTGTACACCACGCCGTCAATTTCGAACGGCAGTGCGGGACGGCGCTGCATGACCGTTTCGTAGTAGCTGGCCAGGCCTGCGGCACCTTCCACTACCGGACGCAAGTCTGCCGCCACCACCGGAAAGCCCAGCTGCTGCAGCCAGTCCATTTCTGCTGCATGGGTGGCGGGCCAGCTGGCGCCTTCCACCTGGGCAATGGCATAAGCAAAAAAAGACAGCCGACGCTGGGCGGTAATGCGGGAATCCAGCTGGCGCAAACTGCCTGCCGCCGCATTGCGCGGGTTGGCAAAAGTCTTGTCGCCACGAGCTAGTTGCTCGGCATTCAGCCGTTCGAAGTCCCGCTTGAACATCAGCACTTCACCACGTACCTCTAGCAAGGCCGGTGGCTGGCTGATGGCCAGTTTCAGGGGAATGGACTGAATGGTGCGGATGTTTTCCGTTACGTTTTCGCCGGTAATGCCGTCACCGCGGGTTGCCGCCTGCTCCAGCACGCCGTCACGGTACAGCAGGCTGATGGCCAGACCGTCAAATTTGGGTTCGGTGGCATAGCGGATGACTGTTTCGCCCAGTTCGCGGCGAATGCGCTCGTCAAACTGGATCAACTCGGCATGGCGCAGGTCAAAATCATCCGCTTGCATGTCGGAAAAGGCATTGCCCAGCGACAGCATGGGCACGCGGTGGGTGACCTGGCTGAACGCGGGCAAAGGCGCTCCCCCCACCCGCAAGGTGGGAGAGTCCGGGGTTTTCAGTTCCGGGTGGGCGTCTTCCAGCGCTTGCAGTTCACGGAACAGCCGATCGTATTCGGCATCCGGTACGCTGGGGGCATCCAGCACATAGTATTCGTGGCCATAGCGCGTCAGCCGTTGACGCAAGTCGCTGGCGCGGGCAACAAGATCGTTGGTACTCATCTCGTGGTCTCAAACAGAAAAAGGCCGGCATGAGCCGGCCTGCGTGCAATGGGTATCAGGCAAACAACCTGAGGGCAGCCACGCTGCCCGGAGCAATACCCCGGTCATCCATGCTGCTGTAAATATGGACCAGTTGGTCGCGAATGCGGGCCAGCCCCACATCGGACAGCACCCGGCGGTTGTCATCCACCAGCTGGGCATCGAACTCCGCCGCCAGTTGCTTGGCAAACAGCACGGCGCGGTCGAATACATCCACGCCACCGGCTACGCGCGGCACGTCGAACAGCAGGGTGAGCGCCGGAAAGGATTTGTCCAGCAGGGTATGGAAGGTGAAGGGCATCTGGTCTGCCGCCATCAGCGAATACAGGGTATTGCCGGAGTCAGCCAGATAATGGAATGCGCCATCCGGCTCCAGTTGCAGGCCACCGGCCTCGACAAAACTGCGCAGGCGGGTGCCTTCCACGGCCACCCGTGGCACCACATTGATGCCGATCAATACGTCCACATCGGCACAGAAGCGGTCCAATTCGCGCGCGGCCACCAGCTTTTGCTGACGTTGCGGGAAGCTGACTGCGGCATCGTGTTCTTCGGCAAAACGGGAAACCTGCTGGCAAAAGCCGGCCAGTTCCGGTTCGGTAACGGCACCGCTGCGATCCACCATCTGCATGCCGATATTGATTTGCTTGTAACGGGTTCCTGGCAGGGCTTCGGCCGGTTTCCACAAGCCCTTTTCGGTGCGACCGATGATGTGGGTACGTTTGCCGACGTTAAAACGCGGCATGGCGGCCAGTTCGTGCGGCTCGTGGAACACCACCTCGGCGATGAAGTCCAGCGAGGGATCCAGCAAGGCAGCGACCAGTGCCTGGTGATCGGCCGATTCGAAGCCGCTGTTCTCTTCGTCGTCACGCGCGGGCAAGGGCATGGGTTCGGGCTGCGGCACCGGGCGCTCCACCGCTGCCGGCATGATCAGGCTGGTATCTTCCGGAATTTCCGGTTCGAACGGCTCGTCATCATATGACGCCGGAACATGCATGCCGTCAGCCAGCACTGGCTCCATGCGATCGGCACGCACACCGTCACGCACATTGTTTTTAGGGACGTTCAGCAGTACGTCGTCATGAGGGCGCGCAAAAGCCTGGCTGGCCTTCTTGCGAAAGCGCCACTCTTGAAAAACATTGAATCCGAACACCAGGGCAATCACTGCCACGCCCAATATCAATACACCAATCTGCAATTCGCTCATTAGGCCGTCCGCGTTAAGGCGAATAATTTGCCAATAGTATAACGAAAGCGGGCCCGTACAGGCTATGTCTGGCGCAAACTTGCAGCGTTTGTGCGCTTAACCGCCGGTCATCGACATGATACGGATGAGTTTGCCCGGTTTTTCGCGGAATTCGTGGCGCTCGGGTTTCAGTTCGATCGCCTCCCGGATAGCCATTTCCAATTCGGCATCGCTGATACCGGCCCGCAACAATGGGCGCAGTGCGAAGCGTTCCTCCTGGCCAAGGCACATATAGAGTGTGCCATCTACTGACAGCCGGACCCGATTGCAAGTTGCACAGAAGTGCTGGGAGATCGGGGTAATCACCCCCAGGGTGAAGGCCCCATCCGCACTGCGCCAATAGCGGGCAGGCCCGCCGCCCAGCTCCTGGTTTTGCGGTAACAAGGCAAAACGCTGGCGCAGCTGTTCCAGTACAGGTTGCAAATCCAGATAACTGGTGTTGCGACCGGTATCGCCCATCGGCATGGCTTCGATCAGCCGCAGGATGAAGCCGTGCTCGATACAGAAGCCCACCATGGTTTCAATATCAGCCTCGTTGATGCCCTTCATGGCAACCATATTGATCTTGATGGGAGAGAGGCCCGCCGCCTTGGCGGCCTGCAGCCCGGCCATCACCTGCGGCAAACTGTCATGGCCGGTGATGCTGTTGACGCATTCGCGGCGCAAGGAATCCAGGCTGACATTCACCCGGTGTACACCCGCAGCCTGCAAGGCATGTGCATGACGCGCAAGCTGAGTGGCATTGGTACTGAGCGAGAGGTCCTGCAATCCGGGCAGCGCAGCCAGGCTGGCCGCCAGCTGCGGCAGGTTGCGCCGCAGCAAGGGTTCGCCGCCGGTCAGGCGGACCCGACGGGTACCCAAACGGACAAACGCTGCCACCACGCGGTTGATTTCCTCAAAGGTGAGCCAGTGCTCCGGCTCTTCGAAGTCCTTGAATCCTTTGGGAATGCAATAGCTGCAACGCAAGTCGCAACGGTCGGTCACCGACAGGCGGAGGTAGTCAATACTGCGGCCAAAACGATCCTGCAGAGTGCTCATGATGTTGCTACCGGGTGATAGGGTGTTAAACCGATTGCACATAAACGGATAGTATTCAGAATAGCGATTTCTTTTCCTTGTCGACAGCCATCAGGAATTATTTTCGTTTAATACAGTCAATTTGCGCCGGGATAGTACTGTGGCGTTTTTGTTGCTGCGACGAGAATTATTCTCGAATGGCTTGTTATTTTGTACTAACAAGAACTATACTGATCAAAACAAAGGTTGCCTCATGCCTCATGTCAACAAGGAGCTGTCCCTGTCTGTCATTCGTGAATTGGCCCGGACTTACCAGGCATTCGAACAATTATCGGCCTTTCATATCCGGCAAATGGATCTCACCCCGCCACAATTTGACGTTGTGGCGACCCTGGGGAATACCCCGGGAATGAGTTGCAAGGAACTGTCGGAAAAAACGCTGATTACCAAGGGCACGCTGACGGGTGTCATTGACCGCTTGATCGACAAGGGTATCGTCACCCGCTGCACACTGGAGCAGGACCGCCGCAGCGTGATGGTGGCATTGACAGCGCAAGGCGAGGCTTTGTTCCAGCAGGTTTTTCCGGCTCATCTTGCATTCATGCAGCCTGCATTTGATTTGCTGGAACCTGCCGTCATGTCTGAACTTTGCCAGCAACTGGCACGTTTGCGTGCAGCCTTCAACCAAGTATTGGAGCAAAAGAAAATTGAAACCGACTGAACGTTATGCGCCGCCAGCCATTTTGCTGCACTGGCTGATTGCCGGCCTGATCATTGCCACTTTCATCTGGGGACTGGTGGTATCAGACATGCCGCTCTCCCCGGCCAAGTTCAAATATATCGCCTGGCATAAATGGGCTGGCATTTCGGTTCTGACCCTGGTTGCAGTGCGACTGGTGGTTCGTTTGCTCAAGCAGCCACCAGCGCTGCCGGCTCATATGGGCAACATGGAACGTCTGTTGGCACATGGCGGTCACATCGCCCTCTACCTGCTGATGTTTGCCGTACCGCTAACCGGCTGGCTGATGAGTTCGGCCTATGGCTTCCCGGTGGTGTTGTTCAAGCTGGTGCAACTGCCGGATCTGGTGGCCCAGAACGAACAACTGGCAGCCACACTGAAAACCGTGCATGAAACCCTGAACTGGATCATGGCGGCCTGTGTGGTCGGCCATGTACTGGCGGCAGTGAAACATCATGTGGTGGACAAGGACGGCATGCTCTTCCGCATGAGCCTGCGCGGTCCCCGTCAATAAAACTGTTAACTGGAGCAAGAATGCGCATGCATCAACTGAAACTGATGGCAGCAGCCCTGATTGTTGCCGCCCCGCTGACCCAGGCTGCCGCACTGGATGCCGGCAAGAGCCAGATCAACTTCACCATGAAGCAGCTGAATGTGCCGGTGAATGGCAGCTTCAAGAAATTCAGCGGCAATGTGGTGCTGGACCTGAAAAAGCCGGAAGCCGGCAAGGCTGACATCACCATAGACACGGCCAGCATCAGCCTGCCCACAGCCGAAGCGGTGGGCGAGGCCAAAAAGGCCGACTGGTTCAATGTGGCCAAATTCCCGACTGCGCGCTTTGTCAGCAGCAGCATCAAGCCGCTGGGTGGTGGCAAATTGCAAGTAGCAGGCAAGCTGACCATCAAGGGCAATACCCGTGATGTGACTGCACCGTTCACCGCACGTCAGGAAGGCGGTCTGACCGTGGTGGAAGGCGTACTGCCGGTTTCGCGCCTGGCTTACAAGATTGGTGAGGGCGACTGGGCCGATACCGGCACAGTGGCTGATGAAGTGCAAATCAAGTTCAAAGTGGCCATTCCGGCCAGCAAATAAACACTCAGGAGAGTTGAAGTCATGATGAAGAAAGCCCTGTTCGCTGCCGTGTTTTCCGCCATTGCAGGTGCGGCTGTTGCAGCTCCGGTAAGCTATAGCGTGGATCCGACCCACACCGTAGCCCAGTACGATGTGCGCCACCTGGGTTTCTCGGTGCAGTCCGGTGTATTCACCAAGACTGCCGGCACCGTGGTGCTGGATACCGAAGCCAAGAAGGGTGCTGTTGATATCACTATCGACACCAACTCCCTGCAAACCTACCTGGCCGCCCGCGACAACCACCTGAAGAGCAAGGATTTCTTCAATGTGGCCCAGTTCCCCACCATCACCTTCAAGTCTACCGACCTGAAATTTGCTGGCGACAAGCTGACTGCTGTTAACGGCAACCTGACCATTCTGGGTGTAACCAAGCCGGTTACCCTGACCGTTACCAACTTCGGTGGCGGCAAGAACCCGATGAGCGGCCAGGAAACCTACGGTGCCAACGCGGAAACCACCATCAAGCGTAGCGATTTCGGCATGAAAACCTTCCTGCCGGCCATTGCTGACGACGTGACCCTGAAAGTAGCCATTGAAGCCGTCAAGGCTCAGTAAGCCCTAACAGCTCACACCCAAGAAAAAACCCGCAACTGCGGGTTTTTTCTTGTCACAGCCGAATAATCAAACAACATCAGCCGACCTGTGCAACAGCGATGGCAGGAAGCGCTGCACCCACTGGCACTGCTGGTCATAGGCATGAGCCAATTGCAAGACGGCCATGTCGCCATGCGGTCGCCCGATAATTTGCAAGCCCATGGGCAAACCCTGGCTGCCAAATCCAACCGGTACATTCATCACCGGCAAGCCGGCCATGGTCGGCCCGATCACCACTTCCATCCAGCGGTGATAGCTACTCATCACGCGCCCGGCAATCATCCGTGGCCAATGCTGTTCCAGCGCAAACGGGTAGACCTGAGCACTGGGCAATAGCAGGAAATCGTAGTCCTCAAACAAACGCAGCACGGCACGATACCAGTCGCTGCGGATACGGGATGCACGATAAACATCCAGCGCACTCAATTGCAGCCCGCCTTCTATCTCCCACAGCAGTTCAGGCTTGAGCTGGCAACGGCGCGCCGGGTCCTGATAATCGGCATACAGGCTGCCTGCCATCAACCAGTGGCGGTGCACTGCCCAGCTTTCCCACAGGCTGGATGGATCAAAATCGATGCTGCAGGCCTCTACGGAACAGCCAAGCGCGGTGAAATCGGACAGCACTATCTCACATTGTGACAACACGCCCTGCTCCATCGGCAGATAGCCATTCCAGTCGCCCAGCCAGCCGAGGCGGCAAGCTCCGAAGTCTTGCTCCAGCGACTGTTCCGGCAATGACGGGGCACAGGCTAACGGAGCTCTTGAGTCCGGCCCCATCTGTGTGCGCAACAAAGCCAGCACATCCGGAACCGACCTGCCCATTGGCCCTTCGGTTGCCAGCTGCTGCAAGAAGAGTTCGGGCGATGACCCCAAGGGAACCATCCCCCAGCTGGGGCGAAAACCGAATACATTGTTGAATGCTGCGGGATTACGCAAGGAACCCATCATGTCGCTGCCATCGGCAACGGGCAGCATGCGCAAGGCCAGGGCAACCGCAGCGCCACCGCTGCTGCCGCCGGCGCTGCGTGCGGGATCATAGGCATTGCCCGTGGCACCAAAAACAGCATTGTAGGTGTGTGAACCGGCACCGAATTCAGGCGTATTGGTCTTGCCGATGACAATGGCACCGGCGCTGCGCATGCGTGCCACCATGATGCTGTCCGCCGCAGGAATGTGGTTCTGATACAAGGGCGAGCCCATGGTGGTGGGAATGCCCTGCGTGGCAGACAAGTCCTTGATGGCCTGCGGCATGCCGTGCATCCAGCCGCGCGACTTGCCGGCATGTAATTCGGCATCACATTGCGCAGCCTGTTGCAGCAAGCCTTCTTCATCCTGCAAGGACACCAGTGCGTTGACCTGGGGGTTGATCACCGCGATATGGGACAGATAAGCCTGCATGACCTCGACACAGGAATAGTGCCGCTGATGGATGGCACGCGACAATTGCAGCGCGTCCAGTGCCACGATCGGGTTAAGGGAAGAGGTACTGGCCAGCATGGGAACTCCTGGAAGATAGATACAAATGCAGTTGAAACGCTGAAAGCTGCGACCAAGGGCAGCACATCAAAGCGAATGGCGCACCCCATCATCGCGGCACAGTACGGTTAGCCGGAGTGGCCTCGCACACGAAGTATCAGGACGGATGCTGACCAGCAGGAATCCCATCTGACCGTGGCTGCATTCCGGCCTCTTCGCGGGGCAGGTAATAGCAGGCCACCACACCCAAGGCTGTGGAAAACAGCAAATAGTAGACAGGGGCGATTGGTGAACCCGTTGAACCGGACAGCCAGGTAACGATGAAGGGCGCAAAGCCGCCAAAAATCATTACGGCCAGGTTGTAGCCGATGGAAACCCCGGTGGAGCGCACCTTGACCGGGAATAATTCCGAAACCGCCGTGGGTGCCGGGCCAAAACTCAGGCCCAGCAAGGTGCAGAACAGTAACTGCACCAATAACAGGCGCTCTATGCCGGGCGCAGCGGCGAACCAGGCAAAACCGGGATAGACAGCCAGCAGCAGGCCGACATAGGGCCAGAGCAGCAATGGGCGGCGGCCGATGCGGTCTGACAAGGCACCAGATAGCGGAATCAGCAATGTCATCCAGGCCACCACCAGCATTTGAATGGAAAACACCTGATCCAGCGGCAAGCCGAACTGGCGATGGACATACGCTGGCATGTTCACCAGCAGTACATAGAAGGCAGCAGTGCCGGGGATGGTCAAGCCGATGGTCAGCAGGATATGACGCCGGTTTTGCTGCAAGGCAGCCTGCATGGAAGTAGCTTCATCGCTGGCATCGGTTTGCGCGGCATCGACGAATGCCTCGGTTTCATCCATGTAGCGGCGTATCCACAAGCCTACCGGCGCAATCAGCAGCCCCACGACAAAAGGCAGCCGCCAGCCCCAGCTCTCCAGTTGCCCCTGATCCAGATTATGGGTGATCAAGGCCCCCATTCCTGCGCCGCCCAGAATAGCCAGCATCTGACCAACCAGTTGCCAGGAACCATACAGGCCACGCTGATGCGGTGGGGCTGCTTCTACCAGGAATGCCGTTGCGCTGGCATATTCTCCTCCGGTGGCAAAGCCCTGCAGCAAACGGGCCAGCACGATGAGCAAGGGAGCTGCCACACCAATGGCAGCATAAGGTGGAGCACAGGCGATCAGCAGGGAAACCAGCGCCATGATGGCCATGATCAGCTGCATGGCGGCCTTGCGTCCTTTGCGATCGGCATAAATGCCCAGCAGCACCCCACCGACGGGCCGCATGAAGAAACCGACCCCGAAAGTAGCCGTTGCCATCAACAGGGAGATGAATTCGTTGCCATCTGCCGGGAAGAACAGTTTGGAAATGATGCTGGTCATGAAGCCATAGACAATGAAGTCGTACCACTCCAGCGTATTGCCCAGCACTGCAGCAATGATTTGCCGTTTACGGGAAACCGGATTTTCCACCTTGCCACCTCCAGCCAACGGGTTGGACTGCCACTCCGCGCCGACTGCAGATCGCAGGTCAGCCAGGAGAAATCGGACGAAACAGCCCTGCACGGTAGAGAGGGATCAAACCGTATGCTACTGGCCTATCTGCCAAGCCCAGAACTGCCATGCGCAAGCGGGCAGACAACAAATCAGGCAGGAATGTTCAGCAAGGGATTGATATTGAAAACAAACAGAAGAGGACATGTCTGGCTGGCATGCAGCAAGTCAGGGACGGTGCTCACTGGCAGATGCCGGTAGCAAGAACAGGAAGAATCAGAATGAGCAGGCTCAAACCGAAAGGGTTTGAGCCTTGGGTAGCAATCAGCTGTTACGCGATGCGTGCTTGCGCTTTTCCTTTTCGCTCATCATGGCTTCGCGCGCCGCGGCTTTCTGGGCGGCCAGTTCCTTGGCGCGTTTTTCCCACACCACCCATTCTTGCGGACGCTCTAGCGTGATGCGGCCGGTATTGCCATCGCGAAAATCGGTCAGCACGATTTCGGCCGCTTTCTGGATATTGACGCGACCACCACCCAGCATGGCTCCACGCTTGCGACCTATCATTTCCAGCACCTGCCAGTCTTGCAGGCCGTCAACATCATCCAGCTTGTAGCGGGCGGTCAGTTCAGGGACATAGTGTTGCAGCAGGTATTTGAGCAGCTCCAGCGACACTTCTTCCTCGTCCATGGCATTGCGGCCAACAGCACCGCTAGCGGCCAGATTGTAGCCACCCTCTTCCACTTCGATCTTGGGCCACAGCATGCCGGGCGTGTCGTACAGCTCGACATCATCGGCCAGGATAATGCGCTGCTCATTCTTGGTGACGCCAGGCATATTGCCGGTCTTGGCGATCTTGCGGCTGCTCATGCTGTTGATCAGCGTGGACTTGCCGACATTGGGAATACCGCAAATCAGTACACGCAGCGGCTTGTCCAGCCCGCCACGATTGGGGGCCAGCTCACGACAGGCGGCCACCAGCTTTTGCGACGGCGCACGCTCGCCGGCATCCAGGCCAATGGCCTGGGTCTGCTTTTTGGCGCGATACCATTCCAGCCACTGGCTGGTGATGGCGGGGTCGGCCAGGTCTTGCTTGTTGAGGATCATCAGGCGCGGCTTGCCCTTGGCCATGCGCGCCAGCATCGGATTGGCGCTGGACGCCGGCAAGCGCGCATCCAGCATTTCGATGACCACATCGATTTCTTTCAGGCGCTCCATCACATCTTTGCGCGCCTTGTTCATGTGGCCGGGAAACCATTGAATTGCCATGCTTTAACGCTTTCTTAACGGGTCCAGTAAATAACTCAGTCCATTGTGGTCGATCTCCTGCATCAATTGCAGCAGACGTCCGATCTCACTCTTGGGAAAACCCTCGCGGGCAAACCAGTTGAGGTAATTGCCAGGCAAATCACAAATCAGTACACCCTGGTGTTTGCCAAAGGGCATTGCGGTGGTAACCAGACGCTGCAGATCTTCTTGTTGCATGCTTTCAGACCGGACTGAAGGAGGCGCATTGTGCCAAAGGCTGCCATTTTACGCCACAGCCTTGTTTTGTCGGACTTTTATTGTCGAGTTGCCGGATTTGACCTGCGACAAGTGCCGTTGTCATTTTTCTGTCGAAAACCGGCGTGGACGGGATAGCATGGTGGCCATTCGTTACCGGGGTCTGGTCGGTTCCGATTGCGACCGCAATACGAAGTCAGTTCAGTGATAGCGACGTAGGTTCTTTGGCGCAGGCAGCGTGCCCATGCATGCTTGCACATGGCAGCAGGCGGTAGCCTGCTTTCGCGCTCAAGGCCTCTTCGGGCAGCCAGCCTTGGTTGCCCTTCTTTTTTTGCTCAGTGCGGCAGTGCTTTGCCGTCATTCAAGGCCAGAATGCCGCGCAATACCCGGTACAGGCACCACAGCCAGGTCAACCCCAGAATGGCAAAGCCAACCAGTATCCATAGCAAGGCGTAGCCCAGCACACTGCCGAGCAGGCAGAACCAGAAGGTGCGGATCTGCCAGTCAAAATGGCTTTCGTACAGCGTTCCGCGACAATCATCGCGCTTGAGGTAATTGATGATCACCGCCACCACCATGGGCAGGCCGGTAAACAGACTGATGCCTTGCAGGATGTAAACCAGCAGGGTGAGGTTGTTCAATCGACGCTCATCGTCGCGGGTGAATAAATCCATGCTTGTCTTTCAGTTGCCAGCCGGGGCCTGCAGTCGCTGCCACAGCGGGTGCAGACGGTCGCGGCATTGTTGGGCCGCCAGACGCGATGCCATGAACAAGGATTGCATGCCGTGCGCCACACCGACCATGCCACTCATGCGTTGACGGCTCCAGCCCTGCAACATGCCAGGATTACGCTGCGGCGCAGTCAACAAAACCGGTGCGGCCGTTGGCAGCGTCATGTGCAAGCGATCAGACAGCATCCGCAGGCGGCGGTTGGCCTCGTCCAGCAGGCTCAGCTCCGGCAGGGTAACTGCGACATGACTCAAGGCGAGAACGGCAATCCGGGCAGCCAGCCAGTCGGCTTCATCGGCAAAGCGACTGGGCGAACAGGTGCTTTTGCTGCGCAATGAAGACAGCAACATGGCCAGGGCACGAATATCCGGCAGCAGGGATTCCAGTACCGGGGTGGCTGCGGCCTGATCATGTTGTTGCAGGGTGCGATACAGGCTGTCCATTTGCGGTGCCACGGTATTGGCCAGGGCCTCACCATCGGTCAACAGGGTTACGGACCATACGGCGCCGTCCAGCACCAGATTGGCGCTTTCTCGGGCAATCTGCCTTGCATCACTGACTTCATTCATGACCTGGATCTCCAGTCTGCTTGCCTGGGTGGGTCCGGCGCCTGCTTTGTCTGGAAATAACAAATGCCGCCGGAGTTGTCCGCGGCGGCATTGTTCGGGTGTGTTCGTTCTCTGTTACTTTTTATTGCTGCAGAGACGCCCCTTGGAGCCGCCATGATGTGCGGTACCAATAAAAATAGGCGTTAAAGACTGCGGAAAAAGTAATCATGTCGACCATCCTGCCAACAAGGGCAGTGGGCTGTCAAGGCGGAAAGCAAGAAATCGTTGCATTGCACAAAAAAACCCGGCCTTGGCCGGGTTTTTGCAACAGCAATCCTGAGCACTGCTTACATATTGGGATAGTTGGGACCGCCACCACCTTCCGGTGTGCACCAGTTGATGTTCTGGCTGGGGTCCTTGATATCACAGGTTTTGCAATGCACGCAGTTCTGCGCATTGATTTGCAGGCGCGGGCTGCCTTCTTCCTGACCGACGATTTCATACACACCGGCCGGGCAGTAGCGTTGCTCCGGTGCATCGTATTTGGCCAGGTTGAAGCTGATCGGCACGCTGGCGTCTTTCAGCTTCAGGTGCGCGGGCTGATCTTCGCTGTGGTTGGTGTTGGAAATGAACACCGAGGACAGGCGGTCGAAGGTCAGCACCCCGTCCGGCTTGGGATAGTCGATGCGCGTGCATTCGCTGGCCGGGCGCAGCGCTTCGTGGTCGGCATGCTTGTGACGCAGCGTCCACGGGGCCTTGCCACGGAACAGGAAGGTGTCGATGGCCGAGTAGATCATGGCCGGCCAAAGGCCCCAGCGGAAGGACGGGCGGATGTTACGCACCTGGTGCAGTTCTTCATGCAGCCAGCTTTGCTTGAAACTGGCCGAGTAGCCGCTTGCTTCCAGCCCTTGCGCTTCCGGATTGGCCTGCAGCAGTGCGAACACCGCATCGGCCGCCAGCATGGCGGACTTCATCGCAGTATGGGTGCCCTTGATCTTGGGCACATTGAGAAAGCCCGCGGTATCACCTACCAGCAAGCCACCCGGGAAGGTGAGCTTGGGCAGACTCTGGATGCCGCCTTCGGACAAGGCACGCGCGCCGTAGCTCAGGCGACGGCCACCTTCGAACACACCCTTGATGGCCGGGTGAGTCTTGAAGCGCTGGAATTCCTCGAATGGCGACAGGTAGGGGTTGGTGTAATCCAGCCCCACCACATAGCCCACCACCACCTGATTGTCTTCCAGGTGATACATGAAGGAGCCGCCGTAAGTGGCGGTATCCACCGGCCAGCCCACGGTGTGGGTGATGGTGCCGGGCTTGTGGTTTTCCGGTTTGACTTCCCACAATTCCTTGATGCCGATGCCGTAGGTTTGCGGGTCGGCACCGTCACGCAGGCCAAAGCGCTCAAACAGCATCTTGGTGAGCGAGCCACGACAGCCTTCGGCAAAAATGGTCTGTTTTGCCCACAGCTCCATGCCCGGTTCACCCGGCTGGTCGCCATTCTTGCCGGTGCCCATGGCACCGGTGGCCACGCCCTTGACCGAACCGTCGGCATGGTAGAGCACTTCGGCGGCGGCAAAACCGGGGTAGATTTCCACGCCCAGGGCTTCGGCCTGCTCGCCCAGCCAGCGGCAGAAGTTACCCAGGCTGACAATGTAGTTGCCGTGATTGTGCATCTGCGGCGGGGTTGGCAGCTGAATGGACTCGGTTTCCGTCAGGTAGAGGAAACGGTCGGACAGCGCCGGAGTATTCAGCGGCGCGCCCTTTTCTTTCCAGTCCGGGATCAGCTCGCCAAGCGCCCCGGTTTCGATCACGGCACCGGATAGGATATGTGCGCCGATTTCCGAGCCTTTTTCCAGCAGACAGACACTGATTTCCCGGCCGTTCTGTTCGGCCACTTGCTTCAGGCGAATCGCAGCAGACAGCCCTGCAGGGCCGCCGCCGACGATCACCACGTCGTATTCCATATAATCGCGTTGCACCACATCTCCTTTGCGCCCGGAGGGCTGTCCTTATTGGCTGGCAGTCATCATGCAATGAAGCAGCCACGCTCGTCAAAATCAAACAAGCGTTTAAACGGTGCCTTGCTCACGCAGTGTGGCAATCCTGGCAGCGTCGTAGCCCAGCGCGCGCAGTACGTCGTCGGTATGTTCACCCAGTTTGGGAGGGGCCTGATTGTACTCGACCGGCGTGCCGGAAAGTTTGATCGGACACCCTACCAGGGGCACATTTTGCCCTACGCTGTCCTGCATGTGTATTTCCATGCCGCGATGGCGAATCTGCGGATCGTTAAAGGCCTCGTCAACGGTGTTGATCGGTCCACATGGCACACCGGCTTCATCCAGCCGTTTGAGCCATTGCTCACGGGTATTGCCCATGAAGGCTTCAGCCAGCAAGGGTACCACGCTGTCGCGGTGCTTCACCCGCTGCGGATTGCTGGCAAAGCGTTCGTCATCGGCCAGTGCCGGCAGGCCGATGACCTGGCATACCGCGCGGAATTGCTTGTCGTTGCCGCAAGCCAGAATGAAATGGCCATCGGCACAAGCAAACACCTGATAGGGCACGATATTGGCGTGGGCATTGCCCAGCCGTGGCGGCACTTGCTGCCCGATCAGCCAGTTCATATTGATATTGGCCAAGGACGCCAGCGCACAATCGAACAGTGCCATGTCAATGTACTGGCCCTTGCCGCTGCTTTGGCGCGCGATGATGGCAGCCAAAATGGCATTGCTGGCATAGATGCCGGTGAACAGGTCGGTGACTGCCACGCCCACCTTGTGCGGCTCGCCATCAGCCGGGCCGGTAATGCTCATCAGGCCAGACATACCCTGCACGATGTAGTCGTAACCCGGCAGCTCGGCATAAGGGCCATCCTGCCCAAACCCAGTGATGGAGCAATACACCAGCCGCGGGTTGAGTTGACTGAGGCTGTCGTAATCCAGCCCGTATTTTTTCAGCCCGCCCACCTTGTAGTTTTCAATCACCACGTCGGCATCGCGTGCCAGTGCACGGACAATCTCCTGCCCTTCCGGCTTGGTAATATCCACCGTCACCGAGCGCTTGCCACGGTTGGCACACAAAAAGTAGGCGGCCGTGCCATCCGGCAAGCTGGGCGGTGCCCATTGGCGGGTATCGTCACCGGCACCGGGGCGCTCCACCTTGAGCACTTCGGCACCCAGATCAGCCAGCAACTGCCCAGCCCACGGCCCGGCCAGTACCCGGGAAAGATCCAGAACCTTGATGCCTGCAAGTGCGCCCGCCATGGTGTTCTCCTGATTGATTCGTTAGTGGCCGTCTGGCGGCCGGATGGACAGTGTGATGCCGCCGCTGATGCAGCCACATGACAATGTTCACCAAAAAAAGGGCCCGGTAAGCACCGGGCCTCGCAAGGACAGACAGGAACCAACAACGGGGGCAGGTGGAGCCACACCCCCGCTGTGCTATCAGGCAAATGCCTGAATACCGGTCTGGGCGCGGCCCAGAATCAGGGCATGCACATCGTGCGTGCCTTCATAAGTGTTGACGGCTTCCAGGTTCATCACGTGGCGGATCACGTGGAATTCGTCGGCAATGCCGTTACCGCCGTGCATGTCGCGGGCGATGCGGGCGATATCCAGCGACTTGCCGCAGTTGTTGCGCTTGATCAGCGAAATCATTTCCGGCGCGGCCTTGCCTTCGTCCAGCAAGCGGCCCACGCGGATGGCAGCCTGCAAGCCCAGCGCGATTTCGGTCTGCATATTGGCCAGTTTCAGCTGGACCAGCTGGGTGGCGGCCAGCGGGCGGCCAAACTGTTTGCGGTCCAGCGTGTACTGACGGGCGGCATGCCAGCAGAACTCGGCGGCACCCATCGCACCCCAGGCGATGCCGTAACGGGCCTTGTTCAGGCAACCAAACGGGCCTTTCAGGCCTTTCACGCCCGGCAGGATGGCATCTTCCGGCACCAGCACTTCGTCCATCACGATTTCACCGGTAATGGAGGCACGCAGGCTGAACTTGCCGTGAATCTTCGGTGCGGACAGGCCTTTCATGCCTTTTTCCAGCACGAAGCCGCGGATTTCACCTTCGTCATCCTTGGCCCACACCACGAATACATCAGCCACCGGGCTGTTGGTAATCCACATCTTGCTGCCGGACAGGACATAACCGCCGTCTACCTTGCGGGCACGGGTTTTCATGCCGGCGGGGTCGGAACCGGCATCCGGTTCGGTCAGGCCGAAACAGCCCACCCATTCGCCAGTGGCCAGCTTGGGCAGGTATTTGTCTTTCTGCGCTTCCGAGCCATAGGCCCAGATCGGGTGCATGACCAGGCTGGACTGCACGCTCATGGCCGAGCGGTAGCCGGAATCGACACGCTCCACTTCACGTGCCACCAGACCATAAGCCACGTGGCTGAGACCGGCACAGCCGTAGCCGTCGATGGTGCAGCCCAACAGGCCCAGTTCGCCCATCTCGCTCATGATTTCGCGGTCGAAGCGTTCTTCACGGTTGGCCGTCAGCACGCGCGGCAGCAGGCGGTCCTGACAGTAGGCTTCGGCAGTCTGCTGGACCAGGCGCTCTTCTTCGGTCAGCTGGTCGGCCAGCAGGAAGGGATCTTCCCAGGCAAAGGGTGCGCGGCTGTTGGATGCGGCCATCGAGGTATCTCCTTGGTGAACTTGTTCCGCATTGCGGAATTGCATTTTACATTGCAGAATAGACTAGCAACTCCAAAATCGGCTGTAAAGCGTTTTCTTTTATCGTGGTCGCAAGCAGGCTATGCTTGCCGCTCGCGCCAGGCTGCCCATACCAGATGTTTCGGCCATCCATATAGAAATGAGGAATGCAATGCAGGAAGAAGATGACAAGGACCGACTATTCGTTACCGCGCTGGCGCGTGGCTTGCAGGTGATGGCGGCATTTCGCCCAGGCGAGTCGGCACTGTCCAATCTGGAAATCGCCAAGCGCACCGGCCTGCCCAAATCCACGGTATCGCGGCTGACCTACACCCTGACCACGCTGGGCTATCTGTCGCAGGATGAGCACAGCGGCTTTTATCGCTTGGGCGTGGCCTTGCTGGCACTGGGCTCGGTGGTGCTGGCCAGCTACGACATCCGCCAGGTGGCCGGGCCGCTGATGCGCGAATTTGCGCTGGAAAACAATGTCTCCATCAGCCTTGCGATGCGCGACGGCACCGACATGGTTTACCTGGAAACCTACCGCAGCCAGTCCCGCGTCAGCGTGCAACTGACCGTGGGCTCACGCGTGCCGATTGCCACCACCGCCATCGGCCGGGCTTTTTATGCCGGACTGCCGGTGAACGTGCGCCAGCAACTGGATGGCGAGCTGGCCACACGTTATGGCGAACGCTGGCCGGAGCTGCAACAACGCCTGCAACAGGCGATGGAGGAATACCAGCGCTGCGGCTACTCGGCGTCCTTCGGCGAGTACGAACCGGACGTGATGGCCGTTGGCGTGCACCTGCCCTCGCCCACGCCCGGCCAGCCGCCGATGAGCCTGAATGCCAGTGGCCCGGCATTTGCCTTCAGCGCCGAGGTGATGCAGCAGCAAGTGGCACCCGCGCTGATTGCCTTGCGCCAGCGCATTGTGCCGGTGGCCTGATGGCTCCGGCAAAATGGCAAAAGCCGCCAAATGGCGGCTTTTTTCTTGCAGGCCGGCTGGGGATCAAGCGCTCTGGATGTAATGCACCAGCTGGTTGATGACCTGCGCCTGCTCATGGATGGTGGCATGAACCAGATCGCCAATCGACAGCATGCCCAACACCGTTTTGCCCTCCAGCACCGGCAGGTGGCGGATATGTTTTTCAGTCATCAGCGCCATGCACTGGTCGGAGTTCTGCTCGGGGGTGACATACACCACCTTGCTGGTCATGATGTCGCGGATGCGGGTTCCGGCCGAAGTGCGCCCTTGCAGCACAATGCGGCGGGCGTAATCCCGTTCAGAGAAAATACCGACCACCTCGCCGCCATCCATCACCAGCACCGCACCGATATCATGTTCCGCCATTACCTGTAATGCCTGAAATACGGTACTTTCCGGCGTAACGGTAACCAGTACCCGCCCGGACTTTTGCTCCAGCAACTGTCTGACTGTCTGCATTGCACCCTCCTCATCGGCCAAGAGAACCTGAAACAGGCTGTTTCAATACTATAGAACAAGTTTGATCAACAACATGGCTGGCGGCAGGCAAGAAAAAGGCCGGCAGGCAGAACGCCCCCGGCCTGGTCAATGCGCAGCAGTCGTTCAGCTGGCGCGAATCATGGTGCCCACGCCGTCATCGGTCATGATTTCCAGCAGCAATGCGTGCGGCACACGGCCGTCGATGATGTGCACGGTGTTCACGCCGCTGCGGGCGGCATCCAGTGCCGAGCTGATCTTGGGCAGCATGCCGCCGTGGATGGTGCCATCGGCAAACAGGGCGTCCACTTGCTGGGCGGACAGGCCGGTCAAGAGCTTGCCTTCTTTGTCCAGCACCCCGGGGGTGTTGGTCATCAGGATCAGCTTTTCGGCATTCAGGGTTTCCGCCAGCTTGCCCGCTACCAGATCGGCATTGATGTTGTAGGCTTCGCCATTTGCCCCTACGCCGATGGGAGCCACCACCGGGATGAAGTCCTGGCGGTCCAGCAAGGACACCAGCGACGGGTCGATACTGGAAATTTCACCCACCTGGCCAATGTCGATCTTCTCTTCACTTTCATCGCTGAGGAACATCTTTTCCGCGCGGATGAAGTGGCCATCCTTGCCGGTCAGGCCAACGGCCTTGCCACCATGGGTGTTGATCAGCGAGACGATTTCCTTGTTCACCAGGCCGCCCAGCACCATTTCCACCACGTCCATGGTTTCCTGGTCGGTTACGCGCATGCCCTGAACAAACTTGCCTTCCTTGCCAACGCGTTCCAGCAGCTCGTTGATTTGCGGGCCACCGCCATGCACCACCACCGGGTTGATGCCCACCAGCTTGAGCAACACGATGTCCTTGGCAAAGCCTTCCTTGAGTGCATCGTCGGTCATGGCATTGCCACCGTACTTGATCACGATGGTCTTGCCGGAAAAACGGCGGATATACGGCAGGGCCTCGGCGAGAACCAACGCTTTTTCAGCGGCATTTACGGACACAACGATCTCCTTCTGCAGAGTGAAGGCCGGAAGCGCTCCGGCCATGGGCGACAATGTGTTGCATTCTAATCAATCAAACTACTGAACACTGATTTATTAATTGTACTGCTTACTGCTTTGCACTACATTGCACAGCATTAATGAACAGGCATTCAGATAAATCCATGACAGAAAACTGTCCAATCGCGCGTTGGCGCAGGAAGAAGGAAGCACGGCCGGCCGAAATTCTGGATGCAGCACTGATCCAGTTTGTCGAAAAGGGCTACCGCGCCACCAAGATGGAAGACATAGCCCGCGCCGCAGGCGTGACCAAAGGCACGCCCTATCTTTATTTCCAGAACAAGGAAGAGATTTTCAAGGCGATCGCCCGTAGCACCATTGTTGCCAATCTGCAGCAACTGGCCCAGGTTGCGGCCGACTTCCAGGGGAGTACCAGCGCGCTGTTTCATCACATGATAGAGCACTGGTGGCAAGAGGTAGGCTCTGCGCCATCCGCCGGCCTGTGCAAGTTGATGATTGCCGAAGCAGCCAATTTCCCGGAACTTGCACAGTTCTACTTTGAAGAAGTGATCGCCCCCAGTAACCAGATGCTCAGCACAGTGCTGGAGCGCGGCATCGCCAGCGGCGAATTTCGCGAAGTGTCGCTGGAACATACCGTGGATGCCCTGCTGGCCCCTCTGCTGACCACGATGATTTTCAATCACTCCTTCGCCCAGCTGCCCGGCTGCTGCATCGGCTCCACCAAGGACCCGCTCGGCTTCCTCAAGGATGCGCTTGATCTGGTATTGCACGGCCTGAAAAAGAACTGACAGGAACACTGCCAATGTCCATTCCCTTCCGACTCGCCAGTCTGGTAGCCCTCACCCTGCTGCTGAGTGCTTGCCAACAGCATGACAACAGCGTGGAAGAAATCCGCCCGGTACGCATCACCACTGCCGGGACGCCTGGCAGCCAGCCTAGCGATAGTTTTGCCGGGCAGATCCGCGCCCGCACCGAAACCGACCTTGCTTTTCGCATTGGCGGCAAGATTATTGCCAAGCTGGTGAACAGTGGCGAACACGTAAAAAAAGGCCAGGTTCTGGCCCGCCTTGACCCCAGCGACACCAGCCTGGATATCAGTGCCAAACAGGCGCAGCTGGCGGCGGCGGAGTCCGACCTTGCACAACAGCAACTGAACCTGCAACGTTATCAGCAGTTGCTGGCCAAGCAATTCATCAGTCAGGCGCAGGTAGACAGCCAGCAAAATGGCGTCAATGCCGCCCGCGCCAAACGGGATGAAGCCCGTGCCCAACTGAGCGCCAGCCGCAATCAGGGCAGCTACACCCAATTGCTGGCTGATGCCGACGGGATTATCAGCCAGATTTCAGCCGAACCGGGTCAGGTGGTGGCCGCCGGACAGCCGGTGGCAAGTCTGGCACACGATGGTGAGCGGGAAGCTGCCATTCAGGTGCCGGAAAATGCCTTGCAACAGGTGCGCCAACAAAAGCAATTTGCCGTCACCCTGTGGGCCGGCCAACAACAGTTTGCAGGCAGCTTGCGTGAACTGGCCGGCGATGCCGACCCTGCCACCCGCACCTACGCCGCCCGGATCAGCCTGCCTCATGCCAGCGCACTGGCACTGGGTCAGACAGTTACCGTCACCCTGAGCGGCAATGGTGCAAGCCAGACTCAAAGCCTGCGTCTGCCGCTGACCGCCTTGCTGGACGAGCAGGGCAAGCATTATGTGTGGGTGGTGGATGACAAGACCTTGCGCGTCAGCCGTCGTCCGGTCGTCGTACAGCGCATTGACAGCCAGAGCGTCACCCTGCAGGGCGGCGTGCGGCCGGGTGAAAAAGTGGTCAGCGCGGGCGTACACCTGTTGCACGACCAGCAGCGCGTCACCTTGCTGCAAGGTGCCTTGTAAATGAAAAAACTCAATCTGTCGGAATGGGCGCTGCGTCATCAGGCGCTGGTGCTGTACTTCATGGTGATGCTGATGGTATCCGGCCTGTGGGCCTATACCCAGCTGGGCCAAAAGGAAGACCCGGAATTCACCTTCAAGGCCATGCTGGTGCAAACCTACTGGCCGGGTGCCAAGGCGGTGGAGGTCGAACAGCAGATCAGCGACCGGCTGGAAGAAAAACTGCAGGAAATGCCGGAAATCAAGTACGTGCAGAGTTACAGCAAGCCGGGCGAATCCCTGCTGCTGATTACTCTGCGAGAGGACGTCCCGGCCAAGAATGTGCAGTCACTGTGGTATCAGGTGCGCAAAAAGCTGGGCGATGTACGTCACAGCCTGCCCACCACCACGCAAGGGCCCTTCTTCAACGACGAGTTCGGCGATACCTTCGGCAACATCTATGCCTTCACGGGTGACGGTTTCACACCGGAAGAGCTGCGCCGTGTGGTGGACCAGGCCAAAGAGGAAATCCTGCGCGTACCGGATGTCGCCAAGGTCAACCTGATTGGCGAGCAGAGCGAGAACATCTACATCGACCTGTCCAGCAGCAAGCTCGCTTCGCTGGGCCTGGACACCAGCACCATCTGGAGCGCTCTGCAACAACAGAACGCCATGATGCCGGCTGGCACGTATGAAACCGCCAGCGACCGCATCTGGGTGCGCCCGACCGGCAATTTCAGCACGGTGGAATCCGTCGCCAACACGCCCATCATTGCCAATGGCAAGAACCTGCGCCTGGGCGATATCGCGCAGATTCATCGCGGCTTTGTCGACCCGCCCAGCTTCCGCATGCGTTTCAATGGCCAACCGGCGCTGGGCCTGGCCATCACCATGAAAAGCGGTGGTGATGTCCTGCAACTGGGTGAGCACCTGGACGCCACCCTCAAGCAAATCCAGTCCAAGCTGCCGGTGGGCATCGAGATTCACGCGGTTTCCGACCAGCCCAAGGTGGTCAAGAGTGCCGTCAGTGAATTCATGCGCTCGCTGATCGAAGCCGTGCTGATTGTGCTGGCGGTCAGCTTCTTCAGTCTGGGCCTGCGTACCGGCGTGGTGGTGGCGCTGTCCATCCCGCTGGTGCTGGCCATGACCTTCCTCGCCATGTACTTCTTCAAGCTGGACTTGCAACGCATCTCGCTGGGCTCGCTCATCATTGCGCTGGGCCTGCTGGTGGACGACGCCATCATCGCAGTGGAAATGATGGCGCTGAAGCTGGAACAAGGCTGGAACAAATTCCAGGCCGCAACCTACGCCTACACCAGCACCGCCTTCCCCATGCTGACCGGCACACTGATTACCGCCGCCACCTTCCTGCCGGTGGGGCTGGCCAAATCCGACGCGGGCGAATATGTGTTCAGCCTGTTCGCCGTGGTGGGTCTGGCCCTCATCCTGTCCTGGATAGTCGCGGTGGTGTTCACCCCTTTCCTGGGTTACAAACTGCTGTCGGAGAAAACCGCACATCACCAGCAGCACGATGTCTATGACAAACCCTTCTATCTGCGCTTCCGCAGCCTGCTGGAATGGTGTCTGCACTACCGCAAAACCGTGATTGCCATCACCCTGGGCATTTTCGTGCTGTCCTTGCTGGCCTTCCGCCTGCTGGTGGCGCAGCAGTTCTTCCCCTCGTCCAACCGGCCGGAGCTGATGGTGGACCTGTGGCTGCCGCGCGGTGCCAGCTATGCCGCCACCGAAAGCGAAGTGAAAAAACTGGAAGCGCTGATCCGCCAGGACAAAAATGTGCGCAGCGTCACCAGCTATGTCGGCAGCGGCAGCCCTCGCTTTTATTTACCGCTGGATCAGCAACAGCAGCACCTGAACTACGCCCAGCTGATGGTGATGACCGGTGACGAGCATGTGCGCGAGCTGGTGAAGAGCCGTATCGAACAGATTTTCGATCACGACTTCCCCCTGGTACGCGGCCGCGTCACCCGACTGGAAAACGGCCCGCCGGTGGGCTACCCTGTGCAGTTCCGCGTGATGGGGCCGGACCATGACAAGATCCGCGCCATTGCCGCCGAAGTGGAAAAAATGGTCAGAGCCAATCCGGCCACCCGCCATGTCAACATCAACTGGGGCGAGCAGCTGAAGGCGCTGCGCATCACGCTGGATCAGGACAAGATCCGCCTGCTGGGCATCAATAGCCAGTCCTTGTCCCAACAGCTGCAAATGCTGATTTCCGGAGCCACCGTCACCGACTATCGCGATGGCAACCGCACCGTCGGCATCGTGGCGCGGCTGAACAAGCAGGAGCAGAGCGATGTCGCGGCACTGGGCAATTTGCAAGTGCAAACCAGCAGCGGACGCTTTGTACCGGTGTCGCAACTGGGCAAGATTGACTATCAGCCGGAAGAATCCATCATCTGGCGGCGCAACCGTCTGCCCACCATTACCGTCAATGCCGACGTGGCCGATGGCGTGCAGGGCGATGATGTCTCCACCGCGCTGTGGCCGCAGATGCAGCAGTTGGAACAGACGCTGCCGCTGGGCTATCACATCGAACTGGGCGGCTCGCTGGAATCCAGCAGCAATTCACAAACGGCCATTGCCGCAGTAGCACCATTCATGATCGTGGTGGTGCTCACCCTCTTGATGCTGCAATTGCACAGCTTCCAGCGCACGCTGATGGTATTGCTGACTGCACCGCTAGGCATGATAGGGGTCACGCTTACCCTCATCCTGTTCCAGGCACCATTCGGCTTTGTCGCCATGCTGGGGGTGATTGCCCTGTCCGGCATGATCATGCGTAACTCGGTGATCCTGGTGGATCAGATCGAACATGACATCAGCGAAGGCATAGACCGCCACGAAGCCATTATCGGCTCGACGATACGGCGCTTCCGCCCCATCATGCTCACCGCACTGGCGGCCATCCTGGCCATGATTCCACTCACCCGCAGCACCTTCTGGGGGCCGATGGCGGTGGCCATCATGGGTGGACTGCTGGTGGCCACGGTACTGACCCTGCTGTTCCTGCCGGCCCTGTATGCTCAGTGGTTCAAGGTGGACCGTCCGCAAAAGAGAACAACATGAAACATCCTGCCCGATTCACGCCCTTGCTGCCTGCACTGGCCCTGCTGCTGGCCAGCACCAGCAGTTTTGCCTTCGACCTGAGCGAAGCCTGGCAGGCCGCCCGCAGTTACAACAGCGACTACGCCGGCTCGCGTGCCGACCTTGAGGCCGGTCGCGAACTGGCCGTACAAGGCCGCGCCCAGCTGTTACCACAAGTCGGCCTGACTGGCAGCTACAGCCATACCAACCCCACCCAGCCAGCAGGCCAGGCCACTTACGACAGCTCCGGCTATGGCATTCAGTTGGCACAGCCCTTGTTTGATATCAGTAAATACAGCGCCTATCAGAAAGGCAAAATCGCCAGCCAGCAGGCCGACACCAGCTTTGGTGCTGCCGAACAACAGCTGATGGTGGACATCGCCCGCGCCTACTTTGACGTCCTGCTGGCCGAAGACACCCTGACTGCCACCCGCGCTAGCAAGAAGGCGTACCAGACCCAGCTGCAACAGGCCAAAACCGCATTCGATCTGGGAACGGCCACCATCATCGACACCCACGAAGCCCAGGCTGGTTTTGACGCTGCCAGCGCCAAGGAAATCGTGGCGCTCAACCAGCAGGAAATCAGCCAGAACAATCTGCGTCGGCTCACCGGGCTGGACCCGCGTGCCATCCAGCCACTCAAAGCGCAACTGCCCCCTCCCCCCGCTGGCGATTTGCAAAGCTGGCTGGAACTGGCCACCCACAACAGCCTGGCCCTGCGCGCAGCTGAACAGGCCTTGCAATATGCCAGCCAGACCGTCACCGAAAAACGCGGCAACCAATTACCGGTGGTGGCGCTCAATGCAGGTTTCAACGACAACCGCAGCAATCAGAACGGTGCACTACCTGTCACCCGTGGCAGCAGCATCGGCGTGTCGGTCAGCCTGCCGCTGTTTGCCGGTGGCGGCATCAACTCGCAAATCCGCGAAGCACTGGCCAAGGAGGAATCCGCCCGCGACAAGCTGGAATCCACCCGCCGCCAGCTACGCGAGGATGTACGCAAGAGCTGGCTGGGCGTGACCAATGGCGCAGCCCTGGTACGGGCACAACAGCAGTTGCTGGTATCAGCCAAAAGCAAGGTGGACTCCACCAAGCTGGGCAAGGAAGTCGGCATCCGTACCAATCTGGATGTATTGCAGGCCGAGCAGTCTTACTACGATGCCATGACCAGCCTGGCCACCGCCAAATACGACTACCTCACCGCGCGCCTGCAACTGGAACAAGTGGCCGGCACGCTGGATGAAGGCCGGCTGCAAATCGTGAACGCAGCAATCCGCCATTAGACAAATTTGCCATTTGTGATCAAATAGGGCTACTGTTTGCGCAGCAGCCCTTTTTTCATGGTGTGCTTGTCTTGCAACAAGTGTTTAACTTTTCGATGCAGGTGTAGCTTTTTGCTAAACACCTGATTAGAATCAAACCACTCTGGAAAACGCCAGAAACTGGCCCAGCCAACTGGTTGACACTGATAAAAGCATCGCCAAATGCCCTAGGTGCTCCAGCATTCATGTTCAGGACAATGCCACCAGGCACCCCAATCTTTAGGAGAGATGGAATGAGCAACAAAGATCTGATGCAACGCAAGGCCGATGCAACCCCGCGCGGCGTGGGCGTCATGTGTACTTTCTTTGCCGACAAGGCCAAGAACGCCGAAGTATGGGATGTTGAAGGCAATCGTTACATCGACTTTGCTGGTGGTATCGGCGTACTGAATACCGGCCATCTGCATGCCAAGGTACAGGCTGCCGTGGCCGAACAACTGAACAAGTTCAGCCACACCTGCTACCAGGTTGTGCCTTACGAATCCTATGTTGCCGTGGCCGAAAAGCTGAACAAGCTCAGCCCCGGCAACTTCGCCAAGAAAGCCGCCTTTTTCAGCACGGGTGCTGAAGCAGTCGAGAACGCCATCAAGGTAGCGCGCGCTGCTACCGGCCGCCCGGGTGTGATCGCATTTGGCGGCGCCTTCCACGGCCGTACCATGCTGGGCATGGCACTGACCGGCAAGGTTGCCCCGTACAAAATCGGCTTTGGCCCGTTTGTTGGCGAGATCTACCACGCCGCTTACCCGAACGCCCTGCATGGTGTATCGGTTGAAGATTCGCTGGCCAGCATCGAAAAACTGTTCAAGTACGACATCGAAGCCAAGCGCGTTGCCGCCATCATCTTCGAACCGGTACAAGGCGAAGGTGGTTTCTACTCTGCCCCGGCAGAATGGGTGCGCGCCATCCGCAAGCTGTGTGACGACAACGGCATCGTGATGATTGCCGACGAAGTACAAGCCGGCTTCGCCCGTACCGGCAAGCTGTTTGCCATGGAACACTTCGACGTTGCCGCCGACCTGACCACCATGGCCAAGTCGCTGGCTGGTGGTTTCCCGCTGGCCGCACTGGTGGGCAAGGCCGAACTGATGGACGCACCGGCACCGGGCGGC
Organism: Aquitalea sp. LB_tupeE; assembly: GCF_013391415.1. GTDB lineage: Bacteria > Pseudomonadota > Gammaproteobacteria > Burkholderiales > Chromobacteriaceae > Aquitalea. The sequence continues at coordinate 167,161 of NZ_JACAXB010000011.1, forward strand.
CTGGGTGGTACTTATGCTGGTAGCCCACTGGGCCTGGCTGCTGCCAATGCCGTTATCGATGTGATCCAGGAAGAAAACCTGCTGGAACGTTCCAACAAGCTGGGCGACCTGCTGAAGGAAAAACTGCACAGCCTGAAGAAGGACATCCCGCAGATCGCCGACATCCGTGGCCTGGGTGCCATGGTAGCTGTTGAATTCAACAAGCCGGGCACTCACGAGCCGGATGCCGAATTCACCAAGAAGGTACAGACCAAGGCACTGGAATCCGGCCTGATCCTGCTGACTTGCGGCGTGTACTACAACGTGGTTCGCTTCCTGTTCCCGCTGACCATCGAAGACGAAGTGTTCGCCGAAGCGCTGGCCAAGCTGGAAGCCGCACTGAAGGCCTGATCCGTCACGGACTGATGATGACGGCCAATCCCGGCAACGGGGTTGGCCGTCTGCACGCACACCATCCTCCACCCATTCTGGAGAGAAACATGCTGAATCTGAAAGACCCCTCCCTGCTCAAGCAGCAGTGCTACATCAACGGCCAGTGGCTGGATGCTGACAATGGCGAAACCATCCCGGTCACCAACCCGGCCACCGGTGAAGTGATTGCCAGCGTACCGAAAATGGGCAAGGCGGAAGCCGAGCGCGCCGTAGCCGGTGCCGCCGAAGCCTTCAAGAGCTGGAAAAAGAAATCCGCCAAAGAGCGCTCCGTCATCCTGCGCCGCTGGTTTGAACTGATGATGGCCAACCAGGACGACCTGGCTGTTATCCTCACCAGCGAACAAGGCAAGCCGCTGACCGAAGCCAAGGGCGAAATCGCCTACGGCGCTTCCTATATCGAATGGTATGGCGAAGAAGCCAAGCGCCTGTATGGCGACACCATTCCAGCTCCGGCATCCGACCGTCGCATTCTGGTCACCAAGGAGCCGATCGGCGTTACCGCCGCCATCACGCCGTGGAACTTCCCCAATGCCATGATCACCCGCAAGGCTGCCCCGGCGCTGGCCGCTGGCTGCCCGATGGTGGTACGCCCGGCTAGCCAGACTCCACTGTCGGCTCTGGCCATTGCCGTACTGGCCGAACGTGCCGGCATTCCGGCTGGCGTGTTCTCGGTACTGACTGGCAGCTCCAGCGAAATCGGTGCCGTGCTGACCGGTAGCGACACCGTGAAGAAATTCTCCTTCACTGGCTCTACCGAAGTGGGTCGCAAGCTGATCGCCCAATGTGCCGACACCGTCAAGAAAGTGTCGATGGAACTGGGCGGCAACGCACCGTTCATCGTATTTGATGATGCCGATCTGGATGCCGCCGTTGAAGGCGCGATGATTTCCAAGTACCGCAATGCCGGCCAGACCTGCGTCTGCGCCAACCGCATTCTGGTACAGGATGGCGTGTACGATGCCTTCGCCGAAAAATTTGCCGCCGCCGTGGCCAAGCTAAACGTGGGTAACGGCCTGGAAGCCGGCATCACCCAAGGCCCGATGATCGACCAGAACGCCGTGGCCAAGGTGGAAGAGCACATCGCCGATGCCCTGGCCAAGGGTGGCAAGCTGATCGCCGGTGGCAAGCGCCACGCACTGGGCCACAGCTTCTTCGAACCGACCGTGATCACCAACGTGACCCCGGCCATGAAGGTGGCCAAGGAAGAAACCTTCGGCCCGCTGGCTCCGGTTTTCCGCTTCAAGACCGAAGAAGAAGCCATCCAGATGGCCAACGACACCGAGTTCGGCCTGGCCAGCTACTTCTATGCCCGTGATGTGGGTCGTATCTTCCGCGTCTCCGAAGGTCTGGAATACGGCATGGTTGCCGTCAACAGCGGCCTGCTGTCCAACGAAGCCGCACCGTTCGGTGGCGTGAAGCAATCCGGCCTGGGCCGCGAAGGCAGCAAGTACGGTATTGAAGACTACCTGGAAATCAAGTACGTCTTGCTGGGCGGCCTGGACAAGTAAGTCCGGCTACCACGAAAAAAGGCCGCGTTTGCGGCCTTTTTTATTGCGATAGCGGCACAGTTCAGTGCAGCTTGACGATGGTTTCCGACAGCGGAATGTCTGCCTCGCGCAGGCAGTCACACAGGTCTTTCCAGCAGGCATCCTTGTCCGGTGCCACATCCGGCACCAGCAACCAGGGCGAGCGGGCCAGCAGTTCATCCTTGCCCTGCAGCTTCAGCCCCACCTCGTAGCCCTGCATTTCCGGCTGATATTCCGCCACGGCCTCCAGATCCTGCAAGCCGCCCACCTTGCCGGCAATCAGAGCCACAGTCAGGCCCAGACGCTTGCGGTTCCAGGCACGCACACCAGCGGACAGCGCCTCCCACCACGGCAGCGGAGCAAACAGTTCGGCCTCGCCATACTCCATCTCGGCACCAATGGCCTGCTGCACCAGCGGCATCACGGCATCCAGCGCCTTGCGCGACAGCTGGCGTGCCTGATCAACCGGCAAGGCACCACGCTCCACCAGGAAAGGCAGCCAGGAAATCACCAGCTGCGGGTCCTGCGTCTTGCGTGCGGCTTCATAAGTGGCACGCGAAGAAGCCGGATCCAGCGGTGCAAAGTCACAACCTGCATCCATCACGCTGGCCAGATGCATCAGGTTCTGGCAAGCACGCTCATTGAGCATGTCAACGGTGAACAGGGTGGGAGATATCCACAGGATGGCCTTTTCCGGCACATCCAGCGCATCCGCCAGCGGGGTTTCCAGCCGCTCCAGCAAGGGGAAATGCCACCACACGCCGCCTTGCGCGCGCGAAAAGGCAAAAGGCAGCGCCCATAATTCGAAGGAAACCACGGAACCGTCGGCGCGTACCACTTCGGGAAAAGCAATGGCATCGCGCGCACTATTCACCAGCAAGGCACGCGCTGCCGGTTCCGTCAGCAGGGAAAGCTGGGCTTCGGTAAACACCGCCTGATCGCCACCCATCAAGGCCTGCTGCACCTGGGCGGCAAAACCGGCACGATGCATGGGGTCAAGGGCGGCAGCACGGGCAGCGTCACGCAAGGTGCGGATAGCCTGACTGCGCTCGGCTGGCGGTAAGGGCTCGGTCGGCCCCAGGCGCATTTCACGCGGACGCGGGCCCACCTCACGCTCGGCATAAGCCTCATGCAGCCGCTGATAAGTGTGCATGGCTTCATCGCAGATCGCTTGCAGGCGGGCTGCCGTCGGCACCTCGGCACTGAAGACAAAATCAAACAGCCGCAAACCGCGATTGCAGACATAAACACTCTGGTTGTCGGCCGGATCAAACAGCAGATCACTGGCAAATGCGTCAGTATCACGACCTACAAACTCGGTAAAGTCATTGCCAACCAGGCGGCAAACAAAGGCAGGGGCTGCGGTGTGGATCAGATATTCGGTGGCCTCCAGGCCTGACGCGTCCACGGCATCGCCAAAGATGAAACGGTTAGGCGGCTGCGGCTCACCCTTGATACGGGCATTACGGGGATGCGGAGTCATCGATCAACCAAAAAAATCTGCAAAAACATCCTATTGTACCCGCCACCCCCACGTGGCGAAACCGCTGCGGTGCGAAATGAGCTAGTTGTCTGTTACACCCCGGTTACGCCAGGCGGACATCAGCCGGGACAAAGCCTGACGCTGCCGACCTGTCGCATCAAAGTTTTCCGCATTCAGCCATTGCTCCAGAACTTGCCTCACTGCAGGCCATTCGCTATCCAGGATGGAGTACCAGGCAGTATCCCGATTGCGCCCCTTGATCACCATGGACTGGCGGAACAAGCCTTCAAACAGAAAGCCCAGCCGCTCTGCTGCACGCCGCGATGGCAAGTTCAGTGCATTGCACTTCCACTCATAGCGACGGTATCCCAGTTCGAAGGCATGGCGCATCATCAGATACATGGCCTCGGTGGCGGCAGGCTTCTGCTGCAACAGCGGGGAATAGTTAAGATGCCCGACTTCAATTACCCCATTGGCCGCATCAATGCGCAGATAGCTTGCCAGGCCCACCGGCTGCCCGTTAGCTATATCGACAATGGTATAAAACTGCGGATCACTCAGCCCTTCCATGCCAGTCAGCCAGGCCGTGTAGTCGGCGAGACTGGCAAACGGCCCGTAACCCAGATATGTCCAGTTTGCATCCGCACCATCAGCCTGCATGGCCGCATGCAGCCCTGCGGCATGCTCTACGGCCGATAGTGGCTCCAGACGACAATATTTCCCCTGCAGGACAACCGGCTGCGGTGCCGGGCAAGCCCGCCACTCGGGCAAGGCCACACCATGCAACTGGCCATATTGGTTCAGTTCACCCTGCGCCAGGCGCTGCGCGATAAACTCATCAGACATTTTGTCTCCTAACACGCACACTGAATGGATGAACCGGCCGTCGCATGGCTGCCTGCCGTGGCGAAGCCATCGCGCTTCCACCAATCCAGCCCACCTTGCAACTCCTTCACACGGAACCCGAGCTGCAACAGCTTGATGGCACCGTTGGTAGAGCCATTGCAACCAATGCCATCACAGAAGGGCACCAGCAGGGCGTCCCGCGGCAAAGCGGCAGTGGTTTCTGCATTCATGGTGCGATGTGGCAGGGATAATGCGCCGGGAATGCTTTCACGTTCGAACGCGACAGTGGCACGCGTATCAATCAAAATCAGTTTTTCACCCGCTTCCAGCGCAGCCTTGACATCGGCGGCATCAATTTCATAGGCCAGTTTGGCCTGGTAAAACTCCAGCTGTGTCATGAGCTTCTCCTTGCTTGATGCATTTGCAATAGCTGCAGATTACGGGCAAATTGATTCCTCTAAAAGAACCACTCTTTGCGGATGACAAGGAACCACTTCCCCCATGCATGCCGACTGGATCATTGACTATCTGCAAGGACAGCTGCAGCGACAAGGGCAATCAACGCTGTCACAGCAGGTATACAAGCTGCTGCGTGAAGCCATTGCGCGCCAGCAGCTGGTGGCAGACACGGCACTCCCCGCCAGTCGCATGCTGGCACAAGCCTTACAGATCGGTCGCAATACCGTGCTGGCCGCCTACGATCAATTACTGGCCGAAGGCTATCTTTACAGTCGGCCAGGGGCCGGGACTTTTGTCAGCCCGGCGTTTAGCAGCCTTGGTCAACACCAGGCATCCGCCAGTGAACATGCCGGCTTGTCGCAACGGGGACAGGCGCTATCCGAGCAATACCGGCTCCCCACCGGACTGAGTGGTGCTTTTGCACCTGGTTTGCCGGAGTTACGCCAATTTCCGCATACCGTGTGGCACCGCCTTCAACATCAGCATAACCGGCAAGCGCCGTCACACTGGTGGCACTATCAGCAAGAAGGTGGGCTGCCCGCCTTACGCCAGGCCATTTGCAGCTATTTGCAACTATCCCGCTCGGTTCACTGTCACCCAGAGCAAATTCTGGTGGTGCAAGGTGCACAGCAAGCACTGGAACTGACCGCCAGATTACTTGCCGACCCGGCGGACGAGGCCTGGATGGAAGACCCGGGCTACGCCGGTGCCCAGGCAGCCATGCAGGCAGCCGGTTTACATATCATCCCGGTACCGGTCGACAATGAAGGACTGAATCCCGCGGCCGCACCGCCAGATAGCCGACCAAGGCTGATTTACATAACGCCATCGCACCAGTATCCCAGTGGCGTCGTCATGTCCCTTGCCCGCCGCCTGGAGCTGCTGCAGCGCGCTGAAGCTGATAACAGCTGGATCATCGAAGACGACTACGACAGCGAATTCCGTTACGATAGCCAACCCATTGCCTCGTTACAGGGGCTGGCCGACAGTGCACGGGTCATCTACATCGGCACCTTCAGCAAAGTCATGTTTCCTGCCATGCGACTGGCGTACCTGGTTATACCGCCAGCGCTGGTCGATGCCTTCCTCTCAGCCTATGCCCGCCTGTATCGTGAGGGCTGCTATGCTCAGCAAGCAGCGCTGGCCGATTTCATTGCACAGGGACATTTTGCCCGCCACATCCGCCGCATGCGCGACCTGTACCGCATACGCCAGCAATTGCTGCGCAGCACATTACAGCAAGCCGTAGGGGATGCCATTCCCCTCTCTTCCGGCCAAGCCGGCATGCATTTGGTGGCAAGCCTGCCCCCCTCGGTCAATGATCAGCTGCTCAGTCAGCAAGCTGCGGCCGAGCGGTTGTGGCTACGCCCGCTGTCACGCCATTTTTTGGGTGCACGGCAACGAAACGGACTGGTCCTTGGCTATGCCGGGGTCGAGGAAAACGACATTCGCCAGTCAGCACTGCGACTGGCCCAACTGGTAGAACCCTTACTGTGAATACTGACAAACCCGCATTATTGATCAGCGCCTGCCTGCTAGGAGAACCCGTCCGCTACGATGGCCAAGCCAAGGGACAAGCACCAGATCAACTGGCTGCACTGGCTGAACGTTTTCAACTGATTCCCACCTGTCCGGAATGCGCTGGAGGCCTGTCCGTTCCCCGCCCGGCGGCTGAAATTAGTGGTGGAGATGGCTCCGACGTATGGCAAGGCAAAGCAAAGGTTATGACTGCTGACGGCAAGGACCTCACCACGGCATTTACCAATGGCGCAGAGCACAGCCTGGGTCTGGCACAACAGTATGGCTGTCAACTCGCCTTACTCAAGGCCAATAGCCCGTCTTGCGGCAACCGGCACATTTATGACGGCAGTTTCACCGGTCAGCTACAGCCTGGCGAAGGTGTAAGCAGCAGCCTGCTACGCCAGCACAATATCCAGATATTTAATGAAGCAGAAATCAACAGCTTGCTGGAGCTTGCCGGTCGAAAGACATGATCTTGCACCAGCAAAATGCAAAAAGCCCGGAACTTGATGTCCGGGCTTTTTACTGCCAGATAGCTGGCGAATGGGTAGTTTGGCGGTGTCCTACTTTCACATGGCGAATGCCACACTATCATCGGCGCTAAGGCGTTTCACGGTCCTGTTCGGGATGGGAAGGCGTGGGACCACCTTGCTATGGCCACCAGACATAAACTGTCAACAAACTTGAAGAAGCTTTGTACTCCAGACTCGGTCTGCAGCACTGAATTAATTAGATTGGGTCTTTGATCGCGTCGCACACTCACTATCCATCCGGTCTCGGTTTCCCAAGCCACTCAAATGATAGGATCAAGCCTCACGAGCAATTAGTATCGGTTAGCTTAACGCCTCACAGCGCTTCCACACCCGACCTATCAACGTCCTGGTCTCGAACGACTCTTCAGGAGGGTCAAGCCCTCAGGGAAGTCTCATCTTCAGGCGAGTTTCGCGCTTAGATGCTTTCAGCGCTTATCTCTTCCGAACTTAGCTACCCGGCAATGCCACTGGCGTGACAACCGGTACACCAGAGGTTCGTCCACTCCGGTCCTCTCGTACTAGGAGCAGCCCCCGTCAAACTTCCAACGCCCACTGCAGATAGGGACCAAACTGTCTCACGACGTTTTGAACCCAGCTCACGTACCACTTTAAATGGCGAACAGCCATACCCTTGGGACCGGCTACAGCCCCAGGATGTGATGAGCCGACATCGAGGTGCCAAACACCGCCGTCGATGTGAACTCTTGGGCGGTATCAGCCTGTTATCCCCGGAGTACCTTTTATCCGTTGAGCGATGGCCCTTCCATTCAGAACCACCGGATCACTATGTCCTGCTTTCGCACCTGCTCGACTTGTCGGTCTCGCAGTTAAGCTACCTTTTGCCATTGCACTATCAGCACGATTTCCGACCGTACCTAGGTAACCTTCGAACTCCTCCGTTACACTTTGGGAGGAGACCGCCCCAGTCAAACTGCCTACCATGCACTGTCCCCAATCCGGATCACGGACCAAGGTTAGAACCTCAAAGGGGTCAGGGTGGTATTTCAAGGTCGGCTCCACAGGAACTAGCGTCCCTGCTTCAAAGCCTCCCACCTATCCTACACAAACCACTTCAAAGTCCAATGCAAAGCTACAGTAAAGGTTCACGGGGTCTTTCCGTCTAGCAGCGGGGAGATTGCATCTTCACAAACACTTCAACTTCGCTGAGTCTCAGGAGGAGACAGTGTGGCCATCGTTACGCCATTCGTGCGGGTCGGAACTTACCCGACAAGGAATTTCGCTACCTTAGGACCGTTATAGTTACGGCCGCCGTTTACTGGGGCTTCGATCAAGAGCTTGCACCCCATCACTTAACCTTCCAGCACCGGGCAGGCGTCACACCGTATACGTCCACTTTCGTGTTGGCACAGTGCTGTGTTTTTGATAAACAGTCGCAGCCACCGATTCTCTGCGACCTGTCGTAGCTCCATCCGCAGGGACTTCACCACAACAGGCATACCTTCTCCCGAAGTTACGGTATCAATTTGCCGAGTTCCTTCTCCTGAGTTCTCTCAAGCGCCTTAGAATTCTCATCCTGCCCACCTGTGTCGGTTTGCGGTACGGTTCTTGTGTAGCTGAAGCTTAGTGGCTTTTCCTGGAAGCGTGGTATCAGTCACTTCAGGTCCGTAGACCCTCGTTATCACTTCTCGGCGTTAAAGAAGGGCGGATTTGCCTACCCTTCACGCCTACCGGCTTGAACGACCTATTCCAACAGGCCGCTGACCTAACCTTCTCCGTCCCCACATCGCACTACACAAAAGTACGGGAATTTTAACCCGTTTCCCATCGACTACGCTTTTCAGCCTCGCCTTAGGGGCCGACTCACCCTACGCCGATGAACGTTGCGTAGGAAACCTTGGGCTTTCGGCGAGCGGGCTTTTCACCCGCTTTATCGCTACTCATGTCAGCATTCGCACTTCTGATATCTCCAGCATCCCTTACGAGACACCTTCACAGACCTACAGAACGCTCCCCTACCATCTGCACTTACGTGCAAATCCGCAGCTTCGGTTATCAGTTTGAGCCCCGTTACATCTTCCGCGCAGGACGACTCGACCAGTGAGCTATTACGCTTTCTTTAAATGATGGCTGCTTCTAAGCCAACATCCTGGCTGTCTGGGCCTTCCCACTTCGTTTACCACTTAACTGATCATTTGGGACCTTAGCTGGCGGTCTGGGTTGTTTCCCTCTTGACGATGGACGTTAGCACCCACCGTCTGTCTCCCATGCTCGCACTTTCCGGTATTCAGAGTTTGCCATGGTTTGGTAAATCGCAATGACCCCCTAGCCATAACAGTGCTTTACCCCCGGAAGTGATACATGAGGCACTACCTAAATAGTTTTCGGGGAGAACCAGCTATCTCCGAGTTTGTTTAGCCTTTCACCCCTATCCACAGCTCATCCCCTAGTTTTGCAACACTAGTGGGTTCGGACCTCCAGTGCGTGTTACCGCACCTTCATCCTGGCCATGGATAGATCACTCGGTTTCGGGTCTACGCCCAGCAACTAAAGCGCCCTATTCGGACTCGGTTTCCCTACGCCTCCCCTATGCGGTTAAGCTTGCTACTGAACGTAAGTCGCTGACCCATTATACAAAAGGTACGCAGTCACCCCTTGCGAGGCTCCCACTGTTTGTATGCATCCGGTTTCAGGTTCTATTTCACTCCCCTCCCGGGGTTCTTTTCGCCTTTCCCTCACGGTACTGGTTCACTATCGGTCGATCACGAGTATTTAGCCTTGGAGGATGGTCCCCCCATCTTCAGACAGGATTTCGCGTGTCCCGCCCTACTTTTCGTATGCTCAGTACCAAGAATGAAATTTCGTGTACGGGGCTATCACCCACTACGGCGGACATTTCCAGGTCCTTCCACTATCTCAATCTCTATCACATACAGGCTATTCCGCGTTCGCTCGCCACTACTGACGGAATCTCGGTTGATTTCTTTTCCTCGAGTTACTTAGATGTTTCAGTTCACTCGGTTCGCTTCCACGTACCTATGTATTCAGTACGGGATACCCTTGCGGGTGGGTTTCCCCATTCGGATATCGCGGGATCAAAGCTTTATTGCCAGCTCCCCCGCGCTTTTCGCAGGCTTACACGTCCTTCATCGCCTGTGATCGCCAAGGCATCCACCAGATGCACTTAGTCGCTTGACCCTATCATTTCAGTAACCTAAGTCACCAATCCGACAGGATTGTGTTTGTGCGACATGTCACACCGCCCCTTTTGATATGGCGACATGACATTAGATACAATCAAATTCCCAAGATGACGATTTGTCCCACTTGCAGAGTTAACTGCAGGTGTTTCATCTCGCCGTCTAATTAATTCGGCTTCTTCAGTTTGTTAAAGATCGGGCGTTTGACCTGACGGTCAATTCAACGCAAACAAAAAGACACCCGGAAACAACGTTTCCAGATACGCTTTTGTTTGAGTTGAGGTGGTGGAGGATGACGGGATCGAACCGACGACCCCCTGCTTGCAAAGCAGGTGCTCTCCCAACTGAGCTAATCCCCC
>NZ_JACAXB010000012.1 GCF_013391415.1 Aquitalea sp. LB_tupeE
GTTTTTTAAAGAGCGGTGCAGGTCGCTGCGTTTCGTTTCCGTCGCTGCCTTGTCTGCTGAGGAGGCGAACTATACGTCACAGCCCCACCCTCGTCAACACTTTGTGCGAAGAAATCTGCAGATTTTGCTAATAACCCGGCCAACCAGCTGCTAAGTCACTGAACGGTAATACTTTATGAAATGAGGGTTTGATGACTGTTTTACTGCAAGTGCACTGAGGCAGGCGGAGTGGCGACTATACCGGGCACTGAAAACCAGCCGGACTGACGCAAAAAGTCGGCCACTGCACTGCCACCAACAGCAAAAAGCCCGGCAGGGCCGGGCTTTTTGTATCAGGGACTACTGAATAGCTGTATCAACTACGGTAGTCGGCATTGATTTTCACATAATCATAAGAGAAATCGCAGGTCCAGACCGTGGCCTGCGCAGCACCACGCCCCAGCACCACGCGAACAGTAATCTCGCTCTGGCTCATCACGCGCTGACCATCTTCTTCTTTGTATTCCGGGTTGCGACCGCCATTGCAGGCAACCAGTACGTCATCCAGATACAAGGAGAGGCGATCGACATCCAGATCGCTGACACCAGCGTAGCCGATGGCGCACAGCAGGCGACCCAGATTCGGGTCGGAGGCGAAGAAAGCGGTCTTGACCAGCGGCGAGCGGGCGATGGCGTAGGCTACGTCCTTGCACTCGGCAACGGAACGGCCGCCTTCCACCTTGACACTGATGAACTTGGTAGCACCTTCACCGTCGCGGATGATGGCCTGCGCCAGCTCGGTGGCGACATCCACCAGCGCGGCCTTGAGGATGGCGTAGGCCGGGTGATTGACCGAGTCGATACGCGGTGCAGCGCTCTTGCCGGTGGACACCAGGATGAAGCTGTCGTTGGTAGAGGTATCGCCATCGACCGAGATGCAGTTAAAGGAGAGGTCGGCCACTTCCTTGACCAGTTGCTCCAGTACCGGGCGGGTTACCGGTGCATCGGTGGCGACAAAGCCCAGCATGGTGGCCATATTGGGATGAATCATGCCGGCACCTTTGGCGATGCCGGTGATGCTGACTTTCTGACCATCGATTTCCAGCGTGCGGCTGGTGGCCTTGGGCGCGGTGTCGGTGGTCATGATGGCTTCGGCAGCCTCGGCCCAGTTGGCCGGGCGGCGGGTCGGCAGTGCCTGGATGATCTTGTCGGCAGGCAGCGGCTCCAGGATGACGCCAGTGGAGAACGGCAGGATTTGTTCAACCGCACAGTCCAGTTCGCCAGCCAGCGCCTGACACACTGACAGCGCGCGCTGACGCCCGTCCTCACCAGTACCGGCATTGGCATTGCCGGTATTCACCACCAGTGCGCGGATTTGCACACCGGCATCCAGATGATTCTTGCTGATTTGCACCGGGGCGGCACAGAAGCGGTTTTGCGTGAATACGCCGGCAACGGTGTTGCCTTTATCGATACGGACGACCAGCACATCCTTGCGGTTGGCTTTTTTGATGCCGGCTTCTGCCACGCTCAGTTCGATGCCATCAATGATGGCCAGTTGATCGGCGCTAACCGGGGTCAGGTTGACTGCCATGATGAATTCTCCATGCCGGCACGCTGACACGTGCCTGTTGCTTGTATGTTGTGTGCCTAGATTGTAACGGAATCAGTCCTGCTGGCTATCGAGGATTTGTTGCAATGCATCGCCATAGCGCGCCAGCTTCAGTTCGCCCAGGCCGTATACCTTGCCCAGTTCGCGCAGGCTTTGCGGCCGACGCTCGACGATGTCGCGCAAGGTGCGGTCTGAAAACACTGCATAGGCCGGGACATTGTGTTCATCCGCAGTCTGACGTCGCCAGCGGCGCAGGGCTTGCCACAGGCGCTCCTCACGCTCGGTACGCAGCCAGCGGTCGGTATTGACGCTGCGTGCCTTGCTGTCTTCTGCCAGCGGACGCAGATAGATTTTTTCCTGCCCCTTGAGCAAGGGGCGACAGGCATCGGTCAATACCAGCGACTGGCCGCGGGCGATGTCCACTTGCAGGATCTTGCGCGCCACCAGTTGGCGGATGAGCGAACGCCAGGCACGCTGGTTGTAATCACGTCCGATGCCGAAGGTGGACAGCTTGTCATGCCCGAAACTGAGTACCGACTGGTTGCTGCGCCCCAGCAGGACATCCACCACGTGATTGGCAGCAAAACGCTGTTCCACTCTATAAATACAGGACAGCAGCTTTTGCACCGGCACGGTGGCATCAAAAGTGATGGGTGGGTTCAGGCAATTGTCGCAATGACCGCAGGGCTGACTGGTCTCGCCAAAGTGGCTGAGGATTTGCTGACGACGGCAACTGGCTGTTTCGCAAAAGGCCAGCATGGCGTCCAGCTTGGACAGCTCCACCTGCTTTTGCAGCTCGGCCATCTCCGAGCCCTGAATCATCTGATTGAGCTGCACCATGTCGTTCAGTCCGTAACACAGCCAACTAGAGGCTGGCAGGCCGTCGCGCCCGGCCCGGCCCGACTCCTGATAGAAGTTTTCCGGGCTCTTGGGCAGGTCGATATGGGCGACAAAGCGCACATCCGGCTTGTCGATGCCCATGCCAAAGGCCACGGTAGCCGCCATGACAATGCCTTCTTCGCGCAGGAATTCGCGCTGATGCCGCTCACGCACTTCATGACTGAGGCCGGCGTGATAGGGCAAGGCAGGAATACCGTTCTGGCTGAGCCACTCGGCAGTTTCCTCCACCCGCTTGCGCGACAGGCAGTACACAATGCCGGAAGCTCCCGGATATTCATTATTGATGAAGTCCAGCAGCTGCTTTTTGGCGTTGTGCTTTTCCACCACCTGATAAAACAGGTTGGGTCTATCGAAGCTGGACAGGAACACCCGGGCATCGCCCAATTTGAGGTAATGCAGGATATCTTCGCGGGTTTGCGGGTCGGCCGTGGCGGTGAGCGCGATGCGCGGCACTTGCGGGTACTGATCGGCCAGCATGCCCAACTGCTGGTATTCCGGTCGGAAGTCATGCCCCCACTGGCTGACGCAATGCGCTTCGTCGATGGCAAACAGGGAAATATCCAGTTGCGCGAGAAAATCGAGAAAGCGCGGGGTGAGCAAGCGCTCCGGTGCCACATACAGTAACTTGAGCGAGCCATCACGGGCACGCCGGGCGATATCACGCGCATCATCCGGCGCGGTGGCCGAGTTCAGGCAGGCAGCGGCAACGCCCACTTCGGTGAGCGCAGCGACCTGATCCTGCATCAAGGCAATCAGTGGCGACACCACAATGGCCAGACCCGGGCGCATCAAAGCGGGAATCTGGTAACACAGACTTTTGCCGCCGCCGGTTGGCATCAACACCAGCGCATGACCGCCATCCACGATGTGCTGCACGATTTGCGCCTGCTGACCACGAAAGGCCGGATAGCCGAAGATATTGCCAAGTAAGGTGAGTGCGTCCTGCATGCGGGGTGAGCACCAGGCCCGGCCGGAGCTTCCGGTCAGGACAAGGCCGATAGCCTGTTTGAAGTCATGGGAAGGAAGCCATTGTACGGCAAAGCGCAGCCACACAAAAAAAGAAGCCGCCCAAAACGGACGGCTTTCAAGTTTGGATGGAGACAATGTGAAACGAAGAGAAAGATGCTCTCGTTACTGACAGACCAGCCGCAAATATGGAAAGTTCCTTTTTAAGTAATGACAATACTTAAACTTTTACATGAAAATACGGTTGATCAGCATGCCAGATCGCAAGCTAGGGCTTGAAACACCTCAGAAGCATGCCTGGGCTCGCCGACAGCCAGCATGATTTCCCCGCTGACCCAGCCTATGCGAAACTGTCGGCATCCAACCGGAGATTCAACATGTTTTATCGCCTGCTTGTACTGGCCGCGATGGGCAGCCTGCTGAGCGCCTGCGCCACCACACCAAGCCAAATCAGCCCCACCAAACCCCGACCGGCACCAGCGCCTGTCCCTGCACCTGCCAATGCCGACTGGGAAAACCTGGGTGTTTCGCCCAATGGCAATATCCTGAACGAACTGGACAAGCTGTCGATCAAGCAGCAGGGCAATACCGTGACCTTCCGCGACCGGAAAACCATTTTCAATGTGAAAAAGGAAAACTTCCTGTCCACGCCAAGACACAAGACCTCCATCAACAGTTGGCTGATTGACTGCTCTGCCCGCACCTTCCGCCTGACCAGCATGGTGCTGCTGGACGAGAACGGACGCCAGATTGCCAGCTACACTTACAATGACAGCCAGATAAAACCAATGCCGGTGACCCAAAACTCGGCCAGCTTCCAGCAGATGCAATACGTCTGCAAAGGCCAGCCCGGCTTCTGATATATTCAAACAGCAAGTTTTCCGCCATGTTATCCACGCGGGAATATGGCTGGCCGTCCGTTACGTAGCAGACTTTGTCATAGGGGAAATTCATGCAGGCTATCCGTCGGGTCGTGTTCAACCAGAAAGGTGGCGTGGGCAAATCCACCATTACCGCCAACCTGGCCGCCGTTGCCGCCCGCCAAGGCAAGAAGGTACTGCTGATCGACCTGGATGCCCAGGGCAATGCCAGCCATTACCTGACCGGCCTTGCAACCCGGCAACAGGAACAATCCGCAGCAGGTTTCTTTAGCCAGATGCTGAACATCAGCATGTATAGCAAAGAACTGCACGAATTCGTGAGTGCCACCCCGTTTGACGCATTGCAACTGCTGGCATCCCACCCGGAGCTGAGCGAACTGATGGTCAAGCTGGAAAGCCGTTACAAGATGTTCAAGCTCAAAGAGGCGCTGGACCAGGCTGCAAGTGAGTTTGATGAAATCTGGATCGACACCCCGCCAGCGCTCAACTTCTTTACCCGCTCTGCCCTGATTGCTGCGGATCGCTGCCTGATTCCGTTTGATTGCGATGCCTTTTCCCGCCAGGCGCTATACAACCTGCTGGCCAGCGTGGATGAAATCCGCGCCGACCACAACCCGGCCCTGCAAGTGGAAGGCATTGTAGTCAACCAGTTCCAGCCGCGCGCCAGCCTGCCGGTACGCCTGGTGGCAGAATTGCGTGCTGAAGGCCTGCCGGTGCTGAACCCGCCCTTGTCCGCCTCGGTGAAGATCCGCGAATCTCACGATGCTGCCAAGCCCATGGTTTACCTGGACCCCAAGCACAAGCTGTCGCTTGAGTTTACCGCGCTCTACCAAGCTCTTGCCTGAGGCCTGCCAGCAAACATGCCAAGCCAGAGTCGCCTGACGTCCTTTCTTCTGGGTGCGGTTCTTACCATTGCCCTGCTGACAGCGGAATACCTGCTGCTGCTGGACAATGACCGCATCCGCGAACAGGAAAAGCTGCAACACTGGGGCGAACTGGGTACCGAACTACTGGCCACCCGGCTGCAGGAAATGCTGGACCGCACCGACCTGCTGGCACAAAGCCTGATCCGCCAGCGCCACACCACCGGCAGCGCCATTAACCTGAGTGAACTGGCCCCCACGGTTCTGAAGGAGGAAAGCCGCTTTGGCGGCATCGGCATCGTGCGGCGCATCGGCCCGGCACAACGCACCGAATTTGAATCCAACATTGCCAACAGCATCCGCATGCTCAAGGACCGGCATCTGGTCGCAAGCCCGCAGCAGCCCATGTATTACCCGGTCGAAAGCTATTTGCCGGATGATGGCAATGCCCTGCCGCAAGGCATGGACCTGGGCAGCCTGGACAATGCCAGGCGCAAGATGGATCAGGCCCGCAACCGCAACCAGCCCATGCTGATGTTCAACACCCTGACGCCGGGAGCCATCCCGCGGCTGGACATCATGGCCAATCTGGGCGACGACGGTCACATGCTGCTGGTCAACCTGCGTAGCGACCTGCTGCTGCAAAGCAGCCAGAGCAATCCGGACCAGCCCAACCCGCTGCAACATGTGCGGCTGGTGGTATGGAACCAGGAAGCACCAGACCACCCCAGCCTGGATTCGCTGCCCATGCAGCCACTGCCGTCGGTCAACCCCTTGCTGACCACGCGTCGCCAGATTGGTGGCTATGATCTGCTGTTTGGTGCCTATCCGCTGGAGGAAGACGCGCCTGCACTCAGCCAGCAAGGCTATGCCATCCTGGCCAGCTCCGCCTTCATCCTGTGCCTGCTACTGATCCTGCAACAGCGCCAGATCAGCCATAACCGTGCCTTGCGCACCCTGCTACGCCGACAACACCAGCAACTGGAACTGAACAATCGCACCCTGCGCGAACAAATCAACGACCGCACGCACTCGGAACAGGCACTGGCCGAAAGCGAAGCCCGCCAGCGGGCCATTCTGCAGGCCAGTTCGGATGCCATCATCCTGATCAACCGCAAGGGCCTGATTACCCATGTCAACCCGGCAGCCGCCAAGCTGATCGGCCAGAGTGCCGAGTCCATCGAGCATTTGCCGGTAGGCTCCTTGCTGACTGAGCTTTACAGCCTGAATGTCGATTTCGAATCCATTGCCGCTGCCCGCGAAGGTCGGCCGTTCGAGGCACACCTGCTGTGCAGTGACAGCCGGCAGATGCCGGTAGAACTGTCGCTCAGCCGGGTAGAAGTCCCTGACGACTCCTTCTATGTTGCCGTCTGCCGTGACATCAGCTTGCGCAAGGAACAGGAAGCCGCGCTGATCCGGCTGAAAAACAGCCTGGCCGAACAGGTGGAAGTACAAAGCCGCCAGCTGGCGGCACTGCTGGAAGCCAGCCCCATGGCCATGGCCTATATTGTCGACCGGCACCTGCGCCGGGTAAACGGCGCCTTCCTCGACCTGTTCGAGCGCAAGGAAGACGAAGTCATCGGCCAGACCACCCTGCCCTATTTCGAAAGCCAGGAACAATGGGAACGCACCGGGCGAGCATTGTACAACCTGCTCAACGACGGCAAGGTAGTGCAGTCCGAAGTAAAGCTGCGGACCGGCAGTGGCAAGTTGATCTGGTGCCGCATGTTTGGCCGGGCAGTCAATCCGTCCGTACCCAAACTTGGCACCATCTGGCTGTACCAGGACTTTTCCGCCCAGCGCGAAATGGAAGATGCACTGCGCCAGGCCAAGACGCTGGCCGAAGAAAACAGCCGCGCCAAAACCGAATTCCTGGCCAATATGTCGCATGAGCTGCGCACGCCGATGCATGCCATCCTGGGCTTTACCGAAATCGGCGAAGCGCGCTCCCGCCAGTTGCAGGACGACAAGCTGGCCCAGTACTTCCAGCGCATCCACAGCAGCGGCAACCGCTTGCTGCAACTGCTGAACGACCTGCTGGACCTGGCCAAGATGGAAGTGGGCAAAATGGATTACCACATTGCTCATTACGACCTGTCACACTGCCTGCGTGAAGCTTGCGATGAAATGACACCGCTGGCAGGTAGCCGCAATATCAAGATTTACCTGTACTGCACACCAGAGAAACTGACTGCCGATATCGACCCCTTCCGCCTGGGACAGGTCGTGCGCAACTTGCTGTCCAATGCCATCAAGTTCAGCCCGGATGGCGAAGTCATCCGCGTGACGGCACGTCTGCAAAAAGATAGCCAGCAGCAAGAGCAGGTCATGCTGTGCGTGGAAAACTACGGCCCAGGCATTCCGTGTGATGAAATCGAAACCATTTTCGACAAATTCATCCAGAGCAGTGCCACCAAGACCGGGGCGGGTGGTACCGGCCTTGGCCTTGCCATCTGCCGCGAAATCATCCAGGCCCATCATGGCGTGATTTTTGCCGAGAATCTGGTGCCGCGCGGCGCCGCCTTCACGGCCCTGCTACCAAGAACCCACAACACCAGCGGCCCTGCCGGGGGAAACGATGTCCCATCGACTTTTACTCGTTGATGACGAGCCCTTTAATCTGGAGCTGATGACCGAGCTGCTGGAAGCCGACGGTTACGAAATCGTGTGTGCGGAAAGTGGCGAACAGGCCTGGGAAATCCTGCAACAGCAAGGCAGCAGCCTGTCCATGGTGTTGCTGGACAAGATGATGCCGGGCATGAACGGCTTTGATGTGCTCAAACGTATTAAGAGCACGCCGGAGCTCAACTTCCTGCCGGTCATCCTGCAAACGGCCATTGGCTCACCCGCCAGCGTGCAGCAAGGCATGGAGGCCGGGGCTTTTTATTATCTGACCAAGCCTTTCTCACGCGACATGCTGCTGGCGGTGGTAAAAGCAGCACAAAGCCACTGGGACCGTCACCAGGCTTTCCGTGAACTGGCCAAACAGCATCTGGATGCACTGGCCCATCTGCAGCAGGCAGAATTCCACCTGCGTACACTCAAGGAAGCACAGACGGTCACCGCCCTGCTGGCCCGTACCTGCACCCAGCCGGAAAAAGTCGCCACCGGCCTGTTCGAGCTGATGGTCAATGCCATCGAACATGGCAACCTGGCTATCAGTTATCAGCAAAAAACCCAATTGCAGGCCGAAGGCGACTGGGAAGCCGAGCTGGAACGCCGTCAGCAGGACCCAATACTCGGCCAGCGCGAAGTCAGCATCAGCTTTGCGCGGGAAGAGGATTGTTTCAGTTTCACCATCCAGGACATGGGGGATGGCTTTGCCTGGCAGGACTATCAGGACACCCCGGCAACCTCGCTACTGTCCAGCCATGGGCGCGGCATTCTGATTGCCCGGAAATTGTCGTTTGATGCCGTCGAGTACCAAGGCAAGGGCAACCGCGTGATTGCCCGGGTAAACCGCAAACCCGCCTAAGCATTGCCGCACTGACCACGGCTGCGCCAGTAGCGCGCTGCCAGCTGGCGATAGCACTGCGGCAAGATGGCATCGCCCAGCGTCATGCTTAACAAACCATCCTGATCGGTACGCAATACACGGCCTTGCGCCTGCAATGCTCCCAGCACCTGTGGCTGTGGATGGCGGTAGCGGTTAAGAAAGCCCGCACTCAACACCATCCAGTCGGGATTCACGGTTTCCAGCCATAATGCGGCAGAAGAAGTACGACTGCCATGGTGACCCACCACCAGAATGTCACTACGCAATTGCGTGCCGTAGTCCGCTACCAGTGTTTCCTCCACCGCACGCGGTGCATCACCGCTGATCAGGATGGCCTGCGTCCGGCTGGCCACCCGCAACACGCAGCTATGGCTGTTGTCGTCATTCAACACTGCCCCCGCTACCGGCCACAGCACATCAAACCGAATACCATCCCACACCCAGCTTTGCCCGCGCTGACAGAGACTCCCGTGCAAGCCGTATTGTGTCAGTGTGGCCAGTTGTCCGGCCAGCACCCGCCGTACCGGCATGGCGGCTGCAATATCGCCAGCAGCGGCATCGTGATCCTTGTCGTTATGGGATAGCAACAGCACATCCAGCTGACTGACACCCAGGCCACGCAACTGCGGCAGCACCCAGCGATCGCCCTCCCCCGCGCCGGTATCAAACAGCAAGGCGTGCTTGCGCGTCTGCAGCAGGACGGACAGGCCCTGTCCGACATCGAAAACCTTGATATGTAGCGTGCCAGTGTCTGGCAAAGGCGGCTGATAAAACAAAACGGGTAACAGCAGGCTGGCTCCGAGCACGCGTCCCGGCATGCCACGCGGTGCCAGCAGCCACAAACTGCCAATCGCCCCGGTCAACAACAAGGGCCAGGGCGCAGCCGCTACCTGCCATGGTGGCCAGGCGGCCAGCCAGTCCACCCCGCGATAAAACCACTCCGCCAGCCACCCAGCCCATTGCAAGGGCAATGCCCATGGCAATGCCACAGCCAGCAGACTGAATGGTGTCAACAGAACAGAAACCAGCGGTATCCCCACTGCATTGGCCAGCGGAGACACTAGCGGAAAACTGCCAAACAGCGTCAGCAAGGGCAGCAAGGAGGCCACCGTCGCCGCCCACTGACCAGCCAGCGCCTGAAACCATTTGCCAGCAGGACGCCTCCGCCCAACCGACACCAGCATCAAGGCGGCCACCAGCCCGAATGACAACCACAAGCCCGGAGCCAATACGGCAAAGGGGTCGATCAACAACACCAGCGCCAGTGCCAGCCACCACATGTGCAAGCCAGACCAGACCCGCCGCGTCAACAGCATCAAGGCCATGCAGCACAACATATACAAGGTACGCTGGGTGGGAACGGAAAACCCGGCCAGCACCGCGTAAGCGGCCGCAGCCAACACACCGGACAGCGCGATACACAAGCGCGGCGCTACCCGAGGCAGCGGCCAACGGCGCAACAGCAATGCCACCAGGCCAGCCACCATACCGGCCACCATGGTGATGTGCAGGCCCGAAATTGACACCACGTGAGTCAGACCGGTGCGCGCCAGGTTTTGCCACTCAGCCCGCGCAATGCTTTGCTGGGCTCCTACCGTCAAGCCGGCCACCAGACTGGCCGCGCGTGAAGCCTCCAATACCGATTCGATGCGCAGCACCTGCTGCTCACGCAAGCGATCCACCCTGGACAGAAAGCTCTTGTCCTCACCCAGTCGCTTTGCCCCTGGCAATACCGTGCCACTGGCCAGCACGCCTTCAGACCACAGCCATTGCTCGGCATCGAAACCAAAGGGGTTGGCGGTGGACTGGCGTGGCCGGAAACGGGCGGCCAACTGCCAGCGATCACCCGCCCGCCACACGCCAGCCGGCGCCAGCTCGCCCTTGCGCACAAAAACCGACAACTGCACCCGTGCTGGCAGCTTGGCCTGAGGCGTCAGCACCTGTTCTACCTCGAACTGCATGCGCACACCGTATTGCCCCTGAACAGGCAAGCCCCGCACCACACCTATCAAAGACACCGGTTTTTGCCACCAGACAGCCGGCAAGGCCTGCGCCATACGCCATTGTGCGCGGGCATCGGCATAGGCCAGCCCCAGCAACAAGGCGGCCAGCAGCCCGGCAACACAGGCCAGCCTGGGCGTGGCCACGCGCTCCAGAAGGCATAGCAGCAAGCACAGCCCACCCAGACTCCACAAAGAAGGCAGGGTAGGCAAAAAAGCACAGCACACGATACCGGCAACAAACAGGGCAAGTTTCAGCATCTGCCTCTTATGCCTTGCCTGTTGTCATGCGGCAATGGCGACTGGGACAGGCCGCTTGCCGCACTGCCGCACATCCCGTATCGTGCCGGCATGATGCCAACTAACCCTATTCAGCCCACCGCGCTGTTCTGTAGCGAGAGCGCCCGCCGCGAGCATGCCGCCGAACTGGCGCAGCGCTTTGCCCTGCCTCTCATCCACCACCGTCCGTCTGAAGGTTACTGGCTGGAGCTGGGGCCGGAACGGCTGGAACTGGTGACCACCGGCAAACACGGCGCGGTGTATGCCGAGTTTGTGGAAGGCGCAGCCCGTCACCGGCGCGAGCAAGGCGGCGGGCGAGGTCAGCCGGTAGCCAAGGCGGTAGGGCTGAAGGGGGCCAAAGACCTGCCGACCATCGTCGATGCCACCGCCGGTCTTGGTCGCGACAGCTTTGTGCTGGCCAGCCTGGGTTGCCAGGTCACCATGGTGGAACGCTCCCCGGTGGCCGCCGCCCTGCTGTTTGATGCACTGGAGCGCGCCGCACGTGCCGCCGACACCAGCGATATCGCCAATCGCATGCGGCTGGTGCACGCCAACTCGGCTGACTGGCTGGCACAGCTTCCTGCCGACCAACAACCAGACGTTGTATTTGTCGACCCGATGTTTCCCGACACCGACAAAAAAAGCGCTGCCGCCAAAAAAGACATGCAAGCCTTTCAGCACGTGATTGGCGACGACATGGACAGCGCCCGCCTGCTGGAAGCCGCCATCAGCGCAGCACGGGTACGGGTGGTGGTGAAGCGCCCCCGACTGGGAGCCCCCATCGAGGGGGTCAAACCTTCTGCGGTACTGGATGGCAAATCCACCCGCTTCGACCTGTACATCATCAAGGCCTTGCGCCCCCCCGTCACGACAGGCTGATGCCAGGCAGCTTGCCGGCGCAAATTGTCTTGCTGCATGGCCTGCCAGGGCCTAGCCTGCAATAACGCTGAGATGAAACATCAACAAGAAAGCCAGCCATGAGCATCAGCTTTGTCGATCTGCTGGACCAATACTGGTCGGCACAAAAATGGGAAGTGAATTTACTGATTACCTGCAACCTTCTGGGCGGCCTGTTGCTGGGCTGCCTGGTGGGCTATGAACGATGGTCCAACGGGCGGGCTGCAGGCATGCGCACTTACGGCCTGGTTTCCATGGCCTCCGCCGGGGTCATCAGCATGGTGGGCTATTCCGGTTACTGGTACGGCGGCATGCATGCGGACATCATGCACGGCGACATGACGCGTGTGGCGCAGGGTGTACTGACCGGCGTGGGCTTTCTGGGGGCAGGGATGATCATGAAGGAAGGCATGTCCATCAGCGGCCTGACCTCGGCAGCATCGGTGTGGATGTCCTCGGTCATCGGCATTCTGGTGGGCGTGGGCTTTTATTTGTCAGCCATTGCAGTAACCGTGCTGTGCGTCATTTGCATGCGCCTGCTTAACTGGATGGAAAACCGCCTGCCGCGCCGCTTCAGTCTGTATGTCAACCTGACGGTGCTGCGCGAGCATCAATGGTCTGTGGATAAATTGTGCCGGGAGCTGCTGACGCTGGGCGTGGTTGTACACGAGGACAGCATTGCACTGAAGGTTGACGCCCAGATCAGCGACTGGGGCTTCATGGTGTCCGCCATCAACAAGCACCACATGATCAATGTGGTGGACCTGTCGCGCGCCATCATGCAGCTGGAGGAAATTGAAAGTTTCAGCGTACAGCCAGCACGCAACTGAACACGTTCAGGCCGGTTGCCAGCCATCATGCTGCAAACGTTCAGCCACCGCCGTGGCAGAACGGCGGCAGGCCAATACCGGAATACCCCGCGCGGCAGCCGTGTCGCGGTAATGGCGCATGGCGTTGTGCCCCAGATAGTCAGTCAGCAGAATCAGCATCTGGGTATTCTTGGGCAGCGGCAACTTGCGCTGATGCAGCGTGTTGCGGCCAGTGATATGACGTGCAATCCGGATATCGTACAGTGCCAGCACTTCGGGAATCTGTCCCAGGCTGTCGCCGCCAACCAGCAAGGCATCCATGTCCATTCTCCTGTCGTGCCGCCGTACTGCGGCTTGGGTAATGGAAGCACTGTAACCTTGCTATTTAATTCCTAAAAACAATAAAAAATGGAATTCTTATTCCATAACACCAAATCACCCGATACCCGGCCATGTGCCAAGCAAGGTAGAATGCACGCATGAATACCGAAGACCGCCTGACTGAACTGGAAGTGAAAATCGCCTTCCAGGACGACCTGCTAGACAGCCTCAACAACACCATTGCCCGCCAGCAACAGCAAATCGACTTGCTGCAACAGCAACTGCGCCTGGTATATCAGCAATTCAAGGCCGCCCAGCCCGACAGCGGCAACAGCGGCAGCTCGCTGCGCGACGAAATACCGCCGCATTACTGAGTCATCCCTTCTTTTTGCGCTTGCGCGACACCACCGCTTCAATATTCTTGCGGGCTATCAGCGGAGCAGACGCCGTCAATGGCTTGTCAGCCTCCGGCGCTTGCAACCACAGGTGCATGATCAGGCAGTCTACGAGGCCGAGACTCCGATGCCGGTAAGCACCCGGCACGCGGCCAACCTCGGCAAACCCCAGTTTCCTCCACAAGGCGACGGCCACGGTATTCGTGGCCACGACTGCATTGAACTGCATGGCGAGAAAACCCAGTGCGCGGCCGCGCTGTTGCGAATGCACGCACAACGCAGACGCCACGCCCTTACCACGCGCAGCCGGGGCGACCATATAGCCGCAATTGCACACATGGCTGCCCGGCCCGGCGGCATTGGGCTTGATGAAATAGCTGCCCAGCACCTCGCCATCCTCCTCCACCAGCCAGGTTTCCTGCGGTAGCTCACACCATAGCGCACGCGCTTGCGCCTCGGTCAGTTGCGGGTCATAGGCATAGCTTTCCTGCGCCTGAATGATGGACTGGAACGTTGGCCAGAACACAGCAAAGTCTTCTGCTCGCATTGGTCGGATATTCACATACTCTCCCTTGCAGCCACGGGCTGCGTCATTTTGCCGGATAACAAACTGGCACCACCAATCAGCGCCGCACCCAGCCACTCCTGTACTTGCATGGCCTCACCGGCCAGCAGATAGGCCGAGATGGCAGCGAACACCAGTTCCAGCAACATCAGGGTCATGGTCTGGTTGGCTGGCAGCAGGCTGACACCATGCTGGGAGATGATGCTGGTGGCCAGCAAGGTGGTGCCTAACAGGGCCAATATCAGTGCAGCGGTCCAGGACACATCCAGCAAGCTGCCCAGTTGCTGACGTGCGCCCACTGCCACCAGCCCCATCAGCGCTACGCCCACCCAGATGGTGGCGGACTTGACCGGCACCGGCAGGTCGCGCGCGCGCTTGCTCAGCACATTACCCAGGGCAAAGGTAATGCCACCGGAAAGCGCCAGCCACTCATAACGCTGGCTGAGCAAGACGGCACCTTCCAGCAGGCCGGGACGATACAGGATGATCATGCAACCGGCCAGTGACAGCACCACCACCAGCCAGCCGCTGCGCGTCAGGCGTTCATGCAGCAACAGGCGTGAAAAAAAGGCAGACCACAAGGGTGACAGATAAAACAGCAGCAATACCCGCATCACCATGCCTTCGGACACCGCCCAGGTGTAGCTGAAATTACACCAGCCAAACAACAGCGCCAGCAACGGCAATACCGGATGCCAGCACAGCTGCTTGCGGTAGACGTCAAAGAACAGCACGCCCCCCAGCAAGGCTGCCAGCAGGTAAACCAGCAAGGACGTATGCGCCGTGCTGACGCCCTGCTGGTTCAGCACGCGAAACGGGTACCACATCAGGCCCCAGACCAGTGCGGTGGTGACAACGGCAACAATGGCGAGAAGCTTTTGTTTTACAAGAGGCATCACGATTTCTTAAGATGGGCGATTCTGCGGCACTGCCATGCAGTCCGCCAAACCGGATCAGCGGCGGCCGACATCCCGGCCAGCCCCCCACTGCAACAGAGAGAACCAAGCGTGAATCCCCACCTGGAAAGCCTGCAACCCTATCCCTTCCAGCGTTTGCGTCAGCTGATGGCTGGTGCGGTCCCGGCTGACAAGCCGCCCATCAACCTGTCCATTGGCGAGCCCAAGCACCCGACGCCAGATGTCATCAAGCAAGCACTGGTCGCATCGCTGGGCGGCCTGTCGGTTTACCCGGCCACGCTGGGCAGTGTGGAACTGCGCCAGTCATGCGCCGACTGGATGCAACGCCGCTATGGCCTGCAACTGGATACGGAGAAGGAAGTCCTGCCGGTCAACGGCAGTCGCGAAGCCCTGTTCGCGTTTGTACAGACAGTAGTCAACAGCCAGCAGGCTGAAAAACCGGTGGTGATTTCACCCAATCCGTTTTACCAGATTTACGAAGGCGCGGCACTACTGGCAGGCGCGGAACCCTTCTATGTCAACTGTACCGCCAGCACGGGTTTTCAACCCGACTGGGCCAGCGTGCCGGAAAGCGTATGGGCGCGCACCCAGCTGGTTTTCGTGTGCAGCCCGGGCAATCCCACCGGCGCGGTGATGTCGCTGGACGACTGGAAGAACCTGTTCGCGTTGTCCGACCGCTACGGCTTTGTCATTGCCAGTGACGAATGCTATTCGGAAATCCATTTCGGCCAGCCGCCGCTGGGCGGACTGGAAGCCGCCAGCAAGCTGGGTCGTGGCTTTGAGCGACTGGTAATGTTCACCAGCCTGTCCAAGCGCTCCAACGCCCCGGGCATGCGCTCCGGCTTTGTGGCTGGCGACGCGGCGCTGCTGGCCAAATTCATGCTGTACCGTACCTACCAGGGCGGTGCCATGAGCCCCACCATTCAGGCCGCCAGCGTGGCCGCCTGGAATGACGAAGCCCATGTCGAAGAAAACCGTGCTGCCTACATCGCCAAGTTTCAGGCGGTCACCCCCATGCTGGCCGAGGTGCTGGAGGTCAGCCTGCCGGACGCCAGCTTCTACCTGTGGGCCAAAGTACCCGGTGGCAATGACACCGCCTTTGCCCGTGCCTTGTTCGAGCAGGAGCACATTACCGTGCTGCCAGGCTCCTTCCTGGCCCGTACCGCCCACGGCGTGAACCCGGGCAGCGGCTATATCCGTATCGCTCTGGTCGCGACACTGGCAGAATGTCAGGCAGCCGCCGAACGCATCGTGCGTTTCGTCAAGACAACAACCATATAAGCGACATCCACCAGCTATGACTGTTTCCATTCACATTGCCCAAGGACTCCATCACATGCATCCGATTCAAGCCCTGATTGAAGAAGCCTTCGAAAAACGCGCCGACATCACCCCAGCCACCGTTTCCGCCGAACTGAAAGCCGCCATTGGCCAGGTCATCACCGAGCTGGACAACGGCCGCCTGCGCGTGGCCGAAAAAGTGGACGGCGACTGGGTGGTCAACCAGTGGGTGAAAAAAGCCGTACTGTTGTCCTTCCGCATTCGCGACAACGTGGTACAGGACGATGGCGTGAGCCGCTACTTCGACAAAGTCGATACCAAGTTCCATGACTGGAGCGAAGCCCATTTCAAGGAAGCCGGTTTCCGCGTGGTGCCGGGTGCCGTGGCGCGCAAAGGCAGCTTCATCGCCAAGAACACCGTACTGATGCCGTCCTACGTCAACATCGGCGCCTACGTTGACGAAGGCACCATGGTGGACACCTGGGCCACCGTCGGCTCCTGCGCCCAGATCGGCAAGAACGTTCACCTGTCCGGCGGCGTCGGCATTGGCGGCGTGCTGGAACCGCTGCAGGCCGGCCCCACCATCATTGAAGACAACTGCTTCATCGGCGCACGCTCGGAAGTAGTAGAGGGCGTGATCGTAGGCGAAGGCTCGGTCATTTCCATGGGCGTGTACATCGGCCAATCCACCAAGATTTACGACCGCGAAACCGGCGAAGTCACTTATGGCCGCATTCCGCCGGGCTCGGTGGTGGTATCGGGCAACCTGCCGTCCAAGGATGGCAGCCACAGCCTGTACTGCGCCGTCATCGTCAAGAAAGTGGATGCACAAACCCGCAGCAAAACCAGCATCAACGACCTGCTGCGTGGCGTATAACACACCATTGCCGTCTTGCTGACGGCATATGACTCAGGAACTGACCCGGCCTGTCCGGGTCTTTTCTTTTGTTCCTGCCATGCAAAAGGGTGAAGACTAAGCCACTGCGCTGCTCGCACCCCACGGTTTGGCAAGTGAAATCAGTGCCATGTTTCATTTCCTGCACTTGCCAACTGGCCGCATCGTTACATGTTGAAACCATGTTCATTTGGCGAGCAGCAGACAAGTCGATAAAATCCTATTGTCTTGAACCCTGTAAAACCGTGACGCCAATCACGTTTTTCATCCGGAAAATCCGTGCCTTCAGACCATTTCATCGAATTCAGGAATGTCAGTTTTGCCTATGGCGAACGCCCCATCCTGAAAAACATCAGCCTGACGATTCCCCGTGGCAAGCTGGTTGCCATCATGGGCGGCAGCGGCAGTGGCAAAACCACCATGCTACGGCTGATTTCTGGCCAGATCCGCCCCAGTGCCGGCCAGGTGCTGGTAGATGGCCGAGATGTAGCCGGCATGAGCCATGCCGAACTGTTCGAGCATCGACGTCGCATGGGTATGCTGTTCCAGTTTGGCGCGTTGTTCACCGACCTGTCTGTCGAGGACAACGTCGCCTTCCCCATCCGCGAACACACCCGCCTGCCGGACAGCATGATTCACGATCTGGTCATCATGAAGCTTGCCGCAGTCGGCCTGCGCGGTACCCAGGCCCTGATGCCGGCTGAACTATCCGGTGGTATGGCCCGTCGCGTGGCACTGGCCCGCGCCATCGCGCTGGACCCGCAGCTGATGTTGTACGACGAACCGTTCACCGGGCTGGACCCGATCTCGCTGGGCGTGATTGCCCATCTGATCAAGAAGCTGAACGACGCGCTGGGTACCACCTCCATCATGGTGACCCACGATGTACACAAATCGCTGGATATCGTCGATTACGTCTACTTTGTTTCCAATGGTGAAATCGTGGCCGATGGCACGCCGCAAGACATCCGCAGCTCGCCCTCCCCCTGGGTGCACCAGTTCATGTGGGGCGAAGCCGACGGCCCAGTCCATTTTGCCTATCCTGCCAGCACCTCCTTGCAGCAGGATCTGGGCCTGAAAGGAAACCAGCATGACTGAACTGCTGCTGTCACCGCTGCGTCGACTGGGCCACAGCACCATCAATGCCATCTGGCGGCTGGGCTTCATCACCCGCTTCTTGCTGGCCATCCTGCGCTATTCGGGTCAGAGCCTGTTGCGCTTCAACCTGACCATTCGCGAAATCTACTTCGCCGGCGTGATGTCCGTCATCATTGTGGTGGTGTCCGGCCTGTTCGTCGGCATGGTGCTGGGCCTGCAGGGCTACAACACGCTGTCGCGCTTTGGCTCCGCCGATGCACTGGGCGCGCTGGTGGCACTGTCGCTGCTACGCGAGCTGGGCCCGGTACTGGCGGCACTGCTGTTCTCCAGCCGCGCCGGTAGCGCCATGACGGCGGAAATCGGCCTGATGAAAGCCACCGAACAGCTGGATGCCATGAGCGTGATGGCGGTCAACCCCATCGCCCGCGTGGTGGCACCGCGCTTCTGGGCGGGTGTGATTTCCATGCCCATCCTGGCCGCCATGTTCAACGTGATGGGCATTTTCGGTGGTTATCTGATCGGCGTGGTGATGATAGGCCTGGATTCGGGCACCTTCTGGTCGCAAATGCAAAACAATGTCGACCTGCACTATGACGTGGTCAACGGCCTGATCAAGAGCCTGTGTTTTGGCATCGCCGTCACCCTGATTGCCGTTTTCGAAGGTTACGATGCCACGCCCACCGCGGCTGGCGTCTCCGCAGCCACTACCCGCACGGTAGTGACCTCCGCACTGGTTATCCTGGCGGTGGACTTTGTCCTCACCGCCTTCATGTTCTAGGAAATAGGGAATGAAACGCTCTACTATTGATTTGTGGGTCGGCCTGTTTGTGGCAATCGGCATTGCCGCCGTGGTTTTCCTGTCGCTGAAAGTGGCCAATCTCACGCCGCAAAGCGCCGATCAGACCTACACCCTGTATGCTGACTTCGACAATATCGGTGGTTTGAAGGTGAAAGCTCCCATCAAGGAAGCCGGTGTGGTGGTGGGCCGCGTGGCCGCCATCCAGCTGGATACCAAAACCTACCGCGCCCGTGTCACCCTGAATCTGGAAAAGCAGTACACCTTCAGTCGTGACGCCAGTGCCGAAATCCTGACCGCAGGCCTGCTGGGTGAGCAATACATCGGCTTGCTGCAAGGTGGCGACCCGGACGAGCTCAAACCCGGTGAGCACATCACCCTGACCTCCTCCGCCCTGGTGCTGGAAC
The DNA here is from genome assembly GCF_013391415.1 of Aquitalea sp. LB_tupeE. Lineage (GTDB taxonomy): Bacteria > Pseudomonadota > Gammaproteobacteria > Burkholderiales > Chromobacteriaceae > Aquitalea. The sequence goes on from NZ_JACAXB010000012.1 coordinate 19,358, forward strand.
AGCTGATCGGCAAGTTCATGACCAGCTTCACCGGTAGCAATAACAAGAGCAGCGCTTCTGGCGCGCAATAATCACAGACCTTGTGCACAACTCATCAAGAATGACCGATACCATGAAAAAACTGATCGCTTCCTTCCTCGTTTTGCTCGGCCTGAGTACCCACACCCTGGCCGCCACCGACAATCCGGTCGAACAGGTTCGTGAAACCTCGCGCCAGATCATGGACGTCCTGAAACAGGAAAACGGCAAGAATACCAAGCAGATTCGCCAGCAAGTGGAAGCACTGGCCGTTCCCCAGTTCGACTTCCAGCGCATGACCGCACTGGCAGTCGGCCTGGGCTGGCGCCAGGCCAACCCCGCGCAACAAAGCGCACTGGCACAGCAATTCCAGAACCTGCTGGTCCGCACCTACTCCACCACCATGACCCGCTTCAAGAATGCCCAGATCGACATCCAGCCCAATGCCACCATGGGTAATAGCGGCCGCGAAGCCACGGTGAAGTCTGCTGTCAGCCTGCCGGGCAACGACAAGGGCCCGGTTGCCGTTGACTACACCCTGTACAAGACTCCGCAAGGCTGGAAGGTATTCAATGTCAGCGTGGAAGGGGCCAGTCTGGTCACCGTGTACCGCAACCAGTTCAATCAGGAAATCAACAAAAACGGTGTCGATGGCCTGATCAAGATGCTGCAGGACAAAAACGCAGCCATCCCGGCCAGCAAATAAGCAGGAAACATCGCCATGTTTGAGGAAACCACGGCAGGAAACGGCCGCCTGAGCGGCAAGCTGGACATGCACAGCAGCGGCCAGCTACTGAGCACGCTGACCGCCCGGGTTGCGCGTGGCCCGCTGCAACTGGACTTGTCCGGCATCAGCGAGGCAGACTCCTCCGCACTGGCATTGCTACTGGCTTGCAGGCGCGCAGCTCAGCAAGCGGGACAACCATTGCAGCTGCTGAACTGGCCCGCCCGCCTATCCGAACTTGTCGATCTGTATGCACTGCGTGGCCTGCTGACCGGGCCACAAGGAGACTGAACCATGACCTGCACGCGCCATGCATTGCGCAGCAGCCTGCTGGTAGCCAGCCTGTTACTGGCCGGCTGCGCCAGCACCCACCCCAGCTCACTGCAAGACCCGTACGAGTCGTTCAACCGGTCCATGTACGCCTTTAATGACAAGGCTGATCGCTGGGTGATCAAGCCGGCGGCAGAAGGCTACCGTGCCATTACCCCGGGCCCGTTCCGCACCGCGGTCAGCAACTTCTTTGACAACTTCAAGGATGTTTACAGTGCAGCCAACAACCTGCTGCAAGCCGAGCCGGAAAAGGCCGTCAACGACATCATGCGGGTTGCCCTCAACAGCACCTTTGGCTTGTTTGGCCTGATTGACATTGCCACCCCGGCTGGCCTGAAAAACAACAAGACCTCGCTGGGCGACACCTTTGCGCACTGGGGCTGGAAGAACAGCAACTATCTGGTGTTGCCATTCTTTGGCCCCAGCACGGTACGTGATGGCCTGGGTCTCGGTGTGTCGCTGGGCATGAATGGACCGGAGCATCTGGTTTACCACAACAGCAATGAAGCCATCGCCTTCTACGGCCTCTATGGCGTCAACACCCGTGCGCGCTTCCTGGATTTCGACGATAGTCTGGCCACTGCTGCCATCGACCCCTACACCTATATGCGCGACGGCTTCATGCAGCTACGGGCCAGGCAGCTGGGACTGCCCAACCCCACGCAGTCTGATGACGTCAATATTGATGATCTGGTCAATGCGCCGTCAGCAGCATCAGCCCCTGCATCCGAGGCAGCACCAGCAATCACTGACGTCAGCCACCCGGAAGCCTCGGCTGCGGCCCATGCCGCCGCTTCTGCGGCGCAATAGTGTGCCTGTGTGCAAGCATGAAAAAAGCAGCCGAATGGCTGCTTTTTCTTTGTGTATCTTCTGTTTGATCCATGACAACAAGCCTGCCTTCATAAATATTAGAATTTACTGATTCTAAGATTCATTGATTATTATTGCGGAGTACATCATGGAACAAAGCCAATTTTCTCAACAGGCACTGGAGTACCTCACCCGCTGCCTGCGCCACGCAGTATCCAATGGCCAATACCTGACCGCTGAAATCCTGGAACAAGCCATTGCAGAGTACAACGCAGAGCATCCGCAAACACCGGCTCCTCTGTTGCACTAAGCCAGGCTTCTTATTGCCCATACCAAGCCAACAACTGCCCCTCACAACAAAACACCCGGTCACAGGCTGCATAGCACTGTAACCGGGTGTTGTCTTGCAAGCTACCCGACGGGAATAGCGCGCTTAACTGATGCGCTCAATCTGGGCACCTACTGCACCCAGCTTTTTCTCGATGTACTCATAACCACGGTCAAGGTGGTAGATGCGGTCAACAATGGTCTCGCCCTGAGCCACCAGACCGGCGAGCACCAGACTGGCTGACGCGCGCAGGTCTGTTGCCATTACCGTGGCACCGGACAGTTTCTCTACACCATGTACCACTGCGGTATTACCTTCCACTTCAATACGTGCACCCATGCGGTTCAGCTCGGGAACATGCATGAAACGGTTCTCGAAAATGGTTTCCGTCACCATGCCGGCACCCTCGGCAATACAGTTCAGCGTCATCAGCTGAGCTTGCATGTCAGTCGGGAACGCCGGATATGGCAAAGTACGGAAATTGATGGCTTTGGGACGACGTTTCATGTCCAGCGAAATCCAGTCATCACCCGCTTCAACGACAGCACCAGCCTCTACCAGCTTGTCCAGCACGGCTTCCATGCTGCGCGGCGCAGCATTACGCAGCACCAGATGACCTTGTGTCATGGCGGCAGCCACCAGGAAAGTCCCCGCCTCGATACGATCAGGCATGATGGCGTAGTCACAGCCATGCAGCTTGTCCACGCCTTCGATCACCAGACGATTGGTACCGATACCGCTGATGCGTGCACCCATGGCAACCAGACAGTTGGCCAGATCAGTCACTTCGGGCTCGCGCGCCGCATTTTCCAGAATGGTGGTGCCCTCTGCCAACGCAGCAGCCATCAGCAGGTTTTCCGTACCGCCCACGGTCACCACATCCATCACGATATGTGCGCCACGCAGACGTTTGGCTTTGGCCTTTACATAGCCATGCTCGATCACCACCTCGGCACCCATGGCCACCAGGCCCTTGATGTGCTGATCCACCGGGCGGCTACCAATGGCACAGCCACCAGGCAGAGATACGGTAGCTTCACCAAAGCGCGCCAACGTCGGGCCCAGCACCAGAATGGAGGCGCGCATGGTTTTGACCAGATCGTACGGTGCCACCAGGCTATCCAGATGGTCGGCGGTGATTTCCATTTCATGCACATTGTCGGTCATCACCCGCACCCCCATGCCTTGCAGCAATTTCTGGGTGGTGGAGATATCGCGCAACATCGGCACATTGGTAAAGCGCATGGTGTCGGCGGTCAGCAAGCTGGTGCACAGAATCGGTAATGCGGCGTTCTTGGCGCCAGATACACGAATTTCACCATTCAGCGGACCATTGCCGTGAATTTTCAATTTATCCATGTAGGAATCAGCCTTGGAGTTTTTCCCATTCGTCCGGCGTCGCTGCCTTAACGATGGAAAGGGCGTGGATCTCATTGCTAGCCAGGCGGGTGGCAATCACCTCCTTGACCAGACGATGGCGGTCGATCAGACGCTTACCGGCAAATTCCGGCGACACCACGGTGGCGTAAAAATGATGCCCATCGCCCTCCACCTCCAGGTGGGAGCATTGAAGACCAGCAGCAATATATTGTTTGACCTGTTCGGCAGAAATCATGTGTACATCCTGAAAGAGGATACTAATGGCGCAGCTTGTAGCCTGACTTGATCAGCCACAAAGCCAGCCCGGAAAGCAAAATAAAACTGCCACCTACCACGCTTAACGACAGCCACGGGCTGACGTCTGCCTGGCCAAAGAAGCCGTAACGGAACCCGTCGATCATGAAGAACACCGGGTTGGCATGCGATACGGCGTACCAGAATGGCGGCAAACTGTTAATCGAATAGAACACGCCAGACAGGAAAGTCAGCGGCATGATCAAAAAGTTCTGGAAAGCAGCCAGTTGATCGAATTTTTCAGCCCAGATACCGGCAATCACCCCCAGCGTACCCAGCACACCACAACCAAGAATGGCGAACAGCAGCACCCACAGCGGATGACTTGGCAAAGGCAGGCCAAACCATGCCGTCACCAGCAGCACGCCAGCACCGACTGCCATACCACGGACAATGGAAGCCAGCATGTAGGCAGCAAAGAACTCCAGCGCAGTCAGTGGCGGCAGTAACAGGAAAACGATATTCCCGGTGATCTTGGACTGGATCAGGCTGGATGAGCTATTAGCAAAAGCATTTTGCGCCATCGACATCATCGCCAGGCCAGGAATCAGGAAAGCGGTGTAGCTGACGCCTGGATAGGCCTCGACGTGACGTGACAAAACATGGGAAAAAATCAGCTGGTACATCAGTGCAGTCAGCACTGGAGCGGCCACGGTCTGGAATGCAACCTTCCAGAACCGTACCAGCTCCTTGCGGAACAAGGTCAAAAATCCCTGCATCAGACCTGCCCTCCGTGCATCATATTGACAAAGACCGACTCCAGATCCACTTCGATCACGTTCAGCTCGCGCACCGCGACGCCGGCTTCACGCAAGGCCGCCAACACTTGCTCCAACTGCGCAATATCAGGCAGCTTCAGCACAATCCGGCCATCTTCCTCACGCACCTTACGCGGCAGCAGGGTATCCGGCAAAGGCCCGTTCAACTTGAATGCGACCTCGCGCTCCTTGCCATGCTGTAACAGCTTGTCCTTGCTCTCCAGCGCCACCAGCTTGCCACGCTTGAGCATGGCAATCCGATTACACAAGGCTTCCGCCTCTTCAAGGTAATGCGTGGTCAACACAATGGTATGCCCGGCTTCATTCAACTCTTTGACAAATGTCCACAGGCTCTGGCGCAGCTCAACGTCCACTCCCGCAGTAGGCTCATCCAGCACCATCACCGGAGGACGATGCACCAAAGCCTGAGCCACCATGACACGTCGCTTCATCCCGCCGGACAAGGCCCGCAAATTGACATTGGCCTTATCAGCCAGCCCCAGCTTGCTCAGCAGCTCATCAATCCAGTCATCATTACGCGTCAGGCCAAAGTAGCCCGATTGAAAACGCAAGGTCTCTCTCACCGAGAGAAAAGGATCAAAAACCAACTCCTGCGGCACCACGCCAAGACTCATGCGTGCGGCACGAAAATCACGGATCACATCATGTCCCATGATCTGGATGCTGCCACTATCCGGACGCGACAATCCTGCCATGGCAGAAATCAGCGTGGTTTTGCCCGCACCGTTAGGGCCAAGCAAGGCAAAGAACTCGCCGGGTTCAACCGTGATACTGACATCATCCAGGGCCTGCAAAGCACCATAGCGCTTACTCACCGCTTTAATTTCGATCGCCGAACCCATGACTTATCAAATGCTTTGAAAAAAGAGTGCGATTATACCGCCGACGCGGCATGACAGGGAATCGCCGGCACCGGTACACACTGTTGCACCAGGTTTTACAGTGCTAACTGTCTGGGCAGGTCGGGCAATCAACCCAACCCTGACATTTCACTAGCACTCAAAAAGGTTCTGCAGCAACATTCTGCGCGGTGGAATCAGGCTGACTCAGCCATTTGTAATGCCAGCGTATTAGAAGGCCAGGAATATGCCATGTTGCAATTTATGCACACCCCAGCATCAGGGACACAATACGAAACTCAAAGCAGCCATGACCCATGGCTCGTTGCCGGC